>NZ_JBKBHC010000003.1:0-367500 GCF_046297895.1 Ferrovibrio sp. | reverse complement strand
AATTCCTCGCCAAGAACCCCAATGGCCGCATCCCGGCGCTGGAACTGGATGACGGAACCGTGCTGGCCGAAAGCAACGCGATCCTGTGCTACCTGGCCGACGGCACGCCCTACTGGCCGTCGGAGCGCTTAGCCAAGGCGCAGGTGCTGCAATGGCTGTTCTTCGAGCAATACAGCCACGAGCCCTATGTGGCCACGCCGCGCTACATCCTGCGCCATCTGGGCCGCCAGCATCCGCGCATGAGTGAGATGCCCGACCGCCTGAAACGCGGCCGCGACGCGCTGAGCGTGATGGACACGCATCTGGCCAAATACGATTTCTTCGTCGGCAACCGCTACACCATCGCCGACATCGCGCTCTACGCCTACACCCACCGCGCCGATGAAGCCGACCTGGACCTTAAGCCCTATCCGGCCCTGCGCGCCTGGCTCGACCGGGTGGCCAGCCAGCCCGGCCATATCAAGATGCTGCCGGGGGATTGAGTTCTTTTCTCGTCATGCCCGGGCTTGGCCCGGGCATCCATGTCTTCCTTTTAAAACAACTCGTGGATGGCCGGGACAAGCCCGGCCATGACACTGTTTGTTTAACTGACCGCCGCCCGCTATTCCGCCGCCATGTCCACCGCGCGGCCCTGGATGGTGAGGCCGCTGGCGCCGGCACTCACGCTCACCGTGGCGCCGTCGGGGATGGCGCCTTCCAGGATCTGGCTGGCGAGTGGGTTCTGCAGCGCGCGCTGGATCACGCGCTTCAAGGGCCGCGCGCCATAGACCGGATCGTAGCCGGCATCGGCGAGCCACTTCTTCGCGGCGTCGTCCAGCTTGAGCTCGATCTTGCGGTCGGCCAGCAGCTTGCGCAGGCGCATGAGCTGGATATCCACGATACCGGTCATGTTCTCGCGGCTTAAGCGGCGGAACAGGATCACTTCATCCAGGCGGTTGAGGAATTCCGGCCGGAAGCTGGCACGAACCACTTCCATCACCTGATGCCGCGTGGCCTCGTCGATCTGCTCGCCTTCCGCCCGGGCGAGATATTCGCTGCCCAGGTTCGAGGTGAGGATGATCACGGTGTTCTTGAAGTCCACCGTGCGGCCCTGGCCATCGGTAAGCCGGCCGTCGTCGAGCACCTGGAGCAGGACGTTGAACACGTCCGGATGCGCCTTCTCGACCTCGTCGAACAGGATCACCTGATAGGGACGCCGGCGCACGGCTTCCGTCAACGCGCCGCCCTCGTCATAGCCCACGTAACCCGGAGGCGCGCCGATCAGGCGGCTGACCGAGTGCTTTTCCATGTATTCCGACATGTCCATGCGCACCATGGCGCTGTCATCGTCGAACAGGAATTCGGCCAAAGCCTTGGTCAGCTCGGTCTTGCCGACGCCGGTGGGGCCGAGGAACAGGAAACTGCCGATCGGGCGGTTGGGGTCCTGCAGGCCGGCACGCGCGCGGCGCACCGCATTGGCCACCGCCACCAGGGCATCGTCCTGGCCGACCACGCGGGTCGCCAGCTTCTTTTCCATGGTGAGCAGCTTTTCGCGTTCGCCCGAGAGCATCTTGTCGACCGGGATGCCGGTCCAGCGCGAGACCACGCCGGCGATGTCGCTTTCGGTGACCGACTCGCGCACGATGGATTTCTCACCCTTCGCACCGCCCTTCTCGGCTTCCTGCAGCTTGCGTTCCAGGTCGGGGATCACGCCGTAGGACAGCTCGGAGGCGCGGTTCCAGTCGGCCTTGGCCTTGGCCTGGTCGAGATCGAGGCGGGCCTGATCGAGCTGTTCCTTCAGTTTCTTGGCATCGCCCAGCTTGTCCTTCTCGCCCTGCCAGGCGGCCGTCAGGCGGGCCGATTCTTCCTCGATATCGGCCAGCTCCTTCTCAAGCTTGCCCAGGCGATCCTTGGAGGCAGGATCGGTCTCCTTCTTCAGGGCTTCGCGCTCGATCTTGAGCTGCATGATGCGGCGGTCGAGTTCGTCCAGCGCCTCGGGCTTGCTGTCCACTTCCATGCGCAGGCGCGAGGCGGCCTCGTCCACCAGGTCGATGGCTTTATCCGGCAGGAAGCGGTCGGTGATGTAGCGGTTGGAGAGCGTGGCGGCGGCCACGATGGCGCCGTCGGTGATGCGCACGCCATGATGCACCTCATACTTCTCCTTCAGGCCGCGCAGGATCGAGATGGTGTCTTCCACCGTGGGCTCGCCCACGAAGACCGACTGGAAGCGCCGCGCCAGTGCGGCATCCTTCTCGATATACTTGCGGTATTCATCCAGCGTGGTGGCGCCGACGCAATGCAGCTCGCCGCGCGCCAGCGCGGGCTTGAGCAGATTGGAGGCATCCATGGCGCCATCGGCCTTGCCCGCGCCGACCAGTGTGTGGAGTTCGTCGATGAACAGCACGATCTGGCCTTCCGCCGAGGTGACCTCGGCCAGCACGGCCTTCAGCCGCTCCTCGAATTCGCCGCGGAATTTCGCGCCGGCGATCATGGCGCCGAGATCCAGCGCCATCAGGCGCTTGTCCTTCAGGCTTTCCGGTACGTCGCCCTTGGCAATGCGCAGCGCCAGGCCCTCGACGATGGCGGTCTTGCCGACGCCGGGTTCGCCGATCAGCACCGGGTTGTTCTTGGTGCGGCGCGACAGCACCTGGATGGTGCGGCGGATTTCCTCGTCGCGGCCGATCACAGGATCGAGCTTGCCGGTTTCGGCGGCCTCGGTGAGGTCGCGGGCATATTTCTTTAGCGCGTCATAGGCCTGCTCGGCCGAGGCGCTGTCGGCCTTTTTGCCTTTACGCATGTCCTGAATGGCTTTCTCCAGAGCCTGGGGGGAAACATTGCCGGCCTTGATCGCATCGGCGGCCGGGTTGCCGGCATTCATCGCCAGCGCCTGCAGCAGGCGTTCGGCCGCCACGAAACTGTCGCCGGCCTTCTCGCGCAGCTTGTCGGCCGTCTCGAACAGGCGCGCCATCTCGGGCGCCAGATAAAGCTGGCCGGCGCCGGCACCTTCCACCTTAGGAATCTTGCCCAGCGCGTCTTCGTTCTTCGCCTTCACGACTTCAGGCTGCCCGCCGGCGGCGCGGATCAGGCCCGCCGCCATGCCTTCGGGGTCGTCGATCAGGACTTTGAGCAGATGTTCAGGGGAAAAGCGCTGATGCCCACGGGCCAGGGCCATATTCTGCGCCGCCTGCAGGAAACCGCGGCTGCGTTCGGTATACTTCTCGAAATCCATGTCTTGAGCTCCTTGCTGGCAGCCCCTGGTCGCAACCCCCGCTTCAGCGGCAGGTTCCTGTCGGGCCCCTCTCTCGTGATCTGATGTGGGAAGCGCCCGCTTCCGTACAAGAGCCCCTTTCGCGGTTTTTCGCGTTGATCTTTCTCAAGGGAGACACGGAAGGACCGGGCCGCACTCTCTTCCCGTCATGCTCCTTCGTCATGCCCGGCCTTGTGCCGGGCATCCACGAATTCATTAGAAAGACGTGGATGGCCGGAACAAGTCCGGCCATGACGCATAAGAGAGAGCGAGCCCGGCCATGATGAAAATACATTCAAGCCCTCACCCATCGGCCGGCCCGTCTGCATCCGGCTCGGGCGGATCGAAGCCGCCCATGGCGCGGATGCGGGCAAGATCCGGGCCCTCGAGGTCGACGATGGTGCCATAGAGGGCGGCGCGGCTGCGCGGTTCTGGCGGCTTCGGCACCAGATGGCGCGGCGGGCGGCCGGGCCAGGGATCGTAGGGCGCGGGTGCCGGGCGGACGCGATCCGGTGTGGCTTGTTTTGCATCATCGCGCATCGTCTGGGTCCGCGCCGTTTGTGAGCGCTCCGGTTCGCGGCAGTTCGTTTCGGACCGTTCCGGTCCGTTGGGGTTCGTTTCGGACCGCTCGGGTTCGTTGAGGTCCGTTTGGGTCCGCTCCGGTTCGTTGAGGTTCGTTTGGGTCCGCTCCGGTTCGTTGAGGTTCGTTTGGGTCCGCTCCGGCTCGTTGGGGTTCGCTGCAGTCCGCGCGGGGTCGGCGGCGGTCGCGGGCCGCAAGAAGCCGGCCTGGGCCTTGATGACGGCGACGGCGGCGTCCATCTGCCGCCGCTCGGCGGCGATGCGCCGACGGAAAGCCATGTTGGGCGGGCGGCGCCCCGTTTCGGCCAGAAGGTCGATCAGGCCGGATGAATCCCCGGCGGGGCCGCCGGATGCCCGCCCGGCCTGGGTATCGCTCACCAGCGCGGAGAGCAGGCTGCCATCCAGGCTTTCAGCCTGCAGGCAGCGGTCCAACACGGCTGCGGGCAGGGCGACGCGGGATTGCAGGGCGATCAGGCCGGCCCGGCGCTCGACCGCCTGCTCCAACAGAAAGCGGAATCGCAGGCTGCGGCGCAGGTGGCGCCAGAAATGCTCTTCCGTGATGCCCAGTTCGGCGGCGACGGCGGCAAGCGCGGCCCCCTCGGCCACCCGCCTGGCCGCCAGCTTCCAGTCCACCGTCACCGGCTTTTTGCGCGGCTTCCTGTGATGGATGGTTTCATCCTTGAACGGATCATATGACTCGCGGGCCATGACGGCCTCCTGTTGACGACAGCTTATAGAACATATAATGTACATTAATAGGAATAAATGTCAATGCCACGGATTGGGCTGTTTCGGCATGCCTGCGGACATTCCACAGCCGGCCGGCAGAGCCGCAATGGAGCGCCAGGATGGATACGGCTGGGATCGAGCCTGAAGAGATCGACGGCGGGGTGCCGTCTGCGCCGCCAGACCGGAAGAACCTGACCAGAAGAAGATGGCCGAGCCTGTCGATCCAGAGCGTGGCCAAGCGCGCGGTTTGATTTCGATCCGCAGACGGCACCCGAACATGGCGACCTGAGACGGCGCCTGCAGCATTTCCGCTGCATCGACTGGCACACCTACGGTGCCGCAGTCATTCGACGCATCGAAACTGCTGCATGGGCGCGCTTTCGCCCACTGGCGCCGAAGTGTTCGGAACGGTCGGGCCCGATGCAAACCGGCTGCGCGCAAAGCGCGAATTTACGCAACGTCGCAATGACTTGAGTCATGCCTGACGGAGCGGAAACCACGCATTGCGGTTCGTTGACAGCCCCCCGGGCGGGTTATAGTGTGCAGCGCGAAAAACGCATGCGCGCGCCCACGTCTTTCTGGGTCTTTCCCGGCGCCGTATCCGTATCGCCGCTTATTCGCTCAATAAATCAGGATTGGATGTCCATGAAGGTTCTGGTCGCGGTCAAGCGCGTGGTGGACTACAACGTCAAGATCCGCGTCAAGGCGGACAAGACGGGCGTCGACCTCGCCAACGTGAAGATGTCGATGAACCCCTTCGACGAAATCGCCGTCGAGGAAGCCGTGCGGATGAAGGAAGCCGGCACCGCCACCGAAGTGATCGCCGTCTCGATCGGCCCGGCCCAGGCGCAGGAAACCCTGCGCACCGCGCTGGCCATGGGCGCCGACCGCGGCATCCTGGTGAAGACCGACGCGGAAGTGCAGCCGCTGGCCGTGGCCAAGCTGCTGGCCAAGATCGCCGAGGCCGAGCAGCCGCAGCTGGTGATTGTCGGCAAGCAGGCCATCGACGACGACAGCAACCAGACCGGCCAGATGCTGGCCGCCCTGATGAACTGGCCGCAGGGCACGTTTGCCAACAAGGTGGCGCTTGCCGACGGCAAGGCCACCGTGGTGCGCGAAGTCGACGGCGGCCTGGAGACGGTGGAAATCAAGCTGCCGGCGGTGGTGACCACCGACCTGCGCCTGAACGAGCCGCGTTATGCCAGCCTGCCCAACATCATGAAGGCGAAGAAGAAGCCGATCGACGAGAAGACGCCGGAGGATTTCGGCGTGGATATCGCGCCGCGGCTGAAGACCCTGTCGGTCGAGGAGCCGCCGAAGCGTTCGGCCGGCATCAAGGTGCCCGACGTGGCGACCCTGGTGCAAAAGCTGAAGACCGAAGCGGGAGTGATCTAAAGATGAGCGTTCTGGTTATCGCTGAACACGACAACGCCTCGATCAAGGCGCCGACCCTGAACACCGTCACCGCCGCGACCAAGATTGACGGCGACGTGCACGTGCTGGTGGCCGGCGAGAATTGCGGCGCGGCAGCAGCAGCTGCTGCCAAGATCGCGGGCGTGGCCAAGGTGATCCAGGTCGAGGCCGCGCATTACGCCCACGGCCTGGCCGAGGCGATGGCGCCGCTGGTGGCCAAGCTGGGCAAGGGCTATGCCGCCATCCTGGCGCCCGAGACCACCTCGGGCAAGAACGTGATGCCGCGCGTCGCAGCATTGCTCGACGTGATGCAGATCTCGGGCATCGTCGAAGTGAAGTCGGCGGATACGTTTGTCCGTCCGATCTATGCCGGCAACGCCATGGCCACCGTGCAGTCCTCGGACGCCATCAAGGTGATCACCGTGCGCGCCACCGGCTTCCAGGCCGCCAGCGCCGAGGGCGGTTCTGCCGCCATCGAGAAGGCCGACGCCGATGCCGATCCGGGCCTGTCGAAATTCATCGGCCAGGAACTGCAGAAGTCGGACCGTCCGGAGCTGACCTCGGCCAAGATCGTCGTCTCGGGCGGTCGCGGCATGGGCTCGGGCGAGAATTTCAAGCTGATCGAGGCCGTGGCCGACAAGCTGGGCGCCGCCGTCGGCGCCAGCCGCGCCGCGGTGGATGCCGGCTTCGTGCCGAACGACTACCAGGTCGGCCAGACCGGCAAGATCGTCGCGCCGCAGCTCTACATCGCCGTCGGCATCTCGGGCGCCATCCAGCACCTGGCCGGCATGAAGGACAGCAAGGTGATCGTCGCCATCAACAAGGACGAGGAGGCGCCGATCTTCCAGGTCGCCGATTACGGCCTGGTCGGCGACCTGTTCAAGCTGCTGCCCGAGCTCGAAGCCGAGCTGTCCAAGTAAGCCGCGAAGGACCGGGAACCGCATGATCAAGACGATTGGGGTGATCGGCGCGGGCCAGATGGGCAACGGTATCGCCCATGTCTGCGCCCTGGCCGGCTATGATGTCGTGCTGCAGGACATCAACGAGGCCCAGCTCAACAAGGCGCTGGAGACCATCACCGGCAACATGAACCGGCAGGTCGCCCGCGGCAAGATCGCCGAGGCCGACAAGGCCGCGGCGCTGACCCGCATCCGCACCTCCAACGACATCCGCGTCTTCGCCGAGACCGATTTCGTGGTCGAGGCCGCCACCGAGAACGAGGCGGTGAAGAAAAAGATCTTCGCCGATCTCTGCCCGGTGCTGAAGCCATCCGCGCTGCTCGCCACCAACACCTCGTCGATCTCGGTGACCCGGCTGGCCTCGGCCACCGACCGGCCGGAAAAGTTCATGGGCATGCATTTCATGAACCCGGTGCCGGTGATGCAGCTGGTCGAGCTGATCCGCGGCATCGCCACCGATGAGGAAACCTTCCGCCAGGTGCGCGAGCTGACCGTGAAGCTGGGCAAGACCCCGGCCAATTCGGAAGACTTCCCCGCCTTCATCGTCAACCGCATCCTGCTGCCGATGATCAACGAGGCGATCTACACCCTCTATGAGGGCGTGGGCTCGGTGGAAGCCATCGACACGGCGATGCGGCTGGGCGCCAACCATCCGATGGGGCCGCTTCAGCTTGCGGACTTCATCGGCCTCGACACCTGCCTCTCGATCATGCAGGTGCTCTACGAGGGCCTGGCCGACAGCAAATACCGCCCGTGTCCTCTTCTCGTGAAATACGTCGAGGCCGGCTGGCTCGGCCGCAAGACCAACCGCGGCTTCTACGACTATCGCGGCGAACATCCGACGCCGACGCGGTAAGGGAATGGTGCGCTGAGGCGGATCACGCGAACGCAAAAAAGCCCGGCTGCGCAGCCGGGCTTTTTTTATTTCCCCGCCGCCTTGACCTTCTCGGCGATCAGCGCGTCGATCAGTTTCAGCGCATCGGGAGAATCCCACGCCGCCTCGCCGACCAGGCGGCCGACCTCGCGGCCCTGGGCGTCGATCAGGATGGTAGTGGGCAGGCCGACGGCGCCCCAGGCGCGGCCCGATTTCATGCTGGCATCGAGATAGGGCTTGAGATGGACCACCTTGGTCTCGGCCAGGAACTTCTCCACCTTGGCGCGGCCGCTGCGATCCTGCGCCACGGCGACGACCTCGAAATCCTTGCCGCCGCGCGCGGCCTGCAGGCGATCCAGCGCCGGCATCTCCTCGCGGCAGGGAATGCACCAGGTAGCCCACAGATTGAGCAGCACGACCTTGCCGCGCTTCGCCTCCAGGGTGGTGGGCCGGTCGGCCGGGTCGCTGAATTCGGGCTGCGCGACTGGCTTCCGCTCGGCCGAGAGGCTAAGTTTGCGCATCTCGCCGTCGCGGGGGAGATCGGCGGCCCGGGCCGGCAGGCCCAGGCCGAGAGACAAACCCGCCGCCAGCGCGGCAACCGCCACAACCCGTTTCACAAGCGCCATCACCAGATCCTTCATGTCCGCACGCAAAGCATCAGATAAGCCGAAGGCCCGCCCTAAACAAGGCGGCTCCAACAGCATGTGGGGCGGCCGTTTTGCCGCCGGCCCGGCGGCGATCATGACCGAGATCAACGCCTCGATCCGCTTCGACCAAAAGCTGTATCGCCAGGATATCCGCGGCTCGATGGCGCATTGCCGCATGCTGGTGCGCCAGGGCCTGATCTCGGCCGCCGAGGGTAAAAAGATCCAGGCCGGCCTGCAGACAATTCTGCGTGAGATCGAGGCCGGCAAGTTCAAGATCGACCTGCGGCTGGAAGACATCCACATGCATGTGGAGGCGCGGCTGGCCGAGCTGATCGGCAAGCCGGCCGGCCGGCTGCACACCGCACGCTCGCGCAACGACCAGGTGGCGACCGATTTCCGGCTGTGGGTGCGCGATGCCATCGACCGCATCGATGCCGGGCTGCTGGATCTGCAGAAGACCCTGCTGCGCCGCGCGGAAGAGTATGCAGCGACGGTGATGCCGGGCTTCACTCATTTACAAGCAGCCCAGCCGGTGACCTTCGGCCACCATCTGATGGCCTATGTGGAGATGATCGGCCGCGACCGGTCGCGCCTGAAAGACGCGCGCGCGCGGCTGAACGAAAGCCCGCTGGGCGCCGCAGCATTGGCCGGCACGTCCCTGCCCATCGACCGGGCCAGCACGGCGAAGGAACTGGGTTTCGACCGGCCGATGGCCAATTCGCTGGATGCCGTGGCCGATCGCGATTATGCGCTGGAATTCCTGAGCGCGGCTTCCATTTGCGCCGTGCATCTCTCGCGGCTGGCGGAAGAGATCGTGATCTGGACGTCTGCCCAGTTCCGCTTTATCTCGCTCAGCGATGCCTTCACCACCGGCTCGTCGATCATGCCGCAGAAGCGCAATCCCGATGCCGCCGAGCTGGTGCGCGGCAAGGTGGGGCGTATCGTCGGCAGCCTGAACGCCCTGCTGATCACCATGAAGGGCCTGCCGATGACCTATGGCAAGGACATGCAGGAGGACAAGGAGCCGACGTTTGACGCCGTCGACAGCCTGGAACTCTGCATCGCCGCCACCGCCGGCATGGTCGCCGACCTGAAGGCCAATGCGCTACGTATGCAGGAAGCCGCTGGCGAGGGTTACACCACCGCCACCGATCTGGCCGACTGGTGCGTGCGCAAGATCGACATGCCGTTCCGCCAGGCCCATCATGTGGCCGGCAGCCTGGTGAAACTGGCCGAGCAGCAGAACAAGCCGCTGGAGGCCCTGACGCTGAAGGAGATGCAGGGCGTGGAGCCGCGCATCACCAAGGATATCTTCGCCGTGCTGGGCGTGCAGAATTCGGTGAAGAGTCGCGTTTCCTATGGCGGCACCGCGCCGGCCAATGTGGCGAAGCAGGTCGCGCGCTGGCGCAAGCTGCTCGCGAAAGAGAAAGGCAAAAGCGATGCGCGTTAAAGCCCTTCTCCTGCTGGCTCTGCTGGCCGTCTCCGGCCTTGCCGCCTGCGGCCGCAAGGACCTGCCGGATTATCCGCCCGATGCCGTCGAGCGGCCCGGGACCATCGACCGTACCAACCGCAACACCATCCGCTATTACTGAGTTATTCATGACCGGTCTGCCCTGGTTCGACTATCGCGACGGCGTCCTGCATGCCGAAGGCGTCAATCTCCATGCCATCGCCGAAGCCGTCGGCACGCCGGCCTATGTCTATTCGTCTGATGCGCTGACCAAGCAGTATCGCAGCCTGGCCGATGCCTTTGCCGGCATCGACTGCCTGATCGCCTATGCGATGAAGGCCAATTCCAATCTTTCGGTGCTGCGCCATTTCGGATCGCTGGGCGCCGGCGCCGACGTGGTGTCGGGCGGCGAATTGCAGCTGGCCATAAAGGCCGGCATCCCTCCGGGCAAGATCATCTTCGCCGGCGTGGGCAAGACGCGCGCGGAAATGATGCTGGGCCTGAAGGCCGGCAATACCGGCATCGCGCAGTTCAACGTGGAATCGGAAGCCGAACTGCAGGTGCTGTCGGAGGTCGCCAGCGGCCTGGGCGTGAAGGCGCCGGTGGCGATCCGCATCAATCCCGACGTGGATGCCAAGACGCACAAGAAGATCACCACCGGCAAGGCCGAAAACAAGTTCGGCATTTCCTATCGCCGCGCCCAGGAGGTCTATGCCCTGGCCGCCAGCCTGCCGGGCATCGAGGTGGTGGGCGTGCATGTGCATATCGGCAGCCAGCTCACCGATCTGGCGCCTTATGAAGCCACCTTCATCCGCCTCGCCGAACTGGTGACCGCGTTGCGCGGTGCCGGCCACAACATCCGCCGCGTCGACCTGGGCGGCGGCCTAGGCATCCGCTACGACGACGAGACGGCGCCCGATCCGCAGCTTTACGCCGCCATGGTGCGCAAGCATATCCTGCCGCTGGGCTGCGCCGTGGCGCTGGAGCCGGGCCGGTTCCTGGTCGGCAATGCCGGCCTGCTGCTGACCCGCGTGGAATATGTGAAACAGGCAGAGGAAAAGACCTTCCTGATCCTCGATTCCGGCATGAACGACCTGATCCGGCCGGCGATGTACGAGGCCTTTCACCGCATCGTGCCGGTGAAAGAGCCGGAAAACGGCGCGGAACTGGCGCCAGTGGATATCGTGGGCCCGATCTGCGAGACCGGCGACACCTTCGCCGAAGGGCGCCCGATGCCGCCCGTGGTCGCGGGGGATTTACTCGCCATCCTGTCAGCCGGTGCGTATAGTTCCGCCATGGCCTCCACCTACAACGCGCGCCCGCTGGCGCCCGAGGTGCTGGTCCATGGCGACAGGTTTGCCATCGTACGGCGTCGCCCTAGCATCGATGAGATGACGGCTTTGGAGACGATGCCGGGATGGTTCAGCGAGGCGCAGGGATAGGGTCTGAGGATTCGGATCCGGTCGGAGACCGGGTCTCCGGCCGCGCGCTGGATTCCGCCCTGCCGCCGGGTTTCTCCTCGGGCCTGTCTCCCGAACTGGAACGCCGGCTGGCCTTTGCCCGCGCCGCCCTGTTCTGGGAAAACTTCTGGCCCGCCCTGATGCCGGCCGCCGGCCTGCTGGCGGTGTTCCTGATCCTGGCCGGATTCGATGTCTGGCGCTTCCTGCCGGTCTGGCTGCACTGGCTGGCGCTGGCCGGTTTCGCCGGCGGCATCCTGGCCGCGCTGTGGCATAACCTGCGCCGCTTGCGCTGGCCCGAGCGCGCCGCCGCGATGCGCCGGCTGGAGCGCGTGAACCTGCTGGAGCATCGGCCGCTGGAAGCCGCCGCCGACCGGCTGGCCGCCGAGCAGCAGGATCCCATCGCCCAGGCGCTGTGGGCCCTGCATCGCCGCCGCGCGCTGGAGAAACTGGCCGCCGTGCGCGTCGGCACGCCGGAAGCCGGCTGGTGGCGCCGCGATACCTGGGGCCTGCGCGTGGCGCTGGGCCTGCTGCTGATCGTGGCCTGGGCCAGCCCGGGCGAGGATCGCGCCCAGCGCATTGCCGACACGCTCAATCCCGGCAGCGCGCTGCCGCCCGGCACCGCACTGATGCTGGATGCCTGGATCACGCCGCCCGCCTATACCGCCAAGCCGCCGCTGTTCCTCAGCCGCGACGGCAAGCCGGTACAGACGGCGCAGCAGCCCGCCAGCGCCGGCAGCGATGCGGCCGCCGCCATTCCCGTGCCGGCCGGCAGCCTGCTGAAACTGCGGCTGGCCGCGCCGCCGGACGGCTTCAGGTTGCGCTTCGGCAATGCCGATCAGGCGCTGCATGCCATCGATGCGCGCAACGGCGAGATCGACCTGGCGCTGGACCTGACCCAGGGCAACGATCCGAAGCTGGTGCTGGACCGGCGCGACAAGATCTATGCCGAATGGCCGCTGCGCATGGTGCCCGATCTGCCACCCGTGGTGGCCTTTGCCGGCGAACCCAAGCCGGGCAAGCGCGGGGACCTGGAAATCGCCTTCGAGGGCGAGGACGATTACGGCATCCAGAGCCTGCGCATCGAGATGCGCCGCGAGGGCGCCGAGCAGACGCAGAGCGTGGACTGGCCGGCGCCGCCGGCCGGCGCCGGTGCGGTGAACGCCACGCAGAATTTCGATTTCACCGCCCATCCCTGGGCCGGGCTGCAGGTGGCGATGACGCTGGTGGCAACCGACGCCCTGGGCCAGGCGGGCCGCAGCGAGGCAGTGGTCGCGACGCTGCCGGCGCGGCGGTTCCTGCATCCGGTGGCCAAGGCCATCGTCGAGCAGCGCCGCGAGCTGGCGCTGAAGCCCGGGCAATGGCAGCGCGTGGTGACGGCGCTGAACGGCCTGAGCCTGGCGCCGGAACGCTATCGCGACGACGTGACCGCGCATCTGGGCCTGCGCATGGCGGCGGCACGGCTGCGCATGAACCGCAGCGCCGCATCGGTAGCCGCCGTGCAGGACCTGCTGTGGCAGACCGCCCTGCATATCGAAGAGGGCCGTACCAGCCAGAACGAGCGCGACTTCCAGGCGCTGATGGACCGGCTGCAGGATGCCATCGACCGCAATGCCGATGACGAAGAGATCCAGCGGCTGATGCAGGAACTGCGCGAGGCGATGGACCGCATGCTGGAGCAGATGCTGCAGGATGCGCTGGAGCGGCTGGCGCGCGGCGAGCAGCCCGAGGAATTGGGCGAGGACGAGGAAGGCATGTCCGGCGAGGACCTGCAGGACATGATGGACCAGGCGCAGGACATGGCGCGGATGGGCGACCGAGACCAGGCGCGCGACATGCTGCAGCAGATGCAGCGCATGCTGGAGGCGATGAAGAACGGCCGGCTGGCAATCGCGCCCGAGGGCCGCCAGAACCAGCGCGGGCAGCGGGGCCAGCGCGGCCAGGGCCAGATGGGCCAGATGATGCAGGAATTCGGCGACATGATGCGCCAGCAGCAGCAGTTGCTGGACCGCAGCTTCCGCCGCAGCCAGCAATACGGCCGCGGCAACCAGCCCGGACAGCCGGGCCAGCCGGGCGGCGAGAACGAGGCCGATGCGCGCCAGCAGGAGGAATTGCGCCGGCGCCTGGGCGAGATGATGAACCGGCTGGGCGAACGCGGCATGCCGATTCCCGACCAGCTCGGCCGGGCCGACCGCGCGATGCGGGACGCGCGCGAATCCTTACGCCGCGGCGAGCCGGGCGAGGCGATGCAGGGACAGACCGACGCGCTGGACCAGCTGCGCCAGGGCCTGAACCAGATGCAGCAGGCCCAGCGCGGCAACCCCGATGGCCAGGCGCCCTCGGCGGATTCGCGGCAGAACCAGCGCAATCAGGTGCGCGATCCGCTCGGCCGCAACACCACCGGCTATGAGAATGCCGGCGAGGCCACCGCCGTGCCCGACATGGCCCCGGTGGAACGCGCCCGCCGCATCCTGGAAGAGCTGCAGCGCCGCGCCGGCAACCGCGAACGCCCGCCGGTGGAGCTGGACTACCTGGAACGCCTGCTGCGGCGGTTCTGAGGTCCGCACCCACGCACGGCCGTCATGGTCGGAGTGTGATGTCCCTAATCCGCGTCGACGTCGGCTTCCAGCGCGGCCTCCACCGCCTGCACCAGATCGACCATGGTGAAGGGCTTGCGCAGCACGGCGTTGGCGAACTGGCCGATGCCGTGGGCGCGCCGACGTTCCATCGCCACGCCCGACATCAGCAGTATGGTGAGCCGCGGCCAGTCGCGCGCCGCCTTCAGCGCGAGTTCGATACCGTCCATGTTGGGCATGGCAATGTCGGCCAGCAGCAGATCGAAGCTGGCGCGATTAAGCTGGCGCAGGGCTTCGGCGCCATCCGGCGTAACGACGGTTTCATGCCCGCGCGCCTCCAGCACCCGCCGGATGAATTCGCGCACGGCCACTTCGTCTTCGGCGACCAAAATCCGCGCCATGGTCCCTCGCCGCTGGCTGCCCGACTTTGCGGCGGCTTCTCGCCCGGGGCAGCCCCCTGTTCTGGAACAGCTTGGTTGGGCCCGGCATACCGATGCCGCAGCCCACGCCAAACCCTAACACCGATTCGGGGCGAGCAGAAACGCGCAAATAGGCCGTGCACGCACAACCGCGGCGGCGCCTGGCTGCGACTGCCGAAGGCCGCTGCTGCGAAGGCCTTTACTGGGGCGGATGGCTGGCGAAAGCCACTTCGAGATCGGTGACTTCCTCGCGCGGCGCCGGCAGCTTCACATCGAAGCTGAGCTTTTCGCCGGCGGCGATGCTGCTCTGTTCGAGCTGCAGGGTATAGCTGGCCAGTTCCTGGCCGCCGGCTCCGCGCATGGCAACACGCAAGGCCGGCAGCGGCCGCTCGATGTCGCCGACATTCACCACGTCGCCCGAGACGGCGATTCGGGTCTGGCCGCCTTCAAGGATGGTGGCGGATTTCAGGCCGTGCAGTTCCAGCCCGAGCCACTCCGCCGTTTCCACCGGCAGACCAACGGCCTGGTACAGCTTGGCGAGCGGCGGATAGAAGGCGATCAGTTCGGCGCGCTTGGCATAGCCGCCATAGCCCGCGCCGCCAAGCAGGGCGAACAGCAGCAGCCAGCCGAGCCAGGCCCAGGACCGCTGCTTGCGCGGTTTCGAGGGCGGACGCTGCACCCCCGCCTCGGCCAGGCGGGCGCGGCGGCGGTTCAGCACCTCGTCGGGGTCGTCGTCCAGGCCCTCGCCGGAGGACGGCTCGTCCAGCGGGGGATGCAGCGGCGGCCGGTCGGTCAGCAGCAGATCGTCGTCATCCTCGTCGAAACCGCTGATGCGCGGCGGCGGCGGGGCCAGATCGGGGGCCAGGTCGGCGGGCGGCGGGACTGGCGGTGGCGGCGGTTCGGGCCGGGCAACCCGCTCGGGCGGTGGCGGCGCGCCGCCGGGCGGCGGGGGCGGTTCCCAGTCATCGTCCGGCGCCGGGGGTTCCGGGGCGGCCGGGGCCTTCATCCCGGCCTTGCCGGGGGCCGGGGCGGGCGGCGGCGGAGTCTCGGGTTCGGGCTCGGGCAGCGGGTCCTGGTTCCAAACCGCGCGGCAGCGCGAACACCGCACTTTGCGCGGTGCCGGGCCAAAGTCCGTGGGATCGACGTGAAACCGCGTGGCGCAGCTTGGGCAGGTGAGGATCATGCCTGAGAACTGCCTGAAGCCAGCCCCTTTTGCGTTTCCGGATGCTTTCCCTTATAGGACGGACGGGGCTGCCGAAGCAAGGCTACTTCCCCGCAAGATATTGGCGCGCAAGGCATTGGGAGATTCGGGCTTGGTGCGTTTCCAGAATGTCGGCATGCGGTACGGCCCCGGACCCGAGGTATTGCGGGATGTCAGCTTCGAATTGGCGGCCGGCTCGTTCCATTTCCTGGCCGGCCCCAGCGGGGCGGGCAAGACCTCGCTGCTGAAACTGCTTTACCTGGCCCAGCGCCCCAGCCGGGGCCTGATCACCATGTTTGGCCAGGATGTCTCCACCGCCAGCCGGGCTGCCCTGCCGATGCTGCGCCGGCGGATCGGGGTGGTGTTCCAGGATTTCCGCCTGCTCGACCACCTGACCGCGCTGGACAACGTGGCTCTGCCGCTGCGCATCGCCGGCGCCGACGAAAAACGCACGCGCGACCATGTGGCGGAATTGCTGACCTGGGTGGGGCTGGGCGACCGGCTGGAGGCGCGGCCGGCCACGCTGTCGGGCGGCGAGAAGCAGCGCGTGGCGATTGCGCGTGCCGTGATCGCGCGGCCCAGCCTGCTGCTGGCCGACGAACCCACCGGCAACGTGGATGCCGACATGGCGCAGCGGCTGATGTACCTGTTCGTTGAACTCAACAAGCTGGGCACGGCGGTGGTGCTGGCCACCCACGACACGCAACTGCTGCAGCAGTTCCGGTTTCCCGTCATGCGCCTGCGCGGCGGGCAGCTTGCCATCGAGAGGAACGCGGCATGACGAAAAAGCGCCGCGCGACCTCCGACCTGCAGCTCGAAGCCGATTCCGGCACGCGCTTTTTACCCTGGGCGCTGGCGGTGATGGTGTTTCTCGCTGCGCTCAGCCTGGCCGGCGCATTGGCGCTGGGCGGCAGCATCGAGGGCTGGCGGCGCGGCGTGTCGGCGAAGCTGACCGTGCAGATCGCCGACCGGCCGGGCCAGCCGATGCAGCCGCGCGTGGACGCCGCCATCGCAGTGTTGCGCGGCGTGCCGGGCGTGCAGAGCGCGCAGGCCCTGCCGCGCGCCGCCGTGGAGGCCCTGCTGCAACCCTGGCTGGGCCGCGACGCGCTGGAGGCCGACCTGCCGCTGCCCGGCCTGATCGACGTGACGCTCGCCGACAATGCCGCCCTGTCGGTGGATGCCTTGAGCGCGCGGCTGCAGAATGCCGTGCCGGGCGCGCGCATCGACGACCCCAAGCCCTGGCTCGACCGCCTGGTGCAGTTGGGCCGCCTGCTGCAGAGCTTAGGGGGCGGCATCGTGCTGCTGGTGGGGCTGGCGCTGGCGGCGATGGTGATCTTCGCCACGCGGGCGGGCCTGGCCGCGCGGCGCGACACCATCGAGCTGCTGCACCTGATCGGCGCCGAGGACGGCTATATCGCCAAGCAGTTCCAGCGCCATGTGGCGCGCCAGGCGATACAGGGCGGCGCGGGCGGCGTGGTGCTGGCGATCATCATCCTGCTGGCGATCCAGTTCCTGGCCGGCGGCGTGGGCGCGGGGCTGCTGCCCGGCATGGGCATGGCCTGGTGGCACTGGCTGGCGTTGCTGGCGCTGCCGCTGGCGGCATTGCTGCTGGCCATCTTCACCGCGCGGCTGACCGTTCTGGGCGCGCTGCGCGCCATGATCTGAGGCGAGAATGCTGATCCTCTTGGACCGCGACGGCGTGCTGAACCAGGATTATCCCGACGATTACGTGAAGTCGCCCGCCGAGCTGATCCTGCTGCCCGGCGTGGGCGAGGCGATTGCGCGGCTGAACGCGCGCGGCTGGCCGGTGGCGCTCTGCACCAACCAGGCCTGCGTGGGCAAGGGCATCATCGACGAGGCGATGCTGGCCCGCATCCATGACGACCTGCGCGACCGCATCGCGCCGGCCGGCGCCCGCATCGACGCGATCTTCTTCGCCCCCGATCCGCCCTGGGCAGTCACCGACCGGCGCAAGCCCGGCCCCGGCATGCTGCGCGAGGCGATGCGGCAGTTCCGCGCCACGCCGGAGGAAACCGTGTTCATCGGCGACGCGATCACCGACCTGCAGGCCGCCGCCGCCGCCGGCTGCCGCCGCATCCTGGTGCGCACCGGCAAGGGCAAAAAGACCCAGGCCGCCGGCTTGCCAGAGGCCGTGCTGCCGGTGACGATTGCCGAATCGCTGCCCGATGCGGTGGCACGCCTGCTGGACGAACAAAGCGAAACACCACGACCCTGATGGCCCGCCGTAGTTCCGATACCCCGCTTTCCACCCGCCTGTTCCGCTGGGCCGTCGCGCTCTGCGCCGTGGCCCTGCTGTGGCTGGGCGGCGCGCTGGCCTATCTGGACCGCGTGGACACCTTCACCCCGCCCGACAGCGAGGCGAAGACCGATGCCATCGTGGTGCTGACCGGCGGCGCGGTGCGCTTAAGCTCGGCCCTGCGCCTGCTGCATGAGGGCAAGGCCGAGCGCCTGCTGGTCTCGGGCGTGGCGCCCACCACGACAAAGGCCTCGCTGATGCAGGCGGCGATTCCGGCCATGCCGGATTCGGCCCAGGCCTCGAATAGCTGGAGCGGCATCGACCTGCAGATGCTGTTCGACTGCTGCGTGGATCTGGGTTTCGAGGCCGAGGATACGGCGGGCAACGCCGTGGAGGCGGCGAGCTGGGCGCGGGCGCGCGGCTACAAATCCTTGCGCGTGGTGACGGCGAACTATCACATGCCGCGTGCCATGGCGGAATTCCGCCGGCGCCTGGACGACATCGCCGTGCTGCCGCATCCGGTGCGCTCGGATGCCATGCGGGTGGAGGATTGGTGGCAGCGTCGCACGGCGACGCTGTTCCTGCTGGGCGAATACAGCAAATACGCGGCCGCCCTGCTGCGCGCGCATCTGGACGACTGGCTGGAGGAAACGGTAGCCGAGAGTACTGCGCGCAAGGCGCCTGAACAGAAAGTTGTCGAATGAGCTGGCTGCGCGGGCTGGTCTTCCAGATCCTGTTCCTGGGCTGGAGCACGCTGGTGGCGTTCTACAGCCTGATCCCGCTCGCACTGGGCAGGCGGGAGCATATCTTCGCCATCGGCAAATTCTGGTCCGACAGCATCAATCTCCTGCTGCGTCTGATCGCGGGCATCACCTATCGCATCGAGGGCATGGAGACCGTGCCGCCGGGCGCGGTGCTGATCGCCTCCAAGCACCAGTCGCTGTGGGATACCGCCATCGTGCTGGCGCTGTTTCGCGGCCCGGCCATCGTGATGAAGCAGGAATTGCTGCGCATCCCGATCTACGGCGCGCTGTGCCGCATCCAGGGCATGATCGCCGTCGACCGCTCAGGCGGCGCCAAGGCGCTTAAAAGCATGCTGAAAAGCGCGCGCGACGCGGTGGCCGAGGGCCGCAAGCTGATCATCTTCCCGCAGGGCACGCGCACCCTGCCCGGCCAGGCGCACGATTACCAGCCCGGCGTGGCGGCGCTCTATCGCGACCTGAAGATCCCCGTGGTGCCGGTGGCGCTCAATTCCGGCTTCTTCTGGCCCAAGCATGGCCTGAAGCGCCCGGCCGGCACCATCGTGATGCGCTTTTTGCCAGCGATCCCAGCGGGGCTGGACCGCGAGACATTCATGACGCGGCTGGAGAGCGACATCGAGACCGCGCAGGCGGCGCTGGAAGCGGAGACGCGGGCGGGGATGGAGGCCTAGATCGCCGAGAAGCGTTTCGTCAGGTCCTGGCGGCGGAACTGTTCGGTCACGAAATCGACAAAGGCGCGCAGCTTGCCCGGCATCTGGCTGCGGCTGGAGAAATACAGCGAGATCGGTCCCAGATCGGCATACCAGCCAGGCAGCAGGCGCAGCAGCCGGCCAGCTTCGAGATCGGCCAGTGCATTGGGCATCGCCACCATCGCCACGCCCAGTCCCATGCGCGCAGCGCGGCAGATGGCATCGGGATCGTTCAGCGTGATCTGCGGATCGAGCGGCAGGGCGGTCTCGCGCCCGCGTCCGCCGCGCAAAGCCCAGTTGCGGACGCGGCCGGTCTGCGGCGAACGCATGCCGATGCAGTCAAATCCGCCCAGGTCTTCCGGCCGTTTCGGCGGCTTGCGGCCTTTCATATAGGCGGGCGCGGCCACGGCGACGACATGGGCCCGCGCCAACTCGCGCGCCACCACGCCGGGCGTGAGATCGAAACCGCCGCCGATGGCGGCGTCGTAGCCTTCGGCGATAAGGTCGACATGACGGTTCTCGAAATGCCAGTCGATCTTCACCTGGGGATAGCGGGCGCGGAAGGCCGGCAGCATGGGCAGGATGTAGTCCATGCCGAAACCGGGCGCGAGGCTGACCTTCAACAGCCCGGCGGGGGTGGCATGATCGGCCGATACGCCGGCGATGGCGGCCTGGATGCTCTCCAGCCCGCCGACGACCGATTGCAGGAAGCGCTCGCCCGCCTCGGTGAGTGTGAGCCGCCGCGTGCTGCGCTGAAACAGCCGCACGCCCAGATTGGCCTCCAGCGCGGCGACATTGCGGCTGACCGCCGCCGGCGTCAGCCCGAGCCGGCGGGCGGCGGAAGAAAAACCGGCCAGCTCGGCGCTTTTGACGAAGGATTCCAGGTTGACGAGGCTTTCCATTGGATCGCGCTATTTTCAATTAATACTTGAAAGTAAAATACCGTATTACCAGCTAATACGGAAGTAATTTCCGGCCTAGCTTTGCCCCATCGCAACCCCCGCGATGATCCAACGGAGCAAAGCCATGACCACCCTCACCCAGCCCCTCGCCAACAAGGTCGCCCTCGTCACCGGCGGCTCGCGCAGCATCGGCGCCGCCATCGTCAAACGCCTGGCGGCCGACGGTGCCGCCGTCGCCTTCACCTACAGCGCCTCGGCCGACAAGGCCGAAGCCCTGGCCCACGAGATCGCGGCATCCGGCGGCCGGGCACTGGCGATCCGCGCCGATGCCGGCGATGCCGCAGCCGTGCAGGCCGCCGTGGCGCAGACGGTGGCGGCGCTGAGCCGCATCGACATCCTGGTGAACAATGCCGGCGCGGCGGCGCAGGGCATGACCGGCGAGATTCCGCTGGCGGATTTCGACCGCCTGGTGGCAGTGAACGTAAAGGGCGCCTTCGTGGCGGCGCAGGAAGCCGCGCGCCGCATGCAGGCCGGCGGCCGCATCATCAACGTGGGCAGCGTCCACAGCGAATACGTGCCCTATGCCGGCATCGCGGTCTATGCGCTGACCAAGGGTGCGCTGGCCGGCATGACCCAGGCGATGGCACGCGACCTTGGCCCGCGCGGCATCACGGTGAACAACATCCTGCCCGGCCCCACCGACACCGACATGAACCCGGCCTCGGGCCCCTTCGCCGACGCCGTGCGCGGCCTGACTGCCCTGCAGCGTTACGCCGCGCCGGCCGAGATCGCCGGTTTCGTGGCCTATCTCGCCGGGCCGGATTCCAGCTTCATCACCGGTGCCAACCTGCGCGTCGATGGCGGCTTCGCCGCTTAAATCCCCCTCAGGCAAGGAGCACGCGACATGAGCAGCAGCCACATCACGCCGAGCAGCACAATCGGCATCATCGGTGCCGGCAATATCGGCCAGGCCTTCGCCACGCGGCTGGCGGCGGCGAAAATCGACACCATCATCAGCAACAGCCGCGGCGCGGAGACGCTGATCGACACGGCCAAGGCGCTGGGCCCGACCGTGCGCGCCGGCAGCGTGCAGGAGGCAGCCCGGGCCGATATCGTGTTCGTCTCGGTCTACTGGGCACAGCTTGAAACCGCCCTGAGCGGCCTGCCCGACTGGAACGGGCGCATTGTGATCGACGCCAACAACCCGGTGATCCAGCCCGGTTTCCGCCTGGCCGAGCTGAACGGCCGCATCTCCAGCGAGGTGGTGGCCGACATGCTGCCCGGCGCGCGGCTGGTGAAAGCCTTCAACACGCTGCCCACCGCCGTGCTGGCCTCCGATCCGCGCACAGCCGGCGGCAACCGCGTGGTATTCCTCTCGGGCAACGATGTGCAAGCCAAGGCCGAGGTGGCGGCGCTGGCCGAACGTCTGGGCTTCGCGCCCGTCGATCTCGGCAGCCTTTCCGCCGGCGGCCGGCTGCAGCAGTTTCCCGGCGGCCCGCTGCCGGGGCTGAACCTGCTCAAGCTCGGGTAAGGCTTCGGAAATGGGATCCCGGGTCAAACCCGGGATGACGTTACAACGAGGACGCTCAACAAGAGACGTCACCCTGGCCGAAGCGCAGCGCAGAACCGGGGTCCCATTTTCATTCTCGATCCAGCAAAATGGGATTCCCGCTTTCGCGGGAATGACGAACGGGTGTGGCGCCCCTGTGGAAAATCCGGGATAACTTCAAAACGCCTGCCTGCGGATCGTGGGGATAAGCCGGATTCTCGAGGCTTCACAACATATTGTGCCGCACTGGCCGGTTGATCAATCTGTAGAAACATTAAGAGAACATTACACTGGACTCTGCCCCCTTGGGCGATAGAGTCAGAAGGCTGCGGCCGCGGGCGGTTTTTGCCTTCCGCGCCGCCTGTTTGCATTCGTCTCTTTTTCAGGATTCCCGTATGTCGCCCATCGCGCCGATTTCGCAGCAAATCTGGGACATGAAGTACCGGTTCAAGGGACCGGACGGGAATCCGCTCGACCTCGCCATCCCCGACACCTGGCGCCGCATCGCCAAGGCCCTGGCCGTGGCCGAAAAGGATCCGGCGCAGTGGGAGCAGGATTTCTATGCGGCGCTGGAGGATTTCCGGTTCCTGCCGGCGGGCCGCATCGTGGCCGGCGCGGGCACCGGGCGCAACGTGACCCTGTTCAACTGCTTCGTCATGGGCACGATCCCCGACGACATGGGCGGCATCTTCGAGCATCTGAAGGAAGCCGCCCTCACGATGCAGCAGGGCGGCGGCATCGGCTATGACTTTTCGACTTTGCGGCCGCGCGGCGCGCCGGTGAAGGGCGTGGGCGCCGATGCCTCGGGCCCGCTCAGTTTCATGGATGTGTGGGACGCGATGTGCCGCACCATCATGTCGGCTGGCAGCCGGCGCGGCGCCATGATGGCCACCCTGCGCTGCGACCATCCGGATATCGAGGCCTTCATCGAGGCCAAGCGCGAGCCGGGCCGCCTGCGCATGTTCAACCTTTCGGTGCTGGTGACCGATGCCTTCATGGCGGCCGTGAAGCAGAACCTGCCCTGGGAACTGAAATTCAACGGCACCGCCTATCGCACCGTGCAGGCCCGCGAATTGTGGGACAAGATCATGCGGGCGACCTACTCTTACGCCGAGCCCGGCGTGATCTTCATCGACCGCATCAACCGCCGCAACAACCTGCATTACTGCGAGACCATCGCCGCCACCAATCCCTGCGGCGAACAGCCCCTGCCGCCCTATGGCGCCTGCCTGCTGGGCTCGATCAACCTGGCGCGGCTGGTGAAAAAGCCCTTCGAGGCCGAGGCGGAACTGGATATCGAGGCGCTGGAGCGGCTGGTGCGCAGCGCCGTGCGCATGATGGACAACACCATCGACGTCTCGCGCTTCCCGCTGGAGCAGCAGCAGCACGAGGCCCAGGCCAAGCGCCGCATCGGCCTGGGGATCACCGGCCTGGCCGACGCCCTGATCATGGTGGGCGCGCGCTATGGCTCGGCCGCCTCGATCAGGCTGATCGAGAGCTGGATGAAGCGGCTGCAGCGCGTGGCCTATCTCACGTCTGTCGAACTGGCCCGCGAAAAAGGCGCGTTTCCGCTGTTCGACAGGGACGCCTACCTGGCCGGCGAGAGCATAGCTGAACTGGACGAGGACGTGCGCGCGGCGATCGCGCAGCATGGCATCCGCAACGCGCTGCTGACCTCGATCGCACCGACCGGCACCATCTCGCTGTTCGCCGACAACATCTCGTCGGGGCTGGAGCCGGTATTCAGCTTCACCTATATGCGCAGCGTGCTGTTGCCCGATGGCAGCCGCCAGCAGGAAGAGGTGAGCGATTACGCCTATCGCCTCTATCGCCAGATCAGGGGCGAAAACGCGCCGCTGACCGAGGCCTTCGTGACGGCGCAGGATTTGAGCCCGGCCGACCATGTGCGCGTGCAGGCCGCCGTGCAGAAATACATCGACAGCTCGATCTCCAAGACCATCAACGTGCCGGAAGACATCGATTTCGATGCCTTCAAGGACGTCTATGCCATGGCCTACGAGCAGGGCTGCAAGGGCTGCACCACCTATCGGCCGAACGACATCACCGGCTCGGTGCTGACCGTGAAGAAGGACGAGAAGAAGAAACCGGCCGAGACCGCGCAGCAGGCCGAACTGCCGCTGGCCCCTGCCGCGCGGCCGGCCGAACTGCGCCCGGTGGAGGCGACGCGCTCGCGCGATCCCGCCGCGCAGTCGTTGTCTGGCAGCGGCGTCGTCTACATGACCAAGCCGCTGGACCGGCCCGAGGCCCTGCCCGGCCGCACCTACAAGATCACCTGGCCGGAATCCGAACACGCGATGTACATCACGCTGAACGACATCATCCAGGATGGCCGCGTGCGCCCCTTCGAGGTGTTCATCAACTCCAAGAACACCGAGCATTACGCCTGGACCGTGGCGCTGACCCGCATGATGTCGGCGGTGTTCCGGCGCGGCGGCGATGTCAGCTTCGTGGTGGAGGAGCTGAAGGCCGTGTTCGATCCGCGCGGCGGCCACTGGATGGGCGGGCGCTACGTGCCCTCGCTGCTGGCGGCCATCGGCGAGGTGATCGAGCGCCACCTGATCGAGATCGGCTTCATGGCCGATCCCAACGCGCAGCGCGAGGAAAAGGCCGTGCTGGCGCTGGCCGCCAATGCAGAAACGCCGAAGCCTCTGTCCGGTTTGCGCCAGTGCCCGAAATGCGGCCAGCCCGGCCTGATCCGCGCCGAGGGTTGCGACACCTGCACCTCCTGCGGCTATAGTAAGTGCGGATAAGGCAGGGCTTTACGTGCGCGTAAGGCGTTGCCGTTAGGGAAACGCACCGCACGCAAAAAGAGCCGATGAGCGCCGAGCCGGGCCAGCCGATCAGAGCCGTATTGTGGGATTTCGGCGGGGTGATCCTCACCTCGCCCTTCGAGGCCTTCCGCCGCTATGAGGAACAGCGCGGCCTGCCGCGCGACTTCCTGCGCGGGGTGAATGCGATCAATCCCCATTCAAACGCCTGGGCCCGCTTCGAGCGCGGCGAGGTGGATGCCGATACCTTCGGCGAGCTTTTTGCCGCCGAGGCCAGGGCGCTGGGCCACGACGTGCATGGCCGCGAGGTGCTGAAGCTGGTCTCGGGCGAGATCCGCCCGCGCATGGTGGCAGCCCTCAAAACCGTGAAGGCGCGTTTCAAGATCGCCTGCCTGACCAACAACATGCCCTTGGGCCATGGGCCGGCGATGGCGGTGAGCCCGGAAAAGGCCGCCGCGATAGCCGAGGTGATGCGCCTGTTCGACATCGTGGTGGAATCGAGCAAGGTGGGCGTGCGCAAGCCCGAGCCCGCCTTCTACCAGCGCGCCTGCGCCCTGCTGGAAATCCAGCCGTTTGAGGCCGTGTTCCTCGACGATCTCGGCATCAACCTGAAACCCGCCGCCGCCATGGGCATGCAGACCATCAAGGTCGAAGACCCGGACCGGGCCCTGGCCGATCTGAGCCGCATCATCGGGATGGAGTTTGCATGAGCCGCGCCGACGACATACTCAATTCCGAATTCGGCACGCTGCCCGCGCTGGTCGCCGCCCATGCCGCCGAGCGGCCGGACCATCCGGCGCTGGTGGATCCGGAAGGCGTACTGACCTACGGTCAGCTGGATGCCCGCGCGGACCGCGTGGCCGCGGCCCTGCAGCGTGATGGCGCGAAACACAGCGTCAGCATCGTGAGTTATTCCCGCAACGATTACGTCACGGTCTATGTCGGCGCCTTGCGCGCCGGCCTCGCAGTCGCGCCGCTGGCGCCATCGTCGCTGCCTGAGCAGATCGTGGCCATGGCCAATGACGCCGATGCCGCGCTGATCTTCCTGGATGGCGACAACGAAGCGGCGCTGAACGGCGTGCTGGGCCAGCTGCCGCGCCGCATCCGGCTGGATACGCCGGAGTTCGAGCAATGGCTGGCGCCCGAGGGCACGAAACCGGCGCCGGCGACCCTCACGCCACAGATGCCGTTCAACATCATCTATTCCTCGGGCACGACCGGCACGCCGAAGGGCATCGTGCAGTCGCATGGCATGCGCTGGCTGCACATGCAGCGCGCCAACCTCTATGGCTACGACCGTGCGGCCATCACGCTGCTGTCCACGCCGCTTTATTCCAACACCACCCTGGTCAGCCTGTTTCCCACTTTGGCCGGCGGCGGCACGGCGATCCTGATGCCGAAATTCGACGTGGCGAAATATTTGAGCCTCGCGCAGCAGCACCGCGTGACCCACACCATGCTGGTGCCGGTGCAGTATCAGCGCATCATGGCGCATCCCGGTTTCGACACATACGACCTGAGCGCCTTCCGCGCCAAGTTCTGCACCAGCGCGCCGTTCAACGCGGCGCTCAAGGCCGACATCCTGAAACGCTGGCCTGGCAAGCTGATCGAGTATTACGGCATGACCGAGGGCGGCGGCACCTGCATCCTGGTCGCCGACGAATTCCCCACCAAGCTGCATACCGTGGGCCGGCCGGCCGAGGGCCACGACATCCGCCTGATCGGCGAGGATGGCAGGCCGGTGCCGCCCGGCGAAATCGGCGAAATCGTCGGCCATTCCGGCGCCATCATGACCCACTATCACAAGCAGCCGGGCAAGACGGCGGAAGCCGAATGGTTCGACGAAACCGGCAAACGCTTCATCCGCACCGGCGACATGGGCCGCTTCGACGAGGACGGCTTCCTGCAGCTCATGGACCGCCGCAAGGACATGATCATCTCGGGCGGCTTCAATGTCTATCCCAGCGACCTGGAGGCCGTGCTGCGCCAGCACGGGGCCGTGTTCGACGTGGCCGTGGTCGGCGTGCCATCAGAGCAATGGGGCGAGACGCCGGTGGCCTTCGTGGTGAAGGCACCGGGTGCCGAGATCGGTGCCCCCGAGCTGCTGGCCTGGGCCAATGCGAAACTCGGCAAGATGCAGCGCCTGTCCGCCATCGAGTTCCGCGAGACGCTGCCGCGCAGCGCCATCGGCAAGGTGCTGAAGCGCGAATTGCGCGATGAGTATAAGGCGCCGGAGACTCCCTAAACCGTCATGCCCGGACTTGGTCCGGGCATCCACGTCTTTGTCGCAGGAAAAGAACTCGTGGATGGCCGGGCCAAGCCCGGCCATGACGATTCGAGTGGGGAGTTAGATTCCCGGGCAGCGTTTTTTCACTTCCGCCAGCAGGTGATGCAGCGGGCCGTCGCCGATGCCGAGCTCATCCAGATGCGCCACGGTGTTGGCCAGATAGGCCGCGTTCGTGCCGCGTGCGCCGCAGCAGGTGGCAATGGTGTCGATCACCTGCCGCTCGCTCAAATAGCCCGCATACTGCTTGTGATGGGGATCGGCCACGAAGGCCAGCACCTTCACGCGGCTGCCATCTTCCATCTGCGCCAGGTGGAAGCCCGGACGATAGACGCCGGTGACCATCTCGCGGCGATAGAGATAGTCGATCACGGCGGTTTCGTCGCCGCGCTTCACGCGGAAGGCCTTGCCGGTGCAGGAGCCGCCGGGCATCAGGCCCAGCACCAGACCGGGCCGTTCCGGCGTGCCGCGATAGCGGTGCGACCAGACGCAGAAGCCGCGATGGAAACCCCAGAGCCGCGCCGTCATCTGTCTGGTGAAGGGGAAACCCGGATCCCACATCAGCGAGCCGTAGCCGAAGACCCAGAGCGGCTGGCCCTTTTCGGGCAGGATTCTGGGAAAGGGCGGCGCGGCCTCGCCGGGCAGCGGTTCCTCGTGGTCGAAGGGAATATGCCGGCGGCTCATTTCGTTTTGGGTGCGATATTCACCAGCGCCACGCCCACCATGGTGGCGGCCATGCCGGCCAGCGCCAGCGCGCTGAGCTGTTCGCCGAACAGGAAATACGCCACCAGGGCCGTGCAGGGCGGCACCAGGAAGAACAGGCTGGAGACCTTCGCCGCCGCGCCGCGCCTGATGAGGATGAAGAGGAGCGTGATGGCGCCAAGCGACAGCACGATGCAGAGCCAGCCGAGCGCGAAGATGAATTCGCCGGTCCACTGCACCTGCCGCGTTTCGAACAGCAGCGCGAAAGGCACCAGGGCCACCGTAGTGGCGGCGAACTGGATCGCCGTGCCCGAGCGCAGGTCGATGGCGGGGCAGAATTTCTTCTGGTACAGCGTGCCGATGGTGATGCCGACCAGCGCAATCCCGGACAGGGCGTAGCCCCAGGCCGTGCCGACGCCGATATCCAGCTTGGTCCAGACCACCAGCACCACGCCGCCCAGGCCCAGGCCCAGGCCGAGCCATTGCCGCGCGGTGACGCGTTCGCCCAGAACGGGGCCAGCCGCGGCTGCCACCAGCAGCGGCTGGATGCCCACGATCAGCGCCGAGATGCCGGCCGGGACGCCATGGAAGATCGAGGCGAAGACGCCGCCGAGATACACGCCATGCAGCAGCAGGCCGGCCACGGCGATATGACCGGCCATGCGCCAGTCCTGCGGCCAGGGCGCGGCGGTGAGGGCCGCAAAGAGGCAGAGCATGACCGTGACGGCGGCGAAGCGCAGCACCAGGAAGGTCATCGGCTCGGCATAGGGCAGGCCGAGCTTGGCGCCGATGAAGCCGGTCGACCACAGCAGTACGAACAGGCCCGGCATGGCGGCGATGGCCCAGGTCTGCAGCGGGGCTGCGGTATGCGTGGTGGAAGCGGACATGACGGCGGGAGGCGGCGGATGGTTTCGGGCACTATTGACCGTATGTCCAGCTATGGCAAGGCAATGACATTGGCAAGCCGGGCATTGGCAAGCTGGAGAAGAGCCGAGCGGCCTGCTATATCCACGTCATGCGCTATTTCGTCCTGGCCGGCCTGATCGTCGGCGCCCTGCTTGGCTATTACGTGCTGTGGTCGCACCTGGCCGACCAGGTGGCGGCCCAGGCCAATGCCTGGATCGAGAGCCAGCGGCGCCAGGGCCGCAGCGTGGCGTATGACGGCTGGCGCCTCTGGGGCTTTCCCTACCGCCTGTCGCTGACCGTCACCAACCTGACCTGGCGCGATCCGAACAGCCCGCTGGACTGGCAGGTCGGGGCCACCGAACTCACCGCCCACCTGCAGTTCTGGGACCTGCACCACGCCATCTTCGAACTGCCGGGCCGGCAGCGCCTGGCCTGGCGCGAGGGCGGCGTCGAAAAAACCATGACGCTGGCCAGCGAACGGTTCCGCGCCAGCCTGGTGCTGGATGGCGCCAATTCGCCGCTGCGCCTGGCCGCCGTGATCGACAAGCCCGATTTCAGCGGCGACCTCTTGCAGGGCTGGTCGGCGGGCAAGCTGCTGCTGCATGCGCGCCGCGCCGGCAGCCTGCCGCCCAGTGCCGACCTGTCGCTGCAGGCCGAGGCGATCACGCTGCCGCCCGCCCTGGACGGTCCGCTGGGGCGCGACGTCGGCCAGCTCAAGCTGATCGGCAACCTGCGCGGCGCGGCCTATGGCAGCAGCCCGGACAGCCTGCTGGCCTCGTGGCGCGACGGCGGCGGGGTGATGGACTTCCAGACCGTAAGCCTGCATTGGGGCGGCCTGAAGCTGGATGGCGACGGCAGCCTGACGCTGGACAGGCAATTCCGTCCGCTCGGCGCCATGGGCGGCCAGATCCGCAACGCCGATGCCGGCATCGACGCGCTGGTGGCGGCGGGCAAGATGAAGGCCGGCGAAGCGGCGGCCGCTAAGGCCGCGCTCACCCTGGTGACCAAACGCGATGCCAAGGGTGAGCCCTATCTGCCGGTGCCGCTGACCGCGCAGGACGGCAAGCTGTTCCTGGGACCGGTGCCGCTGTTCAGCCTGGCGCCAATCATGACGCCGCCGGCACAATAAGACGCGACAGGACCAGTTGGATCAGGATTGGGCGTCGCCCTTCGCCGCCGGGCTGCGGCCAAAATCGGGCGCGGCGGTTTCCTGGCCGGCATCAATGATGGCGCGGCGGATGGCGCGGGTGCGGGTGAACAGATCGAACAGCGTTTCGCCCTCGCCCCAGCGGATTGCGCGCTGCAGCGCGATCAGGTCTTCCGTGAAACGGCCCAGCATTTCCAGCACCGCTTCCTTGTTGTTGAGGAACACGTCGCGCCACATCGTGGGGTCGGAGGCGGCGATGCGGGTGAAATCGCGGAAGCCGCCGGCGGAATACTTGATCACTTCCGATTCCGTCACGGTTTCCAGATCGTCCGCCGTGCCGACGATGTTGTAGGCGATCAGATGCGGCACATGGCTGGTGATGGCGAGCACCAGATCGTGATGGCGCGGCTCCATGATCTCGACCTTGCTGCCGAACGCTGCCCAGAAGGCCTTCACCTTCTCGATGGCGGCGGCATCGGTGCCGGCCTCGGGCGTGAGGATGCACCAGCGGTTCTGGAACAGCGCGGCGAAGCCCGCCGTCGGGCCGGAATGCTCGGTGCCCGCCACGGGATGGCCCGGCACCAGATGCACGCCCCGGGGCAGATGCGGCGCCACATCGCGGATCACCGCCTGCTTGCACGACCCGACATCGGAGACGATGGCCCCGGCTTTCAGCACCGGACCGATATGCGCCGCCACTGCCGCATTGGCGCCGAGCGGCACGCAGAGCAGCACCAGATCGGCATTCTTCGCGGCCTCGGCGGCATCGTGATGCACGCTGTCGCCCAATTGCAGTTCCTGCGCCTGCCGGCGATGCGCATCGGAGGCATCGGCAATGGCGATATGCTTCGCCAGGCCGTGTTCTCGCGCGGCACGCGCGATCGACGAGCCGATCAGGCCGATGCCGATGATCGCGAGACGGTCGAACACCGCATTCAGCCTTTCATGACCTCGGTGAGGGCGGCGATCACCATGTCGTCTTCCTCCACCGTGCCGATGGACAGCCGCAGGGCATCGTTCAGGCCATAGCCGCCCATGCCGCGCAGGATCAGGCCGCGCTGGCGCAGGGCCGCATCGGCCGCCTTAACCTGCTCTGGCCCGCCGGGGAAGCGCATCAGGATGAAATTCGCCACGCTGGGCAGGACTTCCAGGCCGAGCTTCTGCAACGCCGCGGTGACGCGGGCCAGTTCAGCATCGTTATGGGCGCGCGCCTTCTCGACCCAGGCGGTGTCTTCCAGGGCGGCGACCCCGGCGGCCTGGGCGGCCGCGTTGACGTTGAAGGGACCGCGCACGCGGTTCAGCACGTCGATCACATTGGCTGGCGCATAGGCCCAGCCCAGCCGCAGGGCTGCCAGGCCGTAGATCTTGGAAAACGTGCGCAGCACCATAGTGTTGTCGGAGCCGGCCACCAGTTCCATGCCGTTGGAATAGTCGTTGCGGCTGACATATTCGGCATAGGCAGCGTCGATCACCAGCAGCACATGGGCCGGCAGGCCGGCGCGCAGTCGGCGCAGGTCGGATGCCGGAATGTAGGTACCGGTGGGATTGTTGGGATTGGTGAGGAACACCACCCGCGTCTTCGGCGTGACGGCAGCCAGGATGGCATCCACATCGGCGGTGAAATTCTTTTCCGCCACCTTCACCGGCGTGGCGCCGCGCGCCTGCGTGGCGATGGGATACATCATGAAGCCGTATTGCGAATAGATCACCTCGTCGCCCGGGCCGACATAGGCGGCGCAGATCAGCGAGATCATCTCGTCCGAGCCATTCGAGCAGACGATATTCTCGGCCGGGATGCCGTAATGCTTCGCCAGCGCCTGGCGCAGGGCATCCACTGCACCGTCGGGATAGCGGTGCAGTTCGGCGGCCATCTGCTGGAACACCGCCATCGCCTTCGGGCTGGGGCCGAGCGGGGTTTCGTTGGACGAAAGCTTATGAACCCTGGTGACGCCAGGCACTTTGCCCTCGCCGCCTTTGTAGGGGGCGATGTCGAGAATTCCGGGTTGCGGCTTCGGCGCGGTCACGGCAGGCACTCCTTCACGAAACAGTCTTACGCCGGATCAGCGGGCAGCGGCACGGCATAGGCGCCGATCACCACCGCATCGTCGATCAGTTTGCGGTCGGCGTCCATCAGTGCGGCCAGCCGGCTGTCGTCGGCCGCCATGAAGCCCTCGATTTCCAGCAGGATGCGGGCGCCGTCCTCGCCGCGGCGATGCTGGGCGATCGCACGCCCCTCCAGCCCAACCTGGGCCAGCAGGGCGGAAATGCGGGCGATGCTGGGCGCCGATTCGGTCATGGCCAGCACCAGCAGGCTGCGATCCTCGCCTGAATCCTCGGGCGCGGCGTTGGCAATCACATAGGCATCCAGCTCGGCCAGGCTGCCCCGGCTGTTGGGCACGAAGGGCAGGCGGCCAATCACACGCGGCGTGCCGGGCGACCGCGAAGCCAGCTGCGGCCACCAGCTTTCCTTTTCGCCGTCTTCGGGCTGCGCCATCACGCCGAGGGCGGCCGGCTGGGCCGAGATGGCGCGCATCACGGCATTTACCGTGGTGCAGAGCTGCAGCGGCGTGGTGGAGCCATACCAGTCGCGCGCCAGGTCCCAACGCGCGGCCGATTTGTTGGGGGCGTGAACCGCCACCTTCACCGCAGGCGCCTGCAGCGGATAGAGCGCGGCGATCATCTCGCGCCATATCCGAGACACGGAAGCGGCCGGCAAGGCGCCGCGATGGCGGGCGACCAGGTGACGGATGATCTGGGCCTCGCGGCCGGGTCGCAGAAAGCCGTCGCCGGTCGACCGCTTGACGGCAGCGACCCGCTGCACGGCCTCGGCACGCCGGCGCAACAGATCCAGGATCTGGTCGTCCAGCACGTCGATGTCGCGCCGCAAATCGGCCAGGCTCGGGGTATGGTCACTCATGGGAAACAGGATACCGGGGGCTGAAAAAACCGCATAGTCTTAGGGGCTTCGCCCCTGAAAAGCAAAGAAAACATTGACACCATCGGCGGGGGTCACTAAGCACGGGGGCCCGCGCCGGACAGGGTCCCGGCCGGGCTTCGCCCCACCCTTCCGGTCGGGCGGATATCCCCGCTCCAAACCCTGTAGGATATCCCGGCTGCCTGCCATGAGTGCCGCACTCCCCCCCCTGTCCCGCCACGATCCCGTCGGTCCCGGCCACCGGGTCACCCTGGGCGAAACCCTGCCCCTGAAGCTCGATTGCGGGCTGGACCTCGGCCCCTACCAGATCGCCTACACGACCTATGGCCACCTGAATGCCGAGAAGTCGAACGCGATCCTGATCTGCCATGCGCTCACCATGGACCAGCATGTGGCGAACACCCATCCGGTGACCGGCAAGCCGGGCTGGTGGCTGACCGCTGTGGGGCCGGGCAAGATCATCGACACCGATAGATTCTTCGTGATCTGCGCCAATGTGCTGGGCGGCTGCATGGGCTCGTCGGGCCCGGCCGAAACCGATCCGGCCACCGGCAAACCCCATGGCCTGCGATTCCCGGTCATCACCATCCGCGACATGGTGAACGCCCAGGCCATGCTGCTGGATCATCTGGGCATCCGCCAACTGTTCTGCGTGATCGGCGGCTCGATGGGCGGCATGCAGGTGCTGCAATGGGCGGCAAGCTATCCCGAGCGCGTCTTCTCGGCCATTCCGATCGCCTGCGCCGCCAAGCATTCGGCGCAGAATATCGCCTTCCACGAGGTGGGCCGGCAGGCGATCTATGCCGACCCGCAATGGCACCAGGGCGACTATTTCGACCATGACACGATTCCGCGCGCCGGCCTGGCCGTGGCGCGCATGGCGGCCCATATCACCTATCTGTCGGAAGCGGCCCTGCACCGCAAGTTCGGCCGCAACCTGCAGAACCGCGAACGCATCACCTACGGCTTCGAGACCGAATTCCAGGTGGAGAGCTATCTGCTGCACCAGGGCTCGACCTTCGTGGAGCGGTTCGACGCCAATTCCTATCTCTACATCACCCGCGCGATGGATTATTTCGACCTCGCCGCGCAGGCGGGCGGCAGCCTGGCCAATGCCTTCCAGGGCACCAAGACGCGCTTCTGCGTGGTGTCGTTCACCTCCGACTGGCTGTTTCCCACGTCGGAAAGCAAGGAGATCGTCCGCGCGCTGAATGCGGCCGCCGCCAATGTCAGCTTCGTCGAGATCGAGACCGACAAGGGCCACGACGCCTTCCTGCTGGACGAGCCGGTGATGTTCCGCACGCTGAAAGGCTTCATCGAGGGTTGCGCCGAACAGCGCGGCCTGAATGGCGGGCTCCCGCAGGGAGACCGGAAATGAGCAACGCAAACGCACATAAGGACATCCGCCGCGATCTGCTGATGATCGCCGAGATGGTGGCACCGAAAAGCCGCCTGCTGGATGTCGGCTGCGGCGACGGCGCGCTGCTGGAATACCTGGCGCGCGAGAAGCAGGTGGACGGGCGCGGCATCGAGATCCGCCAGAGCGGCGTGAATGCCTGCGTGGCGCGGGGCCTGAGCGTGATCCAGGGCGACGCCGATACCGACCTGCCGGATTATCCCGATGCCGCCTTCGACTACGTGGTGCTGAGCCTGACCCTGCAGGCGACGCGCAATCCGCGCAAGGTGCTGCACGAGATGCTGCGCATCGGCCGGCGTGCCATCGTGTCGTTCCCCAATTTCGCCTACTGGCGGGTGCGGATGCAGTTGATGTTCGGCGGCCGCATGCCGATGACGGCGGCGCTGGACGATCCCTGGTACGAGACGCAGAACATCCACCTCTGCACCATCCAGGATTTCGACGAACTCTGTGCCCGCGACGGCTTCATCGTCGAACAGCGCATCGCCGTCGACGGCCATGGCAACCGGAACGGCTGGAAGCTGCAGGGCGCGGCGGCCAACTGGTTCGGCGCCCAGGCCGTATATGTTCTACGCCGGCGCGGAGCCTGAACCGTCATTCTCACGCAAGCTGCGCTCGGTCCGCAGCCGCGCCGAGGGCGACGGATTGAGCGCGAAGGCACGCTGCTTCTGCTTCACCGCGCGGGCCGGCACGCCGGCATAGACCTGCTTTTCCGCCTCCACCAGCAGCACGCCGGAAAAACGGCTCCACAGGATCTCGCCGGTCTTCTCCCAGGCATTCACCGCCTTGATCACGAAGGCGCGGTCCGACGGCGGCAGCCACAGGGCCGCCTGCGACTGGGTGGGCGAGAACATGGCGTCGCGCATCAGCCGCGTGAGCTGCGGCGGCGTATAGGGATGGCCCTGGCCAAAGGGCGTGGCCTCGATATGCGCCCACAGGCCGCGCCGGTTCGGCACCACGGCCAGCAGCCGGCCCTGCGGCGTCAGCACGCGCCACACCTCGCGCAGCAACGCGCGCACATTCTCGGAATTCTCCAGCGCATGCATCAGCAGCAGGCGGTCGACGGACGCATCGGGCAGGGGCAGGTCGTCTTCGTCTACCAGCATGACGCGGCCGGGCAGGCCGCGTGGCCAGCGCACCACCCCCTGCGGCCCCGGCATGGCGGCGATCACCCGCTCGGCCTCGCCCTCGAAGATGCGCAGGTAGGGCGTGGCATAGCCCAGGCCCAGCACAGTCATGCCCTGCACATTCGGCCAGAAGACGCGCAATCGGGGCCGCAGCAGGCGGCGCACCGCCCGGCCCAGCGGGTTGGCGTAGAATTCGCGCAGATCGATGATGTCCGGGCGCAGCATGGCGTTATATTAGCAGCTTCCCGTCCGACTTGAGAACGATGCCATGCCCCTCGATATCGTGCAGATTCCCGTGCTGAACGACAATTACGTCTACCTCGCCCATGATCCGGCGACGGGCGCCACCGGCGTGGTCGATCCCGCCGTGCACGAGCCGGTGCTGGCGGCGCTGCACCAGCGCGGCTGGCGGCTGACCCATATCCTCAATACCCACCATCATCCCGACCATGTGGGCGGCAACATGGCGCTGAAAGATGTCACCGGCTGCCAGGTCGTGGGGCCACGGGCCGATGCCGACCGCATTCCGGGTATCGATGTGGCGCTGAAGGACGGCGAGACCTGGTGTCTGGGCAAGGAGGAAGCCCGCGTCTTCGACGTGCCGGGGCATACGAAGGGGCATATCGCCTTCTGGTTCGCCAACTCAAAAGCCCTGTTCTGCGGTGATACGCTGTTTGCGCTGGGTTGCGGCCGGCTGTTCGAGGGTACGCCGTCGCAGATGTGGGCATCCTTAAGCAAACTCGGCGCCCTGCCCGACGATACCCGCGTCTACTGCGCCCATGAATATACCGAATCCAACGCGCGCTTTGCCGTCACCGTCGAGCCGGACAATGCGGCGCTGGTCGCGCGTTACGAGACGATCAAAGCGGCACGCGCGAAGGGCCAGCCGACCGTGCCGTCGCTGCTGGGCCAAGAGAAAGCCACCAACCCTTTCCTGCGGCCGACGAGCGCGAATCTGCGCGCGACCCTGGGCATGACGGATGCCGACGACGTGGCGGTGTTCGCCGAGACGCGCAAGCGCAAGGATACGTTCAGGGGCTAGCGGCGACGTAAATCGGCGTGAGTTCGGCGTAGGTGGCGTCGCGCAACTCGCCGATCATGTGCCACAGCCGCTCGGCGAAATCGCGGTTGGCGGCATAAAAGGCGTAGCCGAACGGCACGTGGAAATCCTCGACCAGCACCGGCGGCACCACCTTTTCGATCCTTGCCGCCGCCTGTTCGCTCAACTGGCGGTCGCCGATGATGTCGAGCGACACCACGGCATCGACGCGGCCGAGCGCCAGCATGGCAAACATCTGGCCGCCGCTTCCGATGCGGATGATCTCCACGCCCTGGGCCTGCAACGCCTCGGCCACGAGCTGGGTGCTGCTGACCGCAAGCGGCGTGGTGAGGCCGCCGATCCGCCGGCCATCCCAGGTGATGCCGCTGCCCTGCCGGCGGTAGAGCGAATGGGCCAGACGCGCGGCATGGCGAGCGGCATCGGGCTGACCGTCGCGCAGGGGAAAGGCCAGGTCGCGCGCCCGTTCGGCGGAGTAACGGAAACCGAGAATGCCGTCCTGCCGGGCGGCCTTCACCTCCTCGATCATGCGCCGCGCCGGCATACGGGTGAGATGCAGCCGGCCGTCCAGGCGATGCATCGCGCGCTGCACCAGCTCGACGGCGATGCCGGGCCGGGCGGGAATGGCGGCGCCGCTGCCGGTTAGATAGGGGCTGGCATCCTGCTCGATATAGGCCAGCCGCAAATCCACCGCATGGGCCGGCAGCGGCAGTCCCAGCAGAGCCAGGCAGGCAAAGGCGAGCCGGCGAATCATTGCCGGGCAGTCTAGCCCGGCAGGGCCGCAGGGCGGAATACGATACTATTGCGTTACAACGGCCGGCGTGCCTTCAGCGCGGCCCCGAGCGTGCCATCGTCGAGGTAATCCAGTTCGCCGCCGACCGGCACGCCATGGGCGAGCCGCGAAATGGTGACGCCGGTATTCTGCAACCGGTCGGTGATGTAATGCGCCGTGGTCTGGCCTTCCACCGTGGCATTGGTGGCGATGATCACCTCGCGCACCTTCTTTTCGCCAGACTGTCCGGCCTGCACGCGGGCGATCAGGCCATCGACATTGAGGTCGGCGGGGCCCACGCCATCCAGCGCCGACAGCGTGCCGCCCAGAACGTGATAACGACCGCGGAACACCCCGGCGCGTTCCAGCGCCCAGAGATCGGCCACGCCTTCCACCACGCAGATCAGGCCGGCATCACGGCGCTCGTCGGTGCAGATGGCACAGGGATCGCGGGTATCGAGATTGCCGCAGACGGAGCAGGCATGCACGCTGTCGCCCACCTCGCGCAGACTGGCCGCCAGCGGGTTGAGCAGGGCGTCCTTTTTCTTGAGCAGATGCAGGGCGGCGCGGCGCGCCGAGCGCGGGCCCAGGCCGGGCAGGCGCGCCAGCAGCTGGATCAGCCGCTCGATCTCGGGACCGGCCATGGCGGAAGACTCAGAAGGGCAGCTTCATGCCCGGCGGCAGCGGCAGGCCGGCGGTGAGCTTCTGCATCTCGTCGGCCATTTCGCGGTCGGCGCGCGCCTTGGCGTCGGCATGGGCGGCCTTGATGAGATCCTCCAGCACCTCGACCTCGTCGGGCACCAGCAGCGAGGGATCGATCTTCACCCCGCGCAGCTCGCTCTTGCCGTTCAGCGTGACGATCACCATGCCGCCGCCGGCCGAACCCTGCACCTCGCGCTGCTCCAGCTCGGCCTGCATTTCCTGCATGCGCTGCTGCATGGCTTGCGCCTGTTTCAGCATGTTGCCGAGATTCTTCATGGTCGACTCCTTGGGTTCAATCCAGCTCGTCGAGCGGATCGACATCGTCGGTGACATAGCCGTCGCCGGCATCCTCCTCGACGGCTTCGGGCTCGGGCGGCGCGGCCTCGCGCACGGCATCCAGCACGGCGCCGGGGAAAGCGGTGAGCACGGCCTGCACCAGCGGATGCGCCTGCACATGGGCGCGGCGGCGCGATTCCTCGACCTGTTCCTGCTCGGCCAGGGTCGGCTCGCCCGGCAGCTTGCTTAAACTCACCACCCAGCGCTGGCCGGTCCAAGCTTTCAGCTTCTCGATCAGGCGGCCGGGCAGGTCGTGATGCGCGCCGGGTTCCAGCCGCAATTCGATGCGGCCGGGCTCGAAGCTGACCGGATGCACGTCGTTGTAAAGCTCGGCCGCGAGGATGCCCTCGCGCATGTCCTTCGCCAGCTGCACCAGGGCCGGGAAGCTGGTCGGCATGGCGGCAAGCGCGACGGTTTCGCCCGGCTGCGGGGCGGGTGAGGCAACAGCACGCGGCTGCGCGGCGACGGCGGTTGCCGTGGCGCCATTGCCGCCGCCACCGTTACCGCCACCGAGCGGCGCACGCGGGCCAGCCGGCGCAGCGTTAGGGGCGCCACCCTTCTCTTTCCATTCCTTCGCCAGATCGGCCGGGCTGGGCAGGTCGGCAGCGTAAGCAAAGCGCACCAGCACCATCTCGGCCGCCGCCAGCGGCACCGGCGCGCTGCGCACCTCGGCCAGGCCTTTCAGCAGCATCTGCCACGAGCGCGCCAGCACCGGCATGCCCAGCTTGGCGGCCAGTTCCTTGCCGCGCTGGCGCTGGCTTTCGGGCAGCGTCACGTCGTCGGGCGTGCCGCCGATCACCTTCACGCGCGTCAGCCAGTGGGTAAGATCGAGCAGGTCCTGCATCACGACAGCCGGATCGGCGCCGAGATTATACTGCGCCTGCAGGTTATCCAGCGCCTCGGCCAGCTTGCCGTGCAGCAGCAGGTCGAGCAGGGCGAAGACCTGGCCGCGGTCGGCCAGGCCCAGCATGTCGCGCACCAGTTCGGCATTTACGCTACCCGCGCCATGGGCAATCGCCTGGTCGAGCAATGAGAGGCCATCGCGCACCGAACCTTCGGCGGCACGCGAAATCAGCGTGAGCGCGTCGTCGTCGATCCGGGCGTTTTCGGCTTCGGCGATGCGCTTGAAATGCGCATTCAGCACGGCGATCTCGACGCGCTTGAGATCGAAACGCTGGCAGCGCGACAGCACCGTGACGGGAACTTTACGGATTTCAGTGGTGGCGAAGACGAATTTCACATGCGGCGGCGGCTCTTCCAGCGTCTTGAGCAGGCCGTTGAAGGCCGCCGTGGAGAGCATGTGCACTTCGTCGATGATGTAGATCTTGTAGCGCGCCATCGAGGGGGCATAGCGCACCGCCTCGATGATTTCGCGGATGTCATTGATGCCGGTGCGCGAGGCGGCGTCCATCTCGAACACGTCGGGATGGCGGTCCTCGGCGATGGCCTTGCAGTTGTCGCAGACGCCGCAGGGTGCAATCGTCGGGCCGCCCTGGCCGTCGGGACCGGTGCAGTTCAGCGCGCGGGCGATGATGCGGGCGGTGGTGGTCTTGCCCACGCCGCGCACGCCGGTGAGGATGAAGGCCTGGGCGATGCGGCCGGTGGCGATGGCATTGGTGAGCGTGCGGACCAGCGCATCCTGGCCGATCATCTCGGCGAAGGTGCTGGGGCGGTATTTGCGCGCAAGCACGCGATAGGGCGCCGGCTGACTCATTCGCTCACAGGCTCATTCGCTCACTGGCCCTTTGATTGGATGGGCTGCGCCCGGACTGCAAGCGCCGGACTGGGCAAGGATGCGGTGGGAGGCTGGCAACGACCCGAGCGGAAACTCGTTACGGCTGCTTCCTTCCGGACCTGACCGGGTTGGCGAGGCGCCCGTCCGCCACCAACCTCCCGGGCCTTATATCCGTCATTAAGCCATGGTTTTCAATGGGTAGGCCGATAGGATTCCCGCCCCAATCCCGCACCTTGCCGGCAATGGACGCGGCGCGCCGGATATGCCAGCGTTTCGGCATGCTTACCGCCCCTCGCCCGACAAAACCCATCGTCTTTTCCGGCTCGAATCTGGACCGCGCGGGCAATCCGCGCCGCAATCCGGACTGGCTGGGGGAAAAGCGCCGCCGGGCCGACAGCCGCTTCCTGCCCCTGCGCGAGCTTAAGGCCCTGGTGGACATCACGGCGAAACCGGCGCGCATCGCCTGGCTGGATACGGCCTGGGCCGATGCCCATGCCCCCCTGCCCTGCCTGTTCCTCGGCCTGGACGAAGCCGGCATCGCGCATTTTGCCGTCGACTGCGACGCGGACGAGACCACCGCGACCCTGCATGGCGAGGCCGTCAAGTTCATCGACGTGCGCTCGATCGCGGCGATGCTGCCGCCGGAGGAAGCCGCCATCCTGGCCCAGGCACGCAGCCTGGTCGACTGGCACCAGCGGCATCGCTTCTGCGCCCAGTGCGGCAGCCCCACGCAGATGGCCGAAGCCGGCTACAGCCGGCATTGCACGAACGAGGGCTGCAAGGCGCAGCATTTTCCGCGCACCGATCCGGTGGTGATCATGCTGGCGGTGCGCCGCGACGAGACAACCGGCGAGGACATGGTGCTGCTGGGTCGGCAGTCGCGCTTTCCGCCCGGCATGTATTCGGCGCTGGCCGGCTTCATGGAGCCGGGCGAGACCATCGAGGAGGCCGTGCGCCGCGAGATTCTGGAAGAGGCCGGCATCGAAACCGGCGCGGTGCGTTACGTCGCCTGCCAGCCCTGGCCGTTCCCGTCTTCGCTGATGATCGGCTGCATCGCCGAAGCGACCAGCAGCGCGATCACCGTGGACCCCACCGAACTGGAAGAGGCGCGCTGGTTCAGCCGCGACGAGCTGGAGGAGATGCGGGTGAAATCCACCGACATGGAAGCCAGCCCGCGCCTGTCGCCGCCGCTGGCGCTGGCGCATCAGCTCGCCCGCCGTTGGTTGGCCGGCGCCTGACGGCGCCGGCGGAGTGGTTGGCGGGGGCGTGAAGCTACAGCCTTCGTATATTTCCGCGCACCCATTCGGCCAGCGCCGTTTCGGCAAGGTCACCGGCCGCCAAAGCCAGCATGACCGGCAATGCATCCGCATCGCCTGCCGTCAGTTCATAGCCATTCAGATCGAGAAACAATTCCATCGCGACAAACGCGGTGCGCTTGTTGCCGTCTACGAATGGATGATTCTTCGCAATCCCGAAGCCATAGGCCGCCGCAAGATCGGCGACATCCGGTTGCCCGTAAGCGGCAAGGTTCACCGGCCGTGCCAATGCGGATTCAAACAATCCGGCATCGCGCAGTCCCTCGCCGCCACCATGTTCGGCGATCTGCACGTCATGCACCGCCAGCAGCAAGCCGGCATCGATCCACTCCCATTCCATGGCAAACGCCTATTTCGCGAGTTCGCGTAACAGATTGCGCCGCTTCTTCATGATCCGTTGCGCCGCTTCCATCTGGCGCTCGAATTCCGGGTTGTAGGGCGTGATCCGGAAACCGTCGGGCGTTTCGGTCAGATAGAGCGTGTCGCCCTTCTCCACCTTCAGCTTGGCCAGCGCATCCTTGGGCAACACCACGCCGGTGGAATTGCCGATCTGGGTCAGTTTCAGCGTGAACATGGCGCGCCTCGGAAGTTATTACATGAGTGATAACATAATCTTTCACCGGAAATTCCGCAATCTCATTCGGCAAGGCATTATTTGGTAATAGAAATTTTCAATGTTCGCATAATGTTCATGTTCATGCTATTTTTACGACTAATCGATTCAACTCGCTACGATTCGCCTTGCCTCTCGCGGCAAGGCGTTTTGATTCGATTCATCGGAAGCGTGAGGTGTGCCATGGCCGAGAGCAGCATTGAATGGACCGATGCGACTTGGAACCCCGTTGCCGGCTGCACGGTGATCACGCCTGGCTGCACGAACTGCTATGCCATGCGCATGGCCGCCCGACTGGATGCCATGGGCGTGGAAAAATATGCCGGCTTGACCCGCAAATCCGGCGGCCGGTTTGTCTGGACCGGCAAGACGCGGCTGGACAAGGCTTCGCTTGAACTGCCGCTGAGCTGGCGCAAGCCGCGCCACATCTTCGTCAACTCGATGAGCGACCTGTTCCACGACAGCGTGCCGGCCGATTTTATCAGCCGGGTATGGGACGTGATGCGCCAGACGCCGCAGCACACCTATCAGATTCTGACCAAGCGCCCATCGCGCATGCGGGAAGTGGCCGGTGTGCTGAACCGTAAACCACTGCCGAATGCCTGGCTCGGCACGACGGTTGAGCATGCCGACACGCTCTGGCGGCTGGATGAATTGCGCAAGACGCCGGCGACAATCCGTTTCGTCAGCTTCGAGCCGCTGCTCGGTTCAGTCGCAGATGCCGACCTGACGAAAATTCAATGGGCCATCGTCGGCGGCGAGTCCGGTCCCCGCGCCCGCCCGATGGACAAGGAATGGGTGGAAGAAATCCGCGACCTCTGCCGCGAGTACGATACGGCATTTTTCTTCAAACAGTGGGGCGGCACAAATAAGGCGAAGACTGGCCGTAAATTGAATGGCCGGACCTGGGATGAACGGCCGGCTATCGGAGCATCTTGAGAACAGCCGTCGCAATCCGCCTACCTACACTCTGTGCAGCTAAAGAGCGATTCGCCATAGCAAAAAACAGACTATACATAGGGGCGTTTGTCGGCCCCAAAATCCGAGCAGGCGGTAGAACAAGAGGGAACTCCGTTTCCAGCCTCTGCTTGACCCAAGCCTCAATACCATCTGCGTTTAAAATCCGCTGAAGCTTGGGTGGCGGTGGAGCAACGCCGAACAAATCTGAAGTTGAAGGCACAGGCGGCGCACCATAAAACGCACTCTCCCAATCCTTTGTTCCCAGAATGAAATTTAACGTGTCTCTTTTGTCTTGTGTTAGTTGAGAGTGGTCGTTCGGCGCATTCCGGTACACACCTGACAAAGGAAACAGATACCAAAGGTCAAGATTGGTTTTCCCAATTACTTCTAGAGTCTTCCAGCCGACTGAATTACCAAACGGATCAAGGAAAATTACACCGCGCGTCTTCTGCCAATCAATCGCATCATAATTTTCTCCACCTCTACATTGGCATCTCCAGCAATAACGCTGACGCGAGAATCGCGAGCGCGCAAAGCTTCTAAAGCTCTAATATTTGCAGGCTTCTTATCTATGAAAAACAGGCGAGTGAACGGAGGCTCTATGGCCAGGGCACGCCGAGCCGACCCCTCATGCTCTTTCGCCGCTTCATTTATATCGAGCAAAGGCGCAGAAATTGAATCGTCAAAAGAAAAGGAACCACTACCTGCAAAGGCATCTATATAGATGCGCTCGAAAGGCCGATATTTCGATGGTTGGTGCTGCAAAGCAGTATTGAACTGCTTCATATAGGTGGAAACCGCTTCAACCTTTAGAAGCGACCATATGCCGCCGAATTTTTGCGCCGTCAAATTTACCTACCCTAGATATGCACGCGTTCGTGTGTGCACATTGGGTTTGGCATGAAATTTCTAGAAGCGCAAAGAATCTTGATAACTACGAGCTTTGAATACCAGAGCATTTACCGTCCCAGCATCCCGAGCAGTTTGCGCGCCGCGGCCGCCGGCGTGATCTTGCCCTGGGCCACGGCCTTCTGCTGGCGCGGCAGTTCCGCGGCGATGGCCGGGTCGCGGCGCAGCCAGTCGAGCAGGCCGTCCTGCAATTCGCGCAGCAGCCAGTGTTCGGCCTGTTTGCGGCGCTGGGCCTGGAGCGCGCCGGTTTTGTCCAGCGCCTTGCGATATGCGCCGATGATGCGCCAGACATCCGCAATGCCCTCGTTCAGCAAAGCCGAGACCATCTGCACTTCGGGTTTCCAGTCGGCATGGCGCGGACGCATGAGCTGCAGGGCCATGCGGTAGTCGGCGGCCGCCAGCCGTGCCTTGGGCAGCAGGTCGCCATCGGCCTTGTTGATGATGACGAGGTCGGCGAGTTCCATGATGCCGCGCTTGATGCCCTGCAGGTCGTCGCCGCCGGCCGGCGCCAGCAGCAGCAGGAACATGTCGACCATCTCGGCCACGGTGGTTTCCGACTGGCCGACGCCGACGGTTTCCACCAGCACCACATCGAAGCCGGCGGCCTCCACCAGCAGCATGGCCTCGCGCGTGCGCCGCGCCACGCCGCCCAGCGAGCCGCCCGATGGCGAGGGCCGGATGAAAGCGTTGGGCTCGCGGCCGAGCTGTTCCATGCGGGTCTTGTCGCCCAGGATCGAGCCGCCGGAAAGCGACGACGAGGGATCGACCGCCAGCACGGCCACTTTAAGATTCTGTCCGGTGAGGAACAGGCCGAAACGCTCGATGAAGCTGGACTTGCCCACGCCGGGCGTGCCGGAAATGCCGATGCGGATGGCGCCGCCTTTTGCACCGGCGGCATTCTGGCCCGTATGGGGCAGGATGCTCTGCAGCAGGGTGTCGGCAGCGGCCTGGTCCTGCGGGTGGCTCGATTCCACCAGCGTGATGGCGCGGGCCAGCGCGCGCCGGTCGCCGGTCAGCAGGCGTTCGGCCAGCTGGGCGGGATCGGCGGCGCGGCGGCCGGCATGCAGCGTGGGTGACATGGCGGGACCTTAGCCAAGCCCCGCCCATCGCGCCACCAACAGATGGGCGCCACCAACAGATGGGCTCCACCGGCAGATGGGCGCCACCGGCAGATCGCAGCCGAATCGCCCGCTTGCCGACGGGCGCCTACCAGGGCCGGATGTTGAACAGGGCGGTGAGCTTCTGCTTGAGCTGCAGCGAGGAAAACGGCTTGGCGATATAGGCGTCCACGCGATGCTCGCGCGCCTGCAGCACGAATTCCTTGCCGGCATTGCTGGTGAGCATGAGGAACTTGGTGCGCACGCCCATTTCGCGAATTTGTTTCAGCAGGTCGAGGCCGGTGACCTCGGGCATGTTCCAGTCGGAAATGATCAGGTCGTAATGCCCCTTCACGCCCTTGATCATCTCCAGCGCCTTGGCGCCGTTATTGGCCGTCTCCAGCTTTTCCACGCCGTATTGCCGCAGCATCATCTGGGTCAGGCGCTGCGAATAGAGGTCGTCCTCGACCAGCAAAACCAACAGATCCTTGAAGTCGGTCATTCCGCCCTGTCTCCATCCCCCAGCATGGCGCGCTGCTCGCGCAGCCAGATGCAGCCGTCCCGCAATGCCGCCTCCAGTTCCGCCAGCCGCGCGGCATCGACCGGCCCAGCCAGCCCGGCCGCCTCGATCCGCCGCGCCAGGGCCAGCACGCGATTGAGGCCCAGGCTGCCGGCCGGACCGCGCAGGGTATGGGCCTGCCGCGCCAGACGCGGCCAGTCAGCAGCCTGCAGCGCGGCAGCTAGGTCGGCGCGCAGGCCATCCTGCATGGCGAAGAACAGGTCGATCAGTTCGGCCAGGCCCTGGCGGCCAACGCCATCGACCAGCATCTGCAATGTGGCTGGTTCGTGATCGGCAACCGGCGCAGCTGCATCGGCGCCAGCACCGAAACCCGCCTCCGTTTCGGCCAGGCCCAGTGCCCGGCGCATGGCGAGGTCGAGCGCGTCGGGATGCACCGGCTTGGCCACGAAGCCGTCCATGCCGGCCTCCAGGCAGCGGCGCATGCCGTCGGGCCCGATGCTGGAGGTGACGGCGACGATCTTGACCCGGCCGCGCGGCGGCGGCAGGGCGCGGATGGCGCGCGTGGCGGCGACGCCATCCATCTCGGGCATGTGCAGGTCGGTGAGGATCAGGTCGAAATCCTGCGCGGCCGCCAGATCGAGCGCGGCGCGGCCGGTTTCGGCGAACACCACCTCGTGCTCGCCGTCATCGTCGCGCGCCGCCAGCAGGCCGCCCAGCACCTTGCGGTTCACCGCATTGTCTTCGGCCACCAGGATGCGCAGGCGCGGCAGCGGCGCCCGCGGCGCGGCGGCGCGGGCCACCGGCGCCGCGCCGGCCCGCAGCGGCAGGCTCAGCCAGAAATCGCTGCCTTCGCCCGGCCTGCTGTCCACGCCGATCTCGCCGCCCATCGCCTCCACCAGCGCGCGGCAGATCGCCAGGCCCAGCCCGGTGCCGCCGAAGCGGCGCGTGATGGAGGAATCGGCCTGGGCAAAGCGGGCAAACAATTTGCCCACCTGTTCCGGCGCGATGCCGATGCCGGTGTCGCGCACGATGATGCGCAGCGATCCGCCGGCAGGCTGGGCAATCACCGTGACGCCGCCCCGTTCGGTGAACTTGATCGCATTAGAGATCAGGTTGAGCAGCACCTGGCGCAGGCGGCCGGGATCGCCGCGCAGGAATTGCGGCAGGCCGGGGGCGATCTCGTGGCGCAGGGTCAGACCCTTTTCGGCAGCGCGCGGCGACAGCAGCGCCACGGCAGCCTGCACCTGGGCGGCGAAATCGTAGTCGATGTCTTCCAGATCGATGCGGCCGGCCTCAAGCTTGGAGAAATCGAGGATGTCGTTGAGGATGGCGAGCAGGGCCTCGCCCGATTGCAGCGCCGTGGCGGCCAGGCCGCGCTGCTCGTCGTCCAGCTTCGTTTCCAGCAGCAGCCGCGTCAATCCCAGCACGCCGTTCATCGGCGTGCGGATCTCGTGGCTCATCATGGCGAGGAAATCGGATTTCGCCCGGGTTGCCGCCTCGGCCTCGATGCGGGCGGCCTGCAGGGCTGCGCGCGAGATGTTGCGCGCATGCAACGCGGCGATGGCCGAGCGCGTCATCAGCAGCACGGCGAACATCAGGCAGAGGAAGTGCAGCAGCACCTGTTCCTGGCGGGACACATCGAAGGCCGGCACCAGATCGAACTGATGGCAGGCCAGCAGCACGGCGAAATTCAAGGTCGCCATCGCCGCCACCCAGGCGATCACGCGACCGTTGTTGGTGAGCATGGTGAGCGCCAGGCCCAGCACGGAAAACAGCGCAAAACTGGACGCCAGCCCGCCGGTGCCCAGCGTGAGCACGGTGTTGCCCAGGCCGCCATTGAGCGCCATCACGCCGATCGCCAGCGCGATGTTGCCGGTGAAGCGGATCAGCAGCGCGCCGGCCAGCGGCCCGCCGATCATCGAGACGAAACCCGCCACCTCCCACAGGTTCAGGCCGGAGCGGATCAGCAGATAGGGCGGGATCAGCAGCAGCGCCGCGGCGACGGACAGCGTGAGCTGCAGGTTGCTGCGATAGCGGTGCAGCTTGCGCGGATCACCCTCGCGCAGCACGGCCGGCGGCACGAAGACATCGACGATGCGGGCAGACAGCCGGCGTGGCCGGGCGGCGGGCGCGGCGCCCGCAGGCGTGGCCGGATCGGCGACAACAGGCCCGGCCAGCATGCGTGCGCGCTCCATCCCCTGTTTCTTTCCGCGGCTGTTCTTTCCCCTGCGCCAACCTAGCAAAGCCCCACAAAGTCACCAAGAAATTACTACTTTGGCGAGCAACCATCCGGTTTTCCCAGATCGCGATTGACAGCGACTCTGCTAGATTCGTATTCGGTAACACCATGGCGAATCGGAACGAATCACTGTTCCCGACCGATCCCCTGCGCCGCCTGGAGCAGGCGCGGGCCGATCTGTCGCGCACCGCGCGGCGCGGCGAGGACCGGGGCGAGGAAGCTGCCGCTGCTGCGGCCACCGGAGCGGATGCGGCGCCGCAGGTCGATCCCGCCGCCATCGCCGCACGCATCGACCTGATGCGCGCGCGCTTCGCCAAGTCGCGCGGGGACGCGATCTCGGCCTTGCTGTTCCTGGGCGATGCCCAGCGCGACTGCGACGCCCTGACGGAGGCCTGCGAAGCGGCCCAGTGGCCGATGATGGCCGCCGGGGTGGACCTGCTGAGCGACTGCCTGCGCCGCGCCCTGCCCTCGGAAGAACGCCACCTCAACGTGATCGGCCTGCTGATCGACGCGCTATATGCCCTGCGGCGGGCCGAAAGCCGCGCCGATATGGGTCGGGCCGGCGAAGACCTGCTGCGCGGCCTGCGGCTGGCGGTGGCGCGCGAATTGCGGCCGATCAACGCCTAGGCGTATCCGCGGCCTCCAAGCGCTCCGCGCACGGCGGCCCCCAAGCGCTCCGCGCACGGCGCATAACCGTGCCATCGGCAAATTTAAGCAAATTTGCAGTCTGGAAATCGGCGAATCCAGACTAAAGTATAAGCCATGCGCCACGCCGTTTCGCTTGCGACCGGATTCCTGCTGGCCCTGCCGATTGCCGCCGGCCCCGCCTTTGCGGCCTTTAGCCAGGATTCCGATCCCCCGACGGCCGGCGCACAGGCCATCCAGCGCCTGCACAGCGCCGACCTGAGCTTCGGCGTCTACGCCCTGGGATCAAAAGGCGTCGAATTCTCGGTCTCGGCCGAGCGCAAGGCCGGCCGGCTGGAGATGGCCACGGCGATGCGCACCGCCGGCATGCTGGACTGGGCGATGAGCTTCACCATGCAGGGCCAGGTCGAGGCGCGTTTCGAGGACGGCACCTTGCGTCCAGTGCGCTACGACATCCAGAGCGACGGAAGCTGGTCAAAGCGCATGACCCGCATGCGCTGGGGCGATGACGGCCTGCCGGTGGCGGAGGTGAGCCCGCCCAATACGGAGGACGACCGCGACGAAGTGCCCGACCATCTCAAGCTCGGCACCGTCGATCCCACCACCGCGATCTTCGCCCGCGCCCTGCGCGAGGGCGCCGAGCCGCCCTGCACGGGCAGCGATGCGGTCTATGACGGCCGGCGCCGCTATAACCTGCATTACGCGCCCATCGGCCCCGACATGGTGGAGCCGCATAACCGTACCGCCTATAGCGGCCCGGCCTTCAAATGCGTGATCCGCAGCGAGCCCATCGCCGGCTACGACCGCAAGTATCTCGCGAGCTGGAGCGAGAAGGACCAGCAGCCGACCTACATCTGGCTGGTGCAGCCGCCGGGATTCTCGGTCTGGCTGCCGGTGCAGATGGAGGGCGGCTTCCGGCTCGGTTCGGCCCGGGGCTGGATCAGCCGCGCCAAGCTGAACGGCCGCGACTGGCTGGCGCCGCTGGGCTTCATCCGCGCCGAGATGCCCCAGCTTCCGCCACCCTGAGCGACGTCTTGGACAAGGCGCCGCCCCGCAAAGCCCCGCCGCGGAAAGCGCTGGTGGCAGAGGACAGCACCGCCGGCCGTGCCGTGTTCGAAAAACTGCTCGGCGCGCTGGGTTTCGAGACCCTGTTCGCCCAGGACGGCCGCACGGCCATCGCCCTGTTCGTCGAGAACCCAGACATCGCCCTGATCCTGATGGATATCCGCATGCCCGGCCTGAACGGCATCAAGGCGACCCAGGAAATCCGCCTGGCCGGCGGCCCGGGCGGCATGACCGTGCCGATTATCGCCATCACCGCCGCCGACGGGCCGGAGGTGCGCCGGGAATGCCTGGCCTGCGGCATGAACGAAGTGCTGGTGAAGCCGGTGGACCCGCGCAGGCTGGTCGAGGTGTTGAGAAATCTTGTTAAGTAATTGATTTTTCTATAATATAAATAAAAAATCTCGTCGCACGGGCTTGACCCGGCATCCAATTCATTCATGAGCTCCCGGTTCCTGAAGCAGGCCGCAGGGCCGCGCAAAGCGCGGGCCCGGTGGGCCGGGGCGACGGAAAAGCGGGATAAATCCCAAGCCGATTGGGAAAAACCCCACATCTGCGTTGACTTGAAGGCGCCAAACCGCTTTATTCCGCGCGCTTTCCGACTTTTGGGAGCAATCCGGTCCGAGGATCGCCGTCCGTCCGCGAGTGTCGCGCACGGGCGTCAATTCGTTTTGGGCTTTGGCAAAAGGGAATTTCAGGGTCGACATGTTCGAGTCTCTGAGCGGCAAACTGGGCGAGGTTTTCGAGCGGCTGCGCAAGCGCGGCGCGCTGACGGAATCCGATGTCTCGGAAGCCCTGCGCGAGGTGCGCGTGGCGCTGCTGGAAGCCGACGTCGCCCTGCCCGTCGTCAAAAGCTTCATCGACGGCGTGAAGGCCAAGGCTGTCGGCCAGGAAGTGCTGCGCTCGGTGACGCCGGGCCAGATGGTGATCAAGATCGTTCACGATCACCTGGTCGAGATGCTGGGTGGCGCCGGTGAGGGTGAGGAGATCAACCTCAATGCCGTGCCGCCGGTGCCGGTGCTGATGGTCGGCCTGCAGGGTTCGGGCAAGACGACAAGCACGGCCAAGATCGCACTGCGGCTGCAGACCAAGGAACGCAAGAAGGTGCTGATGGCGTCGCTGGACGTCTATCGCCCCGCCGCGCAGGACCAGCTCAGGATTCTCGGCGAGCAGAACAACATCCCCGTCCTGCCCATCGTGGCCGGCCAGATGCCGGTGGACATCGCCAAGCGCGCGCTGCAGGCCGCCAAGCTGGGCGGCTACGACGTGCTGCTGCTGGATACCGCCGGCCGCCTGCATATCGATGAAACCCTGATGCTGGAAGTGGCCGCGGTGCGCGACGCCGTGCAGCCGCACGAGACGCTGCTGGTGGCCGATGCCCTGACCGGCCAGGACGCCGTCAACGTCGCAAAAAGCTTCAACGAGCGCGTCGGCGTCACCGGCATCGTGCTGACCCGCGTGGACGGCGACGGCCGCGGCGGCGCGGCGCTGTCCATGCGCGCCGTGACCGGCAAGCCGATCAAGCTGATCGGCGTCGGCGAAAAGGCCGATGCGCTGGAGAATTTCCATCCCGAGCGCATCGCGCAGCGCATCCTGGGCATGGGCGACATCGTCTCGCTGGTGGAGAAGGCCGCCGAGACAATCGAGAAGGAAGAGGCCGAGCGCCTGGCGGCGCGCGTGCAGAAGGGCCAGTTCGACCTGGACGACATGGCCAGCCAGCTCAAGCAGCTGCGCAAGATGGGCGGCATGTCGGGCGTGATGAACCTGCTGCCCGGCGTGGGCAAGATCAAGCAGCAGATGGCCCAGGCCAACGTGGACGAAACGGTGCTGAAGCGCCAGGAAGCCATCATCGGCTCGATGACCAAGGACGAGCGCAAGAATCCCAAGGTGATCCACGCCTCGCGCAAGAAACGCATCGCGGCGGGCTCGGGCACCTCGGTGCAGGATGTGAACAAGCTGCTGAAGCAGCATATGCAGATGGCCGACATGATGAAGCGCATGTCCAAGCTCGGCCAGAAGGGTTTCATGCGCAGCATGGGAGCGATGCTGCCGGGCATGCCCGGCATGCCGAAGCTGTGAGGCTGCGCTGAATGGGTTCGTTTGTTTTCGAGTTTCTGGGTTTCAACGTTTAACTGGAAGGAAGACCATGTCCGTCAAGATCCGCATGACCCGCGGCGGCGCCAAGAAGCGCCCCTATTACCGCATCGTGGTGGCCGACTCGCGCAGCCCGCGCGATGGCCGTTTCATCGAGAAGATCGGTTCCTACGATCCGATGCTGCCGAAGGATCGGCAGCGCGTGCAGCTCGACGTCGAGCGCGTGAAGTACTGGCTGAGCCAGGGCGCGCAGCCGTCCGACCGCTGCGCCCGTTTCTTCAGCCAGGCCGGCCTGATGAAGTGGGAACACGGCAACAACCCGGAGAAGGGCAAGCCGAAGGCCAAGGCGCAGGAGCGCATCAAGGCCGCCGAGGAAGCCGCGAAGGCCGCTGCCGCGCCGGCCGCCGACGCGCAGTAAGCCTGCGACGCTTGAAGCATGGCCGACACGGTCCTGCTGGGCGTGATCATCGGCGCGCAGGGCATCCGCGGCGAGGTGAAGGTGAAAACCTTCACCGGCGATCCGGAGGCCATCGGAGATTACGGTCCCCTGCAGGATGCGCGCGGCGAGGTGACGTACCGGCTGACCGTGCGGCGGATGGCCAAGGGTGATGTGGTGATTGCGAGTATCAAGGGCATCGACGACCGCAATGCGGCGGAAGCGCTGAAGGGCACCGAGTTGTTCGTGCCACGCAGCGCGTTGCCGCCGGCCGCAGAGGGCGAGTTCTACTACGCCGATCTGATTGGCCTGATCGCGCTCACCACCGCCGGCCGCGTACTGGGCCAGGTCGTGGCGGTGCATAATTACGGCGCCGGCGACATGCTGGAGGTGAAGACCGAAGGCGGTCGCTCGGCCATGGTGCCGTTCACCGACGACGCGGTGCCGGAGGTGGACCTTGCAGGGCGTCGCGTGCTGGTCGAACCGGCCTTCTGGCTGGGCGATCCGGAGGCGGACGAGGACCGGAAGGTCGAGGCGTAACGATGGCAACGGCGATGCCGTGGACGGCGCGGGTGCTGACCCTCTATCCCGCGATGTTCCCCGGCCCGCTGGGGCAAAGCCTGGCCGGACGGGCCCTGAGCGAGGGCCTGTGGTCGCTGGCGGTGGTGGACATCCGCGATTTCGCGCGCGATAAACACCGCACCGTCGACGACACCCCCAGCGGGGGCGGGCCCGGCATGGTGATGCGGCCCGATGTGCTGGCAGCGGCGATCGACCAAACGGTCGCGGCGGCCCGGGCCGGGAACCCGGCGGTTGCGCAGCAGCCGCTGATCTATTTCTCGCCGCGCGGCCGGCGCCTGGACCAGGCGCTGGTACACGAGGTGAAGGCGGCAGGCGGCGCAACGCTGATCTGCGGCCGGTTCGAGGGGGTGGACGAGCGCCTGCTGCAGGCGCGCCCCGTCGTCGAGGTCAGCCTCGGCGATTTCGTCCTTTCGGGCGGCGAGATCGCAGCCTACGCGTTGATCGACGCGGTGGTGCGGCTGCTGCCCGGCGTGATGGGTGCCGAAGAGTCCGGCACCGAGGAGAGTTTCGCGGACGGATTGCTGGAATACCCCCAGTATACCCGGCCGCAGGAGTGGGAAGGCCGCGCGGTACCGGAGGTGCTGCTGTCGGGCCACCACGAGAGGATCGCAGTCTGGCGGCGCGAGATGGCGGAGAAGATCACCGCCGAGCGCCGGCCGGATTTGTGGGAGCGTTACCGCAGGCGCAAGCCGGCGGCAAAGCATTGAAACGAGTTTGGACTTTTACGAAGAGAAAGGCTGAGTGCCATGAACCTGATGCAGCAGATCGAGAAAGAGCAGTCGGACGCCCTGGCCGCCGCGCGCGCGGTGCCGGATTTCGCTCCCGGCGACACGCTGAAGGTCAACGTGAAGGTGGTCGAAGGCGGCCGCGAGCGCGTGCAGGCCTATGAGGGCGTGTGCATCGCCCGCTCCAACCGCGGCGTGAACTCGTCGTTCACCGTGCGCAAGATTTCCTACGGCGAGGGCGTGGAGCGTATCTTCCCGCTATATTCGCCGCGCATCGAGTCGATCGTGGTGGTGCGTCGCGGCGATGTACGCCGTGCCAAGTTGTATTACCTGCGCGGCCGCACCGGCAAGGCCGCCCGCATCACCGAGAAGCGCGACAACCAGGGCGCTGCCGACAAGGAGTGATCCGGCGCCGGCCAAGGGGCAAACCCGGCCGGCATCGCATCCTCGCCTGCGGTTTGAACTGGAAGCCGCCTGCATCCCCGCCTGCCATTCAGGGCCGGGATGCGGGCGGCTTTTGTTTGTCTGGGGTTATTCCGCCGCGTCGCGCTCTGCCTGCGACCCACGCAGGCGTGGGCCGTTCTGCGCCGCCCACTTCCCAAGCGCATCCAGCACGGGACGCAGCGACTGGCCCAGATCGGTGAGCCAGTATTCCACCTTCGGCGGCACGGCGGCATGCACGCGGCGGCCGACCAGCCCGGCGGTTTCCAGCGCGCGAAGCTGCTTGGTCAGCTCCTTCTGGGTGATCAGCGGAATGGCGCGGGAGAGTTCGGAGAAGCGCAGCGGCTCGCCCGGGGGGGTAGCCTGCGAACGGGCCAGCGTGAGGATGATCGGCACCGCCCATTTGTTGGCGATCAGGTCGAGCGTGGCGCAGATCATGCGGGCGCAAAGCGGCTGGCCGTCTTCGGTCAGTTCGTGCCGGAAATCGAGCAAGTCTTTGGTATCCATTTGGCAAGTATAGAGCCAACAGGTGCCTACTTGCAAATTGATACTACATTGCCTATCCCTCTGGTCCGGCTGTTTCGTGCCGCTACAAGGAGGATAACCCCCGATGGCCCAACTGGATTTCTATTTTTCGCCCGGCGCCTGCTCGCTGGCCACCCATATCTGCCTTGAGGAGACCGGCGCGGCGTTTACGCCGAAACCCACCTATACCCGCAAGGGCCAGACCCGCACGCCGGAATATCTGGCGCTGAATCCCAAGGGCAAGGTGCCGATGCTGGGCATCGACGGGCGCATGCTGACCGAAAACACCGCCATCATCACCTACCTAAACCGCAGCTTTCCCAATGCGAAACTGCTGCCCGCCGGGGATGCGCTGAAGGAAGCCGAGGCGATGGCCTTCATCGCTTGGTGCGCCTCGGGCGTGCATCCGGTGATGAGCCGCTTCTTCGGCCCGCAGAATTTCTGCGACCTGCCCGAGAGCGCCGACAACGTGAAGTCGCTGGCCGCCAAGGCCACGGCGGGCAATTTCGCGCTGATCGAAAAGACGCTGGCCGGCAAGGACTGGGTGTTCGGCGAATGGTCGGCGGCGGATGCCTATATCTTCGTGTTCTACAACTGGGCAGCCAAGCTAGGCCTCGACCTGGCGCCATATCCCAACTACGCCAAGCATGCCGAGCGCATGAAGCAGCGTCCGGCCGTGCAGCGCGCCCTGGCCCGCGAGGCCGAGGCAATGGCCGCGATGGACAAGGCGGCGTAAGCGGCCAGCATAAAGCCTGAATCACCGTTTCGTGTAGATCACGGAATCGGGGCGGCACCATAGACTGGTGTCGCCCCGCACTCACCGAACGTCAGAAAAGCAAAGGACACTTCCCATGACCGCCATTGAAAAGTTCGCCCCGCTGCTGGGCCGCATCCTGATCGCGCTGCTGTACATCCCCGCCGGCATCAACAAGATCGGCGGCTTCCAGGGCACGGTAGGCTATATCGCCTCGAAGGGCCTGCCGCTGCCGCAGGTGGCCGCCGCCGGCACCATTGTCGTCGAGGTTGCCGTGGCCGCCGCGCTGCTGGTGGGCTTCAAGGCGCGTTATGCCGCCCTGGTGCTGGCCGCCTTCACCTTCGTCGCCGCTGTGATCTTTCACAATTTCTGGGCCGTGCCAGCCGAGCAGGTGATGATGCAGCAGATCCAGTTCTTCAAGAACCTGGCCATCGTCGGCGGCCTGCTGTTCGTCGCCGCCTTCGGCGCCGGCCCGCTGAGCCTCGACAGCCGCAAGGGTTGATCGACATATATCGGCTCGTCATGCCCGCGAAGGTGGGCGTCCAGCCTCAGTACTGGGTCCCCGCCTTCGCGGGGACGACGGGAACAGCATAGAGCCGAAGGCGCCGTCAGGCGCCTTCGCCGTTTTTCGCCGACACGTCCTGCACCAGCCAGTCGCGCATCGCCTTGATGCGCGGCGCGTCGGCCATATGTTCGAGGCAGACGAACCAGTAGGCGTTGGTGAGCGGCAGGGTCTTGTCGAACAGCTTCACCAGCCGGCCGGCCGCCACTTCCTCGGCCACCAGTTCGGGGTCCATCACCGCGATGCCCATGCCCTGGACGGCGGCCTGGATCGCGTAGGAGCGCGTCTCGAACATCTGGCCCACATTCGCATCGATGCGGGTCTCGCCCACCGAGTTGAGCCAGATGCGCCAGTCGTCGCGCCGGTTCTGGCTGTGCAGTAGCTTCTGGTCCTTCAGATCGGCCGGCTGCTTGATCTGTGCCGCAAATTTCGGATGCGCCACCGGTACCAGCGATTCCGAGAACAGCCGCGTGCAGGACAGGCCGGGCCACACACCGTCGCCATGGCGGATGGCGCAATCGATGCCCTCGCGCTCCAGGTCGGCGGGTTTCAGCGAGGTGGTGATGCGCACCTCGATATCGGGATACTGCTCCTGGAAACGCGGCAGGCGCGGGATGAACCAGCGCATGGCGAAGGTGGAGAGCATCGACACCGTGAGCGTGCCCTCGCCGCGCCGGGCCTCCAGCTTGGAAAGCGCCGAGGCCAGGTGGTCGAAGCCCTCCTGCACGTCGGGCAGGATGAGCTGGCCTTCCGTGGAAAGCACCAGGCCCTTGCGGGTGCGGTGGAACAGCGGCACACCCAACAGTTCCTCGAGCTGGCGGATCTGGTGGGAAATCGCCGACAGCGTGACCGAGAGTTCCTCGGCGGCAGCGGTGAAATTTAGGTGGCGCCCGGCGGCCTCAAAGGCCTTCAGGGCGTTGAGGGGCAGCAGGCGGCGGCTGGGCAGATGAGGCATGGGAATTTCTTTTAAGCCGGAGGCGAATTTAAATCCACCGCGCGGAATGCAATCGGCTCTGGACGGACGGGGGCCGGTCGGGTTGAATTCCCCGGCCATTTTTGGCCCCGAAACGCCCTGTACTCGCAATAAAAGTACGCAAGAGAACGGACCAGCCGCCATGACCGCGCCCCGCACCCTGTATGACAAGATCTGGGACAGCCACCTCGTCGACATCGATTCCGAGGGCAACGGCCTGCTCTATATCGACCTGCACCTGGTGCATGAGGTGACATCACCTCAAGCTTTTGCCGGCCTGAAGGCCGCCGGCCGCAAGGTGCGCCGCCCCGACCGCACCGTGGCGGTGCCCGACCACAACGTGCCGACCACGCCCGACCGCGCCCAGTTCGTGTTCGAGGACGAGGAGGCGCGCATCCAGGTCGAGACGCTGGACCGCAATGCCCGGGAGTTCGGCGTCAACTACTACCCGATGAACGACATCAACCAGGGCATCGTGCACATCGTCGGCCCGGAACAGGGCTATACCCAGCCGGGCATGACCATCGTGTGCGGCGACAGCCACACCTCCACCCATGGCGCCTTCGGCAGCCTGGCCTTCGGCATCGGCACCTCGGAAGTCGAGCATGTGCTGGCGACCCAGACCCTGCCGCAGCGCAAGGCCAAGAACATGAAGATCAACATCGACGGCCAGCTCGGCCCCGGTGTGACGGCCAAGGATATCATCCTCGCCATCATCGGGAAGATCGGCACCGCCGGCGGCACCGGCTATGTGATGGAATATACCGGCAGCGCCATCCGCGCCCTTTCCATGGAAGGCCGCATGACGGTGTGCAACATGTCGATCGAGGCGGGCGCCCGCGCCGGCCTGATCGCACCCGACGAGAAGACGTTTGAGTATGTGAAGGGCAAGCCGCATGCGCCCAAGGGCGCCGCCTGGGAACAGGCGCTGGCTTGGTGGAAGACCCTGCCCAGCGATCCGGGCGCGCATTACGACACCGTGGTGGAACTGAAGGCCGAGGACATCGCGCCGCATATCACCTGGGGCACCAGCCCGCAGGACGTGGCGCCGATCACCGGCATGGTGCCCAATCCGAGTGACGTGAAGGACGAGCAGAAGCGCGCCGCCCTGGAGCGCGCGCTGAACTACATGGGGCTGAAGCCGGGCGAGAAGCTGGATACCGTGCCGATCCAGCGTGTCTTCATCGGCTCCTGCACCAATGGCCGCATCGAGGACCTGCGCGCCGCTGCCGCCGTGGCCAAGGGCCGCAAGGTGGCCGCTGGCGTGCAGGCCATGGTGGTGCCCGGTTCGGGCCTGGTGAAGCACCAGGCCGAGGAGGAAGGCCTGGACAAGATCTTCCTCGAGGCCGGCTTCGAATGGCGCGAGCCGGGCTGCTCGATGTGCCTGGCGATGAATGCCGACAAGCTGAAGCCCGAGGAACGCTGCGCCTCCACCTCGAACCGCAATTTCGAAGGCCGCCAGGGCGCGCGCGGCCGCACCCATCTGATGAGCCCGGCCATGGCGGCGGCGGCGGCGATTGCCGGCAAGCTGGCCGACGTACGCAAGATCGCCTGAGCCGGACAGGGAGAGACAGACATGGACAAGTTCACCACACTGACGGCCGTGGCCGCCCCGCTGCCGATGATCAATGTCGACACCGACATGATCATCCCCAAGCAGTTCCTGAAGACGGTGGAGCGCACCGGGCTGGCGAAGGGCCTGTTCTTCGAGCTGCGCGAGACGCCGGATGGCAAGCCAGTGCCGGATTTCTTCATGAACCAGCCACAATACAAGGGCGCGCAGATCCTGGTGGCCGGCGATAATTTCGGCTGCGGCTCGAGCCGCGAGCACGCCCCCTGGGCCCTGCTGGATTACGGCATCCGCTGCGTGATCGCGCCCTCGTTTGCCGACATCTTCTACAACAACTGCTTCCAGAATGGCATCCTGCCGATCAAGCTGCCGCAGGCCGATGTGGACAAGCTGATGGACGACGCCAAGCGAGGCCAGAATGCCCGCGTCACCGTCGATCTGGAGCGCCAAGAGATCAAAGGCCCCGATGGCGGCACCATCAAGTTCGAGATCGACGCCTTCAAGAAGCACTGCCTGCTGAACGGCCTGGACAATATCGGGCTGACGCTGGAGAAGAAGGCGAAGATCGACGCCTTCGAGAGCAGGCAGCATCGCACCCAGCCCTGGCTCTACGCCCAGGCGGGGCGCTGAACGCCCCCATACCAAAGCCGTCATGCTCGGGCTTGGCCCGAGCATCCACGAGTTCTTTTAAGACGTGGATGCCCGGCACAAGGCCGGGCATGACGATTAAAGAGACTGAGAGAGGACTGAAAGAATGGCTTCCAACCGTACCATGCTGATGCTGCCCGGCGACGGGATCGGCCCCGAGGTGATGGGCGAAGTGCGCCGGGTGATCGAATGGATGGACAAGCGCCGGCATGTTTCCTTCGACGTGAAGGAAGACCTGGTCGGCGGCGCCGCCTATGACAAGCACGGCACGCCGCTGGCCGACAAGACCATGCAGGACGCGCTGGATTGCGGCGTGGTGCTGCTGGGCGCGGTGGGCGGCCCGAAATGGGACAACCTGCCCTTCGACAAGAAGCCGGAGCGCGGCCTTTTGCGCCTGCGCAAGGAAATGGACCTGTTCGCCAACCTGCGCCCGGCGAAATGCTTCGACGCCCTGGTGGAAGCCAGCAGCCTGAAGCCTGAACTGGTGCGCGGGCTGGACATCATGATCGTGCGCGAGCTCACCGGCGGCGTCTATTTCGGCCAGCCGCGCGGCATCGAGACCCTGCCCAACGGCGAGCGCCGCGGCATCAACACCCAGGTCTACACCACGAGCGAAATCCGCCGCGTGGCCGCCGTGGCCTTCGAGCTGGCGCAGAAGCGCAACAACAAGGTCACCTCGCTGGAAAAGGCCAATGTGATGGAATCCGGCGTGCTGTGGCGCGAGGAAGTCACCAAGCTGCACCAGGAGAAGTACAAAGACGTGCAGCTTGAGCATATGTATGCCGATAACGGCGCCATGCAGCTGGTGCGCAACCCGAAGCAGTTCGACGTGATGGTGACCGACAACCTGTTCGGCGACATCCTCTCGGACGAGGCCGCGATGCTGACCGGTTCGCTCGGCATGCTGCCCTCGGCCTCGATCGGCGCTGCCGATCCGGCGACTGGCCGCCGCATGGCGCTGTTCGAGCCGGTGCATGGCTCGGCGCCCGATATCGCCGGCAAGGGCGTGGCCAACCCGCTCGCCACCATCCAGAGCTTCTCGATGGCCCTGCGCTATGCCTACGACCTGGGCGCCGATGCCGACCTGATCGACAAGGCCGCCGAGAATGTGCTGAAAAGCGGCGTGCGCACCGCCGATCTGGGAGGCGGTTCCGCCAAGGTCGGCACCAGCGGCATGGGCGATGCTCTGCTCAAGGAGTTGGACAAGCTGGCGGCATAACGCCGCCACGCATTGCACCGATACAAAAAGGCCGGGACTTATCCCGGCCTTTTTCATGACAGCCCCTTGCCATCGACGCGCGATGGCGCAACTCTTGCCGCCGTTACCGGGAGGGCAAGACCATGATGACGCTGATCGGCCGCAACCTGTCGCCCTATACGCGCCGCGTGGCGATTGCCATGACCATGCTGGACGTGCCGCATGCGCGCGAATACCTCTCGGTGACGGCCGATCCGGATCGTGGGCTGGAAATCAACCCGGTCGGCCGCGTGCCGGCGTTGCAACTGGAGGACGGCGACACGCTGATCGAATCCGGTGCGATCCTCGACTACCTGATGGACCTTGTGGGGCCGGCGAAAAGCCTGATCCCGCCGCATGGCAAGGCGCGGCGCGACTGCTTGCAGCTGATGGCGATCGGCAGCGGCGTGCTGGACAAGGCGGTGAATGCGATCTACGAGGTGCGCCGCCGGCCGGCGGAGAAAATCCACGAGCCCTGGCGCCAGCATCTGCTGCGTCAGGCCACCGGCGGCCTGGCGGCACTTGAACAGCGGCCGCAAAGTCCCTGGCTGCAGGGCGAGCGGCTGACCATGGCCGACATCACCGCTGCGGTGACGGTGACCTTCCTGCAGGCCATGCTGCCCGAACTGATCGGCAGCGGCTTGTATCCGAAACTGCACGACCTTACCGCCCGCGCCGAGGCCCTGCCCGCCTTCCAGGCGCACAAACTGGAAACGCCCTGAGCTAGCCGCGTAGCGGCAGCGACGCCTCCCTGCGGATCGCGCCGTTCTCCAGCGTCAGCAGCTCCAGCGCCGCGATGCGCCCGCGCAGGGGCTGCCGCAGGTGGCCCATCTGCCGCAGCAGGGCTTTTGCCGAAAACACCGCGCCGAACCGCGCCAGCGTGACATGCGGCCGGTAGTCGCCTTCGCCGCCCAGCGCGCGATGCAGCGCCGTGAGAGGTGCAGCGGAGTCCGCGTCGGCAAGCAACACAGCGAGATGGCGGTATTTGGGGTTGAACGGATCGTCCATGCGCTCGAGCCGGTCGAAAGCCACATCGAAGGGTGCGGTGACGGCGGCGATGCTGGCGACATGGCCAGCGAACCAGGCGGCATCGGCCGGTTCATGCGGGAAGCATAGCGTGACATGGGTGGCGACCCGGCCATGCTGCGGATCGTGGCTGCGCCGGACCGCATCGATCCAGGCGGCGTCACTGGGCGCAAAATCGGGCTCGGCGATCACGGCAAACATGACGAAATCCTATGATGCCCATCGAGACTGGCATATTCCGCCGGCCGGCGCGATCCGCTAGGCTGGCGCCATGCCACTCTCGCTTTATCTCGCCGCCGCCATCGCCGGCGCCGCCACCACCCTCACCCCGGGCCCGGCTTTCCTCGCTGTGCTGGGTATCGGCGCCAGTCAGGGCCGCCGCGCCGGCCTGACATTCCTGCTGGGTCATTTCGCCGGCGACATTGTCTGGGCGACCCTGGCCTTGGTGGCGATCATCGGCTCGGCGCAGCTCGGCACACTGGTCTTTGAACTGCTCGGGCTGGCCTGCGGCCTGTATCTGCTGTGGCTCGGCTGGGGCGCCGTCACGGTGAAGCGCACGGAAGACGGCAGCCTGGACAACCGGGTGGCGCGGCCGCTGCTGCGTGGCCTGGCCTTCGGCCTGACCAACCCAAAAGGCTATCCCGTGGCGGTGGCGATGTTCACCGCGCTGCTGGCGTCGCAATCGGCCAGCCTGAGCTGGGACGTGCTGCCCGGTCTGCTGCTGGCGGCCTGCGCCGGCTTTCTTGGTGCCGATCTGGTGCTGACCTGGGTGATCGGCGCAGCACCGGTACGCCGGCTCTATCGCCGGCATGAACTCTGGGTGACGCGGATTTCCGGCGTGATCTTCATCGGCTTCGGCCTGCAGGCCTTGTGGCAGTCGGCGTCTGGACTGATCAGGCGGGGATGATTCCGCAACACCGTCATGGCCGGGCCAAAGGCCGCTCCGGCGATCACGGCAGGCATAACAAAATCCTATGATGCCCATCGAGACTGGCTTGTTCCGCCGGCCGGCGCGATCCGCTAGGCTGGCGCCATGCCGCTCTCGCTCTATCTCGCCGCCGCCATCGCCGGCGCCGCCTATACCCTCACCCCTGGCCCCGCCTTCCTCGCCCTGCTGGGCATCGGCGCGGGGCAGGGCCGCGTGGCAGGCCTGAAATTCCTGGCCGGGCATTTCGCGGGCGACATCGTCTGGGCTGCGCTGGCGCTGACTGCCATCATCGGCTCGGCCAGCTTAGGGACGCTGGTCTTCGACATTCTCGGCGTGGTCTGCGGCGCCTATCTGCTGCTGCTCGGCTGGCGCGCCGTGACCGTGCAACGGCGGGACGACGGCAATCTCAGCACCGAAGTCACGCAGCCCCTGCGCCGTGGACTCGCCTTCGGCATCACCAATCCCAAAAGCTATGCCGTGGCGATCGCTATGTTCACGGCCTTGCTGGCTGCCCATGCCGGCGCGCTGACCTGGGCCAGCCTGCCGCCCCTGCTGCTGGCGGCCTGCGCCGGTTTTGTGATCGGAGATGCGATCCTGGTCTGGGTGATCGGGGCGGCGCCGGTGCGCAGACTCTATCGCCGCCACGAACTCTGGGTGACGCGCATTTCAGGCGTGATCTTTTTAGGCTTTGGTTTGCAGGCCCTGTGGCAGTCGGCGCCGGGATTGCTGCGGCGGGTCTAGCCGCGCCGCAGCACCTCGCGCACCAGCGGCAGGCGGTCGTTGCCGAAGAACATCTCTCCGTTCACGAACAGCGTGGGCGAGCCGAAGCCGCCGCGGGCGATCAGCTCGTCGGTATTGGCTTTCAGCTGCTCCTTCACGCCGGGTTCGGTGATCGCCTTTGCGAGCGAGGCTGGATCAAGAGATGCACGCCGCGCTGCTTCCGCCACCACGTCGTCCTGGCTGATATCGCGATCCTCGCTCCAGTAGAGTTCGAAGAAGGCCTGGGCCAGCGGCACTTCCCGGCCCTGCTCCTTCGCCCAGAGCAGCGCGCGCAGCGCCTTCACCGGATTGACCGGGAATACCTTAGGCGGGAACACGATCTTCACGCCGGCCAGCCGTGCCCAGGCCTGCATGTCCTTCTTCGTCCATTCGTCGCGCGCCGGAACCGGATTCTCGCGCATGCGGTACATGGTGGGGTTCACCGTATTGAACACACCGCCTACCAGGAAGGGCCGCCAGAGGATCTCGGCGCCCTCTTCCTTCGCCAAAGTCTGCACGTTGACGAAGCACAGATACGTCCAGGGCGAGGAAACGTCGTAGAAGACTTCGATCTGCTTGGGCATGGCGCGCCTCTTCTCTTATTGGCCCTTATGCGGCACGAGGATGAAACCGGCGCGCGGGAAATGCACCTGCACCTCGCCGGTTTCCTCAGATGCCCGGCGGATGGTGATGCTCTGGGCATCCAGCGCCACGAGCTGGCCCACCACCGGATCGCGGCCGGTATCGTCGGGCGTGACGCTGACGGTGTCGTTCAGGCTGAGTCCCAGCGCATTGGGCGCCACGCCGCCGGGCATGGCCATCGGCTGGGCCTGCGCGGCGATGGCCAGAGCCTCCTTGCCGTCCATCTCGGTATATGTGCCATGGCCGAAGGCCTTCATGCGGTCGGCCCAGGTATTGAGTTTGGCGTAATCGGCAACCGCATCGGACTTGGCGCGATCGCGCACGAACCACACGCCATGATAGACAGCGAGATCGGCCAGCGAAGGCGCATCGCCGAACAGGAAGGCGCGGCCGTCGCTCAGCGCCTCTTCCACCCAGCCGAGATGGGCACGCAGCGGCCCATGCATCACGGCCGACTGGCGCTTGAGTTTCGTGCGGTCGATCGGGCGGCCGGAGAATTTGGCGCGGTCTTCCAGGAAAGCGTCGGGCATCTGCTCGCCCATGATGCCAAACGCAATGGCGACGCAGACCGCGAAAAGCTGGTGATCGGCCCAGTAGGCAACGCCCTCGGCCAGGCCTTTCGACAGGCCGGGGAACAAGCTGGGCTGCGGATGGCGGCGTTCGATCTCGCGCAGGATAATCTGCGTATCACAGAAGATGTCGGCGCCGATCTGCATCACCGGCGTCTTGCGGTAGCCGCCGGTGAGCGGCGTCAGGTCGGGCTTGGGCATCATCGGCGGGATCTTCACCGAGCGCCAGCCAAGCTGCTTGATGCCGAAGGCGACGCGCACTTTTTCCGAAAACGGCGAGGTGCCGTAATGATGCAGGATTGGGCCCGACATTGTGTTTTTCCTCCCCTCAAGGTCTGGGAGGAGATTAAGGGTACTGACGCTGCGTCAGGCAAGCGCGGCATTCAGCCGGGCGCGCATTTCCTGCATCTGCCGGCCGAATACGGCGGGATCGTTCAGCGCGCGGCTTAAAATCAGTGCGCCCTGGATGCCGGCCACGGCGCTTTCGGCCAGCGCATGGGGCTCCGTCGCACCGCCTTTTTCCAGGGCCGCAGCCAGCGCGTCGATCCAGCGGGCGAAATACTCCTGCACGGCTGCCGCGAAGCGGTCGCGCGTGGCATCCAGCGCGAAAGCGCCGACCAGGCAGATGCGCCGGCCGGATCGGAAATACGCCTCCACGGCATCGAACATCGCGGCGATGGCAACGCGCGGATCGGCGGAGTCCCGCAACGGCGCATAGACCTGCGCCTCGAACCAGGCATCGACATGGGCCAGCACCTCCTCGCCCATCTGGTCCTTGCCGCCGGGGAAGTGGTTATACAGGCTGCCCTTGCCGAGCCCCGTGGCCTCGGTGATCGCGCTTAAAGACGCGCCGGCAAAGCCGTGTTCGCGGAATACCTCGGCGATGCGGGTTACGGCGTCTTCACGGCTGAGCAGGGCTGCGGGCATTGCCTTACCTTATATTGTCATGGCCGGGCTTGACCCGGCCATCCACGCGTTTTTTTAGGTAAGACGTGGAAGCCCGGATCAAGTCCGGGCATGACGATGATTTTACTATCAGAGTCCTAGTTCGCTCAAACCCGGATGGTCGTCCGGCCGCCGCCCCAGCGGCCAGTGGAATTTCCGGTCCGCCTCCGCGATCCGCACGTCGTTGATGCTGGCCTCACGGCGCTCCATCAGGCCGTTGGCGTCGAACTGCCACTGCTCGTTGCCATGGCTGCGATACCACTGGCCGCTGTCGTCATGCCATTCATAGGCGAAGCGCACGGCGATGCGGTTCTCCGTGAAGGCCCAGACCTCCTTGATCAGCCGGTAATCCATCTCGTGCTGCCATTTGCGGGCCAGGAAGGCTTCGATCAGGGGCCGGCCGGAAAAGAACTCCGCCCGGTTCCGCCATTGGCTGTCGGGGGTATAGGCCAGCGCCACTCTGGAAGGATCGCGGCTGTTCCAGGCATCCTCGGCTAGGCGGGCTTTCTGGGTGGCGGTCTCGGCGGTGAACGGCGGCAAGGGTGGGCGGGACATGACTGGCTCCGGCTGGGAAGATTTGTACCTATCGGTACAATGTGGTTGCCCGGGTGTCAACCGCGACAATTTCCCGCTTGCCTGGGGATAAATCCGGGCCTAGTTTCCGCCTCGCCTGCTGGGCACGGCCTGCCGGGCGCCAACATTGTCCTCGTGTATCACCGTCCGCCGGGTGTCGACCTGCCGGACCAGAGAAAGAAGGTCGTCATGGCCTATAAGGTCGCCGTCGTCGGCGCCACCGGTGTGGTGGGCCGCGAAATGCTCAACATCCTCCACGAACGCAACTTCCCGGTCTCGGAAGTGGTGCCACTGGCCTCCCGCCGCTCGGTCGGCAAGGACGCCCATTTCGGCAACCAGAAGATCAAGGTTAAGGCGCTCGACGATTACGATTTCCGCGGCGTCGACATCGCGCTGTTTTCGGCCGGCGGTGCCACCTCGAAGGAATGGGCGCCACGCGTGGCTGCCCAGGGCGCGGTGGTGATCGACAATTCCAGCCAGTGGCGCATGGACCCCGACGTGCCGCTGATCGTGCCGGAAGTGAACGCCGACGCCATTGCCGGCTACACCAAGAAGGGCATCATCGCCAATCCGAACTGCTCGACCGCGCAGCTCGTCGTGGCGCTGAAGCCGCTGCATGACCGCGCGACGATCAAGCGCGTGGTGGTCTCGACCTATCAGTCCGTGTCGGGCGCCGGCAATGACGGCGTGACCGAACTGGAGCGTCAGACCAAGGCGATCCTGGTCAACGACCCGGTCGAAAAGCAGAAGTTCACCAAGCAGATCGCCTTCAACGTCATTCCTCATATCGACGTCTTCATGGACGACGGTTTTACCAAGGAGGAATGGAAGATGACGGCCGAGACCAAGAAGATTCTCGACCCGAAGATCAAGCTGACCGCCACCTGCGTGCGCGTGCCGGTGTTCATCGGCCATTCGGAAGCCGTGAACATCGAGTTCGAGCAGCCGATCTCGGCCGATGAGGCGCGCGAGATCCTGAGCAGCGCGCCGGGCGTGCAGGTGCTGGACCGCCGCGAGCCGGGCGGCTACATCACGCCGCTGGAATGCGCGGGCGACTACAACACCTTCGTGTCGCGTATCCGCGAGGATTTCACCGTCGAGAACGGCCTGGCGATGTGGGTGGTCTCCGACAACCTGCGCAAGGGCGCGGCGCTGAACGCCGTGCAGATCGCCGAGGAGCTGGCGGCCCGCCATCTCAAAAAGCAGGCGGCGTAAAAACGACCTGCCTTGTAAGCAGCGCAAATCGAAGGGCCGCCTCGCGCGGCCCTTTTTTTGTCTACCAGCGCAGCAGCCGGCCGCCGATCAGCGCGCCCAGGGCCGCGAGCATGGCAATCGCGATGCTGTACCAGACGGCGACGAATAGCGGGCTGTCATCGGGGCAATGGGCGGCATAGAAGCCGGCGGCGATGCCGCCTGCGATCAGGCCCGCCACCGCGCCGGAACGCATCGGATGCGCCGGAGCACCCTGGCGCAGGGCCGCCAGCAGCAGGCCAAGCGGGGCCAGGCCGATCAGCGGCACGTAGGTGAGGCAGATGCGGGCATTCTCGCCGACCAGCGCATCGCGCCATGACTCCGAGGGCAGCGCCGCCAGCTCCAGCGCCACGCCGAGCGCCAGCAGGCCGGGACTGAGCAGGATCGCGATGCGCCAGGCGCCCAGAGCCGCGCCCGGCCGCGCCAGCCGCAGCACCAGGCCGATGGCCGGCACGGCGAGGCCGAGCGTGATCACGAACTTGAACACGAAGCGCAGATCGCCCAGCGACTGCACGGCATCCTCGCGCGGGCCGAGCAGAATCCAGAAGGCGGTTGCCGCCGCCGCAACCGCCAGCCCAAGCAGAAGTGCGAAGCGCAGATGCAGCGACGGCGCCGGCGATGCATCTGCGGCGATGGCGCGGATCAGGTCGTCGGTCTTCATTCCGGCCTCTCCCTCAGTTTCGCCGCCAGCGCCGCCAGGCCGCGATGCAGGGCCACGCGCACCGCACCCTCGCTCATCGACAGCTTCGCCGCTGCATCCCGGATCGAGGCACCGTCCACGGCAATCGCCTGCACCACCTGCCGCTGCCCCATACTCAGGCCGTCCAGATGGCGCGCCACATCGCGGGCCAGGCTGTCGTCGCGCTCAGGCGGCGCCGCCAGCAGGTCGCTGAAATCGTCGACATCCACCTCGATGCCGCGCCGGCCGCGCTTGCGCATGACATCGACCAGCTTGTTGCGGGCGATGGCGCGAACCCACGGCCCGATCGGCTCGTCGGGCCGCCAGGTCTGCCGTTTCAGGTGAATCGCCAGCAGGGTTTCCTGCACCACATCCTCCGCATCGTTGCCCGGCATGCCGGCCCGCTGCAGACCACGCCGGGCGGCCGCACGCAAAACCGGCGCGAGTTGGGCAAGCAGGGCCTGATAGGCGGCGCGGTCGCCCGCGAGGCCGGCCCGCATCAGGGCCGCCCATTCGGCATCTCGCTCGCTCACTTCAATTCCATTCGCTGCATAGGTATTCGCGGGCAGAGGGTGGAGTGTTACAGCGGCCTGCCGATTTTTCGCTCACGACACAAAACCGTGAGCAGCGTAACACAAGCCGCGATGGCTGCGAATGACCGGATAAGGGCGGCCCTGAAGCCGCAACCGCCCGCCTCTGCAACCCGCGGCCGATCACTGAAGGAAACACCATGCTCGCGAAGACCCATCTTTCCGCCGCCCTGCTGGCCGGCTCGCTCGCCACCGCCATCGGCCTGGTCGCCATGGACGCCCGCGCCCAGTCGGCCGACAAGGAACGCTGCTATGGCGTTTCGCTGGCCGGCAAGAACGATTGCGCCGCCGGCCCCGGCACCACCTGCGCCGGCACCTCGAAGGTGGATTACCAGGGTAATGCCTGGAAATACGTCGCCAAGGGCACCTGCACCACCATGAAGACGCCCAAAGGCGCCGGCTCGCTGCAGCCGATCAAGGGCTGACCCCTCCAGACGCTGACACGATGGATGGGCGGGGCGCCGTCCGTTACCCCCGGCGCCCCGATCTTGCCTTACGGAGTTTTTCCATGCTGCCAGCCTCAGCCGGTACCGGCTTCAAGCCCGAGCATTTCGCCGCCATGCGCGAAAGCGCGGCGCGGTTCGGATTCATCGAGGTGCATGCCGAGAATTATCTCGGCGACGGCGGCCTGCCGCAGGCGATGCTGGCCGACCTGCGCCGCGACCATGCGCTGTCGCTGCATGGCGTGGGCCTGTCGATCGGCGGCGAGGCGCCCCTGGACGAGCAGCATCTGCGCCGGTTGCGCCTGTTGTGCGATCGCTACGACCCGCAAAGCTTTTCCGAGCATCTGGCCTGGTCGAGCCATGGCGGCATCTATCTGAACGACCTGCTGCCCCTGCCCTACACGGAAGTCACGCTGGCGCGCGTGATCGCGCATGTCGACCAGACGCAGGAGATGCTGGGCCGGCGCATCCTGCTGGAAAATCCGGCGACATATTTGAGCTTTGGCGCCAGCACGATCCCGGAAACCGAATTCCTCGCCCGGATTGCGCAGCAGACCGGCTGCGGCCTGCTGCTGGACGTGAACAACGTGTATGTGGCCTGCCGCAATCGCGGCGAGGACCCGATGGATTACCTGCGGCGTTTTCCGCAGCAATATGTCGGCGAGATCCATCTGGCCGGCCATGACGCCACCGCCGACGACCATGGCGTGCCTTTGTGGATCGACCATCACGGCGCGCCGGTCGCCGATGCGGTATGGGAGCTTTATCGGTTGGCGTTGCGGCTCTGCGGTCCGCAGCCGACGCTGATCGAGTGGGACAACGACCTGCCGGACTGGCCGGTGCTGGCGGCGGAAGCAGCCAAGGCGCAGGCGGCGCTGGATAACCTGCGGCAGGCGGCATGACCATGCAGTCCGCCTTCGCCGCCGCATTGCTGGACCCCGCGCTGCCGCCGCCGGCAGGATTGACGGCACCGGCCGATGCGACGCAGCGGTTCAATGTCTACCGCAACAACAGGGCAGCCGGTCTGGCACGTGCCCTGGCAGCCGGCTTCCCCGCCACCGAACGCATCGTCGGGCCGGATTTCTTCGCCGCCATGGCGCGCGCCTACATGCAGACCGAGCCGCCGCGCTCGCCCGTGCTGCTGCAATATGGCGCGACCCTGCCCGACTTCATCGCCGGCTTTGCGCCGGCCACCGACCTGCCCTACCTGGCCGATGTGGCGCGGCTGGAGGCGTTGCGCACGCGCGTCTATCACGCCGCCGATGCGCCGGCCCTGCCGCCTGCCACGCTGTCGCGCCTGGACCCCGCCGGCCTGCAGGACCTGCATGTGACACTGCATCCGGCCTGCGCGCTGCTGCGCTCGGCCCATCCCGCCGTCACCATATGGGCGATGAACAGCGACATCCTGCCGCTGCGGGAGATCGCCGACTGGACGGCAGAGGATGCGCTGGTGCTGCGCATGGGCCAGGGCCTGGCGCAGCGCGTGGACATCCGCCGCCTGCCGCCCGGCGCGGGCGCCTTCCTAGCCGGCCTGCAACGCGGCCGCCGGTTGGGCGAGGCGACCATGGCCGCCTTTTCCGAGGCGCCGCAATTCGATCTCGCTGCCGCACTGGCGGCGCTGTTCGCCGACGGACTGGCCATCGCCATCCGCAACCCCTGAAAGAGATCCGCATGCCAGCTCCAGACCTGGTCCGGCAGACCATCGCCGGCTTCGAACGCATCCCGCACAGCCTGATCGCCTTTTTCGCGCGACTGTTTCCCGCCGCCGTGTTCTGGCAGTCGGGCCAGACCAAGCTGGACGGCTGGCAGGTTTCCGATACCGCGATCCTGCTGTTCCGCGAGGAATACAGGCTGCCGCTGATCGACCCCGTGCTGGCCGCGCATCTGGCCGCGCTGGCCGAGCATGTGCTGCCGATCCTGCTGGTGCTGGGCCTGGCCAGTCGCTTCGCCGCGCTCGGTCTGCTGGGCATGACGGCGGTGATCCAGGTCTTCGTTTATCCCGATGCCTGGGCGACCCACGGCGTCTGGGCCGTCTGCCTGCTGATTGTCATCGCGCGCGGACCGGGCGGCCTCGCGCTGGATGCGCTGATCGCGCGGCGCCTGGCCTGACCGATACGATTCGCTTCGCAATCACCGATTGCGCAGGCCGGTGCCGTCATGCGTAATACGCATGCATGCATGCCTTCGTCCTGCCCGCCGATTCGCATCCGCTGATCCGCCGGGCCCATGAATACTGGCTGAACATCCATCCGCCCGAGGGCGGCCTGCCGGGGCGCGCGCGGCTGGATCCAACCGCCGTGCCCAGCCTGCTGCCGCATGTCTGGCTGGTGGACGTACAGCACATGCCGCTGCGCTTCCGCTATCGCCTGCTGGGCACCGCGATCCGCCGGGTCACGCAGAGAGGCGAACAGGTGGTGGGCCGCTGGATCGACGAAATCGATCCCGACTTCGCGCCCGGCCATCCGCGCTTCGGCGCTTTCGCCGAGGTGGCCGAACACGGCAGGCCGGGCTATCGCAAGGGCCCGCCGGTTTTTCCGCCCGGCCTGGAACACCTGACCATCGAGCGCATCTTCCTGCCGCTGGCGAGCAACGGGCAGCAGGTTGACATGCTGTTCTGCCTGTCGCTGTTCCTGACGCAGAACGGGCAGTTGCTGAAGGGCAGCATATGACCGGCGATTTCCAGTTGCCCGCCTCGGCCCATCCCATCATGCATGACGGCCTTACCTACTGGCTGAAGCTGCGACCCGCGCCGGGCCTGCTGCCGAGCCGGCAGCATCTCGATCCCCTGCAGATGCCCCACCTGCTGCCTTACGCCTGGCTGCTGGAGGTGCATCCGCCGGGCGAGGGAATGACGATCCCGCGGTTCCGCTTCCGCCTGGTGGGCAGCCATGTCGACCTGGGTTTCGGTGGACCCAAGACCGGCCGCTGGCTGCATGAGATAGAACCCGACTTCAACAGCCATGCCGCGATGCAGTCCAGTTTCGTGGCCGCCGCCACGGAGGGCCGGATCAGCCACCGGCGTGGCAAGCCGCGCTTTGCCATGAATGCCGATGCGGCGGAACTGGAGCGGCTGATGCTGCCGCTGGCGACCAATGGCCACGACGTCAACATGCTGCTGGGTTTCACCATCTTCTACGACGGCAGCGGCGCCGAATTGCAGCCGGCGCTGTAGCGCGGATCAGCGCACCCGCTCGATATCGGGCAGATACGAGGGCGCGGCCAGTTGCTCCTGCATCGCCGCAAGCCGCATTTCCGGCAGCCTGTGCTCCAGCGCGTCGCGCAGCAGCGCATAGGTGCCCGACATGGCAAACAGCATGGCCTTTTTCGGCGTGCGCCCCTTCAGCAGCCGCGCCAGGAAAAGCGAGGCGAACAGATCGCCCGCGCCCTTGGGCAGGTTTTCGCCCAGGTCGGGCACGGCACAGAGCCAAGCCCCGTCGCGGTTGACCAGCAAGGCTTCCAGCATGCCCACGCCCTGATTCAGCCTGCCGTCGCGGCGTTTCAGCGTGGTCGCGATCACGGTCTGTGGTCCTTTGGCGCGCAGCGCGTCGCAGGCGGCCAGCGCGGCGGGCAGGTCTTCGATTTTCGATCCGGTGAGGTATTCCAGCTCGAAGCCATTCGGCGTGGCGATATCGGCATGGCGCAGCAGATGGTCGCGGATGAAGGGCGGCAGGCTGTCCTGCACATACAGACCGCTGTCGCTGTCGCCCATCACCGGATCGCAGAGGAAAATGGCATTCGGATTGGCGGCCTTCACGGCCAGGGCGGCGCGCAGGGCCGCTTCGGCGGTGCGCGGATTGCCCAGCCAGCCCAGCAGCACGGCATCGATCCGGCCCCATTCCGGTCGCGTCTGCAGGGCGGCGATCCAGGCATCCATCTCGGCGGGTTCGGTCGGCCGCAACGCCGGCGGACCGTAGGAAGGGTTGAAGGCGAGCAGGCCGGTGGGCAGGGCCCAGACCTCTGCTCCCTGGCGCTGCAGCGGAAACACGCCGGCATTGTTGCCGACATGGCCGAAAATCACCTGGCTCTGGATGCTCAGCACGCGCATGGGGAGGATCGTTCCTGTGCGGATTGCTTGTGACGCGGGGGAAAGCCCACCTGGGAAACTTGCCACGCCCCCGGCCGCGATTATAGTGGCGCCGACGATCTTTTCGCACTGCAGCATAACCATAAACCGAGAGGAATCCGCATGTCAGCCGCCCCCGTCCGTCCCCGCCGCAGCGTGCTGTACATGCCGGGCTCGAATGCCCGCGCGCTGGAAAAGGCCCGGACGCTGCCGGCCGATGCGCTGATCCTCGACCTGGAAGATGCCGTGGCGCCGGAACAGAAGGCGCTGGCGCGCGAGCAGGTCTGCGCGGCGGTGCAGGCGGGCGGCTATGGCGGGCGCGAGCTGATCATCCGCAGCAACGGCCTCGATACGCCCTGGGGCAAGGACGACCTGATCGCCGCGGCCAAGGCCGGGCCCGATGCCGTGCTGCTGCCCAAGGTGGAGAGCGCCACCCAGGTGCAGGCGGCCGAAGCCCTGCTGAAGGCCAACGGCGCCCCGGAGCGCACCGCGATCTGGTGCATGATGGAAACGCCCAAGGGCATCCTGCATGCCGAGGAGATCGCCGCATCCTCGACGCGGCTGGCCGTGTTCGTGATGGGCACCTCCGATCTGGTGAAGGACCTGAACGCGCAGCACACGGCGCTGCGCCTGCCGGTGATCACGTCGCTGGGGCTGTGCCTGCTGGCGGCGCGCGCCTATAACTTGAGCATCCTCGACGGCGTGTATCTCGATCTGGACGACGAGGCCGGCTTCGAAGCCGCCTGCAGACAGGGCCTGGAGCTGGGTTTCGACGGCAAGACGCTGATCCACCCCAAGACCATCGATACCGCCAACCGCGTGTTTGCGCCCGGCGAGGCGGAAGTGGCGCGCGCGCACAAGATCATCGCCGCCTTCGAAGCCGCGTCCAAGGAAGGCAAGGCCGTGGTGGTGGTGGATGGCAAGCTGGTGGAAAACCTGCATGTCGAGCAGGCGAAGAAACTGGCGGCGCTGGCCGATGCCATCGCGAAACTGCAGGCGGCATGAGGCGACCATGAGCGACAAGACCAATCCCGGCAATTTCTTCGAGGATTTCAAGCTCAAGCAGCAACTGCGCCATGCCACGCCCCGCACGATCACCACCGGCGATGTGGCATTATACACCGCGCTGTACGGTTCGCGCTTTCCGCTGCAATCGGCCGACACGCTGTCGCGCAGCATCGGCCTGAAGGCGGCTCCCGTCGACGACCTGCTCGCCTTCCATGTCATCTTCGGCAAGACCGTGCCGGAAATCTCGCTGAATGCCGTAGCCAATCTGGGCTATGCGCAATGCCGCTGGTTCGCGCCGGTCTATCCCGGCGATACGCTGCATACCGTATCCGGCGTGATCGGCCTGAAGGAGAATTCAAACAAAAAGACCGGCGTGGTTTATGTGCGCAGCCAGGGCTACAAGAACGGCAATGATCTGGTGCTGGATTACGTGCGCTGGGTGATGGTCAAGAAGCGCGACGAAAACGCCGTGATCGCGGAGGAGCATGTGCCGCCGCTGGCCGATGTGCTGACGCCCGCACAGCTGCGCGTGCCCGAGGGCACAGATTTCGGCAAATACGACTGGGTGCTGGCCGGCAGCCCGCATGGCTGGGAGGATTACGCGGTCGGCGAGAAGATCGACCATGTGGACGGCATGACCATCGAGGAAGCCGAGCACATGCTGGCCACGCGGCTCTACCAGAACACCGCCAAGGTGCATTTCGACCAGTATCGCCAGGGCCAGGAGAAACTGGGCCGCCGCCTGATCTATGGCGGCCACGTCATCAGCCTGGCGCGCTGCCTGAGCTTCAACGGCCTGGGCAACGCCGCCTTCGTGGTCGGCATCAATGGCGGCCGGCACGTGAACCCCACCCTGGCCGGCAACACGATCTATGCCTGGTCGGAAGTGCTGGACAAAGGCGAGGTGGAGGGCCGCACCGATGTGGGCCTGCTGCGCATCCGCACGGTGGCGACGAAAGATCGGCCGGCGACCGATTTCCCCGACAAGGATGCCGGCGGCAAATATCCCGACAGCGTGGTACTCGACCTGGATTACTGGGTGGCTATGCCGCGGCGGCCGGTCAGGACCACCAATACCAGCCTGCTATCCTGAGATACCTGATCATAATATAGGCAAAAGCGTATTTGTTCGGCGTCTACATGCCGAATTCGACGGCAGATTCCGGACCCTGTTCTGGAAGCGCCATCCTGCCTGAGGGTTTATCAGCAGTTCCCGTGCCATATCCCGCCTTGTCCATTGGCATGCCTCGTGCTTGGGCAACTTGCCCGTTTTGCCGGCGTTTCGCCCGCCGGCAAAAGCCGGGCATGACATAACGAGCCAAATTTTAACGACACAGGGTGGGACCCCATGATCGCCTTTTTCGCGCGCCGCCTGGCGGCGGCCGCTTTTCTGTTGCTTGCATCCACGCTGCCCGCGATGGCGGCCGACGAAAAACCGCTCGACATGGCCAGCACGGCCTGGCTGCTCACCGCCACGGCGCTGGTGCTGTTCATGACCCTGCCGGGCCTGGCCCTGTTCTATGCCGGGCTGGTGCGCGCGCGGAACGCGCTCAGCGTGCTGATGCATTGCGTGGTGATTGCCGCCCTGATGTCGGTGCTGTGGCTGGCCTTCGGCTACAGCCTGGCCTTTTCCGATGGCGGCGCCAACCAGGCCTGGATCGGCGGGCTGGATCGCGTCTTCCTCACCGGCATCAGCGCCGACACGCTGAAGGACGGCATCCCCGAGGCCGTCTTTTTCATGTTCCAGGCCACCTTCGCCATCATCACGCCGGCGCTGATCGTCGGCGCCTATCCCGAACGCATCAAGTTCTCGGCCGTCGTGTGGTTTTCGGCCCTGTGGCTGCTGCTGGTCTACGTGCCGGTCTGCCACTGGATCTGGGGCGGCGGCTGGCTGTTCGAGGCCGGCGTGATCGACTTCGCCGGCGGCCTGGTGGTGCATGTCACCGCCGGCATGGCGGCGGTGGCGGCGGCCCTGATGGTGGGGCGGCGCCGCGATTTTCCGCATGAACCGATCCTGCCGCACAATCCGGGCATGACCGCCACCGGCGCCGGCATGCTGTGGGTCGGCTGGTACGGCTTCAATGCCGGCTCGGCGCTGGCCGCCAATGGCAGCGCCGGCATGGCCCTGCTGGCCACGCATATGTCGGCCGCGGCCGGCGCGCTGACCTGGATGGCCATCGAATGGCTGCGCCACGGCCGCCCCTCGCTGGTCGGCACCGTCACCGGGCTTATCGCCGGCCTGGCCACCATCACGCCGGCCGCGGGCGTGGCCGGCCCGGTGGGCGGACTGATCGCCGGCACCTGCGGCGGCGCGATCTGCTTCAGCGTCACGGCCCTGCTGAAGCAGCGCCTGAAACTGGACGATTCGCTTGATGTCTGCGCCGTGCACGGCGTGGGCGGCGCTCTGGGCATCCTGCTGGTGGCGCTGATCGGCCAGCCGGGCTTCGGCGGCAGCGGCTTTGCCGAAGGCGTGGATGCCATGGCGCAACTGGGCAGCCAACTTCTGGGCCTAGTGGTAACGGCGGCCTGGGCCGGCGGCATGAGCTGGGCCATCCTGGCCCTGCTGCGCGTCACCGGCGGGCTGCGGGTGAGCGAGGAGGAGGAGTTCGACGGCCTCGACATCACAACCCATGGCGAACGGGCCTACGACCTCCGCTAGACCTGATGCCCCAGACAATCCCCGCTGCCGGCAATTTGCCTTGCCGGCAGCGGGTTTAGGTCGTTAAAAACAGGGCTGCCAGTCATTGACTAGGCGGTGGCCGGGTCTAGTATCTGCCCCGCTTTCGGGGCGCCGATCAGGAGACGTATCCCACCGATCCCGGCGCGCCGTCCCCACTCGAAGGCGCACAAAATGGCGAATGTCGAACGACCGCTCTCCCCGCATCTGCAGGTCTACCGCTGGCCTGTCACCATGGCCTCGTCGATCCTGCATCGCGTCACCGGCGTTGGCCTGGCCCTTGGCACCCTGCTGCTGACCTGGTGGCTGGTCGCCGCCGCCGCCGGCCCCGAATACTACGCCTGGGTGCAGATGCTGCTGGGCTCGTGGCTCGGCCGCCTGATCCTGTTCGGCTTCACCTGGGCGCTGTTCTACCATCTGCTGAATGGCATCCGACATCTGGCCTGGGATGCCGGCTATGGCTTCAGCATCCCCGCCGCCAACCGCTCGGCCTGGCTGGTGATCGTCGGTTCGGTCGTGCTGACCGTGCTGGCCTGGATCATCGCCTACGCCTGGAAGTGAGGAGCGCGCCATGAGCAACACCAACAAGACCATGCGCAGCCCGCTGAAATCCGTGCGCGGCCTGGGCGCCGCCAAGGAAGGCGTGCAGCATTGGTGGGTACAGCGCGTCACCGCCGTGGCGATGATCCCGCTGGTGCTGATCATGCTGGCGGCCATCCTCAAGCTTGCGACCGGCGACCATGCCGCCGTCGTCGCGGCCTTCCGCCATCCGGTTTTCGCCATCGTCGCCCTGCTCGCCATCCTGGCGGTGTTCTGGCACCTGAAACTCGGTTTGCAGGTGGTGATCGAGGACTATGTCCATAGCGAGGGCCTCAAGCTGGCCAGCCTGCTCGGCGTAACCTTCGCGGTCTTCGTCGTCGGCGGCATCGCCGCGCTCTCCGTGCTCAAGCTTTTCCTTGGGGTGTAAGACCATGCCCGCCAGCTATCAGGTTCACGATCATTTCTACGATGTCGTTGTCGTCGGCGCCGGCGGCGCCGGCCTGCGCGCCACCATGGGCCTTGCCGCGGCGGGCCTGAAGACCGCCTGCATCTCGAAAGTATTCCCCACCCGCAGCCACACCGTGGCGGCCCAGGGCGGCATCTCGGCCGCGCTCGGCAACATGGGCGAGGACGACTGGCGCTGGCACATGTACGACACCGTCAAGGGCTCTGACTGGCTCGGCGACCAGGACGCCATCGAATACATGTGCCGCGAGGCGGTGCCAGCGGTGATCGAGCTGGAGCATTTCGGCGTGCCGTTCAGCCGCACGGCGGAAGGCAAGATCTACCAGCGCGCCTTCGGCGGCATGACCAAGCGCTTTGGCGCCGAGCCGGCCCAGCGCACCTGCGCCGCCGCCGACCGCACCGGCCATGCGATGTTGCACACGCTGTACCAGCAGTCGCTGAAATTCGACACCGAGTTCTTCATCGAATACTTCGCCCTCGACCTGATCATGGATGAGGACGGCGCCTGCCGCGGCGTGATGGCCTGGAACCTGGCCGACGGCACCATTCACCGCTTCCGCGCCCACATGGTGGTCCTGGCCACCGGCGGCTATGGCCGCGCCTATTTCTCCTGCACCTCGGCCCATACCTGCACGGGCGACGGCGGCGGCATGGTGCTGCGCGCCGGCCTGCCGCTGCAGGATATGGAATTCGTGCAGTTCCATCCGACCGGCATCTATGGCGCCGGCTGCCTGATCACCGAGGGCGCGCGCGGCGAGGGCGGCTATGTCGTCAACTCGGCCGGCGAACGCTTCATGGAACGCTACGCGCCATCGGCCAAGGACCTGGCCTCGCGCGACGTGGTGAGCCGCGCCATGACCATGGAAATCCGCGAAGGCCGCGGCGTGGGCAAGAACAAGGACCACATCTATCTGCATCTGGATCACCTGGATCCGAAGATCCTGCACGAGCGCCTGCCCGGCATCTCGGAAAGCGCCAAGATCTTCGCCGGCGTCGACGTGACCAAGCAGCCGATCCCGGTGCTGCCGACCGTGCACTACAACATGGGTGGCATCCCGACCAACTATCACGGCGAAGTCGTCACCCTGAAGGACGGCAATCCCGACAAGGTGGTGCCCGGCCTGATGGCCGTGGGCGAAGCGGCCTGCGTGTCGGTGCATGGCGCCAACCGCCTGGGCTCGAATTCGCTGATCGACCTGGTGGTGTTCGGCCGCGCCGCCGCCATCCGCGCGGCTCAGGTGGTCGAGAAGGGCGCCAAGCACAAGGACATGCCGAAGGCCGGCGACGAGGCGCTGGCGCGGCTGGACCGCTTCCGCAACGCCAAGGGCGGCAGCCCAACCGCGCGGATCCGCGACAAGATGCAGCGCGCCATGCAGAACAACTGCGCGGTCTATCGCACCGGCGAGGTTCTGAAGGAAGGCGTCGGCCTGATCGACGAGGTCTACACGATGATGCCGGATATCGGCGTGTCGGACCGCTCGCTGGTCTGGAATTCCGACCTGGTCGAGACGCTGGAACTCGACAACCTGATCCGCCAGGCCGTCGTGACCATGCATTCGGCGGAGAACCGCAAGGAAAGCCGCGGCGCCCACGCACGCGAGGATTATCCCGAGCGCGACGACAAGGAGTGGATGAAGCACACGCTGACCTGGCTCGGCGACAAGGGCAACGTCACCATCGACTATCGCCCGGTGCATACCTACACCCTGACCAACGAGGTCTCGTATATCGAGCCCAAGAAGCGCGTGTACTAAAGGAAACGAGGACGCTCCCCATGGCCGAGTTCGCGCTGCCGAAGAATTCCAAGATCACCGAAGGCAAGACCTGGAGCCTGCCGCCGGCCAAGCCGGGCGAGGAGCGCAAGGTCAAGCGCTTCCGCGTCTATCGCTGGAACCAGGATGACGGCAAGAATCCGCAGGTCGACACCTACGAGGTCGACATGAACGACTGCGGTCCGATGGTTCTGGACGCGCTGATCAAGATCAAGAACGAGATCGACCCCTCGCTCACCTTCCGCCGCTCCTGCCGCGAGGGCGTCTGCGGCTCCTGCGCCATGAACATCGACGGCGGCAACACGCTGGCCTGCACCAAGGCCTGCGAGGATATCGACGGCGACGTGAAGATCTATCCGCTGCCGCACATGCCGGTGATCAAGGACCTGGTGCCCGATCTCACCAACTTCTACGCGCAGTATGCCTCGATCAAGCCGTGGATGCAGACCCAGAGCCCGGCGCCGGCGCGCGAACGCCTGCAGTCGGCCGAGGACCGCAAGAAACTGGACGGTCTCTACGAGTGCATTCTCTGCGCCTGCTGCTCCACCTCCTGCCCGAGCTACTGGTGGAATTCCGACCGCTACCTGGGCCCGGCCATCCTGCTGCAGGCCTATCGCTGGATCGCCGACAGCCGCGACGAGATGACCGGCGAGCGGTTGGATAACCTGGAAGATCCCTTCCGGCTCTATCGCTGCCATACCATCATGAATTGTGCGCAGACCTGCCCGAAGGGACTCAATCCCGCCCAGGCGATCGGCGAAATCAAGAAGCTGATGGTGGAACGTCGCGGCTAAGCTGCTAGACTTACGGCCAATACAGGGAGCAAACGGCTGGATCGGCATGGCCGGTCCGGGATAAACTCGCGGCCGACTCTGTTTCTTCTGTGTACGGTTGTTTAGCAAGGCCGCAGATCGTTATGGGCGATTTTACCCGCGGGGCTCCCCCGCACCTGACCAAGATGAGCGCAGAGCGCCTGCGCGACATTTTGCGTGAACACGAGGCCCATCTGGCCGGCAAGACCGACGCAAAGCCGGCCGACCTGTCCTTCGCCGACCTCTCCGATGCCGATCTGACCGGCGCCAACCTGACCCTGGCCAACCTGACCGGCACGCGCCTGCACCGCGCCCGCCTGGATGGCGCCAGGCTGTCGATGTCGAAATGCGGCGGCTCGGATTTCCGCAACGCCACGCTGGACGGCGCCGACCTGCGCTGGGCCGATCTGCGCGGCGCCTGCCTGCGCGCGGCCGGCCTGAATGACGCCAACATGGCCGAATCGAACGGCGTGGAGGCCCTGGCCCCGGTCTATGACTCGGAAGGCAAGATCAGCGACAACGGCCCGGCGAAGCGGGCCATCGACCTTTCGGGCGCCTCGGCGCAGCGTGCCGACCTGTCGGGCGCCCAGCTTGCCCGCGCCTTCGCGCTACACGCCGATTTCGCCGACGCCAATCTGGACGACAGCAACCTCGCCCGTGCCGACCTGCGCAAGGCGCAGATGATGTCGGCCCGGCTCGAAGCGGCCGACCTGCAGGATTCCGATTTCTCCGGCGCCAACCTTTCCGGCGCCACTCTCACCGGCGCCAATTTCGGCGGCGCGAACTTCGCCGGCGCCGATCTGCGCGGCGCCATTGTCGATGCCGCAAGCCGCGCCCTGCCGGAATTGGCGGCCGCGATTTTTGCCGCCGCGTCGCGCCATGCCCCGGAAGACCTGAGCGATGTGCTGCGCCAGCACGAGCTGTGGGTTCATTCAGAAGGCCGTCAGGGCCTGCGCGCGGATTTGAGCGATTTCGATTTCTCCGGCCGCGATTTGCAGGGCATCAACCTGATGGGCGCGCTGCTGGAACGCGCCCGCTTCACGAACGCCAAGCTGGCGCAGGCCAACCTGGCGCTGGCGCGTCTGAATTTCGCCGACCTGCGCGGCGCGAACCTGACCAAGTCGAACCTGCGCGGCGCCAGCCTGACGCGCGCCACGCTGGATGGCGCCGATCTCTCGGGCGCCAATCTGGCCGCCATCCGCGAGGAAGCGCCCAACAGCCGCACCGCGCGCACCAACCTGAGCGCCGCCAAGCTGAAGAAGGCCCTGCTGGTTGCCTCTAATCTGAGCGGCGCCAGCCTGGTCGGCGTCGATATGCGCGAAGCCAACCTGTCGGGCGCCGACCTGACCGGGGCCGATCTCACCGACGGCCGTTTCGAAGGCGCGCTGCTGAGCGGCGCGCAGTTCACCAATGCGCGGCTGGACCGCGCCCGCGACCTGCTGCTGCCGAACTGACCGGCTATTGGGCCGCGTGGGCCAGAGCGCGGTAATCCTCGCTCTGCATCTCGTTGAGCCGCGACACGCAGCGCTGGAATTCGAAGGCCCCGTCGCCTTCGGGGTATAGCGTCTCGGGCGGCGCCTCGGCGGTGGCCAGCAGCTTCACCTTGGCCTCATACAGGGTATCGACCAGCGTCACGAACCGCTTGGCCTCGTTGCGGCGGGCCGGACTGAGCGTGGGGATGCCGTCGATCATCACGGTGTGGAAGCTGCGCGCGATGGCGAGGAAATCCGCCGGGCCCAGCGCCGCCTCGCACAGGTCGCCGAAGGTAAAGCGCGCCACGCCGCGCGCCTGTTCGGGCACATGCAGCTTGCGTCCCAATAGTTCAAGATCCATCGGCCTGCCTTCAGCAGCATCGGTGAGCAGGTCCCAGGCACGATCCAGCGCCAGCGTCGACTTCGCGCTCAACGGGCTGAACCAGACCTTCTCGCGACTCAGGCGCTGCAGGCGGTAGTCGCGCTGGGCCGCCAGATGCAGCACGTCGAGCTTGTCCTTGAAAAGCGCGATGAAGGGCAGAAAAAGCTGGCGGTTCAGCCCGCCCTGATACAGGTCGTCGGGCGCACGGTTGGAGGTAGCGATCACCACCACGCCGCGCTCGAACAGTTTCTCGAACAGGCGGCCCAGGATCATGGCATCGGCCACGTCGGTGACCTGCAATTCGTCGAAGCAGAGCAGCCAGCTCGCCTCGGCGATCTTCTTGGCCAGCGGCCGGATCGGGTCGTCGCCGCCTTTTTTCTTTTCCGCGTCGTCGTCGGGCAGCTGGCGATAGCGGAAGATTTCGGCATGCACTTCCTGCATGAAGGCATGGAAATGCACGCGGCGTTTCTTCTCCACCGGAGCCATGCCGAAGAACAGGTCCATCAGCATGGATTTGCCGCGCCCGACATCGCCGTAGATATACAGGCCCTGCGGTGCCGGCTCGCGCTTGCGGCCGAAGCTGAGCTTCTGCAGCCAGCCATCCTCGCCTGGCCGGTAATGCGCCAGCCGGCGGCTGAGCAGTTCCAGCTTCTCAACCGCCAGTTCCTGCGCCGGGTCTTCGGCGATTTCCCGGGTGGCGAGTTTGGCGCGGTAGGCTTCGAGGATGGACATTGGGCTTCTTTAAAACGAAACGGGCGGCAGAGGCACCCGCCGCCCGTTCGGTTTCCGCATCAGTATGCTATTTCATCGTCGGGATGTTAAACTCGGCGCCCGAGCGGATGCCGGTCGGCCAGCGCGCCGTCACCGTCTTGATCTTGGTGAAGAATTTCACGCCTTCCGGGCCATGCTGGTTGGTGTCGCCGAAGGCCGAGCGTTTCCAGCCGCCGAAGGTGTGGAAAGCGAGCGGCACCGGGATCGGCACATTGATGCCAACCATGCCGACCTGGACTTTCGCGGCGAAGTCGCGGGCGGCATCGCCGTCGCGGGTAAAGATCGCCACGCCGTTGCCGAATTCATGCTCGGTGGGCAGCTTGGCCGCTTCCTCAAAGCTTTCGGTACGCACCACCGACAGCACGGGACCGAAGATCTCTTCCTTGTAGATGCGCATGTTCGGCGTGACATTGTCGAACAGGCAGCCGCCCATGAAATAGCCGCCCTCGTAGCCCTGCAGCTTGAGGCCGCGGCCATCGACCACCAGCTTGGCGCCCTCGGCCACACCGGTATCGACATAACCCTTCACCTTGGCGAGATGCTCCTTGGTGACCAGCGGGCCCATCTCGGAATCCTTGGCGGTGCTGGGACCGACTTTCAGCGCACGTACGCGCGGGGTCAGCGCCTCGACCAGCTTGTCGGCGGTGCCCTTGCCCACCGGCACGGCGACCGAAACCGCCATGCAGCGTTCGCCGGCCGAGCCATAGCCGGCGCCGATCAGGGCGTCCACGGCCTGGTCCATGTCGGCATCGGGCATGATGATCATGTGATTCTTGGCGCCGCCCATGGCCTGCACGCGTTTGCCATGCGCCGCTGCCGTGGCGTAGACATACTGCGCGATCGGGGTGGAGCCGACGAAACTGACCGCCTGGATGCGCGGATCGGTGAGCAGCGTGTCGACCGCTTCCTTGTCGCCGATCACGCAGTTCAGCACGCCCGGAGGGGCGCCGGCCTCGAGCATCAGCTCGGCCAGACGCAGCGGGCAGCTTGGATCCTTCTCGCTGGGCTTGAGCACGAAGGTGTTTCCGCAGGCAATCGCCACGGCGAACATCCACATCGGCACCATGGCCGGGAAGTTGAACGGCGTGATGCCGGTGACAACGCCAAGCGCCTGGCGCATCGAATAGACGTCGATGCCGCGCGCCACGCTGTCGGAATACTCGCCCTTGAGCAGGTGCGGAATGCCACAGGCGAACTCCACCACTTCCAGGCCACGCTGCAGCGAGCCCTTGGCGTCGGACAGCACCTTGCCATGCTCGTTGGAGATCAGCAGCGCGATCTCGTCCGCATGCTTCTCGCACAGCTCCTTGAACTTGAACATGACGCGGGCGCGTACCAGCGGCGAGGTGGCGCTCCATTCGGCGAAAGCGCGCTGGCTGTCGGCGATCGCGGCCTCGACTTCCGCCCTGGTGGCAAGCGGTGCCCTGGCGCCGACCTCGCCCGTGGTGGGGTTGTAGACATCGAGGAAGCGGCCCGACTGGCCGGCCACCTTCTTGCCGCCGATGAAATGATGCAGTTCCTTCGCCATGACTCGCTCCCCAGGACAGGCTCCGGCGCGATAACCGGGGGCCCGAATGTTGTTAAGCCCGATGCTCGATAAGACCGGGAGACTCTAAAGGCCCGGGCCCCAATGACAAGGGCCGGGACCGGCTCACAGCCCGGTCTGCAATGCCTGCCTTGCCTCGGCCAGCAGGCGGGCGATGATGGCCGCCGCCGGTTCGGGCCGCGCCAGTCGGGCGGCCTGGCCGGCCCAGAGCGACTGATAGTCAGTCTGGCCCGCCTTCGAGGCAGCGCCGCGCATCGCCTTGCTCATGGCATTGGCGACCGGAAAATCGGGAATGATGTCGTCGCGGCCGGCCAGGCGGTCGAGAAAGGCATTGCGGATGCCGCGGGCATGCCGCCCGGAGAAGGCGCGGGTGAGTGCCGTGTTCTCGGCCTGCTCGCTCTGCAGCAGCGCCTTGTAGCCGGGCGACAGCGCCATCTCGTCGGCCAGCAGGAAGCTGGTGCCCAGGGCCACGGCGCTGGCGCCCAGGCAGAGAGCTGCGGCGATGCCGCGGCCATCGCCGATGCCGCCGGCCGCGATCACCGGCAGGTTCACGGCCGACACGATCTGCGGCACCAGCGCCATGGTGCCGACCAGGCTGTGTTCGACGCTGGCGAGGAAGCTGCCGCGATGGCCGCCGGCTTCGGCACCCTGCGCGATGATGGCATCCACGCCGGTCTGCGCGAGGGCCCGCGCCTCCGCCACCGTGGTGGCGGTGCCCAGCACCAGGATGCCACGGCTTTTCAGGGCCGCCACCCGATCGGGCGCGAGGGCACCGAAGGTCGTGCTGAAGACCGGCGGGACCTCTTCCAGCACCACCGCGAATTGCGCCTCGAAGGATTCCTCGTAGCTGTTGGGCAGGTCGGGCCCGGCCAGGCCGAGCGTGGCATGGGCCTGCCCCAGCTCCTCGCGATAAGCGGCCATCTTCGCCGGATCAGCCGTCCAGGATGTCGGCGCGAACAGGTTGATGTGGAAGGGCCGCTGGGTACCGGCGCGGATGGCGCGGATGGCCTCGCGCAGGGTTTGCGGCGCCATGTAGGCCCCGCCCAGCGCCCCCAGCGCGCCGGCGTTGGAGACGGCAATGGCCAGCGCCGGCTTTGCGGTTTCACCGGCCATCGGGGCCAGCAGCAGCGGATGGTCGATGCCGAGTCGGCGGATAAAATCTTTTGTCATGGTGTTTTCTCCCCGGATGGGTCTGGCACCAGACTGCGCCTTTCCGCAGCGGCCGCCAAGGGGATGGCGGCAGCAAAATTGTGTCGATTGGAGCGATTAGAATATTATTCTAGAAAAATATTCTAATGCTGCTATAACCCGGCCATGACCAGGGCCGCCCGCCGCATCGCACCTGCCTATCCCGCCGCACCCGCCGAGGCCGGCGGCAGCAAGCCCGGCACGCGCCAGCGCGCGCTGGTGGAGGCCCTGGCGCTGTTCGACGCGCAGGGCGTGGAAATGACCACCATCGAGGAGGTGCGTGACGCGGCCGGCATCTCGATCGGCAGCCTGTATCACCATTTCGGCAGCCGCGAGGGGCTGGTCACCGCCCTGTATGAAGACCTGCTGGGGCGTTATCGCACCACAATGGCAGCCGAACTGGCACGCCATGATGGCGCCCGCGCCCTTCTGGAGGCGTTCGTCAAATCGCACATCGCCTGGTCGATGCTGAATCCGGCCGCGGCGCGCTTCCTGGCCGAACACCGCCATCACCGCGCGCTCGCCGAGGCCGAAACGCGGCTGCAGCACGGCACCACCGATTTCCTGCGCCCGCTGGTGCGCCGCCTGAAACCGGCGATAGCCGCCGGCATCCTGAAGCCGCTGCCACCCGAACTGCTGCTCAGCCTGGTGATCGGCCCGGTGCAGAACTGGCTGCGCATGGCGCGCGCCGGCCGCACCAGCCTGAAGCCGGGCGCCGCGGCACAGAGACTGACCGACCTGATCTGGGACGCCATCGCCGTTCCCGCCGCCATCCGCAAGACAAGGAAGACATGACATGTCCCGCAACGAACCTGCCATCCTGCAGCAATGGCAGCGCGTCTCACGTCTGCCCTTCGGCTCGTGGCTATTCAGCCGCCTGATCGGCCTGACCGTGCCCTATGCCGCCACCATCAATGCCCGCGTGCTGAGCCTGATGCCGGGCAGCGCCAGGGCGCAGATGGCCGACCGCCGTGCCGTGCGCAACCACCTGCGCTCGATCCATGCCGTGGCGCTGACGAATCTGGCCGAACTGACCGCCAATCTCGCCATCATGAGCCGCCAGCCGGCGCAGGGCGCGCGCTGGATCGTCACCGGTTTCGACACCGAATTCGTCAAGAAGGCGCGCGGCGCGGTGACGGCGCAATGCGAGGTGGAGCCGCTGGACTGGTCGCGGCCGCAGAGCCTGTCGGGCCGCGTGGAACTGCGCGATACCGCCGGCGACCTGGTGATGACCGCCACGCCGCGCTGGAAGATCGGCCCGGACGCCGCGAAGGCTTGAGACTCAGACTTTGGGCGGTTCGAGATAGAGACCCGACATCGGCTCCAGCCAGATCAGGTGATCCTCGACGCCCTTCACGCCGGGCGCGCCTTCGGCCAGCACCTTCAGGGCCTGGCGCTCGCGTTCGTCGAAAATGGTGCCCCAGAGCTGCACCACGCCGTCGCGCACGATGATGTTGGTGCTGCCGGTCGGTGCCCAGGACTGCGCCTTCATCTCGGCCTGGATGTGCTCGCGGATCGCCGTGTCGCTGGCCGCCACCGGCTTCACGTCGGCCAGCGCGCCGGCAAACATATGCAGCAGGTTGGCGCGGCTGACGATGCCGACCGGCTTGCCGTCGCGGACCACCGGCAGGCGCTTCACGCGGTGTTTTTCCATCAGCCGAACGATTTCGGCCGTTAAGGTGTCTTCGGCGATGGCGACCGGGTCGCGTGTCATCACCTCGTCGACGCGGCGGCCATGGCTGTGGGTGTAGGTCTCGGCCTGGGCACCGGGGCCCAGCAGCATCTCGAGCCAGCGCGACCGGCGCCGGGCAGTGCCGATCTCGCTGCGGCGAAGGAAGTCGCCCTCGGTGACCATGCCGACCAGCTTGCCGGCCGCATCCACCACCGGCAGGCCGCTGACATGCTTCTGCAGCATCAGGCGCACAGCCTCGGCCACCTTGGCATCATGGGCGACGGTGTAGACAGGACTGGTCATGATGTCGGCGGCTTTCATCGGGATCTCCTGAAGCGAACCTGCCGCGATCCTAGCGCAATCCACGCCGCCCGGCTTGATCCGTGTCAATCGCCCGATTGTTTCGCCAATTCGCGCAGAAGCTGTTCGCTGGCCGGATTGGCTGGCAGGAAGCTTTCGATGCGCATGTCCTGCAGGGTCACGTCCTGCGGCGTGCCGAAAGTGGCGATCATGGTGATCATGTCGAGCCGCAGGCCGTCTTTCTCGATCCCGAAACCGAGCAGCGGGCGCGGCTCGCTGTCCCAATCCACCTTGCGCCACAGCGCATCCACATCGGGATAGGTCCTCACCTCGGCCAGCACCGAAGCGGCCGCAGGACTGTCCATCGCCTCGCGCTGCAGTCGATGCAGCAGGGCCGAGGCGACTTCCGGCCAGTGCAGGATATAGCCACGCGCAGCCTTAGGATGCAGCGGCAGCTTCATCATATTGAGCGGCTGTGCCGGATCGAGACCGGACCCGAGCAGGAAACCCACCATGCGCCGGGCAGCGGCATTGGCGAGCTGTACGTTCCAGGCGGCATCGACGACCACGGCGGGAAACGGCTCCTGCTGGCGCAGCAGCAGATCCAGCGCATGGCGCGCCTCGGCCAGTTGCGGCGCGTCCAACCGGCTCTCGCGATAGGCCGGCGCGAATCCGGCGGCATGCAGCAGGCGATTGCGCTCGCGCAGGGGCATGTCGAGCAGCTCGCTCAAATGCAGCGCCATCTGCCGGCTGGGCCGGGCGCGTCCGGATTCGAGGAAACTGACATGACGCTGCGACACGCCGCCCAGTTCAGCGAGTTCAAGCTGGCTGAAGCCGCGGCGACGACGCCATTGCCGCATGAGGGTTCCGAAACCCGGCGTATCGACGGCGCCGGTACGGACCGGCAGTTCGCTATGCAGGCTGGCCATGGCTTGAAACCTCCCTCCCGCGGTTATGCGGGGCCCGATGGCGGACGTCCAGAAGGAACGCCCGCCATGGCCCGGTCAGGCCGCCGCGAGACCGACGCCGCCGCGCAGGGCCCGGGCCTTGAGCCAGCCGATCAGCGCCGTATCGGCCGCAACCGCCAGCAGGGCGACGCTGCCCCACAGGCTGAACGCACCGCCGAAGGCGGCCAGCAGGGCCAGCGTACCGAGAACCCACAGACCGTCGGCCAGCACGGTGAAGGCCACGAAACCACGCGGCGGCTGCGGCCGGCCCGACATGAACAGCAGCAGCGCGGCATAGGCGGCCAGCGCGACCCCGAGGGCGAGCATCACGCCCGCCATGGGCAGACCGAACAGACCGGCCTGGCCGGGCAAAAGGAATTTGGCCGTCCAGCCGGCCGCCAGCAGGCCGGGCAGGCCGCAGGCAAGGCAGAGGGCGCTATCGAAACGGAGCAGATTGCGCAAAATAAGCATGGGAAACCTCCTTGGTGTGTTGCTGGCCCGATATTTCAGCCATAACAGTGGCTTAACAATTACCGAGGAGGTAATAGCCCGCTAATTTTACATTATTATTATGTTTGATTTTTTATAATATCACTTATGAAAGTATAATTTCGTTGACTCTCAATAGTGACTGTTAAATATCATGCCCCATCGGTTCTGCGCCGCGGAGAGGGTGCGCCATGCAGACATTCCCGGGTTTCCTGGTGCTGAAAGACCGGCCCGTGCTGGTGCTGGGCGGCGGCGAAAACGCCGCGCGCAAGATTCGCCTGCTGCTGAAAGCCGGCGCGGCGGTCACCGTCGCGGCCAGCGCCATCAACGAGGAGATCGCCGGCCACGTCACCGCCGGCCGCCTGCGACATCGAGCCGCCGGCTTCTGCCCTTCCCAGCTCGACGGCATGAGGCTGGCGATCGGCGCCGCCGAGGATGAAGCGGAAAATCTCGCGCTGGCCGATGCAGCAAAGGCACACGGCGTTTTCGTGAACGTGGTGGACCGCGCCGACCTTTCCGACTTTTTCGTGCCCGCCATCGTCGAGCGTGGCGACATCACCATCGGCATTGCATCCAACGGCACCGCGCCGCTGCTGCTGGGCCGCATCCGCGCGCAGATCGAAACCCTGCTGCCTGCGCGCCTTGGCGACCTGGCCGCGCTGGCGGGGGAGTTCCGCAGCACCGTCGCGCGCATTATCCGCGAACCCGGCCAACGCAGGCGTTTCTGGGAAAACGCGTTCGACGGCGCCGTGGCGCAGAGGGCGATGGACGGCGATGTGAGCGGCGCGCGCAGCGCCCTTCTGGCCCAGCTCAACGCGCCGCAGCCCGCGCTTTCGGGCAGCGTGGCGCTGGTGGGGGCCGGCCCCGGCGATCCCGACCTGCTGACCGTGAAGGCCCAGCAGCATTTAAGCCGTGCCGACGTGGTGCTGTACGACGACCTGGTGGCTCCGGCCGTGCTGGACCGCGTGCGCCGCGACGCCGCGCGCATACCCGTGGGCAAGCGCAAGGGCCGCCACCGCATGGGCCAGGACCGGATCAATACCCTGATGGCCGAGCTGGCCGGCCAGGGCAAACGCGTGGTGCGGCTGAAAGCCGGCGATCCCTTCATCTTCGGGCGCGGCGGCGAGGAGATGGAATACCTGCAGGCGCGTGGCATTGCCGTGCAGGTGGTGCCGGGCATCACGGCGGCGCTGGGCTGCGCGGCGGCCGCCGGCATACCACTGACCCATCGCGAGCTGAGCCACGGCGTTACGCTGGTGAGCGGCCATCTGAAAGACGGCGAGGATGCCATCCGCTGGGCCGACCGCGCCCGCCAGGGCGAAACCGTGGTGATCTATATGGGCGTGAGCCGGGCAGCGGAGATCCGTGACCGCCTGCTGCAGGCCGGCGTGTCGCCCGCGCTGCCTGTCGCGCTGATCGAGAATGGCACGCGCTCCGACCAGCGCGTCAGCACCGGCCTGCTTTACGCCCTGCCCGCGCTCGCCGCGCGGCACGGCGCCAATGAAACAGCCGGCGAGACGGATGCCGGACCCGTTCTGCTGGTGATCGGCAAGGTCGCCGCGGCCGCGCAGGCCACCATCATGCCGCAGAAGCGCAGCGCCTGAGGAGTCGCCCATGGCCAAAGCCCCCAAACTGAAAGACCAGGCCCATATCGTCACCGCCAACCACCTGACCGGCGGCGACGTGGTGTACCTGACGGCGCGCAACGACTGGAGCCGCGACATCGCCGCAGCCTTCGTGGCGCCGAACGCCGAAGCGGCCGCCGCCTGGCTGACCGAGGCCGAGGCGCAGGCAGCGCGCAACATCGTGGTGGCGCCGTATCTGGTGCCGGTGGATGCCAGCACCACGCCGCCCCGGCCGATCCAGTTCCGCGAACGCATCCGCGCGGCTGGCCCCACAACCGAACAGCAGCCGGCGGCGTAGTCTGAGGATTGTCCCATGTATCAGTATGACCAGATCGACCAGACCCTTGTGGATGAACGCGTGGCGCAGTTCCGCGACCAGGTGGCGCGGCGCCTGAGCGGCGCGATCAGCGAGGACGAGTTCAAGCCCCTGCGCCTGCAGAATGGCCTGTATCTGCAGCTGCACGCCTACATGCTGCGCATCGCCATCCCCTATGGCACGCTGTCGTCGCAGCAATTGCGCGCGCTGGCGCAGATCGGCTGCAAATACGACCGGGGCTGGGGCCACTTCACCACCCGGCAGAACCTGCAATACAACTGGATCAGGCTGGAAGACGCCGCCGATGCACTGGCCGACCTGGCGAAGGTGCAGATGCATGCGATCCAGACCAGCGGCAACTGCATCCGCAACACCACCACCGACCAGTTCGCCGGCGCCGCCCATGACGAGATCGAGGATCCGCGCGTGTGGTGCGAGATCATCCGGCAATGGTCGACCTTCCATCCGGAATTCAGCTTCCTGCCGCGCAAGTTCAAGATCGCCGTCACCGGCTCGCCGAACGACCGCGCCGCCGTGCGGGTGCACGATATCGGGCTGCGCATGCACAGGAATGCCGAGGGCGAAACCGGCTTCGAGGTGATCGTGGGCGGGGGCCTCGGCCGCACGCCCTTTATCGGCAAGACGATCCGCGACTTCCTGCCCAAGCAGCACTTGCTGAGCTACCTGGAAGCGATTCTGCGCGTCTACAACCAGTTCGGCCGGCGCGACAACATCTACAAGGCGCGCATCAAGATCATGGTCCATGAAATCGGCATTGATGCGATGCGCGAGAAGGTCGAGGCCGAATGGCAGGCGATCCGCGATGGCGCGCTGCAACTGCCGGAGGATGCCATCGACCAGATCGCGGCGCACTTCGCCCCGCCCGCCTTCGAGCGCCTGCCGGGCGGCGTGGCGCCGGAATATGCCAATGCCTTCCGCACCGATTTCGAGTTCGGTCTCTGGGCGCGGCGCAACACGTTCAAGCACAAGCGGCCGGGTTACAGCATCGTCACCATTTCGCTGAAAAAAGAGGGCGAGCCGCCGGGCGACATGAAGGCGGAGCAGATGCTGGCCGTGGCCGACTTGGCCGACCGCTATTCCTTCGGCGAAATCCGCGTGACGCACGAGCAGAACCTGGTGCTGCCGCATGTGAAGCAGTCCGATCTGCCGGCCGTGTTCAAGGCCCTGAAGGCATACGACCTCGCCACGCCGAATGTGGGCCTGGCTTCCGACATCATCGCCTGCCCCGGCCTGGATTACTGCGCCCTGGCCAATGCGCGTTCGATCCCGATCGCGCAGCAGATCGCGCAGCGATTCAGGAACTGGGAGCGCGCGCACGATATCGGCGAACTGAAGATCAAGATCTCGGGCTGCATCAACGCCTGCGGGCATCACCATGTGGGCCATATCGGCATCCTGGGCGTCGACAAGAACGGCGAGGAATTCTACCAGCTCACCCTTGGCGGCTCGGCCGACCAGGATGCCGCGCTGGGCGACATCCTCGGCCCGGCGCTGAATACGGCGCAGACGGTGGATGCCATCGATGCGCTGGTCGATGCCTACCTGCGCCTGCGCACATCCGGCGAGGAGCGCTTCCTCGACACCTATCGCCGTGTCGGCCTCCAGCCCTTCAAGGAGGCCGTCTATGCCGCTGCTTAAACACGGTCGCCAGATCGGCGAGGATGCCTGGATAAGCGTCGCCGACGATGCGCCGCTGCCACATGACAGGCCGGCGCTGATTTCCCATGCCCGCTGGCAGGCCGAGCAGCAGCATCTGGCCAGCCGCAACGCCCCGCTGGGCATTCGTCTGCCCAACACGGTGGACGTATTGGATTTCGGCCCCGAAGCCGGTCGCTTTGGCCTGATCGTGCTGGAGTTTCCAAAATTCAGCGACGGTCGCGCCTACAGCCAGGCACGGCTGCTGCGCGAGCGGTTCGGTTTCACGGGCGAGCTGCGCGCCACCGGCCACGTGCTGCAGGACCAGCTCTGGCACATGCAGCGTTGCGGCTTCGATACCTTCGAGATCGCCCGCGAAGACGCCGCCGAGGTCTTTGCCGCCGCGATGCGCAGCTTCAGCCATGTCTACCAGCCCACGGGCGATGGCCGACCCAGCGCGCTGAAGCAGCGGCTGGCGACTGCCCGCAAGCAGGAGGCTGCCGAATGAGCGTGCTTGCTTTCGCCTCGCTGGATATCGACGATTACGCCCGCTCGCTGGATGCGCGTCTGCAGGGCAAACCGGCGGAAGACATCCTGCGTGTCGCCATCACCGAGCTGTTTCCCGGTCAGATCGCGCTGGTTTCCTCATTCGGCGCCGAGGCTGCCGTGCTGCTGCATCTGGTGGCGCAGGTGGACCGCGCCACGCCGGTGCTGTTCCTGGAGACCGGCAAGCTGTTCGACGAGACGCTGGCCTATCGCAATCGTCTTGCCGACAGGCTGGGCCTGAGCGATGTGCGCAATCTGCGGCCCGATCCCCGCGCGCTGGCCGTTCATGACGAAGGCGGCACGCTGTGGTTCCGCGATGCCGATGCCTGCTGCCGCATCCGCAAGGTGGAGCCGCTGGAACTCGGACTGAAGCCCTTTGCCGCCTCGATCAACGGTCGCAAACGTTTCCAGGCCGCGACCCGCAGCGCCATCCCGCTGGTGGAGGCCGATGGCGCGCGGCTGAAATTCAACCCGCTGGCCGCATGGGGCCCGGCGGAGATCGAAGCTTATTTCATCCGCCACGACCTGCCACGCCATCCGCTGGTGGCACAGGGTTATCCCTCTATCGGCTGCGCACCCTGCACCCAGCCGGTGCAGGCCGGCGAGGATGCCCGCGCCGGCCGCTGGCGCGACAGCGACAAGACCGAATGCGGCATCCATAACCGCCCTTATTCCTCCCTGAAGTGACAGTCATGCACGACGATCTCGATCAACTCGAAGCCCAGAGCATCTACATCCTGCGCGAGGCCTATAGCCGCATCCGCCCGCTGGCCATGCTGTGGTCGCTGGGCAAGGATTCCAACGTGATGATCTGGCTGGCCAAGAAGGCCTTCCTGGGCCGCGTACCGTTTCCGGTGGCGCATCTGGATACCGGGCTGGAATTCCCCGAGACCTATGCCTTCCGCGACCGCTATGCCCGGGAATGGGAACTGGAACTGATCAAGGATTCCTGCCCGCCGCTGGAAGCCACCGATCCGACCCTGCCGCACAATTCGCGCATCGCCGCGCGCAAGACGCTGGGCCTTAAGGAAGCCATCGCCAGATACCAGTGGAAGGGCGTGATCGCCGGCATCCGCCGCGACGAACAGGCGACGCGCGCCAAGGAGCGGTATTTCAGCCCGCGCGGCGACGACGGCGCCTGGGATTTCCGGGACCAGCCGCCCGAGTTGTGGGATCATTTCGCCTCCGAGCTGCCGACGGGGGTGCATATGCGCATCCATCCGCTGCTGCACTGGACCGAACTGGACATCTGGCGCTACATCCAGCGCGAGGAAATCCCGGTGGTACCGCTGTATTTCGCCAATGATGAGGGCAAGCGGTTCCGCTCGCTGGGCGAGATCGGCATCACCTTCCCGATCGACAGCCGCGCCGCCACCATCGAGCAGATCATCGCCGAACTAGAAGTGACGCGCGAGCCGGAGCGCGCCGGCCGCGCCATGGACCATGATTCGGAAGATGCCTTCGAGCGGCTGCGCGTCGCCGGTTATATGTGAGGAGCGCGCCATGAGCGTTATCGATCTTGCCATCCACCCGAAGGCTGCCGGGCTGCAGAAGGGACGCGCCTTTCCCATCGTGATCGTCGGCCATGTCGACCATGGCAAATCCACCCTGGTCGGCCGCCTGCTGCACGACACGGACAGCCTGCCCGCGGGCAAGCTGGAACAGCTCAAGGCCGTGTCGGAAAAGCGCGGCCTGGATTTCGAATGGTCATTCCTGCTGGATGCCCTGCAGGTGGAACGCGACCAGGGCATCACGGTGGATACCACGCAGATCTGGTTTACCACCCAGCGCCGGCGCTATGTGATCATCGACGCACCCGGACACAAGGAATTCCTGAAGAACATGGTGACCGGCGCGGCCCAGGCCGATGCCGCCATCCTGGTGGTGGATGCCGCCCAGGGCCTGGCCGAGCAGACGCGCCGCCATGCCTATCTGCTGCAGCTGCTGGGCATCCGGCAGGTGGCGGTGGCGATCAACAAGATCGACCTGATCGGCCATGACCGAGACCGCTTCCAGGCCGTGGCCGAGGCCGTGCGCAATTACCTGGCCGATATCGGCATCGAGGCCGCCGCCCTGGTGCCGGTTTCGGCGCGTACCGGCGACAATATCGCCGCGCACAGTCCGCAGACCGCGTGGTATCGCGGCCCCACCCTGATCGGCGCACTGGATGCCTTCACGCCGCGCGCCCTGCCGGTCGAACAGCCGCTGAGGCTGCCGATACAGGATCTTTATCGCCTGGACGACCGCCGCGTGGTGGTGGGCCGCATCGAAAGCGGCCGGCTGAAGGTGGGTGAACGCATCCGCTTTGCACCACTGGGCCGCGAGGCCGTGGTGGCCAGCCTGGAAAGCTGGCGCGGCAATGCCGCCCATCACCAGCCGCGCGAGGAAGCCATTGCCGGCGACAGTGTCGCCTTCACGCTGGACGAGGATGTGTTCATCGAGCGCGGCGTGCTTGCCAGCCACCCCGATCAGGCGCCGCGCGAGGCCAGTCGCATCGCCGTGCGGCTGTTCTGGCTGGACAAGGCGCCGCTGAAACCGGGCGAGCGCCTGACGCTGAAGCTGGGCACCACCGAGCGCGAGGTGCAGATCGAGGCGATCACCGAGGCGCTGGACGTGGAATCCTTAAGCAGCGCGGATGCGGCACAGATCGAGCGCAACGGAGTGGCGCGGGCGATCCTGCGTAGCCGACGGCCACTGGCGCTCGATACCTACGACGCCCTGCCCCGCACCGGCCGCGGCGTGCTGATCCGCGGGCCGCAGATTGCCGGCGGCCTGGTGGTAGAAGAGGTTTTGCAGCAGGCGGCACATGCCGTCGTGGCGGTGGATTCCAGCGTCACGGCGCAAGACCGCGCCGCCGTAAACGGCCATCGCGGCGGCGTGCTGTGGCTGACCGGCCTGTCGGGTGCCGGCAAGTCGACGCTGGCGATGGCAGCGCAGGCGGCGCTGTTTGCGCGCGGCCGCCAGGTCGTGGTGCTGGATGGCGACAATCTGCGCCAAGGCCTCAACCGCGATCTCGGATTCTCCGATGCCGACCGCGCCGAGAATATCCGCCGCATCGCCGAAGTGGCCAAGCTGATGGCCGATGCCGGCCTGATCGTGCTGGTCTCGGCGATCAGCCCCCTGCAGCGGCAGCGCGATGCTGCGCGCGCCATCATCGGGCCGGATTTCCACGAGGTTTTCGTGCGAGCCGATCTTGCGACCTGCGAGGCGCGCGACCCCAAGGGCTTGTATAAACGCGCGCGGGCCGGTGAAATTGCCGGTTTCACGGGCATCTCGGCGCCCTATGAGGCGCCGCAGGCGGCACAGTTGACACTCGACACCACACAGCGCGCACTGTCGGATTCGGTCGAGACTCTGGTAGACTACGCCCTGCGCGGTCTTGCCGCGTAACTTCTCCCCGGGTTCAGGCGTCACCGCAACCAGGAGGCCGCGTGGATTTCGATCTGGCGCTTTTTGCCGCCATCGGCTTTGCCGCGCAGCTGATCGATGGCGCCATCGGCATGGGTTATGGCGTGATCGCCAGCAGCGTGCTGGTGGCCAGCGGCATGCCGCCGGCAGTGGCCAGCGCCGCTGTGCATGTGACCAAGATTCCCACCGGCATCGCCTCGGCCCTGTCACACTGGAAGTTCGGCAATATCGACTGGTCGATCTGCCGCCGGCTGATCCTGCCCGGCGTGCTTGGCGGCATCGTCGGCGCCAGCGTGATTGCATTGCTGCCGCTCAATATCATCCGTCCGCTCGCCGCGCTGTATCTGGGCCTGATGGGCATCGTGGTGATTCTGCGCGCCCTGAGATGGCGGCGCGGTTTCGCCGTCGCGGAAACGCCGAAGGGCCGGCCCGGCATTGTCGGCCTGCTGGGCGGCCTGTTCGATTCCTTCGGCGGCGGCTGGGGCCCGATCGTCACCACCAGCCTGATCATGCAGGGGCGCGAACCGCGCAAGGCGGTGGGTTCGGCCAATACGGCGGAACCCATCGTGGCTGCCGTACAGGCGGCGGTGTTTTCCTTCTGGCTGGGCGCGGCAACGCTGACCACCATCGGCAGCACCGCGCTTGCCATCATGGTGGGCGCGCTGCTGGCGGCGCCGGTGGCGGCCTTCCTGGTCAACCGCCTGCCCGGGCGGCTGATCGCCGGCGCGGTCGGACTGGTGCTGATCGGAATCAACATGCCGGCCCTGATCGCGCTGATCGGAAAGCTTCTTTAGCGGCCGGCAGGATTGTGTCCGGAGGAATTACATCCGGGGCGCGGCGCGCCAGTGATAGCGGCCATCGCGGAAGCCGGCGAAATATTTGCCGATATCGGGATGGTTCACCGGCCCGGCTTCCGGATCGGGCAGCAGATTCTGCTCCGATACATAGGCCACGTAGGAAGACTGCGCATTCTCGGCCAGCAGGTGGTAGAACGGCTGGTCCTTGCGCGGCCGCAGGTCGGGTGGGATCGACAGCCACCATTCCTCGGTGTTGTTGAACACCGGATCAACATCGAAGATCACGCCGCGAAACGGAAATAGCCGGTGGCGGACCACATCTCCGATGGCGAATTTGGCAACCCGGGTCTCGGGCATTCTTTTCCCCGCACGCTCACTCAGTAGGACAGGCACTCATCTCAATAGGTCGCGCGGCCGCCGCTGAGGTCGAATACGGCGCCGGTGGTGAAGGAATTCTCCGCCGACAGCAGCCAGGCCACCATCGCCGCGATCTCATCCACCGCCACGAAGCGGCCGCGCGGTATCCTAGACAGCATATAGTCGATATGCGTCTGCGTCATCTGGTCGAAAATCGCGGTTTTCGCCGCTGCCGGCGTGATGCAGTTGACCGCGATGTCCAGGCCGGCCAGTTCCTTGCCCAGCGACTTGGTCAGCGCGATCACGCCGGCCTTGGCCGCCGAATAGGCGCCGGCATTGGGATTGCCCTCCTTGCCGGCGATGGATGCGACATTGACGATGCGGCCATAGCCGGCCGCCTTCATCAGCGGCACCACGGCGCGGCAGCAGTGGAACACGCCGGTCAGGTCGATGGCGATCACCTGGTTCCAGTCGGCCAGCGGATACTGGTCCAGCGGCGCATTCGGCCCGGCAATGCCGGCATTGTTGATCAGCAGGTCGATGCCGCCCAGCAGCGCGCCGGTCTGCGCGGTCGCCCGTTCGACGCTGTTCCAGTCGGTCACGTCGACCGCCACGGCCTCGATCCGGCCGAGCCCCGACAGGGCCTGCGCGGTGCCGGCGGACAGTGCGGCATCGCGGTCCCAGATCGCCACGCTGGCGCCCGAGCGCAGCAGCCGCTCGGCCACCGCGCGGCCGATGCCCTGGGCCCCGCCGGTGACCACGCCGCGCCGGCCTTTCAGATCGATGGCATTCATCATTCTCTCCCCTTCTTTCTACCCTAGGCTAGCAGACCAAACTGTCACCACGACAGGCTTTGCAGGCCCGTGCCGTATGCCTAATCTGGGTTGGGGGGCAGGGATGCAGATCGCGGAGCGCACCGTCGACACGGAATGGCCGGAAACGCTGCCAGTGCCGCTGGAACGTTTTCTCGCCTACTGGCAGGGCCTGCGGCAGCAGGCCGGGCGCCTGCCACGCCGTCGCGAAATCGACCCACTGGAGATCCCGCGCGGCCTGCTGCCCGGGATCGGCATCTTCGACTGGCTGCCGCAGACCGGCGGGGCGATTCGCATCCGCTACCGCCTGCTGGGCGACAACCACACGCGGGCGATCCAGCGGAACCTGAGCGGCTGCTATTTCGATGATGTGCATGCGCCCGACACGGTCGCCGCCCTGCTGGCGGAATATGCCGGCATCCTGGCCAGCGGCGAACCGGCCTATGTGCGGCGCGCCACGCCCCTGCCAAATCATGAATTCGCCGTATTTCAACGCATCATTGCCCCCCTGCTGGACGATCAGGACCAGCCGCGCCATCTGATCGGCTACTGGCTATGGGAAAACCTGGACAATGAACCGCGATACCGCTCAGCGATCTGACATCACCGCCGATACCGTTCTGGACTTCTGGTTCGACCGCAACGGCCCGGAAGCGCTGCTGCCGCGCAAGGCCTGGTGGGAGAAGGACCCGGCTTTCGACGATCAAATCCGCCGGCTGTTCGCCCCGGCAGTAGAGCATGCCCTGGACGGCGGCTATGAGGACTGGACCGCCCAAGCCAAGAGCGCGCTGGCGCTGCTCATCCTGCTCGACCAGTTTCCGCGCAATCTGTTCCGCAACACAGCCAAGGCCTTTGCCGGCGATCCGCGCGCCCGCGGCGTTGCGCGCCGGATGACCGACCGCGGCATGGACATCACGTTGCCGCCCACGATGCGGCAATTCGTCTACATGCCGTTCGAACACAGCGAAGACATTGCAGACCAGGATTTCAGTTGTCTTTTATTCGCCGCGCTGGAGAAGGATCTGCCGGGCCACGACATCCTGGATTACGCCGAGCGGCACCGCGCCATCATCGCGCGTTTCGGCCGCTTTCCCCATCGCAATGCGGCACTGGGGCGCGCCAGCACGCCGGAAGAAGTCGAATTCCTCAGGCAGCCCGGATCGTCGTTCTGATCGAGGGCGGCGGCACGATATCTGAGACCGTGACGAAATGCGGCTGGGGCGGCTCGGTGATGCCGAACCGCTCCATGAAGTAATCGAGGGCATCGGCGCCGCCGCTGATCTCCACCTCGCCGGCACGGCGCGCCTGGCGCAGGCTTTTGCTGCCATGCAGGACGCGAAAAAATCCAGCAAGTCCGCCTCGATGGCGAGATCCACGTCGAAGCCCATGTCGGTGTAGCAGAGATCGACCTCGCCATCGCGCAGGATCATCCACCATTGCCGCAGCTTGTGGTCGCGACTCGGCACATTGCGGAAGCGGAAATGGAACACCATGTTCTGGCCACGCGACGCTTCGCCCAGCAGAGCATTGCGCATCGACCACATCAGATGCGTGACATTACGGTCTTCCGCATCGACATACGGCACACGCCAGTCGGTGCCCCAATAGCCCAGCAGGTCGATCAGCGGGCGCAGGGCCTCGCCGGCCGGCGTGAGGCGATAGACATGGCCGCGCTGGCCCTCGGCGCGGATGCGGAAAATCAATCCATCCTGTTCCATCTCGCGCAGACGCCGCGCCAGCAGGCTGCGCGCCATCAGCGGCACACCATTCTGGATATCGCTGAAGCGTTCGCTGCCACGCATGAGTTCATAGAGGATCAAGGGCGTCCAGCGCCCAGTGATCACCTCCGCGGCTTTGGCAACGGGGCAGAAGGAACCATATCGATTGGCCATCCCGGATTCTTATAGCGGCGTGGCGCGGACTCAAAGTTCCAATTTGATACTTCAGCGTCTCTCACGCAGACGTCATCTTGCGCACGGCATCACGGGGGCGCATATGATGAAGACGGGTACGGAGCAGTTGGAAGCGTCCAGAGAATCACAGAACAATTATGTTCTTCCCGCTGGCTTTTCCATAGGCTGCGCCGATGCAGGCCGCGGGCGCACGGTCGCCTTGCTGCATTGCTCGGGCGCCAATCGCAGCCACTGGGACAAGCTGGGCAAAGCCTGGTCCGTCGGCGCCAAACTGCAGCGCCGCGTGCTGTGCCCGGAGTTGTTCGGCTGCGGCCAGACCGGCGCATGGCCACACCGCCGCCCCGCTTCGTTGCGCGATTACGTCGACCTTGTCGCCCTTGCCCTGACCCGCGCGGGCGAGCCGGTCGACCTGGTGGGCCATTCCTTCGGCGGCGCCGTCGCCCTGCGGTTTGCCGCGCTGATGCCGGAACGCGTCCGCACACTGACCCTGATCGAGCCATCCGCGTTTTTCCTGCTGCGGGACGACGGTCCGGAAGCGGATCGTCTGTTCGCCGAGGCGGCGAAGCTGGCCCAGATCGTGCGCCGCGGTGCCATGGCCGACACCGAACAGGCCCGGCACGATACGATGGCCTTTTTCATGGATTACTGGAACGGCGCCGGCAGATGGGCCGCGTTGCCCCCGCCGATGCAGACGGCCATGGCCGAAATGACCGGCACGATCGCCCGGGATATCCATGCCGTCTTCGCCGAACCGACGCGCCTGCACGAATATGCAGAGCTGGCGATTCCGACATTGCTGATCAGCGGCGGCCGCTCGCCCGGGCCGGTCAATCACATCGTGCGCCGGCTGGAGGCCGTCATCCCCGGCGCCATCCGCGTCTGCCTGGACGATGCCGCGCACATGATTCCACTTACGCATGCTGGGGAATTAGCCGCCCTGCTCGATGCCATGCATGCCGCCAATGGCAAACGGGTGGTTCCGAATTGGAACTTTAGGTCGGCGCTGAACGCGCACATGGTGCCGCCGCCAATCAAATCCTCAGGAGAAGTTCGTCCCATGAATGCACCACTGACCGAACAGCGCATGACCGCCGCTGCCGGGGGCAGCCCGCTCGAGCGCATGCGCGCGCTGGCCCCGGGTTTCGCCCGGCGCGCCGCTGATTACGACGCCCATGATACCTTCGCTGCCGAGAATTTCGCCGAGATCAAGGCCGCCGGCCTGCTGGCGGCCGGCGTACCCGCCGAGTTCGGCGGCGCCGATGCCTCGTATCGCGACCTTTGCGAGATGCTGCGCGAGACGGCACACCATTGCAGCGGCACGGCGCTGGCCCTGGCGATGCATACGCATCCATTGATGGCCAATGTGTGGCGCTGGCGCCGCGAGAAGGCCCCGGTGGAAGGCCTGCTCAAGCGCGTGGCGGGAGAAAAGCTGATGCTGCTGTCCACCGGCGGCAACGACTGGCTGGCGGGCTCGGGCAAAGCCGAGGCCGTGGATGGCGGCTATCGCATCTCGGCGCGCAAGCGCTTCGTCAGCGGCGCCGAGGCCGGCGATCTGCTGATGACCATGGCGATCCATGGCGATACCGTGCTTCATGCCGGCGTTCCGATGAAAAGCGAAGGCGTGCGCATCGAGAAAACCTGGCGCACGCTGGGCATGCGCGCCAGCGGTTCGCAGGATGTGGTGCTGGACAAGGTGTTCGTGCCGGAGGCGGCGGTGGCGGTGAAGCGTCCCGCCGGCCTGTGGCATCCCTTCTTCCACCTGGTGTCGATGGTCGCCTTCCCGCTGATCTACAGCGTCTATCGCGGTGTCGGCGAGCGCCTGCGCGACGAAGCCGTGGCACTGGCTGCCAAGCGCAGGTCGGATGGCGACACGCAGCTGCTGGTTGGCCAGATGGAGGCCGCCCTGGCGGCGGCCGTGGCGGCGCATGAAAAGATGGTGGACATCGCTGACCACGCCACGCCCGGCGCGGAAACATCGGCCCGGGTGATGACGCTGAAACGCGCCATGACCGACAGCCTGCTGGCACTGGGCAATGCGGCGCTCGATGCCGCCGGGGGCAGCGCCTTCTATCGCGTGAACAGCGTGGAGCGCCTGTTCCGCGACCTGCAGGCGGCCCGTTATCACCCGCTGACCGCTCTGCCGCAGCAGCGGCTGGCCGGACGGCTGGCGCTGGGACTGGATGCCGACGGCCGCGCGGCCTGACGCGGAATGGGCTGAAGCGCCTAGCGGCGCTTCAGCTTCTTCACCGCCTGATGGCGGTGACAATCGACGATGTGGTCGTTGACCATGCCCACCGCCTGCATGAAGGCATAGACAATGGTGGGCCCGACGAAGGTGAAGCCGCGCTTGCGCAGATCCTTTGAGATCGCCTGGCTGACCGGCGTTTCCGCAGGAACCTGCTTCAGGCTGGCCCAGGCATTCTGCTTCGGTTTGCCGCCCACGTAATTCCACAGATAGTTGGAAAAGCCGTCTTCCTTTTCCATGATCTGCAGCCAGCCGCGTGCGTTCAGCACGCTGCCCTCGATCTTGGCCCTGTTGCGCACAATGCCGGCATCCTGCATCAGGGCATCCAGCTTCCTGGGCGTGTAGCGCGCGATCTTCTCTGGCTGGAAGCCGTCAAAGGCTTTGCGGAAATTGTCGCGCTTGCGCAGGATGGTGATCCAGGACAGGCCGGCCTGGAAGCCGTCGAGGATCAGCTTCTCGAACAGCGCGCGGTCGTCGTATTCCGGCACGCCCCATTCGGTGTCGTGATAGCGCATGTAGAGCGGATCGTTGCCGCACCAGCCGCAACGGCACAGGCCATCCTCGCCGAGAGGAAGAGATTTCACCATGCCGCGCCCCCGCCGATTCCGTTCCGCGTTATGCCTTGCCGCCGTCCGGCGGCGGACCGGCATAATCGGGGCGGCGCACGCGCAGCGCAAGGCCGCCGGCTTCCAGTTTCTTGCCATCCGATTCGGCTTTGGCCACGGCCTCCAGTCGCAGCAGGGCGAGGCCTGTGCCGTTCAGCGAGGAGCGCATCTCGCCGACATCCGCGCCGTCCAACGTGATCGCTGTGCCGGCCGGTGGCAGAACCGCGCCGGCCTCGGCCTGTACCACATGCAACTGCTTTTTCACCAGGCCGCGATACTTGGTGCGCGCGGTCAGTTCCTGCCCGATATAGCAGCCCTTTCTGAAATCGACGCCGTGCAGGGCCTCGAAATGGTTTTCCAGCAGAATGCCCTTTTCGACCTCGATGTCGCGGGCGCCGTCGGGCACGCCCAGCGCAAGGCGATGCGCTTCATAGGCGGCGTGATCGGATAACGGGTCCAGCGGAGGGGCATTGCCTGGCGCCCATATCCGCCATCCCAATGCGGGAAGCCGCGGGTCGGCGAAAGCGGGCGATCCGTTCAGTCCCGATGGCACATCCCCGAAGACCGCAAAACAGCGGACATGCTCGACAGGCTGGATTCCGACCTTGGCCCGCAGGCGATACAGCGTCAGACGGCGCTGCAGGTCGGGCAGGCGGTCGGCGACCACGTCCAGCAGCAGGCCCGGCCAATGCGGATCGGGCGTGACGAAGAAATCGTGCAGGAACTTGCCCTGCGGCGTGAGCAGCGCGGTGTAGGCGGCCTGGCCGGGCTGCAGCCCGGTGACGTCGTTGGACACCAGCGCGTTGAGGAAGCCGGCCGCGTCCTCCCCCTGCAGGGACAGCAGGGCCCGCTCTGGCAGGGCGACACAGGTGAATTCAGCCATGAAAGCTCCGGTTTTCAGCCCCTCTGAGGTATGGGAGAGCCGGCGGCTTGGCAAGGGCAGGCCACCCCCCTATAACCGGCCAAACCCAAAGATCCACGGGCCCATGCGCATCCTGTTCATCACCTCCAACCGGCTTGGCGACGCCATCCTGTCGACCGGTCTGCTCGATTCCCTGCATAGCCAGCTCCCCAAGGCGCGTTTCACCATCGCCTGCGGCCCGGCCGCTGCCGGAGTGTTCGCCGCCCTGCCCAACCTGGACCGCGTGATCGTGATGGAGAAGAAGCCCTGGGCAGCCCACTGGTGGGAGCTTTGGAAGCAGGTGGCCACCACGCGCTGGTCGCTGGTGCTGGATCTGCGCGGCTCGGGGATCGGCCAGTTCCTGCTGGCGCGGCGGCGCCGCACCTTCCATGGTTCGGGCTCGCGCATGCACAAGGTCATCGTGCTGTCGCAGATCCTGAAGCTGAAGCAGCCTGCGGCCCCCAGGATGTGGATCGGCGAGGAGCACAAGCAGGCGGCCGCAAAGCTGTGGCCCAATGATGGCCGGCCGGTGCTGGCGCTCGGCCCCACTGCCAACTGGGGCGGCAAGATCTGGCCGGGCGAGCGTTTCGCCGAACTGGCCCGGCGCCTGACCGCGCCCGACGGTATCCTGCCCGATGCCCGCATCGCCGTGTTCGGCGGACCCGGGGAGGAGGCGCTGGCCGCCGATACGCTGCGGCATCTGCCACCTGAACGCAGCATCGACCTGGTGGGTCGGCTGGACCTGCCGACCGTGTCCGCGGCCATGCGCCGCTGCGCCTTCTATATCGGCAACGACAGTGGCCTGATGCATCTGGCGGCCGCCAGTGGCGTGCCCACGCTGGGCCTGTTCGGGCCCAGCCGCGAGGAAACCTACGGCCCCTGGGGCGAGAAGACGGCGGCCGTACGCACCGACCTGAGTTTCGAGGAAATCGTCAAGCAGCCGGGTTACGACCACCGCAGCCACGACAGCCATATGTTAAGTTTGAGTGTAGACAAGGCGCAGCGCGCCGCCGAGCATCTGTGGCGCTATTCGCGGGACTGAGATGAACGCACCGAGACTATCGGCACTGGTGGTGGCGCATAACGAGGAGGCGCAGCTGGCCGATTGCCTCGAGCGCCTGGCCTTCGCCGACGAGATCGTGGTGGTGCTGGACCGCTGCACCGACCGTTCGGTCGAGATCGCCGCGCGTTTCAAGGCCCGCATCATCGAAGGGGCCTGGCCGCTGGAAGGCCCGCGCCGCAACACCGGCATCGACGCCTGCACCGGCGACTGGGTGCTGGAAGTCGATGCCGACGAGCGCGTGCCGGCCGAAATGGCGCGCGAAATCCGCGACATGATCGCCGACGCCCCGTTTGGCCATGTTCTGATCCCGTTCGACAATTACGTGGGCAGGCGACTGGTGCGCTGGGGCTGGGGCGGCGCCTTCGGCGTGATGATGGCGCCGCGCCTGTTCGCGAAAGGCGCCAAGCGCTGGGGCGAGCAGCGCGTGCATCCGGCGCTGGAGCTGAAAGGCGAGAAGCGGTTCCTGAAATCGCGCATGATCCACTACGTGGACCGCGACATCACCGACATGATCGCGCGACTGAACCGCTATACCTCGGCACGCGCCGCCGATCTGCGCGCCCGGGCCGAGGCGGGCGAGGATATTGGCACATTTCGCGCCAATGTGAGGCGCGTCTTCACGCGCTTTTATAAATGCTATGTCACCCGCAAGGGTTACCGCGAGGGACAATACGGCTTCCTGATCGCCTTGATGGCTGGCCTTTATCCGCTGCTCAGCTATCTGAAGGCCACGCTGGAGAAGGAATGAGGCGATGCGCTACGATCTGGTGATCCGCAACGGCAATGTGGCGACCCCCAACGGCATGGAGGCGCTGGATATCGGCGTGAAGGACGGCCGCATCGTCGCCCTAGGCAGCCTCGGCCAGGCCGATAGCGCAGCCATATTTGACGCCAACGGCCTGACCGTGCTGCCCGGCGTGATCGACACGCAGGTCCATTTCCGCGAACCCGGCCTGGAGCACAAGGAAGACCTTGCCACCGGCACGGCGGCGGCGGCCATGGGCGGCGTGACCGCCGTGTTCGAAATGCCCAACACCAAGCCCAGCACCGCCACCGCGGCCGAGCTGGCCGACAAGGTGCAGCGTGGCCTGGGCCGCACCCATTGCGATTTCGCCTTCTATGTCGGCGCCACGGCCGAGAATGTCGAAACCCTGCCCGAGCTGGAGAAACTGCCCGGCTGCGCCGGCGTGAAGCTGTTCATGGGCGCCTCGACCGGCGACCTGCTGGTGGCCGACGATGCCACGCTGGAACGAGTACTGCGCCATGGCAAACGCCGCATGGCCGTGCATTGCGAAGACGAATACCGCATGCGCGACCGCAAGCACCTGACCGAGGTGCCCGGCGCCACGGCGCATCTGCATCCGGAATGGCGCGATGCCGAAAGCGCCCTGCTGGCGACACAGCGGCTGGTGCGGCTGGCGCGCAAGGTGGGGCGGCGCGTGCATGTGCTGCATGTCACCACCGCGCAGGAAATGGCCTGGCTGGCCGGCCACAAGGACATTGCCACGGTGGAGACCACGCCGCAGCACCTGACCCTGGCCGCCCCCGACTGCTACGACCGGCTGGGCACGTATGCGCAGATGAATCCGCCGATCCGCTCGGCCGAGCACCGCGCGGCTTTGTGGGAGGCCGTGCGCAGCGGCGTGGTCGACGTGATCGGCTCGGATCACGCGCCGCATACGAAGGAAGAGAAGGCCAAGCCCTATCCGCAGAGCCCAAGCGGCATGCCCGGCGTGCAGACATTGCTGCCGCTGCTGCTGGATCACATGAACCAGGGCAAACTGACGCTGCAGCGCCTGATTGACCTGACCTCGGCCGGGGCGCAGCGGCTGTTCAACCTGTCCGGCAAGGGCCGCATCGCGCTGGGCTACGACGCCGATTTCACCGTCGTCGACCTGAAGGCGAAGCGGATCATCGAAGAAAGCTGGCTGAAATCGAAATGCGGCTGGTCACCGTTTACCGGAATGACCGTGACCGGCTGGCCGATGGCGACTATCGTGCGCGGCCAGTTCGCCATGCGCGACGGCGAACTGGGCCAGCCGATCGGTCGCCCCGTGCGTTTCCTGGATACGCTGCAGCCCGAGGGCTGATCAGCCTGCCAGCCGCGCCTCGACCTTGTCGCAGAGATAGTGATACAGGCAGGCGTGAACCTGCTGGATTTGCGGCGTGAAATTCGACGGCGCCTCGAGCAGGATGTCGCAATGCGGCTTCAGCCTGCCGCCACCTCTGCCCGTCAGGCCGATCACCGTCATGCCCTTTGCCCGCGCCGCCTCGGCAGCCCGTATCACGTTGGCCGAATTGCCCGAGGTGGAGATGCCCAGCAGCACGCCGCCGGCGCGGCCATAGGCCTCGACCTGGCGAGCGAACAGGCTGGCATAATCATAGTCGTTGCTCCAGGCCGTGGCGACGGCGGCATCGGTGCCCAGCGCAATACAGTTCAGGGCGCGGCGTTCCTTGAGGAAACGGCCGACCAGTTCGCCGGCGATGTGCATGGCATCCGCGGCCGAGCCGCCATTGCCGCAGACCAGCAGCGGCAGATCGGCGCCCAGCGCCGTCACGATTCTATCAATGGCGGCATCCATGGCCGCCGCCGTCTCGGGCGTGGCGGCCTGGCGGATCAGGGCGGCGGACTCATCCAGATACTGATTGAGCGACATGCATTTCCTGCGCGGATGGGCGGCAAAACCGCGCGCAGACTAGCATAGACGCCGCCCGGTACCAGCCTCCGGGCCCGCCGGGCAACGTCCTTAATGCAGGTCGTAGCTGGCTATTGCCGCGCGATAATCCTGCGCGCTGACGATCCGGGCCGAAACCACGCGCACGGAATGCAGCTTGCCGTCCAGGCTGGCCTCCCAGAAATCGAGGAATTTGCGCAGGCCCGGGAATTTCGGCGCGAGATCGTAATCCTGCCAGACGTAACTCTGCAGCAGCCGCGGATGGTCGGGCATGTGGTAGAGGATTTCGGCCGTGGTCAGGTGGTAGGTGAGCAGCTTTTCCAGCCACTCAGTCGAAGCGGTATGAGAGGAACGGGACAAATCGGACATTCTCGCCTCCTGCCTTCTGCGGGAGCCGCACCCGACGTCTCGACGACAACCGACTCGCGGGCCGGCACACCTTCAGTCAAAACCTGCCGAAAGTGTCGGTCCGATGACAATAACTTTCTGTAAACGGCACGCATATTGGCACTCGGTGATTGCGGCTGCTAGCGGCGGCGCACCAAAGTCCAGGTCGCAAAGACGAGCAAGCCGAACAAGATCGCTGACGGAAGGATATAAATCATCGCAAGGCTCCAGTTCAGTTCGCAGGCATAAGGAACCTGCCCCCCGGAGTTCATCTGCAACACCAGCAATCCGGATTCTCTTTCAGTCGGAATGCAGAAGTCGCGCGGTTCGGTACCATCGGTCTGAAGCAGGATCGAACCGAAGAATGCCACCGGCGGCAATAAGCCGAGCAGCATGCTGACAAGCAGGCGGAACGGCCACGACAAACCCTTCGCTGCAGGCATCAATCCCGCCATGGCTTTTCCTGCAGCAAGCGGCCGATATAGGCGCCGTAATCCGTGACCCGGTCCTGCGGCAGGCTGTTATACAGCGTACCGATTGCCTCAGGGGTTGGATTCTCAAGGCGATCGATAATGCGTTTGACCAAAGTTACGCCGACACGGATGTTGTCTTCGGGATTGCTGGGATTCCGCCCCGCAAAACCAAGATCACGCCATTTCTCTGGGTTGATGTTCATCGGAAATATGGATCCGGCCTTGCCAAGTCCCTCGGCCGCCCGCGCGGCGCCAAAGTAATGCCCGCGTGCATTCTCCGCATAGATTATGGCACGAATGAGATCAGGATCGACCTTCTGCTTCGCCGCCTCACGGCGGATAATGTCGTCGTGCAGCATCACCGCCGACCGCCCGGCACCATTAACCAGATACCAGGGGTCTTTGCTATCCGCTTTAGGATTGGTTTGAATTCGTATGCGACCAGGCGTGTTCTGCAGGATCGATCGCTCACGGTCCTGCCCGCGATATAGTAGTGGCGTTTCCGCGACGGCCATGTCCGGGACAGCCGGCAGATTGCCTGTCATGCCGGTATCGGCCTGCGCCTCCTGCTGGGTGCTTCGATCACTTGACAGCAGCGTCGGTTTTATCGGCCGGTCGGAACCCAGGCCAATGGGCCGCAATTGCGGCTCGGGATAACCTCCGCGCTTTTCCATGGTGCGGATACGTAGCTCAGCTGGCGGCGTGTAGAAGCCCTTGATCGTCTCTATGGTCTCGCCGTCCGGCAATGCATAGCCGTCGATGGTGAGGCCGTTCTCCTTCTGGAACTTGCGCAGGGCGTAATCGTCGCGACCACCCCAGTAGCCCGTCGGTCCCTCGGTGGCGGCGGCATCCAGCACGCCTTCCCGGTGCAGCAGGGCCTGCAGCTTGAATACGTCGGCGCGCCGGTTCGTCTGTCCCGCGCCGACGCCGGATTGCAGATCGAACAGCCTGTCGCCGAAGATCCGGCCAAGCGGCGCGCCGTCCATCCAGTCGCCGCGCGCCGCGTCCCAGCCCGGATCGGGGATGTCGGCCGGCTTCTCGACATAGCTGCCCATGTCCAGCCGGCCGAGCGGGTCGGGCAGGTATTCGAGATCGTCCTGCCTGGGTGGGTCGAACAGACGCTGATAGGCCGGCATGGGCGCCTCCTTTAAGAACATAACATGAATTTATACTTGAATTTCCTGTTTTCAAGTCTATTTTCATCTTATGTTCTCACTATGCTGTTTCCGCGCGGAAATCAGCCATTCCCGGCCGGACGACCGCTGGGGCAACGGAGGAGGCTCACGGGCCCGTCTTGACTTCCACCGGGCGGCCACCCTCTTATTTCCGACCGAGCGTTCGAATCCGCCCCTGGGCATTACCTGGGGCGGATGGAGCGTTGGGAGCGAGACCCGAAGCAAGCACGGCTAGAGAAAGGGACCAGAGCCATGACCGCCTGCATCGTCGGCTGGAGTCACAGCAAATTCGGCAAACTGGACGGCAGGGATGCCGAAGACCTGATCGTGGAGGTCGCGGTCGGCGCGATCCGCGACGCGGGCCTGGAGCCGAAGGACATTGACGCCATTTATCTGGGCCATTTCAACGGCGGCCTGGTGGACCAGGATTTCTCGGCCTCGCTGGTGCTGCAGGCTGATCCGGGCCTGCGCTTCAAACCGGCCACGCGCGTGGAGAATGCCTGCTCGACCGGCTCGGCTGCGATCTTCCAGGGCCTGAACGCCATTGCGGCCAAAAAGGCGCGCTTCGTGCTGTGCGTCGGCGTGGAGAAGATGACCTCCTCGCCCAACGACGTGGTCGGCAACGTGCTGCTGAAGGCCAGCTATCGCAAGGCGGAGGTCTTCAACGAAGGCGGTTTCGCCGGCGTGTTCGATTCGATCCAGAAGCAGTATTTCCAGCGTTATGGCGACCAGTCGGATGCCACCGCGATGATCGCCGCCAAGAATCACAAGAACGGCAGCAAGAACCCGCTGGCCCACATGCAGAAGGATTTCGGCTACGAGTTCTGCAAGACCGTGTCGGACAAGAATCCGCTGGTGGTGGGCGGCATGCGCCGCACCGACTGCTCGATGGTGTCAGACGGCGCCGCCGCGCTGGTGCTGAGCGACGTGCAGACGGCTTTGGGCATGAAGAAGGCGATCGCCTTCCGCGCGTCCAAGCATGTGCAGGATTTCCTGCCGATGGCCAAGCGCGACGTGATTGCCTTCGAAGGTCCGGCCAAGGCCTGGGCCGATGCGCTGAATGATGCTGGCCTGAGCATCTGGGACCTGTCGTTTGCTGAAAGCCATGACTGCTTCACCATCGCCGAACTGATCGAATACGAGGCAATGGGCCTGACCGCACCGGGCCAGGGCGCCAAGGCGATCATGGAAGGCTGGACCCAGATGGATGGCAAACTGCCGGTCAATCCCTCGGGCGGCCTGAAGTCGAAGGGCCATCCGATCGGCGCCACCGGTGTGTCGATGCATGTGATGGCGGCGATGCAGCTTTCAGGTACCGCAGGCGACATCCAGGTGAAGAATCCTAAGCTGGGCGGCGTGTTCAACATGGGCGGCGTGGCCGTGGCCAACTACGTCTCGATCCTCGAGCCGCTGCGCTAAACTGCAAACACGAACAGAATGCCCGGGCCCAGATGCAATTTTCTGGCCCGGGCATTTGTATTTCAGGAGGAATGAATGTCCGAGACCTTCCGCGCCGTGATGATCGAAGAGGTCGACGGCAAGCCGAAAGCCGCTTTCAAGACCATCAGCACCGCCGACCTGCCGCCGCATGACGTGCTGGTAGAGGTGGCCTATTCGACGCTGAACTACAAGGATGGCCTGGCGCTGACCGGCGGACGCATCGCGCGCAAGATGCCGCTGGTGGCGGGCATCGACCTGGCCGGCACGGTGATCGAATCCGCCAATTCCGACTTTAAGCCGGGCGAGAAGGTGATCGTGAACGGCTATGGCCTGTCGGAAACCCAGTGGGGTGCCTATGGCCGCTTCGCCCGGATGAAAAGCGAATGGCTGGTGCGCCTGCCCGATGCCTTCTCCATGCAGGAGGCGATGGCCATCGGAACAGCCGGTTACACCGCCATGCTGTGCATGCAGGCTCTGGAGGATGCCGGCCTGACCAAGGATGACGGTGAAGTGCTGGTGACGGGCGCGGCCGGCGGCGTCGGCTCGGTGGCCGTCGCGCTGCTGGCGCAGAAAGGCTATCGCGTGATCGCGGCCACAGGCCGGCCGGACACCCATGCGTATCTGACGTCGCTCGGGGCCAGCGGCTTCATTCCCCGCGAGGAGCTGAACCAGAAAGGCCCGCCGATGGCCAAGGAGCGCTGGGCAGCCGCCGTGGATTCAGTCGGCAGCCAGACGCTGGCGACCGTGCTGAGCCAGATTAAATACGGCGGCTGGGTCGCGGCCTGCGGCCTGGCGGGCGGCACCGACCTGCCAGCCAGCGTGTTCCCCTTCATCCTGCGCAATGTCAGCCTGCTGGGTGTCGATTCCGTGATGGCGCCGATGCACAAGCGCAAACGCGCCTGGTGGCAACTGGCGAAAGACCTGCCCAAGGACAAGCTGGCGGCGATGACCGAAATACATCCGCTGTCGGATATCTTCGACCTGGCGCCGAAGATCATCGCCGGGAAAATCCGCGGCCGCGTCGTGATCGACGTGAACGCCTGAACCACAGCCCTTCGGCGAAGGTGAAAGGCCCGGCTTGCCCGGGCCTTTTCTTTTCCCTCTTGTAAGGCGGTCGCGAGACGCTATGATGGCCCCAATATTGTAACGCTGCCTTACAAATATGGCGGCAACATAAAACGGTTTCTGGGAGGAAACCCGATGATCCAGCAGGGCGAAAAACCGCCTTTTCTGCCGCTTGCACTGGCCACGCCGCGCATCCGCCGTACCGACCGGTCGGATGGCAGCTTCATCCTGCAGTCCGAAGAGCGCCTGGACGACTATCCCGAACACATGGGCCTGGTGCTGCAAGCCCAGGCCTCGGCACGGCCCGACGCGGTGTTCATCGCCCAGCGCCAGGCGGATGGCGGCTGGCGTCGCGTGACCTATGCCCAGGCCTGGCAGGCCGCGCGAAACGTCGCCCAGGCGCTGCTGGACCGTGGTCTGGGCCAGACCGCGCCGGTGATGATCCTGTCGGCCAACAGCATCGACCATGCCCTGCTGATGCTGGGCGGCTTTGTCGCCGGCGTGCCGGTGGCGCCGATTTCGGTGGCCTATTCGCTGATGAGCGGCGATTTCGCCAAGGTGCACCACATCTTCAATCTGGTGCGCCCGAAGATGATCTTCGCCGAGCAGGGCGCGCTGTTTGCAAAGGCGCTGGCAAGCCTGAACCTGAATGGCGTGGAAGTGGTGAGTTCCGACGGCGCCGGCGGCACCGCGATGAAAGACCTGCTGAACACCAGTGCGACATCCGCCGTCGACGCGCGGCTGGCGCAGATCGGCCCGGACTGGGTTGCGAAATACCTGTTTACATCCGGTTCAACCGGCCTGCCCAAGGGCGTGATCAACACACATCGCATGATGAGCAGCAACCAGCAGGCCATCGCACAGATATGGCCTTTCCTGCAGGAAAAGCCGCCGGTGCTGCTGGACTGGCTGCCGTGGAACCACACCTTCGGCGGCAACCATAATTTCAACATGGTGCTGCGCCAGGGCGGCACGCTGCATATCGACGAGGGCAAGCCGGCGCCGGGGCTGGTGGAGAAAACCATCGCCAATCTGCGCGACGTGTCGCCCAGCGTCTATTTCAACGTGCCGGCCGGCTACGCCATGCTGCTGCCGTATCTGGAACAGGACGAGGATCTCTGCCGTCGCTTCTTCGGCGATCTGCGCCTGATCTTCTATGCCGGTGCCGCGCTGCCGCCCGATCTGTGGGCACGGCTGGAAACGCTGTCGATCCGCACGCTGGGCAAGCGCGTGACCATGACCTCGAGCTGGGGCTCGACCGAAACCGCGCCCATGGTCACCGCGGCGCATTTCCCCATCGAGCGCGCCGGCGTGATCGGCGTGCCGGTGCCGGGCGTGCAACTGAAATTCACGCCTTCAGGCGGCAAGCTGGAAGTGCGCGTGAAGGGTCCAAACGTGACGCCGGGCTATCTGGGGGAACCGGACAAGACCGCGGCCGCCTTCGACGAGGAGGGGTTCTACTGCATCGGGGATGCCGCGAAGCTGATCGACCCCGACGATCTCAACCGCGGCGTGATGTTCGACGGGCGAATCGCCGAGGACTTCAAGCTGACCACCGGCACCTGGGTGCATGTGGGCGGCGTGCGCGTGGCCGCCATCGCCGCCTGTTCGCCGCTGCTGCAGGATGCGGTGGTGACCGGGCCGGACAAGCCCTATGTCGGTCTGCTGGCCTGGCCGACGGCGGCAGCCAAGGACCTGGCGCCGGATGAACTGCGTCGCCAGATCGCCGAAAAGCTGCGCATTCACAACAGGACGCAGGGCGGTTCGTCGCTGAAGGTGCAGCGTGTGCTGCTGCTGAACGATCCGCCTTCCATCGACGCCAACGAGATCACCGACAAAGGCTACATCAATCAGCGTGCCGTGCTGGAACGTCGCCTCGCGGATGTGAACCGCCTGTATGCCGACCCACCGGGCCCCGACGTGATCGCCGTCACCGACAGCTAGGATCGTTCTCTCTATCCTGCGCCTACTGCCGATTCCGGCGGGACTGCATATTCGTCCCGCCGCCTACGGCGCAGAAATTCTTGGAGAGACTCCCATGACGCGCCACCTGATCGCCACCCTGGCGTTCGGCCTCACGCTGGCGGCCGGTTTCGCGCTTGGCTCGATCGGGCACCAGCCTGACAGGCCGCCACCCCTTGAGACCGACATACCGACCATTCCGCCGGTGGCCGCCGTGATCGTGCCGCTGCAGGCCGATGATCACGCCCGCGCCGAAAGCAACCTGTTCCCCGCACCGCAGACCCTGCTGCAGATGGCCGAATCGCTGGGTCTGGACGAGACGCAGCGCCAGCAGATCCGCCAGATTCAGTTCGCCCTGGAGGCCGAAACCATGGCCATCGGCCGCCGCATCCTGGACGAGGAGCGCCGGCTGGAACGCGCCTTTGCCGAGGGCAATGTCGATTCCGGACGGGTGGATGGCCAGACTGCCCGCATCGCGAATCTGCAGGGCCGGCTTCGCGCCGCCCGCCTGCGCGGCCATCTGTCGGCGCGCGATACCCTGACGCCGGAACAGGTGCTGCGCTTCGCCAGCCTGCGCGGTTACCAGCCCAGCCCGGCCAATCCCCGCGACGATCTGGGCCGCGACGACTTCGAGCGCTAACGCCGCCCGTCATCCTGTCGCCGCATTTGCAGGGTTATCCTGCCGGCCTTACACCAGGAGGCCCCATGCCGCGCCGGATCAGCCGCGCCGAGTATTTCGCCGATGCCGTCGTGCATCTGCTGGGCCTGGCCTTTGCCGTGGGAGCCTGCGCCACGCTGCTGGTGCTGGTTGTTCTCGACCCGGATCTGCCGCGGGCCGTCAGTCTGGGGCTGTATGGTTTTGGCCTGCTGGCCATGATCGGCTGTTCCGCGCTGTATAACATGACCACCCATGCCGACCTGAAGGCCCGTTTCCGCCGACTGGACCACGCCGCCATCTTCGTGATGATCGCCGGCACTTATACGCCCTTCGCCCTGATGGTGATCGGCGGTCTATGGGGCATCGGGCTGCTCGCCTTCGTGTGGAGCATCGCCCTGGCCGGCGTGGCGGCGAAGCTGTTCTTCCCCATGCGTTTCGAGCGCGTATCGGTGGCCTCCTATCTGTTGCTGGGCTGGACCGTGCTGGCCGCCTTCCAGCCCCTGCTGGATGGCGCATCGCTGGCCGCGCTGGTTCTTCTTCTGGCGGGTGGCGGGCTGTACAGCATCGGCGTGGCGTTCCATCTGTGGGAGCGGCTGCCCTTCCAGAACGCGATCTGGCATGTCTTCGTGCTGGCGGCCGCGGCCTGCCATTATGTCGCGATCCTGATTGACGTGGCGATCGCCTAGGCCGCGCCGCGCGCCAGATACCCCGGATTGCGGAACCCGGGCTTTCCATACCGCAGCCGCTCGCCCTGCCAGGTGACCACCGCGCCGCCGGCCGCCTCCAGCACCGCCTGGCCGGCGGCCGTATCCCATTCCGAGATGGAGGCGAAGCGGGGATACAGGTCCGCCGTCCCCTCGGCGATGCGGCAGAATTTCAGCGACGAGCCCACCGTCTGCCTAGTGGCTTCGGGCTGCCGCTCGATCCAGCCGGCGATCTCGCGGTCGACATGGTTGCGGCTGATCAGCACATGTGCGCCGCGCTCCGGCACGCGGCGCACATGGATCGGCACAACCGAATCGCCTTCATGACGCCAGGCGCGGTCGCCATGGCCAAGCCAGGCCTGGCCCAAAGCCGGCGCAACCACCACGCCCAGTACCGGCACGCCATTCTCGATCAGCGCAATGTTGACCGTGAACTCGCCGTTGCGGTCGATGAATTCGCGCGTGCCATCGAGTGGATCGACCAACCAGAAACGCCGGCCGGTAACCACAGGCGTCTCGCCGCGCGCGGCCTGCTCCTCCGCCACGATCGGGATATCCGGTGCGAGCGCCGCAAGGCCGGCCAGGATGATGGCCTCGGCCTTCTCATCTGCGTCGGTGACGGGGCTGTGGTCCTGCTTGCTGCGCTGCTCGAATGACGTGGCGTAGACCGCCATGATGGCGGTTCCGGCCTTATGCGCGAGATCGAGAATCGCCGGGGCAAACTGCGTGGGATCGGTTGGCATCGCTCGGGATCAGTCTTCCGGGGCATCGGCGGGACGCAGCATCACCTGCTCGGTATTGATCAGGCGCTTACCGGCATGCAGGAAATTCACCGTCACGCGGTTCCCGATGGCCGACTGCACCTGGCCCGGACCCCATTCGGGTTCCAGCGGATTCTCCACCCAATCCCCGGGCACGAATGGAGCCAGCATGAAAACTCGCTTGCGGTTGATTGCCTGCGACAGACATCTTAGACAGGACGGTGTTCCATCGCCACCGCCTGTCGCCGGAGAGTTCAGCCATGGCCACCACCGAAACACTCGACCTGGTCGCTCTGATCTGCTCGCGGCTGTGCCACGATCTGGCCGGCAGCATCGGCGCGGTGAATAACGGCGTGGAGCTGCTGGCCGAGGAAACCGATCCCGCCATGCGCGAGGAGGCGATCGGCTTGATCGCACAATCGGCTGCCGATGCCGCGCGGCGGCTGGCCTTCTTCCGCCTGGCCCTGGGCGCCTCGGGCGGCGTGCAGGATGCAATGCCGCTGGGCGAACTGACCCGTGTGGCACAGAGCTATTTCGCCGGCGGCAGACTGGATCTCGGCCTGCCGCAGGACCAGATCGATCTGCCCAAGCCGCTGGGCAAGGCGCTGTTACTGGGGCTGGCGCTGGCCGGGCAGGCCCTGCCGCGCGGCGGCACGCTCAGCCTCAGCCGCGATGGCGGCGGCTGGGCGATCCGTGCCGAGGGCAGCATGCTGCGCTGGCAGGATGGCGTGGCCGCCGCCTTCACCGGCGAGGCCGACTGGCCGCTGGAGCCGGCGCCCGCCATGGCCCGCTATGCCCGCCTGCTGGCATTTGCCAGCGATCTGAGCGTGGAAGCAGCGCTGAGCGACTCGGCGCTGACGCTCCGTTTTGTCGCCTGAGTCTGTTGACTGGATGGCTCTGCCGGCATTGACGTTTACGTCAGGCTTCGCATAGCATCCCCGCCGACGGTGCCCTTTCGGGCCTAACAGGGAACGCGGTACGGGCGACGATCGCCCCATGCCGCGGCTGCCCCCGCAACTGTAAGCGGCGAGTTTTCCGTCATCATGGCCACTGGCGCGTCTCGCACCGGGAAGGCCGACGGAACGCGACGACCCGCAAGCCAGGAGACCTGCCGTCAGCCGTGGTCACACGCGGGCATGTCGGACGGGGTGATTCCGATAGATGTAAGGCCGGGCCGACCAGCCCCGGCCAGACATGCGCCTGCGGTGACGTGCCACTGCGTTGCCGCGAGACCGCCATGACGACGATCCTGCCTATCCGCCCCTCCTGAATACCGCGCCTTTTATGTCCCGAGGATTGTTATATTATAACATTACGGGCATAAATTGCGACCCAGACTGAATTGCACAAAAAGACCTGAGGGGAAAATGACCAAATCACAAAGCCTTAACCGGCCGGCCCTGCTCGGCCTGACCATCGCGCTGCTGCCAGGACTGGCACTGGCGCAGGCTGCATCAAACGACGCCGTCAGCCTGCCGCCGCTCACGGTTCAGGGCGCGGTGCCGGCCGACGAGTCCGAGGGCTACCGCGCCCCGCGCAGTTCCAGCGCCACGAAAACCGACACGCTGCTGATCGACGTGCCACAGACCGTGGTGGCGATGCCCAGGCAGCTGCTGGAAGACACCGGCGCCGCCAACGTGGAAAAGGCGCTGGACTATGTCGGCGGCATATCGAAAGGCAACAATTTCGGCGGCCTCAATCTCTATGAGATGAACCTGCGCGGCCTGAAGACGACGAACTCGGCCAAGAATGGCTTCACGACCGGACGGCGCTACGACGCCACCTCCGACTCCGCCAATATCGAGCAGGTGGATGTGCTGCTCGGCCCCTCGGCCTCGCTTTATGGTCGCGGCGATCCCGGCGGCTTCGTCAACATCGTGACCAAGAAGCCGCTGACCGAGAATTTCACCATCCTGCAGGGCAGCATCGGCAGTTATGGCCTGTATCGCGGCACGGTGGATACCAATGCGATTCTGAACGACGACAAGTCACTGCTGGGTCGCGCCAACCTGGCCGTGGAAAGCCGCGACAGCTTCCGCGATCACGTCTCGTCCGAGCGACAGTTCTTCGCGCCCGTCCTGACCTGGCAGCCGAACAGCAGCAACCGGCTGACCATCGAGGCAGAGGCAATCAACGACGAGCGCGTGTTCGACCGCGGTGTGGTGGCCGTGAATGGCCAGCTCGGCGTGATTCCGATCAGCCGCTTCCTGGGTGAACCGAGCGACGGCAAGATCGAAAACAAGAACTATATGGCCTCGGCCCGGCTGGAGCATGAGCTCAGCGACGACTGGAGCCTGCGTGCCGCATTGCAGGCCAAGAACGGTTCTATGTACGGCTTTGCCACCGAGGCCAGCGCGCTGAACGCATCCACGGGCATATTGAGCCGCCGACGCCAGCTGCGCGATTACACCTGGCACAGCGCCACCACGCAATTCGAGGCCGTGGGCCATGTCGAAACGGGCAGCATCAGCCATACGCTGCTGGCCGGGCTGGAATACGAACGTGCGGTATCGAGCGAATTGTTTGCCCGCGCCGCCAGTACGAATTCCATCAATATCTACAATCCGGTCTACAGCCAGACCTCGGCAGTCATGAACCCCGTCACTGATCTGAAGGACACATCGGACAATTATGCCCTGTACATGCAGGACCAGATCAGCCTGACCGAACAGCTGGAAGCGCAGGTCGGTTTCCGCGCCGACTGGTTCGAGCAGGATTTCGCCAACCAGAGAATCGGCAAGACCATCCCGCAGTCGCGCAAGGGATTCAGCCCGCGCGCCGGCCTGACCTACAAGGTCGTGCCCGATGTGGCGCTGTATACCAGCGTGGCGAAATCCTTCCGCCCGGTGATGGATTCGCACACCGGATTCTATACCGCGGCCGGCGACCAACCATTCGAACCCGAAACCGGGCTGGGCTACGAGGCCGGCGTGAAGACAGATCTGCTGGACAGAAGGCTCAGCGCCACGGCTGCACTGTTCCATCTGACCAAGAAGAACGTGCTGGCCAGTCACCCGACCATTGCCGATACCTATGTCCAGACCGGCGAAGTGCGCAGCAAGGGCTTTGACCTGAATCTGACCGCCAACCTGCTGCCGGAATGGCGGGTGGTTGCGGGTTATGCCTATGTCGATGCGGAAGTCACGCAGGACACCACCATCGCACCAGGAACCCGCCTGCAGAATATCCCCATGCACAGCTTCGGCCTGTGGAGCGTGTATGAATTCCTGCACGGGCCGATGAAGGGCTTCGGCTTTGGCGGCGGCGTGAATGCCGTGGCCGATCGCGCCGGCAGCAGCAGCAATGACGGTTTCCTGCTGCCCGGTTATGCCAAGGTGGATCTGCTGGCCTTCTACAGGATCACCGAGGCGGCCAGGCTCTCGCTCAACATCACCAACCTGTTCGACACCGAATATTACGAACGCGCGCTGGGCCCCTTGCGCGTGGTGCCGGGCGAACCGCTCAGCGCCATGGCCTCGCTGTCGGTCCGGTTCTGATCACCCCCCTGCCTCACCGATGAAAGGACATATGATGATGAAACGCCTGCTTCTGGCCGCCAGCCTGCTGGTCTTCGGCCTCGCGCAGCCCGCTGCCGCCCATTCGGTATGGATCGAGCCCGACAAGGCCGGCCGGCTGATGATCAACAATGGCGACCCGGGCGAACTGGATACCTATGACCCGGCCCGCGTGACCAAGGCATGGGCTTTCGATTCAGCCGGCAGGCCGGTGACGGCGGAGGTCGAGCGCATGGAGAAATCGGCTGCCGTGAAGCCGGCCGGCAATGCCGCGCTGGTGGCGGCCTTCTTCGACAACAAATACTGGTCCAAGGGCCCGGACGGCAAATGGAACAACGGCCCGAAGGGCAGCGTGGCCAATCCAACCATCGCCGGCCCCTCGTTCAAGATGCCCAAGGCCTATCTGGCGCCAATGGCGACCTTCGCCACGCCGCTGGGCCTGGACCTGGAGATCGTGCCGCAGGCCGATCCGGCCACATTGAAAGCCGGCGACAAGCTGACCGTGCTGGTGCTGCTGAAAGGCCAGCCGCTGGCCGATGCCAGCCTGGTGGCCGACATCTTCCTCGGCCACGACGTCAAGGCCGAGAAGATCAAGACCGGCAAGGATGGCAAAGCGACCGTGACCGTGCCCAGGCGCGGCTTCGCCGGCGTGGAGGTGAGCCATTTCGCCAAGGATGCCGGCAGCGAAGTGGAAGGCACCTTCTACAATGCCTCGCTGGTCTTCAAGGTGAAGCCGTAACAAATCCGGATCCGCCCACAACAAAAAGCCGGCCATCAAGGCCGGCTTTTTTCATTGCGTATGCGCAATCGGTTTATCGTGCCCGGTCAGCGGGCATTGGCCGCCCGCTTGGCGCCGGCGGCAACCGGTTCGACCTGATCGCGCAGCACATAGCCGCGGCCCCAGACGGTCTCGATATAGTTTTCGCCGCCGGTGGCGGAGGCGATCTTCTTGCGCAGCTTGCAGATGAAGACGTCGATGATCTTCAGTTCCGGCTCGTCCATGCCGCCATAGAGATGGTTGAGGAACATCTCCTTGGTCAGCGTGGTGCCCTTGCGGAGCGAAAGCAACTCCAGCATGGCGTATTCCTTGCCGGTGAGATGCAGGCGGCCGCCCTCGACCTCCACCGACTTGGCGTCGAGGTTCACGGTCAGCTTGCCGGTCTGGATCACCGACTGGGAATGGCCCTTGGCCCGCCGCACGATGGCATTGATGCGGGCAACCAGTTCGTCCTTGTTGAACGGCTTGGTGATGTAGTCGTCGGCGCCGAAACCCAGCCCCTTCACCTTCTTGTCCGGCTCGCCCATGCCCGACAGGATCAGGATCGGAGTATTGACCTTGGCCGCACGCAGTTTTTTCAGCACGTCGTAGCCGTGCATGTCGGGCAGGTTCAAGTCGAGTACGATGATGTCGTAGTCATACAGCTTGCCGAGATCGAGGCCTTCTTCCCCGAACTCGGTCTTGTAGACATTGAAGCCCTCGGCGCCGAGCATCAGTTCGATGCTCTTGGCCATCGCGGCGTCGTCTTCGATCAGCAGCACCCGCATGGCACCCCCACGCTTTCACAGGCCGGACCCCACTGGTCCGCCCAGGTTTGGCGTTTTTCCGCCCGATTCGCTGCAGTTTACCATTGTTAACTATTAAAGTTAACGGATTTGTCCACAGGGCGCGCGCGGGAAAACAAGACCTGCCCGGTCTTGAAAATCCTGCTAAACTCTCAAAATACAAGGAAATATCGACCTGCCTGCCGGCGCGGGCTTTACCGCCGGTTAAGCCTGGCCCGTTAAGCTGCGGGCCTAGTCTCCCCCTATGGGCACGCCATGCACAGCCTGCTGATGGATCTCGACCGTATCAAGGATGTCAGCTTCACCGGCCGGGTGACGTCGATCCAGGGCCTGCTGGTGGAGGTGGCCGGCGTGGAGCGGCACCTCTCGATCGGCTCGCGGGTGCATGTGCAGGCCCGCGACAACCGCAATGTGGAATGCGAGGTGGTCGGCTTTCGCCAGAACCGCGCCCTGCTGATGCCTTACGGCTCGCTGGACGGCGTCGGCCTGGGCTGCCGCGCCGTGGTGGGCGAAGACCAGCCGGTGGTGTACCCCGACATTAGCTGGGCCGGCCGCGTGATCGACGGACTGGGCCGCCCGCTGGATGGCGGGCCGCCGCTGACCAACGGTACCCGCCCCTATCCCCTGCGCGCCAATCCGCCGCCGGCCAATTCCCGCAAGAGGGTCGGCGCCAAGATCGATCTGGGCGTGCGCGCGATCAACACCTTCATCTCCTGCTGCCGCGGCCAGCGCATGGGCATCTTCGCCGGTTCAGGCGTGGGCAAGTCGGTGCTGCTGTCGATGATGGCACGCTATACCGAGGCAGACGTGAACGTGGTGGGCCTGATCGGCGAGCGCGGCCGCGAGGTGCAGGAATTCATCGAGGACGACCTGGGCAAGTCGGGCCTGGCCCGCACCGTGATCGTGGTTGCGACATCGGATGAGCCGGCGCTGGTGCGCCGTCAGGCCGCCTACATGACGCTGGCGGTGGCGGAATTCTTCCGCGACCAGGGCAAGCAGGTGCTGTGTCTGATGGACTCCGTCACCCGCTTCGCCATGGCGCAGCGCGAGATCGGCCTCTCGGGCGGCGAACCGCCCACCACCAAAGGCTATCCGCCCACCACCTTCGCCGAATTGCCGCGCCTGCTGGAACGCGCCGGCCCCGGCACCGAGGAAGGCAGTATCACCGGCCTGTTCACCGTGCTGGTGGACGGCGACGACCACAACGAGCCGATCGCCGATGCCACGCGCGGCATTCTCGACGGGCATATCGTGATGGAACGCGCCATCGCCGAGCGCGGTCGCTATCCCGCCATCAATATCCTGCGTTCGATCTCGCGAACCATGCCGGGCTGCAACACCGACGACGAGAATCTGCTGGTGACCCGCGCGCGGCAACTGATGGCCACCTATGACGACATGGCCGAGCTGATCCGGCTGGGAGCCTATCGCATGGGATCGGATCCCAAGGTGGACGAGGCGATTCGCTACCAGCCGCTGCTGGAAGCCTTCCTCAAGCAACAGAAAACCGAGCGCGCCGACCTGTCTTCGGGGTATGCCCGCCTCGCCGAGATCTTCATCGAGGGCGAAGGCGGCCAGCAGGCAGCCCAGTAGGAGCGACGGCCTAGATCATGCGTGGCGTGGATGGACTGATCCGGCTGTGGAAATGGCGTCTCGACGAGCGGCGGCGCATTGTCGTGGACCTGGAAATCCTGCGGGCAGGATTCGAGCGGCAGATGCAGAAGCTGGACGAGGAACTGGAGCATGAGCGCCACGTCGCCACGCTGCATTACGATTCCAGTTTCGGCTTCACCAATTACCGTAAGGCGAACCGCGAACGCCGCGCCAATGTGGAGGTCTCGCGCGACGAGATCATCGACCGCATCGCCGCCGCCCAGGAAGAGGTGAATGCCGCCTTCCGCGAGCTGAAGAAATACGAACTGGTGCTCGAGAACTGGGAACGCCGCGAACGCCAGAAGCAGGAGCGCCGCGAACAGGCCGAGATGGACGAGGCCGGACTGCAGGGCTTCCGCCGCCGCCAGGAACAGCCGGGCGACCTGCCGGGCTAGGCCTGGGCCTTCAGCCGGCGCAGCACGCGCCCGTCGATCGCGAGCAGGCCCAGCGCGATGATGCCGAAGCCGAGCAGATGGCGCGGCAACAGGGACTCATCCAGCACCAGAACACCGAGCAGGATGGCGCTGACCGGCACCAGCAGGGTGACGAGATTGACGTTGCTGCCCGCAGCCGCCATGACGCGGAAGAAAATCACATAGGCGAGCGCGGTGGACAGCACCGCCAGCGCCAGCAACGCGGCGATCACCGGCCAGCCCGGCAGAGCCATGTTCCAGGGTTTGTCGACCAGCAGCGCCAGCGGCAGCAGCAGCAGCGTGGAGGCCAGCAACTGGCCGGCGGCGGTGACCGGCGGCGGCACGGCCATGCGGCGAAAGCGGCGGCCGAACACGCCGGCACAGGCATAGGACAATGTCGCCAGCAGACAGGCGCCCTGTGCGGGCAGATTCTGACCCAGGCCCGAAAGCAGGTCGGCCCCTAGCATGACCGCCACGCCGGCCACGCCCAGCAGCACGCCGAGGATGCGGTTGGGCGTGAGCTTCTCGTCGTGCGTGAAGACATGCGCCGCGATCGCCGTGGAGATCGGCGTGGTGGCGTTCAGAATCGCCGCCAGCCCGCTCGGAATCTGGCCCTGACCCCAGACGATCAGGGTGAATGGAATCGCGTTGTTGAGCAGGCCCATGCCGAAGAAGGCCAGCCAGATTTTCCGCTCGCGCGGCAGATGCTGGCCCATCAGATGCAATGCCGGCAGCAGAACCAGTGCGGCTAGCGCCACACGCGACGCCACGATGGTCAGTGGCGGCAGCTCGCGCACGGCAACGCCGACGAAAAAGAACGATCCGCCCCAGAGCAGCGACAGCATGCCGATCAGCAACCAAACGCGTCCAGTCATATCAGCAGCGCCCGCAGGATGAGTGATTCTTCATTCCGGTCATGCAGGCATGTAACGCGGCGCCAAGGCGAAGGCCATCCGTTTCTTGCGACTTTGTTTCGGCCGGATCGTCAGGCCTTGAGCTCGGTACTGGGGCCCCTGGCTTCCAGTTCCGGGCTGGGCCAGGGCAGCGGCGTCTCGTGGTCGTGAAAGCGCAGGCTGCCGGTCATGCCGGTGATGGCCAGCGCCTCTTCGAAGATCGCACTGACATCCATGCGGAAGGCCGGGCCGAATTCGCTGTCGCTGCGCAGAATCAGATCGAGCTGCTTGACGCTGACCAGGCCGTCGAACTGGATCGGTCCGGTGCTTTCCAGATTGAAGTCGATGATGAAGCGGGTCTGTTCCTGCTGCTGTTTGCGATTGCGGCGCCGGCGCATGAAGATCTGGATCGGCTCCACCTTGCCGCCGATCAGCATCGGCAGGACGAGAGCTTGCCAGTCATTGTCGCCGCTGCGTTGGTTGAGCCGCCCGAGTTCGCGGAAATCATCGTCCAGTCGGCGCAGCAGATCTTGCCGGCCCTGCTGTTCCAGCTTGCGCACCGCCTCCGAGCCAAGCCAGGCCTGGGCATTGCCGGCCGCGGCCGCGGCCATAAATTGCAGCGCGGTGGCAGCCAGCCGTGCATTGGGCTGCGGCAGCAGCTCGGCCTGAAGGCGCTGCGCCAGAGCCGGATCGGCGGCGCGGATGGCATCCAGGGTCTGCTGCAGTACCGGCCATTCGCCTTGCAGCCGCGTGAGCACCGTGGCCAGCGGGGCGGGGCTGAGGATGGTTGGCGTCGGACTGGGCGGCCGGGTGATGGCGGCGAGTTCAAGCGAAAGCTGGGTGCCTGGCGGCAATGGCTGCGGCAGGCTGACGGCCAGCACGCCCTGCGCGGTGGTGACCAGCACCTGGCCGGTCTGCGTCTGACCGGTCACCACGCCGGTGAGCGTCTGTCCAATCAGGGCGGCGGGGCTGGCGCCGGCATGGGCTGCCTGCGCGGCGACGTGAGCCGGCAGCGGCAAACCCGCTGCGGGCAAGGGTTGTGGCGCGGGCTGCGGCGCCGGCTGGGGAACGGGAGTCTGAACCGTCGCGGCCTGCAGCGGCAGTTGGGCGGCGACAGGCGCGGGCGGCGGCGTTGGCGGCGAGGGCGACATTGGCGATGCGGCAGACTGTGCTGCCACCTGCACCGCGACTGCGGCAGGCAAGCCGCTGGGCGGCAAAGCCGGTGTCGCGGGGGCAAGCGCGCCGCCACCCGGTGGTGCGGCGGCGACAGGCGCGGGCTGCGCGGGTATGGGCGGCGTTGGCGGCGATGCGGTGGGCGTCAACGGGGCAGACGGCAGCGGCGGGGCGGCGGCAGGCGACGATGTCGTCGATGGCGGCACCGTCGTCGGCAAGCTGGCTGCCTGCACGATCACCTGCACCTGACTGCCGGGCGGCAACGCCGCCTGGGCGGCGGCAGCGGCCGGCAGCGGCAGGGACTGCACGGTCGCGGCCAGCGCCTGTCCCGGCTGCGGCAATGCGGCAGCGGTGGCGGTGGCGGCCACAGGCTGCGGCGGCGCTGCGGCCAAGGCTAGCTGGGCTGCGGTCGGCGGTTGCACCTGAACGGGTATCGGCAGGGCCAGCGGTTTGCCGTTGGCGGCCAGCAGAGTCGCCTGCTGGGGATTTTCCGGATTGAGCTGGAGCTTCAGCGCGGCGTTCAGCACGGCGATATTCGCCTGCTGCAGCATGCTGGCCAGGTTTGGGAGGCTGAGCGTGCTGCCTGCGGCGGTGCGCACCAGCAATGCCTGCCCGTCGCGGGCAATCACCGTGGCATCCACCTGGCCGCCACGTGCCAGTTCGCGCAGCGAGGCCGAGATTTCCGCTGCCGCATCCCGCTGCAGCACCGTGGATGGCGATGACGGCGATCCCTGCGCGGGAGGCTGCTGCGCCGGCGATCCGGGATTCTGCGCCGGCGCCTGCGGCTGGGCTGGGGATTGGGCCGGCGACTGCGTCTGGGCCGGCGCGGTACTGCCCGTCTGGGTGACGGCCGCCGCGGTCTGCACCGCGGCACCCTCTGCCGCCGTCGGCGTGGTGCTGGCCGGAGTGGCCTGGGCCGGCGGCGCGGCCGTGCCGCTGTTGCCGGCGGGCGGCGTGGGCGGCTTGGGCAGCAGCGGACCGAGTTCGCTCACGGGTCCGCTCCGTCGGCGGCAGTGTGGTTCAGAGCGGCGCCGTCTGCGACGCGCGCATCAGACCGTGCATCAGCGCGTCGACATCCTCGGCGGCCTCGCACATCGGGTGGCGGGTTAGCAGCGGCACCTGGTTGCGGATCGCATCGCGCACCTTGTCGTCGCGACGGATCACGCCGGCCAGCGGCGGCGAATATTTCAGGAAATTCTCGGCCGCCTTGTTCAGCTTGGCATAGGTGCGCTCGCCCTCCCGCGTGGTCGGCGCGATATTGATAACCACACGGACATCAGCGTTGCGGTCGGCCATGCGCGCCAGCTTGATATAGGCATAGGCATCGGTCAGCGCCGTCGGCTCGTCGTTGGTCACCACCAGGGTGATCCCGGCAACCGCCGAGAAGGTGCGCACGACGGCATCGACGCCAGCGCCCAGGTCAATCACCACGCGGTCGTAATTCTTGGCGAGCTGCGCCAGTTCATCGCGCAGGGCAGTGAGCGCGGCCTGGTCCAAAGTGGCCAGCGACGCCGAACCCGACTTGCCCGCAATGATGTCGAATCCCGCTTCCGACGACATGACGGCGTCGGCCAAGCTGAAACGGCCAGCAATCACGCTACCCAGGTCGCGATCGGGCATCAGGCCGAGCTGGATATCGACGTTGGCCAGACCGATATCGCCGTCGAACAGCAGCACGCGCTGGCCCTGGCGGGCGAAGCTGTGCGCCAGCGTAACCGAGAGCCAGGTCTTGCCCACGCCGCCCTTGCCGGAAGCGACGGCCACGATGTTGGGCTGGCGCAGCGCGGCAGCCGGATGGCGGGCCGGACGGGCGGCGGAGGGAGGCGGTGTCGTCGGCGTCATGGTCGTCACGGTCATTCGGCAGCCTTGAAGACGGCGGGTTTCGGGATATTGGCGGAAGCAGCATTGGCCGCATCGGCGGCCAGCGCATCGGGATCGGCCAGCAGGCGGTGCGCCAGGCCGAGTGGATCGAGACGCAGGAAGCCCTGCCCGACGAATGGCGAGGCACCGGCATCGGCGAAGGCAAGCCCCCCGAGATCGGCAGCCATGATCACGGCACCGAGGCGGCGGGCAGCATCAAGCCGGGTTGCAATGTAGCGGCGTGCGCCCAGCGCCACCGCCTGGCCGGCCAGTTCGCCGACCTCCATCGCGTCGGTACCGGCGGCAAATACGGCGACCGGCTCGGCGCCGCTGGCATCGATCAGCGCTTTCAGCGCCTTGCGCTCGGTGGCGTCGAACAGATTGATGCCGGCCGTATCGATCACCAGCTTGGCCTCGGCCGGCGCGGCATCAACGATCCGGCCAAGTTCGCGTGCATCGGCCGCTTCGTCGAACGGCGCGCTCATGACCCGGCAGAGTGCGGCTAGCTGCTCGCCGGCGGCGGCGCGACTGACATCACAGGACACCACATGCACGCTGCGGCGGTCCATCACGCAACGCGCCGCGATCTTGGCGGCGGCGATGGTCTTGCCGCTGCCCGGCGGGCCGATCAGGATGAGCGGACGGTTGTCGCTGCTCAGGCCGGGAAAGCGATAGACCTCGTCCAGCGCCTCGGCCAGGGCGCCCAGGGCATCGTCGAGACCGACGCGCATGGCAGCCTCGGTCAGGCGGTCCGCCACCCGCTGCGGCACGCCATGCCAGGCGAGAGCGCCGGCGATCAGTTCGCCGGTCTGCCGCGTTGAGCCATCGGCGAAATCCTCATCGGGTACGAACAGGCGGCCATTGCCCTGGCCGTAACGCAGGGCCTGCGCCTCGGGCGTGGCAAAATCATCCTCGTTATGCTGCTCGACGGCTGCCGTGATCTCGACCCCGCCGCCGTTGCGGTGGCTGTTGGTCGAGACAATGATGGCATCCTCGCCCAGGCTGCGGCGCACGAGGTCCATCGCCTCGGTCATCGTCACTGCCTGGAAGGTCTTCAGCCGCATCGTTCAGTATCCCTGGAACCGCGCCGCGATCATATCTGAGCCACCGTCCGAAGCTTGGCCTTCGGATGGATTTCCTGCTGCGACATCACCACCGTGGCCGGACGGAACCGCTCCACGATCGAACGCACATAAGGCCGGATGCCCGGGCTGGTCAGCAGCACCGGCGTGTGACCCTCGGCGGCCAGGCGCTCGAAGGTCTGACGTACCTGGGCAATGAAATCCTGCAACCGCGAAGGCTGCATGCTGAGCTGGCGCTCCTCGCCCTGGCCGATCAGCGCCTCGGCAAAGTTCTGCTCCCATTGCGGGGACAGAGTCACCAGCGGAATATAGCCGTCGGGGCTGACATTGGCATTGGAAATCTGCCGCGCCAGACGCGAGCGGGCATGTTCGGTAATCTGCGTCACGCTCTGGGTATAGCCGGTAGCTTCTGCGATGGCTTCCAGGACCGTGGCGAGATCGCGGATCGAGACGCGCTCGGCCAGCAGGTTCTGCAGCACGCGCTGCACGCCGTTCACGGTGATGCGGCCCGGAATCACCTCGCTGACCAGCTTGTCGTTGGCCTTCTTGAGTTCCTCGATCAGCTTCTGCGTCTCGGCATAGCTGAGCAGGTCGGACATGTTGTCCTTCACCACCTCGGTGAGGTGGGTGGTGATCACCGTGCCGGGATCGACCACGGTATAGCCGCGGAACATCGCCTCGTCCCGCAGAGACTCGTCCACCCACATGGCCGGCAGGCCGAAAGTGGGTTCGATGGTTTCCTCGCCGGCCAGCGCAATGCGCTCGCCGCGCGGATCCATGACCAACAGCGCATTGGGCTTGACCATGCCGCGCGCAGCTTCCACCTCCTTGACGCGGATCACATAGGTGGTGCCGGGCAGCTGCATGTTGTCGAGGATGCGCACGCTGGGCATGATGAAGCCCATGTCGATGGCGATCTGGCGGCGCAGCGCCTTGATCTGGTCGGTGAGCCGATATCCGCGCGCATCGTTGATCAGCGGCAGCAGGCTGAAGCCCAGTTCGAGACGCAGGTCGTCGATCGACAGGGCATTGGTGACCGGCTCATCCAGCGGACTGACCGGGGCCGGTGGTGGCGGCGGCGGCACATAGGCGGCAAGCTGCGCTTTCTTCTCATGCTGCCAGGCGAGATAGGCCAGGCCACCGGAAACCAGCGCCAGCAGCAGGAACGGAATGAACGGCATGCCCGGGATGATGGCGAAGCAGGCCGACAGCACGGCCGACATGCCCAGCGCCTTGACGGAGGAGAGCTGCCGCGACAGCGCCTTGTCGGTGGAGCCGGTGACACCGCCCTTCGACACCATGATACCGGCGGCGACCGAGATGATCAGCGCCGGAATCTGCGCCACCAGGCCATCGCCAACGCTGAGGATCGAATAGGTGTTGAGCGCGGCGGAGAACGGCATCCCGTTCTGGATCACGCCGATCATGATGCCGCCGATCAGGTTGATGAAGGTGATCAGCAAACCGGCGACAGCATCGCCGCGCACGAATTTCGAGGCACCGTCCATCGAGCCGAAGAAGCTCGATTCGTCTTCCAGTTCCTTGCGGCGGATACGCGCGGTGGCCTCGTCGATCAGGCCTGACGACAGATCGGCGTCGATCGCCATCTGCTTGCCGGGCATGGCATCCAGGGTGAAGCGCGCCGACACTTCGGCGATGCGGCCGGAACCCTTGGTGATGACGACGAAATTGACGATCACCAGGATGGCGAACACGATGATGCCGATCACCAGGTTGCCGCTCATGATGAACTGGCCGAAAGCCTCGATCACATGGCCGGCGGCGTCGGTACCCTCGTGGCCGTGGGCCAGAATCAGGCGCGTGGAGGCCAGATTCAGTGCCAGCCGCAGCATGGTGGTGATCAGCAGCACGGTCGGGAAGCTGGAGAATTCCAGCGGCTTGGTGATGAACAGGCAGGTCATCATCACCAGCACGGAAGCCGTGATGGAGAGCGCCAGCGCCACGTCCAGCAGCCAGGTCGGCATCGGCAGGATGAGTACCGACAGGATGGCCATGATGCCGATGGCCAGCATGATGTCGCCATGCCGCCCGACATTGCGCATCCGGTCGAACAGGCCGGGGCCACCGACGCCTGCTGCGCCGGGAGCACCAACCTGGCCATCGGCCGGTACGTTCTCCGCCATCCTTGCCTCTCCTCAACCCCGCGCGGCGGCTTTACGCCGTCGCCCGCGTGCCTTCATTGGCGGCCGGAACGGCCACGCCCTCGTCGGAATACTGCTTCAGCTTGTTGCGCAGCGTGCGGATCGAAATGCCAAGAATATTCGCCGCATGGGTGCGGTTGCCCAGGCAATGCTTCAACGTGTCGATGATCAGGTCGCGCTCCACGTCGGCGACGGTGCGGCCGACCAGATTGGGACTGGCGCCCTCGGCCGTTGCCGCAGCACCATCGCCGGCCGGGGCGCGCCCCAGGGCATCGGTCAGGGCGCTGCCGTCCGGCAGGCGGATATCGGCAATTTCGATCTGCGGCCCCATCGCCAGCAGCACGGCGCGATGCATGGTGTTTTCCAGTTCGCGCACATTGCCGCGCCAGGGCGCCTGTTTCAGCGCTTCGACGGTAGCCGCACTCAAGGGACGCTCAGGCACGCCGTTGGCCTCGGCATATTTCTTCACGAAATGCGCAGCCAGCAGTTCGATGTCGGCCGGACGCTGACGCAGCGGCGGCAGCTTGAGATTGACGACATTGAGCCGGAACAGCAGATCTTCGCGGAAATTGCCCTTCGCCACTTCCTCGGCAAGATTGCGGTTTGAGGTGGCGATCACGCGGATATCGACCTTGACCGGCTTGGAGCCGCCGATGCGGTCGATCTCGCGCTCCTGAATGGCGCGCAGCAGCTTGGCCTGCAGGCGGATATCCATCTCGCTGATTTCGTCCAACAGCAGGGTGCTGCCATTGGCTTCCTCGAACTTGCCCAGGCGGCGTGCCACCGCGCCGGTAAAGGCGCCCTTTTCGTGGCCGAACAATTCCGATTCCAGCAGCGTGTCGGGAATGGCGGCGCAGTTCACCGAAACAAAGGGGCGCTCGGCACGCGGCGAGCGCGCGTGGATGAAATGCGCCATCACTTCCTTGCCGGTGCCGCTTTCGCCGGTGATCATCACCGAGGCGGAACTCGGCGCGATCTGCTCGGCCAGCTTGACCACCTGTCCCATGGCGGGGTCGCGGAACAGCATCTGGTGGCTTTCCTCGGCCACCGCCTCCAGCACCGCGGCAATCAGGTCGGCCTCGGGCGGCAGAGGCAGGTATTCCTTGGCGCCAGCGCGAATCGCCGCCACGGCGGCGCGCGCATCATTGCCAATGCCGCAGGCCACCACCGGCAGGCTGATCCGTTCGTTCTTGAGGCTGTCCACCAGGCGCTTCACGTCGAGACTGACGTCGATCATCGCCAGGTCGGCGCCACGGCCGTTGCGCAGGGTGTTCAGCGCCTGATCGATATCCTCGACCTGCGCCACCTTGGCGCCGCGCTGCAGTGCGATGCGGGTTGCCGCGCCGATCTGTCCGTTGAGCGTGCCGATGATGATCAGTCGCATTATCCGCCCCAGAGCCCCTGCCCGATACGCCTAGTATTCCCGCCCGGCAGCATCAGCCGCCGCGGCCACCCTTGATGATTTCCGTCATGGTCACGCCGAGGCGGTCTTCCACCACCACCACCTCGCCGCGCGCCACCAGCCGGTTGTTCACATAGATGTCAATCGCCTCGCCGACCTTGCGGTCTAGCTCGACCACCGCACCGCGGCCCAGCTTGAGCAACTGACTGACCTGCATGTTGGCCTTGCCCAGCACGGCCGATACATGCACGGGAATATCGAAGACAGCCTGAAGGTCGGCCGCCGTGCGGGCAGCATTCGGATCATCTTCCTCCATCATGTCGGGGGATTGTCCGAGGTCCTTCAGTTCAAGATCTTCATTCTCAGCCATGCCGGTTCACTCCCTCGCCTCGGCTATGCTGCGCCGGGCTCGCCGAGCTGCGCCTGCAGCCCGGTCAGATAACGCTCGACCGCCTGTTCGACTTCCTGTTCCAGCGCCGTCTGGCGCCGTTCGGCCGAACCATCGGCCCAGTTGATGCGGCAATCGGTGGGCGCCATCGTCTCGTCGGGCACCAGCGCGACCTTGCCACCGAACCCCGACTGCGCCACCAATTGGTCGATCCGCTGATCCAGCAACTGCACCACCGCTTCATTGGCGCGTATCACCAAACGCGGCTCCTCGCGCATGTCGTCCATGCAGCGCAGCACCAGCGATTCGATCTGATCCAGCGGCTGGCGCTCGATCAGCCGGCCGGCCAGCTTGCGCGCGATCGCCACAGCAAGTTCCGTGGCCTCGGCGCGGGCGGCGATGCGAGCGCGTTCATCGCCGGCGGCGATGGCGGCGAGTTGCCCCCCCACCGCATGCAAGGCCTGTTCGATATTGCGCTGGTGTTCGCCATAGGCCGCGGCGTGGCCGGCCTGCTCGCCTTCGGCGAAGGCCGCCGCCTTCGCGGCCTCGAGTTCCTCGGTCGAGAATTTCGCCGGCGGGGGTTTGGGCGCGTAGGAACGTTCGACCTTCGGCTTGGAGCCGTCGAAGGGCAGATCGAACAGAAATTTGGCCTTGCTGACCATCGCCTACGCCGCTTTCCGCATCAGTAAATAAGCTCGTCTTCGCCCTTGTTGTCGGCCAGCATGATCTCGCCCTTGGCCGCCAGTTCCTTGGCCGTGTTGACCATCATCATCTGCGCTTCGTCGACATCCTTCAGGCGAACCGGACCGAGCGATTCCATTTCCTCGCGCAGCAGTTTGGAGGCGCGTTCGGACATGTTGGAGAAGAACAGGTCGCGCAGGGTTTCCGAGGCGCCCTTGAGCGCCAGGCTGAGCTTTTCCTTCTCCACGCTCTTCAGCAGGGTCTGCACGCCGGACGGATCCAGCTTGATCAGATCCTCGAAGGTGAACATCAGGGCCTTGATGCGCTCGGCGGCGTCGCGGCTGCGCTCTTCCAGCGCGGCCAGGAAGCGGGCCTCGGTATTGCGATCGAGGCTGTTGAAGATTTCCGCCATCATCTCGTGGGCGTCGCGGCGGTTGGTGCGCGCGAGGTTCGACATGAATTCCGTGCGCAGGGTCTGCTCGACCTTGTCCAGCACTTCCTTCTGCACCGCCTCCATGCGCAGCATGCGCATGACGACTTCCATCGAGAATTCCTCGGGCAGCGCGGCCAGCACGCGGGCGGCATGTTCCGGACGGATCTTGGAAAGCACCACCGCCACGGTCTGCGGATACTCGTTCTTCAGGTAGTTCGCCAGCACGTTTTCGTTCACGTTGGCGAGCTTGTCCCACATGGTACGGCCGGCCGGACCGCGGATTTCCTCCATGATCTGGTTGACGCGCTCACTGGGCAGCGCCTTCATCAGCAGGCGTTCCGTGCTGTCGAAGGTGCCGGTGAGAGAGCCGGTGGAGGAGAAGTTGTTGACGAACTCGAGGAACAGCTTTTCGACCACCTCGGAATTGACCGCACCGAGATTGGCCATGTTCTGGGAGATTTCCTTGATCTCCTCGTCGTCAAGCAGCGGCCAGATCTTGGACGAGTGTTCCTCGCCCAGCGCCAGCATCAGAATGGCGGCCTTGTCGGGGCCTTTGAGCTGGCGGAAGTCCTTTTCACCTGCCATGACGCACTCCTAGCCTCAGGCCGCCTGGTAGAGCCAGTTGCGGATAATCGAGACCGCTTCTTCCGGATGCTTGTCGACGATCTCGCCGATCTTCTTCAGCGACGACGCCTTCACCTGTCCTTCGATGCGGGCGATGTCGATCATCGATTCGATGCCGGGCGTGGGCGGCGCCATGCCGGCATCGGGCGCGGCCGGCAATTCGGCCACCGGCGCGCCGCCCACCACCATGGGCAGGCCGGGCGCGGCCGGAGTCAGCATGCCGGGCGGAATGTCCTCGCTTTCGCGCGAGGCCTCCAGCACGCGGCGGATCAGCGGCCGCACGACCAGCAGCATGGCCAGCAGGCCGAGCAGGACATAGCCGGCGATCTCGCCAATGCGGAACAGTTCGGCCTTGGTCAGGCCGAGAAAGACCGGCAGCGTGGCGGGATCGACCTCCTCGGGGATGTCGCCCGGCTCGGCGAACCGCATCGACACGACTTCCACGGTGTCGCCGCGGGCCTGGTCGAAGCCGATGGCGTTGCGCACCAGTGTGCCGAGCTGCTGCAGCTCTTCCGGCGAGCGCGCCAGATACGAGCGCTGGCCCTGTCCATCCACCTGGATGATGTTGTTGACCAGCACAGCGGCCGAGACGCGACGCACCACACCGGCCTCGCGCACCTGGGTGCGGATCGTCTTGGAAATCTCGTAGTTGATCAGTTCCTCGGTGCGGTTCGCCGTCGAGGTGGCCTGACTGCCGCCCTGGCCCTGGGCTTCCGGCAGGTTATTGGCCACCGTGACGTTCTGCTGACCTTCCTGGCTCTGGCTGTTTTCGGTAATGGTCTGGGTCGAGCGCACCACCTGCTGGTCGGGATTGAACAATTCCTGGTTCGTGGTGACGCGGTCGAAATCCATGTCGACTGAAATCTCGGCGCGCACATTGCCCACGCCGACTGAACGCTCGATCAGCGCCTCGACATTCTTGCGCAGACGATCCTCGATCTGCCGCCGCATGTCGGAGAGCCGGTTGACCGTGGCGGTGGCCGGATCTGTCTCTTCCTGGGTGCCGGCCAGCAGGTTGCCGCGATCATCCACCACCGAGATGCGGGTAGGCTTCAGGTCGGGAACGGCGGAGGCGACCAGGTTCTGGATCGCGCGCACCTGCGGCTGATCGAGCCGGCTGCCGCGCGTCTTGATGACGATGGAGGCCGAGGGTTCGCGCTGCTCGCGGCTGAACACCTCGCGGCGCGGCAACACCAGATGCACGCGTGCCTGCTGCACCTGGTCGATCGAGCGGATGGTGCGCGCCAGTTCGCCTTCCAATGCACGCAGATGGTTGATGTTCTGCATGAAGTTGGTGGCCGACAGGGCGTTGGCCTTGTCGAAGATCTCGTAGCCGCCGCCCCCGCCGCCAGTGAAGCCGCCTTCGGCCAACTGCATGCGCACGCGCAGCACGCGGTCTTCCGGCACAAGGATCTGCGCACCGTTGGCGGCGATCTGATAGGGAATCTTCTGCGCCTCCAGCCGGGTGACGATATCGGCCGAGGTTTCCAGGTCGAGATTGCCATACAGCAGCGCCATCTTGGGCTGCGTGACCTTCATCCCGAGGAAGACAAAAAAGCCGAGCAGAACCGCCGCCGTCGCCGCCAGCATCGCCAACCGCGCGGGACCGATGTTCCGCATCATGTTCATGATTCCGTTCACGGCTTCACCCCATGCACCAGGCACGCGTTACGGCAGGCACCTCCTGCCACGCTTGCAAGGTAGGAACGCGGGATGAAGAAGAGGTTAACACCCCGGCAAAATTTGCCTAGCGGTTTGTTAACCCTACAGAATCAGGAAAATCAGTGTGTTAGCGGCGGGCTCTCAGCCCGCCACACCGGACAGCCGGCCCGCCGGCGCCCGGAGGGTGCCGGGACGGTAATCCTGCAGCCGGGTGGTGCGCAGGCCGGGCAGGCCGTGCTGCTCTATGGCGCGCTGCCAGGACTGAAATTCCTCAGCCGTCAGGGCATAGCGGTCGCAGGCTTCCTCCAGGCTGAGCAGGCCGCCACGCACGGCCGCCACGACTTCCGCCTTGCGGCGAATCACCCAGCGCTTGGTGTTGGCCGGCGGCAGCGTATCGCGGGTGATGCGCTGGCCTTCCGGGCCAATCACGCTGAGCGGCTTGGCAGGAAGCGGCAGCATGCGGGCTGTCTGTTCGAGGCTGTGAAGGTTTTCCATGTCAATCACCCGTTATTGGAACACTGTGCTGAATGAGTCTTGATGGCTGAATACCCGATGCCGCGCCGCCGCCCGATCAGGCGGCGTCCTGCTCTTGCTCGTCTTCGCCGTTATTGTCGTCACCCGTGTCCTGCGGTGGCGCAAAGACCGAGACCACCTTCTCGGGCAGGTACTTGCTGCCCGACACGACCAGATACTGCTGGCCATCGACGGTCTCGAGCGCTTCGACATAGCCACGCGCATAGACCTTGACGCCGTCGACGGACTTGCCGCTGGCATCCTTGGCAACCACTTCGAGCTTGTAGGTGCCCGCAGGCACGGCATTGCCCAAGCTGTCCTTGCCGTCCCACGCCACCTCGACGCGGCCCGGCTTGAAGCCGCTGGACTGATCGGAACCGACAGTGACCGTACGCACGGTCTCGCCCTTGGAGTTCAATATCTTGTATTGAACATTCATCACGTTCGCCGGCAGCTCGTAAGCCCAGAAGGCGCTGCCGCCCTGAGCCAGCTTGAGCTGGTTGTCATTCACGTCGACGATCTTGCCGATGAAGTTCAGGTTGTTGCTGTTCTGGCCGGCCTGCAGCATGGCAATCATCTTCTCGAGATTCTTGTTCATGTTGATCTGCTGTTCCACCTGGCTGAACTGCACCAGCTGCTGGGTGAACTCGTTCGGATCCATCGGCGAAGTGGGATCCTGGTTCTTGAGCTGCGTGGTCAGCAGCTTGAGGAAGGTGTCGAAATCGCTGGCCAGCTTGCTGGCCGCGTTATTGGCGACGCTGCTCGAAGTGCTGGAGGTATCGGTGACACTGCTGACCATGATGATGCTCCTGCGCGGCGCGGCTTAGATTCGGATATCGAGACCGCCGCGCGCGGCGGCGGCGCGCTGGGCGTTGCTGGCGGCCACCGCCGCCGCGTCGACGACGTGGCCGGTTTCGGCATATTCCATATGGCCGCGGCCACGCTGGCGATCACCACCGTCGCGGCCGTCGCGACCTTCGGCATTCTGGCCCTGCTCGCGCAGGCTGAAGCTCAGCGAATTCGCATCGGTCTTGAGACCGGCATCGCGCAGCGACTGTTCGAGTTGCTGGGCCTCGCGCTGAAGCATGGCCAGGGTTTCCGGCTTGTCGGCGGCAATCACCGCCATCAGCTTGCCATCATGGCCGACCTCGAGCTTGACCTCGACCTTGCCGAGATTGCCGGGATCGAGCTTGATCGAGATCTTGTCCAGGCCCTCTGCCGCGCCCTTCTTGATCTGCACGGCGACCTGTTCCCCGGCCGGAATATAGGCGCCAAGCTGACGCGCCAGCGTATGCGTGGCGGCATGCTGCACCGCCTGGGGCAGGCTGGCGCCCGGATTGCTCACCGGTGCAGAATGCAGGGTGTGTTGTGCGGCGGAACCGGTGCCTGATGCGGCCGTTGCAGTAGCGGCCTGGGCCGGGATTTCCGCCGTCATCTGCGCATGCAGGTTGGCGACCAGTTTCGCATCCGCAACGGACTGATGGTGTTGGGCGGTGGTGAGTTGCTGCTGCAATGTGGCCTGCTCGGCAGCGGCCGCCGCGTCGCCCTGCGCGGCGAGGATCACGGCCTGATCGACGGCCGGTTTCGACGCCGACACCATCGCGGGCTGGATATCGAGCAGCAGGCTCCGCTCGGTCGATTTCGGCACCTTGGCAGCGGACGGCTGAACGCCATCCTGTATCTGGCTGCGCGTCTGATCCTGCGGCGCAACCGGCATTTCACCCTCTGCCTGCAACGCCTGCTGCAGGGCGGCCAGTTGTTCTGCCGTCACGGTCGCCGGCTGCTGGGCCATCAGGGCGGCAGCGCTGGTTTCAGTGCCATTCTTGGACATCGCCATCAGTTCGGCCGGCAAGGCCGCAGCCTGCGGCAGAAGCGACGTTTCAGCCGGCTTGGCCATCTGCGGCAGCGTCGGCGCGGCCTGAGGCAGCGGCGCCGGGTCGGCCGCAGCATTCGCTGCAGCCGGCAAGGCGGGCGGCGGCGGAACAGCGTCATCCGCCGCGAGCGGATTGGCGACGGAAGCCTCGGCCGCCGAGGCCGCCAGCAGTTGCGCGTGGAGCTGAGCCTCGGCTGCCGCATCGGCCACCGGCACGACAACGGCGGCGGGCGGCTGCTGAACTTGTGTCTGCGGCTGCACCTGCGGCTGCGCCTGCATTTGCAGCAGACCGAGGATCAGCGCGGCATCGGCCACCAGGGCCGGCTGCACCTGATCGGCGCCCTCTTCGATCCCGGGTATCTCGCCATCGGCGGTTTCATCACCACCGGCCGCCTGTTCCACCGCCTGCTTGGTTTCGGCATCGCCCGGCTGCTGGCCGGCATCGGACGCCGCTGGCTTGCCCTCGTTGTCGGCAACAGGTTTGCCGTCCTTGGCTGTTGCGCCATCATCGCACGCCGGCACCGGCCTGTCGGATGCCGGCTTGGGCGACGGATCGGAGGAGGGCGGAGAAGCAGAAGAAGAGGAGGAGGAAGACGAAACTGCGGGGGATGCCGGGCGCGACTCGCTGGGCGCACGCTCCGAACGGATCTGAACACGGGTCTCGCCGCGATCATCGTTGCGGGTATCGGGACGGACTTCGCTGCGGACGGCGCCTTCGGGGGCGGCGGGCTCGGACCCGCGCGTCACCGCCTTGGCGCCCTGGGTGAAGAACGCGGTCTGGAGCAGCCGCGAAAATTCACGGGCGCGGCTGTCGGTTTCCTCGACGGCAGCGGACCCGGAAGCGGAAGCGGCAGAATTGTTAACCGGTGCGACCTGCATGGAATGCCTCATTCTTCGCCGGAGTAGAAGCAAGCGGCGGGCCAATTGCGAAAATTCAAATAAGATATTGTTTTATATGGATTATATATCGGCCCAGCCGGCCAGCGGCCTGCGCCGGTCTTGCCGGCCGGCAAATTCTGCCGATACCTGGTCTGGCGGCGGGACGATGCCGCCGGAGCCATCGGCGGTCGCCTTTCGCCGCCGCTGCGGCTATGGTCCGCCCCCATGTCCGATTCGCTTCAGACCGCCCGGCAGCACCAGCGGGACGGCCGCCTGGCCGAGGCCGCCGCGATCTATCAGAGCCTTCTGCGGGTCGAGCCGCAGCGGCCGGACCTGCTGCATGATTACGGCCTGCTGCATTACCGTGCCGGCCATCCGGCCGAGGGCCTCAAATATCTGAAACGGGCCCTGGCCCTGCAGCCCGATGCCGGCTGTTTCTGCAACGCGGCGCTGATGCATATCGCCCTTGGCGAGGCCTGCGAGGCTGCGCAGGCGGCCGAGCAGGCCTTGCGGCTGCAGCCCGATTATCCCGAAGCCGCCAACAACCTGGCCCTTGCGCTGGGCATGCTGGGCCGCACGGCCGAGGCGGAAGCGGCCTGCCGCAAGGCCCTGGCCCTGAGAGCGGACTTTCCCGAGGCCAGGTTCAACCTGGCGAACCTGCTGCGCGAGCAGGGCGATCTCGCCGCCAGCCAGGCGGAATACCGCGCCCTGCTGCTGCAACATCCCGATTACGTCGCCGCCCATGTCAACCTTGGCGTCGCCTGCGAACTGGCCGGCGACCTGGAGGCTGCGCTGGAGGCTTATCGTGCCGCATTTCGCCTGCAGCCCGGGCTTGTCGTGGCACGCCTGAATGCCGGACTGGCATTGCAGAAGCTGCATCGCTTCCGCGAAGCGATTGGCGTTCTGCGCGAGACGCTGAAGCATGACGACACGCTGGTGTCAGCGCATTTCGCCATCGGCCAGTGCGCCCGCGAGCTGAATGACAGCGCGATGGCGCTGGCCGCCTTTCGTCGGGCGGCCGAACTGGCGCCGGAGGATGCGCAGATCAGGGCGGCATTGTCCGGCCTGCTGAGCGCGCAGATTCCCGGCTGGCATTTCCCCATGCTGGCCGATGCGGCACGCAACGAGGCTTTCGCGGCCGCGCTGCAAAAGGCCATACGATCCGACATGACCGTTCTGGATATCGGCACCGGCTCGGGCCTGCTGGCGATGCTGGCTGCGCGGGCGGGGGCACGACATGTGGTCGCCTGCGAGGCGCATGGACTGATCGCCGAAACGGCCCGGGAGATCGTGGCCAAAAACGGCTTTGCCGAACGCATCACCGTGATCGCCAAGCGCTCCACCGAACTCGATCCCACCCGCGACCTGCCTCACCCGGCCGACCTTGTGGTGGCGGAGGTGCTGGATGCCGGCCTGACCGGCGAAGGCATGCTGCCAACCATCCGCGATGCCTTGCGCCGCCTGGCCAGGCCAGGCGCTACGGTGATTCCGGCAGCGGCCCAGGTCGTGGCCCAGGTGATGCGCCTGCCGGCCCTGCGCGCCGTGAACCCGTTGCGTGAAATCTGCGGTTTCGACCTTTCGCCCTTCGACCGATTCCGCAACCAGTCGGCCCATGGCGTGGTGCGGCTGGATCATGAACCGCACGAAGCCTTAAGCGCCGTTCTGCCGGTCTGCCGCATCGATTTCGCCAACCCGCCCGACTGGGTACAGCCGCAGACCATCGCCTGGTCGGCGCCAATCCTGCACGATGGCCCGGCGCAGGCCCTGGTTTTCTGGTTCGAACTGTGGCTGGACGACCAGATCATGCTATCGACCGGGCCGGACGGGGCCATGCGCCACTGGGGCCAGGCGGTGTGCTGGCTGCCGGAGGACCAGCCGGTTAAGGCCGGACAGACGCTGGATTTCCGCGTGATACAGGCCGACAGCTATTTCGAATTCGTACCGGCCTGAGGCCGTCCGAAAGCGCGCCGGCTTGATATAGAGCAAGGCTTCCTTAACGCAGCCGGGCTAGGGTGGCGGCATGGCTTTGCCACCGAAACAGACTCCCGGACAAGCCTCGGCCCGGCCGCCGGCCGGCGCGCCGCCGCGCCCGCTGGCTCCCAAGGCCGCACCGGCCGATGACGATGCGCCGGAGCAGGAAAAGCTGATCCCGAGCGAACTGGACGACGCCACCCATGCGGAATTCCGCATGCTTTACGATATCGCCGCCCAGAACGTGCTGTTCGCCAAACGCCAGCAATGGCGTGTGGTGGAATATTTCACCCTGCTGGGCCTGGCGCTGGTGGCGATCGGCGCGACGATTCCGTTTGCCCCGGATGTGGCGCGCTTCATTTCCGGCTTTCTGGTTTTCGTCGGTGCCGTCAGCGTCGCCGTCATCCTGATGCTGCAATCCTGGCAGGGCAACGAGCATGCCAAGATGGCCTACCTGGTTGGCGATTTCTCCAACCTGGCGCGCAGTGCGCTGCGTCGCAAACCGAAGCTGGCGAGCGATCTGCACCGCTATTTCATCCTCGCGGTGATGCTGCTCTACATCGTCGTACTGGATGTGGTGATCTTCCGCCTGCTCGGCGATATCGGCCGCTGACGACGGCTCTTCAAGCGAATCTATAGCTGTCCATCGCCAATGCGCCCAGCGTGAAGCTGGCATGCAGGCGTTCGGCTGGCGTATCGGGCGTGGCCGCGCCCAGCGCGACGTAGAGCGGCAGCAGATGCTCGTCAGTGGGGTGATTGATCGCCGCATGCGGCGCCTGGCGGCGATAATCCAGAAGGGCCGCATCGTCGCGCGCTTGCAGCTTCTCGGCCATCCATCCGGCGAAAGCCTGAGCCCATGGCGCAATAGGCCCGCTATCGGCCCGGTCGAGCAGACGCAGATTGTGGGTCAGCGAGCCGGTGGCGAAGATCAGCACGCCTTCGTCGCGCAGCGGCGCTAGCGCGCGGCCCAGCGCAAAATGATAGGCCGGATCGCGCTGCGGCTGGATCGAAAGCTGCAACACCGGAATCCCGGCTTCCGGATAGATCAGCTTCAGCGGCGACCAGGCGCCGTGATCGAGGCCGCGTTCGGAATCGAGTTTTGCCGGAATGCCGGCTGCATCCAGCAATGCCTTAATGCGGGTGGCCAGCGCGGGCGCCCCGGGTGCGGGATATAGCTGGCGATACAACGCCGGCGGGAAGCCGTAAAAATCGTGGATGGTCTCGGGCCGCACCGTGGCGCCGACTTCCGGCGTCTCGGTTTCCCAATGGGCCGAGACGGCCAGGATCGCTTTGGGCCGCGGCCAATGCTGCGAGGCCTGACGCAGGAACTGATGCGCCGGCCGCTCGGGCTCCAGCGTCAGCATGGGCGAACCATGGCTGACGAACACGGATGGCAGACGGGTCATCGGGATGCTCCTTCGGCGCGGCGCCTCAGCGGCGCCAATGAAGCATCACCTATGACGCATGCGGCAGCGCCGCAAGACGTTACTTGGCGGTCACCAACGCAGTAGCGCGTATGCGCGCCGCCGGCACGGGCCGGAAGAATCTGAACAGGCCGGCAAAAAAGGCCTGCATGGCCTCGGCCCGCAACTCGCGGGCACGGGCGGCATGGAACGCCATCTCTTCGGCGGAAACATAGCGGATCTGGAAATTCGTCATGGGAGGCCCTCCTCTGCTGGGTGGCTGATGGGAGGATAGGGTTCCAAGGCATATTCATTAATACCGATTTATGGCAGTATTTATTGACTGAAATTCATTAATGAGCAGCCCATGAACCGGTATGGCGAAATGGAGGCCTTCGTGCAGGTGGTGGAGGCCGGCGGCTTCACCGAAGCGGCCCGCAAGCTGCGCCTGAGCCCGTCTGCGGTGAGCAAGCTGATCTCCCGGCTGGAGGACCGCCTGGGGGCACGGCTGCTGCACCGGACCACGCGGCGGGTGAGCCTGACCGCCGAGGGCCGCGCCTATTTCGACGAACTGCGCGGCATTCTGGCCGAGATCGACGCCGTGGAGGCCAGTATCGGCGGCGCCGAGGCCGAGCCGCGCGGCCTGCTGCGCGTGAACGTGGCGCATGGATTCGGCATGAGCCAGATCGTGCCACTGGTGCCCGATTTCATCGCACGATATCCGCAGGTGCAGATGCAGATCAGCTTCGACGACCATATCGTCGACCTTGTCTCGGCCGGCGAAGATGTCGGCATCCGGTTGGGCCTACCCGGCGACGACACCCTGATCGCCCGCAAGCTGGGCGATTATCGCCGCATGATCTGCGGCGCGGTCAGCTACTTCGAACGCTTCGGCGTACCGCAGACGCCGGCTGATCTTGAGCATCACCGTGCCGTGCTCAGCACCAACGTGGCCTTGCTGAACCACTGGCCGATGCGCTTCCCCGATGGCCGCGTGGAGCGCGTGGCAATGCGTGGCATAGCCGCGTCCAATTCTGGCGATGCGCTCTATCGCCTGTTGCTGGATGGCATGGGCCTGGGCTTCACCGCCGATTTCCTTTGCCACAAGGATATCGCCGCCGGCCGCATCCGCACCGTGCTGGACGATTACCTGGTCGATTCATCCTGGCCGATCTATGCCGTCTATCCGGCGCGCAAGCATCTGGCCGCGAAGGTGCGTGCCTTCGTCGACTTCCTGGTCGAGCGCTTCACGCCGCAACCGCCATGGATGACGGTACCGCCCGCAACAGATCAGCCGGCGGCGCGCAGCAGGGCGGCGACGTCATCGGGTGTCTTGTCGAAGGCGCAGACGAAACGGTAGAGCCCGTCGGCCTCGCTCCAGGTATGGAACAGCGCGCCCTTGGCGCGCATCGCCGCCACCCTGTCGGCCGGCAGCTTGACGAAAACCTCGTTGGCCTGCACCAGCCAGACCACCTCCGCGCCCATGCGGCCGAAACCGTCTGCCAGCTCGCGCGCCCGCGCATTGGCCTGCCGGGCCAGCTTCAGCCACAGGCCATCCTGCAGCATGGCGAGCAGCTGCACCGACAGGAAACGCGACTTGGAAAACAGATGGCCGCCGCGCTTGCGGCGATACAGGAAGCTTTCCGCCAGTTCGGGCTTGAAGAACACCACGGCTTCCGCCGCCATGGCACCGTTCTTGGTGGCGCCGAAACTCAACACCTCGACGCCGGCACGCCAGGTCAGATCCGCCGCCGAGCAGTTCAGACCCGCCACGGCATTGGCAAAGCGCGCGCCATCCATATGCAAGCGCAGGCCATGGGCGCGACACAGATGCGCGATGGCCGCCACTTCGTCGGGTGAATAGACCGTGCCGGATTCGGTGGCCTGGGTCAGGCTGACGGCGGCGGGCTGGGGATGATGCTGCACGCCGCTCCAGCCCTGGCCAAGCGCCTGTTCCAGCGCCGTGGCCGCGATCTTGCCCTGCTCGCCCGGCAGGCCGACCAGCTTGGCACCGCCGGTATAGAATTCCGGCGCGTTGCATTCATCCACCATGATGTGGCTGTCCTGGTGGCAGTAGACCGCGCCATAGGGCGGCGCGATGCAGGCCAGCGACAGCACGTTGGCGGCCGTACCGGTGGCGACGGGAAACACGCGGCAATCGGTGTCGAAGACGCGCGAGAAGGCGGCATCCAGCTCGCTGCTGTGGATATCGCCGCCATAGGCCGTGGCATCGCCGCGATTGGCCTCGTTGAGCGCGGCCATGATCTCGGGCGCGGCGCCGGCCACGTTGTCGCTTCTGAAATCCAGGCTGGGAGCGGCCATGGGGAATCCTTTTTTATGCTTCGGTCTGGAGGGGAAAGGGATCGAACCCGGAGGCGTCGCTTCGCGGGCGGAAAGCACGCGGCGGCGCGGCACCGGCGGCATCCACCGCGCTGATCAGCCACAGCATGGCCGGATCGAAGATCATCGCGACATCCTGCGCCGAGGGTTCGGCACGGCCATTGGGATGGCTGTGCCAGTGGCCAAGGATTGTCTGCGACCCGCCGACATCGCGCAGGCGGCGCAGTTCGGCCACATGCACGGCGGGATCGAGTTCGAATTCGCGCTCGGGCGAGACAGCCAGGTTGGCGGCCGGCACGATACGCTCGACGACCAGCGCGCCACCCTCTTCGCGGCCGACCAGCAACGCGCAGGCCTCGCGCGGGAAGGCTTCCACCGCCAGCGCGGCAAACTCGGCCTGTTGCGCAATGGTCAGCCGCAGTGACATCACTTCTCGACTAGCACGGTCACGCTGCCCAGCGGTTTCAGCGTTTCGCCATCCAGCGCATAAAACCGCTCGGTGCCATCCATCAGCCGCACGCGCAGCACGATGCGGTTGCCGGTGGCCAGTACATCGGCAATGCGGCTGTTTTTCGGCAGAGTCATGGTCAGGTCTTCGACGGCGACGGCGCGTGGCGGGGATGCCGCCGCAGGTGTCGTCCGCTTGGGTCCGCCGGTCATGATCAGTACCAGCAGCAGCACCGCCAGCCCGACGAAGATGATGCCCAGACCGATGACGACGGCCTTCAGCCACCGTATCCTTGTCGCCTCTTCCGCCGTCCTGTCCGTCATTCCGTCTGGTCCTGACTTCGATGCCCGATCCATCCAGCCCGCAGATTCTGCCGCCGGTGCCGCCCGAGGCCGCCGGCGAACGGCTGGACCGTTACCTGGCCACGGCGCTGGCCGGCGGCGCGGAGGATTTTTCCCGCTCGCGCCTGAAAAACCTGATCCTCGACGGCCATGTCCGCGAGGGCGGCGTGACGATAACCGACCCCTCGCGCAAGATCAAACCGGGCGAGGTTTATGCCGTGACGCAGCCGGCGGCGGTGGCCGCCGAACCGCAGGCCCAGGCTATTCCGCTCACCATCGTCTACGAGGACGACCAGCTGATCGTGGTGGACAAACCCGCCGGCCTGGTGGTGCATCCCGCGCCCGGCAATCCCGAACGCACGCTGGTGAACGCCCTGCTGCATCATTGCGGCGACAGCCTGTCGGGCATCGGCGGCGTGAAGCGGCCCGGCATCGTGCACCGCATCGACAAGGACACGTCTGGCCTGGTGGTGGCGGCAAAAACCGACCGCGCGCATCATGCGCTGGCCGCCTTGTTCGCCGACCACGACATCGAGCGCAGTTACGACGCCCTGGTCTGGGGCCACCCCAATCCCCTGCAGGGCACCATCGAGGGTGCCATCGGCCGCGACCCGAAGGACCGCAAGCGCATGGCCATCGTCACGCGCGGCGGCAAACCGGCCGTGACGCATTACGCCACCACGAAACTGCTGTTCGACGGCAAAGGCCAGCCGGTCTGCGCGCTGGTCCGCTGCACGCTGGAGACCGGCCGCACGCACCAAATCCGCGTGCATATGACGTCGAAAGGCCATCCGCTGATCGGCGACCAGACCTATGGCCGCAGCCGCAGCCTGCAACGCTTCCAGCTCGGCGATCCGGCCCGCGCCGCCCTGGCCGGCTTCAGGCGCCAGGCCCTGCATGCCGCCACGCTGGGTTTCCGCCATCCGGTCGGTGGCAGGGCCCTGCGGTTTGAGAGCCCGCTGCCGGGGGATTTCGCCGCCCTGCTGCAGGCCCTGTCGAGCCAGCGCAACACGCCGCGCTGAGCGATCATTTGTAAACCACTGAAATTCATGAAATAATCAGACATTCCGTGTGACGGCCGGCACAAAGCGGCCAGCGGCGCCGCACTTCCGCCGCAATCGCCGGCTTCCCTCGTTGCAAATGAAAGACAGGGCACCCATTTCTGATACCGAACCGGGCCGCAATCGCCGATCAGTCCCGGACGGGGGAGTTTCCAAACCGATGAGTACCGCCACCAGTTTACCCGCGCTGTCCTCAGCCGAGGGCGGCCTTGCCCGCTACCTGGCCGAAATCCGCCGCTTCCCCATGCTGGAGCCGGAGGAGGAATTCATGCTGGCCAAGGCCTGGCGCGACCGTGGCGACGTGGAAGCCGCACACAAGCTGGTGACCAGCCATCTGCGCCTGGTGGCCAAGATCGCGATGGGCTACCGCGGCTATGGCCTGCCGGTAGGCGAACTGATCGCCGAGGGCAATGTCGGCATGATGCAGGCGGTGAAGCGCTTCGATCCCGACAAGGGCTTCCGCCTCTCCACCTATGCCATGTGGTGGATCCGCGCCTCGATCCAGGAATACATCCTGCGTTCGTGGTCGCTGGTGAAGATCGGCACGACGGCCGCGCAGAAAAAGCTGTTCTTCAACCTGCGCCGCCTGCGCGGCCAGATGAAGGCGATCGAAGGCGGCCAGCTCACGCCCGACCAGGTTGAACGGATCGCCACCCAGCTTGATGTGCCGCAGGACGAAGTGATCACCATGGATCGCCGCCTGGCGGCGCCCGACCATTCGCTCAACGCGCCTCTGCGCGGCGACGAGGAAGGCAGCAGCGAATGGCAGGATTGGCTGGTGGACGAAACGCCGAACCAGGAAGCGCGCCTGGCTGAAGGCGATGAATACGATAGCCGCAAGGCCCTGCTGGCCGCGGCGATGAAGGACCTGAACGAGCGCGAGCGCGATATCCTGGTGCAGCGCCGCCTGACCGAGGAACCCACCACGCTGGAAGACCTGTCAGCGCGTTATGGCATCAGCCGCGAGCGTGTGCGCCAGATCGAGGTGCGGGCCTTCGAGAAGCTGCAGAAGGCGGTACGCGCCGCCGCCGCAGAGCAGGGTATGAATGGCGGCGCGGTCAGCCCGGACTTCACTGCCCCGGCCTGAAGCCCGCGCCGGCCTCAGTTATCCCACTCGGGATCGTCATCGCCCAGCGCAGGCACCGGCGGGTCGAAATCCAGCATGTCGTAGACCGAGGCTGCGGGCACGGATTGCAGCCAGATCGAGGGCTCTTTGCTCCGGCGCAGCCAGTCGAGATTCTGCCTGGTCGACCCGGTCGGCGCCAGCAGAACCGACGGCACCTCCGGCACGCTTCGGCGCGCCACATAGCGCTCGCATTCATGGCGGATCGCGGTGGCCAGCGTCTGCGCCAGCTTGCGCAGGATGGTGATGTCGCGCTCGCTCCACTCGCCGGCCGAGTCATATCTTTCGCAGCGGAAGATGGCGGCGGGCTGGTTCTTGTTGTCGACCAGCAGCAGATCGAGCCGCGCGGATACCTCCGCCGGCATGGCATTCTCATGCTCAAGCACCGGGGCATCATCGGTGGTCAGGGACGCCAGACCTTCCGAAGCCGCCTTCACATAGGCATTGGTGGCCGAACGCGGGATGATGGCGCCTTCGTGGAAACGGCCCTCGCGGGCATCGAGCAGGCGCTGGCAGACCAGATTGCCGCTGTCGTCAAAAAACCAGATGCTGACCCGGCTGACCTTGGCAACCTCGACCGCATCAAGGCAGATCGCCTCGCACAGAACTGACATGGCATTTTCGCCGATGCCGAAAAGGGTGGCTTCCTGGGTTCTGAGCATGGGGCACTCCGGAGCAAAGGGCTGTTGCGGCCACTCTCTTCCGGCTTCTCGGCGGGCGGTAGTTAAGGCTCGATAATGACGGCGTTAAGATTCGATAACCTGGAACGGCAACTGAATACCTTCTTAATCGCCCACCCTTAATCCTCGAAGGGGTCCTTCATCAGGATGGTGTCGTCGCGTTCCGGCGAGGTGGACAGCAGGGCCACCGGCGCGCCGATCAGCTCCTCGATGCGGCGTACGTATTTCACCGCCGTGGCGGGCAGATCGACCCAGCTGCGCGCCCCCCTGGTGGTCTCGCTCCAGCCTTCCATTGTCTCGTAGACCGGCCTGGCCGCCGCCTGCTCCGACATCGAGGCCGGGAAGTAATCCAGCACCTTGCCGTTCACCTCGTAGCCGACGCAGAGCTTGATCTCCTTTAGGCCGTCGAGCACGTCGAGCTTGGTCAGCGCGATGCCGTGGATGCCGTTCAGCTTCACGGTCTGGCGTACCAGCACCGCATCGAACCAACCGCAGCGGCGCTTGCGGCCGGTGACGACGCCGAATTCATGCCCCTTCTCGCCCAGCCACTGGCCGATCTCGTCGGTCAATTCGGTGGGGAACGGGCCTTCGCCGACACGCGTGGTATAGGCCTTCACGATGCCGAGGATATAGCCGAGCGAACCCGGGCCCAGGCCAGAGCCGGCCGAAGCCGAACCCGCCATGGTGTTCGACGAGGTCACAAATGGATAGGTGCCGTGATCGACATCCAGCAGCGACCCCTGAGCGCCCTCGAACAGGATGCGCTTGCCGGCGCGACGGGCTTCGTCCAGGTCACGCCAAACCGGCGCGGCATAGGGCAGGATCTTCGGCGCGATCTCGGCCAGGTCCTTCAGCAGCGCCGCGCGGTCCACCAGCGGCGCACCCAGACCCTTGCGCAGGGCATTGTGATGCGCCAGCAGGCCATCGACCTTGCGGCCGAGCGAGGCCACGTCTGCCAGATCACACACGCGGATCGCGCGGCGGCCGATCTTGTCCTCATAGGCCGGGCCGATGCCGCGCCGCGTGGTGCCGATCTTCACGCCGCCATCGGTGGCGTCCTCGCGCAGGCCGTCCAGCTCGCGATGCAGCGGCAGGATCAGCGCGGCATTGTCGGCCACCTTCAGGTTATGCTCGCCGATTTCCACGCCCTGGCCACGCAGCTTGTCGATCTCGGCAAACAGCGCCCAGGGATCGACCACCACGCCGTTGCCGATCACCGCCAGCTTGTTCCGGCGCACGATGCCCGAGGGCAGCAGCGACAGCTTGTAGACGTTGTTGCCGATCACCAGCGTATGGCCGGCATTGTGGCCGCCCTGGAAACGCACCACCACATCGGCGCGCAGGCTCAGCCAGTCGACGATCTTGCCCTTGCCCTCGTCGCCCCACTGGGCGCCGACCACGACGACGTTGCTCATCTCAGGAATCCTTCAGACAGAAATTCAGACAGGCCGGACAGCCGAGCCGTCCCACCAATGGCTGCAGCCCGCGGCTTTCGCGGCCTTTTTCTCATCGCCCGCCACCGGCTCCAGCGCGGCCCAGGTGGCATGCCCCTCGGCGCGCAGCTTCGCGGCGGCCGTGCGCGGCGTGCCGAACGGCAGATACACAATCCGCAGCGCCGGACGCGGCGGCAAGGCGCGCATGACGCTGTCGAGATAGAGGGTGAAACCGGTAGCCGGTTCGCCAGCGGGCGTGTTGTAACGGCCGCCACGCCCCAGTTCGCCGCGCACATTGCGGGCAAACAGCGTGAAGGCAATGCCGGTATGGTATTCGAAACCGCGGAATTCGCCGGGATCGAGGGTCACCAGCAGGTCGGGCGCGGCGGCCGAGACCTCGCGCACCAGCGCGTCGAGATCGGTGACGATCCGGGCGGCTGCTGGCGGCAGTTTCAGTTTCTGCAGGCCATCCAGCGCCGTCCTGGCCGGACCGGCCAGCGGCAGCAGCTTCAGCAGCGTGGGCGCGGCAGCCCCGGCTGCCTCCTTCAGTTCGGCGGCATCCTTGCGATCCAGCGCCCGGCGCGCGGCGCGCGCCTGCTTCGGCTCCAGCCCATGCGCTTCCATGATCGCCGGCGCCAGCAGCGGTTGGGTTATGTCGAGCGACAAGCCGCTGACGCCCAGCGAGGCCACCGCCTCGGCCGCCAGCACGGCGACTTCCACATCGGCGCCCAGCGCCGTGGAGCCGATCAGCTCCACGCCGGCCTGGGCAAACTGCCGTTCGGGGCGAAGCTGCGTGCCGCGCACGCGCAGCACCTGGCCGGCATAGGCGAATCGCAGCGGGCGCGAAGAATCCTTCAGGCGCGTGGCGGCGATGCGCGCCACCTGCATGGTGATGTCGGTGCGCAGGCCCATCATGCGCTGCGACACCGGGTCCATGACGCGGAACATCTGGCCGGCCAGATCGGCGCCCGATCCGGCCAGCAGGGTTTCCTCGAACTCGATCAGCGGCGGCTTGACGCGGGCATAGCCTTGGGCGGCGAAGGCGGCCAGCAGGCTTTCGCTGGCCTGGGCTTCCCACTCGGCGCGCGGCGGCAGAACGTCGCGTAGGCCGGCCGGCAAAAGGCCGGCAGCCGCACTGTTCTCTCCCTCGCTCGCAGGACTGCGTCCGCGCGGTGCCATGTCCGATTGCTCTCCGGCTTACTTGTGCTTGAAGGCGGCCTTGCGCTTCTCGGCAAAGGCGCTCATGCCTTCCTTCTGGTCTTCGGTGGCGAAGGTCGAATGGAATATGCGGCGTTCGAAGCGGATGCCCTCGGCCAGGGTGGTCTCGTAGGCACGGTTCACCGATTCCTTGGCGATCATCACGATCGGGCGCGACAGCGAGCAGATCTTCTCGGCGGCCTTGATGGCCTCGTTCAGCAGATCGGCCAGCGGCACCACGCGGCTGACCAGACCCGAGCGCTCGGCCTCGGCCGCATCCATCATGCGGGCGGTGAGGCACATTTCCATCGCCTTCGACTTGCCGACAAAGCGGGTCAGGCGCTGGGTGCCGCCCGCACCCGGGATGGTGCCGAGGTTGATTTCGGGCTGACCGAATTTGGCGTTGTCGGCGGCAATGATGAAATCGCACATCATTGCCAGTTCGCAGCCGCCGCCCAGGGCATAGCCTGCCACTGCCGCGATCACCGGCTTACGGCAGGTGGCGGCGCGTTCCCAATCCTTGGTGATGAAATCCTGTTTGTAGACATCCATGTAGTTCTTCGACTGCATCTCCTTGATATCGGCGCCGGCGGCGAAAGCCTTTTCCGAGCCGGTGATGATGATGCAGCCAATGGCGTCGTCAGCCTCGAAGGCATCCAGGGCGCGCGCCATTTCGCTGGTCAGCGCCGCATTCAGCGCGTTCAGGGCCTGCGGCCGGTTCAGCGTGATCAGGCCGACGGGGCCGCGCGTTTCCACCAGGATGTTTTCATAGGCCATGACGGTTTCCTCGTTCGGATACTTTATTGATTGGGCAGGAGTTCAAAACGCACGGTGAGCGCGCCGTCGCGGCCAGTGAAGCTCAGGCGCAGCAGCTCGGCCTCGCGCCGATAGCGTTCCGCGCCGGCGCTTTGCCAGCCGAGTTGCGGCAGGGTGGCGGCATAGAACTGGCGCACGGCCGCCGCCGTGACGGCGCCCTTGGCCTCGGTATTGGCGATGCGACCCGAGGGCTTGTCGAAGACCGTGGCGGCCTCCGGGCTTTCGGCCAGGCCCGGCATCAGCGGCACATCCTCGGCAATCGAGAGGAAACCGGCAGCGGCCTGGGCCTGGGCGATGAAGAGCCCCAAAGGCAGACCCGGCGAGCTTGCACGAATCCCCGCCAGCGACAGACCGCCGGGGCTCAGGCCCAGGACGATGAGTGCAGCTAGCGCCGGGACCGGGAAAAGGCTCCAGCCGGGGCGGAACATGGCGGGGAATTTGGCAGGTCGGGGCCGGTTTTGGAAGTGCCGGGGCACTGCCGAATCGTGGCCGGGAAACCGCTATTTCTGGCAGTGGCCACAATAGAAGGTGGACCGCCCGGACTGTACGATCCGCCTGATCGGCGCACCGCAGACCTGGCAGGGATCCCCCTCGTGGTCATAGACCCGGAAGCGGGTCTGGAAATAGCCCAACTCCCCGTCGGACTGCACGTAATCCCGCAGGCTGGAGCCGCCGGCTTTGATCGCCTCGCGCAGCACCGCCTTGATCGCCGGCACCAGTTTGGCCAGCTTCTCCGGCTTGACGCCGCCTGCCAGCCGTTTCGGGTCGATGCCGGCGCGGAACAGCGCCTCGCAGACATAGATATTCCCCAGCCCGGCCACCACGGTCTGATCCAGCAGGGCGGCCTTCATGGGGGTTTTCTTGCCCTTGAGCGCCGCAGCCAGCGCGGCCGGTGTGAAGGCGTCGTCCAGCGGCTCGGGCCCCAGACCCTTCAGCAGGCGGTGTTCGGCCAGTCTGTCGGCTGGCACGAGGTCCATCATGCCGAAGCGGCGGGCATCGTTGAAGGTGGCGGCCCAGCCCTCGTCGGTGGCGAAGATCACATGATCATGTGGTCCGATATCGTTGGGCCAGCCCGATCGCAGCACCATGCGGCCCGACATGCCCAGATGGATGATCCAGACCAGGCCGCCTTCCAGGCGGATCAGGATGTATTTGGCCCGGCGCTCGAGTGCCTCGACCCGGCGGCCCTGGATGGATTTGGCGAAATTCCTGGGCAGGGGAAAGCGCAGGTCGGGCCGGCGGGCCTCGATGCGGGCGATGCGCCGGCCTTCCAGCTTGAGCGCCAGTCCGCGGCGCGTGGTTTCCACTTCGGGCAGTTCGGGCATTCCGCGGATCCTCTGGGCGTCTCTATACCGTGACGGGCCTATTTCGGCTATGGTCGGCCCCGCCATGACCGATCCGACCCAACCGTCTGAAAACGCTTCTGGAAACCAGACCCATTTCGGCTTCCAGTCCGTGCCGGAAGCCGAGAAGGCGAAACTGGTGCGCGGCGTGTTCGATTCGGTGGCCGGCAGTTACGACCTGATGAACGACGTGATGTCAGGCGGCATCCACCGCCTGTGGAAGACGGCCATGATCGACTGGCTCAACCCACGCGGCGAGATGACCGTGCTGGACCTGGCCGGCGGTACCGGCGACATCGCTTTCCGCATCGTCGAACGCGCGCCGAAGGCCCGCGTGGTGGTCGCCGATATCAATGCCGCCATGCTGGAGCAGGGCCGCAACCGCGCCATCGATACCGGCGCGCAGCACCCCGCCCGCCTGCAGAATTTAAGCTGGGCCTGCATGGATGCCGAGAAACTGGCCCTGCCCGACCGTTCCGTGGATGCGTATACCATCGCGTTTGGCATCCGCAACGTGACGCATATCGATGCCGCCCTGCGCGAGGCCTTCCGCGTACTCAAGCCCGGCGGCCGTTTCCTGTGCCTGGAATTCTCGACCGTGCGCAATCCGGCGCTGGCCAAGCTGTATGATGTCTACAGCTTCAGCCTGCTGCCCAAGCTGGGCGGCTGGATCGCAAAGGACGAGGACTCCTACCGTTATCTGGTGGAAAGCATCCGCCGCTTCCCCGACCAGGAGAGCTTCGCCGCCATGATCGCCGAGGCCGGCTTCGGCAACGTGATGGTGCGCGACCTGACCGGCGGCATCGCCGCGCTGCATTCGGCCCGCCGCATCTGAGCTACGCAGGATCACCATTGCCGTGCTGACCGACCTGCGCCACCTGCTTCGCCTGTTCGCCATCGGCCGCTGCTTCGCGCGGCAGGATGCGCTGTTCGTGCTGCGCGAGGCGCCGGTCGGCGCCGGGGCCCGCAGCCTGCTTGGCCTGTTCCAGTCGGCATTCGGCCGCCGATGGCCAGAGCGGCGCGAGGGCGAACGGCTGGCGGCGGCCCTGGGCGAGCTGGGCCCCAGCTTCATCAAGCTGGGCCAGGTGCTCTCCGTGCGGCCCGACCTGGTCGGTGCGGCCCTGGCCGAGGATCTGGGCCGGCTGCGCGACAAGCTGCCGCCGTTTTCCTGGGCGGAAGCCAGGGCGGTGATCGAGGCCGAACTGGGCGCGCCGGTGGACAGCCTGTTCGCCCATATCGAGACCGAACCGGTGGCCGCGGCCAGCGTGGCACAGGTGCATCTGGCCGAGACCAGCGATGGCCGCGCCGTGGCCGTGAAGGTGCTGCGCCCCGGTGTGGAGACGGCCTTCGCGCGCGACCTGACCCTGTTCGCCTGGCTGGCCGATGCGGCGGAGCGGCATGTGGCCGGCATGGCACGCCTGCGGCCGCGCGATGTGGTGGCCAGCTTGCGCGACTGGGTGGCGATCGAACTCGATCTGCGGCTGGAGGCGGCGGCGGCCGGCGAACTGCGCGACAATTTCTGTGACGATCCCGACGTGCTGGTGCCGGCCATCGACTGGCAGCGCACGGCGCGCCGGGTGATGACCGTGGAACGCATCCGGGGCCTGCCGATCGAGGATCGCGGGGCCTTGCAGGAGGCCGGCCTCGATCTGCACGAGCTGGCCGCGCGGGTGATCCGCGTGTTCCTCAAGCAGGCCCTGCGCGACGGCTATTTTCACGCCGACATGCACCATGGCAACCTGTTCGTTTCCACCGCGGATGGCCGGCTGGAGCTTGTCGATTTCGGGATCATGGGCCGGCTCGACCTCAAGACCCGGCGCTTCATGGCCGAGATGCTCGGCGCCTTCCTGACCGGCAACTGGCGGCGTGCGGCGGAAGTGCATTTCGAGGCCGGTTATGTGCCGGCCGACCGCGACGTGAATGCTTTCGCCCAGGCCTGCCGCTCGATTGGCGAACCGATTCTCGACCGGCCAGTGACCGAGATTTCGATCGGCCGCCTGCTGGCGCAACTGTTCCAGATCACCGAGACGTTCGGCATGCGCACGCAGACGCATCTGCTGCTGCTGCAGAAAACCATGGTGACGGTGGAAGGCGTGGCGCGCAGCCTGGATCCGGAAATCAATTTCTGGGAGGTGGCGCGGCCAGTGATTGAGGACTGGGCGCGCGACAATCTCGGCCCGGCGGCCAGACTGCGTGAGATGGCCGAGACGCTGAACGACACGCTGCGCCGGCTACCCGCCATTCTCGACGGGCTGGAGCGCTTGGCGGCGGCGCCGGCAACGGCGGCGACGGCGACGGCGACGGCAACCGGCAAGATCCAAAAGCCGGCACCGGGCCGCGCTGCGGCCTGGGCCTTGTGGGCAATCGCGCTCGGCCTGATTGCCGTGGCCGCCGCCCTGCACTGATCTCTGAACCCGAAAGCAAAAAAGAAAGGGGCCGAAACCGGCCCCTTTCCCGTGATGATCGGAGATGGAACCGATCAGAAGTCGAGGCGGGCGCCGACAATGCCAAAGTTGTTCTTCGGTTCCTGAGCAGCAGCTCCGGTATTATCGTCAAAGCTGTATTGACCAACACCGCCAAACATCTGGATTCCGGAGGCAAGCTGATAAGTCACACCGGCATGAATCCATGTCAGCTTGTCGTCTCCACGCGTCACCCCAGTACCATCGTCGGCCTTGGCAACAAAGTACTCGATACCAACTCCGATTGAACCTGGAGCTACGCCATTCGTGAGATAACGAAGGCCAACGTTCCACGCCTTACGATCATCAGAAGTAGAGATCTCTTCCTTCTTATACCCAGCGCCTAGGCTTACAGATGAACCATCGCCAAGATTGTAAGTTACGTTTGCACCCGCAGTGTAACCTTCAAGATTACGTGTGATTGTCTCCAAATCATATCGCTGATAGGCGGTGAAAACGCCAACGTCGAACGCGCCGAAAGATTCCAAATAATTTGCGACTAGCTGCCGCTGATTGGCCGGTCCAGTGCTATTGACACTCGAAATCGTGCTAGCAAGACAGGGGGACGTTGAACCCGTGCTGTCCTGGCATTCATCAGGAGCGTAGCCCAAACCGAGTTGCAGGCCTTTACCTGCCTTCGAGCCAAAATAGCGGGCCGAGTACAAATTCAGTCCTTCAGCGTCGTCATTGCCGTTGACAAATTTCATAGTAACATTCGTGGTCCGTGCCCCAGACGGAGCAACAATCGGACTAACCTGCCCAGTGAAGTCCATGGTGCTCAAACCCGGAACGGCAACTGGTGCACCATACATCATCTTTGATGCTGCGCGGTCCGTGGAACCAATCTCGGCGCGGCCATAATTGCTATGCTCGATGAACATATATGATTCATCGATTTGATCGCTTTCCGTACTGCCCTCAAGTTCGATGCGCCCACCAAAGCGGACACCATTATCCAATACGGCACGAATGTTGAAATATACTTCAGCATCACCATAGAAACCGGTGCCCCGGCGATCGACCTGATTGCTGGCGCCGTCGTCGAAATCAATGACTTTTATGCCACGGTTCATATACCCACCAACGGATACAGCGATTGGTTCTGCTTTCGTTTGAGCGGAAGCAATACCGGCGAATGCGATGGTCGTAGCAGCCACCAAGGCCGTTTGTAGAAGCAAAGTCTTATTCATGGCAGTGGTCCTTTAAATTGTTGTTGCACTGTCAGCGTAGAGAAATGACCTCAGCCCATGATTGGGGATAATCTCGCCACGAAGTGTGGTCAATGTATGTGACTCTGAGATTCTTTCACCAGTAAGAGTTTGCCGAAACAGTGTTTCTGGAAGCACAGAAAAACGTAATGGCGGTCACAATTATACATGCATGAAAAAGAGGGGCGGGATTTCTCCCGCCCCTCAGATTTTCCAATCTATGTAAGATTAGAAAGTCAGGTTTACACCAACGATGCCGAACTCGGTCTTGGTGTCGAGAGCAGCGGCACCAGTACCATCTTCAAACTGATACTGGCCAACACCAGCATAAGTCAGTATGCCAGGCGCGAGCTGATAGGTCAGGCCGAGGCTAACCCAGCTCGACTTGTCCTCACGGCTGTCACCGATGCCATTGTCCGCCTTGGCAGCGAAATACTCAACGCCAAGACCAATCGAACCGGCGGCAGCGCCATTGGTCAGATACCGCAAGCCGATGTTCCAAGCGTTTCGATCCTGAGTGCCGAGGGTACCAGCAGCGGCATTCTTGTTCTCAGCGATATCCTCTTTCTTGTAGCCACCACCGAGCGACACCGTCGAACCATCGCCGACGTTGTAGGTCAGAGCGGTACCCAGGGTCCAGCCGCCGAGATTCTTGGCATTCAGGCTGGTAGCCGCAGTACCGGTGTTCTCCAGATCGAACCGCTGAACCGCGCCATACAGGGCGAGGTCAACACTCCCGAACGACTCAAGATAGTTCGCAGCTACCTGGCGCTGGTTTGCATACCGCGGAGCGGCAACCGTACCATTGGCATCAATCGAGCTAATGTTAGCAAGGCAGGCATTCTCCGAACCACCGGAAGCCGTGGCTGCCGAATCCTGGCAGTTGTCAGGCGCCCACGAGAAGCCAACCTGCAGGCCCTTGCCGGCTTTCGAGCCGAAATACCGGGCCGTGTAGAGGTTGATGCCCTCGGCATCATCGCTGCCCGAACGGAAGCGCATGAGCGGACCAAGCGCCGAGTTGCCCGTCGGGGTCACAATCGGATTGGCTTCCGTCGAGAAAACTACCGTATTCAGGTTCGGGATAGCTGTCGGAGCGCCGTAGATCATCTTGGTCGCGACGCGATCAGTCGAACCCAGTTCCATACGACCAACGTTATCATGTTCCATGAACATGTAAGATTCGTCGATCTGGTCGCCTTCGCTCTGGCCTTCCAACTCGATACGGCCGCCAACGCGCAGACCGTTATCCAGCACGGCGCGAATATTGAACCACACCTCCGAATCACCGAACATACCGGTGCTGCGGACGTCGGTCTGGCCGGTCTTACCGTCCTCAAAGTTGTTAAACCGCACACCACGGTTCATATAGCCGCCAACGGTCACACCGATCGGCTCAGCCTTTACCGTCTGCGCTGAAGCAAAGTCGGCCACGAACAGGCCGACCGCAGCAACAAGAGCGGTTTGCAGAAGCAGCGTCTTTTTCATTTCCTCTTTCCTCTCCCACCGGGATTAGGGTTGCAGTGCTAGTCACTAGCAAATGAACAGCCAGCCTTGCAGGGCTGAGTGATCCTGGAGATCAAGCCATCGCCCCCAGCAAGTGTCAATGAAAGCTACTTTTTTGAGAGTTCTTTTGATTCTTGTGTTGCATTATCGACACACCCAACTCTCCAAACCTTGATTTTAGCCACGATTTTCTAAATTGTTTTTTTAAAACAATGCATTAACCATGTAAAAAATACATCAATTATGCTAAATTCTCGCCGACTTCCGTAAACGATACGCTCTGGCGGCCTGTGGAACACCATTCTCAGTTCTTATTGAGCCATCAGTGAAAGCTGCAATTTTAAAGCCTGACTTATCAGCGCACTCTTCAATGTAGTTAATAGAGTGGCGATAACGACCGGTGGTCATTAAATCAACCGGACGATCTATTTCAGTGTTTAATTCTATAGTGAAAAATATATTCCCGTCTTTCGATAGTGATGAAGTAAATAAAGCAAAAAGTTCATCAAGGTATCCAATATAAATGAATACATCTGATGCCAAAATCGTATCATATTTATTTTTAGATTTCTTGAGGAATTCATGTATTTCAGCTTGATATAAACAATCATAGTTTCGTTTTGCTGCCTGAGCCAGCATTCTGGGGGATATATCAACGCCATCTAATTTCGTAGAGTATTTTGAGAAATAAATTGAATTAAGGCCCGTTCCACACCCTAAATCTAAAGTATATCTTGAATTTGCCGCCCAAGAATCAGGTATCAGTGAAGCAATCATTTCGGGCCCTTTATAATCTAGAGCTAACAGATGCTCATCAAAACTATCCGCATGTTGGTTAAAAACCCAAAGGATGTAGTCTATGGGCGCCCTGCTAGGAGGTTCCCCACCTTCAAGCATATCTATCATGTGCTTAATTGCACCAGACTGAGGCAATAATTCATAGGCACGACGAAAAGCGCCCAAAGCCTCAGACCCTTTATTCATTTCGAGATAGCATTGCCCCAGACCAATCCACGCTACGGCTGAATTCATATTCTCAATAATATTCAAATATACTTTTACAGCCTCACCAAATTGGCTTGAGTTTTGATAAGCCCATGCCTTGGAAAATAGATGTTTGTAGTTGTCGGGAATCATTCAAATTACCGCATTAATCTAAACTAATTATCTGCGCCTGCATCAAACTATCAATGAAAGATTTTCATCTCAATAATTGGCCTTAACCCATAATTGTGATATCGGCTGTCCTAGTAGTGTTGTTAACTTTTCAATGATCTGCTTTGAGGAGTGCTACCTAATGGGAATATGGTGGCGGAGTATATATCTAGGGGTCGTTATAATGTCGGCTTCTGTTTTGGCAGCTTGCCAATCTACCGGCGGCGAAGGCGGGGCTTTCCCTCAAAAAACAGGTCAAGACACATATGATCCTGCTGGTTCTGGAAAACAGCAAGTGGGGTTATTTGGAACCGGTGGTATCTTTAGTTCCGGCGGCGCCAAAAAGGAAGACCCCGGTGCAGGCTCGGGCATCGGCGTGAACAGCTACCTCTGGCGCGCCAGTCTGGACACCGTCTCCTTCATGCCGCTCACCTCGGCCGATCCCTTCGGCGGGGTGATCATCACCGACTGGTATACGCCGCCGCAAACCCCCGGCGAGCGGTTCAAGGTTACGGTCTACATTCTCGACCGGTCCCTGCGCGCCGACGGCCTGCGCGTGGGCGTGTTCCGCCAGGTGCGCCAGGGCGACAGCTGGGCCGACCAGCCGGCCGCCCCCAACACGGCCACCACGATGGAAAACGCCATTCTGCAGCGCGCCCGCGAATTCCGCATGGAGGCCGAGGCCAGGCGCTGATCCCCGCTGATCCCCGGCGCTGCCCCCGGCGCCGGCGCGGACCCTCCCTCTGCCCACGCCGCTCACACTGGCATCCGGCTCTGCATCCGGCTCGGCTCGATTCCGGCCATCCAGCCATCCGGCATGCCGCCGGGCACCGATACGCCTTTCCGTGGCGGCCTTTCGCCGTTAAAACAGCCCTTCCCTGGCCGCATTCCGGCCGGTCGTCAGCAGTCTGAGTGGATGCAGCATGTCCCGCTACAATGCCAAGGCGGTCGAAACCAAGTGGCAGTCGGTCTGGACCGAGCGCCAGGCCTTCCGCGCCAAGGCCGATCCGTCCCGGCCGAAATATTATGTGCTCGAGATGTTCCCCTATCCGTCGGGGCGCATCCATATGGGCCATGTGCGCAACTACACGCTGGGCGACGTGGTGGCGCGCTACAAGCGGGCGCGCGGCTTCAACGTGCTGCATCCCATGGGCTGGGACGCCTTTGGCCTGCCGGCGGAAAACGCCGCCCAGGAAAAGAAGGTGCACCCGGCCGCCTGGACCTACGACAACATCGCCAACATGCGCGCCGAACTGCAGCGCATGGGCCTGTCGCTGGACTGGAGCCGCGAACTCGCCACCTGCCACCCGGGCTATTACAAGCACCAGCAGAAGCTGTTCCTCGATTTCCTGAAAGCCGGCCTGATCTATCGCCGCGAAAGCTTCGTCAACTGGGATCCGGTCGACCAGACCGTGCTGGCCAACGAGCAGGTGATCGATGGCCGCGGCTGGCGTTCGGGTGCCGTGGTCGAACGGCGCAAGCTGTCGCAGTGGTTCCTCAAGATCACCGCCTACGCCGATGATCTGCTGCAGGCCTTAAACGGCCTTGACCGCTGGCCCGAACGCGTGCGGCTGATGCAGCAGAACTGGATCGGCAAGTCGGAAGGCGCACGCTTCTCCTTCGCCCTGAAGAACCGGGCCGACAGAATCGAAGTATACTCCACCAGGCCCGACACCCTGTTCGGCGCCAGTTTCGTCGCCATCTCGGCCGATCATCCGCTGGCTGCCGAGGCCGCGAAGACCGATCCGAAGCTGGCGGCCTTCATCGAGGAATGCCGCCAGACCGGTACGGCGGAAGCCGAACTGGAAAAGGCGGAGAAGAAGGGCTACCGCATACCGCTGGATGCCATCCATCCCTTCGATGCGGCCTGGACCCTGCCGGTCTATGTGGCGAATTTCGTGTTGATGGAATACGGCACCGGCGCCATCTTCGGCTGCCCCGGCCATGACCAGCGCGACCTGGATTTCGCCCGCAAATACGACCTGCCGGTGAAGGCTGTGGTGGCTCCGAAAGGCCAGTCGTCACTGGAGATCGGCGCCGAAGCCTTCACCGATACCGATAACACTGCGGCGATCAATTCCGATTTCATGAACGGCCTGGATGTCGCTGCCGCCAAGCGCGCCGCGATCGCCAGGCTGGAAGAACTGAAGGCCGGCGAAGGCACCGTCACCTTCCGCCTGCGTGACTGGGGCGTATCGCGCCAGCGCTACTGGGGCTGCCCGATTCCGGTGGTCCACTGCGATGCCTGCGGCATCGTGCCAGTGCCGGAAAAGGATCTGCCGGTGCAGCTGCCCGACGACGTCACCTTCGACCGGCCGGGCAACCCGCTGGATCATCACCCGACCTGGAAGCATGTGAACTGCCCTTCCTGCGGCAAACCGGCCCGGCGCGAGACCGACACCTGCGACACCTTTGTCGATTCATCCTGGTATTTCGCCCGCTTCTGCAGTCCGCGCGCCGACGAACCGATGGTGAAGGCCGAGGTCGATTATTGGCTGCCGGTGGATCAGTATATCGGCGGCATCGAACACGCCATCCTGCACCTGCTCTATTCGCGTTTCTTCACCCGCGCGCTCCGCGATACGGGCCATGTGTCGCTGCCCAGCGGCGAGCCCTTCGCCGGCCTGTTCACCCAGGGCATGGTCTGCCACGAGACCTACAAGGATGCTTCCGGCGCCTGGCTGATGCCCAGCGAGGTGAAAAGGGATGGCGGCAATGTGGTGCATATCCGCACCAATGAGCCGGTCACGGTGGGCCGCACCGAGAAGATGTCGAAGTCGAAGAAAAACGTCATCGACCCGGGCCTGATCATCGACACCTACGGCGCTGACACCGCGCGCTGGTTCATGCTCTCCGACTCTCCGCCGGAACGCGACCTGGAATGGAGCGAATCCGGCGTCGAAGGCGCCTGGCGCTTTACCCAGCGCCTCTGGCGCCTGGTGTCCGAACCGAAAGGCCGCATCGCCGGCAAGGCCGCGCCCACGCCCGCCGAATTCAGCGGCGCCGCGCTGGAACTGCGGCGCGCCCTGCACAAGACCATTGCCGCGATGACCGGCGACCTTGAGCAGTTCCATTTCAACAAGGCGGTTGCGCGGATTCATGAATTCACTAACCTGCTGGAAGCGACCAAGGGCGATGATGATGCCGTTGCCTGGGCGCGGCGCGAGGCGCTGGAAACGCTGGCCAAGCTGATCGGCCCGATGGTGCCGCATCTGGCCGAAGAGATATGGCAGGCGCTGGGCCATGACGGCCTGCTGCTGGAACAGCCATGGCCGGTCGCCGATGCCGACCTGGTACGCGACGACACCGTGACCGTGGCGGTGCAGGTCTCGGGCAAGCTGCGCGCCACCATCGAAGTGGAACGCGACATGGACAAGACGGCACTGGAAAAACTGGCGCTGGCCAATGATAATGTACAGCGCGCCATCGACGGTAAACCCGTGCGCAAGGTGGTGATCGTGCCCAACCGGATCGTCAATGTCGTGGTCTAGGCTGATCTGTCTGCTGGCTCTGCTGTCAGCCGGTCTGGCCGGCTGCGGCTTCAAGCCGTTGTATCGCCAGGATGGGCCCGGCGATACGGTGCCGCAATTCAGCCAGATCAGCATCACCCAGCCGGAAGACCGGATAAGCCAGCAGTTGCGCAACCACCTGCTGGACATGGTCACCCCAAAGGGCAGCCCGGAACAACCCTTATATATCCTGGACTATCGCATCACTGAGTCGGTCGGCTCTGTCTTTGTCACCCGCAGTGACGAGATCACGCGCAATAACCTGCAGCTTAGCGTTGCGGCTTACCTGCGCGACTATAAGACTGGCAACCCCCTGACATCGTTTTCGGTCTCCAGTCAGGCCTCTTACAACCTGACTGTGGCCGATTATGCGAATCTGATCAGCGAAAAAAATGCGCGCGAACGCGCCTTGCGCGATGCCGCCGAGCAGATTCGCATCAGGCTGGCAAATTACTTCAACCGCCTCCATTCCAGACCTCTGCCGCAACCGCGCGCGTCATGAAACTCGCACCGCGTGAGGTCGAGGCTTTTGTCCGTCGTCCGCGCCCAGAAATCCGCGCCGTGCTGCTGTTTGGCAGCGATGCCGGCATGATCCGCGAGCGCGCCAAGGCCATTGCCCAAAGCGTTGTGAAGGACCTGAGCGATCCCTTCCTGGTTACCACGCTGACCGGTGCACAGCTGCAGGAAGACCCGGCCCGGCTGGCCGATGAAGCCGCGGCTATAGCGTTGACCGGCGGCCGTCGCGTCGTGATGGTCTCGGGCGCAGGCGATCGCAATGCCAAGCTGTTCGACTCCTTCCTGGAGTCGCTGGTCGGCGACACTCTGGTCGTCGTCGAGGCTGGTGAACTGGCGGCCCGTTCATCGCTGCGGGCCGCCTTCGAGGAATGCGACCTTGCCGTCGCCATCGGTTGTTACGCCGACGATCAACGCGCCCTGCAGAGCCTGATCGAAGATATGGCGCGCGAAGCCGGCAAGAAGATCGCGTCCGAGGCCATGGGCTACCTGCTCGACAATCTGGGCACCGACCGCATGGTGACGCGCGGCGAGATCGCCAAGCTGCTGCTGTACAAGGGCGACGATGCCACGCCGATCGGCCTGGAAGATTGCGAGGCGGTGATCGGCGACAGTTCGTCACTGTTCCTGGACGATGTCGCCTTCGCCGCCTTTGGTGGCGATTTCAACGGCCTGACCGATGCCCTGACCCGGTGCGAAAGCGCCGGCGAATCGCCCGTGGCGATCCTGCGCGTGGCGCAGAAACATGGCCAGAAGCTGCATCTGGCTGCCGGCCAGCGCGAGGCGGGCAGCCGCCTGGACCCGCAGCGCTTAGGGGTACACTGGACGCGGCGCGATGGTTTCGAACGCCAGTCGAAAATGTGGTCCAGCGACCGCTTGATGCGCGCGTTGGAAATCCTCACCGATGCGGAACTGACGGCAAAAAGCACCGGCATGCCGGCTGCCGCGGCCTGTGGCGATGCCCTGCTGCGGATTGCCAGAGCCGCGCGCGTCGCGCGATAAGACTGGGCCGCGCGCGGCGCGCGATAGCTACTTGCCGAAATCCAGGATCGCCGCGGCGCCGTCCTCGGCGCCGGCCATGAGATAGCGCCCGTCGGATGTCCAGCCCAGGGCCGTGACCGGCGCATCGCCCAGACATTCAAGGTCGATGCTGGAGCCATCGGAAATACGGCCGAGCTTGAGTCGGCCATCATCATGCCCGGACGCGACAAGACCATGGCGCGGATGGCAGGCCACGACGGTGACGGGCGCGCCGCGGCTGAGTTCCACCGGTGCCGACCCCATCGGCCCTTTGCCCTTGCAGTCCCACACCACCACAACCTCGGCGCCGCTGGTCGCCAGCCAGCGGCCGTCCCGCGACCAGCTGAAGCTTTTCGGCTTGGCCGGATAGCCGCTCATGCGCATGTCGGCGGAATCGGCCAGCCGCCAGCCATGCAGTTCGTTTTCCTGCGTTCCGGTGATGACGAATTTGCCATCGGGTGACCAGGTGACCGCGACATGCGAGCCTTTCCAGGCCAACCGCTTCGGCTGCTGCGCCTCCGCCTTGGCCCACCACAGGCTGACACCGCCGTAATGGGCTGCCACCAGCCGCTTGCCCTTCGGATTGAAAGCAATGCCGCTGACCGTGCTGGGATGATCCTCGAAGACCGCGACCGGCCGGCCCACGCCATCCAGCAGGCCGACCTTCTTGCCGGCGGCATAGGCAATGCCGCTGCCGTTATCGGCCACGGCCACATGCTCGATCCACTTGCGTTGCACGCTGGCCAGCTCGTGGCCTTCGCCGGTCACGGTGGTGCGCATCAGCCGGCCATCGTCGCCGCCCGAGACAAAACCCTCGCCGCCGGGCGCGGCAACCAGGCACAGCAGGGTTGCATCGGCATGCACGATCAGGCGGCGGGTATTGGCCGCCTCCGGGTCGTCGAATGGCCGCAAGGCGATCGATCCGTCGCCCAGGCCGAAGCCGGCCGTGCCGGCCATCTCGGCGGCCCCCACCGCAACCACGCCGGCCTTGAACTGCCACAGATACGCGCGGAAGCCGATCTGCGTTCCGGCCCCCGCCTGCTTGGCATCAGGCGCGACAGGCATCGAAACCCTGCTGCAGGGCGGCGGCATCCAGCTCGCGGCCGATGAAGACCAGCTTGGACTGCCGCTTCTCGTCGGTCCGCCAGGGGCGCTGGAAATCGCCATCCTTGATCATGTGAACGGCCTGGAAAACGAAGCGCTTGTCGCTCCCCTTCAGGTCGAGGATGCCCTTGGCGCGCAGGATGTCCTGGCCCTTGGTGGCCAGCAGTTCGCTGATCCAGGCATCGAATTTGCGGGCATCCAGCGGTGCGGCAACCGTGAGCGAAACGCTCTTCACCGAAACATCGTGTACATGGTCATGGCCGCAATGCTCGTCGTGTACATGACCCGGTTCGCCATGGGGCGGATTATGGCCGTGATGATGATCATGGCCATGGTCATGATGATGGTCGTGATGATGGCCGCAATGCTCGTCATGCACATGGCCGGGCTCGCCATGGGCGGGGTTCTTCTTCAGGAACTCCGGCTCCAGGTCAAGAATGCGATCCAGATCGAAGGCGCCGCGATCCAGGACCTGCTCAAGCGGCACGTCGCATTTGGTGGCGTGATGGATTTTCGCAAAGGCGTTGATCGCACGGATGCGTCCCTCGACCTCGGCCAGTTCGGCGGGTGTCACCAGATCGGTCTTGTTCAGGATGATCACGTCGGCAAAGGCGATCTGCTCTTCCGCCTCGCGGCTATCCTTCAGCCGGGCCGGCAGATGGCGGGCATCGACCACGGTGACGATAGAATCCAGCTTGGCGCGGCGCGACACATCCTCGTCGACGAAAAAGGTCTGCGCCACGGGGCCTGGATCGGCCAGGCCGGTGGTTTCCACAATGATCGCATCGAAGCGGTCCTTGCGCTTGAACAGGCCCTCGATGATACGAATCAGGTCTCCGCGCACGGTGCAGCAGATGCAGCCGTTGTTCATCTCGAAGACTTCCTCGTCGGCATCCACGACCAGCTCGTTGTCGATGCCGACCTCGCCGAACTCGTTGATGATCACGGCGTATTTCTTGCCGTGCGGCTCGGTGAGAATGCGGTTCAGCAAGGTGGTCTTGCCGGCACCGAGATAGCCGGTCAGGACGGTGACAGGCGTTTGCGACATGGGCTTACTCCGGGGGGATCGGCTGTGCTATGAATTGGCCGTAACCATAGTGGCCCGCCCGCCGGAGTCCAGCCCCGGCCCGGCTGCCCCAATCCCGGGAAAGCCCAGCCGTTCCAAACCCATGTCCAATCGCACCGCCACCTACTGGATCACCGTCCCGAGCCCGCTGGGCTCGCTGAGCGTGGCCGCGCGGGATGGCGCCATCGTCGAACTGGACTGGGGCGGCCGCGGCGCACGTGCCCTGGCGGTCGACCAGCCACCCGAGATCGCCGCCCTGCTGGCCGAGGCTGCGCGACAGCTGGCAGCCTATTTCGCCGATGGCGGTTTCCGCTTCGACCTGCCGCTGCGGCCTGATGGCAGCGACTTCCAGCGGGCGGTGTGGGATTTCATGCTGGCGATCCCGGCTGGCGAAACCCGCACCTATGGCCAGGCTGCGGAGGCCACCGGCGCCGTGGCGCGCGCGGTGGGCGGGGCCTGCGGCGCCAATCCGATCCCGGTGATCATCCCCTGCCACCGCATCCTGGCGGCAGGCGGCGAAACCGGCGGCTATTCCGGCAAGGGCGGACTGCAGACCAAGCGCTGGCTGCTGCGGCACGAAGGCGCCTATGTGCCGCCGGTGCAGACCGATCTGCTGACCGGGCTGGCTTCGTGACCACGCCGGAAACCGCTGCCGGCCAGCCCGATGCCCTGGTGGAACGCAGCGAGGACGTCGCCGCGGCGACGCGCCACCCGCTGCTGCGGCGGCTGCACGATTACTGGCAGGACAAGGCCGCCGGACGCATCGCCCCGGCGCGCAGCGACATCGACCCCATCGATTTCTCCTATGCCATCGGCTGGACCACGCTGGTGGATGTGCTTGGGTCGGGTGCCGAGTTCCAGGCCCGCGTCTTTGGCGGCAACATGGCCCTGCTGGCCGGCCAGGAACTGACCGGCCGCACCAGCGCCGCCATACAGGACCCGGAACTGCGACAGGCCATCGTGGCCAACCTGCGCTGGGTTGTGACCAATCGCAAACCATTGCGCATCTACCGCGAACTGACCACGGCGCAGCGGCGCTATCGCTACGAGACGGTCATCCTGCCGCTTTCTTCCGATGGCCAGCGGGTGGACCAATTGCTGATGGCGGCCACGCCGCCCCTGTCCGAAGCCGGTTGATTGCTGCGGCGCGCTGCCGCTAGAGTTCCCCGTCACCGAGAAGCCGAACAGGAGGAACCCATGGCCCGCAGCATCGAAATCCAGGCCCATGATGGCGGCCGCTTCACCGGATACCTGGCCGAACCGGCCGGCGGGAAAGGTCCGGGCATCCTCGTCATTCAGGAAATCTTCGGCGTCAATAAGGTGATGCGCGACATCTGCGACGGCTTGGCGGCGCAGGGCTACATCGCGCTCTGCCCCGACCTGTTCTGGCGCCAGGAACCCGGCGTCGACATCACCGACAAGACCAAGGCCGAATGGGACAAGGCGTTTGCACTGTTTGGCGGTTTCAATCTCGACAAGGGCATCGAGGATCTGAAGGCGTCGCTGTCGGTTCTGCGCAAGCTGCCCGGCTGCAACGGCAAGGTCGGCACGGTGGGATACTGCCTGGGCGGCCGGCTAGCCTATCTGATGGCCTGCCGCAGCGACGTGGATGCCGCCGTGGGCTATTACGGCGTGATGCTGCAGGACCATCTTGCCGAAGCGAAAAACATCAAGAAGCCGCTGCTGCTGCATTGCGCCACCGAGGACAAGTTCGTCCCCAAGGATGCGCAGGCGAAGATCGCCGCCGAGCTGAAGAATTATCCGCTGGTCACGCGCCTGGATTATCAGGGCAACGATCACGCCTTCGCCCGTGTGGGCGGCGAGCATTACGACAAGGCCGCCGCGGACCTGGCCAACAGCCGCACGGCGGAGTTTTTCAAGAAACATCTGGCCTGATCGCCGGCATCGCCCTACTTCCGGTTCCGCAACACCCAACACAAGGACTGCAATCCATGGCGCATGCCATCCGTATCCACGCCAACGGCGGCCCCGAAGTGATGAAGTGGGAAGAGGTCGAGGTCGGCGATCCCGGTCCGGGCCAGATCCGTATCAAGGCCTCGGCCGCCGGCCTGAACTACATCGACACCTATCACCGCTCGGGCCTGTACAAGCTGCCGCTGCCGCTGATCTTGGGCCAGGAAGGCGCCGGCACCGTGACGGCGGTGGGCGCCAATGTGAGCGACATCAAGGTGGGCGACCGCGTCGCCTATGCCTCCTCGCCGCTGGGCTCGTATGCGGAGGAGCGCCTGATGCAGGCCGACCGCTGCGTGGTGCTGCCCGCTGGCATCAGCGACCAGCAGGCTGCCGCCATGATGCTGAAGGGCATGACCACGGAATACCTGCTGCGCCGGACCTACAAGGTGCAGCCCGGCGAAACCATCCTGTTCCATGCCGCCGCCGGCGGCGTCGGGCTGATCTTCGGACAATGGGCCAAGGCGCTGGGCGCCACGGTGATCGGCACGGTCGGCAGCGAGGACAAGGCCAAGCTAGCCAAGGCCCATGGCTACGACCACGTGATCAACTACCGCACCGAGAATTTCGTCGAGCGGGTGAAGGAGATCACCAAGGGCGAAGGCGTGCCGGTCGTTTATGACGGGGTTGGCAAGGATACCTGGGACGGCTCGCTCGACTGCCTGCGTCCGCTTGGCCTGATGGTCAGCTTCGGCAATGCCTCCGGCGCGGTGCCGCCCTTTGCCGTCGGCACGCTGGCCACCAAGGGTTCGCTTTATGTCACGCGCCCCACGCTGGTCACCTACACGGCCAAGCGGACCGATCTGGTCAATTCCGCCAATGCGCTGTTCGACGTGGTGAAGGCGGGTAAGGTGAAGATCGAGACGCCGCAGACCTACGCGCTGAAGGACGCCGCCCGGGCCCATGCCGATCTCGAGGCGCGCAAGACCACCGGCTCCACCCTGCTGCTGCCGTAATCCGCTGCCGCATGCCCGCCATGCGGTAGCCTTTTACCCCTTCCGGAATGGCGGCGGCCTTGGCATTGTGCCGCCGCCATGACCGATCTCCTCAGCCTCGCCGCCGGCAACCTGCTGTCGCCGATGATCCTCGCCTTCGCGCTGGGCGCTCTGGCGGCTTTCCTGCGCTCCGACCTCGAAATCCCCGAAGGCGCCGCCAAGGGACTGGCGATCTATCTGATGTTCGCCATCGGCTTCAAGGGCGGCGTCGCCATGCATTCCGCCAGCGGGCTGGCCCTGCTCTGGGCCATTCTCGCCGCCCTGGCCCTCAGCATCATCCTGCCGCTGCTGGCGTTTGGCCTGCTGCGCGGCATCTGGCGGCAGGACCGCACCAATGCCGCCGCCATCGCCGCCCATTACGGCTCGATCAGCATCGTCACCTTCGTCACGGCCGCCGAGTTCCTGCGCAGCCGGGATATTCCTTACGAAGGCTATCTGGTGGCGATGACCGCGGTGATGGAAACTCCGGCCATCCTGATCGGACTGCTGCTGGCCGGACGGCAGGTGCAGCAGGGCATGCAGCAGGGCAGCAGCGAACGCGGCGAGCTGGTGCGCGAGGTGCTGGTGAACGGTTCGGTGATGCTGCTGGTCGGCGGCTTCATCATCGGCTGGATCACCGGCGATGCCGGCCTGACCAAGATCAGGCCCTTCGTGGTCGACCTGTTCAACGGCGCGCTCTGCATCTTCCTGCTCGACATGGGCCTGGTGGCCGTGCGCCAGGGCCGCGCGGCCAAGCATTTCCCCAAGCCGCTGATCCTGTTCGGCCTGGTGATGCCGCCGCTGGGCGCGGCTTTGGGCCTGCTCACCGCCTGGGCGCTGGGTCTGAGCGTCGGCGGCGCCATGCTGCTGGCGGTGCTGGCAGCCTCGGCTTCCTACATTGCCGTGCCGGCCGCCATGCGCCTGGCCTTGCCCGCGGCCAATCCCTCGCTGTCGGTGACGCTGGCGCTGGCCATCACTTTCCCCTTCAATGTCGCCATCGGCCTGCCACTCTACCTGCTGGCCGCGCAATATCTGTTCGGAGGCTGAAGACCATGCCGGGCCATCCGCGCAAGAAGATCGAGATCATCGTCGAGGCGCCGCTGCAAAGATCCATTCTCGACTGGCTCGGCAGTCAGGGCGTGAAAGGCTGGAGCCTGCTGCCCCGGGTGATCGGCGGCGGCCAGCATGGCGAACGCAGCGGCGACGACGTGACGCGCGCCTTCGACAACGTTATGATCGTGGCCGTCACCACCGAGCCGGTGGCACGCCAGGTGCTGGATGGTTTTCACCAGCGCTTCGCCAATGCCGTCGCCATCGTGTATGTTTCCGACGTGGAAGTGGCACGACCGGGTCATTTTTGATGCGCGACGACATCCCTGCCGCACAGTCTCCGGCTCAACAGGGCCGCGCGCTGGCACGGACCTGCCGCACGGCCACGCTGGGCACGGCGATGGCGGACGGAAGTGGACAGCCCTATGCCTCGCTCGTCCTGATGGCCTGCGATGTCGACGCGACACCCTTGCTGCTCATCTCCACCCTGGCCGACCACACGAAAAACATCCTGAATGATAACCGCGTGTCGCTGCTTTGCGACGGCACGGGAGGTTATGCCGAACCGCTGACCGGCCCGCGCGTCACCCTGCTGGGCGTTGCCGAAAAAACCGAGCTGCCGCGCCACCGAACCCGCTTCCTCGCGCGGCACCCCTCGGCCGAGATGTATGCCGGCTTCAGGGACTTTGCCTTCTACCGTCTGCGCATCACGCGCGCTCATATCGTGGCCGGCTTCGGGAAAATCCACTGGTTCGACGATTACACTTTTTCCGGCGACTGGCAGGCCCTGGCCGGAGCGGAAGCCGATATCATCGAGCACATGAACACCGACCACACTGACGCCGTGCAGCTTTATGCGACCAAACTGCTGGGCCGCACGGAGGGCAGCTGGAAGATGTGCGGCGTGGACCCGGAAGGCGTCGACCTGATCCGCAGCGACGAGGGCCATGAGGGCGAGCTGCTGCGCCTGCCTTTCGCCAAACCGGTGAGCGATGCCGAAGGCGCGCGGGTGGAACTAGTCCGTCTGGTGAAGCAGGCGCGGGCGTCATAATAAAAAGCCCGCCAGCCTTGCGGCTGACGGGCTCTTGCGTCCGATGTCCGGGGAGGACTTGCGCGGACGGCTTACCAGCTTGTCACTACGGCGCCCTTGAACTTCTCTTCCACGAAGGCTTTCACCTCGGGCGAGCGATAGGCTTGCACCAGTTTGGCGTATTCGGGCTTGTCCTTGTCCTGGCTGCGCACGGCGATGATGTTCACGTAGGGCGATTTCGGCGTCTCGATGGCGATCGAATCGCGCTTGGGGTTCAGGCCAGCGGGGATCGCGTAATTGGTGTTGATCACGGCGGCATCCAGCTCGTCCAGCGCACGGGGGAGCTGGGCGGCGTCGAGTTCCACGATGCGCAGCTTCTTCGGATTCTCGGCGATATCCAGCGGAGTCGCCTTCAGGCCAGCATCCTTTTTAAGCTTGATCAGACCGGCCGATTCCAGCACCAGCAGGGCGCGGCCGCCATTGGTGGGATCGTTGGGAATGCCGATGCGCGCGCCATTGGCCAGGTCGCCGATGGCCTTCACCTTCTTGGAATAGGCGCCCATCGGGAAATTCACTGTGTAGCCGATATTGCTGATCTTGTAGCCGCGATCCTTGATCTGCGCCTCCAGATACGGGAGATGCTGGTAGGAATTCACATCCAGGTCGCCGGCATTGAGCGCGGCATTGGGCTGCACGTAATCGCTGAATTCCACGATCTGGATTTTCAGGCCGTCCTTTTCGGCCACCTTCTTCACCACCTCAAAAATCTCCGCATGCGGGCCGGCGGTAACGCCGACCTTGATCGGCTTGTCCTGGGCGACAGCGGGGAGCGAGACGAGAGCCGCGACGGCAAGGGCGGCGAAACTGCGACGGTTCAACATGGTGTTTTTCCTTTTCTGTGTGGGGAGACTGAACAAAAAACTCAACGATGGCTGAGGCGGCGCACCAGGCGGTCGCCGGCTGACTGCACGGCCTGCACGAAGACAATCAGCACCAGCACGACGGCCAGCATCACCTCGGGCAGGAACCGTTGATAGCCGTAGCGGATGCCGATATCCCCTAAGCCGCCACCGCCCACTGCACCCGCCATGGCGGAATAGCCGATCAGGCTGACCAGCGTGATGGTGAGGCCGGCGACGATGCCCGGCAGGGCCTCGGGCAGCAGCACCTTGGTGACGATCTGCAACGGCGTCGCGCCCATGGCCTCGGCCGCTTCGATCAGACCGGCCGGCACCTCGCGCAGGGCGGTTTCCACCAGGCGGGCGATGAAGGGGATGGCGGCGATGGTGAGCGGCACGATGGCGGCCAGCGTGCCGATCGATGTGCCCGCCACAAGGCGCGTGAAGGGAATGATCGCCACCATCAGGATGATGAAGGGGGTCGAGCGCGTGGCGTTGATCAGCAGGCCCAGCACGCGGTTGAGCGGCAGGTTCTGCAGGATGCCGCCGCGGTCGGTGAGGATCAGCACCACGCCGAGCGGGATGCCGAAGGCGGCGCCGATGCCGCCCGAGACGCCGACCATCACCAGCGTCTCGAGCAGGCCGTCAAACAGCAATTCGATCAGGGCGGACGACATGATTCAGGTCCTCGACATGAAGCTGGCGGGAGAGCAGGAACTTGCGGGCGGCGGCAAGCTGGGCCTCGCTGCCGCGGGCCTGCACGACCATGACGCCGAAGGGGCGACCCTGGATCTCGTCGATCCGGCCATGCAGGATATTGAGGTCTATATTCAGGTTGCGGCTGAGCGCGGCGATCACCGGCTCGTCGGCATGCGGGCCGGTGAACAGGATGCGCCACAGGCCGGCGCCGGCATGATCCGGATCGGCGGCGATGCGCCTTTCCAGTGCCGGCGGCAAGGCGAAGCCGATTAGATCGGCCACAAAGCTGCGCGTGGTGGCATGCTGCGGCCGGGTGAAGACATCGAAGGTGGCGCCCTGCTCGATCACGCGGCCCTGTTCCATCACGGCGACGCGATCGGCGATTTCCTTCACCACCGCCATCTCGTGGGTGATCAGCACCACGGTCAGCTTCAGCCGGTCGCGGATATCCTTGATCAGCGCCAGGATCTGCTCGGTGGTTTCGGGATCGAGCGCCGAGGTGGCCTCGTCGCAGAGCAGTACCTTCGGATCAGTGGCCAGCGCACGGGCGATGCCGACGCGCTGTTTCTGGCCGCCGGACAACTGCGCCGGATAACGATCGGCCTTGTCCGCCAGGCCGACCAGTTCCAGCAAGGGCTCGACCTTGGCGCGGATCACCGCACGGCTTTCGCCGCGCAGTTCCAGCGGCAGGGCCACGTTGTCGAACACGCTGCGCGCCGACAGCAGGTTGAAATGCTGGAAGATCATGCCGATGTCGCGCCGCGCGGCGCGCAGCTCGGATGATTTCAGTTGGGTGAGGTCGCGGCCGGCGACGATCACGCTGCCTTCCGTGGGACGTTCCAGCAGGTTGATGCAGCGGATCAGCGTGGATTTGCCGGCGCCGCTGCGGCCGATCACGCCGAAGATTTCTCCCGCCGCGATCCCGAGGCTGACATCGCGCAGGGCCTCGACGCTGCCGCTCGCGCCGGCAAAGCGCTTGGTGATATGACGCAATTCGATCATGGACAGCGATCCCTCAGCGGTCGAAGGGCAGGAAACTCAGCCCGATCAGGTCGCCGCCCTGGCCCCATTCATGCCCATGCCATTCCGGTGGCAGGGCCAGCGGATCGGCCAGCGACACTGGCGCGGCGTCGCCCGGATTGTCATTGGCGGCGGGCCGTAACCGCTCGGGCGCGAGGAAGGCACCGAAGGCGGCCTGCAGGCGATGGGCGAAGCCGGGCCGGCGCCGGCTACGCTCATGCCGGGTGATATGGGTGGGCACCTCGTTGGCAGGTGCTAGAAGCAGGAACTCGGTCATGGCTTACCTCCAGGACTGAGACGGGTGGGGAAACCCGCGGCGGCGCACCGCGTTGTCGTTGGCGGCCAGCAGGGCGCGGGCGGCGCGTTCGGCATCGGCGCTGCGGCGGAAGAGCTGCTGCTCCAGGGCGGCGAATTGCGGCCCGGATGCGAAGAAGCGGAAACCGCCGCGTTCGCGGATCACCACACCGGCGGCCTCGCCGGCCGCCTCGATCAGATAGGCTTCACTCATGGGAATATCTCCGTTGGCCGGCCCTGCTTGAGGGGCGCGGCCGTTCATCGCTGGACTTAAGAAACGCGGGTGGATCGGCGCGTGGTCAGCGACAACAACAGAGACGGGTTTTGCGGATGCAGGTGCGGATCATGGGTCACTCCGGACTTTTCATTCGGGCCCACGACTTCCGCCGTGGCGCTTTAGCATTGGTGTCGCGGTGCAAGCTGCCCCTCAAATCCCGCGGTACGGCCGAAACCGACGCCCCTATATTCCACAGTCGAAGATACAGGTCAACATAAATTCACATACAGTTACGCAAATAAAACATGCCTCAGGCGCAAAAAATTCATAGCTCCGTCTGAAGCCATTGATAATTATAAATTTTCGGGAGAATTCGGTCGGGGTCGGCCCGGCAATGCCCCATTCTGCCGGACCGACCACGAATCCCGACACGACCAGCAGAGTGTCGGGACCGACCTAAGAAACCGCCCCGGCTGCAGGGAAGCAGTGGCGCGATGGGTCTGAGTATATGCGAATGATTTTCAATTACAATAGAAATCTCGTCCGTTGGCAGATTTTTTTCTGGCGGCCAGAAGACGAGCGGAAGCGGCTAGAATATGCGGAACCCGCGCCCGAAGAGCCGGGACGAAAGGGAGCCCGTGAGTCATCAGACCCCCGCCACTCCAGACACCGTGGCACTGCCGCGCCTGCGCCGCCTGCTGGAATACTGGCAAACGCAATGCCGCGGTCGCGCGATGCCCGGCCGCGCCGATATCGATCCGATGGATTTTCCCTGGCTGCTGGGCAATGTCTCTCTGGCCGATGTAGTGCCTGATGGCGGCGGCGGATACCGCTATCACATGCGTCTGGTGGGCACGCGCGTGGTCGAGCGCTTCGGCTACGATCCGACCGGCAAATGGCTCGACGAATTGCCGGAACGCGACTATCGCATCCGCGTGCAGGCCACATTCGACGATGTGGTGCGCCAGCGCCGGCCAATGACCGAAAAACTGCACATGCTGATCGACGACCGCATGCATGATTATCTGGTGCTGCGCCTCCCGCTCAGCAAAGACGGCGGGCAGGTCGACATGCTGATGATCGCGGCGGAGTTCTTCGACCCCAATGTGTGAGCCGCAACATCGGGTCAGGGATGCAGTTTCAGGCCCTTCACGGCCTTGTCCACCACCTTGCGGCCGCCATGCAACCCCAGCCCCGCCCAGTGCTGGGCCATCGCATCGCCTTCAGCGAAAACGGCACGGTTGGCGGCATCGTGTCCGGTGGCGAACATCGCCGTGACATAGGGCGCGACAGTCAGGCCCTGGGCCACTGCACGATCATGCGTCCTGCGCAGGTCATCCAGCGTGCCGGCGAAAACCAGGATCGGCTGGCCGCATAATGCAGTGTAGCGGCGGCCGGCCGCATCCGTGTATGCCTGGCCGATACAATCGGGGATGGCGGCGGCAAGCCCGCTGGCCAGGAAAGCCGTCACGTTCAGCTTCTGCCATGTGGCCAGATCCTCGCGCACCGCGATCACGATCTTGGTCTCGAACGCCACCTTTGTCTCCGACACGCCTTCCTCCCTTGTCTCGGAGCGAAGATGCCGTCAGGCCGGGGCGCTGTCTGGAAGATTTGTGCAAAGACGGCGATAGGCAGCCGGCGTCATGCCATAGGCCCGGCGGAACCAGCGGCCCAGATGGCTCTGGTCGGCAAAGCCGGCAGCAGCAGCCACCGCCGCCGGCATGGCGCCGCCAGCCAGCATCCGGCGTGCGTGGCTCAATCGCCGCTGCACCAGATAGGCATGCGGTGCCAGGCCATAAGCGGCCTTGAAGCTGCGCGTCAGATGAAAACGATCCGTCCCCAGTTGGTCAGCCATCATCTGCAGGCCAAGATCGGTGCCAAAGGCGTCGTCCATCATGGCCCGCGCCTGCCGCGCCAGCCGGGGTGCATGTATCGAGGCAATGCGATTCTCGCCGCGTCGCCGCCACAGCAGGGCAACCACGCGATCCAGCGCCGCCTCGCGGGCCATGCGGCTGCCGGGCGCGGCGACCTGACGCCAGGCGGCGAGGATGGCACGGGCCAGGCCCGGATCGTCGACCAGGGTGGCGGGAAAGCCGAAGGCGGATGCGCCATCGGAAACGCCTGCATGCTGCGCCGCCGCATCGCGCAGCCAGACAGGATCGAAATACAGCATCGCATAGACGAAGCCGCTGCTGGCACCCGCTTCACCATCATGGGTCTCGCCCGGCTCCATCAGGATGACGCGGCCGGGTGTGCTGCGGACCAGTTGGCGGCGGCAGCGGAATTGCTGCAGCCCCCGCTCCGTCACGCCCACCAGCACCTGATCGTGAAAATGTGGGTCATAGGCATGGCTGTGGAAGGCGGCGCGCACGGCTTCGGTGCCGCTGACGCGGTCGCGGGCGAAGCGGAACCAGTCCCTAGGATCTGCACCGGTCATGCGGCGGCAGTCTAGCCGCCGCAATCACGCCCGGCTACTTGATCACGCCGCAGGCGATGCGGCCGCCGCCGCCGCCCAGGGGCGCGGGCTGGTCGCTGTAATTGTCGCCGCCGGCATGGATCATCAGGGCATGGCCGGCCAGATCCTTCACCTTCAGCCGCGGCGCGATGACCGGCAGCGTGGCAGTGCCATCGCCATTCACCACCAGCGGCGGCAGGTCGCCCAGATGCCCCATGTTGTTATGCGGCCCATGATGCTGTCCGGTCTTGTGCGGATCGTAATGACCGCCCGCAGCCATCCCCGCAGCCGGCTGGCCGTTGGCGCCGGGGCCAGGGCCGCAATCGGGCTTTTCATGAAGGTGGAAGCCGTGTGGCCCTGGCGGCTGCAGGTTGGCTAGGGCCGGCGAAAGCATCAGGCCCTGACGGGTATCCTTTGCCGTGATGGTGCCGATCTTGGAGCCCACGCCGCTGGCGGTGATGGCATGGATGTCGATGCTCTTTTCGGCAGCCAGAGCCTGGCCGGCCGACACGGCGGCGGCTCCAGCAAGGGTTCCGGTGAGCATCAGGGTAAGGATCAGAACGCGCTGCATGTCGTTTCCTCCTCGGGCGGGGTGCCCTTTGCAACAGATATGCGGAAGGGAACGTCCGGCAAGCGGACCTGATGCCAGAGGCGCAACAAAAAACGGGCGGGGTTGCCCCCGCCCGCCTGGATGCCCGGATCAGGCCGGATATCAGGTGTTCATCGAATCGAAGAAATCGGCGTTGGTGCGGCTGTGCTTGATCTTGTCGAGCAGGAATTCCATCGCGTCCTGGCCGCCCATCGGCATGAGGATGCGGCGCAGCACCCACATCTTGGCCAGCACGCCCTTGTCGACCAGCAGTTCTTCCTTGCGGGTGCCAGACTTGGTGATGTCGATGGCCGGGAAGGTGCGCTTGTCGGAGAGCTTGCGGTCGAGGATGATTTCCGAATTGCCGGTGCCCTTGAACTCTTCGAAGATCACTTCGTCCATGCGCGAGCCGGTATCGATCAGCGCGGTGGCGATGATGGTGAGCGAACCGCCCTCCTCGATATTGCGCGCGGCGCCGAAGAAGCGCTTCGGCCGCTGCAGCGCGTTGGCGTCCACGCCGCCGGTCAGCACCTTGCCCGAGGACGGCACCACGGTGTTGTAGGCGCGGGCCAGGCGGGTAATCGAGTCGAGCAGGATCACCACATCGCGCTTATGCTCGACCAGACGCTTGGCCTTTTCCAGCACCATTTCGGTGACCTGAACATGGCGGCTGGCCGGCTCGTCGAAGGTGGAGGAAATCACCTCGCCCTTCACCGTACGCTGCATGTCCGTCACCTCTTCCGGGCGCTCGTCGATCAGCAGCACGATGAGGTAGACTTCCGGGTGATTGTGGCTGATGGCATGCGCGATATTCTGCAGCAGCATCGTCTTGCCGGTACGCGGCGGCGCCACGATCAGCGAACGCTGGCCCTTGCCCTGCGGCGAGATCAGGTCGATCACGCGGGCCGATACATCTTTCTTCGGCGCAGCCGAAACCAGCTTCTCGCGCTTGCCTTCGCCGCCGCGGCTCTTGATGGTCGGCGTCTTGGCGGCAGCGGCCGGTGCGGCAGCCGCCGGCTCCTCCGCGGCATCCGGCATTTCCATGCGCAGGCGCTCGGTCGGGTAGAGCGGAGTCAGGTTGTCGAAATGCACCTTGTGGCGCGCCTGTTCGGGGTCTTCGTAATTGATCGTGTTGACCTTGAGCAGGGCAAAATAGCGTTCGCCGTCCTTGGGCGCGCGGATCGTGCCTTCGACCGTATCGCCGGTGCGCAGGCCGAAACGGCGAATCTGATTCGGGCTGACATAGATGTCGTCGGGACCGGGAAGATAATTGGCCTGGGCGGAGCGCAGGAAGCCGAAGCCATCCTGCAGCACCTCCAGCACGCCCTCGCCGGTGATCTCGACTTCCTTCTCGGCCAACTGCTTGAGGATCGCGAACATCATGTCCTGCTTGCGCAGGGTGGAGGCGTTCTCGATCTGCAGCTCTTCGGCAAAGGCCAGCAGTTCGGTCGGGGATTTGGTTTTCAGTTCCTGCAGATTCATCGGACGGACTCGCGGACTCGTGAGGGCGGTGTGTTTGGGAGATTTGGGCCCAGCGTCCGGTACGGACGCAGCAGCCATAAGGGGGGAATGTCAGCCGCCGGTGCGGTTGTCAGCCTGGCCGCTGCTGCCAACCGCCATTGCCTGAGGGCGATGAAGCCCGGAGCGACGCGATCGGAAAATGCGGAAGGGATGCCGTGGCGACCCCGACCCGAAAGAAGCTGGGCCGGTTGCCCAAGCGAGATAACAACGGCCCCGGGATAAGTCAAGGGCGGGCGGCCACGTTTGCAGCCACCCGCCCTGTAACAAAGTGGAGATCAGAGCCCGCGGTCAGCCGGCGAGGTTGAGCACCAGGAACAGCACGCCCAGACCGGCGGCGCCAAAACCCGCAGCACGCGCAATGCGCGGCTGCAGGGCGGTGCCGGCAAACCGGCGCCAGGCCAGCGCCGCGCCGGCGGCGATCAGATACTGCGTCACGGCCAGGCCGGCCAGGTAGGCCACCAGAGGCGTGTTTTCCGCGCCGAAGATCGCCTCGGCCAGCGCATGGCCGTGCAGCAGGCCGGCCAGGGCCAGAAGGGCGGCGAAACTGCCGTCGCCGATGGCGCGCGGGCTGAGCAGCAGAAAGCCCATCACGATCACCGAACCGGCGATCAGCATTTCACCGCCGGGCAGATCGACGCCGGCCAGATGCAGCAGCGACCCGATGAAGGAGCCCACGACAAAGGCCAGCGGCAGAATCAGGCCCAGGCGTGCGCGGGGCGCGGCCAGCAGGCCTGCCGCGATAATGAATACGAAATGATCGAGACCCAGGATTGGATGGCCAAAGCCCGACAGCAGGCCCTCCATCAGGGTGGACGGCGTGGTGCCGCCCATCGGATGGTGGGCGAGGGCCGGTGTCGAGACCAGAAGGGCCGCGACGGCGGCAGTAAGACGCAACATGATGTACCTCCCGTACGGAAAAGCGGCCCGCCCTGCATTCTTCCCCTCGAAGCAGAACAACCGCCCAATCAGGTGATGGCAGGTCTCCGGGCTTGCGGGTCATCGCTTGGCGCCGCCTTCCCAGCCGGTTGCCCGGCCAGTGGCATCGTGGCGCCGCGCTCGCCGCCTACCGTAGCGGGGGCTGCTGCGGCCTAGGGCGGTCAAAAGCCCGCACCGCATTCCCTTTTCACCGTCGGCTGAGTGAATCGCCGGCGGACCATCGCCGCGAAGCTTAAGAGCCCGGCCGGGCTGCGTCAAACCGCCACCCTTGCCGAACATCCGGGCGGGGGGTATGGCTAGGCCCATGGCCACCGCCGCATCCCTGCCGCATTCCCCGCTTCGCCCCCGCCGGGCGCATGTCGTCGTGGCGCGCTTGGCCCTGCTGGCATTGCTGTTCCATGCCCTGCTGCCGCTGACCCTGCATGCCGCCCAGCGCGTGCAGACGGCCAACGGCATCGAACTGACCGTGCTCTGTTCGACGCAAGGTACACGGACCATAGCGCTGAAAGACGGCTTGCCGGTCGAGGCCGATCCCGAAAAGCCGCTGAAAGCCAGCAAGACCTGTCCGGTCTGCCTCGCCACGGCGCAACTCGGCCATGCCATCCTGCCCGCGGCCCTGCCATTGGCGGTTCCCGGCTTTGCCACCACCGTTCTATACGCTTCCGCGCCGGACAGCACGCTAGCCAGCGCCCGTTACCTCCCGGCCCAGGCCCGCGCGCCACCAGTCTCGTAATCCTGATCGAAACCGTTTCGTCTTATTCAGGATTTACGGGAGGATTCCCATGTCGCGTCTATTCCTTTTGAGTGCTGCTGCACTGACCTTTGCTGTTTCACTGCCGGCCACCGCCCATGTCAGCGCCGATCCGGCACTCGCCGAGCCGGGCAGCTATTTCCGCACGGCCCTGCGCGTGCCCCATGGCTGCGGCAGCAGCGCCACCACCGCCATCCGCGTCGGCATTCCCGAGGGCGTGGTGAGCGTGCGGCCCCAGGCCAAACCCGGCTGGCAGGTCACCATCGAGACCCGCAAGCTGGCCCAGCCGATCGAGATCGGCCATGGACAGAAGACCGACACCCTGGTCAGCGCCGTGAACTGGAGCGGCGGCAAGCTGCCCAACGAGCAGTTCGACGAATTCGGTCTGGTTATGAAGCTGCCAAACCAGCCCGGCGCGCAACTCTGGCTGCCCGTGCTACAGACCTGCGAGAGCGGCGAAATACGTTGGGACCAGATTCCGGCGGCCGGCCAGTCAGCCCATGATCTGCCGCGCCCCGCCGCGCTGATCCGCGTGGCCGATGCCGGCAAGCCCATGGTTCTCGCCCAGGCACACGGCCACAACCATGCCATGCCCGCCGCGCCGAAGGCCGGCGACATCGCCATCGAGCAACCGTTTGCCCGCGCCACGCCGGCGAAAGTCGGCGGCGTGTTCATGACGCTGAAGAATACCGGCGGCAGCGCCGACAGGCTGGTGAAGGCCACCTCGCCGGTGGCTGAAAGCGTCGAGCTGCATACCCATGTGAAGGATGGCGACGCCATGCGCATGCGGCCGGTGGAGGATATCCCCGTCCCGGCCAATAGCCAGACCGCGCTGGAGCCCGGCGGCTATCACGTGATGCTGATCGGCCTGAAGCAGCCGCTGAAGGAAGGCGCGCAGTTTCCGCTGACGCTGACCTTCGAGAAGGCCGGCACGGTCACCATCCAGGTTCCGGTCATGAAGGCCGGCAGCATGGGCGATGCCGGCCACGGCGGCCACAAGCACTAGTGAATCGGTCCCGAACAGATGAGCCTGGCGCATGGAGCGAATGCGCCAGCTTCACTGTGTCCGTACGGTTCAGTCTGCAGCGGTAATCGTACTGGATACCGCGCCGCGACGTGGCGAATACTGCGGCCATGCAGGTAATCCGCCACAACTCCGAACGCGGCCAGTGGGAAATGGCCTTCGCGCCCCCACATCCGCGGCTGGCCGGCCTGGTCGATACCTATATCGCCTATGACGAGCGCAACACGGCCTTCACGCGCCGGCATGAACTGCCCGGCCTGAACGCGGTTATGATCGTCAACCTGGGCGATCCGATCACCATCGTCGACACGGCGGGCTTCGTCATCCCGGTCGGCACCGGCTGCGGATTTGCCGCCGGGTTGAGCGACGCCTATGCCATTTCGGAAAGCGGCGGCAGCCAGCGCGGCCTGCAGGTGATGTTCACGCCGCAGGGCGCGCGGCGGTTCTTCCGCCTGCCCATGCAGGACCTGACCAACCGCGTCTTCCTGCTGTCCGACCTGCTGGGTCCGGCGGCAGCATTGCGCCTGATCGAAGGCCTGCAGGCGGCCAATGACTGGGAGACCTGCTTCGCTTGGCTGGATGCCGCCATTGCCGCGCACGTCGCGTCGCGCGAGGCCGTCGACCTGGCCGGCATCCGCAATGCCGGTTGGGCGCTGCGCCAGATCGCAGGGCGCCATGGCGATGTGTCGATTGCGGCACTGGCCGGTGAGGTCGGCTGCAGCCGCAAGCATCTGGCCGTGCTGTTCCGCGAGCATGTCGGCCTGTCGCCCGGCACTGTGGCCGGCCTGCTGCGCTTCCGTCATGCGCTGGAGCTGATCGACGAGGCCCAGATAGATGCAGTCCCGGCGAAATGGACCGATGTCGCATTGGCCGCCGGTTATTACGACCAGGCGCATTTCAACCGCGATTTCCGCCGCCTGACCGGCTGTACGCCGGGCGATTACCTGGCGGCAAGATTACAGGGCCAGGTCGGCCTGCCGGTCGGCTGAAGGGTTCGGTTACATTTTTACAAGCGCATTGGCGGGCAGGCGGCTAGCGTGTCGGCATCTGAACATCAGGAGCCCGTCATGACCGATACCCGCCCCAGCATCTACCCCGTCCTGCAATACCGCGACGCGCCAGCCGCGATGGCCTGGCTGGAAAAAGCCTTCGGCTTCCGAAGCATTGCCTGCCACAAAAACCCCGATGGCAGCATCGCCCATGCCGAAATGTGCTTCGGCAACGGCATGGTGATGCTGGGCAGCGTGCAGGGCGATGGCCCTTTCGCCTTTCGCACACCGCGCGAGGCCGGCGTGACGACACAAAGCAGTTACATTGCCGCCGACGCCATCGATACACTGTACGAGCGGGCTTGCGCTGCCGGCGCCGAGGTGGTTATGGCCATCCGCGATACAGATTACGGCTCGCGCGACTTCTCGGTCCGCGACCCGGAAGGCCATTTATGGAGTTTCGGCAGTTACCGGCCGGATTTCGGCGCCTGATCCAGGCGCCGGATCAACCCCAGGGCCGGCGACGGCTGCCGCCCGAACGAGGCACCGAACTGCTGCCCGAATAGGCCGGCGCGGCGCGGTAGCCAGCGCCGCCGCGCACGCTGGCGGCCAGTTGCATCAGGGCGGCAACGCGGTTCTCGGTGCTCGGATGGGTCGAGAACAGGTTGTCCATGCCGCGGCCATGCAGCGGATTGATGATGAACATATGCGCCGTGGCGGGGCTGCGCTCGGCCTGCTCGTTGGGGATGCGCTCGGCAGCCCCGGAAATGCGCTGCAGCGCCGAGGCCAGCCAGGTTGGGTCGCCGGCGATCTCCGCGCCCATGCGGTCGGCGGCATATTCGCGGCTGCGGCTGATCGCCATCTGCACCAGCATGGCGGCAATGGGGGCCAGGATCATGATGGCGATCGAGCCGATGATGCCGAGCGGGTTGTTGCGGTTGTCCGACGAACCACCGAAGAACATGGCGAAATTCGCCAGCATGCCGATGGCGCCGGCCAGGGTGGCCGTGATCGTCATGATCAGGGTGTCGCGGTTCTTAACATGGGCCAGTTCATGCGCCATCACGCCGGCGATTTCCTCGCGGCTCAAACTGTGCAGCAGGCCGGTGGTTGCGGCCACGGCGGCGTTTTCCGGGTTGCGGCCGGTGGCGAAGGCATTGGGCTGATCGTTGTCGATCACATAGACGCGCGGCATGGGCAGGCCGGCGCGCTGGGCCAGTTCGGCGACCAGGCCGTGGAATTCCGGCGCGGTGCGGGCATCCACCTCGCGTGCGCCATACATCGAGAGCACCATCCTGTCACTGTTCCAGTAGGCGAACAGGTTCATGGCGGCGGCAAGCCCGAGCGCGATCAGCATGCCCGCCTCGCCACCGATCAGGAAGCCGACCGCGCCGAACAGCGCCATCAGGCCCGCCAGCAGGATAGCCGTCTTCATGTAGTTCATTGTTCAGGTCCCTCTTTCCCGGACGACTTAACAAGCCGGCCGCACCGCTATATGTAAGCAGGGTCGACACCTGCGCAAGATGCCACCTGCCGTGACCCAGGACACCAGACCGAGCGGACGCCCCGATCCCAGCCCCGACGGCAAGGCGGTCGATGCCCCTATTGATGCCGGGCCTGTTGATACTGGGCCTGTCGATACCAGGCCCGTCGACCCGAAGACCGGCAAACCGATCGCACCGGCGAAGCCGGCCGTGAAACTGACCCAGGCGCCGGGCGAGGAAAACGGCCCCCAGGGGCCGGAACCCACCCGCTATGGCGACTGGGAACGCAAGGGCATCGTCTCCGACTTCTGAAGGCGATTTAGGGTCCGATTAAGCCAAAATTGGGGCATTCCGGCAGAAGCCGGCGGCTTGCGCAGCCCCCGGTCCTGCCTATACTCCGCCCCGATTTTCCCGGCTTTTGAGGAGTATGCCCGATGAGCGGCAGCAAGCATGGCAGCGTCAAGAAGGTGGTTCTGGCCTATTCCGGCGGCCTGGACACCTCGGTGATCCTGAAATGGCTGCAGGAGACCTATGGCTGTGAGGTCGTGACCTTCACCGCCGATCTGGGCCAGGGCGAAGAACTGGAGCCGGCGCGCAAGAAAGCCGAGATGTTCGGCGTGAAGCAGATCTTCATCGAGGACCTGCGCGAGGAATTCGTGCGCGACTTCGTCTTCCCGATGTTCCGCGCCAATGCCATGTACGAGGGCCTGTACCTGCTCGGCACCTCGATCGCCCGCCCGCTGATCGCCAAGCGCCAGATCGAGATCGCCAAAGAGGTCGGCGCCGACGCGGTGTGCCACGGCGCCACCGGCAAGGGCAACGACCAGGTGCGCTTTGAGCTGGGCTATTATGCGCTGAAGCCCGATATCAAGGTGATCGCGCCCTGGCGCGAATGGGAACTGAATTCCCGCACGGCTCTGATCGACTTCGCCGAGAAGCACCAGATCCCCATCGCCAAGGACAAGCGCGGCGAGGCGCCCTTCTCGGTGGATGCCAACCTGCTGCACATCTCGGCCGAGGGCAAAGTGCTGGAAGATCCCTGGGTGGAAGCCCCGGATTTCGTCTATTCGCGCACCGTCGATCCCGAGAAGGCGCCTTCCACACCCGAATATATCGAGGTCGAATTCAAGCGCGGCGATGCGGTGGCCGTGAACGGCCAGGCCCTGTCGCCGGCCGCTTTGCTGACCAAACTGAATGAACTGGGCGGCAAGCACGGCATAGGTCGGCTGGATCTGCTGGAGAACCGCTTCGTCGGCATGAAGAGCCGTGGCATCTACGAAACCCCGGGCGGCACCATCCTGCACATGGCCCATCGCGGCATCGAGCAAGCCACGCTGGACCGCGGCGCGGCGCACCTGAAGGACGAGATCATGCCGCGCTATGCCGAGCTGATCTATAACGGCTTCTGGTTCTCGCCCGAGCGCGAGATGCTGCAGGCGCTGATCGACAAGAGCCAGGAGAATGTGGAAGGCACCGTGCGGCTGAAGCTCTACAAGGGTTCGGTCAACGTGGTCGGCCGCAAGTCGCCCAAGTCGCTCTACTCCCTCAGCCACGTCACCTTCGAGGCCGACTCGGTCTACGACCAGAAGGACGCCCAGGGCTTCATCAAGCTGAATGCCCTGCGCCTGCGCCTGCTCAACCGGCAGAAGGGCTGACGGAAAGGCTGAACAGCAGTTCCGGCGGATTTTCGCAAAAAGGCGGGCTGGAAAGCCCGCCTTTTTTATTGCCCCGACCTATTTTTGTCACACGTTGCCCCGATCTGGTCGCAACTCGGGAGCCGTCTGCACGGCTAGCCTTGGGCGTCCCTGTAGAAGACCGGAGACCGCCATGCCGACGACCACGCGCATCCAGGCCATCAGCGCCTATCGCAGCATTCCGCGTGCCACCGAACGCTATATGGAAGAGCGGCTGTGGCAGCGTGCTCTGGAACGGCTGGAGGGTCCGCAGCGCCGCCAAAAAGGGCCGAGGCGGCGGTCCTTTGCCGCCATCCTGCGCGATACGCTGGCTCGCCTCGGCAGCCGCACGGGCCGCCGCGTCGACCTGGAGGCCTGACGACGTATCACGCCGCGGCCGGCAGGCGGGCCAGCTTGTCGGGATTGCGAATGATGAACACGTTGCGCACCGCGCCGTCGACAATATCCACCGCCATCGCCAGATAGGGCTTGTCGCCATCGAACAGCAGCCAGCCCGGCTGGCCGTTGATGCGTACCGCCATGCCGCGCAGCGTGTTGGGCTGCTTGCGGCGCACGCCGACGAAGAAGCGCACCACCTTCTCGGCGCCATGGATCACGTTCAGCGCCGCCGCCGCCTTGCCGCCGCCATCCGACCAGATCATCGCATCCTCGGCCAGCAGGCCGGCGAACATCCGCGCGTCGCCGGCACGCGTGGCGGCAGCGAAACGCTCGGCCAACCGCTTGGCCTCGGCCGAGTCTGCAGCGAAACGCGGACGCTGGTCCTTCAGGTGCTTTTGCGCGCGACTGACCAGCTGGCGGCAGGCAGGTTCCGATTTCTGCAGGGCGGCGGCGATCTGCGGGTAATCGTAGTCAAAGGCTTCGCGCAATAGCCAGGCGGCGCGTTCGGCCGGCGTGAGGCGTTCCAGCACCAGCAGCATCGCCATGGAAAGATCGTCGGCCTGCTCATGCGCGGCATCGGCCCCGGGCGTCGGATCGGGCAGGCTGACTTCCAGTTCCACCAACGGTTCTGGCAGCCAGACGCCGGGATATTGCGCGCGTTCCAGCTTGGCGGCACGCAGGCGGTCGATGCATAGCCGCGTGCAGGCCGTGACCAGCCAGGCTTCCGGATTCTGGATCGCATCCGCGTCGCTGCGATGCCAGCGCAGGAAAGTATCCTGCACGGCATCTTCGGCGTCGCCCACGCTGGCCAGCATGCGGTAGGCGAGGCCGAACAGCCGGCGCCGATGTTGCTCGAAGGTCGCGGTCTTGGCATCGGTCGCCGGCGCGGTCGGCATGTCAGGCCACCTTCAGTCGGATCAGGCTGCAACTCTTGGCATAGCCCAGTGCCCGCTTCAAGACAGGATAAAACCGCGCCAGTCCCAGCGCGATGGCAAGGTCGAACATCGCGCGGCGGCCGAGATGACGCTGCAACTGCTCGGCCAGGGTCTCCAGCGCCGGATCGTTCTCGGCGGCGGCCCGGCCGAAGCGCAAAGCCAGCGCCGCGAGCGGCGGCAGGTCGGCGAGGCGGTTGTCGAGCGCGGCCTGCAGATGCGCCGGCGGTATGCCGTCTTTCAGTGCTAGGTTGACATGGATCTGCACGCATTCGCCGCAATCGTCGACCTGCACGGCACCCAGCGACGCGAAATGCAATGCTTCGGCCGGCGCCGTCACATCCTGCCGGCCCAGGCCGGAGATCACGCCAAATTTAGCCAGCAGGGCCGGTGCCGCGCGGCCGATCTCGCGCATGTAATCCAGCGGTACGCCGAGATGACGCTCAGCCGCCGCGATGCGCTGCCCGATCAGCGCCTCCGGAGCCAGCTTGATCAGCAGTGCCGTCGAGGGTGGCGGCAGAACCAGCGCGATCGCCAGTACGGCCGGCAGATGAATACCCAGCAGTTCAATGGCCAGCGCGGAGCCATGGGCATGCCCGACAACCAGCGTCTCGACAAGATGGATCGCGGCATGCAGGCCAAGGAACACCGCCGCCGGCAGCAGGCCGCCGCGCTGGGTCCGCCAGGCCGCCCAGGCGGCGCCCAGACCGGTGGCGAAAAAAGCCGCACCGATATCGCGCACAAAATGATCGTTTAGCGGCCCGGTGCTGCTCACCCCCGGCACGGCGGCATACCAGCCGCCGGGTCCGACCAGCATGAACAGGCCGTTCAGCACGAGTCCGGCAGCCAGCAGGGCGGTTAGGCCGCGCCAGATCGGGCCGAGAGTCGCATTCGGGGAGGGTGTGTCTGTCATGGGGAGAGCGCCTTTTTGCGTGGATGCACTCCCAGACGGCCGAGCCTGCCGTGTTGTGACAGGATAGGTTGGCGGCAGGCGAAACCCTGTAATAGCAAATAATTATCATTATTATGCCTACCGGCGGTTCGGCCGTCAGGCCCTGTCAGGCAGAGATAAAGTCTCGGTCGCGCAGGATTCAGGCCATCGCCCCGTAAGGATTCTGACCCATAGTTTCCCCAGTATGCCGATGAAACGTCCTTTCCTGATCCTGTCCGCCACCGCCCTTGCCGTTTTGCTGGCCGGCGGCGCCTGGTGGTACTGGTCCGCGCGCGCCGATACCCGGCCCCCTTTCCGCACTCATACCGTGGCCCTGGGCAGCGTGGAGGACACCGTTTCGGCAGTCGGCACCCTGCAGCCGCTGAACTACGTCGATGTCGGCACCCAGGTTTCCGGGCAGCTCAAGAAAATCTACGTCGATTTCGGTCAGCGCGTGCAGCAGGGCGACCTGCTGGCGCAGATCGACCCCACCGTCTACGAGGCGCGTGTTGCCGCCGACCAGGCCAACCTGCTGGCCCTGAAGGCGCAGCGCGCCGACAAGCAGGTTCAACTGGGCCTCGCGGAGAAGCAGTTCGAGCGCCAGCGCCGCCTGCTGGCCGAGCGCGCCACCAGCCAGGACAGCTATGACAGCGCCGAGGCCAGCCGCCGTTCGCTGCTGGCGCAGATCGCGGTGCTGGATGCGCAGATTCAGCAGGGCGAATCCACCCTGCGCTCCGATCAGGCCAACCTGGGTTATACCAAGATTTATGCGCCGATGACCGGCACCGTGGTGGACATCAGCGCCCGGCAGGGCCAGACGCTGAACGCCAACCAGTCGGCGCCGATCATTCTGCGCATCGCCGACCTCGACACCATGACGGTGAAAACCCAGGTGTCGGAAGCCGATGTGCCCAGGCTGATCATCGGCATGCCGGCGTATTTCACCACCCTGGGGCAGCCCGACAAGAAGCGCACGGGCAGCCTGCGCCAGATCCTGCCCACGCCGGAAACGGTGAACAACGTGGTGCTGTATTCAGCCCTCTTCGACGTGCCCAACCCGGAGCACGACCTGCTGACCCAGATGAGCGCACAGGTCTTCTTTGTGGTGGCGAAAGCCGAGAACCTGCCCATTGTGCCGGTGGCAGCCCTGCGACCGCTGCCAAACGACAGCACGCGCTTCGCGCTGCGCGTGCTGGAGAACGGCGAGCCGGCGCGGCGCGTCGTGGAGGTCGCCGCCAGCAATCGGGTCAATGCGGCCATCTCCTCCGGCCTCAGGGCCGGCGAGGAGGTCGTGCTGGATGCGGCGCCGACCGGCAACCGCAACACCGCGGCAACACGGCCGGGCGGCCCACTGCCGCGGCTGTAAGCAAGGTATCCGGCGATGAACGTGATGGCCGCCACGCAGATGCAGATCGATCCCGTCCCCGGCCAGCCGGTGATCCGCCTGCGGGATATCCGCAAGACATTCCATCGCGGCGCCATGGCCGTCGAGGTGTTACACGGCATCTCGCTCGACATCCATGCCGGCGAGTTCGTCGCCATCATGGGGGCATCCGGCTCGGGCAAATCGACGTTGATGAACCTGATCGGCCTGCTCGACCGGCCAACCAGCGGTTCCTATGCGCTGGACGGCACCGAGGTTGCGGCGCTCGATGCCGACCAGCGGGCCCTGCTGCGCCGCGAGGCCTTCGGCTTCATTTTCCAGCAATACAACCTGCTGCCGGGGGAAACCGCCGCCGGCAATGTCGAGATGCCGGCGGTCTATGCCGGGCTGTCACGTCATGAACGCGCCACGCGGGCAGCCGAACTGCTGAGCAGGCTGGGCCTGTCCGACCGCATGGACCACCGCCCGACGCAGCTTTCCGGCGGCCAGCAGCAACGCGTCTCGATTGCGCGCGCCCTGATGAATGGCGGTGCCGTCATCCTGGCTGACGAGCCGACCGGCGCGCTGGACAGCAAAAGCGGCGCCGAGGTAATGCAGCTGCTGCGCGACCTGAATGCCCAGGGCCATACCGTGCTGCTGATCACCCATGACCCGGATGTGGCGGCCCAGGCCAACCGCATCGTCGAACTGAAAGACGGCAGCATTGTCTCCGACCGCAGTACCGGCAGCGTCACGACGGTACAGGCCGCTCCGAAACGCCCGCAGCATCGTGCCAAAAGCGGTTTTACGCCCTTCGACGTAACCGAAGCCCTGCGCATGGCCCTTAAGGCGCTGCGTGGCAACCTGCTGCGCACCCTGCTGACCCTGCTGGGCATCATCATCGGCGTGGCCTCGGTGGTGGCGATGCTGGCCATTGGCGACGGCGCCAAACAGTCGGTGCTTGACCGCATCACTGCCATGGGCAGCAATCTGCTGCTGATCCGCCCGGGCGCGCCGAATATCCGGCGCAGCGATGGCATCACGGCGACCCTGGTGGCCGAGGATGCCGACGCCATCCGGGCCGAGATCGGCAACATCGTCGCCGTGGTGCCGGAATATACCGGCAATGTCACGGCACGCTATCGCGACCGCGATGCCGTCACCCAGGTCAATTCCACCGTGGCCGAGTTCCCCGCCGCGCGAAACTGGCCTGTGGCCGAGGGTGTGTTTTTCTTGTCCGAGGACGTGCGGCGCTATCTGCCGGTGGCGGTCATCGGCCAGACCGTGGCCAGAAACCTGTTTCCGGGCAGTGACCCCATCGGCCAGTACGTCTTGCTGAACAGCATCCCGTTCCAGGTCGTCGGCATTATGACGTCCAAGGGCGCCACGCCCTGGGGTGCCGACCAGGATGATGTGATCTACGTGCCGCTGAGCACAGGCATGCTGCGGCTGTTTGGCCAGCGCTATGTGAAGACGATCACAGTCCAGGTCGAGGACGTGACCAGGATCGATGACACGCAGGAGGAAATCCGCCAGCTTCTGATCGCGCGCCATCGGGCGGAGGATTTCCAGATCCGCAACATGGCCTCGATCATAGAAACCGCCATGGCCACCCAGAACACGCTGACCATCCTGCTCGGCTCGATTGCCGCCATCGCCCTGCTGGTGGGTGGCATCGGTGTGATGAATATCATGCTGGTCAGCGTCACCGAGCGCACGCGCGAGATCGGCGTGCGCATGGCGACCGGCGCGCGGCGGCTGAACATCATGCTGCAGTTCAATTCGGAAGCCCTGGCGATCTGCACGCTGGGCGGCCTGATCGGCGTGGCCGTAGGCCTCGGCGCGACCTGGCTGTTCGCCTGGTTCGGCCGGCCGGCGGTCTTCTCGCCCGAGCCCGTGCTGCTTGCCTTCTCCTGTGCTTTCGCCACCGGCCTGCTGTTCGGCTATCTGCCGGCGCGCAAGGCCGCCGATCTCGATCCCGTCGTCGCCCTTTCTGCGGAATAATCCTTGATGCCTGCCCTCCGTCTGACGGCCACCGCCGTCATCGCCCTGTCGCTCGGTGCCTGTTCGATGGTGCCCGACTACATCAAACCGGCCGTCGAAACGCCGAAGACCTGGGACAGCCGGCAGGACAGCATGGGGCAATGGCCCGATACGGCATGGTGGCAGGGCTTTGGCAGCGCCGAACTGAACGCCCTGATCGCGGAAGCGCAGGCCAACAACACCGACCTGCGCGCCGCCGTCGCCCGCATCCGCCAGGCCGAGGCCCAAGCCAAGATTTCCGGGGCTGCGCTGTATCCCACCCTGGGCAGCGACGCCTCGGCCACCCGCAGCCGCCAGGGCCGCGGCACCAGCAGCACATCCTCGTCCACCAGCAGCACGGCCTCGGGCCAGGTGATCCGCAACAGCTTCGCCGGCAACCTCACGGCTGGCTATCAGGTCGATCTCTTCGGCACCAATTCCGCGACCGCCGACGCGGCACTGACAAGGCTGGAATCCAGCCGGTTTGACCGCGAGACCGTGGCAATCACGCTGTATGCCGAGATCGCGACCGGCTATTTCCAGCTTCTGTCCCTGCGCGACCGCATCCGCCTTGCCAACGAGACACTGCGCATCGCCGAGGGTGTGCTGGAGCTGCTGGAAAGCCAGCGCCGCCTGGGCGTGACCACGGATTACGAGGTGGCGCAGCAGCGCAGCAGCGTGGCCACCCAGCGCGCCACCGTGGCAGCACTTGAGCAGAGCGAACGCCAGGCACTGGATGCCCTCGCCGTGCTGCTGGGCCGCAACCCGCAGGGCTTCGCCATCCGGGGCACCAGTCTTTCCATGCTGAGCCTGCCTCCGGTTGCCGCCGGGCTGCCCTCGGAACTGCTGCTGCGCCGGCCCGACCTGCGCAAGGCGGAAAGCGACCTGCGCGCCGCCAATTTCGATATCGGCGCGGCGCGTGCGGCGCGTTTCCCCAGCCTCGACCTCACTGCGCGGGCCGGCACCCAGAGCGGCACGGCGGCGGCTTTGTTCGAACCCAACACCATGATCTATTCCATCGCCGCATCGCTCACCGCGCCGATCTTCCAGGGCGGACGGCTGGAAGGCCAGGAGGAACTGGCCCGCGCCCAGAGCCAGGAACTGGTGGAGAGCTATCGCGGCGCCATCCTCTCGGCCTTCCGCGACACGGAGGATGCCTTGAGCGCCACCGTGAACACCGGGCGGCAATACGGCTTCGCCACGGAAGCCTTCGAGCAGGCCAACGATGCCTATCGCATCGTCGAGGCACGCTATCGCGCCGGCACGGTAGGCTTCCTCGATCTGCTGGATGCCCAGCGCTCGGTCTTCTCGGCCAACGATGCCATGGTGCAGGCAGGCCTCAGCCGCTTCACTGCCAGCGTCGATCTCTACAAGGCGCTCGGCGGCGGCTGGGATGGCAGCACTGTGCCGCCCGTCATCACGCGACCCTGATCACGCCGCCGATCAGCCGGCCCTGAGCGTCTGCTTGCCATCCGCATCGACGGGCAATGACGCCGCCTGCAGCAACCAGTCGGCCTGTTCGCCCCAGATGCGCGCCGGCATGTCGCGTCTGAAGAAACCGAAATGGCCGATACGCTGCAGCCCCCAGTCGCGTGGTGCCACATGCAGGCGTTCGATGCTGGCATTGGGGTAATACTCCATCAGCCTGTCGACGCCCTTCTTCGGCCCGAAATCGTGATCGTCGACAAAGCTGATCATGCGCATGCGGGCGCGCACCGCATCGTTATAGGGCCGCAGCGGCATGCCGGCATCGTCGACCAGGTAATGCGGCGAGCAGCACCAGCGCCGCCAGTCGCGCGCAATGGCACCGGGCAGCGGCTGGCCGCCGAGCCACCAGCCGGGGATGCGGCCGATCAGGCCGACCACTGCCGGGAAGGCGACATACCATGACAGCAGCAGCCGCAACTGGTGCCGGCGCGACCAGTTGCGCCAGTAGCCATGCTGCGAGGCAATCGCCAGCACTGCATCGATCCTGCCCGCCTGCGGCATCAGACCCAGCATCTGCCCGCCGAAGGAATGGCAGACCATGGAGCGGCGATGATCGGGCGTGCGCGCGGCCAAAAAATTGGCCGCCGCCGGGATGTCGCGCCGGCCCCAGTCGAGCATGCGCGACAAAGGTGCGCCGGGACTGCGCGGCGAATCGCCGATACCGCGATAGTCGAAGGTGAGCACGGTGAAGCCGCGGCCGCCGAGAAAGGTGGCGAAGCGCTCGTAATAGCGGCGCGACACGCCGGTGGCGGCGTTGACCTGCACGCTTACGCCATTGGGCTGGACCGGTTCCACCAGCGTGCCGGCCAGCAATTGGCCATCGGAAACGGGGAACGAGACGGAGAGAATCCTGAGGGGCGGCTTGTGCATGCCGTGCAGGCTAAGGCTGCAGATTCCGGCCGGCCAATTACGTGCGACGTAAGATCGCGCGACCGTAATCGGCCTGACGCTGCGTCAGATCGATTCGCTGTATCACGACTGCGTGACGGGGGACCGCGCCGTCAGATCCGGTAGACACGCTGCGCGTTGCCGGCGAGGAACAGCGCCTTCGCCTCGGCATCGAGGCCGAGCGTATCCAGCGCCTCCAGCGCCTTGTCCGGCATGATCATCGGATAGTTGCTGCCGAACAGCACTTTTCTACGACCATGGCCCTTCATGTAGTCGACCAGGGCTGCGGGATAACGCTCCGCCGTGTAGGCCGAGGTGTCGATATAGACGCGTTCGTGCTTGGTGGCGACGGCGATGGCCTCGTCGGTCCAGGGATAGCCGATATGACCGCCGACGATTGTGAGTTCGGGGAAATCGATCGCCACCTGGTCGAGATAGATCGGCCGGCCGACTTCCGACGACATCAGCGGGCCGGTATGGCCGATCTGGGTGCAGAAAGGCACATCCATCTCGCAGCAGGCGGCATAGACGGGATAGAAGCGCCGGTCGGTCGGCGGTACCTCCCACAGCCAGGGCAGCACGCGGATCGCCTTGAAGCCAAGTTCCTGCACGCAGCGGCGCACCTCGCGCATGGCCGCCATGGGTTTGGAGATGTCGACCGAACCCACGCCCACCAGGCGGTCGGGCGCCTGCGCCACGAAGGCCGCCACCTCATCGTTCGAGATCATGCCGTTGCGCGGCGCGGCCCAGGCGCAGATCAGGCTTTTGCCGATGCCGGCGCGGTCCATGGCGGCAATGGTGGCCGCCACAGGCACCTCGCCCTCGGGCATCCGGCCTTTGGTCCAGCGCCGCAGCGAGTCGAAGATCGGGTCCTGCATCAGCCGCAACGTGGGATGCTGGGCCCAGGCATCGATGATCATGTCAGGCCGCCCGGGAATCGTGTCTGCGATAGGCGGCAGCATACAACCATTCGGCCATTTCGGCCCAGCGCTCCTGCGGCATGTCGCGCTTGAAGAAGCCGAAATGGCCGATGCGCGGCAGGCCCCAGTCAGCCGGCGCGACATGCTGGCGCTCAACCCGCGCGCCGGCATAGGTCCGGGCCAGGGCATCGACGCCGCGGCGCGGGCCGAAATCCACATCGTCGGCAAAGCTGATCATGCGTATGGGAGCGCGCACACGGCGGTTCAGCGATTGCAGCGGCTTGCCATGATCGTCGGACATGTAATGCGGCGTGCGGCACCAGCGCGCCCAGTCCAGCGCCACCCCGCGTGGCAGCGGCTCGCCGCCCAGCATGCGGCCCGGCACATGGCCGCGCAAAGCCACGGTCAGCGGCATGGCGACATACCAGATCGCGGCCAGCCGCACCTGCTGCTTCGCCGGCCAATTGCGCCAGTAGCCCTGCTGCGCGCCGATGGTGACCGCAGCGGCGATGTCTTCGGCACGCGGCAGCAGGCCCAGCGCCTGGCCGCCGAAGGAATGGCCGATCATGCAGATCCGCGCCTCGGGGAAGTGCTGACGCAGGAATTCGGCGGCGGCGGGGATATCCTGGCGCGCCCAGTCGAGCATGCGTGGCGGCGGTGCGCCCGGCGTGGTTTCGCGCGATCCGCCGATGCCGCGATAATCAAAATTCAGCACGGCAAAGCCGCGCTGCGCCATGAAACCGGCAAAGGCATCATAATAGCCGCGCGGCACGCCGGTGGCGCCGTTGATCTGCAGGCTCAGGCCATTGAAGCCGGCCGGCGATGCCGGCGCGAACAGCCGCGCGGAAAGCCGCTGGCCATCGGCAGCCGTGAGGGTGACGGATTCGGAAACCGGAAGGATATCGCTCATGCAACGATCTATAGGTTTGCGGAGGCTGTAAGGACAAATGCAAATTGCCGCGCCTCGGTTGAATTCATTTCACCTGACGCTGCGGCGCGCGACGTTTTCCGGTTTCGGCGGTCTTGCCGCCCGCGCCTTGGGTAGGCAAGAAGGGCTGCATCTGCGTATTCGCCCGCCGCATCAGTTCGACCAGCCAGTCGCGCAGCGCGACCAGCGCGGGCCGTTCGGCATCGGCGCGACGGCAGACAAACCAGTAGCCCTGATCGGCCGGCACCACCACGGGGAACGGCATCACCAGCCGTCTGTCGGCCAGTTTCGGCGCGATCAGCGGCACCACGGCCAGCGCGACGCCGAGGCCCTGTTCGGCCGCCTCCAGCATCTGCACCACGCTGTCGACCCAGACCTCGCGGCCGGCCGTCACCCCCTCCACGCCGGCGGCGCGCAGCCAACGCGGCCAGGCATCGGCAAAGGTCGAGAGGTGGATCAACGTCTGGCCGCGCAGATCGCGCGGGGATTTCAGCTTCGCCGCCAGCTTCGGCGCGCAGACCACGGTGGTGGCCAGGTCGGTGAGTTTCACGGCGCTGAGCCCCGGCCAGCGGCCATGGCCGAAGCGCACGGCAGCGTCGATGGCGTCGCGGGCGAAGTCGGCATGACGCGGCGAGGATTCGACGAACAGCCGCAGGCCCGGCCGGCTTTCCAGGAATTCAGCCAGGTTGGGAATGATCCAAGTGGCCGCCACATTGGGCACGGCCGACAGCCGCAGATCTTCGGCATGGGGCGTCTGGCCCACGCGCAGGGAGGCCTGTGCCACCTGGTCGAAGGCCTTGCGCACCGTGCTGAAATACTCCTGCCCGGCCTCGGTGAGACGGATTTCGCGGTTGAGCCGGCGGAACAGGCTGAGGCCCAGATGCTGCTCGATCTGCTTCACGCGATGGCTGATCGCCGACGGCGTGAGGTTGAGTTCGGTGGCGGCCGCCTTGAAGCTCAAATGCCGGGCGGCGGCGTCGAAGGCCTCGAGGGCCAGCAGGGGCGGCAGGCGTTTCGCCATGGCCCCAGATTAGGACGATTCAGGCGAATGGGAAGCCGTGACGTGGCGGCAGGCTGACGCCACGGCAGGCCCGACCTTGGTCGAACCTGTTTTGCCTACAGCGTCTTCGGGTCGATCTTCTCGCGGTAGCAGGCCGCGGTGAGCGTGTTCTGCAGCAGGCAGGCAATCGTCATCGGGCCGACGCCGCCCGGCACCGGGGTGATCACGCCGGCAACCTCGACGGCCGAGGCATAATGCACGTCGCCGATCAGCCTGGTCTTGCCGTCCTCTTTCGGCACGCGGTTGATGCCGACATCGATCACGGCGGCACCACGTTTGATCCATTCGCCGCGCACCATCTCGGGCCGGCCCACGGCGGCGATGACAATATCGGCCTGTTTGCAGAGTGCGGGCAGGTCGCGCGAGCGCGAATGGGCAATCGTCACCGTGGCATTGCCGGCCAGCAGCAGGCCGGCGACCGGCCGGCCCACAAGAATCGAGCGCCCGATCACCAGCGCGTTGGCGCCCGCCACCTCGACGCCTGCTTTCTCAAGCAGGATCATGCAGCCCAGCGGGGTGCAGGGCGTCAGCGCCTCCATGCCCTGGGCCAGCTTGCCGGCATTCACCGGATGCAGGCCATCGACATCCTTCATCGGATCGATCGCCTCGATGACCGCCTGGGTGTCGATCTGCTTCGGCAGCGGCATCTGCACCAGAATGCCATCCACGGCGGGATCGGCATTCAGCCGGGCCACGACATTCAGCAGGTCGCGCTGGCTGGTGCTTTCGGGCAGCTTGACCTCGTTGGAGATCATGCCGGCCTCGCGCGTCTGCACGCCCTTGTTGCGCACATAGACCTCCGAGGCCGGATCGTTACCCACCAGCACCACGGTCAGGCCCGGCAGGCGGCCGGCCTTGGCCCGAAAGCGCTGCACTTTCGTGGCCACGTCCTGGCGCAAATCCGCCGCCACCGCCTTGCCGTCCAGGATCGTCGTCATGGGATCACCTCGTGTTCGATGCGGCGAGCCAGCCGGAAAGCGCGGTTTCCAGCGCGGCGGGATCGCCCGATATGAAGATTTGCTTGTGCCGGTCGGTGGCGCCGGCGACGATTGCAAAATCCCGCCCGGGCAGCTTCAGGCTTTTCGCCAGCAGCTTCAGCAAAGCGGCATTGGCCTTGCCGTCTTCCGGCACGGCGGTCACGCGCGCCGTCAGTTCGGCGCTGCCGTCGGCGGTGGGCTTCACGCCCTCGATGGCATCGCGGCCGCCCTTGGGCGTGAGGCGCACGAACAGGCGCAGGCCATCGGCCTGGCGTTTCCAGGGCTGAGCGGCAGCCGTCAGGCCAGGTATTCCCACAGCAGGTTGCGGATAAAGATCAGCAGCAGGATCAGCACCACCGGCGACAGGTCGATGCCCCCCAGGTTGGGCAGGATGCGCCGGATCGGGCGCAGGGCCGGCTCGGTGATGCGGTAGAGGAAGTCGCCGATGGCATAGACCACGCGGTTGCGGGTGTTGATGACGTTGAAGGCGACCAGCCAGCTCATGATGGCCGAGGCGATCAGCACCCACATGTAGAGGTTCAGCACCATATCGATCAGGATGATCAGCGACTGCACGTAACCCTCCGGGAGCGGCGGACGAGGCCGGGTGACAGGCCGGGCGACACAGGCCGGGCGGCAGGCCGGCGCCTGCTGCCCAACCGAGGCGGCGAGACCATGGTCGGCCACGGTCGCCACGGTCGAAACGACACCGGGGAGTGATACCGGCAGGCGGGCAGAAACGCAACCAAGCGTACTGCCTGCCAGAACCTAAAGATGGGGACAAATAGCGGGCCCCGTTGCGAAAACGGCGCGCGAAACGGCGGGGCTGCCGGCCGGCTGCCGGCCGCGGACAGACCCCGGCCGGGACCCGGCCAAGCCCACGATTTCGGGGGTTTAAGGTGTGGACAAAGCCCGGTCCGTTTGCTACTTGCTAGCCCGCCCGGCCGGGACCCTTGCGACGTCCCTTTCTATCCTTCGGCCGGCGCACCGGCTTGGGGCCGTAGCTCAGATGGGAGAGCGCCTCGTTCGCAATGAGGAGGTCAGGGGTTCGATTCCCCTCGGCTCCACCAGTTTTCCACCTTGAAAACAATGGTTTCCCCAAGGGGGTAAAACCACTGCCTGCGCCCGGCGGCTGCTTGCCACAACGTTGCCACAACAGCGGTGCGGCATGGCCTCTATTCGCAAGCGCGGACAAGCGTGGGAAGTTCAGGTTCGGCGGCGCGGCCTGCCGTCGGTCACCAAGACATTCCAGAGCCGCAAGACGGCGGAAGCATGGGCTCGTCAGACTGAACAGGAGATCGAGCGCACCGGGGTTGTAATCGACCGTACGTCTCTGCGGGCAATTACGATCCACGATCTATGCACGCGGTATCAGCGTGAAATATCGTCGAAGAAGCGTGCCGGCGACCGCGAGGTCTATTTCTTCCGCAACATCACCCGCAGTCCGCTGGGTCGGCTATGTCTCGATAATCTCCGACCAGAGCACGTGGCTACGTACAGAGACACCCGACTCAAGGTCGTCGGGCCAGCCACGGTCTGCCGTGAACTTGCCCTCCTGCGGCACGTTCTGGAAATCTGTCGCAAGGAATGGGGCTATCCGCTCAATGGCAATCCGGCAAAAGACATCCACTTCCCCCGATTACCGGCGCACCGTACCCGTCGACCGACCAGCGAGGAATTGAGCCGGATTCTCGACGAGGCCAAGTCCTACCAGAACCCACTGGTTGCTTCCCTGATCGTGCTTGCACTGGAGACAGGGATGCGTCGCGGGGAACTGATTTCGGCCCGATGGGATGGCCTGAGCATGCAGGATGCGACCATCCACCTGCCGATAACCAAAAATGGCCACCCCCGTCTCGTGCCGCTGTCGCCGCTCGCGTTGGCGACGATCTCCACGCTTCCACGAACCGCCTCTCGCATTCTGCCGATGACGAGTAACGCGGCCCAACTTGCATGGCAACGGATCACAAAACGTGCCGGCGTGCGGAATCTGCACTTTCACGACCTCCGGCATGAGGCCATCAGCCGATTCTTCGAACGGGGGCTGTCAATAACCGAGGTCGCGACAATTAGTGGCCATCGCGACTTCAGGATGCTTTTCAGATACACCCATCCTCGCGCGACCGATATTGCTCGGAAGCTGGCGAATATTCACCAGACACTTCAGCCATGACCGTCGGCTTATACCCAATATCAGATATGGTCGGCCACTAGACCAAAGCCTACATTCACTTAGAAAAGCACGTCATTCCGACGCACCGCCCCTAAGTGCCCGGCCGACAACACGACCGGGCAATTCACCCAACAAGCGGTCTGCGTCGGACCCTCCGAGCGAACTGTGATAGGACTCATCATAGCTGTACGTCATCCCATTTCCCGACTTCGCACCATCGACTTCATGAAGATGTCGCGTCAGGAAGCGATGCGAACTCTTCAACACCTTGAATCGAGCGTAAGATGCTTGTCCGTTCGATACTCATTGGAATATCAGAACAGGCTGCGCCGTTGTCTAAAACGTCTCGCAAAAATCAGCGCACTAGTTCGCCACGGCCATCCAGTCGGATAATCGAAACGTTTTTGGCCGAAAATATTTTCCACTAGTATCATTGAGCTGAGACGGCGGCATTGCGTTGAGAACGGACCGAAGATTCCGCGGTCACCGCTAACGTCTGATCGACATAGGTTGGATTCGCGGACTCGCCGTCCGCCTTGGCCCGGCCGACCTCCATCGGCTGGGCTTTTTTGAGTATTCGCCGGACGACAGAACGCGAAATACTCGGTATCGAATTCCGCGTTGGGCATAGTCTATAGAAGCTATGTATAAGTCATTAGCGAAGCAGAAGTCTTATATAACTAGCTATAAGAGCCTTCGCTGTTCGCGAGACGGATTAAAACCAAGCGACGCCGCCTCGCGGCGCTAGTCGATGTAGCGAGGCCAACACGCCCCCCCGGAGGGGTCGTGTTGATAGCATGGGACTGCCGCCCCACGCCCCGCACCCCGCCGCGCCGCCGCCGACTGGGCAGCAGCTTCGAAAAGGATACATGTCAGATGAGCGTTTGCTTCTGTCCGACTAAGTAGATCGTGACGGAGCGAAGCCGTCACGCCTCTTTGTTGCGGCGGTGGCTTTTGCAAGAGCCACCGCCAGTCAAGCGCGAAGGGGCAACGAAGAGGATTGAACCATGTATCTCGACGCAAAGGGGTGGTTGAAAACCACTCGGGCGGATGACGCCGCCATTTTCATCATGCTTGCGCAAGTTGCCGTCACGAATCCTGTCATGTCGCAAGCTGAGCGGCGCAGCATCAACAACATCAAGTACCGATTGGTCCGTTGTGGATACAATCTTTATGACAGCGAACTCGATGATCTTCGCCGCGTTGTCGCTCGGGCTGGCTATACTCCGCAGATTTTGGTGACGCGTGATGAATCCGACCACGATTCCAAAGATCTGAACTATGCGCGGCAGTTTAACACCGCCAAAGCAGAGCGGCGCATGACGCATCTCTTGGAGGTTCTGAACGAACCGATTCCCGGCGTGAATACTGTAGTGACCATGGATCAGTTCATGGACGACTACGTGAAGTCCATGACCGGACCAGACAAGTCCGATGCGAAGCCAAAGGCGAAAGCGTCGTCGTCACCGAGCAGTGGCGGAAGCATCGACAAGGAAGTCTTCGGGGCCTTGCTTATACGGTTGAATGGCCTGACTGCACTAGTTGAGGAACTGCACGAAAAGATCGACCGCCTTGAATCCAGTATGGACCAACGAGGTCAATTCCTTTCGCTTGCCGCTACAGCAAAATAACTTTTACTTTCCTTGGGCGGGCATTTCATACGGTACTGCTGCGTCGGCACGGGGCGTTCCGAATGGAAACGGTGTTCACCATTGGGTGCATATGCTTCGACGGGATGTTCATCAAGCCACTATCATTCGGAGCGCTTGCGCCCCTTCGGTAGCAGCGCGGGGGCCGGTTCACCCGGCTTGGGCTTGCGAAATAGTTCCGCGATGTCCGCCTCTAGGGCCTTCGCCACCCGGCTCAGCACTAGCACGGTCGGGTTCTCGATACCCCGTTCGATCCGGCTGACATGGGTCCGGTCTATTCCGGCGTCAACGGCTAAGTCTTCCTGCGACAGAGCCCGTTCTACACGGAGTCTGCGCACGTTTCGGCCAACAATCTTGCGTACATCCATGCCGTCAAGGCAGCACCTTGAGGCGTATTAAACCACGGTGTATACTCACGTATTATGACACATCGAGAGGGAAGGCTGACTGCCAATGTCAGAAGAAACGCCGGCTCACACTAGCAAGCAGAATGTGCCCACGGACAAAATTGGATTTGGCCATGTAGCCCGACTGGCATTCGTCGCTTTCGCCACTGTGATGGCCGGATACTGGCTGCTGAAGCCGTACGTGAATTTCGACGGATGGTTCGAAAGCGCCTATGTCAAAGAGTGCAAGGCGCTCATCGCCCAGACTGACGGCGTTCGCGGATTCCGTGCCGAGTTCAGGCAAATCGAGACTGGCGAGACCTACAAGATCGGAGAGCCGAGCCGCACGACCGGACACTATACGGCTCTCGCGTTGACCTACGGGCAGGCTCATGAGGTCGTGTATTGCCATGCCGACATCGCCAAGAACTTCACCAAGGCCGAAATCACAATCCCCCAGATCGGCTGTCTTCGCTACTTCCCGACGGGCCAGCGGGAAGTCGGCCCTGCCTGTTAGTCATTTAGATCATCCCCTGCTCCGTCCTCCCTGTGAGGTATTCATGCATTCTCAGATGTTCGTCCGGATCGGCGTGGTCCTCGCGTGCCTGATCTGGTCGTGTGTTTCGCTAGCAGGTTCACGCGAGGAATACCGCGACACCAATAACCGCTTGCTTGGGCATGTGACTTCCCAAGCCGACGGCAAGGCGGAAGCCCGCTCAAGCTCCAACCGGCTTCTGGGCATCTATGATCCCTCCCGCAATGAGACCCGACGAGCCAACGGCACCCTCATGGGGCGTGGCAACATGCTGGCCGTCCTCATTTACGAAGATGCACGGGCGCAAGGTCTCGTTTCGAATGGCCGGCCGCTATCGGATATTGCTGAACAGAAGCATCGTGAACGGATCGAACGCCTTGAGACGGAAGGCAACCGCCCAATCGTTCTGCCGGAGGTCGCCGCGCGACAGGCCCGCATGGGTCTGTATGTGACGCAGGAGGACCGACGCCGGACCATCGATGCGTATCAGCTAGCCGGCGAGGATCGCGGCCGGGAGTACTTTTGGAGCAACCCGGCGACCGGCAATGCCGGCTCGATTCTTCTGTTCGCGGATCAGAAGTTCAACGACACCTACATGCATGGCAAGCTAGTGCCTTGCTACCGGGGCCGGATGTTGCTTCACGCAGGGGGTGAAACGGATGAGCAGCGGCAGGTCATCTGCAAGCTGCCGCATAACGGTGTCTGGACGACCGTTCAGACCGAACTTGATTAAGCCAGATCGAGTGGAGGACCGAATGCTCAAACTGAAGATGCTCCTGCTTTCAATATCTCTGATCGCTCCGCTCTCATGCTTCGGCTGGTCCGCACCTGTGGCGGCTGAGCCGACCGATCCGGACGACCCGCGTGCACTCGACAACGTGTGGACGCGGACACTGGTGGTATTTCCTCAAGCGCCAGACGTTTACTTCTACCGTGCCGGTCAGAACCTCGATTACGCCATCGAGCAATACGCACCGAAGAACCTGCCAGCCTTGATTTTCCTGCATGGCTGCTCCGGTTTGAGCATATCGTCGACTCAGACGACAAAAATGATCCGTTCGCTGGCCGAGGCGGGGTTTGTCGTTTTCGCACCAAATTCGCTAGATCGGCCTCGCAAGACCTATTGCTACAGCCCCCAGCAGCTTTTCATCGACACCACATCCATCCCGCAGCGGCTCGGTGAACTCCGCTACGTGCTGGAGCAGATCAAAAAAATGGACTGGATCGACCAGAGCAATCTGTTCGTCGGCGGGCACAGTCTCGGCGGCTGGACCGTCACGCAGTGGACCGGCAACGACTTCCGGGCAGCCTTTATAACGGGCGCGACCTGCCAACCGACGACACGGATGCAGCAAAAGCCGGGTGTTCAATTGCCGCTTGAGACGGCGGTTATCTCGCTGCTCGGTTCAAGCGACGAGTGGTTCAACTACAATCTGATCGCCAACAACTGCGGCGGCTTCCCTGAAATGAAGGACAAGCCCAATCGTAAGTTCATGCTCTTGAGGGGAGTGTCACACGACGTGACGGAAGACCCCGCCGCTATGCCCGCGATTATCGAGTTTCTTAAAGCGCATGCTTCGCGGCCTATTGAACCAGTGAAGTAGCGAACAAAAAAATTGGCTAATTGCGATACTCCGGTTCCGGTCAGGCCGGGCAGTAAGAAAAATTTCGATTTCAGGAAGACTCGCCTGAGAAAGACGAAAGAAATTTGATTTTCAGGGGATTTCGTCTGGGTTGGGTCAAAGAAATTTGAGCACCACGTCGAGCCGGACGCCATGATGGCTCCTGAGCGGAGAGTCAGAGTGACGCATCGTTCCAGTGAACGGGAGTCACATCATCGCGTTAACGGCGACTCAATATGCTCTTTAGTCGCTGCCAGCGGTAATCTTGCATCAGGTCGGGCCTAGCATTGCCAATGAGATCAAGGATTACACCAAGATCATAGGGCGCATGCCTAGGGTCATCCGGTACCATCCGATGCAACAATGCAAGCGTTGCCTCCGGAAAGTCCTTGGCAGGATGATTGTCTTCGTCCTTTAGGCGATGCAGAAAAACATCGAAGTTTTCAACTGCTGCCATCAATGGAATTATTGTTTCAACAATGTCTGGAAAGTCATTACCCGCGTCTTCAAGCAATGAGGCGAGAGCACGGGAAACCTGCGGCGTGCGGAATCTCGCCTCTAACGGCCATGCGCGAAGAAGGAAGGGTTTGATAAACGCCTTCCACTTATCTTCAATTTCGACCCGGTGAGCTAGAAACCAGACCACTTGAGAGCGGCCTTCGTCGGTTGTGGCCTGAAGTGCGGATCGCGCCTCGGAATAGCTAATGTATGCGCGCTCACGTTGGCCCCATAGGCACCCAATCACCAGAAAATGGTGCAAATGTTCGCCGGCGGGACTACGCCACTTCCACGTCTGGATAAAGCTGAATAGCTTCAAAAAGTCCTTTTTGAGAAGCCCAAATAACTTTGGTTCAGGTGGGACTGCAGCATGCAAATGCCCATTCCATGCTGGCTCGGAAAACTTGTTGTTCACATCAAAGAGGGGCACCAATGTGCGCTTAACCCACGCATGGTCGATATGATTTAACCAGAGAAGATGCGCAGTCACGGTGGAAATGGCGTGGTCCGCCCCTTCGCCGGGACATTTGAAAAGTGCGGCCAGTCGATCTTGAAACTCAATTGGAATTCCGGCATCCCGCTTCAGGTCGAGATCGGACAGAATTTTCAGTAGTACCCCTGTCATCTGTCCAATCGGGCCATTGAGTGCGTGATCATACGTGCGACGCGACAGGTTTAATGGAGTCCCGCCGATTAACGTATCACCAAGGCTGCTACTAGTTGCGGTTTCATCAGCGGAAAGAAATCGCTCGACAACCGAATCCCAGATGATAAGCGCTCGGGATCGTGAATTTTTAGCTAAGTCTGGCAAAAACTTGCCGCACCACGCCGGAATTGCATAGCGCAACTCCAGAAAAATGCTGTCTGGAAGACCACAAATTCGCGATCCAACCGAAAGTAACAGCCTGTCGCTAGTTCCTTCTGGCCAGTAGGATAAAGCGGTTCCCCACAATCGTACGTCATACCGCTTCTTCCTTGCCTCATAACTCAGTGCGGAGAATGCTCGGAACGGTCGCTGTTCGACTAGTCCCCGAAATGGCTCTCGGGATATGAACTCGGCAAACGGTCTTTCAGTGGAGCGCTTGGCTTGTTCGATAAGGTTCCTTAGCGGAACGTTCAATATTCTTGATGGGTCGGAGTCCGTTTTTATCCAGCCGCCTCTAGGCTCATGAGCATCATCAGCGCCAATATCCCATGATGGATTCCAGCGAGGGTCAGCTTTACGCAGGACTGGCAAAATCTTTTTAGTACTGGGTGATAATGCGCAGCCATTGTGAAGCAGCCAGCCCAACAGTGCCGCCGATCTGATTAAGCGTCTTTGCTCGTACGATCTTTTCTTTTCGCCCAACCAGCGCGGCGGCCCCTTCAAAACCCGCTGCTCAATCAGAAGCCGGTCCGACCTTGAGAACCTAGCCCACCGCTCCCGCAGGGTGTGCAGAAGCTCTCGCTGATGATAGAATTCCCAGAAACCCTCATCGGACAGGCCAAGCAGTCCGGAAGTAGCTTCTGCCGCGCTGAATATCTTTGGCTGTCGCCAAACGTATATCTTCAGTTTGTTGAAGAAGTATTTCTCACTATCGGGCCAATTTCCCACTTCCGCCTTGGCTTTCGCGGGATACTCTTTGCAGTAGCGGTCGTACAGGGAGACAAACCAGAGCAGGAATGCGTTTGTGTCATTTATGTGAGTATCACGTCGATTCCGCATATCGACGTCGAATGTAGTGGTTCGCCAGTATGGAGGATTAATGTCAGAAAGCAGGCTGGCGGCAAGCTCCAGACTGCGTCTCATACTGACAATGACCTGAGGAAGAATTGTCTTTGGGATAGCGATCTTGTCCGATGAACGTGCCGGAAGGGTGACATCGAAGTCAACCACGGATCGCACCTGAAGCTCGCTCCAATCCTTATTGGGTGGATAGTGTCGTTGATCCCATGGTCGTTTTGCCGTCAGTCGGGGGGCAACAGTATGGTCAAACTCACGTAGTGTCTGGTTTTCCCAACCCCAATTTTTGAGTTTTCTGGCAAACTCGAACCATCGGTAGTCATCGTCATGCCGTGTCGCTAGGCGATACATCTCCGCCAAGAGCGACCATACTTGGCGCGCTTCTTTGTGAAGCGAGTCCCCGTGCTGTTCCAGCCACCAGTTTATCCTATCCAGCAGGACAGGATGCAAACAGAGGTATCCTGCGGCCCACCAAGCCGTGGTTGGGTCATTCAATGATTTTCCAAACCACCATGCGATATGATGCAAGCGTGCTGGTAATTCGACCGGCATGCGTGGCTGCATGCCAGCGAGTCTTGTGTTGTTGGTCTTTTCGTCGCTGAAGAGCGGTGAGAGGAAGTCCTCGCCAACCTGTTCCGACTTTCCATTTTCATTTGGTGGCCTTGGCGGATCATCATCCAAACCGTACGCCACCAAAGGGTCAAAGCCTTGCTTGTCGAGAATTGGCTTAAGTGGTTCTTGATAACGGACAAGCCGATCAAAAACACATAGCCAATCAGCGGGTGGAATTGGCTCGGAATTGGCAAATAACCTAGCACCTGCTGGCGAGCGTATCAGCGATACTACTTGCCCCCTTTCATGCGGAAGTAGATTGCGCGGCCCTCTGCCCGCTATTTGAATGACGGATTGACACCAGCCTTCGTAGTCATCGGCTCTATCAGCCCATGCTCGCAACGTATTCCACAATGCTGAATGCGCTTTATCGGAGCGAGGGTAGGCTAGCGGCGTGACGCCACGGTCGCGCCAGCGAGCACTTACCTCGCCTTCATCGCCCTGATCGAACGCATAGATGGAAGCCGTTTTCTGATCGCCACGGGCATGCAGTCCCTCCAGAAGATAGCGGACCGGGGGGTCAGTTGCCGAGTATCCGACCAGCACGATGATGTATCGTCGCAATAGCTCACGAACGAACCGGGTTGCCCATCCATCTGCAAGATAGGCGCGCCCGAAATCAGCACTGCTCAGAACCAAGCCACGCTTTGTTGACCGCCCGGCCGGCTGATCTGATCGTCTGCCATGCAGGTAGACCAAGCCTTCGAAGGGATGGCCACTCGAAAGATCGGGAAGATTTGGCGGTGAATATGTTCGGACGGTTTTGTCCGCGCGCTCGAACAACAGATCGAAATTGGTGGTCACGAGCTGTAAATCACGAGCCGCATTCCGGGACAGACGAAGTATGGTTTTGTGCTGATCCAGTTTAACCTTTGCAGGTGTCTTCAGCAGTTTACTGACAATATCTTCGACTTCAGCGGACCCATAATCTTGTTGAAGCAATGTAAAGACTTGATCGAGCGGAGGGGCGTATTCGCGATCTTCCGATATTCGCTTCAACAACATCCGCGATTTTGAGTCTGCGGGACTGCCCAGCCTCGATATGACCTTCTGTGCGAGCGCGTAGAAATCCGGCAGGCCCGCTGGAAAGGAGACCCCGGCACCGCAGAAAAAGACGACATTCCCGTCATCTCGCGCGGTCAACAACTCATCGGGAATGCTGGGGCCGTCAGCAAGGAAGCGCATGGGTCAAGCGAATCGGTTAGCACCACACCAATCTACCCGTCTAGAAGTGGGCCCTCCAACACTCAATGAGCGATCCCATCATGGATGGGCGGTAACCACTGCCCGGCAGATTCGTATGCTGGAACGACCCCTCCTGCTCCTGATTGGGCCCATCCAGAATCGAAGGGTGGCGCCATAGGGTAGAGCATCTACTACGGAGACCTCATGCCCACCTTCCGCCCGCGCCAGACCCCTCAAAGCCAACGGGACAAAAACCCCTCCCGACGGCCAGCCGCTAAACCCCTGAAAATGGCGGGTCGGACTACCCCGGTTCGGGCCGGGTCAAAACCACCCGTTAATGTCCCGCCCGGCAAACGGGTCGCCCTGTACTGCCGGGTCTCGACCGCCGACGGCCGTCAGACGGTGGCCAACAAGATCGCCGACCTGACCGCCGTGGCCGACCGGCTGGGCTGGCAGGTGACGGAGGTCATCACGGACGAGGCCAGCGGCACCAAGGGCCGGGAAAAGCGGCCGGGCTACGACCGCCTTCTGACCGCCATCACACGGCGTGAGATAGACATGGTGGCGGTGTGGAGTGTCGACCGGCTTGCCCGATCCCTATCTGAACTGGTCGGATTCCTCGCCGAGGTCCAAAACCGGGGCGTTGACCTCTACCTCCACCGACAGGCTGTCGATACATCGACCCCGGCAGGCCGGGCCTTATTCCACATGCTGGGCGTCTTCGCCGAGTTTGAGCGGGCCCTAATCGTTGACCGCGTTAGGGCCGGGCTTCAGCGGGCCAAGGCCGAGGGGCGTCGCCTCGGTCGCCCGGCATTATCTGACACACTCAGGCTGCACGTCGAACATGATTTGAAACAACAGAAGCCAATTCGAGCCATTGCTCGTAAATTCAAGATTGCGCCCATTACGGTTCGCCGCATACGTACGCAATCGGAAAATCCAGTGTAGTGGCGTTTATGCGTTTGCACTTAATACATGCAACGTATTCAAGATATAAAATTGGAAAAACCGCAGAGCTACAGGTACCCATGGGCACTTTCAAGGTCGAACTAAACATCCCGGAAATCGCTTCCGTGAACTACGCAACATTTAGCTCTTACTACATAACTCAAATATTTGGTGGCGGGTTTTCTGACGAAACCCGCACCAACTCTTTGATCGCGCTATATATGCGGCTTGTTGAGAACGCCCTGAGACAATACGAAACAGGTCGCAAGCTAATACATGAAGTTTGGTTCAAGCGAGCGCCAAGCGAGATTCCGATGTCGAAGTTCGTGTCCGCGATGGGTTTCTTCGAAACATGCATAACAAATATGCATCGCGCTACCGAATGTATGATCGCGATACGATCCAGACCATTCGTGCCTCAAGATTTCAAATCACATTTACCAAAGCCGATTCGCTTCATTCAAGAACCGGTAGCCGCTCAGCTACGTAATATGAGAAACGCCATCCATCATTTCGAAAGCGAAATACTTAACGGCAATTTGCCTGAAGGATCGCGCGTCCTTTTACATGTTGATGGGCCAGTAACCAAAGTTGGGGACGACAGCAGAAAGGTCATTGAACACATCGAGCTGGGTGAGAACTTGATCAAACTCTCAGAGTTGAGCAATTGGCTCAGTGAGATGTATCGGTGCGCCCATCAAATCTGTCTCTATAAAAAGCCATGAAGAAATTTAAATCATCACCGGCTCGCCGTTCAGCCCTGCTTGATGATCTTGAGGATGCGCTTCGCAATCGACTTCCCAACCTCGGTTGGGACTGCATTGCCAAGCTGCCGTGTCGCCGCCTTCCAGCTTCCTGACACGACATAGTCGTCAGGCATGCCCTGCAACCTTGCCATCTCTCGGATGGTGAAGTAGCGCACGTTGCCATTGCGGTTCACAACCATGTTTTCGCCACCCGGCACGCCATGATCGCCAGCCTTTAGCGCTTTCGCTGGCTCATCCATGCAACTGCCCGTGTGATTCGCATAAGCGCGTGCGCCGGGATGCTGCCAGTGCCCTTGTATGTCGGGGTTCTTTTTCGGATCGGGCAAATCTCCAATCACGTCCCGGACAGTAACCCAAGGTTTTTCTTTGGGAGGCTCCTCAAGATTCTTTACGCGCCCGAAGGCCTGAAGTTCAGCCATCGAAGATGGCGTCGCTATCCTTCGTACGCCGTGCCGGGCCCAGTAACCCTGATCAACATGCTTTGCCCAAGCAAGTGCTTCAATGGAGTGCGTCGCAGCGGGAAATTCCCACTCATCTCCGAATTCGGCTGCTACCCCGATAACGATTGCTCTGTGACGCTTCTGAGCTGCGCCATAGTCTGCTGCATTAATGCCCCGCACCAGAACCCGGTAAGCTCTATTGTTGCCCTGTTTACTAATAGAGTGCGCCTTCAAACGAACAAGATGGGACTTCCACCTTTCACCCGTCTTTTTCTGAATATGAGGATAAGTGAGTTGCAAGGTGATGTATTCCAGATAGTCCTCAAACGCCGGGCGCAGTAGCCCTCGGACATTCTCGAATATGAATGCCTTCGGTCGCGTCTCGCGCACTGCCCGAATGGCTTCAGGCCACATATTGCGCTCATCCTTTTGACCAAGGTGATTCCCGCCAATAGAAAAGGGTTGGCACGGCGGTCCGCCAGAAAGCAAATCAACGTCACCTTTGATGGGACGGAAATCGAGATTGCGAGTGTCGCTGTGCTCGATCTCCCAGTCTTTAATATGCGGCACGCCTTGACGCTTGTTCTCTTCAAGCGTCTTCACCGAATCTGCATCCCACTCGACCACGAGATCATGCTTGAAGCCTGCCCGCGCCACTCCAAGCGCCAAGCCGCCACAACCCGCGAATAACTCCACGCTACGCATCTAGAAATTTCCGAATTTTACGCGCCACCTTCGTCAGATCACGAAGCTGGCATTCCCACACAACAAGCAAACGCCAACCCGCCTTCCGAAGCTGTTCGGATACGAGGGCATCGCGCTCCACGTTTTTTGAAAACTTCTCTTCCCAGAAATCCAGCCGGGACTTGGGAACCCGACGCCCTGCTGGGCAGTCATGCCGATGCCAAAAGCACCCATGGAGGAATAGAGCCTTGCGACGGCCGATGAAGGCGAGGTCTGGATTGCCGACGACATCGCGACGATTGAGCCGATAGCGATATCCCATGCCGTGAACAAGTTTTCGAAGAATCAGTTCCGGCTTCGTGTCTCGCGACCGGATGCGGGCCATCCGTTCGCTGCGTTGCTGGGGCGTGAGCGTGTCCATCACACGGCCGCAAGGGTGATGCGTGGTCGACGAGCCGCGAACCTCTGCCCCCCTGAGCGGCAGCGGATATACAGGCCCTTGAAGGCCTCCGTCAGCCAGTCCGATTTTTCGATAAATCGCGGCACGAGCACGACAAATCCCCGAGGTTGCATGATCGTGATGAATCATGCGGGACCCCAAAGTCAACGTCTCTTACCGTGTACGAATTAACTTTCATATATTCATTTCGATTTTCTGTGATAATATTCTTGAGTTAATTATGAGGAGTTAAGGCAATGGCCGCTCAAGCTGCTCGCAATCATTTGATTAAAAATGATATTTTGCACCAATCACCCACTCCGGAGATGCTGGTCGAGTCGTACGCAAGCCATCTGGAGCAGATCGCCGCCGTCTTCAACAAGCACTCACGGGACTTGGGTCTTGGCGTTAGGCTTGACGCTTCCGGGGCGGTAGCGGCGGTTAGAGCCAAGAACAACTATGGTCGCGTGACCCGATTCGCTGACCGTTCCGATGACTCCGGCGTGCTCATGATTCCCAACTCATGACCGCTCTGGACTGCATCGGCGAGTTGCTGACCGCGCAAACGAAAAACGGTCTTGTGCTCGGTGCCATGCAGTCCGGCAAGACGACCACGTCGCTTGCCCTCCAGTTTGCTGGCCCGATTGTTTACTTGCTCACGGGGCGGTGCCTTTACCCCATTTACCTGATCACCAGTCACACCAGTCAAGAAGACCAGACCAAGCATGAAATGAATCGGTTCTTGGATTTCTATGGCGACCTTCGCGTCGAAGTCGACAACAAGCACTGCACCCTCATCGAATATGTCAATCGCACGGCTCAAATCGATCAGGGATTCGTGTATTCGCCCACCATCAGCACCTATCGAGAGCACGTGCTGAAGAGCGCGTTTCCGGACGTGATGACAGGGCCGCGACTCGAAGATTTCATTCAGCGCCGCGCCATGGGCGATAGCATCAAACGTGTTGCCGATCTCTGCCGACGCGCCAATTCTAAGCACTTTTCCCCGCTTCTCATCATCGACGAACCTCAATATGGCGCAAGCGACCGGCTTGTCGTGGTTGACGGAGAAGTCGAGCGGCGCCCTTGCGTGTTGTTGCAAGTCTTTGATCGCATCCAAGAAGCCCTAGGTGGCGATGCCCCGGACCATGTGTTCATCGGCCTGTCCGCCACTCCATATGAACTGCATGACATCGAAGCCGTGTGGAAAGTCCGTCAATACCTGACCTCGGCATATTCGGGATTTAACTACTTCGGGGGCAAGGTGATTGATGCCAGCGCCGAGGTAACGCCGCCCAATACCATCAGCTTTGCCGAACTGGGTTATGACTTCGGGCTTCCGTTCATGTCGAACGTGTCATTGGCCGCATATGACGCCACGCCAGAGACATTCCGTCGCTTTGCCAAAAAGATCAACTACCTCGGCACTCAGGACGAGTACCGCGAAGAAGTAGAAAAGAATCTGCGAGTGGCCATCATGCGCATGGCTCGCAGCGAAGGTGACAAGCCTGTCGGCATCTGCATCCGCCTCTTCAACAACAACAATCGTTCGCAACAGTTAATTCGGAACCTGTTCCTGAATCGAGATGAAATCGACGTGGTCGAATATTTCGGCCCCGATCACCGCGGCCAGAGCGTAAAACGGGCAATCGCTCAAAGGGCCCGTCCCGATCTGCCGTTTCTCATTGCCGTCACGAATCGCGCTCGAATGGGCGACGCGTTCCCGAACGAGGTGCGATGGTTCTTGGAGTTTTCCAAGAAAGCCGCAGACCTCAATGCTCTCCTTCAGGGGCTGCTCGGACGCGCGTGCGGATATGGCAAGAACTCCACCGTCGTCATGTCGGAGGAAAACTTGCAGCTTGTCAGAGACTACACTCGCTCGGATGGTGGCTACATCTATAAAACGAGTCGCCACAGTGTTGTTGTTGGCACGTATCGTCGAGGTGCACCAACGAGCCTAATCCGCTTGTATCGCAACTCCGACGATCCCGTGGTTCGCGAGTATTTCAAGCGCATTGACGAGGAGATCGTCGCCCCAACAATTATTCAAGGTAGTGCCCGCTTGAGCACAAAGCGAAACAAAGGCGGATTTCGTACTGGACCCGTGCTGCGGATCGCCAACGAGCTTGGCCTCTTCGAGCACCTAGAGAAGCCGGAGGTGCGGGAGATGCTGTTCCCGACCTACCCTGAATTCGAGATCGCCCGCGCCGATGATGAAGTCGTTCACAGCAGAGACGCGAGTCAGCGGCTCCGATATGAGATCGACGACAATGGCGACTGTCGCTTCACGTTCAGAGAGTTGGGAACCGATGGCGCACATGGCGGCGTTCGCAGCCGCGGCCTTGGTAAGCGCGACGCGGCAGATCGTGCGAAGGCAGGAAATAAGCTCGAACCGCAGGTGAACTTGGTCAAGCTTGATCCATCGTCCGGCGAGGTCATTTACGACCGAGATGCACCGAAGTCGGAGCAACGACCGGGAAACTGGCGTTCTGAGATGGTGACGCTGCCGCTGCGTGCGCCGGTGCGGGAACTACAAGCAGGAAAATCGACTCTGCCGGTAAAGCATAGCCCCTATGCTGCACTGCTGTCGGAGCCGGAGCGGAAGGAAGCCGGGTACGATTAGTTTTCTGCCACACTGGTGCCACAACCAATCAAGACTTGCGCTGGAATATTCCAGTCCGATAAGCTTACATCTGGCAAGTACTTTCGCGCCAACAAGTTGGATTGCTTGGTAAATCACCGTGGAGCGGGCTCGTCCACAGTTGGGCAGCGTCCCCGTTCGCAATGAGGAGGTCAGGGGTTCGATTCCCCTCGGCTCCACCAAACTCCCCTCGCAAGACATGCCCGTTTCCCGCAAGACGTGAAGGTCCGCCCCATGACCGCTGCCGTGCCCAGTGCCATGCCTAGCGCCATACCCGCCGCCGTGCGCCACCCGAACCTGATGCGCTTCGAGCGGTTTCTCTGGGCCCTGCCGCTGGCCTATGCCGTGCATATCCCCGAGGAATTCTTCGCCGGCTTTCCCGCATGGATGAGCCGGCACATGCATGCCGACATGGACAACCAGGGCTTCTGGCTCAACAACGGCCTGTTCATGGCGATCCTGCTGTCGCTGTCGCTGTGGGCCAGCCGCAGCCGGTCATCCCTGGCCGCCTTCGTCTTCCTGAGCTGGGCAAGCGGCAATCTGTTCTGGAATTTCATCTTCCACGTCGTCACCACGGTCTATGCCGACAGCTATTCGCCGGGCCTGGTATCGGCGTCGCTGCTCTATTATCCCGTCGCGCTCTGGGCGGGCGTGCTCGCGCTGCGTAGCGGGCGGCTGGACATGAAGGGCGTTCTCGGCGCGTTTGCCATCGGCGCCGGCCTGATGCTGTTCGTGATCTGGAGCGGCCTGTGGAATTTCAGGCTGCCCCTCGCCTGAACGCGCAGGCTCACTCCGCATCCCGGCCCAGCCACAGCAGCGCCATAGCCCCGTGTCACTTGCCGGGGCACTCTGTCACCGCAATAGGATGATTTAATAGGATGCCTTCCGGTGATCAATTCTGTGTAACAAATTGAATTTATTGGTAGAAATACTAAAACAGGATGTTCCGCAGTGGGTCGACATCCCCGTTCACTGTCAGGAGGCCAGAGATTCGATACCCCCTCGCCCCCGCCAGCTTTCCCCGTTCATTCCAAAAACCACCAGAGCTTCTTTGCCTTTAGGAAATTGATCTACATAGTTAAATGAGAGTTCGCACATAAATATGCTGAGAAGCCATCAATCCGCACAGCCGCTCAATTATATTTTCTTTTTTTAAACAATTACTTAGAGAATATTATTGGCCGAGTCGCCCATTTGAATGAGAAAAGGTATTTATCAAAGACATGCAAATGTAGCATAATGAATCAACCGCTTAAAACGGTACGATACAACTTCCGCGTTCCGTCTGGAATAATTGTTAAGTCTTCACCCCCTGCTTCCTGATTTATGTAGCGGGACGGCGGTAGCATGGCTGAAAACAGCGTGCTGAACGCGGCGATCACTCACAGTAAAAAATGTACTTCCCTCACAGCCGAGCGGACCTGATAGGACCGCCTCCCGGAGAGAGTGTCTGTCCACTCTCAGACGAGTCCATCCAGCAGAAGTGTTCCACCTAGCAGGAATGATGTGACGTGAGGCTTTGTATCGGAGCGCAAGTATGCCTGAAATGATGATTGGAAATCGGCCGGTTGGGGATCAGCATCCGCCCGTGGTCATTGCTGAGATTGGCATCAATCACGGTGGCTCGCTCGATCTCGCCGTCCGAATGGCCGATGCGGCCATCGACGCAGGCGCCGAGATTGTCAAGCACCAGACCCATGTCATCGAAGACGAGATGTCAGAAGAGGCACGATCGGTCATTCCCGGCAATGCCGACATTTCGATCTACGAGATCATGGAGCAATGCGCTTTAGGCGAGGAAGATGAGCGCAAGCTCATGCAGCACGTCCAGAGCCGGGGCTCGATCTTCATCAGCACTCCCTTCTCCAGGGCCGCAGCCGAGCGGCTTAAGCGCTTCGATATCGCCGCCCTGAAGATCGGCTCGGGTGAGTGCAACAACTACCCCCTGATCAAGCACATCGCGACATTCGGCAAACCCGTTATTGTAAGCACAGGAATGAACACTATTGAATCGATCCGGCCCACGGTCGACATCCTGCGCGCGGCAAACGTACCTTACGCCCTGCTGCATTGCACGAACGTCTATCCAACGCCCCCTGAACTGGTTCGGCTGGGAGCCCTAGCATCACTGCGTGAGGCTTTCCCGGATGCCATACTCGGCCTCTCCGACCACACGATATCGAATTATCCCTGCCTGGGTGCCGTGGCCCTTGGCGCATCGATTCTTGAGCGGCACTTCACCGACAGCATGGATCGGGAAGGACCAGATATCGTCTGTTCGATGGATCCTAGGGCCCTGACCGAACTGATCGAGGGCTCTCGCACCATCTTTCTCGCCAGAGGCGGCAGCAAGGGCCCGGTCGAAGCGGAAGCCCCCACCATAGCCTTTGCCTTCGCCTCAGTAGTGGCGATCTGCGATATTCAACCGGGCGAAACACTGAGTGAGGACAATATCTGGGTTAAACGGCCAGGCGGCGGGGATTTCGGAGTGCGCGACTATGAAGCCCTGCTGGGCAGGAAAGTCCTGCGGCCGATTAAGCGTGGTTATCAGATCAGAAAAGACCAGGTTGCGCCCGCCGCGCCGGCGTGAAACGAGCACAATGATAGCCGCCATGACTTATTTTGCCTCCAAGCTTGAAATCCTTTTGCGCAAGCTTTTGCAAATCCGGGCACAACGAAAGCTTCAAAAGAGTAGCGATCTGTGGAAGGCACTACAGGAATATATTGCGAAAACGAAATCGACTGGATGCGGATACATTGATTACGCTTGCCTTTACGAAACCGTAAGGACAGCCAAGCCGATTGAGGTCCTCGAATGTGGGACCGGAGTATCCACGCTGGTGATAGCGCATGCTCTGATGGAAAATGAAAAAGAAACCGGAAATCGGGGGCGCGTCACCTCTATGGAGGAACATGCAGATTGGCTTGAGATGTCGCGCAGGCTACTCCCCCATCAATACGAGAAGTTTGTTGATTTCGTTCTAAGTAATACCATCGATGACCAGTATTCATTGTTCCGAGGCGTCCGATACGCAGCCACGCCAGATAGGGCTTATGATTTTGTGTTTGTCGACGGGCCAAAATATGTTTCGCCCCAGGATGGCTCGAGCACCTTCGATTTCGACTACATCCATGTATTGCGCCATTCCGAACATCCTGTCGGCTGCCTGATCGACAAACGACTCTCGACGATTTTTGTGCTCCAGCAATTGCTTGGACCCGACAAAGTCCGCTACTCATCCATTGCTGGCCTCGGATTTGTCAGCCCATGCAGCAGGAAGGATCTTGGCACTATCGCGAATTCTATTTCCTCAAGGAATTTTGCGGGCAGCCTGCGTCTTCTCGGCAATTCCCGATTGTCGATCACCGACAACAGATAAGCCCTGCAGCATATTTCATGCGCGTTATCGTCACCGGCGCCTCGGGATTCCTCGGCTCCGCCATCGTCAGGAAGCTGACAACAGCGGGTATTGAATGCCTTGGGGTTTCGCGAAAGACGGTTGCCGGACTCAATCATGTAGCCGAGTATTCAGACACCCCCGAAGGCGACGTACTGATCCATCTGGCTGAAACCAGCGACCGCGCCGCCGCCAAAGCCCTGGGTGATAGCGTTGAAGTCGAGGCGCGCCATACGCTGGATGCGCTGCTGGCTAAAGGTTACCGCAAGATCGTCTATGCCTCGTCTGCTGTTCTGTATGGCGACCGCTGGCTTACGCCGCGCAAGACCTCCGATCCGGTCGAGGCACAGGATATATACACCCGTATCAAACTTGCATCCGAACAGGTGGTATTGGCACATGGTGGTGCGGTGGCCCGGCTAGCCAACCTATATGGTCCCGGCATGGCGACTGGCAATGTGCTGAGTCACATCCTAGGTCAGCTGGACCATGGCTCTACTATAACCATGCAAACTCTGGAGCCGGTGCGCGACTTCCTATGGGTCGAGGATGCGGCAGATGCGTTATCCAGGATGGCTATTAGAGAAGCCACCGGCTTATTCAATGTCGGTAGCGGCATCGGCACATCTATCGCTGAACTGGTGGACCAGGTGCAAACTGTTGCCGCAACCAGCCAGAAGGTAGTCGCCATGCACAAGCTGGAGCAGCCGTCGTACCTGGTTCTGGATGTTGTTGCTACCAAACAGGCCCTGGACTGGAAACCGGAAACAGTGCTGCAGGAAGGGCTTCGCAAACTGTTGAAATTGAAGATACAACCGGAAGTCCGAAATCCATGAATAAGCGCACCGTAGCCGTTTTCACAGGAAACCGAGCCGAATATGGCCTTCAATTCCCTATCCTCCGGGCCATTGATCGACATCCTGATCTGGACTACCGCCTGATCGTCTCTGGTGCTCATCTGGATGCGAATTTTGGGCATACTCTTGAGGAAATCCGCAGCGACGGTTTCCGTATCGATGCCGAAGTGAAAATCGAGATGGATGCAGGCTCTCTATTCTCAACCGCGCAGGCCATCGGCTCCGGTGTGATCGAGATCAGCAAGGCGCTGGCAAAGCTCCGCCCCGACATGATGGTGGTGTATGCTGATCGTTTCGAGGGACTGGCCGCAGTCATAGCCTCCAGTCAAATGAACATCCCCACAGCCCATGTGGAGGGTGGAGATCTGACGGAGGGTGGTGCGCTGGATGATTCCGTTCGCCATGCGATGACCAAGCTGTCGCATCTGCATTTCACCACCAACCAGCAGGCGAGCAATCGCATACTGGCAATGGGCGAGGAGGCCTGGCGCGTTCACACCGTTGGCTTTCCGGCGATCGACCTGATCTCGGAGGGACGCTACGCAGGAAGCGAAGAGATCGTGCAGCGCCTGGGCATCGACCTTGCGCGCCCCATCGTGCTGTTCACTCAGCATTCCGTGACCACTGAATTCGACCAAGCCATATCACAATTGCAACCAAGCCTAGATGCTCTTGAACTGCTAGCCGGCGATGGCGTGCAGATCATACTGACCTATCCAAACAACGATGCCGGCGGCAGGCAGATCATTGAGCAGCTCAAGGCATTCGCCGCCCGCAAGGTGCCGAACACACAGGTACACCGCTCGCTTGGACGACACCTTTACCATGGCGTGTTGGCGCTGGCGAAAAATCCAGAGATGAGGGTGGCCTGCGCGGGGAACTCTTCGTCCGGTCTCAAGGAAACTCCGGCATTCCACTGCCCGACCGTCAATATCGGCTCACGTCAAGAAGGCCGGCTACGCGGCAAAAACGTGATCGACGCTGACTACGACAAGACGGCCATTGCACAGGCGATAAGAGAGTGCCTGTTCGATGACGATTTCCGTGCGCTGTGCCGCAAAGCTGAAAACCCGTATTGGCTAGGAGATGCCGGCCCCAAGATCGCCGACGTGCTGGCCCGCACTTCCCTCGATGCGACTTTGATCCGCAAACGCATGACCCTGAAGGGGGAGGTCAGGGATGGCTGGTTCCGTTGACACTCATTTAACGCATGATGTCGAATTTCTGTAACCGATTGGCTATTCGAAGCACCACATGACCTCCCAGCCGGCGAAGAACGCGCCCCTCAAGCCCGACTCGCCCCTGATGGCTGCCGTGCGCGCCATCGAGAGCAGTCGTCGCCGCATTGCCATTGTGGTCAGCGATGATGGCCGCCTGCTCGGCACGCTAACAGATGGCGACGTCAGGCGTTGCCTTCTGGATGGTGGCAGCTTGGACACACCTGTGTCGCGCGCGATGAACACCCACCCCATCACAGCCAAGTACGGCAGTCCCGCTGGCTACATGCTGGATCTCATGCGCCGCGGAAACATTATGGCCCTCCCGCTAGTGGGCGATGATGGCCGCTTTATGGGCCTTGTGCATCTGACCGATCTCGGCGTCCCTGATTCCGAAGCGGGGGGAGCATCTGCCTTCGCATTCGCCGTTATCATGGCAGGCGGAGAAGGCATGCGCCTCCGCCCGCTGACGGACAACATCCCAAAGCCGATGGTCGATATTGGCGGCCTGCCGCTCCTGGAGCGCCAGATCCAACGTCTGGCCGGAGCCGGCCTCCGCCGCGTCTATCTCTCGGTCAACTATCTTGGCCACATGATTGAGGATCATTTCGGCGATGGCAGTGGCTTCGATATCGAGATTTGCTATCTGCGGGAGAAGGAGAAACTAGGTACTGCGGGTGCATTGTCTCTGCTGCCCGAGATGCCCCAGCAGCCGATCATCGTGATGAATGGCGATATTCTCACCAATTCAGATTTCGCCAGCCTGCATGCATTCCATGTGTCACACGGCGCTTACATCACACTCGCGGCTGTGGACTACCGGGTCAGCATCCCCTACGGCGTTATTCACGCCGAAGGCCCATTCGTCAGGCAGTTGGAGGAAAAACCCTCACAGCGATTCTTCTGTAACGCTGGCATCTACGCTGTTTCGCCACAGGCGCTCGGATTATTGCAAGAAACTCGGCACTGCAACATGACCGACCTTATTGAGAATTGCTTGGCGCGCTCTCTTCCCGTTGCTGTGTTCCCGGTGCATGAATACTGGAGCGATATAGGGACTCCCGACGACCTCGAGAAGGCACGCGCTTTTTTTTCAGAAGCGAGCAAACAGAATGAATGAATTGATATCAGGAAAAACCGTATTCGTGACGGGGGCAGATGGCTTTATCGGCAGCCATCTGGTGGAACTGCTAGTTTCGGTCGGCGCGCATGTTCGCGCCATGACCTACTACAATTCCTGGAATGAGAAGGGCTGGCTGCGTGATGTACCCGCACAGACCCTCGCCGAGGTAGAGCTATTCAGTGGCGATGTCCGCGATGGCGAACGTGTGCGCCAGGGTGTGCGCGGCTGCGACTATGTCTTTCACCTCTCTAGCCTGATTGCCATCCCCTACAGTTACGACGCGCCGCGGTCCTATGTCGAAACCAACGTGATTGGCGCGATCAACGTGTTGCAGGCTTGCCGCGAAAGTGATGCTCTCACTCGGCTGCTGCATGTTTCGACGTCGGAAGTGTATGGCTCGGCACAGCAAATTCCAATCTCGGAGGATCACCCGCTGGTGGGCCAGTCGCCCTACTCGGCCAGCAAGATAGCAGCCGACAAGATGGCAGAAAGCTATCACCTCTCCTTCGACCTGCCGGTGGTTACGGCACGCCCCTTCAACACCTTTGGTCCGCGCCAGACTGCGCGCGCGGTAATCCCCACCATCGCCAGCCAGTTGGCCGCAGGGCGGAACACGTTGCGGCTGGGGGCCTTGACGCCGACGCGGGATTTCAATTTCGCAACCGATACCGCCGCCGGCATGCTCGCGCTTGCTCTGTGCAAAGAGGCAGAAGGCCAGGTGGTCAATATCGGTTCGGGCGAGGAATGGTCCATCGGCAGAACTGTAGAATTGCTGTGCGAGATTGCCGGCCGCAAGGTGGAGATCATTTCAGACGAGACACGAATCCGGCCTGAGAAGAGCGAAGTGAATCGTCTGATCGCCGATAATCGGAAGATTATGGCACTGACCGGTTGGCGCAGCCAGGTACCTTTCCGCGAGGGCCTGGCACGAACTATGGAGTGGGTCTGTCACAATATGGATCATTTTGATGTCGACCGTTACGCCAAATAGAAATACTCATCATGACCAGTGAGCGGATACTCTGCGCAGTCGGCGCACGCGGCGGAAGCCAGGGCGTCCCCGGCAAGAACATTCGACCGCTGCTGGGCAAACCTGTTATTGCCTGGGCCATCGAAAAAGCTTTGGCTGTGCCGGGCATTACCCAAGTGATTGTGAGCACGGACTCTGAACAGATTGCAGAAGCCGCACGAGCGGCCGGCGCCGAAACACCTTTTTTGCGACCGACGGAACTTGCCGCACCTGACAGCGGAAAGTTTCAAGTCTGGCAACATGCATTGGCCACCTGCGAACAGATTCATGGCATCGAATACGACCTGTATGTGGATATTGACTGTACCAATCCGTTGCTTGGAGCTGCCGACATTGCAGGAGCGATCGAACTGTTCCGCACTCTTCGGCGTCAAGGACGCAATCCCGACGCGGTCTTTACGGTCTCCGAGGCAAGGCGAAATCCTTACTTTAATCTTGTCGAGCCGGATGCAGAAGGATTACTGAAAATGAGCAAAAGCATGGGTGTTGGCACCGTGCTGGCGCGGCAGCGTGCCCCGGCCGTTTTCGAGCATGTGGCTGGCGTCTACGTGCTGGCGGCGCGCTACGTCAAGGCGGCAAGCCATCTGCTTGATGGCCGTGCTTTCGGCTACCAGATTCCGCCGGAACAAGCCTTTGATATAGATTCCGAACTTGATTTTACCATCATCGAATTTCTTCTCAGGCGCAGGCTTGGGCTTGCAGGCTGATGGCCGGATACCCGCTTTCATGAATATTCTGTTTTGCACGCAGAGCGAAAGCCTGCAGCTTTTTCACGCCCTTAACAGCGCACTGAAACAGTGGCTGTCCGCTGGGCAGACGGGCTTCATCTTGGCCGATAGTATGGCCTATGGCCGCTGGCTCGATGAAAGACCTGACTTTGAACAGGAAGGGCACCTCCTGCTCAAGGAATGGGAAATTACTGCTCGCCCCCTTGGCAGGCCGGACCTCGACAAGCTGAACCGATATGAGCGCCTGCTGGGTGATGAGGCGGGCCTGTTCGGCGCCATCGTCGCAGACCGTCGGCTATTCATGGGCCCGGATTGCGCATTCACACAGGATTATCGCCGCCGCTTCACCGATGACGAATTGCTGTTCATTCTGCAGCGAGGCATCGAACGGCTGGAAGCACTCTTCGATCAGCTCAAACCCGATCTTGTGGTCGGCTTCATTTGCGTAACGATGCTCGACTACCTAGCCTATCTTATCGCTCGATCCAGGGGTATCCGTTTCCTGAACCTGCGGCCTACTCGGATCGGCGACCGTATCGCCTTTTCGCGCCAGCTCAATGACCCCTCTCCCGAGTTGGCCGCTTGCTACGCACGACTGCTTTCGGGGGAGCAGTCTCCCCACAGCGAAGATGCGCGCCGCTACATACAGCGCGTCCGCGAGCAGCATGGCCGTTATGAAGGCGTCGTCCGTCCGTCTGACAAACCGGCCCTACAGGCTAACACCGCAAAATTCGCTCGGCTGGGCCATCTGGCAGGGGCCATTCGGGCATATCTTGCCTACCGCCGCTCCGTCGCGGCTGACGACAACCATGTGCCCGATCCCCTGCGCCGGCTCTATTTCACGGCTTGGCGCAACCCGAGGCAGGCGGCCAGAACCCGCACTTTTTTCCGGGGGCGCTATGTGCGCCAGGCTGACCTGACCGCAATGCGCTATGTGTTTTTTCCCCTGCATACCGAGCCCGAGGTGTCCCTGCTGGTTTACGGCAGGCCATATGTCAATCAGATCGAGATCCTGCGCATGCTGGCTATCAGCCTGCCGGCAGATACGGTTCTGGTCGTCAAGGAGCACCCGTGGATGGTGGGTAAGCGCTCCCTATCCGCCTACGAGAAGATGTTGAATATCCCACGGGTGAGATTCGCCGATCCAGCGCTGGAAGCCAGAACGCTGGTCCAGCACGCCGAGCTCGTGGCCGTAGTGACCGGCTCGGTGGCGCTGGAAGCGGCCATGCTGGGCAAACCAGTCATCACCTTCGGTGACTGCCCCTATAACCTATTGCCTGACAGCATGGTCCGCCGCTGCACCGACCCGAGACATCTGCAGATTCTGATCCGGGATGCCATTTCTAACTACAGAGCCGATGAGGCGGCATTGCTGGCCTATGTGGCGGCTGTATTCGAGACGAGCGAGAGCATCAATCTCTATTCAATATTACTGGGCAAGAAGAATGTATATACCGAACGATCCGGTCCATATATGGCCGAGGTACAGAAGCTAGTGGAGTATCTTTATCGGCTACTTTCTGTAACAGAACCAGGCTTAGCGGAGGGCGCCGCAGCATGGTGACTGATACGGCCCAGCCCAGGATTCACTTCACATACAGGCATATCGATGCCCCTTGGGGCGGAGCCAATAACTTCATCCGCGCCCTGCGCACGGAAATGCAACAAAGCGGAGAGTTTGTGTTTGCAGACTCGCCGGAAAGCCCTTGCGATATCATTTTCATGAATCAATTGGGTACCGGCCCTGGTGGAGCAGGAAAGCGACATACCTTGGCTGATGTTAGACGCTGGAAAGATATGGGCAAACGCATAGTCGTTCGCGCCGTAAATCTTAATGCGCATGCATTCCGGCTTGGCTTCCGGAACCTTACTATCGGCCGATGGCAAGATCGACAAACCATCGCTCTGCTTAATCTGGCTGATTGGGTTATCTTCCAAAGCGAATATCAGCTTAGGGTTTTCAGAAAGGCCGGATATCTCGGCAACCGCAACCAAGTAATTCATAATGGCGCGCCCCCGATCTTCTGGATTGAACGCCCTCAGGCACCGCCCTCTGATGGTACCCTCAGGCTAGTTTCCTCCACCGCAAGCCCGCGTCCAACCAAGCGTCACGATCTGATTGCGAAGTTATCGTTATGCAATGATGTTGAAGTCAGCCATATGGGGGCTTGGCCAAAGAACATTCCCACAGCCAAAGTGCGCCTGTTGGGCACATTGAAACACTCGGAGATGATCAACGAATTATCAAGAAGTCACTATTTTCTTCACGCAGCGATAAAAGATCCATGTCCAAATTCAGTATTTGAAGCTGTGTGTGCTGGACTACCTGTCATATTCAACAACGGCCCGGGAAGCAGCGCTGAAATTGTGGGTCCGTGCGGGCTGGCGCTTGATGAATCGGATATATTTTTTGCTGTCAGCGAGGCGCGGCGACGTGTTACGGAACTGCGCGCCACGGTTCTGGTCAAAAGGAACTCATTCACTATCCAGCATGCTGCCGCCAAATACCTGAGGGCGTTTGGCAGGGTTATGAACATGGCAGAAAAACCGCAGTATACATGATTCATTCATCATGATTACACTGCCCTCGAATGTATCCCTAAAATCTCTGTGGAAAATCGCAAATAGCGACAAAACCCTGTTGCGCGCATTGGAAGATGAAAAGATCGCAAATCTGAGTCTTGAGGGCAAAACCCTTGATATTGGCGGGGGCGCATATTTCAGCTACGTCAATCAGATTAAAAGTGACGGCATTCTGCACTCTGTAAACATTTCTTTTGAAGCGCGCCCTACTTTAGTAGCCGATTTGAATTCTAGGCTACCAATTGCGGATGGCGCTTATGACAACGTTGTCTGTTTCAACACCCTAGAACACATATACGAAGAACATCTCATATTTCGCGAATTGCTTAGAATTCTAAAACCTGACGGCGGCCGCTTTATTATCACTGTCCCGTTTCTTTATCGTCGACATGGAAAATACGGTGACTACCACCGCCACACCGCAGAATACTGGGAGCGTTTGCTTTGTTCTCTTGGCCTTCAGAGCGAGAATTTCACCATTCAACCTTTTGTGCTAACCCCACTTTCGAGCGCATTGGCATCTCTGCCCTGGTTTAGTGGAGGAATTCGCGGTCGAATACTTAAACTGGCCGTTCTATTCCTAGGGATTTTCAGCATGAAGCGCCTTAGGATGGTCAATCCAGGCCACTTGGCCTGCGATTTTGCCCTTGGTTTCTTTATCGAAGGCCGCTCGGTCAACTCCCCGCGCAAGGACTGACATGGCCGACACATCTTGTAGGCCACTCAAATCGGTCATTGGCGGTTATTAGTGGAGGATACTATTGATGGATAAGCAGGATTTTGAGGCCTATGCCGACTTAAAACGATTCAATACCAAAATCGCTGAGACATGGGAAACTGCCTTTGTTGAATCTCTCAGCCGGATCGGAAAGCCTGCAGTAGATATAACATTCCTCGACTTTGGATGCGGCGATGGAAAATACTTCAATCACCTGCTCACAAAGTATGGTTTAACGGCAGAAAATTTGCATGGGGTGGAGGTGTCCGCGCGGCGAATTGAACGGTGCCACGAAATTGGCTGGTTAAATGCAATACTAATCACATCAGGCGCCGAGCTTCCCTATCCGGATCAGTCCTTCGATATCATAAACATGATGGAAGTGATCGAACATATTCCTAAAGAACAGGGATTAAATACTATCAAAAATTTAAGGCGCCTGCTTCGTCCGGGCGGCATACTGCTCATATCCACACCAAATTATCCGATCAAACGATTTTATGATCTATATGATGCTATATTCCATGGATTCCGCTCCAGGCTTTTTGATGATCCCACACATGTGACCTTTTTCACTCACTCGCGATTATCTTCCCTACTGACGCCCCACTTCAAGTCTATAGAGCCACGCCGCTTTAAACCCGGTTTCCTTTATAAGCGAATCCCGGTTCCATTCCTGGAGCACAAGCTATTCTATCTTTGCCAATCCTAAATCAATCGCATTCCGTCTTGCTGTTTAACCTGCAACCCTGAAATCTGCCTGGCCGAAGTTCATGGCGAATACCGGAGACTACACCCGCAGACGCCCAAGTATGTCGGCAAGACTGACATTCAAATTAGTTCAGGAAAACAAACGAACATCGGCAGTCCGTGAGAATGCGTCACGCCCACCATGTGGCCTTCCTGACTAACCTTACAGTCACAGAGAGCCGCATCCAGATTGTTCTGAAGCCCTTTCGTCGTGTTAGAGAATGACAATTAGGCAATCAGAAAGCCGGCGGGCAGATCCTGCCGCAACGACATCATTATGCTTTCAAACAGTGTTTTCAGCTAATCGTTGACATATCAGACACCTCGTTACGCCACTCTAGTGAAATACAGAAAATGGCTCACAATATCAGGCTAGTGGATCAGTGCCCGGGCTGCGGCGGCGAGCACTTCAAACGACAAGTTGCAATCGGTGACGATAACCGCGAGCGATTCCATCGTTTCAGCAAAATCAAGTACGGCGGGCTGCTTGATAGCTGGGTTGACGTCCTGAAGCCTGAGATCGTTGCCTGCACCGACTGCGGACATCATTGGTACCTACGTCAACCATCCACAGAACAACTATCCGAGATGTATGCCAACGGCCGGCGTTTGCTGGTTAACGAGATTTCACGCGAGCCGGGTTATGAAATGATTGCTGAGATGCGCCGACTGGTCCGGCTGGTTGGCAAGCGATCGCCCCGCTTGCTGGATTTTGGCTCCGGCTTTGGACGCTGGGCCAGGGCTGCCGCACGCGCAGGCTTCCAGGTTCATGCCTACGAACCAAGTACTGCGCGCGGCGCCGAGTCGGTCGACGAGTTTACCTTGGTGCACGACCTTGCCGAGATTGACGGAATGAAGTTCGATGCAATCAATCTTGAGCAGGTACTTGAGCATGTGCCGGCACCTTTGGATACGCTGCATCAGATCAGAGCTTATATGGAGCCAAACTCAATCTTGCGCATTAGGGTGCCGAATATAACAAGATCACTCGAGGGACCCGAGATATGGAGGGTTTGGCCCTACGATGGTACACACGTCCACGTGATGGCGCCATTCGAACACTTACACGGCTTCACACCAGAATCGTTTATTGCATTATCTCGCCGCGCTGACCTGCGTGTAATCTCCGGATTACGATTTGCGTTTACCCACCCCAAGGCGTGGTTCCGTGAAGTAGTAAGGCCGATATCCCAGAAATGGGCCAGTACTTCCGCCCTGCTCGTCGATGCACAGCGACGCACACTGGAACGCTAATGACGGTGAAAGGGCCCCGATGGGCGCCTTTGCAATGCTGGTCAAACCAACCATAGGCCATCCATAAAAATCATCAGGGTAAAAAGCTATGTTTTCGGAGCAATGGAAAAATAAGTCAGTACTTATCACCGGTGTATGCGGAACGGTGGGTAGCGAATTACTGCGTCAGATTAGCCATCTAGGCTGTGAGCGCATCATAGGCATCGACAACAATGAAAGCGAACTATTCTTTCAGAGTCAGTCCTATGCTGATCGTGACGACATACGGTTGTTCATATGCGACTTGCGAGATCGCGAGGAGATCATGCGCAAGATGCGAGGCATCGATATTGTTCTGCATGCCGCCGCTCTCAAGCATGTGATTCTCTGCGAAGAGGCCCCCCGCGATGCAGTTCAAACCAATATTATTGGCATGATGAATGTTATTGATGCCGCAGAAGATAATGGGGTCGAGCGCGTCATCTTCACGTCCTCTGACAAGGCCGTAAATCCCACCAATGTGATGGGAACAACGAAGTTGATGGGTGAGCGGCTGATTACAGCAGCTAACGCACACGGCATAAAAGCTGACGGGACTATCTTCGCGTCTACGCGATTCGGAAATGTGTTAGGATCAAGGGGCTCTGTGGTGCCTTTGTTTCAGCGCCAGATCGCCGGAGGCGGTCCAGTCACGCTCACCGACCCGTCCATGACACGCTTCATCATGACTCTAAGAGAGGCCGTGCAGTTAGTTATGTCCTCAGTTTTCCTGGCCAAGGGCGGCGAGGTTTTTGTTACCAAAATGCCTGTAGCTAGGATTGCTGACCTTGCCGATGTCTTGATTGAAGAACTTGCCCCCCATCACGGGCTTAATCCTCAGGACATTCCCGTGCGCTGTATCGGCACCAAACCCGGGGAGAAATTATACGAGGAGTTGCTGAGTGACGAAGAGATGCGCCGAACACTGGAGCTACAAGATTTCTTTGCCATTCTTCCAGCTTTTAAGTCGGTCTATCGGTCTATCGATTATACCTACGAGGGGCTGGTTGCAGACCGAGTGAATAGACCCTACAACTCACGCCTTGAAACGCCGATGAGCCGTATTGAATTGCAGAATTATCTGCGGGCCAATGACATTCTGAATGTGGAGGACTGATGCGCATCCTGATTCTTGGCGGAGATGGTTACTTAGGTTGGCCCACTGCCATGCATTTTGCCATGCGTGGCCACGAAGTTACGGTATTTGATAATTATCTGCGTCGACGTATCACCCTGCAAACGGACTCTGAGCCGCTACTACCCCTACCGTCCTTGCCAGAACGGGCTCGTCGCTTTGAATTAGAGACAGGTAAACACATAAACGTAGTCATCGGCGATTGCTGCGATCACGAATATCTCCTTAAGGCAGTTCAAGAAGCGTCACCCGAGGCAATTGTTCATTATGCAGAGCAGCCTTCTGCGCCATACTCCATGGCCAATAGGAACTCCGCGCGCCTGACTTTAGAGAACAACCTAGGCGCCACGTTCAATCTTATCTGGGCCGTGCTGGAAGCGGCGCCCGACTGCCATATCATCAAGTTGGGAACAATGGGTGAGTATGGCACCCCAAATATTGATATTGAGGAAGGCTGGATAGACATAAACCACAAAGGTCGCAGTCAGAAATTTCTCTATCCGCGCCAGGCGGGAAGCCTCTACCACACAACCAAAGTACTCGACACTGATCTACTTTGGTTTTACGTCCGGATATACGGCTTGCAGGTGACCGACCTTATGCAGGGGCCGGTTTACGGGCAGAGCACGCCTGAAATGGATATTCATCCCGACTTACTGACCGCATTCAATTACGACGATATCTTTGGCACCGTGGTCAACCGGTTTGTCACTCAGGCCATTGCAGGCGTTCCTTTGACTGTCTATGGCAAAGGCGGGCAAACCCGCGGTTATTTGAATATTATGGATACCATTCAGTGCATTGAACTGGCTGCCGCCTCGCCCCCTGGAAGAGGGCAGTTGCGCGTCTTGAACCAGTTCACCGAGCGCTTCAGCGTCAATCAATTGGCAGAGCGAGTCAAGTTAGTGGGCGATAGGATGGGCTTATCTGTTCAAATTCAATCAGTAGAGAACCCTCGGAAGGAAGCCGAGGAGCATTACTACAATCCTGTGCACAGCGGCTTGCTCGATCTGGGCCTCAAGCCTCACTTCCTAACCGATGATGTGATGGCTGCAATGTTAGAGCGCATTCATCAGCATCGTGATGCGATTGACATACGCAAGATACTACCGCGCGTGCGCTGGAGTTCGTAGCGATGCTGGAGTATGGGTTCTCGGATCAATTCAGCATTGAAGGCCGCCTGGTCGGTCGCGACTGTCCAGTGTATGTCATAGCAGAAGCAGGCGTGGCGCATTTTGGCAGCGAGGAGAAAGCCTATCGTCTTGTAGATCTTGCGGCAGACGCTGGAGCTGATGCAGTCAAATTTCAGATTTTTGACGTTGATGCGCTGATTTCGAACGCACTGCCGGACTGGCGAGAACGTTTGTCTGACCGTCAATTGCCATACGAAGCTTTCCAACGCATTCAGTCATACTGCCGCAGCAAAGGGATTACTTTCTTTGCGACTGCACATGATGAACCATCGCTTCAGTTTCTTTCCACATTGGACACCCCAATCTACAAAGTGGGCTCCGGCGAGGTGGGCAATTGGCCCTTCTTGCGCCGCGTTGCATCACTGGGCAAGCCGCTGATCTTTTCAACCGGTATGTTTCAACGGGCCCAGATTAGTGAAGCACTAAGTGTTCTGCGGGAAACAGGCAATCCGGATATCGCAGTCCTTCACTGCGTAACGCGCTACCCAACACCGCCTGAGGAGGTGAGTCTGGGCAACATGCTTTGGATTCGTGAGAATCATCGAGTAATAACGGGATATTCGGACCATACGCGAGGCTTTCACTTTCCTTTAGCCGCCGCTGCACTTGGCGCGCGCATTATCGAAAAGCATATTACACTTGATTACGATGTCCCAAATGCACAGGACTGGAAAGTTTCGTGCGGACCCGGCGACTTGGGCATCTTTATCCAGCAGCTACGCGAAGTTGAAGCAGGGCTAGACGCTAGGCCGCTTGGCCCGACCGCAGGGGAACGTGACAGTCTCATCTGGGCTAGCAAAAGTCTTGTGCCGGTACGAGACCTACCTGCCGGCTCTGTCTTGCAGGCGTCTGATTTGGTTGGCAAGCGCCCAGGCACTGGAATCCCGCCTTCACGCCTTGATGAAATTATTGGTAAGGCAATTAAGGTCGACCTCGCCAAAGATCAGGTCATTCAATGGGAGCACCTGCTTGACTAAGCGGAAAGTATGCATCGTGCTAACCACACGAGGCAATTACGCGAAAATGAAGTCCGTGATCCGGGAAATCCAGGATGATCCACGGCTTGAACTGCAATTGGTTCTTGGCGGAATGGTGGTACTTGAGAAGTATGGCCGTATCCTCAATACGCCAGAAGGAAAGTCGCTGCCGGTCGTACGCACGATCAATTTCGTCATTGAAGGCGAGAGTCTGTCAACGATGTCAAAGTCGACAGGCTTGGCCATGATTGAGTTCAGCACTGCATTTGACGACCTTAAACCTGATGTGGTGGTGGTTATTGCCGATCGCTTCGAATGCCTGCCGATCGCCATGGCGGCTGCCTACATGAATATCCCTGTGGCACATGTCGAAGGCGGCGAGGTGTCTGGCTCTATTGACGAGTCCATCCGGCATGCCATCACAAAACTAGCCCACTTACATTTCCCTGCGTCACAAGAAGCTGCATTGCGTATCGAGCGCATGGGTGAGGATCCTGCAACCATTTTTCCTGTTGGCGGGACAAGTATGGATGCAATACGGGAACTGAATCTCGACAACCTTGAACCAGTCCGCCAGTATCAACGTGATTATGGTATGGGTCCACTTATTGATCTTATTCCTGGTCAGTATCTCGTTTTAATCCAACACCCAGTAACTACTGAATACGAGCAGAATCTCGTTCATATCAATGAAACCATCGGCGCTCTGGAGCTGCTTAGCATGCCGACGGTATGGATCTTGCCCAACATGGACGCCGGCTCAGACGGCATCAACAAAGCAATCCGCCAATTCCGTGAAACCCGACATCCGAATAATATCCATTTTTTTAAGAGTCTGCCGATCGAATGCTATGCTCCGCTTCTGAAGAATGCCGCTTGCCTGCTCGGCAATTCGTCTAGCGGGATAAGAGAGTCTGCGTTCCTGGGGACTCCAAGCGTAAATATAGGCTCTCGGCAACACGGTCGCGAGCGTGGAAAGAATGTCATCGATGTTGATTACAATCGGCAGAAAATCGCGAACGCTGTGACAAAGCAAATACAACATGGACCTTATGATCCCGACTATATATATGGCGATGGTCAAGCCGCAAAGAAGATCGTTCAGGTCCTGGCCACTGCGAATTTCAAGGTTCAAAAAGCCATTGCATATTAGCGCAGAGCGCATCTGATGAAGATCAAAAACATTCTGCTGCTCTTTGCCTCCAAATGGGTTGGCTTGTGGCGTCGCTGGCAGGTTTGGAGAGCTCGACTATACACAAAGCGATATATGCCAGAACTGCTGGTTGCCTATGCCGCCTTCTCCCGAATGGGGCAGTCTGGTAGCCCTAGACAACCCTTCAAAGGCTGGGATTTGTGGAAAATTCTGCAATCCATACAGCCAAAATCGGTTGTTGAACTTGGTTCCGGCACCACGTCGGCAATTTTTGCTTTGTGGTCAATAAAATCTGGTGCGGCTTACACGGCATTTGAACACCACGAAGACTGGGCCAAGATCACGTCCCAGTGTCTCAGTGCAGCAAATTTGACGCCAAGCGCAGGATCTGGGGTTATCTGCGTTCCAAGCCGAGTAAATGAAGACCAAGAGAGCGTCGGATTTGGACAAGAATTGCCAGCCGCCGCCGATTTTTTGTATGTGGATGGGCCACCTTGCATACTGGAAGACGGCCGTAAGGTCGCAAACAACGATGCTACACGGTTTCTGGATCGTGGCCTTTTTCCTAAGGCGATTGTGGTCGATGGCAGGATAGAAACCGTAGACCTTATACTAAAGCACCCTGCTATTACTCGGTACCTTTTCAAGCCAAGTCTTGCGTACTGCATTCGCAAGGGCTTATTCATTCAAGCGCTGGCCGGACGGGAACACTCACTCTTTCTTCGAAAATGAAAAAATCTGTTGCACTATACTATCGAACTCTGAAGTACCAGCCAGAGAACCTGGCAACCCTGTCGCGTGAATTCGATCTTATAACCCTCGATTCTCCGGAACTGGATAATTCTGAAGTTCTGGCTCGAACTGAGGTATTATTCGCCCCACTCGGTTTTATGGTCGATGCCAATAAAATCGATGCTTGTCCGCATCTCAAAGTGATCATCTCAAATACGACTGGTCACCCGCATATTGATGTGGATTACGCTCACAGCAAGGGAATTTATGTTGCCTGCCTCAAGTTTGCCCAAGACTTTCTAAATAAAATTACCCCCACGGCTGAGCATACATGGGGGCTTCTATTAGCGTTGACGCGCAATCTTGTGCCGGCACATCGTGCGGCATTGGCCGGCATGTGGGATCGCCGCCCCTTTGGTGGCCGCGCCATGCTGTCTTCTTTAGACTTGGGCATCATTGGTCATGGCCGTTTAGGGACAATGGTAGCGCGTTATGGCAAAGCTTTTGGCATGAAGGTGCGCTATTATGACCCATATGTTTCGGAATCTTGTGAGGGAGCTGAGCGCATCGATACTCTTGCCTCTCTCGTCGCGCAAAGCGATGTGGTAACTGTCCACGTACCACATGAGAAAGAAACCGAGGGCATGATCAGTGCCGATATATTTAAGCACTTTCGGCATGGCTCCTACCTTATCAATACGGCTAGGGGCGAATTGATAGATTGGAATGCCCTTCTGGAAGCACTACAGAAAGGCCACCTTTCGGGTGCGGCGCTAGATGTCTTTGATGGCGAATTTGCACCGAACTTTGTCGAAAGATATACTAGCCATCCCCTTCTGCTATATGCACGCAAACACGACAACCTGATTATCACGCCTCATATTGGCGGCTCCACTGTCGATGCATGGCGCCTGACCGAGTCGCATGTGATCGACATGGCGCTTGGTTATCTGCGTTCTTTATAATGATGTTTTCTAAGCAGATGCCCACTCGCTCTGAGTGGAGCCTGATTAAGGCGGTTATCGGGCCCTTTCGGCGTCGCGGCCTTGGCGTGTTGCTGCTGGTAGTGGTCGACACCTCACTTACCAGCCTTGGTATAGGTATGATCTTTCCTGTCTTCCAGGCACTGATAGACCCCTCTTATAATAGCCCACTACTGCAACAGGCTGTGCCTGCGCTGTTGCAGTTCGCGCCAGAAACCCGGCTTCTGTTAGTAGCCACTGCGACAGTCCTTCTATTTGGTCTGAAAGCAGCGATTACGATGCTGACTTCTATATCAACAAACGCATTCTTACAGGATCTGCGCTTTTACTGGGTCAATCAGATTGGTGAGCATTACTTGTACGGCCCTCAACGCGTGGTTTCTGGGAAAAAGCCAGGCGAACTACTGAACAATTGGTTTAATGAAACCCTATCCGCAACGCGCTTCTTTCAGTCATGCATCTCGTACTTCTCATCGACAATGCTTGTGCTGGCGTTGGTAGTCATAGGATTAGTCATCAACTGGCAAGCGATGCTTGGCATGATTATCGCCGCCAGCATTGTTGCCGCCCTGGGGCGACGGAAGCTGTTTCGTGGATCTGCGCTACTTTCAAAAACTAAGGTTGCGCTGAACCAATCGGTCACAGCCGCGATGATTGAAAATCTCACTCATATAAGAGATCTGAAGATACTCCAGGCTGAAGAACTGCGGCTGCGCAGCCTTAACGAAAATTGTCGTTTACTCGCAAAAGCGATACTTAAGGGCACAATTTTTTCGGAAATTCCGCGAGTAAGCGGTGAATTCCTTGCTGTTCTGGCTCTGATGTCCTTCATAGTAATCAGCGTCAAGCTGCTGAATCAGCCACCGACGGATATTCTGCCGCTAATGGCGTTTTTTTTCATAGCATTCTATCGCCTAATCAGTGCAGGCAGCATGGCGACAGCCGCGCGAATAAAGGCACTGAATGAAATGCATTCGGTGACAGTGATTAGCCAGCTGCTTGCGCAGTCTCGTGAGCGTGAGAACGAAACTGAGGGCGAACCACTTAACAGACTAAACACCGATATCGAATTACACGGCGTTAATTTTAGCTATGATGCCAAGCATCCGATATTAGCGGACATAAACGCCAAATTTCCGCATGGCAAAACAACTTTGCTGCTTGGGCCATCCGGAGCGGGAAAATCGACGCTGCTCGATCTATTGATGCGCTTAGAAACCCCCGAATCTGGCAGCATCACTGCTATGGGTCTGCAAGCATCCAAGTATCGCCTATCCGACTGGCGCAGGCAATTTGGCTATGTCAGTCAGGAAGCTGCACTCTTCAATGGTGACATCCTGGCGAATCTGCGTTTGGCAAATCCAGACGCCTCCCCCGCGGAGATTGAACATGCCTGCCGCCTTGCTGGGGCAGAGGATTTCATTCGCGATCTTCCCCACGGCTACGCGACTTTAGTGGGTGACCGCGGTTACTCACTCTCAGGCGGGCAGCGCAAGCGAATAGCTATTGCGAGAGCTTTGATACGAAAGCCATCGGTTTTGATCTTGGATGAAGCAACAACCTCGTTTGAGCAATCTCTTGAATGGTCCATGCTGAGAGCTTTGCGCGCCGCCATGCCTGACATGACTATCATACAAGTAACCCATCGCCTGACGATGAAAGAGGGAGCAGACTGGGTTATCGCCCTGCAGGGCGGCAAAATTATTGCCGAAGGCGACTGGATCTCCGTGCAATCTCGCTTCTCGTCACTGTTTCAAATCACTAATCCGCAGCCAAGATAATGACATGACTAACTCCATACTCATCGATGAAGATACCGCCATCGGTCTGATACCTGCACGCGGTGGATCAAAAAGTATTCCTCTGAAGAATCTAGCGCCGGTCGGAGGAAAACCCCTGATTCGGTTTGTTATAGATGCCGCCCTAGGCTCTCGTAGCTTTGTTAAGACTTATTGTTCAACTGACCACGATCATATTGCCCGCACATGTTTAGAAGCCGGCGTTGAGATAATTGAGCGGCCCGCAGAACTTGGGCTAGATGACACGCCTGTCACGGCAGTGATTCTTCATGCTCTAGAAACCTTGCGGCAGCATTCAGGCCGGATGCCGGGAATGGTCGCTTTGCTGCAGCCGACCTCCCCTTTTCTTTTGCCTTCTCAAATACATGAATGTCTAGCTGCTTTGCGGGCCAATTCTGAAGCTGATTCAGTGCAAACTGTGGCCCCGGTTTTCCACAATGCGCATGCCTTTAACCAGCGCGTCATGGTTGATGGACTGGTTCAGTTCCGTTTTCCAAAGGAGCGCAAAGAAGCCTATAACAAACAACGCAAGCCCAAGCATTATACCTTTGGCAACCTGGTGATTACTCGCACTAGAGCATTGTTGGATGGGCAGGATTGCTTTGGAAAAATCTCCGTCCCTGTGGAGATTCCTCGCGCTTATGCCCTAGACGTCGATACCAGTGAAGATCTGGATTATGCGAATTTCCTAGTTTCCAACCACCGCATAGAACTAACAGCGTGAAGCCGCGCATACTAGCCATATCGCGCGACCGCGGCAGCATGCAAACCATAGCGCCTGTGGTCGCCGATCTGATTTCATCCGGTTTGGCAGAAATCGTTGCCTACGCCACCCGCGATTCATGGTCGGTTATCTGTGAAAGCGCCGCCCTTGTTACGCGACTAGATGAGCTCGCTTTTTCCACAGACCCTCGTGGCTACATAGGTTCTTTGTTCGATCGGCACCAGCCTGATTTGATTCTCTCTGGTTCCAGCCCTGCGCGCAATCGTCCGCCAGAAACGCCTGAACAATACGCCATCATTGAGGCGCGTTGCAGGCACTTACCATCGGTCGGCGTTTTAGATTACTGGGGAATGTATACAGAGAGATTCTCGCGTGATGGGCACAACCTAGCAGAGGATTTGCTGCCCGATTGCCTCTGCGTGTTAGACTCGCGTTCATGGGATGACCTCAAACGCTTTGGTGTACCCGCTGAGCGAATGACCATCACACACAACCCATGGCTCGACACATTGGCATCGCAATCATCTGCTGCTGCCCCGGCGATGCCAACTGAGCCGCGCAAACAAAGTATGACGGTACTGCTTGCATCTCAGCCACTCGCTGAGATGCAGCGAGTGCGAAATTTGTATTATAACCAGTATACCATATTCGAGTGCCTACTTGCTGCTATGCAGAAGCTTAAAGGCCTACAACCGGAATCCGTTATTCAAGTTCTTGCGCACCCCTCCGAAGAAATATCGCGTTGGGAAAATAGGCTGGCGTCCAAGCCATATGGCAACGTGAAAGTCCAGTTGTTGTCGCATCATACTCCAAGTTTACTGCGTGAAGCTGATTATCTAGTGACAAGCCACTCGACACTTGCATATGAAGCACTTTATTTCGGAACACCCTGCATATCTCTTCGACCCTCAGTGAAGCCAACAACGCGTTTATGGATCGATGAATCCGGCCTGTCCCGAGTGTTTCAGGATGTAGACTCTTTGGCACATTACTTCAGAACCAATGAGCCCACAGTGGAAAGGCAGCGTGTATTACGTCTCAAGCACGAGTTGACCCAAAGCGGACTATTTTTCTCCGACGGCCAGGCAACACGTCGCGTGGCGGGTGAAGTGGTAAGAATGTTAAGCGCGGCCACAAGGATGTTTGCGTGATGAATGCTTCAAAGCGAATTGCACTACTGACATCAAGCAGCCAGCGCCACCGCTGGGTAGCCGCACGCTTGGCGGAGAGCGCTGAATTGGCCTGCGTGATTGCTGAGACAAAGCCGACCCAGAATTCCGGTTCGACGCCCGACGACGCCGTAGAGATAAAGGATTACTTCAACGACCGGGACCGCGCTGAGAAACGATGGTTTGGTGATGGTCCGGATCACTTCTCTCAGATTGCAGGACGCAGCTTCGAAGTTCCCTGGCAAGGCGCCAACTCAATTGAAGTGTTTGAACACCTGAAGGATGCCCGGATTGATCGCGTATTTCTCTTTGGCTCTTCAATCATACGAGATCCAATCTTGTCTTTCTATCACGGCCGCATCGTCAATATGCATCTGGGGCTCTCTCCCTATTATCGGGGAAGCGCAACCAACTATTGGCCGTTGGTGGATGGACTACCAGAATGCGTCGGCGTAACAGTTCATCATGCCTCCGCGATCGTCGATGGCGGCAAGATTCTCGCGCAAGCTCGCCCAGATATAAATATCAACGACGGCATTCACGATGTTGGCTGCAAAACGATCATAGCCGGTGCCGCACTACTTCAGAGATTTGCCGGCTGGAATGGTGATTTGCCTGAAGGTATTTCACAGTCAGGACATGGTAAACTGTGCCGCCGTGCGGATTTCAATATCAGTTCGCTTCGTCAGGCCAAGGCTAATATGGCGCGCGGGCTGCTAAAAGAGTATCTGTCTGCCAAGCTGGCGCGCGATGCCGTTTACCCCATTATTGAAGCTGGGCCGGGCAGATTTAATTGATATCCCACTGGAGTGCAGCATGACCACCATATCGGTTCTTATCAACGCCCGCACCAAATCCTCCAGGCTCCCGAGGAAACTGGTATTGCCGTTTGCTGGTTCGACACTGATCGACGTGGCGCTCGAGAAGCTTGATCGCATGGACTTCTTCTCGCATCGCTATTTTGCAGTGGCTGAAGATGAGTTGAGGCAGAAGGCCGTCGCTTATCGTAATATAGAAATTCTTGATCGTGATCCCGCGGCTGTCCAACCTGGGTACAACGATCACCGTAAGGTTTTTGCCCATTACGAACGCGTAAAGTCTGATTATATCATGTGGCTGAACCCTTGCCACCCCCTCATAAGCCTAGACACAATTAGGCGGGCCGTTGACCATGTTCTTGCAACCGGCCTGAACAGCTACACCTCAGTAATTCCGACCACGGATTGGATATTCGACAGCGACGGCAATGCCGTGACCAATACGCAGGCTGGCATGCTGTCAACGGCCCATTCTCGAACCTTCTTCAAGGTCGCTCATGCTTTTCATGTTATACGCAAGGCGTTCTTTCTCAAGGATTATCAGTATTGGACCCTCACCAAGAATGATCCTGCACTTATCGAAATACCGGTGGAAGAAAGCTACGATGTAAACGACGCAATAGAATTTGAAGTCGCTCAGGCTGCATACGCGCGTAGCCTCTCTAGTCATGGAGAAAAGCAATGAGCGCTTTAACTGAGAAGAGAGTTTGGCTGGCCGATCTCACGTATACTCAACAAACAATCGCTGCAGATGTAATACCTAATGCGATAGGAGGTATTGCGACCTATACCGAACGATGGACCCAATTCACCACTCCGATACGTTTATTTAAGTATCCAGAAAAGCTGGTGCAGGCCCTCGCCCGCGAAGGCCCGCCTAATATAATTGGTTTTTCAAATTATGTTTGGAATGGTGATTTGTCGCTTAAGTTTGCAAGTGCGATAAAGCACGCTTCGCCTAATACCATCGTTATCTTTGGTGGACCAAACTACCCGACGACAGCAGAAGAACAAGCCGCCTGGTTACGGCAAAATAGGGATGTCGACTTCTATATTATTAAAGAGGGAGAAGCTGCTTTTTCAAAGCTTACCCAGGCGCTAATTGATGCCGTGTTTGACATTGAGAAGGTAAAGGCTCTCCGGTTGCCATCGGTACACTGCATCACCGAAACTGATGAAGCAATACTGAGTGATCCGATAGTGCGCCTAACGGATTTGACGGAAATCCCATCACCTTACACTAGCGGTAGACTTGATGAGTTTTTCGATGGCCGCCTGCTCCCAATCATTCAGACCAACCGTGGCTGCCCATTTGGCTGCACATTCTGTGTAGAGGGTGTGGATTATTACAATAAGGTTCGCCGTAATGCCGCCGATAAAGTAAGCGCCGAACTGCACTACATAGGCAAAAAGATGCAGGAGCTCCGCGCGATAGGCGGGCGCAATGATCTATTCATCGCTGACTCAAACTTTGCGATGTACAAGGATGACATAGAGACCGCAAAAACACTTGCCGCAACCCGCAAGCAGTACGGTTGGCCTGAATATATCAATGTAGCGACAGGCAAAAATCAAAAAGAGCGCGTCCTTGAAGCCTCCAGAATTATTGATGGCGCCTTGCGCCTTTCTGGCTCAGTTCAGAGCCTCGATGCAAATGTTCTAGAAAATATCAAGCGCAAAAACATTGACGCCCAAGCGCTTTTTGATTTGGGTTTGCAAGCGGAGAGCGTAGGTGCCAATACCTACAGCGAGGTTATTCTTTGCTTGCCTGGGGACTCGTTGGCCGCGCATTTATCTACTGTTCGCACCGTTATGAATGCCGGCTTCACCAACATCTACCTTTTCCAACTTATGTTGTTGCCCGGGACGGAGATGGCGACCCCTGAAAGCAAGCAACAGTACGGAATGCTGACTCGATATAGAGTACTACCACGCTGCTACGGTCATTTTGATGTTTTTGGAAAGCAAATCATCGCTGCAGAAATTGAGGAAATTTGTGTTGCGAACAGCACTCTTCCATTTGAGGACTATCTAGCCGCAAGGCGGTTTCATCTTGTCGTGACGATCTACTACAATGACGGAATTTTTGCAGCGCTTCTGAAGCTACTTCGTGAGTTAGATGTTCCCGTCTATGACTGGATGGAGGAATTGAATAACGCTGAAATGTCCCCACGGCTGGCAGCGCTATTCTCTGCGTTCGAGCAAGCAACAAAAGACGAGTTATGGGATAATCGCGCCGATCTGGAGGCGTTCATTCAACAGGCAGGAGTGGTCGAAAAGTTTATATCTGGCGAACTGGGGAACAATCTTTTATTTGTGCACAAGACATTAGGTATCACGGAATATCTGCCGGACTTAGCCGATTTTGCCCGCCAAACTATACGTTCCTGTCTTGAAGCACATAATAAGGCTTCAGATGACACATTTGAATTTATTGATGATGCTTTGGAATATCATTGTAAACGCGCCAATAATTTATTCAGAGACCTGGACGCCCAGCCGGTAGCAAAATTGAACTATAATATTAACGCCTACTTGGCAGCAGGGCGTAACGTCGAAATTAGCCAATTCCGGCTTAAGGCACCCATGGATTTCAACTTTATTCTCGATGATGAACAAAAGGCCATCATTGAACGCTATTTGGGAATCTATGGAGATTCCCCCGTGTCGATTGGTCGTATTCTGTCAAAAGTGCATGTCAAAAAGCTGTTCAGGCATGCAGTACCTGCCAAGCAACCTGAGAAGCAAATCATGCCCATCAAGGTCAATCCGCAGGCCTTCATGCTGTCTGGATTACAGGAATAGAGCCCTGCGCAACGATGCTCACACCGTCAGAGATTCTCACCGTCAATTATCATTATTGCATTCCCCCAGGCAGAACCGAATGGCGGGGTTTCAAGGGTGTTACACCCGATGCACTGGAGCGCCAGATTGCGGCAATCAAGACGAAATACGCTTTTCTTGATTTAGCCGCTCTGCCGTATTCCGGGCAAATATCTGCCGCTGGGGGCTTGGGCTGCCTTGTCACCTTCGATGACGGCATGGCGGACATCGCGCAGCTTGCAATGCCAATTCTTGAGCGCCACGGCGTTCCAGCAATAATTTTTTGCTGCGCGCTGCCTTATGTGGAGGGCAAGGTCCTAAACGTACAAAAATCCCACTTGTTGCAGGGGCTGTGGGGTTGGAACGGATTTCGAGAAAGATTTATGGCCGCCCTTGCGAATGATCCTGAAGGTGAGGTCAGAGAGGATTCAACCTATCTTCAGATAGATCGTATGTACCGCTACGATGACGACGCGACCGGCTCGTTCAAGCGCCTCTTGAACGTTGACCTCCCTTACCGTGTAGTCGACCGAATTCTAGACCGGATGTTTGAACATGAGTTTGGTTCTCAGCGTGAGGCTGTAGCACAGTTATATTTGAGCCTGGACGACATTAAGCGGTGCGTCGACAAGGGCCTCTCAATCGGATTGCATACATATGCTCATCGAATGTCGAGTCGCCTATCGCGGCAGGAACAGACCGATGATATTGATGCGTCGCTTGAGTTATTCCGGGACAGACTTGGGCTTGATATCCAGAGCATATCCTATCCCTACGGCGTCAAAGGTACATGGGACGATAATAGCAAGCAAATCGCCGTGGAAAGGGGCCTCAATTACGGCTTCACCTTGGGTCGCGAACTATTCCGCCCTGCCCTTCATAAAGACCTGATGGAGATTCCTCGCTTCGACGTCAATGATATTTTTGAACATGATGGCGGCCTAAAGGCTGAATTTCGTTGATGAAGAATTATGACCTCGTCCTGATCGTCGGCTACTTCCGATCTGCAACAGCATTTCTTCCCGTGATACGCGCACTGAGTACGAGGCTGCGTATTGCCGTTTTATTTGTTGACGCCGATCCATCCATGCGCCGAAAGACCGGAGATGCTCACGAGGTCTTTGCTGATCTTTGTCGACGGTTTGGGGCTGATTTAATTAACCTGGGGGAGCCGATTAGCGCCACTCTATTGATTGTTCAACAGTTTCCTTACGATGATGACCTAGCTGAAGCCATTCAGAAAAACCTGCTCGCGAAGAATCGTGCAGGCCTGATGTCTCTGGCTATGACAGGACTAGAGAAGCACGATGCGTTCTTAAAGCAGTTTCAAATTGAAAAAGTCTATATACCAAGTCGACGCTTTATGACGTTCCTGTTGCAGAAACGGGCAGCGCTAAGCCGATATGATGGTATCTCAATTGTGGAAGTTGGCCTGCCTTTTTCGCGACATTGCATTTTCCCCGAATTCAAAGTCGATTGGATTATAGTCGCCCCTACCCTGTTCAGTTTTCATAGCGAGGAGGGAAAGCAGCATTTTCTCTGTACAGTGAATCAACTATTGCAGCAGATACCGCCGGACGACGTGGTGGTGTACAAGTCACACAACGGCAATAGTCTTGATTATTTCGCGCCGCGTATTCACTACCTGATATCTGGAGCGCTTGAGAGGATACCCAATTCTCAAAGTATCCTTAAGTTCGTGCGTAAAAATTCATCGCCTTGGCTACGCTCGCACGTTGACCGCATAAACACCTGCATTCTGCACAGAGCCATACTCCGCCGCGCAACTCCCATGTCTCGCATAACTCCTTACGCCGGAATATCTCTGGAGGCCTTTTTGCCTGGCGTAATGAAGGGTGTAATCGGCGGATTGTCCAACTCTATTTGGGGCACATTGTATTTCGACCTGCCGTATTACAACTGCGTAGACCTCACACTCCGACAAGGCAAATCCGCTCTTATCAACAAGTTTTCAGACACGCTTCTGGATTTAAATCTTGAATACTTTGGCGTCCCTTTTTGTAATGGCCGTTTGGACACGGATACAAGAAAGCAAAATATTGTTCAGCCTGATGAGCGTGCGGGCGATCTTGTAGCCGCCATCATGGAAGATCTGGCGCACGCATATGCTGATGGCAACGCCACGTGACCCGAGTACGCATGTCTCAAATAAATGCCTGGCTGATTGCCCTGTATGCGATAGAGTTGCTCGTCCCCATTATTGATGTTTTGAGTCTTCCTTTGCCGCGTTATGCGGCATCGATCTCTTTTTCCATCATATTCATGCTTGCTGCCCTCGCCATGCTGATACCGCTGGCGCATTTGCACCGAATTCCTTTATTGAGCAACACAGAGTTAGCCTTGATCGGCTTGATGCTGTTTTGTTCGGGACTGGAAGTTGCTGGATCTTCTGGCCGCGGCCCTATTCACTTCGGCTTGATTTTGGACTTCATCCCGCTGCTCTTGGCCATGATGGCGGCTAGGCTCTACCTAGAAGTATTCAATAATTTTGGATTCTTAGTTTATGCGTTGGTTATAACGGCAACCCTATTATTGCTAATGCACACGGCGTTACTATTGATCGTGGCATTTGGCATATCAATGCCGTTCATCAATCTCGGAGAACTCAAGGGGCGCAACGCCATTGCCTTATTGGGACCAATCTGCCTGTGGTTGTTAGCATTTTTTCCGATCAAAGGCTGGCATGTTTTCACTCTCCGCTACAATTTATTACTTGGGCTTTCATTGCTGAACATCTTGCTGACCTCGGGGCGCGCAGCATTTTTGATCTTTGTCTGGTCAATTTTTGTTGGAATCATCATTCAATTGCCGAAGCCGCGTCGCTGGCTACGGCTGCTCCTGTTGCCTGTTGGTGTAACTGCTGTGATTGGCACCACGCTGGCCTATCCGATCCTAATGCAACTAGGAGAGATGGCGGACTTTATAGTTGGCCACGACGACGATGCCATCAGCGCCCTCTCGCGCTCGCAGACGAATGCTCTTCTGCTGTATAAGTCAGCGCAGGACATTCTCCTGGGTTTAGGTTGGGACGAAGTCGCCGCGATCAAGGCTCACGGATATATGGGGCACACGCTATATGTTAATATTTTTGCCTCCTATGGCATCATTGGCGCCCTCGCGATCGCCTGTCTACTTTTTTTTGGCTTTACGCGGCTCACAAACAGCACCAGGGAAATAGCGGCTCATTTATTAATCGTCGTAATCCTCGTCGCCAGCTTCAGCAATAATGTTTTTGCATATTTTGGGGTAATAATTGCCCTCGTTGAATTAGCAAGAACACCTCATCGCCTTAAAGAGACAACGAAGAATGCGCCTGAGCCTCAGAACTTTGCTCGCTGAAACCTTTGCACGCTGGCGACTAATCTTGCTGACTACTAGCGTAGTAGCTGGATTGATTGTGCTGGGACTAATGACTCGCCCGCCTTTTGCCGCAAGCGCTATTGTTAACATTGGAGGCATTCACACTGTCGGCGGGACAGGCAACAGTGATTTTGGCCTTGCTCGTTTTTTACTCTTTGAGGGCGCGCGACAAGTAGAGGATTTCTTTACTCACGAGGTCTTTGTAAATCCGGCCTACCAGGTTGGTAACAGGTGTAATGCAATAGCGATGTATTCCCCAGACGGCCTAAGGTTAAGAATAGATTGCAGAGACAAAACTGCTGACAATGCCCGCCGGCTTGTTGGTATGGCGGTTCAACCATTTCTAGATCGGCACGCTCGCTACTACGAATTAGCCAAGCAAGTCTACACGCAACGACGGATTCATATTGACCGCCAGTTGAACGGGGCGGAACGTGTAATCGAAATCCTGCAGCAGCCTCCTGCAACCAATCTTTCTGAGGCCAAAATTATTGAGAAGAAACTGGAGATCGAACAGCTACGCGAGCAGAAGTCCCTCGATGACAGTATTGGCGACCGAGTAAGACCGACACAGCTAAGTTCGGAAGGTATTTCTGTGATAAGCAGGAAGCCAGGTCCATTGATTTGGCTTACAGCACTTTTCATGGCACTCGGCTCCGGCTTATTTGTGGCATTTCTTGCAGCACGACTGAAGCACCTCCAGAATGAATGAACTACAAACAATCCGAAGCCGGCTATCCGCGTTCATCTCTGAATGTTGTGCCGGTTTTTCCGAGTACCAACTAACTTCTGCGGCCGAAGCGACGCCATATGGACGCTGCTTTGCCGTTTTTTTGCGACATTTGCTGAAAGATCCTGCCCTTGCAGCAGATGGAGAACTGCCTAAAGCAATAGTACATGATATCAAGACAATCCGGTCACAACCGGGTGTCGATATTGAGAGCAAACCCTATCGCCAACTTTTGACGTTCTCCCTGAGTGCACTAGCGATCTTACCGGGCTCGTCGCCTCGTCTACTCGACGATTTTGTATCGGAGCAGCTATCTGCATATGATGCCCAAGATCTAGAGCGTCTTGGTTGCATGGATGGGCGGCCTGGTAGCGGCAACCAAGCCATGTTCCTTGCCATATTCTTAATTCACGGACGCGACCATCTCGGGCTTGATACACAACCGCTGATCAATCACTGGGTCGCTGCGCACCTGCAACGCATGAACCGCTTTGGCTTTTGGGGGCCAGATGGCGGCATGACTCACCTTCAGTTCCAGAATGGCTATCATCAGCACGAGATACTTGAGTATCTGGGTGTAAAGAACCCCCACTTAGAAAGCACACTGGCTGCTGTATGTAATCTGGCCGATCACCAGGGGCATTTTGCGCCCTATCCAGGCGGCGGCGGGTGCTATGACTACGATGCAGTCTTTATGCTGACCCCCGAAGGGAAAATACCTGACGATGTCACCAGGGAATTGTTACTGCGCACTAGTGCTAGCATTATAGATGCACAACGGCCCGATGGTGGCTTTGCCGAGTCACTTAGGGTTCGCCCGCGCTCGCTCGATTCCCTAATCCGATTTGCCTCTCACACCTTAAATGCCTTCGGTAGTGGAGCTTTGTTCGCCGAGCGCCTGCGTTATGCGCTGACACTGCAACGTCCGAAGCATGACCGTATTCACACACATTGGAGTCGTTATTCCCGCCGCTGGGATGAATCGGATCTTTGGGACAGTTGGTTCCGCATGCTTACGCTAGCCCGTATTGATGTCGCCTTGCACCCGGAACATGCTGATAATTGGGGATTTATTGACTATCCCGGCATCGGCTATCATCCTTCGCTTAAGTCTGGAAACCGCTTCGTCTGATGCGATTCCATTATATTTCTCCCTCCACTTTGCCCTCGCGAACGGCCAATTCCGTTCATGTGGCCTGGCAATGCGATGGCTTGCGGCAGGCCGGCGCTGATGTAACCCTCTATGCTAGGCGCGCCATGGCAGATCCCGCAGACCTGCCCGAAGCGCTGCAGGCTGCATATGGAATTCCCGCATCACTTCTAGATCTCGACACCGTTTACAACCCGTCCGGACGGGGCGACAGCTTGCGTATCGCCTATCACGCGACCAGAAAAATCAGACATTCTGAAAGCGGTGGCGCCATCCTTTCACGCAATCTTTATGCTGCCTTTACACTGGCGGTCATGTATAGGATGCCCCTCCTGTTCGAGACACATCAGTTAGAAACGGGCCTGCGTAAATTTATGCAGCGCCAGATTGTTCGCTGCCCCTGGGTCGCTACGATCGTGATCTCGACACACCTCGCCGAGCTGCTGCCTAAACATCTCAGCGCGACGCCAAAGCGTACTATTGTTTTGCATGATGCCGCACCGCAAGGCATTAAGCCGGTTCCCGTCACCAAAAAACGCGAGCGGTTACGCGCCCTAGCGCCGATCGCGGAGGGATCTTGGACACAGATTTGCGGCTACTTTGGTCACCTTTATACAGGTCGCGGCATCGATATCGTCGAGGCAATGGCAGCGGCGCGACCGGACACTCTTTTTCTGGTTTATGGCGGCACCGATGCCGACGTAGCAGCCCGCCGCAGTAGTCGCCGGCTTGCAAATCTTTCATTCATGGGTCACGTTCCTCATCCTATGGCGCGAGAGCTTATGTGCTTGATGGATGTCTTGCTCATGCCCTACCAGCAAACTGTCTCTATCGGCGTAGCAGGACATGATACGGCGCGCTGGATGTCTCCCATGAAAATGTTTGAGTACTTGGGAGCCGGTGTGCCAATCATTTCTTCCGACTTGCCGGTTCTGCGCGAGGTCCTGCGCGACGACGAGAACTGTCTCCTGGCTGGGCCAGCAGATACCACAGCATGGATAGACGCACTTGATCGTCTGAGAGACTCACCCGATCTGGCTGCTCGGATAGGAACCGCCGCCCATGCAGAATACGAGCAGCGGCATACCTGGACACGCCGGGCCGAACAGATTCTTGCCGCCGCCAAGCTTTTGTGATGCGCACCATATTCATCCTGCTGCCATCGCCAAATCCAACCGGACCGATCAAAGGTGGTTATGCCCTAGCCAATGCGCTTGCCCCGCTGCGGCGAGTCGTCATCGTATTCCTCAAGCAGGGCCCAGGCGTTGATGCACCGCTGGATCAGCGCGTAGAGGTCATATCACTTGCCGGCCTATCGGGTGGATGGCGTGCACGCCTCGAAACTTATCGCGCGCTGCTGCGGGATGCAGGGGGGCGGAGCCACGTCGGGTCCGTTTCGATGTGCCTCTCCGCTGACTGGATCAACCGCTTCTGCCGGGAACATGCCGTCACCTGCGCCAGTGTCAGGGGTAATCTCCCGCAGAACTATCGCCTCGATTATGGCTGGCCGGGCACCTTTCTGGCTCTCGGGCACCTGCTGGCGTTGCGAGCTTTCGATCATGTCGTTGCGATGACCAGCGCAATGGCCAAACAGGTCTACACTATCGCCGCCTTGCGGGCTGAGGTAATTGGTAATTTTCTCGATGAGGCGGCGATCGACGGCTATCGGCAGGCGGTAACTAGGCCAGAAGGCCCACTACGTTTTGTTTTTGTAGGATCTCTCTCGCGCCGGAAACAACCCAGACTGATCATCGATGCCATGGAAATACTGCGCTCGCAAAACGCGCAGCTTGACATTATCGGCGATGGCCCTCTCCGTGGCATGCTAGAAGACCTGATACAATCGAAGGGGTTGCGCGACTTCGTCCGAATTCATGGCCATCTTGCGGATCCATATCCAATTATTGCTGACTCGGATGCGTTCGTGCTGCCATCCCATTCCGAGGGTGTGTCGCGCGCCGCTCTAGAGGCACTACACCTGGGCGTACCCTGCGTGCTGCGAGAAGTGGATGGCAATGCCGAACTACTTGCTATGCCCGGCTCAGGCGTGCTCTTTAACCACGAAGAAAGCTTGGCTGACGCGATGCTGAAAGCTGCAGCCTTAACGCGCAGTCGACCCGTCAGAACAAGTCTGCTGCCGCCTGTTTTCCGGCAGGCCGTGGCCGCTGGCCAGTACCTCGCCCTACTGGAACAAACTGCATGATCGCAAACGAGCAGTATTATGAATACCTCAGGCAGCGCAGCCGACTTGGCCTTTGGTATAGGCATTACTGGCTATACCCCCGGTTGTGTCGTTATGTGACAGGGCGTGTGCTGGATGTCGGCTGCGGCATCGGCGATTTCCTCCAACATCGACCCGGTACTGTAGGCGTGGACATCAATCCAGCCACTGTCGAATGGTGCCAGCAGCAGGGTCTCGATGCCCACTTAATGGTGCCGGACCAGTTGCCATTTGATGCACAAGTTTTCGACAGCGTGATACTCGATAACGTTTTGGAGCATTTGAAGGCCCCGAAACCGCTGCTTCAGGAAATACACCGGGTCATGCGGCCGCAGGGCAGATTCCTGGTCGGCGTTCCAGGCCCTCGAGGCTATGCCAGCGACCCCGATCACAAGATATATTACAATGAGGCGGCTTTAGTCGCGACCATGACGGCGGCAGGATTTTCTCGGCAGCAGGTTTTTCACATGCCTTTAAGGCTGGAATGGCTCAGTACGCGGATGCGCCAATATTGTGTATATGGGGTTTTCCAGCGTGATTGAGTCTTCATACAACTCCATTACCGTATCCATCGTCAGCCATGGCCAGGGTAAACTCGTTGCCGCACTGCTAGACGATCTATCTCGTTGCCCCGGTGTGTCGGCCGTTATCCTGACCCAGAATATTCCTGAAGCGGAGATAGACTGCCCGGAATCGCTTCGGCCGCGTTTGCACCTGATCCGTAACGATCGCCCTGAAGGCTTTTCTGCCAATCACAATCAGGCATTTCGATACTGCAGAACATCGCTGTTTGCCGTCGTCAATCCAGACATCCGCCTCGACGGCGATCCGTTCCCGGAATTAGCTACGGCACTTGAAACATGCAACGCCGGAATGATTGCACCCGCTGTACGAAGCCCGGAAGGTAATCTGGAGGACAGCGCGCGTCACTTTCCCACTCCGACGGGACTTTTCAGAAAGATTCTCGGACGTGGGGATGGCCGCGTCACCATAAATGAACAGACGCCGCAAGCGGTGGATTGGGCTGCTGGCATGTTCATGCTATTTAGGCAAGATGCATTCCGCAGCATCGACGGTTTCGATGAAGGCTTTTTTCTCTATTACGAAGATGCCGATATCTGTACCCGACTGTGGAAAGCCGGCATCAGAGTCTATCTGCATCCGGGTATATCCGTGATCCATGCGGCTCAGCGAGCCAGCCGGCGGAAGCCTCGTTACATGGCTTGGCATATATCTAGCATGCTCCGCTATTTCCGTAAGCATGCCTGGCGGCTGCCTCAACAGAGACCTCAGCAGTGAATATTCTGGTCACAGGGGCATCGGGCTTTATTGGCAAGCACCTGTGTCAAACACTAGATAACCATGGAAAGGCCGTTAAACGAGCGGCTCGTCGATCGCCAACCGATGACAATGTGACAGATGACACTGTAATCGTTGGCGATATCGGACCGGAAACCGACTGGGGCAGAGCCCTGGCAGTCAGACCCGAAGTGGTGGTCCACCTCGCGGCACGCGTGCATGTCATGAACGAAATCGTCGCCGATCCCCTAGCGGCGTTCCGCGCAGTCAATGTCGCCGGCACACTGAATCTGGCCCGCCAGGCGGCAGCAGCGGGCGCCAGACGGTTTGTCTTCCTGAGTTCCATCAAGGTCAATGGGGAGACGAACGCGCCAGATCGACCTTTCAAACCCGATGACATTCCCGCACCCCAGGATGCCTATGCCATCTCCAAGCTCGAGGCTGAAAGTGGATTGTTTGAGCTTGCAAAAACCACCGGCATGGAAGTGGTGATCATCCGCCCCCCGCTTGTTTATGGCCCAGGAGTCAAGGGGAATTTTGCATTGCTTCTGAAATGCGTTCGATGGTTTCTGCCGCTGCCTCTGGGCGCCGTGCGTAATCTGCGTTCGCTGATTGCTCTCGAGAACCTGACTGACTTCATCGCGCTGTGCGCCGACCGGGAGAAATCGCCCGCCGCCGCCAATCAGATTTTCCTGATCTCCGACAGCGAACCCGTTTCCACCGCGGAACTGCTCAGAAGGATGGCCAAGGCTTATGGACGACCTGCCATTCTGATACCTGTGCCCACGGAAATCTTGAGCCTCACCGCCAGGATGATCGGCCGGACGGCAGCGATGGATCGTTTGCTTGGCTCTCTGGTGGTGGACAGTTCTAGAGCCCTTCATGTGCTGGGATGGCGCCCGGTTGTGACGATGGAACATCAGCTCAAAATAATGGCAGCCCATGACGCAACGCGCTCTTGATTTCTGCTTGGCGGTGGCCGGGCTGGTCGTATTATTTCCGCTGCTATTTGTGCTGTTCCTGATCGGACTGCAGGACACAGGATCACCATTGTTCAGACAGATCCGTGTCGGGCGCGACCGGCAGCATTTCACATTGGTGAAATTCCGGACCATGAAACCGGACACGGCCTCCGTGGCCACGCACCTGGCCGATGCGTCCGCCATTACTCCGTTCGGGCGCTTTCTGCGCAGAACCAAGCTTGATGAACTCCCGCAGCTATGGAACGTGCTGGTCGGCGACATGAGCCTGGTTGGGCCCCGGCCATGCCTGCCAAATCAGATCGAACTGATCGAGGAAAGGTCGGCGCGGGGGGTTTTCCGCGTCCGTCCTGGCATCACCGGCCTTGCCCAGATCACGGGTATAGACATGTCGACCCCCGCGCTGCTCGCGGAAACCGACGCGCGGATGCTCGACGATCTGTCTCTGCTGGCATATTTCCGCTACATCCTGCTCACTGCGCTCGGCCGCGGCGCGGGTGACAGGGTGAAACAATAAAGCCTTCACCCTACCCCTGGCGCGAACCACACCACGTCGCCCGGGTTTTCGCCCTTGCGCGCGCCGCGCTCGGCGGCGCCGGGCAGCGGCGTGAGCGGCAGGTAGACCAGCAGCAGCGCCTCGCCGTTTTCCGTACGCGTCGGCAGGCCGAAGCGGCCGACCTGCACGCTAGTGAATTCAAACAGCACGCGGCCGAGATACCAGACCGGCATGCCCTCATCGAGCGCGCGGTGGATGATGGCATAACGGGCCGCGCGCACTTCCGGCGCGGCATAATACAGCACCGGCTTGCCGCGCGGATTCTCATGGAACAGAAAGGTGAGCTCCTCGCCCACCACGCCGTAGGTGAGGTTGCGCGCGCCGTCGCGGCGAAAGGTCATGGTCCAGGGCAGCAGTTCAGCAGGAATCAGCGCCGGCGCCAGGGCATGCAGGCTGGGCAGGTCGTCCGCGCCACCCAGCAGGCCGCGCCAGCGCGACAGCATCAGCCGCGCCGCCGCTGGCAGGGCCTGATCGGGCGGAACCATGGTATCGCTGTCGCTCTGCACCGGTGTTTTCCCGTCTGCCAGATGGCGATGATTCAGACTAGCACGAATGTCGCATGGAATGCCGCACCGAACACCGCATGGATTGCCTCATCCCGCCACTTCGAACGGCCCATGCGACACCGTCATGCCGGGCTCCGGCGGCAGCAGGCGCAGCGGACCGGCACGGCTGTCGCTGGCCGTCAGAGTCTGCACGATGATGGTGCATTCCACTGCCGTCGCGCCGTCGGCCATGGGCAGCACCAGGCGTTCGGCAGTGATGACGTTGTCGGGCTCGCCGGGCTCCAGCGGCGGCAGGGTATAGACGCTCTTGCAGTAGATCGGCTGGCGGCGCTGGATCACTTCGGCCAGCAGGTCGCGCATATGCCGCACATAGGCCGGATCGGTGAGACCGGCAAAACCGTGCGCATCCATGCCCTCGGGCAATTCGCGGAACCAGCGCGCGATCTCGTGGCCGCAGAGGCGGAAGCGGCCGAGATCGAAGCTGCCGCGACTCACCTCGGCGATGATGATATGCGGCAGGATGATGCGCGGGATCGTGGCCGCATCCAGCAGGCGGATATCGGGGATGTTGACCGGCTTGGGCAGGGCGCGCCAGAACATTTGCGCGGCCTCCAGCACCGGGTTGGCGGCCAGCAGCATGGGGCCTCGGCGGGGGTTGCTTTATCGGCCCCAGCTATGCCCGGTTTGCCACCCCGGCGGGAGGTTGAGAATCGGATATGCCGGCCGTTATTCGCTGGCCAGAATCGTGTTGCGCAGGATCGGATAGATCTGGTTGTTCCAGCGCTTGCCGCTGAACACGCCGTAATGGCCCACCCCGGCCTGCATGTGGTGGCGCTTGCGATAGGGCCTTAAGCCCGTGCACAGGTCATGCGCCGCCATGGTCTGGCCGATGGCGCAGATGTCGTCGCGCTCGCCCTCAACAGTGAGCAAGGCCGTGCGCTTGATCAGGCCGGGATTGACCTTGCTGCCGCGATAGGTGAGTTCGCCCTTGGCCAGGCGGTGTTCCTGGAACACCCATTGCACGGTCTCGAGATAGAATTCCGCCGTCAGATCGAGAACGGCGAAATATTCATCGTAAAAGTCCTTGGTCTTGGCGGCCTGCTCAAAATCGCCTTTCCACAGATTCTGGAACAGTTCGACATGGGCCTTCACATGGCGATCCATGTTCATGCTCATGAAGGCCGTGAGTTGCACGAAGCCGGGATAGACACGACGGCCGGCACCTGGCAGGCCCGGCGGCACGGTGGAGATCAGTTTCCGCTCGAACCAGTCGATGGAATTCTCCATCGCCAGGTCGTTCACCTTGGTGGGATTGATGCGCGTGTCGATCGGACCGGCCATCAGGGTCATCGAGCGCGGCTGCGCCTTGTGGCCCTGTTCCGCCATCACCGCCACGGCCGTCAGCGCCTGCACGCAGGGCTGGCACACCGCCACGATATGGCCGCCAGGGCCGATCACGTCGAGGAATTCGATCAGGTGATCGACGTAATCCTCAAAGCCGAAGCGGCCGGCGCTCACCGGCACGTCGCGCGCATTGTGCCAGTCGGTGATGTAGACGTCATGGTCGGGCAGCAGCGTGGCCACGGTATCGCGCAGCAATGTGGCGAAATGGCCCGATAGTGGCGCCACCACCAGCACGCGCGGCTGTTCGGCGGCTATGTCCTTTTTGAAATGCAGCAGGGTGCCAAACGGCGTGACATGCGCAGGCTCTTCGGTCACCGCCACGTCGCGGTTGCCGACCGCAACATTGGTAATGCCATAGGGCGGGCGGCCATGGCTCAGGCCGGCGCGGGCCAGCATCTCGGTGGCGGCCGCCATGCCGCGCAGCAGCGGATTATGCCCGGCGGCCTGCTGCAGTCCGGGCAGGGCCTGCTCGGCCATGCGGCGCAGGGGCGCCATCAGGTCGGCCTGGGTCTGATAGGCCAGATAGAGCATGGCGCTGGGGTCAGCCTCGTTCATGGACCGGTTCGGGCCGCTGCTGGTCTGCCCGGCACTCCCCCCATGGCAGGCCGGCTGCAAAAAAGCTAATGCAGTTTTTGCTGCAATGCGAGATATATGTATGCAGCGCACAGGCTGGACTTTAGGCGAAGCCCGTGCCAGCCGCCGGGGGAGATGGGAATGTCCAGGGCCACATTGACGATCAGCAGCAAGAATTACTCCTCCTGGTCGCTGCGCGGCTGGCTGCTCTGCCGGATGGCCGGACTGGATTTCGAGGAAAAGCTGCTCTCCAGCGATGATCCCTCCACCCGGGCCGAGCTGCTGCTGCTCTCGCCCAGCTTTCTGGTGCCGCGGCTGACCCATGGGCAGGTTTCGGTCTGGGATACGCTGGCGATTGCCGAATATCTGAACGAGATCGCGCCCCAGGCGGGCCTGATGCCGACCGACCAGGTGCAGCGCGCCCACTGCCGCGCCATCAGCGGCGAGATGCATTCGGGTTTCTACAATCTGCGCTCGGCTTTGCCGATGAACCTGAAGGCGCATTATTCCGGCTTCAAGATCTGGACCGGCGCCCAGGCCGATATCGACCGCGTGGTCGCGATCTGGCGCGACTGTTTCACCGCTTATGGCGGGCCTTGGCTGTTCGGGTCGAAGCCTTGCCTGGCCGATGCGATGTACGCTCCGGTCTGCACCCGCTTCCTCACCTACGACGTGAAGCTGGATCCCGAATGCCGCGCCTATTGCCAGACCATCATGGCCTGGCCGGTGATGCGCGACTGGGTGGACGCGGCCAAGGCCGAACCCGAGGAACTCGACGAGCTGGATGTCGAGTTCTGAAGCCGCCGTCCGGCTGCGGCTATGCGGTGCCGCCGCCATGACGGGCGACGAAGCCGCGCAACTGGTGCAGCGCCGGCGGCGAGATCGGATCGCGACCGTTCAGCATCAATACCAGCGCAGGCCGACTGATGGAAAGTTTGCCCGCCAGGTCGTCGATGGTGATATGCGCGATCTTGCAGGCATCGCTGACCACGCTCAGACCGTTATTGTCGAGATAAAAATTGCCGTCCTCTTCGCGCACATGCAGGCTGCCCTTGGGCAGCGACGGAGCGACATGGCCCGGCGCATGCCTGGCTGTCGGGCGCGACGGCGTACGTTGCAGCGCGACTTTCGGCTGCGCCGGCGTAGCGGCACTGAAGTCATGCAGGGCCAACGTTCCGGAACTGGCGAAATCGTCCAGTCCCAGACTGTGTCCCGCCTGCTCCTTCAGCGCATCGGCCAGGGCCTGCAGCTTCGTCGCATCCAGCGCGGAAAGTCCGAAGCGTTCGACATTCGCGGCATGGAAGGCGCGGATCTCGTCCAGCCGCTGCAGCCGGCGCGCCAGCACCGGCTTGCTGCCAAGTGGCCAGGGCTTGCCGCTTTCGGCCATGCGGGCAAGAAACATGCGCGTGGCCTCGATTTCCAGTTGCAGGATGCCCCAGCGCACCTGCGCCAGGTTCTGCGCCTGCGCTTCCTGCTTTTCCGGTTCGAAATCGCCCAGCCGCGATTCCACCAGATCGATGAAAACCTGAAACTGATCCAGTTTTTCCAGAAGGGCGCGGAAATCGCTGAAGCGATCGGACATGCCGGCACCGGCAAAAGCCTTCGCGATTTCCTGTGCCTGGCGTTCAACCTGGGCCACCAGAGCCAGGGCGGCGGCACGGGTATCGGTCTTTTTCTGGCTGGTCAGCACGGCAGGCTCCGGATCGGCAAAAATGTCTCGATACGAAACTAGACCCGAGCGCGGATATCTGGACGTTATTTTCCGCTTAGGGTTGCCAAACGATAACCTGCCGCCTCAGGCGGCGACGCCGCCATTCTGCGCCATGAAGCTGCGCAGCATATCCAGCGGACCACGGCTGATCGGATCGTTGCCGTTCAGCATGAGCACCAGGGCGGCCCGGCTGACGCCAAGCTTGGCGGCCAGCTGGTCCATGCTCATGTTCGCCATGCGGCAGACTTGAGTAACGGCAACGATGCCGTCGCGTTCGACATAGAAGCGGCCGGCCATTTCGCGCACGCGCAGGCGCGGCTGCGGCACCGGCGGCGCGGGCCGCTCGGTCAGGCGCGGCCGTTTACGCCGCTGCGTGGACTGTGCACGCGGCCGCGGCGACGCCGGTTCCGGCACGGCCTGGCTTTCGAAACTGAAATCCTTCAGCCCCGGCGCGCGCTCGATCTGCGCTTTCAGCAGATCTTCCACGGCATGCAGCATGGCACTGCCCAGCGGCGCCAGGCCGTATTGCAGGCCGTGACGGTCGTAGTATTCGAGGAAATCGTCCAGCCGGTGCAGGCGGCGTTGCAGGAATTCCCGGCTGCCCAGTGGCCAGGGCCTGCCGCTTTCGCCGATGCGCACCAGGAAAACCTGAGTACTGTCGACTTCCACCACGATGATACGCCACCGGATTTCGGCCAGGTGCCTGGCCAGGGCGTCGCGCTTGGGGGCCTCGAATTGCGGCAGGCGCTCTTCGACCAGATCGACGAAGACGTGGAAATGATCGACCTTGTCGATGAAACGTTTGAAATCGCCAAAGCGATCAAGAAACGCCTGACCGTCGCGATAGGCATTAGTGATGTCCAGGCCCTGACGCTCCACCTGGGCCAGCAGGCGCAGGGCTTCGCGCCGCACCTTGCGATTTTCTGCCGTCTGGTTGATCACGCGACCCCTGAGTGTTCGACTAGGCTGTTCAGACAACACTAGCGGGCGCGGTTGTATTTATCAAATTCCAATTCTATTATAATTTCTATTCAAAAATTAGTATTATTAATCAAGATCTTGGCTGCTTGCACGGGATGAACCGGCTCAGGTCCCGGCTGAGGCACAGATGCACCTCGCGGATCACCCCATCCTGGGCCAGGGCGCGCAGGCTCTGTACCGTCAAACCCTTGTCTGCATTCGCCGCCGCCAGAACCGCGGCATAGTCCTTGGCCGATTGCCGCGGGGTGGGCTCGGGCAGCGCAAGCCTCTCGCGCAGCCGGGTGATGGTGGCGAAATACGCCGCCGGATCGGAGAAATCGCTGCAACTGCCATGCTTGGCCCATTGGCACTGCATCAACCGCGTTTCGGGCATCGTGCACATGGTCCGGCGCAGCACTTCGGCCGGAACCGGCTGCACAACGGCGCAGTATTGCGGCCAGGCGGCGCCATCGCGTTTCTCGCGGTATTGCGGCCACAGACCATGCACCACCCAGCCGAACCGGTTGTCGGCGCATTGCACCGGGCTGTTCTGGCCGGCCCTGGTGGCGCAGAAGGCCGGCGACCAGCTCAGGCTGAGGATATAGTGGTCGAAATCGCCAGGCCGGCCGCGCGGCAATTCCCGCGTCTGGTCCGGCCGCGAACAGGCCTGCACCTCGATCTGTGCCGGGATGCGGCATTGCTGTGACTGCGCCTGGGCTGGAATGGCGGGCAGCAGGAGCAGGAGCAGGAGGGCGAGCTTGCGATACAGCATCATGGCGGTCTAAAGATCGACGACCCGCCCTCTTTTGCCAAGTCCCATGAAGCCCCAGCAAACCGCCGAATTCTTCGCCCGCCTGGCGAAACAGACCCCCGAGCCGAAGACGGAGCTGAATTACGTCAATGCCTACACCCTGCTGGTGGCCGTGGTGCTCTCGGCCCAGGCCACGGATGCAGGCGTGAACAAGGCCACGAAGGCCCTGTTCGAGACGGTGACCACACCGGCGCAGATGCTGAAGCTGGGCGAGGCCGGCCTAAAGCAGCACATCAAGACCATCGGCCTGTTCAACGCCAAGGCCAAGAACGTGATCGCGCTGTCGAAAATCCTGCTTGAGCAGCATGACGGCCAGGTGCCGCGCGACCGCGATGCCCTTCAGGCCCTGCCCGGCGTGGGCCGCAAGACGGCCAATGTGGTGCTGAACGTGCTGTGGGGCGAACCGACCATTGCGGTCGATACCCATATCTTCCGCGTCGCCAATCGCACCGGCCTGGCCAAGGGCAAGACCCCGTTGGCGGTCGAACTGGCGCTGGAAAAAGCCGTGCCGAAACAATTCGTGCAGCACGCCCATCACTGGCTGATCCTGCATGGCCGCTATATCTGCAAGGCGCGCAAACCCGATTGCTGGCGCTGCATCGTGGCCGACCTCTGCGCCTTCAGGCCAAAGACGAAAAAAAACGATTAGGCCAGCGCCGCGATCGCGGCCTGCAGGTCGCGCTTGTATTGCAGGAAGTCGACGAAGATGCCGTGCTCGCCGCGGCCCTGCGTATTCGCCGCGCAGCCTTCGACGACGCGGCGGCGGAAGGCTTCGGCGGCGGCCGGATTCTTCTCGCGCGCTGTCAGGTAGGCCGCGATCAGATCGGTCTGCAGGGCGCGGCCGGCCCAGCCCACGCCGGCGCCCTCCAGCAGGCCAGCCACGAACAGGCCGTTATCCTGGGGCGGGAAGATGTTGAGGTAAAGCTGTGGCGCCTGGTTGGCTGGCTGCCAGTTCAGCATGGAAAGATCGTCGAGGAACGGGAACGTGATGCGGTAGCCCGTGGCCAGCAGCACCAGGTCGACCTTGTCCTCGCGGCCATCGGCGAAAACCACGGTATCGCCGCGGAATTCGCGGATCGGCTTGCGCAGGTCCACATCGCCCTGTCCCAGATGCTGCAGCACCAGCGAATTGACGATGGGCGTGCGGTCATAGAGGCGGTGTTTCGGCCGGGGCAGGCCGAAGCGTTCTGGCGGACCGACCAGCAGGCGCAGTAATGGCTCGTGCAGCATCGCGCGCAGACCCTTGGGCAGGATGAAACGCCTCGGCTTGTGATTGGCTTCGTCGGCCGGCCTGCCAGCCAGGAATTTCGGCACGAAATGGTTGCCGCCGCGCACGCTCCACAACACCCGTTTTGCCCGGTGGATCGCATCCACCACGATATCGCAGCCGGTATTTCCCATGCCGACCACCAGCACGGTCTTGCCGTCGAGGACATCCGCTGTCTTGTAATCCTTGGCATGCATCAGCCTGCCGCTGAAGGAGCCGGGAATCTGCGGCAGCAGCGGATCGGTGAGATGGCCGTTGGCGATCACAACGCCGGCGTAATCCTTCACGCCTCCGTCACTGAAGGTCGCCCGCCAGACATCGCCCTGCCGCGTCAGGCCCTGCACCGCCGTGTTGAAGCGGATCAGCGGGTAAAGCCCGAAATGCGTCGCGTAGTCGCGCAGGTACTGCAGCACCTGGGCATGGCCGGGATAGGCCGGCCAGTCTTCGGGCATGGGAAAATCGGCAAACGCAGTCGTACGCTTCGACGAGATCAGATGCGTGGAGGCATAGACAGCGCTGCAGTCCGCGCCATACAGCCATTGCCCGCCCACATCCGCATGCCGCTCCACGGCCTCCACCGGCAGGCCGGCCTGCTTGAAGCTTTTCAGCGCCGCCAGCCCGGCCGGGCCTGCACCGATCACCAGATGGGTCATGCCTGCTTTGCCTTCCTGTAACGTTCGAACACCGCGTCGGCATCGAACTGCGGCACATAACCGAATCCGCCTTTCAGTTGCGCGTTGTCGAGCACCGGGCGGTACTGGATGAATTTCACATGCTGCGGACCAAGCCTGGTGACACCCAGCCGGTTCAGCAGCCATAACGCCCCCTTCAGCAGCCATGGCGGAATCGCCAGATAAGGCTTGCCGAGCTTGTCTGCGATCTGTACCAGGCTCAGCGTGCCGTCGCCGGCAAGATTGAACAAGCCGGCTGGCCCGCCACAGGCGGCGCGGATCAGGGCTGCCACCACGTCGCTGTCGGCCACCAGCGAAAATGGCGTTGCCGTACCGGTAAGGCCCAGCACCAGCGGACGCTGGAACATAGCGGTGATCTGGTTGTTCGTGCCCGGCCCGAGAACGGTGCAGGGCCGGAACACGGTCTGCTTCAGCTCTGGATGCTGCATGCGCCACCGGGCCAGCAGTTCCTCCACCAGCCGCTTGTGACGCGCATAGGCAAAGTCCTCGTTGCCGCGCAGCGCATCGCTTTCGCGCAATGGCACCGGATTGTCGGCATGATAGCCATAGGCGGCGCCGCTGGAGGTGACCACCAGATGCGCCACACCAGCGGCAAGGCAGGCGCGCAGCACATTCTCGGTGCCTTCCACATCGATCTCGTAATCCTGGCGCTCGTCGCCGCCGGCCGCCACCACGGAGGCCAGATGCACCACGCAGCGCGGCCGGTACATCTGCATATGTTCGGCCAATGCCGGGTCGCGGATGTCGCCGGCGATGTAGGTCACGCCTGGCAGCCGTTCATGCAATGGCACATCGCGCCGGTCGAAGGCGATCACCGGCTGCGCCGATGGCTCGGCGGCCAGTGCCGTCACCAGGCTGCGACCAATGAAGCCGGCCGCGCCTGTCACCAGAACACCGGCATTGCTCATGCCGCCTGCTCCTGACGACGGCGCGCATCGCTGCGCTTCCACAGCGTCGCCAGGGTCCAGCCTGACACGATATGCCAGATGCCCCAGCCGGCGGCGATCAGCGCCGCTCCGCCCAGCGCGTCGAACTGGTTCAGGATAAGCGCCAGGCCGAGGCCGGAATTCTGCATACCGATCTCGATGGTGACGGCGCGGGTATCGAGCCGGTTCATGTGGATTGCCTTTGCCGCCAGCCAGCCCAGCGCCAGCGCCGCCGCGTTATGCAGGATCACCAGTGGCATGATATCGGACAGGAAGGTGAGCAGATGGTGTCCGTTCGAGATCGTGGTGGCCAGGATGAACAGGATCAGGAACAGGAAGGACATGATCTGGAACGGCCGGCGCAGCCGCGCGGCCAGCCGCGGCGCCCAGTGCGCCAGCGCCATACCCAAGGCCATGGGCAGACCGAGAATCAGCACGGTCTGCGCCAGGAAGGGACCGGCCTCGATATCCACCTGCCGCAACAGGGCCGCGGTGGCCGGGTTGAGCGAGGCCCAGAGCAGGATGTTGAGCGGCGTGGCGACGATCGCCACCACGCTGGACAGCCCGGTCATGCAGACCGAGAGCGCCGTGTTACCGCGGCCCATATGCGTGATCAGGTTCGACAGATTGCCGCCCGGGCAAGCACCGACGATGATCATGCCCAAAGCCACGCTGGGCTGCGGCTGGATCACCATGGTCATGGCCCAGGTGAGCGCCGGCAGCAGCAGGGTCTGGGCGACCAGTCCGGTAAGCGGCGCCAGCGGCTTGCGCAATACGGCGACGAAGTCGCTCAGGCGCAGATCGAGCGCGACCCCGAACATGATCAGGGCCAGGACCAGCCCCAGGATGGCCTGGCCGGTCGAATCAATCTGGATCAGCACGGCGTCTATGGACGCATCCGCCATGGTTTCCTCCCTTGCCGGCCCCCCTTGGGTTTCTGTCGGGTTGTCGCGGCCGGCCCGCTGCGGCATTCTGGCGCAGCTTAAGGCACGGGGCGATGGCGGGATGCGCCAGCGCATTGTCGCCGGACGCCAAAATGGGAAGGAAACCGGGCTGCATGACCCAGGCCGGCAGCATATTGCAACCTGTTTCGCGCAGCGTGGCGGCGGGGTATGTGCGCACCCTGCTGGATGCTGTGCGAGACCGCACCGCCCGGCCTGTTTCACCCGATCGCGTTCTGCGCGAGGCCGGGCTCTCCCCAGCCGTGATCGACAATCCGGAAGGCCGTCTGCCCCATGATGCGGTCTCGGCGATCTGGCAAGCCGCCTTGCGTCTGACCGGCGACGCCAGTCTGGGCCTGCATGTGGGCGAACAGGTACGGCCCGGCTCCTTCGATGCACTGGGCCACCTGCTGATGAGTTGCGAAACCCTGCGCGAGGCGGCGGCCCAGGCGGACCGTTTCGCGCCGCTGGTGGGTGGCGGCGGACGCTTTGCGGCAAGGCCGGAAAAGGATGGCATCCGCCTGCTCTACATGCCTTTCGACCCGGACTGGCCCTGCCGGCGGCATCGCGTCGAAGCCGTGCTGGCCGCCACACTCACCTTCACCCGCTGGCTCTGCGGGCGAGACATCGCGCCGCGCAGCGTGCGCTTCCGCCACGCCGCGCCCCATGGCACCGCCGAGCATCGGCGCGTTTTCGCCGCGCCGGTAGCATTCGATGCCGAGGACGACTCGCTGCTGCTCGCGGCGGATACCCTGGCCCTGCCGGTGCATCAGGCCAGCCCGGCCCTGAAAGGCATGCTGGCCGAATATGCCGGCCGCGCGTTGGCCCGGCTGGATGATGCGGCTGGTGACGACGGGTTGCGCATGCGTCTGGCCGATTGCATCCGCGGCCTGCTGGGGAACGGCCATCCGCCCAGCATTGATGCGGCGGCGGCGGCCCTGGGCATGACGCCGCGCACCCTGCAACGGCGCCTGACCCAGCGCGGCACCAGTTTTCAGGCCGAGACCGCGGCCCTGCGCTGCGCCATAGCCAAGGATCTGCTGCGTGACCCGGGGTACAGCACCGCAATGGTGGCGGCACGGCTGGGTTTTGCCGACGTGGCGAATTTCCATCGCGCCTTCAAGATCTGGACCGGCGCCACGCCGACGCAATGGCGCCGCGAGGCATGACTGTGCCGGCGCCATGGCGCGTGATGTTCGACAGCAACGCCTATGACGAAATCCTGCGTCATGGCGATGTGGAACGCCTTCGCGCGCTGATCGCAGCAGGAAAGCTGATCATCGTCACGACGCATGTTCAGGAAGACGAACTGCGGCAGATCGCCGATGCGGAGAAACAGAAAAGGCTGCTGTCGGCCTTCTATAAACTCCGCACGCAGAACAGCCCAACTTCAGTTGCATTATGGGGCGTATCCAAGTGGGGGCAGAGCAACTGGACAGGCCCACAGCAAGAAGCGGACCTGAATGCCATCAAACGCAGTAGGCCTATAGCCTCGCGCGATGAGATCATCGGAACCACCGCAAAGGACCATTGCGATGCCTTCGTGACAGAAGATAAAAAATTTGCGGCGCGCCTGACGGAGGCAGCACCCAAATTGCGGCTGCTGAATTACGATACCTTTCGCCGCGAAGTCCTGAAATAATGGGACACCCGCTTTCGCGGGTGTGACGAATCTTTTGTCATCCCCGCGAAAGCGGGGAACCGGATATCACGACATCGGCTTTGCTGTCGCCATCGGCGGCTGGGTTTTCAACAATGCCGCCAGGCAGTCGGAATCGTCCACCGTCTGGCCACGCACGCGGCTTAAGACCTGGGCATGGGTCACGCGCAGGCGCGGTCCCGCATCGGGATAGAAGAACAGCAGCAGCGTGCAGCGCGGATTTTCGGCCTGATACTGCCAGACCTCGCCTGGCGGTTCGCGCCGCAGCGTGACCGGCGCGCCGAACAGGGCACGGGCTTCGGCCTCGGTCTTGCGCACCACGTCGGCACTGAGCGGACGTCGCGGTGCTTCGTCTGGCCGCGACGGCGCCGGCACCAGGGCCAGGTCGAGCGGCTCGTCAGCAACGGCCGGGCCACCGGACGGACGCGCCCCGCAGGCCGCCAGCGCCAGCATCGTCAGGCCCAGAAAAACAAGGCGCGGGGCAAAGGCCCCGCGCGCTACGCGATACGATATCACGATGGTTTATTCGGCAGCGGCCGAGGTGCTGCGGCTGCCGGCGGCCACGGTCTGCACCGTGCCGGAAATCTCGCCGCCGCATTCGATCTCAAGCTGGCCGTAGGCGATCTCGCCCGAAACCTTGCCGCTGCCACGGATCAGCAGGCGGCCGCGGACGCTGAGGCGACCCTCGAAACGGCCGCGAACTTCGGCTTCCTCGACTTCGGCCGAACCCTTGAACTGTCCGGTCTCGGTGATCTCGACGAAACGACTGTCGGTAAGCTGCGCCTCGACGCGGCCTTCGACAATCACCTTGTCACAGGCGGTGATCTGGCCGTTCAGGCTGATCTCGCGACCGATCATCAGCACTTTCGGCTCCGCACCTTCGCTGCGCGGCGAAGCGGGAGCGGCGGTTGCCTGCACCACGGCCTTGGGCGCCAGGTCGACGCCCGGGCGCTTGGCGATTTCGGGACGGAAGGTCGGGGTGGTCGGGGTATCGGTCATGGCGGCTCCGGCGGTAACGGTGGCGGGGGCGGTGGGAAGCACGGGTTTGCCGACGGCCCTCAGATGGCTGGGCATGGGCGGCAGGTCGTCATCGGCCTTGGCCACAGGCGCAGCCTGTGCCGGTTCCGGCTGTTTCAGTTCGGCAGGCGGAGCCGGCGGAAGGGTGGCGGCGGTATCGGCACTCGGCTTCTTGCGACCAAACATAGACGGTTCTCCTCTGATCCCCCAAGGTGATTCAGCCGGCAACCGACCTATTGCCGGGATAACGGTCAGCCCGTCGCCCGCAACCGCTTGTAGACGTGAACCATGAATGCGGTAGCTACAATCGGGACAAGGAAATTTACGACCGGAATGGTTAACAGAAGTACAATAAGCGCGCCGCACAACCAGACGTCGCCACGCCGGCGCTGGCGCAGCCGGTCGGCCTCGGGCCGGGGCAGGTAGCGCCAGGCCACTGCCTCGAAATACTCCCGCCCGACCAGATACCCGTTCACCGCCAGCGACAGCACATACAAAAGCGGCGGGAAGAACAGCAGGATGCCATAAACCGGCAGCAATACGATATTGACCGCAAGAACGATGCCGAGGAACCGCAGCGAACCCCACAAAGCCGGCCAGAAGGCCACGGGCTGGCCGCGCGCATCCTGCGGGTAATGCTTCTGCTCCACGGCATCGGCGATGTCGTCGATGAACAAGCCCAGCGCTGCCGTCATCACGGCGGGGAACAGCAGCATCATGCCGACGAAGAAGCCCAGCCCCGACAGGAAGCCGATCAGCCAGTCGAGCCAGGTCTGCTGCGTGTCGGGCAGAAGCAGCAGGCCAAACCACAGCCCCACGGCGAGCAGCCCGAACACCATCATGCTGATCAGCAGGGATTTCACCAGCACCCGACGGAAGGTCGGGTCGGGCAACTGGCCGATGGCGAGACTAAGGCTGCGACCAATCATGATGTTTCTCCAATCATCGCCGACCGGTCATGGCTGGCCGGCGACCGGATCGATCGGCACGCGTGCGCTTAAGCCCAGTTCGGCCTCGAGCACCGCACAGAAAGCCAGCAATTCCGCCTCGCCACGTGGCCGCGCCACCACCTGCAGGCCGATCGGCCGGCCCGAGGCGGTGAAGCCGCACGGGATCGAGATGGCCGGCACGCCAGCCAGCGTGATGGCGAACTGCAATACCAGCCAGGAGATGTAGGTATCGAACCTGCGGCCCGCAACCTCCTCCAGGTACCGCAGCCGATGATCGAAGGGCGGTGCCACCGCCGTGGGCAGCAGCAGGAAATCGTGTCGATCGAAGAAGGCGGAGACGCTGTTATAGATCAGCCCCTGCACGCGGCGCGCATCGGCCATCTCGGGCCCACCCAGTTTCAGCCCCTTTTCCGCGTTCCAGATCACCTCGGGCTTCACCAGCTCGGTCTTGCCCTGGATCTTGGGCCAGATCGAGGCGGCGAAATTGGCGGCGCGCAGCACCTGGAAGCAATCTTCCGCGCCGGTGAAATCGGGAATATCCGTGCCGACCTGTGCGCCAAGCTTTTCCACGCGCTTCACGGCCTGGCTGCACGCCTCGACCACTTCAGGATCGACCGGCGTGAGGCCCAGATCGGCACTCCAGCCCACCCGGCAGCCGCCGGCAAAGCGCGAGGGCAGCCGCCCCAGGCTGAGCGCATGGTCGACGGATTCGACGAAGCTGCGGTCGGGTGCCGGCAGGCTGAGCGGATCGCGCGGATCGAGGCCCGACTGGGCATCCAGCATCAGCGCCACATCACCGACATTGCGGCCCATCGGGCCCAGCACCGACAATGTGTCGAACGGCAGCGCGCGCGGACCCCAGGCGACCCGGCCCGGCGAAGGGCGCAGGCCGACCACGCCGGTGAAGGAGGCCGGCGTGCGCAGACTGCCGCCCAGATCGGACCCGTCGGCCAGCCAGACCTCGCCGGCGGCCAGCGCCGCCGCCGCGCCGCCCGAGGAACCGGCCGGGGTGAGCGCGGTGTTCCATGGATTGGTGGTGGTACCAAACACGTCGTTGAAGGTCTGCGCGCCGGCGCCGAATTCCGGCGTGTTGGACTTGGCGATCACCAGCGCGCCCCTGGCCTCCAGGCGCTCCACCGAGTAATCCGAGCGCGGGGCGATGCGGTCGGCGAATACGCGGCTGCCCTGGGTGCAGCGCACGCCGGCCACATCCACCAGATCCTTGATCGCCACGGGCAGGCCGTAGAGATAGCCTGGCGGCGGGGTTTCGGGGTGCTCCAGCTTGCCGGCCATGGCGCGGGCACGGTCCAGGCACAGGATCGGCAGGGCGTTGACCTGGGGTTCCACCTCAGCGATGCGTTTCTCGGCGGCATCGATCAGTTCGGCCGGGCTCACATCCCGGGCCTTCAGGGCCGCCACGGCCTGGCGGGCGGTCATCTTTATCAACGCGTCCATATTTGCCTTCCTTGCCTCGATTGGCTACAGAGTAACTGTAAATGCCGCCAGCAGGAAAGCTTCGATGACCAAGGCCCAGAACAACGTGCTCGCCATCGGCAACGCCATCGTCGACGTTCTGGCCCGCGTGGACAATGACTTCCTGGATGCGCATGGCATGCCCAAGGGCGGCATGACCCTGATCGACGGCGGCCGCGCCGAGACGCTTTATGGCGCCATGGGCGAAACGGTGGAATGCTCGGGTGGTTCGGCGGCCAACACGGCGGCCGGCATCGCCTCGCTCGGCGGCCAGGTGCAGTTCATCGGCCGCGTGCGCAACGATCCCCTGGGCGAGGTTTTCGCCCGCGACATCCGCGGCCTGGGCGTACATTACGACACGGCGCCGGCCACCGAAGGCCCATCGACGGCACGCTGCCTGATCCTGGTGACGCCCGACGCGCAGCGCACCATGAACACCTATCTGGGCGCGTCCATCGACCTTACGCCCGACGACATCGAACCGGCCGCCGTGGCAAAGGCGGAAATCACCTATCTGGAAGGCTATCTGTGGGACCAGCCCATGGCCAAGGACGGCATGCGCAAGGCGATCCGTCTGGCCCATGATGCCGGTCGCAAGGTGGCAATGTCGCTGTCCGACAGCTTCTGCGTCGATCGCCACCGCGCCGAATTCCGCCATCTGGTGGAACACCATATCGACATCCTGTTCGCCAACGAAGCCGAGATCACCGCGCTGTATCAGACGAAGGATTTCGACGGTGCGCTGCAACACGTGCGCGGCCATGTCGATGTGGCGGCGCTGACCCGCTCTGAGAAAGGCTCGGTGATCATCTCGGGCGAGGAACTGCATATCATCGACGCCGTGCGCGGCGTCAATGTGGTGGACACCACCGGCGCCGGCGATCTATATGCCGCCGGCTTCCTCTATGGCTTCACCCACGGCTTCGACCTGCATGCCGCAGGGCGGCTCGGTTCATTCTGCGCCGCCGAAGTGATCAGCCATATCGGCCCGCGGCCGCAGAAGCCGTTGAAGCCCTTCATCGCCGAGGCACAGAAGAGCTGAATGCCCGTCTAGAACGGGCGGTCGGTGAAGGCATTCAGAACATGCCGCTCGTCGAGGCGGATCGAGACCCCGTGATCCGACACCACCGCGTGGCCCATCGACGGCAGCATCGCCCGCGTCCGCGCGATGCCCACGCGCATCACCACGTCGCTGCGCGCCATCACGTTGAGGTCGCGGCAGGGACCGTCAATCAGGCGGCAATGCGCTGCTAACCCGCCATCGAACTGGTGCGGCTCGAACGGCTTCGTCACCTCCAGCTTCGACCCGTCGGCGAAATCCAGCACGAAACCGTTGCCCTCGACCAGCGTGATCCAGCGGGTGATGCCGGGAAAGGCCGAGAACGGTCCGTCGCGCTCGATTTTCGCCATGCTGACGCGCCAGAGGAAATCATCCGTCGTGGCGCCGGGCGGATAGATGGCGATCTCGGTGGTGAGTCCGCCGCCGTTCTTCCACGGTTGCGCCGGCAGGCTGGCGATATGAATCAGCCGATTTTGGTTAGCGCCCATTTGAACACCAGCGGGGTTTCACCGGCCGAGCCGGCCATCACGATCTGCTGCGTGCGGCGCGGCGCATCGGCGCCGCCGTTATCGGCATGGCCGAAATAGACGCTGTCTTCCAGCCGCACCACGCCGCCAGCGCCGCGCCAGCGCCAGCCCTGGCCGGTGGCGCTTTTCAGGATCACCGTATCGCCGCTGCCGATCAGCGAGGCATGCACGCCCGGATGAAGATGCAGCCGCAGCACGGCCTCCACCGGCATGCCGCCAGTGAGGGATTCGGCGACGGTTTCCTCGCCACGCAGGTCTTCGCCGCTGGCTGCCAGGAACAGGCGGCGGCGGTACAGGCGGTTATGGCTGGCGCGCCAGCCATCGTGTTCCAGATCGAACCAGATTGCGCCATCCTGCTCGTTGCGCATGACGGATACCCGCGCATCCACACTTGGCTCACCCTGGCCCAGCGTGACGGTGCTGTGCGCCGCGCTGCCGCTCAAAGCCTCGGCCCAGCCGCCGCCGACCCGCCGCGAAGCGCCGCAATTCACGATCAGGCGGTCCTTGCCATGGCTGAACTCGAATGACAGCAGACTGCGATGGGGCGGCGGTGCATCGGACTGGGCCGGCGGTGTGCCGCCGGCGTCGACCAGCAGCAGGCCGCGCCTGGCAATAGCCCGTTCATAGCCGCTGAGCGTCGCCGAGTTGAGCGGCTTGCCTTTCGCCTCGGAGAGATCGAGCAGTTGCTCGATCTGGGCGGCAGCCTCTTCCTGGCCGCCATGGAACAACGCCAGCCCGCCATCGCCATGGCGGAAAAAGCGCAGCATCGGCGCCATGCGGTCGAGAAAAACCTGCAACATCGCCGCGCGTTCAGGATCGAGCGCCAGCAGGAAACGCCACAGGGCCACGATTTCGCGCAGCAGGCGATAAAGCTGCGAGGGATTGCGGCTGACATGGCAGCCATCGGCTAGGATCTGCGTTTCCAGCGCATCGCAGAGCGCCTGCATCGCGGCCTGCTCTGGTTGGCCCAGTGCCTCGAGCCCGTAGACTAGGCCAATCGTCGCGGCAAAGCGGGGCAGGCCCGGCGGCGTGCGTTTCGCGGCGTTGTTCAGATGCGCGGTATGGCGCGCGATGGCCAGCAGGAAGTCGTGTGCGAAAGCATCGTCCGCGCCGTCCAGCACGAAATGTGCCGCCCCGATCCAGTGCGACAGCCGCCGGCCGGCCACATCGGCCCGCCAGGGCAGGCCATGGATCCGCTGCGCATGAGCGCCAAGCCAGGACGCAATCAGCGCCCGCGCCATGCGGCGCGCCATGTCGCCGCCCTGGGTGGCGAAATCGCGCAGCCAGCGGAAGCCATGCAGTTCGGCGGCCCAGGCGGCGTGACTGGCGGCATCGAGCTTCAGCTCGCTCGCCGCCATGCTCCATGGCGCAGCATGCGGCGAGACCACCTCGACGCCGGCAAAGACGAAGCGGCCCTGGAACAGCCGGTCGGCATTGGCCACCGACCCTGGCCAGGCCTCGTCGGGCAGCACCGGCAGTTCCAGCGGTGCCTGGCGCGGCAGGGTAAGCCCGTAAAGACGCGTGGCATACCAGGCGGCGCTGGCGCGCCGCAGCAGTTTCCGTCCGACACTTTCCTGCAGACTGGCCGCAGCCACGTCAGCTCACGCCGCGCGCTTGGCGCGCACCCGCGCGATATTGCCGGCATAGGCCGACGGGCCGCCCTGGAAGGTGGCCGTACCGGCCACCAGCACATCGGCGCCGGCATCAACGGCAAGCTGCGCCGTCTCGGCATTGATCCCGCCATCCACTTCCAGGTCGATGGCCCGGCCCGACTTGTCGATGGCCGCGCGCAGGATGCGAATTTTCTCGAGCTGGCTGGAGATGAATTTCTGCCCGCCAAAGCCCGGATTCACGCTCATCACCAGCACGAGGTCGACCATGTCGAGCACGGCAAGCGCGGTTTCCACCGGCGTGCCGGGATTGAGCGACAGGCCGGCTTTCTTGCCCAGCGAGCGAATGAGTTGCAGCGTGCGATGCACATGCGGGCCGGCTTCCGGATGCACGGTGATGATGTCGGCGCCGGCCTCGGCGAATTGCGGCACGAAAGCATCCACCGGCGAGATCATCAGATGCACGTCGAAGGGCTTCTTCGTGTGCTTGCGCAAGGCCGCCACCACGCTCGGGCCGATGGTGAGGTTAGGCACGAAATGCCCGTCCATCACGTCGATATGGATATAGTCGGCGCCCGCCCTGTCGATGGCGGCGACTTCGGCGCCCAGTTGGGCGAAATCGGCGGAGAGGATCGAGGGAGCGATTCGGGTCGATTGCTGCGGCATGGCCGGAGGATTAGCAGGTTCCGGCCGATCCGCCAAGCAAGCGGGCCGCCCCGATTCGGCCATAATTCGCGGTTTGGCGCGATATTTCCCTCACTTTCCGGCCAACAGCGCATAGGTGAGGCTGGCCTGGGCGAAAGGTTCCTCGCGCTCGATGCTGCGGAAGCTCGCCTCGCCGAAGGCCAGGCTCTTGCCCAGCCGGATCACGCGGGTCTCGCACAATACGTCCTGGTCGGCGACCGCACGGAAGAAACTGGTGGTCTGCGTCACGGTCGCCATGTTGACGAAGCGTTTCAGCGCACTCGTCACGGCAAAGACCATGGCGGTATCCGCCACGGCCATGATGGCCTGGCCGCAGAGGATGCCGCCCACCCGCGCCAGTTTCGGATTGTTGGGCAGACGCAGCACCACGCGGCCTGGTGCGACGCTGTCGAACCGCAGATGCAGGTCGCGGATCCAGGGCGGGAAATTCTCGGCCAGAATGGCCTGGGCCTCGGCAATGGTCAGATCAGACATGGCGCCTCCCGGTCAGCGCCTCGACTATACCCCGGGCGGGGTCTAGAACAGCGCCATGTCTGATCTGACCGTTACCGCCAAGCTGGTACCGCCCAATCCGCGCCGCATCGCCGCCAGCCTGCTGGACGGCGTGCTGGGCAAGGGCCGCGCGCTGGACGACCTGCTGGCCGACCGCACCATAGGCTTCCGCGGCCTGACTGACCGCGACCGCGCTTTCGTGCGCCGCCTTGTCGCCACGGCCCTGCGCCGGCGCGGGCAGGTCGACGGCGTGTTGCGTAAATTCCTCACGCTTTGGCCCAAGGGCCTGCCGCGCGAGGCATTGCGCCTGGGCACGACCGAGCTGCTGTTCCTCGATGCCCCACCCCATGCGGCGGTGGATTCCGCAGTCGACCTGATGCACCCGGAGCAGAAAAAACCGCGCGGCCTGATCAACGCCGTACTGCGCAAGGTGGCCGCCGAAGGCGCCGCCATCGTGGCGCAGCAGGATGCCGCGAGGCAGAATACGCCCGACTGGCTGTGGCGTAGCTGGGAGCAGGCCTATGGCCCCGACCTGGCGCGCGACATCGCGCAGGCGCATCTGCAGGAGGCGCCGCTGGATATCAGCGTGAAAGGCGATGCCGCAGGATGGGCCGAGCGGCTTCAGGCCGAATTGCTGCCCAGCGGCTGCCTGCGTCGCCAGGCTGCGGGCGCGGTGGAGAGCCTGCCGGGTTACGATGACGGAACCTGGTGGATACAGGATGCCGCCGCCGCGCTGCCGGCAAAACTGCTGGGTGACGTGAATGGCAAGACGGTTGCCGATCTCTGCGCGGCGCCAGGCGGCAAGACCGCGCAGCTGGCCGCCATGGGCGCACAGGTGATGGCGGTGGACCGCTCGGACCCACGCCTGAAGCGGCTGAAGGAGAATCTGAAACGCCTGCACCTGAAAGCCGAAGTAAGAACCGCCGAGATCGAGCATTGGCAGCCGCCACATGTGTTCGATGCCGTACTGCTGGATGCGCCCTGTTCGGCCACCGGCACGATCCGCCGGCATCCAGACCTGCCTTACCTGAAAGACGAAACCGACGTGATGAAGCTGGCCGCGCTGCAGCAACGACTGATCAATGCAGCCTGGGCGATGCTCAAACCGGGCGGCAAACTGGTCTACTGCGTCTGCTCGCTGCAGCCCGAGGAAGGCGAAAGGCACATGCCGCTTCTGCGCGCCCTGGCGGGTGCGCGGATCGTGCCGGCCGACGCTGCCATGCTCGGCGTGCCGGAGGATGCGGTCACGCTGGATGGCGCCCTGCGCACCCTGCCCTGCCACTGGGCGGAGCGTGGCGGCATGGACGGCTTCTTCGCCGTCTGCCTGGAGAAAACTGCCGCCCCAAAGGCTGCCACTTAGTCGAGCAGCGACTTCATCACGGCATAGAGCTCCGACTTGGCCTCGAAGCCCACGCCGGGAATCTGCGGCAGGCCGACATATCCGTCTTCCACAGCGATGCCGTCGGCGAAGCCGCCGAAAGGCCTGAACACATCGGGATAACTTTCGTTGCCGCCCAGATGCAAGCCAGCCGCGATATTCAGCGACATCTGGTGACCGCCATGGGGTACCACACGCCGCGTGGACCAGCCATGCTGCTGCAGCATCTCAAGCGAGCGCAGATATTCCACCAGGCCGTAGGACAGCGCACAGTCGAATTGCAGCCAGTCGCGGTCGGGCCGCATGCCGCCGAAACGGATCAGGTTGCGTGCATCCTGCATCGAGAACAGGTTCTCGCCGGTGGCCATCGGCTTGTCGTAGTGCTTGCCGAGTTCGGCCTGCAGGGCGTAATCGAGCGGATCGCCCACTTCCTCGTACCAGAACAGGTCGTAGGGCAGCAGCGCCTTGCCGTATTCGATGGCCGTCTTCAGATCGAAGCGGCCATTGACATCGACGCACAGGTTGCGGCCCTCGCCCACGATAGCGATCACCGCCTCGATGCGGCGGATATCCTCTGCCAGCGAGGCACCGCCGATCTTCATCTTCACGACGCGATAGCCGCGGTCGCGATAGCTTTTCATCTCGTCCTGCAGGGCGGTCAGGTCCTTGCCGGGATAGTAATAGCCGCCGGCGGCGTAAACCCAAACCTTGCTGTCGGCCACGCCATTGCGGTAGCGGTCGGCCAGCAGGCGCCAGAGCGGCACGCCCGCGATCTTGGCCACGGCATCCCAGACCGCCATGTCGAGCGTGCCCACAGCCACCGAGCGTTCGCCATGGCCGCCCGGCTTCTCATTGGTCATCAGCGTCTTCCAGATGGCGAACGGATCGAGATTGTTGTTGGCGGTATCCACCAAAGTGTCGGGATCTGCTTCCATCAGGCGCGGCAGGAAGCGTTCGCGCATGAGCGCGCCCTGGCCGTAGCGGCCGTTGGAGTTGAAGCCGAAACCCACCACCGGCTTGCCGTCGCGGACCACATCGGTGATCACGGCGACGACCGAACAGGTCATTTTCGAGAAATCGATATAGGCATTGGCGATCGGCGAGGCGATCGAGACGGTTTTCTCGCGGACTTCGACGATACGCATGCGACGCTCCTGCTCTGGCGGGTCGCAGCATAGGTCGTTTGGGAAGTGTTATACAGAGCCGCGGTGACAGGCGCCGGGCTTATGCCTCGCGCAGGTCGGCGGCGACAGGGGCGATCTGCTCGGCGAGGAAACGTGCCAGTTCGGCACGGCTCTTCGGGCTGCGCAGGATGCGCTCGTCCTGCGGGTTGGACAGGAAACCCGTTTCGATCAGCACCGAGGGAATTGCGGGCGAGCGCAGGACGGCGAAATTGGCCTGCCGCATGGGGTTCTCCAGCAACTGCACACGGCGGCCGACGCCGGTGATGATGCGGCGCTTGGCGCTGAGCGAGGCGTTATGGCTGTGGCGGCGGGCCAGATCGATCAGGATCGCCGCCGTCTGCTTGTCGGTGGCGCCCGCATCGAAGCCGTAGATGGCATCCACCTGGTTCTCGCGGTCGGCCAGGCGACGGGCAAAATCGTCGGAGGCCTTGTCTGCGCGGCTGTAGGCCGACAGTCCGCGTGCGCCACGGTTCGGCGCGGCATCGGCGTGGATCGAGAGAAACAGGTCGGCATTCTTTTCATGCGCGAAGGCGACGCGGCTGGGCAGCGGGATATAGACGTCGCGGTCGCGCGTGAGAAACACCTTGATGTCGGGATTGCCGGCCAGCATCTGGCGGATGCCCTGACAGATCGACAGCGTGACATCCTTCTCCTCGGTGCCGGTCACCCCGATCGCGCCGGGATCGCGGCCGCCATGGCCGGGATCGAGCACCACGATGGCAGGCGGCCGCTTGGGCACCGGCCTGCCGCCACCCACCGGCGGCTTGTCGCCCGGCACCGGGACCGCGCCCTTGCGCGCGGCCGCCAGAGCCGGCGCCGCGAATGCGGCGCTGCCAAGCAGCCCGAGCAGGGATGAGATCACCAAGCGTCGCGTATACATGCCTTGTCCATCGACCGAATCGGAATCACGCGCGAATCGGCTGTTGTGGCGGGACGATAGACGCCCGCAGGACTCCCCGGCAAGGACAGTCCGGGGTCAGGCTGCCAAGAGATGGTGAACGCTTGGTTAAAATCCGCCGGCGGCGGCTCATTCGACCGTGTATTTGGCCCGCACGTCGTATTTGTTCGACTTGACCCAGCCCTCGATCAGCTTTTCCAGCGCCGAGTTGGGCTTTTCGGGCAGCACGATCTTCAGCTTCACATACTGGTCGCCGCGCTGGTCGGAGGCGCCGCCCTTGAGCGGAAATCCGCGGCCCTTCAGGCGCAATGTGGTGCCCGAGCTCGCGCCCTTGGGCACGGCGACCGCCACCATGCCGTCGATGGTGGGCACGGCAATCTTCGCGCCCAGCACGGCCTCGTCCAGCGTGACGGGCAGTTCGAGATGGATGTCGTCGCCCTGGCGAACAAAAAACGGGTGCGGGTCGACGGTCACCTCGATCAGTGCATCGCCCGCCTCCCCGCCATTGCGGCCGGCATCGCCCTGGTGGCGCAGGCGGATCTGCTGGCCATCCACCAGACCGGCGGGGATGGCGACATCGAGTTGCTTGCCATCGGGCATCGTCAGCCGCCGCTTGCAGCCGCGCGCGGCATCCAGAAAACCGATCTTCAGATTGAAATGGCGGTCGGCACCGCGCATGGGTCGGCTGGCCTGCGCCCCGGGACGGGCGCCGGCACCCGAACCGCCGGCGCCGCCGCGCGTGCGCCGCATCTGGCTGAATATCTCGTCGAAGATATCCTCGCCGCCATTCTCGAAGCCGCCGAAACCGAAATCGGCGCCGCCGAACGGGCCGCGGCCGCCGCGTGCGCCGCTGCCGGCGCCCGGGCCACCGCGGAAACCGCCGCCGAAGCCGCGCGCCCGCGGCTGGCCGGCGGCGTCGATCTCGCCGCGATCGTATTTGCCGCGCTTCTCGGAATCGCCGAGAATATCGTAAGCGGCCGACACTTCCTTGAACCGCTCTGCGGCCTTGGCATTGTCCGGATTGCGGTCGGGGTGGAATTCCTTGGCCAGCTTGCGATAGGCCTTGCGCAGGTCGTCCTGGCTGACGCCCCGGGCCACGCCCAGCACTTCATAGGGATCACGCATGGCCGCTAATCCCCCGTCTTCGGCTTGGCTTCCGGCTCGATCCGCTCGGCATCATCGCCGCTTTCGCCGGCCCTGAACAGGTCGGGGATGGATACGCCGCCGCCCGACAGGATGGCGGAATAGAAGCGCCCGAGCAGGCCGGGCCGCTGCGGTTCGCCCTCTGCGGCGGCAGGCGCAGCTCCGTCCTGTCCGGCCGACGGCGGCGTGGGAGCCGGATCGGCCACAGCCGCCGGAACGCCAGAGGATGCATTGGCCTGCGACGGGGTTGCGGCGGCAGGCTCGATCGCGGCCTGCTCCGCCTTCTCGCCGCCTGCCGGTTTCGCCGGTGCCGCTTCCTGGCTGCTGGCCGGAACGTTTGCCGGCTCGCGCTGCTGGCCGCCGTCGCGGCGCATCACCAGCAGCGACAGGCGCTCCAGCGCATCGGGCTGGCCGGCCTTGGCCGCGTTGTTGTACCAGCCCAGCGCCACGGCCTCGTTCTTTTCCACGCCGAGGCCAAGTTCGTACATCAGGCCGAGATTGTACTGCGCGACCGCATGCCCCTGCTTGGCGGCGGCCTCGAACCATTTGCGCGCCTCGGCATAGTCGATGGGCACGCCATCATCGCCTTGCAGATAGATCGCGGCCAGATTGGCCTGCGCGCGGGAAAAGCCGGTTTCGGCGGCCCGCCGATACCAGTGGATGGCCTGCTGAATGTCGCGCTCGACGCCCTGCCCCCAGCGATAGAGATGGCCGAGATTGCGCATGGCGGCGACATCGCCGCGCTCGGCCAGCGGCGCCCAGGCCGCATGGGCGCCGGCATAGTCGCCGGCTTCATAGGCTTTCACGCCATCGGCAAAACCGGCATGGGCCGGCGCGGCGAGAAGCAGCGCGGCGCACAGCCCGGCCGTCGCGGCCAGGCGCATCACGGCACCGGTCCCGGTCATGCCGATACCGGTCACCCGCTGACGATCTTCCAGCTGCCGTCGGGCTGGCGGCAGGCGGTGCCATAGGCCTGCTCGGTCTTGCCGCCGACGGTCACGGTCTGCTGGAATTCGCGGCAATAGTCGCCGTTGGCCGCCGTGCCTTCGCGGGTCGGCGTCACGGTGCCGGAATTGCCGCTGTCCGGATTGCGCCATGAGATGGTCTGACCGATCGGGGCGGTGGTGGCCCGGGTGCTGGCCTTTTCCATCTCGGCCTTGTCGGCCTTGTCGAGCGAGGCGCCGATCTGGTTGCCGAGATAGGCACCCGCCAGCGCGCCGGCGGCCACGCCCACCAGTTGGCCAGTGCCCTTGCCGAACTGTGCCCCCAGCACGGCGCCGCCCACGGCGCCCAGCACGGTGCCGACATTTTCCTTGTTAAGCTGCGGGCCCTGGCCGTTGTTCTGGCAGCCGGCCAGGACAAGCGCGACGGCCATGACGGGCAACGGCAGAACGCGTGACAGGCGGAAACGCAACAGGGTGGCCGGATTGGCCGGGCGGGTCGGGGTGGCTGACATGGAGAATCGTCCTCGCAACAGGGGCGGCCGACTACGCCGCCGAATCAGACGCCGTAGTATATTGGTCGCGTTAACGCGGCTGCAAGGAGGCCGGCACGCCGGATAGCCGCGGAAAACCGCGATCCGGCACGGACTGATGGATGATGATTCCGGCCGGCCGCAGCCGGCCGGGCTCACGACTTGCCGAAATAATCGATGTTGGTGAAGAGCGGCGAGGGCTCGTCGGCCAGGCGCGCGCCGTCGAACATCTCCAGGGTGTTCGTCTTCATGATCGAGCGGATGGTGCGGATGTAATCGGCACCGCGCACCGAGTAGCGATGCAGATGGCCGGCCAGGCGATAGCTGTCCAGGTCTTCGCCGCGGCTGCGCATGGAAGCGCGGCTGTCGCGGAATTCACGATAGCTGGACTTGCTGTTCAGATTGCGCATGTAGGCCGCCACCGACTGCTCCAGGCTCCTGAAGCGCTGCACTTCGTAGGTTTCACCGTCCGGGCGGTTCTCCGGCACGATGCCGCTGCCCGGAGTCCAGGTCCACTGGCCGAACACCGCGTTGCCGAGCAGGGCGAAGCGCGATGTGCCCCAGCCCGATTCCTCGATCGACTGCGCCAGGGCGAGTGCGGGCGGCACGATATCGATGCGGTTGAGCAGTTCGGCGGTATCGACATCGTCGAGGCCGTACTGATCGGAAATCTGGCGCAGCCAGGCATCGTCGCGCGCCGTCAGCGTGGCGCCGCGCTGCAGGCGCTCGTGCAGGCGTTCGACGCGCTCGCGGTTGGCGAGGATGCGCTCGTTCTCGCGCAGGATATGCGGCAGCATCACCTTCATGAAGGCGCGCTTGCGCTTTTCGGTCAGATTGACGTCGGCGATGTCGATCGGCAGCGAGGCCAGGAAGATGCGCGGCACTTCAAGCTGGCCGCTGGCATTGCGCATGTCGGCGAGATCGAAGCCTTCCTGTTCGAACTTGCGCAGCATGGCGTCCACCGTGCGGTCGGTCTGCGCACGCAGGGCCGTTCGGTGCGGCGAGAACTGCCGCACTTCCGCCACGCGGCGCGAGGCTTCGGCGGGATTGACCGCCGCCGCATCGGGCGACTCGGATTCAGCATTGCCGCTGCTCTTGCGGCCTGCATCGGCCACCGCACGCGGCTCGACCACCGCGCGCCAGTCAAGCAGGGCGATCTGGCGCAGGCGGTCCCAGGCCTCGTTCACGCCATCCCCAAGGGATGCCGTCTGCTGCACCTGCACGTCGGGGACGCGGGCAAGCTGACGACTGGACAACAGGCCAACACCGATACCGGAAACCAGGCCGACGGCCAGAAGCAGGCCAAAACCGGCAAGAATCAGACGAACATCAGATCCGATGGCAAGCAACCGCCGATCGCGATTAGCTGTCATGGGTTAAACCTCCACAGTTCTCAGCGCCAGATCCCTTCGATGCAGCCGGCAAACCCGCCGGACAGCACCGGGCGCTGCCCTTGTGCGATCCCCCACCAGGAAACGCGTGAAAACCCGTCCGGTTCCGTAACCCGGAACCGCAGGGCGACTAAACTGCCCGTACTTCGGAAACCTCGGGCACGTAATGCTTCAGCATGTTCTCGATGCCATAGCGCAAGGTTGCCGTCGAACTGGGGCAACCGGCACAGGAGCCCTGCATGTGCAGGTAAACGACGCCGCGTTCGAATCCTCGAAACACGATGTCGCCTCCGTCCTGGGCGACCGCGGGACGCACCCGCGTGTCGATCAGTTCCTTGATCTGAAGAACGATCTGGCTGTCGGCCGGATCGAAAGTCTCGGCAGCGGCGGCCGGATCGGCGCCGGCGTTGATCACCGGCAGCCCCGCCATGAAATGCTCCATGATGGCGCCCAGAAGAGCCGGCTTCAGCGCCGTCCAGTCCTGGCTGGCGGCCTTGGTGACGGTCACGAAATCGGCGCCGAGGAACACCCCCTCGACGCCATCGACCGCAAACAGCCGCACCGCCAGCGGCGAAACCTTGGCGGTTTCGGCGTCGGTGAAGGCTGCCGAACCGGCGGCGAAATCCTGCGGCAGCACGCTGCGGCCGGGCAGGAATTTCAGGGTCGCCGGATTGGGCGTGGTTTCGGTCTGGATGAACATCAATGGGTCCGTGAAAAGGTGACTGGAAATTGGTCGGGGGGTCCGCAAATATCAAGGCCGAAAGCAAGGGCAAAACTGTGACAAAGTAAGATTGTTGCTTTTCCTCACCCCTTATTTGGAAGATTTTTAACCGATGTGGATAGAATCAACGGTTTTCCCCAGGGCTGTGGACCAATGACCATGGCCACAAAAGGGGTCGAGCGCCTGCCGAGCTGGCCCGATTCGCGGCTCGTTCTCACGCCGGCAGCCCGCTGGCTGATCGAACACGACGGCAAGGTCACCCCGATGGCTGAGCTGATCGAGGGATTCTGCCGCCATTTGATCGCCGAAGGCCTGCCGCTGTTCCGCGTCACCACCGGCCAGCCCTCGATGCATCCGCTTACCTTCACCCGCGGCTTCACCTGGCAGCGCGATGCCGGCGTCACCATGACCGAACGCGGTCATGGCGTGGTACGCACCGCCGAATATCTGAACAGCCCAATCGCCGTGATCCATCAGGGGGCCGCCGCAATCCGACGGCGGCTGGAACTGGCCGACACCCCGATGGATTTCGGCATCCTGCACGACCTGAAAGCCCTGGGCGTGACCGACTATCTGGTGCTGCCCATGCGCTTCACCCAGGGGCCGGGCATGGGTGGCCAGGAAGGGCGGAACATCTCGTTCATGAGCTTTGCCACCGACCGGCCGGGCGGCTTCCGGCCCGAGGAGCTGAGCTACCTGGAGGAGTTGATGCCGCTGGTGGCCCTTCGGCTGGAACTGGAAGCCGGCCGCCGCATGACCCGCGATCTGCTGACCACCTATCTGGGCCGGGGCCCGGCCAAGCGGGTGCTGAAGGGGAATTTCATGCGCGGCCGCGGCTATGAGGTGGAGGCTGCCATCTGGCTGTCCGACCTGCGCGGCTTCACCGCCTTTTCCGACCGGCACCCGCCCCAGGAGGTGGTGGCGATGCTGGACAGCTATTTCGATGCCATGGCAGCGCCGATCCAGGCGAATGAGGGTGAGGTGCTGAAATTCATCGGCGACGGCCTGCTGGCGATCTTCCGTGTCGACGACCGGCCGGGCGGGCGGGCGGAAGCCTGCCACCGGGCCCTGACGGCGGCGCGCGAAGCCTTCACCGGCCTTTACGAACTGAACCAGGGCCGCGCCATCGAGGGGGCCCCGCCGGTGCGGGTCGGCATCGCCCTGCATGTGGGCAAGGTGGTGTTCGGCAATATCGGCGCGCGTGACCGGCTCGACTTTACCGTGATCGGCCGCGCCGTGAACGAGGTGGCGCGGGTGGAAAGCCAGACCAAGATCCTCGACCGGCCGCTGCTCGCGTCTGCCGCCTTTGCCGCCGAGGTGCGCGACTGCCCGCTGATCTCGGTGGGCTTCCATGCCCTGCGCGGGGTGCAGCAACCGCAGGAATTGTTCGCCCTCGCCGGCGAATGCCTGGCGGGCTACGAATAACGGCGTATACGACCAGCACAGTCTTTATTTGTCTCGCTCCCGCTGCGGGTGCAGACTTGCGGCATGGCGGTCGATCTACCGGCCCTGACCCAGGACGCCAGGCTGAGTTATGTGCTGTCCTGCTGGCAGCGCTGGCGCGACGTGCATGTCTGGCCCGCGCGCGAGGATATCGACCCGCTGGACCTAAAAACCCTCCTGCCCAACCTGTTCCTGCTGGAAAGCATTGATTCGGGCCGGCGCTTCCGCTTCCTGTTGGCCGGCAGGATTGTACGCCAGAATCTCGGTTTCGAACTGAGCCAGCGGCATCTCGACGAATTGTTCAGCGGCGAACAACTCGCCCAGGCCGAAAAGCCCTATCGCCAAGTCATAGCCGGACAGGGGCATTACGCCGTGCAACATTGGCTGCAGCGTGACAGGCCGGTTATGGAATTCCGCCGGCTGCTGCTGCCGCTGGCCACCGACCGGCAGCATATCGACGGCATACTTGGCTATGGGCTTTACGAACGGCTCGACGGCAATGCTGACAGTCCTGTCGACCACCTCAACGATCCCGTTTCCATCACCATGCTGGCTGCGCATTCGGTCGCGCTGTAAGCGCGGCAACCGCGCGGCGGGGTCAGGTCAGGCGATCGATCTGTTCGTCGGTCAGGCTGCCGGGGATCACCGTGATCGGGAAGCTCAGGTTGCCGGCCATCTGCCCGGCCAGCGCCGCCACCAGCGGGCCTGGCCCCTCGCCGCCGGGCGCAGCGGCCAGCACCAGCATGCGGATCGCCGGATCCTGATCGACGAGTTTGAGTATCTCGTCGCGCGCGATACCTTCGCGGATCACCAGCTCGGGCAGGATGCCGGAATCCTGGTTCACCTGTTCGGCCAGCTTGTGCAGCAGGTCTTCCGCCGCCTCATGCGCTTCCGAGCGCATGATCTCGGCCACGCCGGCCCATTGCTGGAAGTCGATCGGCTCGACCACGCGCAGCATCACCACGCCGCAGCGGATGTTGCGCGCGCGCTTGGTGGCATACCGGACGGCAACGCGTACCTCTGGCGTATCGTCCACGACGACCAGGAACTTGCTGCGGCGCTTGGCTTCGATCTGTTTGGCGGCGTCTTTGTCGCTCATGCGGCGCAGGTTGCCATTGCCGGCCGCAAAAAGGCAATGCCTAACCTTTGTTGGTTAATCGGTATCGCGCCGCCATCACTTCTGCAGGATGTTCACCACTTCATACACCTGCGTGCGGGCGCGTTCGACATAAAACCCCATCGACCCAAGATGATTGGGCAGAATCACCGCATCCGGCTTGGCATTGCTGACCACCACCGGCTTCAGTCCGGCGCCGGCGGCGAAGGATGCCAGCATCTGGTCCCAGGTGCCGCCCAGTTCGCGGTCGCGGATCACATTGGCATAGTCCTGACGCAGTTCGCGCAGCACCATGTAGTAGGCATAGAGCTGGCCCTTGACGCTGTAGAAGACATCGTCACTTTCGGTATCGATCCACAGGCTGCTGCCCTCGGTGATGCGACGGTCGATCGCCGCGGAAGCCGAACCGATGTCCAGCGCAATGCGCTCCAGCGTGGCCTGCAGATTGTCGCCGCGGCGTTCGAAGACGGCCTGGCCCTGGGTCAGGCGCTGGTTGTAGCTGAGCAGCGCGGCGCGGGCCTTGCGGTACTGGTCCTCCGACTTTGCCGTCGGCAGCAGCGAGGTGGAGAAGTCGAAAATCCACTTGGTGCCAGAATACTGTAGCAGCCCGGCGGCCTCCTGCAGGTCGCGGTCGGTCTGGCTCGAGCCGCGCGTGCGGCCGATCTGGTCGACCATCTGGAAGGCGAAGCGGCCGAGCGCATGGATCATACCGAGCTGGTAATTCGGCATGTTGTCGAGCATCGAGCCCGGCATGAAGAACGGATCGTTGGCGACCCAGCCGTTGCGGTTCACCTCGCGGTCGATCAGGGCTGCGGCCATGGCGACGGCGCGGCTGCCGGCCACCGTCTCGCCGGCGGGCGTCTGGTAGTCCAGATTGTCGTCCACCTTGTGGGCGATCAGCATGCCGACCGGATAATACAGACCGAAGACCAGCACGACAGCCACCGCGGCAATCTGCACCCAGCGGCCGCGCAGGCGGGAGACGAAAGAATCGGTGCTGTCGGTCATGATTTCTCGGCCGGAAAAATGAAGGGGCAGGCCCCGGTAATGTGGGCCTGCCCCGACATGGGTTCAAGATGGAGAAAGATTACGGGCGCAGGAAACCCACGGCGTCGTATACTTCCCGTATGACCGGCGCCGAGAGGGCCCGGGCCTTTTCGCCGCCTTCGCGCAGAATGCCGTCGACATAGCCGGGATCGGCCATCAGGCGGCGCATTTCCGCCGTGATCGGACCCAGCACGCCGACCGATACCTCGGTCAGCATCTTCTTGAACTCGGCAAAGCCCTTGCCGGCGCAGTCGGCCACCGCCTGTTCCAGCGTCTTGTCGCTGAGTGCGGCATAGATGCCCATCAGGTTCTGCGCCTCCGGCCGGCCTTCCAGCCCTTCCACCGTATCGGGCAGCGCTTGCGGATCGGTCTTGGCGCGCTTGATCTTGTCGGCGATGGCATCGGCGGTATCGGTGAGGTTGATGCGCGACTGGTCGGAGGCATCCGACTTCGACATCTTCTTGGAGCCGTCGCGCAGGCTCATCACGCGCGTAGCCGTGCCGAAAATCTGCGGCTCGGTCAGCGGAAACATCTCGCGCTCGTAATCGTGGTTGAACTTCTGCGCGATGTCGCGGGTCAACTCCAGATGCTGCTTCTGGTCCTCGCCGACCGGCACATGGGTCGCCTTGTAGGCCAGGATGTCGGCGGCCATCAGGGCCGGATAGGCGAACAGGCCAAGCGAGACATTCTCGCGGTCCTTGCCGGCCTTTTCCTTGAACTGCGTCATGCGGTTCATCCAGCCCATGCGGGCGACGCAGTTGAAGATCCAGGCCAGCGTGGCGTGATCGGGATTCTGCGACTGGTTGAACAGGATGTTCTTCTTCGGATCGATGCCGGAAGCGATCATCGCCGCCGCCAGCTCGCGCGTGGAGCGGGTCAGCTCGGCCGGATCCTGCCATACGGTGATGGCATGCATGTCGACCATGCAGAAGATGCACTCGAATTCGTTCTGCAGCGCGACCCAGTTGCGCACTGCGCCGAGATAGTTGCCGAGATGGAGGTTGCCGGAGGGTTGGATGCCCGAGAAGATGCGCCGTTGGAAGGCCATGGAAGTCCCTTGCAGGATGGGGCGGTGGAAGGCCCCGGTGGTGGGAAGTACTTTAGGTGCGCGGTTATCGCTGGCGGCGGCGGCGGCGTCAACCGTCAGAACGCCTGACGGCAACCAATGCGCCGGGATCCGGCGGCCTGCGCAGCAAGGACTTCCATTCCGCCGGCCGGGTGGCCCCCAGTGCCAACGCGGCGATCAGGTAACAGGCAACGCCGCCGCCAACCAAGGCTGCCAGCGCGGCAATACGCAATCCCTGCGTCCCCTCATACCAGGGGAGCAGCATAAAACGGTCCAAAAGCACCAGGGCCGCCGCCATGGCCAATGTGGCCAGCAGGATGCGCCAGACCCGGCCCTTCAGCCGCGCATCGGCTTGCCAGTGACCACGACGACGCAATGTGTAGAGCAGCAGCACGGTATTGATGCTGGCCGCCAACGCAGTGGCCAGCGCCAAACCGACATGACCAAGGCGCGGCATCAGGATCAGGCTGAAGCCAATGTTCACCGCAATGCTGACCAGAGCCAGCCTGACTGGAGTGCGCGTATCCTGCCGGGCGTGGAAACCTGGCGTAAGCGTGCGCACCAGTACGTAACCTGGCAGGCCAACGGCATAGGCCAGCAGGGCGAATGCCGTTTGCCGTGCAGTTTCGGAGCCAAATTCGCCGCGCTGGAACAGGATGGAGATTACCGGGAACGGAATCACCAGAAGGGCGGCGCAGGCCGGCAGCGACAACAAGAGGGCGAATTCCAACGCACGGTTCTGCGTCGCGAGTGCGGCCCTATCCTCGCCTCGCGCTAGCTGGCCTGCCAGCGTTGGCAGCAGCGCCGTGGCAATTGCCACGCCCACCACACCGATAGTGAGCTGGTTGATGCGGTCGGCATAAAACAGATACGACACTGCACCTGCCGGCAGCAAAGATGCGAGGATCAGGCCGACCACCAGATTGACCTGCGTGGCGCCGGCGCCCAGCGCGGCCGGGAGGATCAGCCTGAACAGCCGCCGCAGCTTGTCGTTCAGCCGCGGTCGCCGCAGGCGCAGGTCTATGCCGCTGCGCCGCGCATCCCAGGCCAGCCAGAGGAACTGCAGGATGCCACCCACTAGCACCGACCAGGCCAGGGCATAGCCGGCGTTGGGGACATGCGGCGTGAGCAGCAGCATGCCCGCGATCATAACCAGATTCAGCAGGATCGGCGCCGCCGCCATGGAAAAGAAGCGCCCAATGCAGTTCAGTACCGCGCCGTAAAGCGAGGCGAGACTGATGAACAGCAGATAGGGAAAGGTGATGATGGTGAGCGTGACCGACAGGTCGAAGCGCTGCGGATCGTCAATGAAGCCTGGCGCTAGCAGGATGATCACCGCCGGCATGGCAATCTGGGCGATCAGCGTGAAGCCGAAGGTGGCAAGCAGCAGCACGGCCAGTGCGCGCTCGGCGAAAAGCTGTGCCGCCGCATGGCCCTCCTTGGCCTGGATATGGCTGAACAGCGGCAGGAAGCCGGCAGTGAAGGCGCCCTCGGCGAATAGCGAGCGGAAGAAATTGGGCAGGCGCAGACTGACAAAGAAGGCATCGGCCACCGGTCCGGCGCCGAGATAGCGTGCGATCAGCAGATCGCGAACGAAACCGGCGATGCGGCTGGCCATGGTGAGGCCACCGACGGTGGCAATGGCGCGGAAGAGCGACATCTAGTAAGGCTTTCGCGAAAATGGGGAAACGGTCATCGCCGCGATCAGGCCGCTTTCGCCGCGGCCTTGGTGGCCGGCTTGTCGTCGGCGGCGATGATCTTCTTCAGCAGATGCTTTTCGATCTGCTGCAGGCGCCGCTTGTCGGTCAGTTTCATGCCGGTCAGGTCCTGCACGTAGAACACATCGACCGCGCGTTCGCCATAAGTGGCGATATGCGCGGAGCCGATGCTGAGGTTCAGGTCATAGAGTCCGCGGGTCACGTCGTAGAGGAAGCCGGGCCGGTCGCGACCATTCACCTCGATCACGGTGTAGCGGTTGGAAGCGGCGTTATCGACCAGCACGCGCGGCTCCACCTTGAAGACACGGGTACGGCTCGGCAAGCCGGGCCGCTCCGGCGCGATCGCCGAACGCAGCTTCAGGTCCCCCGACAGCGCGCGCTCCAGCGCGGAATTGAGTTTCTTCAGTTGCTCGGCCTTGTCGAAGGCCTTGCCGTCGAAATCCTGGATGTAAAAGCTGTCGAGCGCCATGCCGTCGTTGGTGGTGAAGATCTTGGCGTCCACGATATTGGCGCCGGCCGCCGCCATGGCGCCCGCGGCGCGGGCGAACAGACCCGGATGATCGGGTGCGTAGAGCGTGAATTCGGTCACGGCGCGGAAACGGTCGGGCCGCGAGGCGGTGGTCAGGCTGCGGCCCGACTGGTCGGCCTCGCGCATCAGCCCGGCATGGCGGGCAATCGTTTCAGCATCATTGGAATACCAGTAATTCTCGTAGTGGCGCTTGAGCAGGCGGTCGGTTTCGGCCTTGCTCCAGCCCGCCAGCAGGCCGCGCACCTTCTCCTTGGTCTCGGCAATGCGTTCCTCGCGGCGGCGGCCGGTGAAGCCGCCCGACAGGTATTCCTCGGCGCGATAATACAGGTCGCGCAGCAGCTGACCCTTCCAGCCGTTCCAGATCGTGGGGCCGACGGCACGGATATCGGCCACCGTGAGGCAGAGCAGCAGGCGCAGGCGCTCCGGGCTCTGCACGGCCTGGGCGAAATCCACCACCGTCTTGGGATCGGAGATGTCGCGCTTGAAGGCCGTGGCGGACATCAGTAGATGCCAGCGCACCAGCCAGGCCACGGTTTCGGTTTCCGCTGCTGTCAGCCCGAAACGCGGCCCCAGCTTCTCGGCCACCTTTTCGCCCAGCACGGAATGGTCACCGCCGCGGCCCTTGGCGATGTCGTGCAGCAGCACCGCGACGTAGAGCACGCGGCGCGACAGCACTTCCTTGATCACGTGCACGCTGAGCGGATGGTCCTCCTTCAATGCGCCGCTTTCGATCCGCGACAGGATGCCGATGGCGCGGATGGTGTGTTCGTCCACCGTGTAGGTGTGGTACATGTCGTGCTGGGTCTGCGCCACCACCCGGCCGAAATCGGGCACGAACCGGCCGAACACGTCCGCCTCGTTCAGCCGGCGCAAGGTCGTCTCGGGATCGTTGGCCGAGCAGAGCATGTCCATGAACAGCTGGTTGGCGTCCGGGTCGTTGCGCAGCCTGGCATCGATCAGCTTCAGGTTCCGCCGCACCAGCCGCAGGGCCTCGGGATGGATGTCCAGGCCCTGCTCCTGGGCCAGATGGAACAGACGCAGCATCTTCACCGGCTGCTTTTCGAACAGGGTCTCGCTGCCGACATTGAGGCGACCGCCCTCGACCTCGAAGCCGTCGAGCGTCTTGGGCCGCCTGATCTTGGCCTTGATGGCCGCCAGCGGTTTCTTCTTCTTGTGCCGTTCTTCCAGGGCCGCGGCGAAGATGCGCGTCAGGTCGCCGACCTCCTTGGCCACCAGATAATATTTCTTCATGAAGCGTTCGACATCGCGGCGCCCGGGCCGGTCGGCATAGCCCATCGCCTTGGCGATCTCGGTCTGCATGTCGAATGTCAGCCGCTCTTCCGGCCGGTTGGCCAGGTAATGCAGGTGGATGCGCACGGTCCACAGGAATTCCATCGCCTGCAGGAAACGGCGATGCTCCTCGGCATGCAGCAGGCCGCGCTCAATCAGCTCGGCGGTTTCCTGGATGCCGTAGACATACTTGGTGATCCAGACGAGGGTGTGCAGGTCGCGCAGACCACCCTTGCCTTCCTTCACATTGGGTTCGACCACATAACGCGAATCGCCCATGCGGCGATGGCGGTCGTCGCGCTCGGCCAGCTTCTTCTCGATGAAATCGCGGCCGGTCTTGGCCACCACCTCGCCTTGGAAGCGGGACTTGAGCTGTGCCGCCAGTTCCTGGTCGCCCCAGAGCCACCGCTGCTCCAGGATCGCGGTGCGGATGGTGATGTCGCTCAGGCTGAGGCGGATGCACTCGTCCACCGAACGGGTGGCATGCCCCACCTTTAGGCCGAGATCCCACAGCAGGTAGAGCATGTACTCCACCACCTGCTCGCCCCACGGCGTCTGCTTGTAGGGGAACAGGAACAGCAGGTCGACATCGGAAAACGGCGCCATCTCGCCGCGCCCATAGCCGCCGACCGCCACCACCGACAGCTTTTCCGCTGCGGTCGGGTTGGGCAGGCGATAGACGCGGTTGACCGTGAAGTCGAAGACCAGACGGATGATCTGGTCGGTGAGATAGGCCAGCGACTGGCGCGTCGCCAGGGCCGGGGCGCCGGCCTGGAAACGGGCCTGCACCACCCGCCGCCCCTCGGTCAGGGCGGCTTTCAGCAGCACCAGCGCCTGCTTGCGCTGCTCCGCCGTGCCATGCATGCCCTCGCCGCCCAGCGCGTCGAGCTGAAGCGTCAGCGCCTTGCGGTCGATGATCGCGCGCGGGTCGGGGATGGCGGGGCGCATCTGCATGGACAGGATATATAGCGTATGCGGGTCGTTTACACGCCCTGGAAATTACACGCTCTGGAAGTTCACCATGCCGCCGCCATCGATGATCATGGTCTGCCCGGTCATGAACCGGCCGGCGGCGGAAGCCAGGAAGACGGCGGCGCCGGCGATTTCGTCGGGATCGCCGATGCGCTTGAGCGCGTAGCCCTTGGTGGCTTTCTTTGAGATTTCCGGATTCTCCCACAGGGCACGGGCGAAATCGGTCTTGATCAGGCCGGGCGCGATGCAGTTGGCGCGGATGTTGTGCGGACCCCATTCCACGGCCAGGTTGCGGGCAAGCTGCATGTCGGCCGCCTTGGAAATGCCATAGGCGCCCAGCGTGTTGGAACCGAACAGTCCCCCCACCGACGAGATGATGATGATGGCGCCATCCTGGCGCTTGGCCATGTCGGGGGCTGCCATGTTGCACAGCCAGTGGTTCGACTTGATGTTGACGTCCATGATCTTGTCGAAGGCATCGTCGGGAATGTCCTTCGACGGCCCAAAGAACGGATTCACGGCCGCGTTGCAGACCAGGATGTCGATGCGGCCCCAATGCCTGACCGTGGCATCGACCAGGGCCTGAAGCTGCGCCTTGTCCGAGACGTTGCAGGGCACCACGATGGCTTCGCCGCCACTGGCGCGGATTTCCTCGGCCACCTTCTCGCAGGCCTCGGCCTTGCGGCTGGTCACCACCACCTTGGCGCCGTGCTGGGCCATGCGCAGCGCGATGGCGCGGCCGATACCCCGGCTGGAGCCGGTGATAACCGCCACCTTGCCGGTCAGGTCGAAAAGATTATCAGAGGCATTCGGGGCGAGCGTCATGGCGAGTCCTGTCCTGTCGTCTTTATATGTTTTCTGGCTTTTCCTTGGGCGCGGCAGCTTAAACCGGTCGCGCCGCCGATGGGAACCTTCCGCCGCAACCCCTATAATAAATGTATGACCCTGCCGCGCCGCGTGTCCGCCCTCAGTCTGTTATCCCTGTTGCTGGCCGCCTGTGCCAGCGAGCCCCCGCCGCCGCCGCGCGCCGCCGCCTGGCTCGGCAGCCAGAGCGGCCGGGTTTTCGTGCGGGTGCTGGCGGTCGATCCGGTCGAGGCGATGGAGCTCACGGCGCCCGACGGCAGGGTATTTGCGCCCGAGAGCCTGCGCGCCGAACAGCGTCCGCGCAGCAATGACGAGCCCTGGCGACCCGGCATCGGCCTGGGCGGATCGGTCGGCTCGGGCAGCGGCAGCGATATCGGCATCGGCATTTCCTTGCCCATGGGCAATCCGTTTTCGCGCGAGCCGCGGCGCGCCGCCATCGCCAGCGAGGCGCAGTTCCCGCTGCCGCCCGAGGCGCTGGAAATCTACCGCAGCCGGCCGCAGGACTGGCGCCTGGACCTGCAATTCCCCGGCCGCAGCATGGGCATCCAGGCTCCGCCCCTGGCGCCCTGACGCGCCGCCGGGTCGGCAAAAGCTGCCGCCGGGCTGGCAGCCGCAGACCGATCAGCCTTGAAATCCGCCATTTTAACCATGGCATGGGCTTTGCTCCGCTCCAGGCAGAACCAGAGCAAGGAGTGGAAATCATGGCGATTGCGTTGCTGTCCCTGCGGCAGGCCGAGAAAGTCGAACCCCAGCTGCGCGCCGCCCTGAAAAGTCCGCCCGCGAAAATCCCGTCTGCCGGCGATCTGGCCCAGGCTGGCCTGACCGCCCGCGAGCGCCTCGCCCTGCGCGATGGCAGCCCGGCCGAGGCCGCCGCCGCCCTCAATGCCCGGCAGTATGTGCAGCAGATCATCGCCAAGGACCGCGAATTCACCCGCAGCCAGATGATCTGGGCCCTGGGTCGCATCGAGCCGGGCGAGATCGAGGCGATGCTGAAATCCCTGGCCAAGATGCGCGGCCGCTATGCCAGCCTGGTACTGGAATACAGCCAGAGCGAACGGCCCATCGGCCGGCAGGCGCTGGAAGAGCTGCGTGGCCTGCGCGAGCGGATCGAGGAATTCGAACGCGGCCTGGAAACCATCAAGGCCGCCATCCTGGACGGCAATGCCGAGGTGGATGGCGTGAAGAGCGCACGGATGTGACAGCGCGCAATAGCGACCCGTCTGTATGCCAATGACCGAAAAGTAACAGACAGGGTCGCGCCGTAATCCGTATATTCTAGGCCATGCGCTTTTCCATGTCCGGCCAGCTTCGTGTCCTTGCCTGCCTGGTTCTCCTGCTGGCACCCTGCCCCTACGGCAACGTGGCGGCCGCCGCCCTGCCGCCGATCAGTTATGTCGCCAGCCGTTTCCCCCCCTACACATTCGAACTGAGCGGCGAGGCCGCCGGACCGACGGCGGCCCTGATCGCCGCTCTGGCCGAGCGCGTCGGCCGCCCGGCGCCGCTGGCCGTACTGCCGCTGGCCCGCGCCTTGGCCGAGGCCGAAAACCAGCCGAACACCCTGATTGCCCTGATCGCGCGCACGGCGGCGCGGGAAGAGCAGTTCCATTGGATCTGCCCGGTGCTGAATTACGACGTGGCCGTGTTCCGGCGGCGCGACCGGCCCGATGTCGCCGCCGAGGGCCTGCCCGACCTGGCGCGCTGGCGCGTTGCCGGGGTGAGCCACGACGTGAAGACGGATTATCTGCTGCGCAACGGCATCCCCGTCATCGAATCGACCGACGAAGACAATGCCACGCGGCAATTGCTGTATGGCCGCGTCGATGCCCTGCCGGCACATCCGGCCAGCCTGTATCTCCGGCTGCGGGAAATGGGTGAACGACGCGACGCCGTCGTGGCCTTCCTGCCGCTGCATGACCTGACCAGCCGGCTCTATCTGGCTTTTGGTCGGACGACACCTGCCTGGGTGGCACAGACCTTTTCACAAGCCTGCGCGGACATGACGACGAATGGCGATATCGACCGCCTGATGCGGCCACTGGAAACGAACTGACACCGCGACGCGTACCGGCTTTTATCTCCTGTCGAACGCCAGTCTGAGCGCCATCGCGGCAAACACGCCGCCCAGCAGGCGGTTTTGCCAGCGCACGAAGGCGGGGCGTCGGCTCAGCCATTCGCCCAGGCGGCCGGCGACCAGCGCGATGCTGCCGTTGACGATGAAGCCGGCACCGCTGAGCACGCAGGCCAGCAGCAGGGCCTGCCATACCGCGGTGTCGGGATCGGGCTGCATGAATTGCGGGAACAGCGCCAGGAAAAACAGCGCGACTTTCGGATTGAGCATGTTGGTCAGCAGGCCCTGACGGAACAGCTTCATCAGCGGCAGGGCGACCGCACCGGGACGGGGCGGCTGGAAACCGCCAGCGCCGCGGAAGGCCTGCACCGCCAGATACAGCAGATAGGCCGCACCGGCCCAGCGGATGATTTCGAACATCACCGGCGCCACCAGCAGCACACCGCTCAGGGAAAAGCCGGCCACCAATGCGTGGAAATAGCAGCCGACCGTTATGCCGGCCAGCGTGATCAGGCCGGCTGCGCGGCCCTGCGCCACGCTCCGCGTCATCACCAGCAGCATGTCGGGGCCGGGTGTGGCTGCCAGCGCGAAAGCCGCCACGGTGAAGGTGAGCAGGGTGGGCAGATCCATCATGATGCGACGATGACGTCGCGCCTATGCTAGGTCAAGCCGGCTCAGTCCGTCGCCAGCACGAAATCATACCGTGCGATCCTGGCCGTATCGTCGCCGCCCATCTGCACCAGCAGGCGGCGATCGAAGATACGGTCGCGCGCGTTGCCGGGTTCGTCGGGGAAGTATAGCTGCGTGGTCAGCACGGCGCCGCCCGGCGGCTGCAGCTTCACGTGGATATGCCGGGTGCGGCCGGGATACAGACCGGGCAGAATCGTTTCGAATTGCCAGCGGCCGTTGGCATCGCTGATCTGGTGCCCGCGCAGGCGATAGCCGGCATTGTCGTATTGCCCCGCTGCATCGGCCTGCCAGACATCCACCAGCACATCGCCACGCGGGCGGCAGCGGCGGTCGAGCACCAGCCCGCCGATGCGCAGCGGGATGCCTGCCATGCCAGGCTCGCGCAGATTTGCCGTCTGCGGTGTACGTGGTGTGTAGAAAGGGCCCTCGGTCTGGCGCGGGGTTGGCGCATGGCTGTCGCCGCAGGCCGGCGTGGGATCCAGCGGCAGGGACAGGCCACGGGTCTGGGCAAAGCCCAGCCCGGGCAGGGCCGAAAACATGGCTGCCTGCAGCAGCAGGTCGCGGCGCGTCGTCATGCAGAGCCTCCCGCGGCCGAGATCGTTTGCCGGCCGGTTCCAGGGCTTTATACGCACCGCGCCGGTTTCCCCTGCGCGTCGGGCCGATCACAGTTTTGTGGCCGGCGTCACAGGCCCGGCCGGATGCGGCATTGACTTTCCGAACGACCGTTCGTAATTTAGCCACATGAGCAAAGGTCAGCAGACACGCGCCGTCATTCTCTCCGAGGCCCTTCGCGCCGCGAGCGTCGAGGGCTTCCAGGGGATATCCATCGGCATGCTGGCCGACCGGCTGAAGATGTCGAAATCCGGCCTGTTCGCCCATTTCGGTTCGAAGGAAGAGCTGGAAAAGGCCCTGCTGGATGAAAGCGCCAAGCGCTTCATGGCCACCGTGTGGGAACCCGCCCGTCTGGCCCCGCGCGGCCGTCCCCGGATCGAGGCCATGTTCCGCGGCTGGCTGGACTGGAGCCTGCACAACGACGATCTGCCCGGCGGCTGCCTGTTCGTCACCCTGGCCGCGGAATACGACGACAAGCCGGGGCCGGTGCGGGACCATCTGGCCGAACTGCAGACTCAGTGGCAGAGCATGATGGTGCGCAGCGCCCAGATCGCCATCCAGGAAGGCCATTTCCGGTCCGACCTGGACCCGAAACAGTTTGCCTATGAGCTGCAGGGGATTTTCCTGACGCTCAATTACTATCGTCGCCTGTTGCGCGACGCTGCCGCGGTTCGCCGCGCCGAGCAGGCCTTTATCGACCTGCTGGCCAGGTCTGCCGCAACCCACTGACTTAACAACAAGAAAAGAGCCTAGCCATGACTTACCAGAGCACTATCGACCACTTCATCGACACAGAAAAGCACGATCGTTCGTTAATATCGTATTTTGCCCGACCCACCTTGCCGCTAATGCCCAGCCAGGCGGAGCGGCCTGCCCTTCCGCTGGTCCGGTCGCCGGGCAAGACCGATCTGCGCTGGCTGGACGGCTTGCATGATCCCGCCGCCCTGAAGGGCATCGACCAGCCCTGGTGGCGTCTGGTTCTGCCGGCGCTGGGCAATGCCTGGATTCTCTGGCGGCAGCGCAGCCGCATGCGGCACGAACTCGCCAAGATCGACGCCCATACCCTGCGCGATGCCGGGATTTCGCCCGGCGCGGCGGCATTTGAAGCCGCGCAGCCTTTCTGGAGCGCCCCGATTGTTCTGCGGGACACCGAGTTCGACCGGGCGGCCGATTGAGGCACCTTTTCGATTGCATACAAAGGCGATCAATGCGTTGATCCTTCGTGCTTGGCTTCGTAAGCTGCCAGTCCGACAATCGGACCGGCAGCTTGCAGAGTCCGGGCATGGGGAGGAAAACGATGTCGCAGGGTCTCGGCTCCAACCGCGCCGATCAGCCAGCCCATGGCCTGAATCCCGCTCTGTCCGAGCCGCCGCCCGACGAGCGGATGGTGGAGGAACTGGCGCATCGCCGGCTGTCGGCGCCGCTGCGGGTCATTTTCGTCCTGCTGACCCTGCTGGCGCTGGTGATGGTGCTGAACCAGCAGCTCAATTTGCGGCTTTTCAACGTCACCCTGATCGAAAACCGCTACCTCTTCCTGCTGGCCGCCGCCACCCTGCCGCTGGTCTTCCTGGCCTATCCCTGGCGGGCTAAGGATGCCGCGGGCAGCGGGATCGCACTGCATGATATCGCCCTGGCGCTTATCAGTGCCGGCACGATCGGCTGGTTTGCCTGGCAGGCTGAAAACATCCTGGCCGAGGGCTGGGAATTCGCCCCGCCGCTGACGGCGCAGATCCTGGGCGGCGTGCTGTGGGTGATCATCCTCGAAGCCCTGCGCCGCACCGGCGGTACGATGATCTTCGCGATCGTGGCGGTGATGTCGCTCTACCCGGTCTTTGCCGATGCGATGCCCGGGCCGATCCGGGGCATCCAGCAGAGCCTGGAGGATACCTTCGCCTATCACATCGTCTCGTCGGAAAGCGCCTTCGGCATCCCGATGCGGGCCTTCGGCGAGATCGTGATCGGGTTCATCGTGTTCGGCGTGGCGCTGAACCACACCGGCGGCGGCAAATTCTTCAACGATCTCGCCTTCGCCCTGGTCGGCCGCGTGCGCGGCGGCGCGGCGCAGGTGGGTGTGATCTCGTCGGGTCTGCAGGGCTCGATCTCGGGCAGCGTCATCTCGAACGTGATTTCGTCCGGCGTCGTTACCATCCCGGCGATGAAGCGCACCGGCTTCCGCGCCGACTATGCCGGCGGCGTCGAGGCTGTGGCCAGCACCGGTGCGGTGCTGATGCCGCCGGTGATGGGCTCGACCGCCTTCGTGATGGCCAGCTTCCTCGGCATCTCCTACACCGAAATCGCGCTGGCCGCCGCCATTCCCGGGCTGCTGTTCTATTTCAGCCTCGTGGTGCAGATCGATGCCTATGCCGCCCGCCAGGGCCTGAAGGGGCTGAAACAATCCGAACTGCCCTCTCTGTCGCAAACCCTGAAGGCCGGCTGGCTCTACATCCTGGTCTTCCTGGTGCTGGTTTTCCTGATGGTGTGGGAACAGCGCGAGGCCGTGGCGCCGTTTGCCGCCACCGCGCTGCTGCTGGTGATCAACCAGATCCTGCCGAAAAATCGTCTAAGCTGGGAAAAGCTGCTCGACCTGCTGGCCGCCACCGGCCGGGCACTGGCCGAGCTGGTCGCCATCCTGGCCGGCGTGGGCTTCATCATCGGCGCCTTCTCGGTCACCGGCCTGGCCGGCACGCTGGCCAACGACCTGGTCTTCATCGCCGGCGACAATGCGCTGGTGCTGCTGCTGATGGGTGCGCTGACCAGCTTCATCTTCGGCATGGGGATGACGGTGACGGCCTGTTACATCTTCCTGGCCATCGTGCTGGCCCCGCCACTGGTGAAGGCCGGGCTGGACCCGCTGGCCGTCCACCTGTTCATCATGTATTGGGGCATGATCTCGTTCATCACGCCGCCGGTGGCGCTGGCCACCTTCGCCGCGGCGCCGCTGGCGCGCGCCTCGCCCTTCCGGATCGGCTTCCAGGCGATGCGTCTGGGCGCGGCGATCTACATCATTCCCTTCTTCTTCGCCCTCAATCCCGCGCTGATCCTCAAGGGCGAGCCGCTGGAAGTGGTCTCGGTGATCGTCAGCGCGGTGCTGGGCGTGGCGCTGATTTCCGGCGCCATGCAGGGCTACCTGTTCGGCGTTGGCCGGCTGGACGGATCACCGCTGCGGCTGCTGGCGCGCGCCATGCTGCTGGCGGCCGGCTTTGCGCTTGCCGTGCCCGGCGGCAACCTGATCCCCGTCAGCAACCTGACGCTGGCCGCCATCGGCGGCGCACTCGCCCTGGCCGCCATCCTGCTGCTGAAACTGGCGAACCGGAACCCCGTCACCGCATGATCAAGAGTAAAAACACAAGGAGGAAACCAACGATGCGTCACACCAAAACCTTCGCCCTGCTGGGCGCCGTCGCGGCCCTGGCCGTATCGGCATCCGCATTTGCACAAAAGCTGCCCGACCAGTTGACCTGGACCGCCTATGACGTGGGCTCGGGCGGCTACAACCAGGCGGTCGCCATCGGCAACGCGCTGAAGAACAAGCAGGGCGTGACTCTGCGCGTGCTGCCCGGCAAGAACGATGTGTCGCGCACCGTCCCGCTGCGCGAGGGCAAGGCGCCGTTCTCGGCCAACGGCGTAGGCGGCACCTACATGGCGCAGGAAGGCATGTATGAATTCGGCGCCAAGGACTGGGGCCCGCAGCCGGTGCGTTCGCTGCTGCTGAACAATTCCGACGCGCTGCTCACCGTTGCGGTGGCCAAGGATACCGGCGTGAAGACCATCGCCGACCTGAAGGGCAAGCGGGTGGCCTGGGTGGTCGGTGCGCCGTCGCTGAACCAGAACATCACCGCGCTTCTGGCTTTTGCCAACCTGACCTGGAACGACGTGCAGAAGGTGGAATTCGGCGGCTTCGGCCAGGCGATGGACGGCATCATCAACAACCAGGTGGATGCCGCCTTCACCTCGACCATCTCGGGCAAGGCCTTCCAGATCGAATCCTCGCCACGCGGCATCGTCTGGCCGACCGTGCCGCACAACGACAAGGAAGGCTGGAAGCGCCTGAAGGCCAAAGCGCCGTTCTACGTGCCGTTCATGGGCACCGAGGGTGCCGCCCTGTCGAAGGACAAGCCGGTCGAAGGCGCCACCTATCCCTATCCGGTGCTGATGACTTACGCCAATGTCGATGCCGGCCAGGTCTATGCCATGACCAAGGCGATGGTCGAACTGTTCAACGACTACAAGGACGCCGCACCGGGCAATGTGGGCTGGGACATCAAGCGCCAGGTCTTCGACTGGGTGGTGCCGGTGCATGACGGCGCCGTGAAATACTTCAAGGAGATCGGCGTCTGGAAACCCGAATACGACAAGAGCAATGCCGACCTGATCAAGCGCCAGAAGGTGCTGGCCGATGCCTGGGCCGCGCACCAGAAGGCCGCTTACGCCGACGACAAGGCGGCGATGACGGGCTGGCAGAAAATCCGCGCCGAGGCCCTGACCAAGGCCGGCATGGAGCCGGTTCTGACGGAATGGTAAGCGCAGCCGTCATCCTGTGACGCTCGACGGCCCGCCCTCACCCGGCGGGCCGTTTGAGTTTTGTGCAATTGCAGCGGGACAATTCCGCGCTTTGCGACCGCGGCTTCCCATCTTACGCTGATCATATGACCGGCACCGACATCCTGCTTGAGCATGTGCGCCGCATGGCGCGCTACAACACCTGGGCCAACCGCCGCCTGTACGAGGCCTGCGCCAGCCTGCCGGCGGTGGAGTATTACGCCGCGCGACCCAGCTTCTTCGGCAGCATTCATGCCACGCTGAACCACATCCTGGTGGGTGACAGCATCTGGCTCGGCCGCTTCACCGGCAGGCCCGCCGCGCATGTGAAGGCCCTGAACCAGATCCTGCACGCGGATTTCGCCGGCCTGCGCCAGGCGCGCGCGGACAAGGATGCCGAGATCATCGCCTATTGCGACGATCTGGACGGAACCATCCTGCACGGCACCCTCAGCTACAAGACCACGCGCGGCGAACCCTTCACCGATCCACTGGTGGTTCCGCTGCTGCATTTCTTCAATCACCAGACCCATCATCGCGGCCAGGTGCATGGCCTGCTGAGCCATGCCGGCATCGAGCCGCCGGCCCTAGACCTGATCCACTTCGTGCGCGCAACCAGCTAGGCCGGATCGCCGCCCCGCGCCGGCGCGCCGGAGGGATAGATCTGGCCCGAGACCAGCCGGTCGATCAGGCCGGTGCCGGCATTGGCCAGCGGCAGCACAAGATATTCCAGCGCGTAGGTCGCGCCGTCGATCTCGCGGCGAGCCCGCACATGCACCGGCCGGCGCGACTGCACCGCCGTGCCGCAGGCCTGCGGGCCGATCCTGGCCACCTGCGCATCCGTATGCTCGTCCATCCAGGTGCCGGTGACATCGCGGCCGCGGCGGGCGACCAGCGGCGCACCGACGAAGCGGTAGCGGAAGCGGGGGCCATGATCGGCCTGCGGCACCACGTCGAAGATCACGATCTGCCCCTGCATGTAATCCAGCCGCGGCGGATCGGCGAAGTCATGGCCCGGCAGGCTGCCCGGTGCGGCGGCATTCAGCCAGTCGGCCAGCAGGCGGCGCAGCAGCGGATGCCGCAACTCGACCGTGGATACGAGGATGTCGTATCCGGATTCGATGGTGCGCGGTTCCGGAATCCGCTTTTCCGGCGCCATGGTCACAGCCTCGCGTAGTCGATGCTGCCATGGCGGTCGAGCGGCTGGCCGCCATCGGGCATCGGGTATTTCAGGCCGGCAGCACAATTCCACAGCACCACGCGGTCGCTCTTTTTCACTTTGCCCTCCGCCAGCGCCTGTTTGTAGGCGGCATACGTGGCCGCGCCCTCGGGACACATCAGGAAACCTTCCTGTTTCGCCACTTCATCCAGCGCGGCCGTGATCGCGGCATCCTCCACGGCAACAGCGAAGCCGTTGGAATTGCGCACGGCATCGAGAATGAGGAAATCGCCGATCGCCGCCGGCACGCGGATGCCGGCCGCAACCGTATGGGCATTCTCCCACAGTTTTGCGTGGCGTTCGTTGCCCTGATACGCGCGCACGATGGGCGCGCAGCCGGCCGCCTGCACGGCAATCATCCTGGGGCGTTTGGAACCGATGAAGCCGATGGCTTCCAGTTCCTCGAACGCCTTCCACATGCCGATCAGGCCGGTGCCGCCGCCGGTGGGATAAAAGATCGCATCGGGCAGTTCCCAGCCAAGCTGTTCGGCCAGTTCCAGTCCCATCGTCTTCTTGCCCTCGATGCGGTAGGGCTCCTTCAGCGTGGAGGTATCGAACCAGCCGGCCGCCTCTTTGCCGGCGCCGACCAACTTGCCGCAATCGTTGATCAGGCCGTTGACCTTGTAGAGCCGCGCCCCCTGCAGCGCGATCTCGTTCATGTTCACCTGCGGCGTGTCGTCGGGGCAGAACACCACGGTTTCGATGCCGGCCCGCGACGCATAGGCGGCCAGCGCCGCGCCGGCATTGCCGTTGGTGGGCATGGCCATCTTCTTCACGCCGAGCTCTTTCGCCATGCAGACGGCCAGCGCCAGGCCGCGCGCCTTGAACGAGCCGGTGGGCAGACGGCCTTCATCCTTCACGATGATCTCGCCGTCTCCCCGCAGGCCAAGCTGGCTGGCCAGCCGCGGCAGGGTGAGGATCGGCGTCATCACCTCGCCCAGGGAGACCACGTTCTCGGTCTTGCGCACCGGCAGCAATTCTCGGTAGCGCCACCAGTTCGGCGCCCGGGCCGCGATCTTCTCTTTGCTCAGCGCCGCCTTCACCCCGGCCAGGTCGTAGCGCACCAGGATCGGATAGCCCTTGGGCGACAGGTTATGCAGGGTGTCGGCCGGCAGCCGCTCGCCCGTCATGCCGCATTCCAGATGAGTGACGAAGGTGGGGGTGTCGGGGATCAGGGACTGCGAAACGGGGCTGGGCACGGCGGTCATGGCGAGGAAACAAGCCTATGTGGTTGAACGGGGACGGAAATCCCGGGCGAATTCGTTTGAACCGTAGCATGGCCGGCGCAGGGCCGGGAGGGGCGGAGCAGAAGCGCGGGCCGCCCCGGCGCCATTTGCCTCCAGATGGCGCCCATTCGGCCCGGCCCGAACCGTTCGACACGATTCCGGTTCGTTTCGGTTCGTCGGAGTTCGTTTTGGTTCGTTGGGGTTCGTTTCAGTTCGTTCAGGTCCGCCCAGGTTCGTTCGGGTTCGTTCGGGTTCGTTTCGGTTCGTTCGGGTTCGTTCGGGTTCGTTCGGGTTCGTTTCCACCTCGCCCTGCCCGGCTGGCAGGACATGCAACTAGGAATATAGAGATTGAAAAATAAGAACATATATAGTACAAATAGCCTCACAAGACAAGGTCGGCATTGGATTGGGCGACAGATTGACTTGGACGCCGCCGCCAGCCATCACACCGGCAGGATTGCAGCACGGGAGGAGCAGACATGGCGGAAGCCACAATTCACAAGGGCGGCTGCCATTGCGGCGCGGTGCGCTATGAAGTGAGCACGGCGCTGGATACGCCAGTGATCTCGTGCAACTGCTCGATCTGCCAGAAGAAGGGCACGCTCTTAAGCTTCGTGCCGGCCGATGCCTTCAAGCTGCTGAGCGGCAAGGATGCCGTGCAGGATTACCAGTTCAACACGAAGAACATCCATCACCTGTTCTGCAAGACCTGCGGCGTGACGTCGTTTGCCACCGGCACGGCGCCGAACGGCACGCGTATGGTGGCGATCAACGTGCGCTGCCTGGACGATGTGGACCTAAAGGCGCTGTCGGTGATGGACTACGACGGCCGCAGCATGTAGCCGGCCATGACGCAGGCTTACGATTTCCGCCGCATGACGGCGGCCGACCTGCCGCTGCTGCGCGGCTGGCTGGAAACCGAAGACTGGCGGGCCTGGTGGGGCGAGCCGGCGGCCGAGCTGGAAAACCTGGCGGCCGACCTGCACGAGCCGGCGATGCGGCTGTGGATCGTGTCGCAGGATGGCGTGCCCTTCGCCTTCATGCAGGATTACGCCATCCATGCCTGGGACGACCATCCCTATCGCGACCTGCCGCCGGGCACGTTGGGCATAGACCAAAGCATCGGCGTGCCGGCGATGATCGGGCGCGGCCATGGCAGCGCCTTCATCCGCCAGCATGTGGAGCGGCTATTCGCCGAGGGCGCGCCGTTCGTGGCGACCGACCCCGATCCCGACAATGCACGCGCCATCCGCGCCTACGAGAAGGCGGGATTCAGGATTCTGGAAAGGGAAGCGCGGATCACCGAATGGGGCCGCGGCCTGCTGATGCTGGCCGAGCCGACCTGACGGCGGCTGTTGCGCTAGAGATCGAAGAAGCGGCTCGCGATGCGGCAGGCCTCGTCGCCCGGCTGGCATTCGCGGCAGACATCGGGCCGCACGTCATAGGCATTGCAGGCGGTGTGCTGGCCGACCGTGCCGCTCAGGGCCGAGCAGCGGTCGCCGTCACAACGCATCCGGCCCGCCTCGTCATCGACGAAACGGGCCGGAATGCGCGCGAGCGCGGCATCCTCTTCGAGCGAGAAACGGGGCCAGTCGCGCGAATACGCGCAACAGGCGCCGCAGCTCTGACAGTCGAAGGCTGCCGCGCCCAGGATCGCCTGATGAATCAAGCGACGGTCAAGCGGCCTGGATGGCCCGTACGGCGGTCTTGCCCGAACGGTTGTCCTGCTCGGTGTCGAAGGAGACCTTCTGGCCTTCGCGCAGCGGGCTCATGCCGGCACGTTCCAGCGCGGTGGCGTGCACGAACACGTCCTTGCTGCCGTCTTCCGGCTGAATGAAACCGAAGCCTTTTTGATCGTTGTAGAATTTGACAATGCCCGTTTGCATGGGAATTTCCTTTGGTCCGATGAATGAAGAGCGCGGCGCGCAGCAAAGCTGCGTCCGACGCCCGGTTTTCGATATTTTTGGAGAGAAAGTCGGAATACGCGCCCGGCGGAAGCCAGAGCGAACAGCCAGAAGGTCCGGCCAAAAAATGTCGATGGGCGGCCCTAGGCTTTTATCGGGCCGAATACAAGCGGTTCTTTGCGACAGATCCCTGGAGCCGGTCTTTTGCCCGATCCGCGCGCCCCCGACCGTAAAGCAATCCTAGCTGTAAAGCCGCAATATCCGTGCGATCTCGCCGCGGGACTGCAGGCGGCGCAGGGCCGCTTCCAGTTCCGCCGCGCGGGCGGCCAGCGGCGAATTGCGCGCGATCACGATGTAGGACGGACTGCCCTCGATGCGGTAGGACGAGAAGGCGAGGTTGAGCTGCTGCCAGCGCAGCAGCCAGCGTGCCTGCTGCTCGGGCATGATCGCGGCATCGACGCGGTTGCCACCCAGCAGGCGCAGGGCGGCGTCGTAATCGGAAACCGGTTCCTTGCTGATGTCTGCATCGGCATCAAAACGGCTGGAGTAATGCGCGCCGCGCAGCACGGCGATGCGCAGGCCACGCAGGTCGTCATAGCGGGCGATGCGCGGCCCCTGCGGCCGGGTGAGGAACACCTTCGGCTCGGCCGGCAGCGGCGGATCGAGATAGAGCAGATATGCCTGGCGCTCGGGCGTGCGGTTCGGGCCCAGCATGATGTCGACTTCGCCGGCCTGCATCATCGGAAAGCCGCGCACGAACGGCGCCTCGACAAAGCGCAGCGTCAGCCCCGTCTCGGCCGCCATCGCGCGCAGGATATCGACATAGATGCCGCTGTGGCCTTCGTCGCCGAGCGCCCGGCTGACGATGCGATAGGGCGGCGCGTCGTTGATCAGCACGCGCGCGGTGGCGGCTGGCGCGGCCAGGGTCGGCGCGGCTGTCGTCTGCGCCATGGCCGGCGCGGGCCGACCCAGGATCGACAGGCTCGCGACAAAGCACAGCACACAAACGATCAGCAGACCCGCAGCATGACATCGAGCGGTGACCGCGACCCACATGCGACGATCATACATGCAGTGCGAGGATATGGGAGCGGGAATCTGGGCCGTTTACGGTTTCAGCAACGCCTTGAGCTGATACAGCAGGTCGAGCGCCTGCTTGGGCGAGAGCGCGTCGATATCGGCGGATTTCAGCGCGCGCTCCACTTCCGACGGTTTCGCGGCAACAGCGGCAGCCGTCACTGGCGGAGCCAGCGAGAAGAGAGGCAAATCGTCGACCAGTTTGGCCGACGATGCCGTCTGGCCGGATTTCTCCAGCGTGTGCAGCACGGCGGCGGCGCGTTTGAGCACCGCATCGGGCAGGCCGGCCAGCTTGGCCACCTGGATGCCGTAAGAGCGGTCGGCGGCGCCCGGGCCGACTTCGTGCAGGAAAACCAGCTCGCCCTCCCATTCCCTCACCTTGAGCGTATGGTTGGACAGCTGCGGCAGCTTTTCGGCCAGTGCCGTGAGTTCGTGGTAATGGGTGGCGAACAGGCCGCGGCAGCGGTTCTTCTCGTGCAGGTATTCCACCACCGACCAGGCGATCGAAAGGCCGTCGAAGGTGGCGGTGCCGCGGCCGATCTCGTCCAGGATCACCAGCGCACGTGGACCCGACTGGTGCAGGATCGCCGCCGTCTCCACCATTTCGACCATAAACGTGGAGCGCCCGCGCGCCAGATCGTCGGCGGCGCCGACGCGGCTGAACAGGCGATCCACCACGCCGAGATGCGCCTTCGCCGCCGGCACGAAGGCGCCCATCTGCGCCAGCACCGCGATCAGCGCGTTCTGGCGCAGGAAGGTGGATTTGCCCGCCATGTTCGGGCCGGTGAGCAGCCAGAGCCGGCGGCCATCGCCTAAGTCGCAGTCATTCGCCACGAAGCGCTCGCCCTGCCCGGCGCGCTCAAGGGCTGCCTCCACCACCGGATGGCGGCCGGCCTCGACATGGAAGGCGAGGCTGTCGTCCACCTGCGGCCGCACCCAGTTGCGCTGCACGGCGAGCAGGGCAAGCGACGCGGTGACGTCCAGCGCGGCCAGCGCCTGGGCGGCGCGGGTGATGGCCTCGGCCCGCGCCAGCACATCCGCCGCCAGACGCTCGAACATCTCCAGTTCCAGCTTCAGCGCGCGGTCGGCGGCCTGGGCGATTTTGCTCTCCAGCTCCGACAGTTCGGGCGTGGCATAGCGCACCGCGTTCGCCATGGTCTGGCGATGGATATACTGCGCGCCCATCTGCGGCATGTGCTTGGGCGCCACCTCGATGTAATAGCCCAGCATGTTGTTATGCCGGATCTTCAGCGTATTGATGCCGGTTTCCTGGGCGTATCTGTCCTGCAAAGCCGCGATGTGGCGGCGGCTTTCATCGCGCAGCACGCGCAGATCGTCTAGCGCTGCGTCGACGCCCGGGCGGATGAAGCCGCCATCGCGCGCATACATCGGCAGTTCGTCGGCCAGGGCATTGCCCAGCGTATCGACCAGCGCATCGTGACGGCCCAGCATGTCGCGCAGGCCGGCCAGAGCCGGCGGCAGCCCGGCTTCCGCGCCCAGTCGGTCCTGCAGCGCCTGGGCCTGGGCCAGGCCGTCGCGCAGGCTGGCCAGATCGCGCGGCCCGCCGCGCCCGAGCGACAGGCGCGAGAGCGCGCGGGCGAGATCGGGCACCTTTTCCAGGGCCGAGCGGATGTCGTCGCGCAGGCGCGGCGTCTCCACCAGGCAGGCCACGGCATCGTGGCGCGCGGCGATCTGGACCGGATCGGTGAGCGGGGCCTGCAGCCGCTGCGCCAGCAGGCGTGCGCCCGCGCCGGTCAATGTGAGGTCAATGCAGGCGAGCAGGGCGCCGTCGCGGTTGCCCGAAGTGGTTTCCACCAGTTCGAGGTTGCGCCGCGTGGCCGGGTCGATCGCCATCACACTGGTGGGCGACTGGCGGGCCGGCGGGTCGAGGCGGGGCAGCCTGCCGCATTGCGTGGTCTCGACGTAATCGAGCAGCGCGCCGGCGGCGCAGAATTCGGCGCGGCGGAAATCGCCATAGGCATCCAGCGCCGCGACGCCAAGCGCGGCCTTCAGCCGGCGTTCGCCCGAGACGCTGTCGAAGCGCACCGAGGGGAGCGGCGAGAGCGCAATGTCGAGCTGTTCGAACAGCGCCCGCAGCTCAGGGCGGGCCAGCAGGCTTTCGGGCAGCACCAGTTCGCGCGGATTGACGCGGGCGAGGTCGGCGCCCAGAGCCGTGGGCGCCGTTTCGGTCAGGCCGAATTCGCCGGTCGACATGTCGAGCCAGGCCAGCGCCAGCGCGCCGTCGGACCCGCCGGCCTGGCCGAGGGCTGCAAGGTAGTTGTTGCGGCGCGATTCGAGCAGGCTGTCTTCCGTGATGGTGCCGGGCGTGACCACGCGCACCACGTCGCGCCGCACCACCGATTTTGAACCACGTTTTTTGGCTTCGACCGGGTCTTCGGTCTGTTCGCAGACCGCCACCTTGAAACCCTGGCGTATGAGACGGGAGAGGTAGGCTTCCGCCGCGTGAACCGGCACGCCGCACATGGGGATCGGCTGGCCGTCATGCTCGCCGCGTTTGGTCAAAGCGATGTCCAGCGCCCGGGCGGCCTTAGCCGCGTCGTCGAAGAACAGTTCGTAAAAATCCCCCATCCGGTAGAACAGCAGGCAATCGGGATAGGCCGCCTTGATGGTCAGATACTGCGCCATCAGCGGGGAAGTTCCGGGGGGGAGGGTGAGGTCGGGTTTGTTCATGGGCGAAATATTATGCAGCCCGCAGACATAGCACAGCACGCGGGCCTTTTAACCCCTCAAGCCTTAGCCTTATGATGGCGGACGGGAGCGAAACCGCCCGCGTGTGAAAACCGGAAACACAGAGAAAAATGAGCGACTCGAAAAGCCCGTCCCTTTACGACGACGCCCTCGAATTCCACAAAATGGGCCAGCCCGGCAAGCTTGAGGTCGTACCGACCAAGCCGATGGCCACCACCCGCGACCTGAGCCTGGCCTACAGCCCGGGCGTGGCGGCGCCCTGCCTGGCGATCCAGAAGGACCCCGACACCGCCTACGACTATACCTCGCGCGGCAACATGGTGGCGGTGATCTCCAACGGCACCGCCGTGCTGGGCTTGGGGAATCTGGGCGCGCTCGCAGGTAAACCGGTCATGGAGGGCAAGGCGGTGCTGTTCAAGCGCTTCGCCGATGTCGATTCCATCGACCTGGAAGTGGCCACCGAGGACGTGGACGAGTTCGTCAACTGCGTGCGCTTCCTCGGCCCCAGCTTCGGCGGCATCAACCTGGAAGACATCAAGGCACCGGAATGCTTCGTGATCGAGCAGCGCCTGCGCGAGCTGATGGACATTCCGATCTTCCACGACGACCAGCACGGTACCGCCATCATCGCCGCGGCCGGCCTGATCAACGCCCTGCACCTCACCGGCCGCGACATCAAGGACGCGAAGATGGTGGTGAACGGCGCCGGCGCCGCCGGCATCGCCTGCACCGAGCTGGTCAAGGCCATGGGCATGAAGCACGAGAACGTGATTCTCTGCGACACCAAGGGCGTGGTCTACCAGGGCCGCACCGACGGCATGAACCAGTGGAAATCGGCCCATGCCGTGAAGACCGACGCACGCAGCCTGGCCGATGCGCTGAAGGGCGCCGACGTGTTTTTCGGCCTGTCGGTGAAGGGCGCAGTGACGCCCGACATGCTGCGCTCGATGGCGGCCAATCCCATCGTCTTCGCCATGGCCAACCCGGATCCGGAAATCACGCCGGAAGAGGCCCTGGCCACGCGCGGCGACGTGATCATGGCGACCGGCCGTTCGGACTATCCGAACCAGGTCAACAACGTGCTCGGCTTTCCCTATATCTTCCGCGGCGCCCTGGACGTGCGGGCGAAGACGATCAACGACGACATGAAGATCGCGGCCGCCGAGGCCATCGCCATGCTGGCCCGCGAGGATGTGCCCGACGAGGTGGCCGCCGCCTACAAGGGCGAACGGCCGAAATACGGCGCGGGCTACATCATCCCCTCGCCCTTCGACCCGCGCCTGATCGTGGATGTGCCGCTGGCGGTTGCCAAGGCCGCCGTGCAGTCGGGCGTGGCGCGCAAGCCGATCGAGAACTGGGCGGCCTATGCCGCCAAGCTGCGCGCGCGGCTCAATCCCACCGTCGGCTCGCTGCAGATCTTTTTCGACCAGGTGGTGCAGAATCCGAAACGCGTGGTCTTCGCCGAGGGCGAGGAAGAGACCGTGATCCGCGCGGCGCTCGCCTTCCGCGACGCCGGCTATGGCACCCCGGTGCTGATCGGCCGGTCCGAGCGCATCGAGGCGACCATGCAGGCCATCGGGCTCAAAAACCTGGATGGCTGCGAGATCCACAACGCGCGCATCAGCGAGCATAATGCGCGCTATACCGAGTTCCTCTACAAGCGCCACCAGCGCCGCGGCCTGCTGCAGCGCGACGCCCAGCGCCTGGTCAACCTGGACCGCAACGTGTTCGGCGCCTGCATGGTGGCCAACGGCCATGCCGATGCGATGATCACCGGCGTGACGCGCACCTATTCGGTGAGTTACGACGGCATCCGCATGGCGATCGACGCCCAGCGCGGCCAGCGCGTGATGGGCCTGTCGATCATCGTAGCCAAGGGCCGCACGGTGTTCATGGCCGACACCACCATCACCGAGCTGCCCGAGGCGAAGGATCTCTGCCAGATCGCCGTGCAGGCTGCGAGCGTGGCCAAGCAGATGGGCCACGAGCCGCGCGTGGCCCTGCTGTCGCATTCCAATTTCGGCAACGCGCCGGGCGGCGTGGTGGAGAAGGTGCGCCAGGCCGTGATGGAGCTGGACGCGCTGGAAGCCGGCGGCCATGGCGTGGAATTCGAATACGACGGCGAGATGTCGGCTGCGGCCGCACTGAACCCGGACGTGATGAAGATCTATCCCTTCAGCCGTCTCTCGGGCCCCGCCAACGTGCTGATCATGCCGGGCATCCACTCCGCTCTGCTCTCGTCGCAGCTTCTGCAGGAGCTGGGCGGCGGCACGGTGATCGGCCCGCTGCTGATCGGCTTGGAAAAGCCGGTGCAGATCGCCCAGATGGGCGCGAGCGTGAGCGACATCGTGAACCTGGCGGCGCTGGCGGCCTATAACGCGCGCTGACCAATAGATCCGTCATGGCCGGGCTTGTCCCGGCCATCCACGTCTAAAAATCTCGTGGATGCTCGGGCCGAGCCCGAGCATGACTATCTTGGGTGAGCGCCGCCTCCGACCTGCTCGCGGGTCAGGCCGACATCGCGGAGCTGCGCATCGCTGAGATCGCGCAGCTCCTCGCGCCGGCGCCAGCGCCGCTGCTGCCCGACAAGCCGGACAAGCCAGCCGACAAGCCATTCTGACGGCGACGGCAGGCGCCAGTTCGCAGCCGTTTCAGGCTGAAGGATTACAGGATTGGATTGGGAACAGGTACCACCACAAGACATGCCTCACCTCCTGACGGAGCGAGACAACGCTTGGCGGCCATGATCCTGAAAGGGGATCTGAAAAATGGAGGTCGCTGACCGGGCGGTTGTCGCTGGCCCGGTGACGGCGAAAGATAATACTGCGCCAAACGAAGTCAATCGCGAAAATCCCCCCTGCTTCGTCAGCACACAGCCATTTATTCTTCGCCGCCGCCGCTTGCATGCCGGCGGCTTTTTCTTACCCTCCGCGCAGTTTTTTGCCGCGGAGTTGACCATGCGCATTCTCGCTTTCCTGGCTGTTGCTTTCCTGAGCTTAAGCGCGCGGGCGGAAACCGTTCGTATCGCTTTCATCGATCCGCTGTCGGGCCCGGCGGCGGCCGTGACCGAGAATGCGCTGAACCACCTGAAATTCATGGCCGAGCGTCTGTCCACGCCGCGCACGACCTACGAGATCACCGGGTACGACAACAAGCTGAACGCGCAGGAAAGCATCATCCAGGCGCAGAAGGCCATCGATGCCGGCATCCGCATCATCGTGGCGGGCAATTCCTCGGCCGCCGCCGGCGCGCTGAACGAATTCATCGCCAAGCATAACGAGCGTTACCCCGACAGGACCGTGCTGTTCCTCAACATCTCGGCCATCGATCCGGCGCTGACCAACGAGAAATGTTCGCCGGCACATTTCCGTTTCGACGCCCATGCCGACATGAAGATGCTGGCGCTGGCCAAATTCATCGCCACGCAGACGCAGATCAGACGCGTGTATCTGATCAACCAGGACTATTCCTTCGGCCAGGCCGTGCGGGCGGCGGCGCTGAAAATGGTGAAGGCCGAGCGGCCCGATATCGAGATCGTGGGCGACGAGCTGCATCCGCTGGCCAAGATCACCGACTTCGCGCCCTATGTGGCCAAGATCAAGGCTAGTCATGCCGATGGTGTCATTACGGGAAACTGGGGCAGCGACCTGGCCCTGCTGCTGAAAGCCGCGGCCGACGCCAACCTGCAGGCGGGCTGGTACACCTATTACGCCAGCGGCATCGGCAGCCCGACGGCGGTGCGCCAGACCGGCCTGGAGCATCGCGTGTTCGCCGTGATCGAGGGCCATTCCAACATGGCGATGGGCGACGACCTCGATGCGCTATACCGCGCCCGCTTCGGCGGCAGCTTCAACGTGCCGCGCGCGCGGCTACTGATGGAAATGCTGAACGATGCCGTGCTGGCGGCCAGAAGCGCCGAGCCGCGCAAAATCGCGCCGCTGCTGGCCCAGGCCCAGCGCAAGACCATGTATGGCGGCATCGCCGGCATGCGGGCGCAGGACCATCAGGTGCTGCAGGACCTTGTCGTCGCCTCCTTCGGCCCGCTGGATGCAACGATGAAATACGATGAGGAAAAAACCGGCTGGGGCTGGAAGACGGCCGGCGTCGTGAAGGCGGCCGATACCGCACTGCCGAGTTCGTGCAAGATGGGCGGGCTGTAAAATCCCGCTCACACCATGCCGGTGACGAGGTCGACCGGCTGGTCCAGATCCATGCCGGCCTTCTCGAAACCCTTGCGCCAGTCGTCGAGATGGCGGCGCGTCCACAGGCGGCCGAGATCCTTGTCGCGGCGACGCAGGGATTCCACCAGCATGCGATGCGCCTCAATCAGGCGCCGCGTGCCATGTTCGGTGGCGCGCACCGCCACGTTGGTGGTGGGGTAGATCAGCATGTTGGAGGGCTCGCGGGCCAGCTCCAGCACACGGTTGCGCCCGCATTTCTCCAGCATCAGGTGGAATTCGCTGTCCAGCGTGGCGACCGTGGCGGGATCGTCCATGGCATCTTCGGTGGCGGCGATATTGGCATCCAGCGCCGCGATCTCGTCCGGCGTCGCGCGGTCCACCGCCAGTTCGATGGAGGCAAGGCTGAGCGCCATGGTGGCTTCCCACAATTCGCGAAAGCTGACCTGGTGCAGCATCAGCGCTCGGCTGGCGCGGGTGGCCAGCCGTTCATAATGCGGCAAGCCGACCGCCAGGCGGCGGCTGGAATCGCGATGCACCATGCCGCCCTGTTCCAGGAGGCGGATGCCTTCGCGCACGGTGGACCGATTGACCCCGAACTGGCGCACCAGTTCGGCCTCGGTGCCGATGGGATCGCCGGGACGCAGGCGGCCCGACAGAATCTCGCGCTCGATCGCCTCGGCCACCATCTGATAGGCGGGCACCGGCGTGATACGCGTGAATTTCTCGGCCGTCTCAGACATTTACCCCCCGATCCCGAACCCGTTTCCGGCGCGGCCGCCGCAGCGATTCGCGACCTTCGGCAGAATGGGCGATGATCGGCATTTCCGCCAGCCGGGTCCAGCAATTGAGTGTTTGACTTAGGTCGGATTGTCCGACAATCATGGGCACCAAGCAAAAGAAAAAATGGTCCAGGGAGGCCACGCTGATGAAAGTGCGCCGTTTCGGACGGTCCTTGATGGCTGTCCTTGCAACCGTTTTTGCGCTTCACGCTCCATTCCCGGGCACCGGGCCCGGCCTGAAAGCCGCCGAACTGCTGCCGCCGGGCGATCCGGCCGCTCTCGGCTTCGCCCCCGACCGGCTTGCCCGCATCACCGAACGGCTGAAGGCGGATTCCGAGGCCCAGATCATTCCGGGCGCGGTGGTGCTGATCGCCCGCCAGGGCAAGATCGCCTATTTCGAGGCGGTGGGCACGCGCGACCCGCAGACCAAGGCGGCGATGACGCGCGACACCATCTTCCGCATCTATTCGATGACCAAGCCGATCGTCACCGCGGCCGCGATGATGCAGGTGGAGGAGGGCCGCATGGCGGTCGGCGATGCGCTGGCCCGCTACATCCCCGCCTTCGCCAAGCCGCAGGTGGGCGTGGAGAAGCCGGGCCCCGACGGCAAGCCGGTTCTGGAACTGGTGCCGGCGCAGCGGCCGATCAGCATCCAGGACCTGATGCGTCACACATCGGGCATCACCTACGGCTTTTTCGGCGTCGGCGCGGTGAAAGCCATGTATCGCGACACCGGCATCATGAACGGCGATTTCGACAATGCCGAATTCGCCGAACGCATTGCCAAGCTGCCGCTGGCCTATCAACCCGGCACGGTCTGGGACTACAGCCATTCCACCGACATCCTGGGCCGCGTGGTGGAAGTGGTGGACAAGAAGCCGCTGGGCCAGGCGCTGAAGGACCGCCTGCTTGGCCCGCTCAGCATGAAGGACACCGCCTTCTACGTCACCGATGCCGCGAAGCAGGCCCGGCTGGCCGAGCCTTTCGCCAACGACCGCAGCCTGGGCGGCGGCGTGGAATTCTACGATCCGCGCCAGCCCGGCAAATACGAATCCGGCGGCGGCGGGCTGAGCGGCACGGCGATGGATTACGCGCGCTTTCTGCAGATGCTGCTGGATGGCGGCACGCAGAACGGCAGACGGTATCTGAGCCTCAAGACGCTGGCCTACATGACCGCCGACCATATGGGCAGCGGCATCGTTCCGGGCCCCTATTTCCTGCCCGGGCCGGGATATGGCTTCGGCCTCGGCTTCGGCGTGCGCAAGGATGGCGGCGTCTCGGCCGATCCGGGCAGCGCCGGCGACTATTACTGGGGCGGCGCCGGCGGCACCTATTTCTGGGTCGATCCGAAAGAGAAAATGTTCGTCGTCTTCATGATGCAGTCGCCGAAGCAGCGCCTGGCCTACCGCGCCCTGATGCGCAACATGGTCTATGCCGCGATGGTGAAGTAACGAGGCGCAGGGAGAGACACCGCCCCAGGCAAGCAGAATCAGAGCAGGCTGAACCGAATACAGGAATTCGCCGCTAGACCGGCGGATCGGCGGACCGGAAGCCGCCGCGACATAACTGGATGGAGGAAACAATGCCGACTCGTCGTTATGGGACAGGCCTTGCCGTTGCCGCACTGGCAGCCGGCCTGGGATTGGCAGCACCAGCCTGGTCGCAGGTGAAAGTGGCGTTCATCGATCCGCTGTCGGGCGCCATGGCGCCGATCGGCGAGCATGGCGTGAAGCATTTCCAGTACATGATCGAGAAGATCAACGCCAAGGGCGGGGTGAATGGCCAGAAGATGGAGCTGATCACCTTCGACAACAAGCTGAGCCCGCAGGAAACCGTGATCGCGGCGCAGAAGGCGATCGATGCCGGCGCCCGCATTCTCACGCTCGGCAACGGCTCGGGCGCGGCGGCGGCGATGATCGACTTCGTCAACAAGCATAACGACCGCAATCCCGGCAAGGAGGTGATCTACCTCAACTACGCCGCGGTGGACCCGGCCTTCACCAACGACAAGTGCAGTTACTGGCATTTCCGCTGGGACGCCCATAGCGACATCAAGATGCAGGCACTGACCAGCTACATGAAAGGCAAGCCCAACATCAAGAAGGTCTACCTGATCAACCAGGACTATTCCTTCGGTCACGCCGTGCGCAAGGCGGCCAACGAGATGCTGAAGGCCAAGCGGCCGGACGTGCAGATCGTGGGCGACGAGCTGCATCCGCTGGCCAAGATCACCGACTTCGCGCCCTATGTGGCCAAGATCAAGGCGAGCGGCGCCGACAGCGTGATCACCGGCAACTGGGGCAGCGACATCGCCCTGCTGCTGAAAGCCGCGGCCGATGCCAACCTGCAGGTCGACTGGTACACCTATTATGCCGGCGGCGCCGGCGGCCCGACCGCGATCAAGCAGACCGGCCTGAAGGATCGCATCTTCACCATCGTGGAAGGTACCGCCAACATCAACACGCCGGAGAACTATGCCTGGGAGGAGGATTTCCGCAAGAAAAGCGCGGGCCAGGGCTGGTGGTATCCCCGCGTGCGCAACCAGATGGAAATGCTGGCCCGCGCCATGAACGAAGCCAAGTCGAATGACCCGAAGGTGTTCGCCGAGAAGCTGCGCGGCATGAAGTTCAAGAACATTTACGGTCAGGACACCTACATGCGCGCGGAAGATCACCAGTTCTTCCAGGACATGTATATCGAGGTGTTCACCCCGCTGGCGCCGCCGATGAAATTCGACGAGGAGAATACCGGCTGGGGCTGGAAAACGGCTGCCCGCGTGCCGATGGGTGAGACCGACGTGGCCACCACCTGCAAGATGGCCAAGCCGAGCTGAAGCGCTTGCCCGATGCGCGGCCCCGGGAGAAAACCGGGGCCGTGCCGTCGGCATGGCTGTGTTATTGTCCGGGGCGGGATTACGGGGGCGTTTCTTGCTGGAACTGGTGATCTTCTCCACGCTGAACGGCGTGCTCTACGGCATGCTGCTGTTTCTCCTGGCCAGCGGACTGACGCTGATCTTCTCGATGATGGGCGTGCTGAACTTCGCCCATGCCAGCTTCTACATGCTGGGCGCCTATTTCGGCTTCCAGATCAGCCAGTGGCTGAATTTCTGGGTGGCGCTGATCGTGGCGCCGGTGCTGGTCGGCCTGATCGGCGCGGGCGTCGAGCGCTGGGGCCTGCGCACAGTGCATAAATGGGGCCACGTGGCCGAGCTGCTGTTCACCTTCGGCCTGGCCTTCGTGATCGAGGAACTGGTGCAGATGATCTGGGGCAAGCTGCCGGTGGATTACCGCGTGCCGCCCTTGCTGGATTTTCCGGCCTTCGAGCTGTTCGGCACCACCTATCCCGCCTTCCGCATGTTCATGCTGCTGATCTCGGTGGCGATCTTCCTGCTGCTGCTGGTGGTGCTGACGCGCTCGCGCATTGGACTGATCATCCAGGCGGCGCTGACTCATCCCAACATGGTGGCGATGCTGGGCCATAACGTGCCGCGCGTGTTCATGCTGGTCTTCGGCTGCGGCTGCGGCCTGGCGGCGATTGCCGGCGTGATCGCCGGGCCGGCCCTGGTGACCCAGCCCAGCATGGCGCATGTGCTGGGCCCGATCCTATTCGTGGTGGTGGTGTTCGGCGGACTGGGCTCGCTACCCGGCGCCTTCATCGCCTCGCTGCTGATCGGCCTGATCCAGACCTTTGCGATAGCCGTCAACTATTCGCTGGGCGACATGCTGTCCGTCCTGGGCATGAGCCGGCCGGTGCAGGGCATGCTGAACGACCTGTGGCAGGTGACGGTGGCGCAGGTCGGGCCGGTGGTGCCGTATCTGATGCTGGTGCTGATCCTGATCTTCCGGCCCACGGGCCTGATGGGCACGCGGGAGACCTGAGCCATGGCGATCACCACCATGACCAAACCGGCCTCCCTGCCGCTCGACCTGGCGAAACGCTACGGCATCTGGCTGCTGGCGGCGGCCGTGATGATCGTGCTGCCCAAGATCTTCACCTCGGGCGCGGCGCTCACCACCATGTGCCTGATGGGCATCATGATCGTGTTCTCGCTCAGCTATAACATGCTGCTGGGCCAGACCGGCATGCTCAGCTTCGGCCACGCGGTCTATTACGGCCTGGGCGGCTTCCTGGCCGTGCATGCCATGAACGTGATCGCGGCCGGCAAGCTGCCGGTGCCGCTGCCGGTGCTGCCGCTGGTGGGCGGCCTGATGGGCCTGACTTTCGGCATCATCTTCGGCGCCGTCTCGACGCGACGCGCCGGCACGGCATTCGCCATGATCTCGCTGGGCCTGGGCGAACTGATCGCATCCCTGTCGCTGATCCTGCGCGGCTTTTTCGGCGGCGAGGAAGGCATCACGGCCAACCGCACCAAGATGCTCACCCTGTTCGGCGTGCGCTTCGGCCCGCAGATAGAGGTGTATTACCTGATCGCCGCCTGGTGCTTCGTCTGCGTCGTGGCGATGTTCGCCTTCACCCGCACGCCGCTGGGCCGCATGTGCAATGCGGTGCGCGAGAATCCGGAGCGCGCCGAATTCGTCGGCTATTCCACCCAGATGGTGCGCTTCATCGCCTTCTGCATCTCGGGCTTCTTCGCCGGCATCGCCGGCGGGCTGGCGGCGATCAATTTCGAGCTGATGAACGCCGTCAACATCTCGGGCGCGCAGTCGGGCGTGGTGCTGCTGATGGCCTATATCGGTGGCGTGGGACATTTCGCCGGGCCGATCCTGGGCGCCGTGCTGGTGGTGCTGCTGCAGGTCTTCCTGAGCGACCTTACCGGCGCCTGGATGCTGTATTTCGGGCTGATCTTCATCCTGATGGTGATGTTCGCGCCCGGCGGCCTGGCCGGACTGGTGATGCTGCACCTGCCGCTGTGGCAGCGCGGCACGCTGCTGCGCGTGCTGCCGCATTACGCGGCGATGGCGGTGCCGGCCCTGATGGGGCTGGGCGGACTGGTGCTGCTGATCGAGACGGCGCATCACCAGCTGGTGAAGACGGCCTCCGAGGGCCCGGCGATGAGCATGCTGGGCATCGATTTCAATTCCAATGCCGCGCCGCCCTGGATCGTCGCCCTGGCGCTGCTGGGCGCCGGCATTTGGCTCGGCCGGCTATACGGCCCGCGCCTGGCCGCCGCCTTCACGGATGCCGCCCATGGTAAATCTCTGGGCAAGGAGGCGGCACGATGACCGCGCTTGTCCTGCAGGACCTGCACAAGAGCTTCGGCAATACGCCGATCATCCGCGGCGTGTCGCTGGACGTGGCAAAAGGCGAGCGCCATGCCATCATCGGGCCGAACGGCGCCGGGAAGTCCACGCTGTTCCACCTGATCTCCGGCCGTTTTCCCTTAAGCAGCGGCCGCATCAGCCTGAACGGCGAGGACATCACCGGGCTGAAGCCGTATCAGATCAACCGGCGCGGCCTGTCGCGCAGCTTCCAGGTCACCAACATCTTTCCGCGCCTGACCGTGTTCGAGAATCTGCGCTGCGCCGTTTTATGGCAGCTCGGCTATCGCTATTCCTTCTGGCACAACATCCGCAAGGCGAAGGACGCCAACGAGCGCGCCGAGGCGGTGCTGCAGCAGATCGGGCTGGCCGAGCGCGCCATGATGCCGGCCGGCCTGCTGACCTATGCCGAGCAGCGCGCGCTGGAAATCGGCATCACCATTGCCGGCGGCGCGGAGGTGGTGATGCTGGACGAGCCGACGGCAGGCATGAGCCGGTCGGAGACCGCGCATTTCGTGGCGCTGATCCGCAAGGTGACCGAGGGCAAGACCCTGATCATGGTGGAGCATGACATGAGCGTGGTGTTCGACCTGGCCGACCGCATCAGCGTTCTGGTCTACGGCCAGATCATCGCCTCGGATACGCCGGTAAGGATCCGCAGCAACAAGGCGGTGCAGGAGGCCTATCTGGGCCAAGCCCTGGAGGCGGAGCACTGAGATGGCACAGGCAATGCTCGATGTCCGCGACCTGCACGCCTATTACGGCAAGAGCCATATCCTGCATGGCGTGACCTTCACGGTGAAGCCCGGCGAGATCGTCTCGCTGCTGGGCCGCAACGGCGTCGGCCGCTCCACCACCATCAAGGCGATCATGGGCGACGTGCCGCCGCAGGGGTCGATCCTGTTCAAGGGACAGCAGATCGTGGGCCGCAAGCCGCACGAGATCGCCCGGCTGGGCCTAGGCTATGTACCCGAGAACCGCGACATCTTCCCCGGCCTGACCGTGCGCGAGAACCTGTATCTGGGCCAGAAGGCGGCCAAGGGCGGCGGGCGCTGGTCGATGGACGACATGTTCGAGATCTTTCCCCGCCTGGCCGAACGGGCCGACACCGCGGCCGGCGTGCTGTCGGGCGGCGAGCAGCAGATGCTGACCATGTGCCGGACCCTGATGGGCGATCCCGACCTGATCATGGTGGACGAGCCCACCGAAGGCCTGTCGCCCATGATGGTGGAGCATGTGGGCAAGCTGCTGGAACGCATCGCGGCGCGCGGCATCTCGATCCTGCTGGTGGAACAGAAACTCACCATCGCGCTGAAGATCAGCCAGCGGCTCTATGTGATGGGGCACGGCCACATGGTATTCGAGGGCACGCCGCAGCAGCTTCTCGACGATGCCGCCATCCGCAAGGAGTGGCTGGAGGTATAACCCTCAGGCCGGCGTCACCAGCTTGAGCCCCACGATGCCGGCCACGATCAGGCCGATGCAGGCCAGCCGCAGCGCGGCCGCGCTTTCGCCGAACAGCACGATGCCGAGGATCGCGGTGCCCACCGTGCCGATGCCGGTCCAGATCGCATAGGCGGTGCCCAGCGGCAGATCCTTCAGCGCCAGGCCAAGCAGCCACAGGCTGACGATCATCGAAGCGACCGTGCCAATCGTGGGCCAGAGCCGCGAAAAGCCCTCGGTGTATTTCAGACCCACGGCCCAGCCCACCTCGGCGAGACCCGCAAAAAACAGAATGATCCATGCCATGGCGAATGCCTCCTTCGCTGCACTGGCAGGGTCGTCCCCACCGTCTGGTCCGGGAATGCCGGGTCGTCCCGGCTGGAAAGATATGCGCGGGCGATATGGCGCAGCCGCGCGGGCGGGTCAAGCCGGGCTGTCGCCCGGCGTCATGATCTGCGCCGACAGCATCATGTCGGGCGTCTCGCCGTCGGAAGCCAGCGGCAGGATCAGGCCCTCGAAATTCGCCGACAGGCCATGCATGGTGAAGCCCGCGACGGCGGCCCATAATGGCTGGCGCGCGGTCATCGACTGCAGATAGGCCTCATGCACGCGGCTGGCGAAGGCCGGATCGGGATGCTGGTCGAGGAACTGGCCGGTGAGATCGAAGCCGCGATACATCGTCACCGCACTGCCGAACAGGCGATAGCGGAAACGCGGTCCGCCCTCGCCCGCCACGATATCGAGCAGAAAAACATGACCCAGCAGGTATTGCAGGCGCTCGGCCCCGAAATCGGCGCGTGACGGCAATGCCCGCGCACCGCGCCAGCCCTGCCAGTCGCGCAGCAGCCGCAGCAGGCGCGGATCGATCACATGCGGCGCCACGAGATCGGGCGCGGCACAGATCACCTTGCGCGGTTGCGCCGTGCTGAGCTGCACCGGAGCGGAATGATGGCGTCCCGTCATCGGGACTGCATATCAGAATTCCTGCCAGTCGTCGTCACCCGGCGCCGGTGCGGCCGGCTTCGCGCTCGCGGGTTTTGGGTTGCCTGCGGCGGCACTGCCGGGCGCGGCGCTGCCGGGAGCGGGACTGCTGGCGGCGGGCCGGCCGGGTGCGGCCGGCTTCGTGCTCGCCGGCGCCGCGGCGACGGGTCTCACGGCAGCAGGTTTCTGCGCGGAAACCGTGGAACTGTCGAGCTTGAAGAAGCCAACCAGCGCCGAAAGCTCGCCCGCCTGGTTGGCGAGATTCTGCGCCGAGGCCGAGGTCTCTTCCACCAGGGCGCCGTTGCGTTGGGTCATCTCGTCCATCTGGCCAACGGCGGTGTTGATCTGCTCTAGGCCCGTGGCCTGCTCGCGGCTGGCGGCGGCGATCTCGGCCACGATGTCGGTGACCTTCTTGATCGCAGCCACGATCTCGGTCAGCGATGCACCGGTCTGGTTCACCAGTGCCGCACCCGTCTTCACCTGGGCATTCGATTCCGTGATCAGCGCCTTGATATCCTTGCTGGCATTGGCGCTGCGCTGGGCCAGGGCGCGCACTTCCTGCGCCACCACGGCAAAGCCCTTGCCCGCCTCGCCGGCGCGCGCCGCCTCCACCGAGGCGTTCAGCGCCAGCAGGTTGGTCTGGAAGGCGATTTCGTCGATCAGCGACACGATGTCGGAGATCTTGCGTGCGCTTTCCTCGATCTGCGTCACGGCGGCGACGGCATCGCCGACCACGCTGCCACCCTTCTGGGCGCTGTCGCGGGCTGCCAACGCCAACTGGTTCGCCGCCTGGGCATTGTCGGCATTCTGCTTCACTGTCGCGGTGATCTCGTGCATCGAGGCGGCGGTCTCCTCGATCGAGGCCGCCTGCGATTCCGTCCGCTGCGCCAGGTCCTGGCTGCCCGACGAAATCTCGGCCGAGGCGGTCTTCACCGTTTCGGCGCTTTCGGCCAGGCGCTGGGCGAAGTCGCGCAGCCGCGCCACGGTGTCGCGCGCGGCCTGGGCCAGCGACGCGAAGGCGCCCTTGTAGCTGCCGGCGGCATTACGGCTGAGATCGCCGCTGGCCATGGCCTGCAACACGCCGCCCAGATCGGACATCACGCCCTGCATGGTATCGGCCAGGCCATTGAGCTGACCCGAGAGTTCGGCAAAGACGCCGTCCTTGCCGGCAAGATCGATGCGCCGCGAGAAATCGCCATCGCCGACGGCAGCGCAGAACTGCGCGATCTCGCGGCTGATCGCGGCCTCGGCCTCGCGCTGGCCTGCCATGCGCTTCGCCTCGGCCTCGGCACGGGCGCGCTCCTCGGACTCGAGCTTGGTCTTTTCCTCGGCATTGCGCTGGAACACACTGAGCGCCTGAGCCATGTCGCCCACCTCGTCCTTGCGGTCGGCATAGCCGATCTCGGCGGATTCGCCATGGGCAATGCGCGTCATGGTGTTGGTGATCACGGCCAGCGGCGCGATCACGCGGCGCAGGAAGAAGAGGGTGCCGATGATCAGCACCAGTACGGCAATGGCAGCCACGCCGGCCTCGATGGCGACATGCCGCGTGCGCTCCACGATCAGCGCATCGGCCACCTTGAGGGCATCCTCGATGGCGGCGTCGCGCATATAGCCGGCGGTATAGAGCAGCGGATTCTGCTTGCTGCGGAATTCGCCGATATTGGCAAAAGGATAGGGCTCGCCCTTGTCGCTGGCGCCATAGATGCCGTCGAGCATCTGCTTGAGGTCGACATAGAAGCTCTTGCGGGTCTGCTCGACCTTTTCCTTCAGATTGGGCGACGCATCGATCATGCCCATGGTCATGACCACGCGGGCCCAGATGGCATCCACCTTGCCGCTCTGCTCGGCAAGGAAGATCCGGGTGGCGGGCGGGATCGGCTTGGCGGAAGCGATCACATTCACCGTGGTGGTGCCGCGGATGCTAGCCTCGGCGCGCATGTCGGCAGCCAGCCGCGCGATGGTCATCGGCATGGCGACATCGTCGTCGGAGCGGCTGATCGCGGAATCGATGCGGTTGAGCAGCGGCGTCAGCTTGTTGACCATGTCGGCCAGGGCCGGGACATAGCCGTTCATCACATCGGCCGGCCGCTCGGCCATCGGCCGGGTGACGGCGGCCTCCACCTTCTTGCGCCAGTCCTGCAGTCCGGCCTGAAGCGCCTGGATCGCGGCGAGGTCGATGGCGGGATGACCGGAGGCGCGACCGTTGGCCAGGGCGGCGGCAATGGTGTCGTCCGAGGCCTTGCGCGGCTTGGCCAGGAAATCCCCGTTCGGGTCTGTCGTTTTCTCGTCGCGCAGCGCGGCATTATAGGCGCCGCGCTCGATGCCGATCAGTTCCACCAGGCGCAGCAGCTCGCCCTGGGTGGCGGCCAGGCCGCGGGCATCGATGGCATTGGCGCGCTCGCGCAGGCCGTCGTTGATCACCCAGCCGGCCAGGCCGAGAACGATGATCGCCATCAGACCGACAAACACCAAGAAGCTGGCGCGGATACGCATGATCGACTCCCGGGAATGGTCCGCCTACGGCGCACCGTGAATTGTGGATAATCACAATCTACCGGCAGTCGTTAACAGGGGATATATGCGATTTCAGCAGGTTACCGGGAAATAACGTCCCTTCGGCGGGCTGCGGGCTGCAAAAAAGTACCGCCAAGATGGAAAAATCGCGCCCCCAAGCCCTGCAATGCACGTCCAGGATTCAGATTCCGGACCGCCGTATGGGTAAAAGAGCCTGCCGGGGGCCGGCAAATTTCATGAAACGGAAAAAATAAGGGGCCGCCGCGGTGCAAGACGGGGGACTGTCGCGGCGGCCCCAGGATCTGCCGGGCGGAGGGGCGGGAGGCCCGGGCAGATATTCGAAACGATCGCCGGTGCGTTACTCGGCGGCGGCGGCCAGTTCACCGCCCATGGCAGTCTCGCCATCCAGGGTGACGGCGACGGCATGCACCACCGCGGCGATGCGCACCGCCTGCTGCACCTGCTCGGCGGTCATGCCGGCCTTGCGCAGTTCATGCTCGTGGGCGATGACGCACATGCCACAGCCCTTCACGGCAGACACGGCAAGGGACCAGAGTTCGAAATCGACCTTCTCCACGCCGGGCTTGCCGATCACGTTCATGCGCAGCTTGGCCGGCAGGGTCTTGTACTGGTTCTCACCGCCGCCCTCGCCCATCAGATGGACGAAGCGGTAGTAGATGTTGTTCATGCCCATGATCGCGGCTGCGGCCTTGGCGGCGGTCAGCGCCTCGGGCGAGAGCTGCGCACCGAATTCGGCCAGGATGGCACGGATCGTGGACGGCTCGCGGGCGGCGAGCGCGGAGGCGACGAAGGTGCCGGCGCGCTGCTGCTCGGTCAGGCCCGGTTCGGCGGCGAGCGAGCCCAGGTTGAGCTTGAGGTCGCGGGCATAGTCGGGCAGGCGGTTCTTCAGGCTTTCGAGGCTCATGGCTGAATTCCTTTCAGATCTGGCGCGGGTATCCGCCGTGCCCTGCCGGGCACGGCGAATCCCTGTCTGGTGCCTTAGGCGGCCTTCAGGACCTCTTCGCCCTTCTGCCAGTTGCAGGGGCAAAGCTCGTCGGTCTGCAGGGCGTCGAGCACGCGCAGCACTTCCTGCGGATTGCGGCCGACGCTGAGATCGTTCACCGACACGAAGCGGATGATGCCTTCCGGATCGACGATGAAGGTGGCGCGCAGGCAGACGCCCTCGGCCTTGTCGAGGATGCCGAGCTGCTGGCTCAGCTCGCGCTTGATGTCGGCGATCATGGCGAACGGCAGATCCTTCAGATCCGCGTGGTTGTTGCGCCACGCCAGGTGCACGAACTCGGAGTCGGTCGACACGCCGTAGACGACGGCATCGCGGTCGTTGAAGTCGCCGTTCAGCTTGCCGAAGGCCGCGATCTCGGTCGGGCAGACGAAGGTGAAGTCCTTCGGCCAGAAGAACACGACCTTCCACTTGCCCTTGTCGGACTCGCTGGAGATGTCGGTGAAGGCCTTCTTCGGGTCGGTGGACACGACGGCCTTGAGATTGAAGGCGGGGAACTTGTCGCCGATGGTCAGCATGTGAAAAACGCTCCTCTCTTGGATACGAATGGCTCAGGTCTGGGGCGGCGGGGCTGGTCGAGGCATTGGCGATGCCCCCGTGTCCCGCTCGAAGTGATAATTAGACGCTTTCTAATTATTGGTCTAACGGATAATTCCGTTGAAAATAATCGGCTCAGTCGATTAAATAGCGCCATGCTGAACCTGCCCACCCTGAGGCAATGGCGCTATCTGGTCGCTTTGGCGGAAATCCGCCATTTCGGCAAGGCCGCCGAGGCCTGTTTCGTCACCCAGTCGACGCTATCGGCCGGCATCCAGGAGCTGGAGACCCAGCTCGGCGCCGCCCTGGTGGACCGCACCAAGCGCAAGGTGGTGCTCACCCCGCTGGGCGAGGAGCTGGCCGGGCGGGCGCGCGAATTGCTGCGCGAGGCGGAGGAGATGGTGCTGCTGGCCCGCGCCGCCGCCGCGCCCTTGAGCGGGCCGCTGCGCCTGGGCGTGATCCCGACGATTTCGCCTTTCCTGCTGCCGCGCGTGCTGCCCGCGCTGCGGCGGCGCTTTCCCGACCTGCGGCTGTTCCTGCGCGAGGATCTCACCGCGCGGCTGGTCGACCAGCTGCAGGCCGGCAAGCTCGACCTGCTGCTGATCGCCCTGCCCTATGAAGGCGGCGCGCTGGACACGCTGGAACTCTTCGACGACGAATTCATGGTGGCCTGCCGCAGCGACCACGTCCTGACGAAACGCCAGTCGGTGAAGCTGGACGATCTGGCCGATGCGCCGCTGCTGCTGCTGGAAGACGGCCATTGCCTGCGCGACCATGCGCTGGCGGCCTGCCGTCTGCCGCCATCGCCGCGGCGCGACGGTTTCGCCGCCACGTCGCTGCACACCTTGGTGCAGATGGTCGATAGCGGCCTGGGCGTCACCCTGCTGCCCCGGCTGGCCCTGGATGCCGGCATCCTGCGCGGCACCGAGGTGACGACGCGCCCGCTGGCCAACGAGGGCAAGGCCAAGGCGCCGGCGCGCCATATTGGCCTGGCCTGGCGGCGCGGCACGCAGCGTGCCAAGGAGTTCACCCTGTTCGGCGAGGCCCTGGTGGCCGCGCTGAAGCAGCCGGTTTCCGAATCGCAGAGCAAGACAGCATGAGCATGAGCAATACCCTGATCCGTCCGGCGACGCCGGCCGATGCCGCCACCATCGTGAGTCTGGTGCAGGCATTGGCGCTGTATGAGAATGAACCCCTGAGCAGCGTGAAGATCACACCCGCGGATGTTCTGCGCGACGGCTTCGGCAATGAGAGGCGATTCGAAGCGCTGATCGCGGAACTGCACGGCGAGCCGGTGGGATTCGCGCTGTTCTTCCACAATTACTCCACCTGGGAAGGGCGGGCCGGCATCTATGTCGAGGACCTGTTCGTGCTGGAACGCGCACGCGGCCATGGCCTGGGGCGGCAGTTGATCACGGCGCTGGCCGCCATCGCAGATGCACGTGGCTGCAAGCGACTCGACCTGAACGTGCTGGACTGGAATCCAACACGGGAATTCTACCATCGCATCGGCATCGGCCACCTGAAGGAGTGGCTGCCCTACCGCATGACCCAGCCGGCACTGGCAGCACTGGCGGCGCAGGCCGACAGAAACTGGTTTCCCGCCTGCCCGCGTAGCGCCCACGCGCCATAAAACCTTTGTCGTTCCGCAACCACCTGTGACAGAGTCGGATCGGGAAACAGATCCGGGATGACCGAGCGCAGCAATCAGACGACGGCACCGATTCCCCGGCGCGGCCGCGGCATACCACGTGGCTTCGGCGCGGTCGTCGTCGTTGTCGCGATCCTGCTGGCTGCCGCCAGCACCCTGATTTATGCGCTGGTGCTCAATCTGCGCGATGCCGACCGCGACCGCATCAACCTGCAGGCCGCCGGCCTGAGCCGCAGCCTGGCGGATACGGCGCAGCACCAGATCGACGTGGCCGACCTGCTGCTGCAATTCGGCGGCGCCGAACTGGGCGACCGCGTCGCGCAGGGCCTGAACCCGAGCGAATCGATTGCCCAGGCGCTGAGCGAGCGCGTCGCCATACTGCCGCAGGTGGACGGCCTGCATGTCTATGCCGCGGACGGCTCGCGCCGTTTTTCCACCGGCACGGCCGCGATGCCGCTCGATGTCGCCTGGCATCCGGCTTTCGACCGCCACCGCAGCGGCACGCTGCAGCAGATTTCCGCGGGCTGGACCGACAGTGCGAGCAGCCTGTGGCTCAGCCGCCGTCTGGTCGATTTCAGCGGGCGTTTCGCCGGCGTCATCGTCGCGTCGCTGAACATCACCGGCGACGAGTTGCTGGACCCGAATTACCTCGGCCTGCCGGTCTCGACCGCGGCGCTGGTGCACGAACAGGGCCGACTGATCGTCGGCTGGCCGCAGCACGAGGCCGCCGAACTGGCAGGCCTGACCGGGTTCATCGACGGCGAGCGTGGTCATGTCGCCATCGAGGACGGCATCCTGTACTGGTCGCGCCTGTCCGGCTTCCCCATCAACGTCATGCTGCGCGTGGGCCAGCGCGACATCGACAGAACCTGGCAGCGCGCCGCGCTCGGCTATGGCCTGCTGCTCGGCATCGCCACGCTTGGGGCGATCGCAGCATTATGGGCCACATGGCGTCAGTTGCGGCGACGGGCCGCCAGCGAGGCGCTGCTGCAGGGCATGATGGACAATCCGCCGATCGTAATGGCCTTGCAGGACGCGCAGGGCCGCTACCTGATGGCGAACCGGCATTATGCCGACCTGCTGAACATACGCCCCGACGAGATGATCGGCCGCAAACCGCACGACTTCTTTCTGCCGACCATCGCCAAACGCTTCGATCAGCAGATCGCCGATACCATCGCCGCCGGCCAGGCGCTGGTCTTCGACTCGCAGAACCGGCTGCGCGACGGCAGTGAACGCGACTACATCCTGGTGCGGTTTCCGATCTACGACGCGCAGCGCCGTCTGCTGGCGGTAGGCAGCATCGCCACCGACATCACCGAGCGCAAACAGCTGGAGGCGGCCCTGCGCGAGCAGGCTGCCGAGCGCGAGCAACTGGTGGAAAGCTATGCCCGCCAGCGCGAGGTGGCGGAAACCGCCAACCGGGCGAAGAGCGAATTCCTGGCGCATATGAGCCATGAGCTGCGCACGCCGCTGAACGCCATCATCGGATTTTCCGACATGATCGCCAACCAGATGCTGGGGCCGCAATCGCCGAAATACTTTGAATATGCCGAAGACATCAGCCGCAGCGCGCATCACCTGCTGAGCGTGATCAGCGACATTCTCGACGTTTCCAAGATCGAGAGCGGCCGGCTGGAACTGGAGCTGGCCACGCATCACCCGCAGGATCTGGTGGACGACAGCCTGCGGCTGGTGCGCGGGCGCGCCCGCGAGGCCGGACTGAAGCTGAGCGGCCAGCTCGATTCCGGCCTGCCCAGCCTGAACGTGGATGCCCGCGCCATCAAGCAGGTGCTGATCAACCTTCTGGGCAATGCGATGAAATTCACACCGAACGGCGGCAGCATCGCGATCAGCGGGCAGCGCGCCGAGGATGGCGGCGTGACGCTGACGGTGACCGATACCGGCATCGGCATCGCGCCGGAGAACCTGTCGCGCGTGTTCGAACCCTTCTGGCAGGCCGATGCCGGCGTGCGGCGCATCGAAGGCAGTGGCCTGGGCCTGAGCATCTGCCGCAAGCTGATGGAACTGCATGGCGGCACGATCGCGGTGCAATCGACCGCACAGCAGGGCACGCGGGTGACGCTGCATTTCCCGCCGCATTGCGTGGCGCCGGCGCAGGCCTGACCCGAAGCAAACAAAAACGGCGCGCCCTGTTGGCGCGCCGTTGAATCCGTTCTGCCGTGTCTGGCGCGGAGGGCGGCCGGTTATTGCTTGGCCGGCTTGACCTCGATCTCGCTGCCCGCGTCGGCGGCCTGGCTGATGGTGGGCGACACCGAGGGCTGACGCGGCTTGCGATTGGCGATCTCGTCGGCGCGGCGCTGGCGATACACGCTGCGCATCGTGACGTAGTAATCCAGCGAGGTCTTTTCGAGATTGTCGAGGGTCTCAAGCAGCTCGGCGCGGGCATCGATGCCGGTCAGCGCCGTGCGGGCGTAGATCCATTCCTGGCGATCGGTGTTGTTCAGATACCAGTTGAGCGGGTCCATCGCCGAATCGGCCGCCAGGCCGACCAGGTCGCGCGGATTGCTCGGACCGATCACCGGAATGAACAGGTACGGGCCTTCGCCGCTGCCCCAGACGGCGAGCGTCTGGCCGAAATCCTCGGTATGGCGCGGAATGCCGAACCACTTGTCGGCGGCATCGAACACGCCCAGCACGCCGATGGTGGAATTGATGGCGAAGCGCTGCAGCGTGTCGCCGGCACGCATGGTCTCACCCTGCATCAGGTCGTTGGCGAGGAAGACCGGGGTCTTGAGGTTGAGCAGGGCGTTGCGCACGCCTTCGCGCGCCGGCTCGGGCACCAGGGTGGAATAGACGAAAGCCACCGGCTTGAGCAGGAAATTGTCGAGCACCTGGTGGAATTCGAACAGCGCGCGGTTGACCGGCTCGAGCGGATCGTTGGCCTCGTCATAGGCGGCACGGGCCTGCGGATCGGCCGGTGCGGTGGTGCAGCCGGCAAGCAGGCCGCCCGCGAGAAGGGCGGCGGCGGCAACGGCCTTCCACTGTGGGACCTTCCACTGCGGCTGGCGCTGGCCGGACGAGGGCTGGGTAGCGTGCATAGGCTGGCAACCTCTTATACTTCTGAACAGTAAGCTTATCAGGCATCTAGGCAGCCGGGGCAAGCCGAATCCCGGCCAGGTGTGACCGCCGCTAGGTATCGGGGCGCGCGAAGGCTTTTTTTCCACAGGGGTGATGCAGTTCTGCAACAGCCGGAGCCTATCCGAATCGGAGGGGTATTGCCGCCGGCCACAACCGGCGAGGCAGGCGGCGGAACCGGCACCGGCTCAGTGCAGGGCGGAACCGGGGGCGTCCGCCCGAGACCCCTCCCCGGCCTCCTCGTCGTCGGGATCATCGGTTTCCACCGCCGGGATGGCATAGGCGCCTTTCAGCCAGCGGTTCAGATCGACATCGGCACAGCGCACCGAGCAGAACGGGGCATGCGTCTCCGTCGCCGGCTTGCCGCAGATCGGACAGGCTTTGGCGGCCGGCATGGTCAATGTCCCAGGCGGCTGACGGTGAAGGATTCGCGGCGGCGGCCGGCCTCGGGCTTCACCTGCACGGCGGCGCCGATCTGGCGTTCCAGCCTTGCCCGCAATTCGGCATCGATCAGGGCGGCCAGATCGGGTGCGCAGGCGATCTCCACCCGGCCCCCGCCCGACGGGCCGCTGCCGGCCTCGCGCCAGGCGCGACGCAGCACTTCGGCCAGCACGGCAGGCAGCGAGGGCAGCCGGCCGTCGCCGTCGCAGGTGGGGCAGTTCTCGAACAGGCGTGCCGCGAGCGACTCGCCGAAACGCTTGCGCGTCATCTCGACCAGCCCCAGCGCCGACATGCCCAGCACCTTGGTGGGGGCCGGGTCGCTTTTCAGCGCGTTGCGCAGGGCATTCACCGTCTGGGCGCGATAGGCGGCGTTTTCCATATGCAGGAAATCGATCACGACGATGCCGCCGATGCCGCGCAGGCGCAGCTGGCGCGCGATCTCGACGGCGGCCTGCAGGTTGGTCTGCAGCGCCTGTTCCTCGAAGGCCTGGCCGCTGCGCGCCGATGCGCGGCCGGAATCGACGTCGATGGCAGTCAGCGCTTCGGTCTCGCCGAACACGATGGCGCCGCCCGAGGGCAACTCGACGCGGCGGCCAAGCGCGGCGGCGATGTCGGCCTCGATGTCGAACAGCTCGAACAGGCCGGCGGGATCGTCGAAACGCTCCAGCCGCGCCACGTAATTGGGCGCGTGCTCGAACAGCCAGGCGCGCGCTTCCGCAAAACCCGCCGCCGCGTTGACGCGGATGCGGTCCAGCCTGGCACCGACGTAATTGCGCAGCGCGCGGCCCACCGGCCCCATCTCGCGCCACAATTCCGCCGGCACATCGGAAGCCGCATCGGCCCGTGCGCGGCGCTCCTCGATGGCAATCCAGCGCGCGCGCAGGCGGTCCAGATCGGCGGCGAGATCCTCTTTCGAAACGCCGTCGGCATTGGCATTGACGATGCAGCCCATGGCCTTGCGGCGTTCTTCGCCTTTGCGGCGCTCGGGCTCGCGCTTGACCGGCCTGGCGACGCGGCGTTCGCCGGCGCGGTGCTGCAGCCGCTCGCTCACCTCGCGCTGCAGCCGCGCGGTGACCTCCAGCGGGGTCTGGTCGGCCAGCGCCAGCAGGCTCTGCATCACGGCGGCCAGCCGCATGCGCTCGGCATCCTGGCTGATGCGCCGGTTCACGCGCACGGCGGGATCATGGGGCGTCAGCGACAGGAACCGGCCCGGCAGGGCGATGTGGCAGGTGAGCTTGACGCCCTTCTCGCCGACCGGATCGCGGCTGACCTGCACCAGCACGGTCTCGCCTTCATGCAGGCATTGCTCAATCGGCTTGTCGCCGCCCTCTACCAGGTCGTCGCGGCCCAGAAAGCCGTCGCGGCTGAGGCCGATATCGACATAGGCGGCCTGAAGGCCCTTTTCGATGCGGCGCACGCGGCCGAGGAAAATGGCGCCGAGCGCGGAATCGCGATCGGGCCGTTCGAGATCGAGATGCACCAGCCGGTCGTCCTCGACCAGCGCGACGCGCGTCTCGGTCAGTCCCACATCGATCAGCAGCTCATTGGCCATCGAATCGACTATACTAGTTTTCCGGCCATAGCGGATAGCCGAAGCCGCGCAGCAGCCCGGCGGTTTCGGCCAGCGGCAGGCCAACCACATTGGAATAGGAACCGCCGAGCCAGGCGACGAAGACGGCGGCGCGGCCCTGAATGGCATAGCCACCGGCCTTGCCGAGCCCCTCACCGCTTCGCAGATAGGCGGCAACCGCCGCCGCATCCAGCCGCTGGAACCGCAGAATGGTCTCGACCACGCGGGTGGCCAGGCGGCCATCGGGATGGATCAGGCACAGGCCGGTCAGCACGCGATGGCGCCGGCCGGACAGCAGGCCGAGACAGTCGCGCACCTCGGCCTCGGTCTCGGCCTTGGGCAGGATGCGGCGGCCCAGCGCCACAACGGTGTCGGCAGCCAGCACCAGGGCATCGGGGCGCTCCCTGGCCACGGCGGTCGCCTTGGCCAGGCTGAGGCGCGCGGCGAGCGCACGCGGCAATTCACCCTTGAGCGGGGTTTCGTCCAGATCGGCGGCGCGGATTTCGGTCGGCTGGATGCCGATCTGGGCCAGCAGGTCGCGCCGGCGCGGCGAGGCGGAGGCCAGTACAAGAGGCAGGACCGACGGATGGGCGGCCACGATTCCGGCCCCGGACCAGACTTACTTGAAGCGGAAGGTGATGCGACCCTTGGTCAGGTCGTAAGGGGTCATTTCCACCATGACCTTGTCGCCGGCCAGAACGCGGATGCGGTTCTTGCGCATCTTGCCCGAGGTATGGGCCAGCACTTCGTGGCCATTGTCGAGCTTGACCCGGAACATCGCGTTGGGCAGCAACTCGTCGACCACGCCGGGGAACTCCAGCAATTCTTCCTTCGCCATTCAACCTCTGTTTTACGGTAGTCGCGCGTCCGGAAACGACGCGGCACGGGGTGCGCCATGCAGCGCGGGCGAGAACATGCGCGCAGCGGGCCGGAAAATCAAGCGCAGCCCACCCCGGGGCCATGGCTAGGCCGCGCCCAAATGGAACAAAGTGCGAAAAGCCGTCGCCGGACGACCTATTCTGCCCTGATGCGGCCTATTCCACTTCAATGCGGATGGCCGACCACACCCATTTGGCGTCATCCTGCTTCTTCAGTTCGGGGCTGGCATCGCGCGGGAACACCACCCAGGTGGGGCCGCGGCCGCCAAGGCCCAGATACTTGCCATCAGCCTTCACCGCCAGCAGCACGTCGAACTTTTCGATCTCGGCCATGGGGATTTCGGCGCCATAGCCGTCGATGGCATAGACCTTCACGCTCTTGCCCGATGCGCCGGCGGCCTTCAGCACGTCGCGCAGCAGCGGTCCTTCGAAGCGATAGGCCTTCGGCCAGGTGTCGTATTTCACCGTCAGCGTCTTCATGCCCAGCTTTTCCAGCATGGCAAGATCGAAGGCGGCGCCCTTGTCGAAGCCAACATTGCCGAACTTGAAGAAGGCGTCGTCGAACTCGTTCACCGCGCCGCGGTTGGCGTTGGCGATCTTGCCATGGATCGTGAGCACCACCGGACCCGCCGGCTGGGCCAGACCGGCGGCGCGGGCGTGCAGCGGCGCGACGGCCAGCAGGCAAAGGGCGAACAGGGCGACAAGAATACGCATAACATCATCCTCCCGAAGGGCGTTTCGTCCCATTCTGGTTACGCGGGACAGCGATGATCGTCCAGTGAATTGATTTTTAGAATGGCGGGCCAGGACAATCCGGCCAGGATAGGCCGATCAGGCGGCGGGCGGGAAAACCATCGTCGCCGTGGTGCCGCAGCCGAGTTCGCTGTCGATGGTGAGCCTGCCGCCATGCAGGGCCATCAGGCGATGCGAGATCGCCAGGCCCAGGCCAGTGCCCTGGCGGCGCTGGCTTTTCGGACCGGCCTGATAGAAAGCCTCGCCCAGCCGCGCCAGATCGACCGGCGCGATACCGGGGCCATCGTCGCGGACGCTGATGCGCAGCGCGCCGTGATCGTCCACCTTGCCGTCCACCACAATGCGGCCCTCGGACGGCGTGAACTTGATCGCATTCGAAATCAGGTTAAGCAGCACTTGGCGGAAGGCGCTGCGGTCGGCCTGCAGCACCGGCAAGCCATGCAGCGAGGCATCCATTACCAGCGACAGCTCCTTCTGCCGCGCCTGGGTGATCAGCAGCGAGATCACCGCATCGGCCTCGTCCACCACCTTCAGGCGATCCAGCGTCAGCGTCATCTTGCCGGCCTCGATGCGCGAGAGATCGAGGATCGAGGTGATCACCTCCAGCAGATGCCGGCCGGCGCGGCCGATCAGGCTGGCATAGTCCTTGTAATGGCTATCGCCCAGCGGACCATAGGCCTCGCTTTCCAGCAGCTCGGCGAAGCCGATGACTGCATTCAGCGGCGTGCGCAACTCATGGCTCATGAAGGCGAGGAACTCGCCTTTCGAGCGCGAGGCCAGCATGGCCTCTTCGCGAGCGGCCTCGGTCTCGGTCAGCGCGCGATGCAGCTCCATCGCATCCACCGCAAGGGCGGCGAATTCGCGGAGCTGCGCCTGCGCCTTTGCGTCGAAGCTGCGCGCCACCGTGTCGAAGATCGCCAGCGTGCCCACCGGCTGGCCGCCGAGGCCGACCAGCGGCGCGGCGGCATAAAAGCGCAGGCCGCCCTCGCCGGCGACATAGGGATTTCCGTCGAAGCGGCTGTCCTGCGAGGCATCTTCGATGACGCAGACCTCGTCCTTCAGGATCGCCCAGGCGCACAAGCCATGCTGGCGCGGAATTTCGCGCACGTCGATGCCGGTATGGGCCTTGAACCAGAGGCGGTCGGTATCGACCAGGCTGATCATCGCGCCCGTGGTGCCGAAAACGCGCGTGGCCAGCTGCACCAGACGATCGAAGCGCGGATCGTATGGCGTATCCAGAATGGCGAGGCGGCGCAGCGCGGTCAGGCGCGCGGCTTCGTCGGGCGGCAAGGGTGCGGCGACCAAAGCGGCAATCTCGTGGGGATCACTGGCAGGAGGCCCTTACATAGAGGCGGGTCTTCGCCCCTGCAAGCATTGCTTTGCGCGGCAAAACCCACTCTTGCGATTAACCATGACACTGCCGCGACCGGAAATGGAAATCGACCGCGGCAGGGTGCAGGAATGCGATCAGCGGCGCTTCAGGATCGCCTCGCCATCCACGGTCATGCTCACCGTCTGTTCGCCGGCGGCGGTTACCGGCGGCACACCGGCGGCCACGCCCTTGGCCTCGGCGGCGCGCATCAGCATCGGGCGCGAGACGCCGCCGCCATGCACGCCGATGCGCGCCCAGCCGGCGAAATCCATGCCCAGTGCGGCGGCGGCGCGCTGGGCCCGCGCGGTCAGGCGCTGCAGCGCCTCGGCCACCAGATCGTCCTGCACGGCGCGCTGCTGCTCGCGCGAGATCATGTAACCCAGCTCCTGCAGCGCCAGTCCCTCGCCCTGCAGGATGCCAACGACGTCCAGCAGTTTCGCATCCTCCTTCGCGGTCAGGATCATGCTCTGCTGTGCGCGCCACACGGGCGCGGGCGGCTTGGCGCCCGCCGGCAGGGCCTGCGGGCGCGCCGGCGCTTCCTGCCAGGTGCTGTAGCCGCCGGTCTCGACGTCGAGACCCACGGAGCGCACGCGGGCCAGCGCCCTGGCCATGGCGGCGTTGACGCTGGCCTGCGCGGCAGCGGCCTGCTCGGAGCTGGCCTGCGCCACCAGGCGGGCGCGGATGGTGTCGGGGGTGACGTCGCGCTCGGCCTGCTCGTTCAGGGCCAGCAGGGTGGCGTCATCGGGCAATACGCGCTGCGCCGTCTGCGCGGCGGCGATGCCCGAGATCAGCACGGGGGCCAGCAGGAACGCCGCGACGGCGGCAACGGAAAGGACGCGGATGGTCGCCATGAGAGAAAATCTCCGGATCGTTATGCCGCAGCATAACCGGAGAACCATGGCGACTTTGCGGCAAAAAAGGCCGGGCCAGGCGCGGAACCAGGCGCCCGGGCCAGTACCTGGCCCGCGCCTGGCCCGCGCAGATGGCAGGATCAGTGCGTCGCCAGCAGCGGCCGCATGCGGTCCTTGGCGTGGAAATACTTGCGGGCGTAGGCCACCACCTGGCCATCGGTGGGGTGGTCCACGGTCTCGACCCCGACGATCTTGGATTCCAGTTGCGGCGCCGCCTTGTGGACATGGCGGATGAATTCCAGCTTGGCCGCGCCGGGGCCGAGCACCAGCACCTCGCCGGCGCCCTCCAGCTTATGCGCGACCTCGGCGTAGAAGGCGAGGTCTGCCGGTTCGCGGCCCGAACCCACGACGGAGCTGGCCTTGTGGTGCAGATGGTGCTTGTGGCCGTGTACCGTGAACTTCTCGGCTTCTTCCCTGTTGAAATGGAAGATCCGGGCCTCGACATGATCGAGCCAGACCACGGCATGGTAATGCGACATCGCGTTTTCCTCCAGCGGACGATACGAGAGGAATCTGCACCCGGCGTGGCCGGAGCGCCTTGACGCAGGTCAATCCTTTCAGCCGGCGACGGCCGGCTTCCTGACGAAACGCTCGCGGATTTTCTTCATCAGGAAATCGCGCACCTCGCGATAGGCCTGCAGGCGCTGCTCGCGCGTGCCTTCGACGATGGTGGGGTCGAAGGTGTTCCAGAATTCCACGTCGCAGGCCATGGTGCGCGTCATGTCGACCGCGGTGTGCTGCGCCTCGGGCGACAGCGAGACGATCAGGTCGAAGGAGGAATCCTCCAGATCGTCGAATGTCTTGGAGCGATGTTTCGAGATATCGAGCCCGATCTCGTCCATCACCTCGACGGCGAGCGGGTCGACCGGCTGCTTGCGCACGCCGGCGGAGTCGACGAAGACCTGCTTCGGATACAGCGCCTTGAGTATGCCCTCGGCCATGGGGGAGCGCACGCTGTTCATGGTGCAACAGAACAGCACGCTGCCGGGAAGCCGATCGCTCATACGGCTTACCGGATATGCAGGACGCAGATCAGGGTGAACAGCCGGCGGGCGGTATCGAAATCGGTGTCGATCTTGCCCTTCAGCCGCTCGCGCAGCAGCTCGGATCCCTCGTTGTGCACGCCGCGGCGCGCCATGTCGATGGTTTCGATCTGCGATGGCGAGGAGCGCTTGATCGCCTGGTAATAGCTGTCGCAGATCTCGAAATAGTCCTTCACGATGCGGCGGAAGGGCGAGAGGGCCAGAATGATCTTGCCCAGCGGCGTGGCACCCTCGTCGCGGATATCGAAGACCAGGCGGTTGTCCTCGATCGCCAGCATGAGCTGGAACGGGCCCTGGTTTTCATGGGCGCCGATGGGCGAGAAGACGTTCTGCTCCAGCAGATCGAAGATCGCCACGCGTTGTTCATGCTCGATGTCGGGCGAACGGCGCACCACCGTGCGCTCGTCGAGCTGCACGTCGACGAGGCGGTGCGTGGTTGGCGGCGCCTTTTCGGTCATGCCGCGCCCTTGGCCAGTCGAATGGCGACCGACAGCGCATGGCCCTGCAGTCCCTCGGCCTCGGCCAGGGCCACGGCGGCCGGCCCGATCCGCTGCAGCGAGGCGGCGTCGCACTGCACCAGCGTGGTGCGCTTCATGAAATCGAGCAGATTGAGGCCGGAGGCGAAACGCGCCGCGCCCGCCGTCGGCAGCACATGGTTGGGGCCGGCAACGTAGTCGCCCACGGCTTCCGGCGTGTGGCGGCCGAGGAAGATCGCGCCGGCATGGCGCACCTTGGAGGCCAGGGCCTGAGGATCGTCGATGGCGAGCTCCAGGTGCTCGGGCGCGATGGCATCCACCAGCGGTGCGGCATCGGCAAGCTGCTTCACCGTGATGAGCGCGCCGAATTTTTCCCAGCTCGCCGTGGCGATGGCGCTGCGCGGCATGGTGGAAAGCTGCTGGCGCACGGCGGCGCCCACCTGTTCGGCGAAGGCGGCGTCATCGGTGATCAGCACCGACTGCGCCACCTCGTCATGCTCGGCCTGGCTCAGAAGATCGGCAGCGATCCAGGCCGGATCGTTTTTATTATCGGCCACCACGAGGATCTCGGAAGGCCCGGCCGGATTGTCGATGCCGACCTGGCCGAAGACCAGCCGCTTGGCCGTGACCACGTAGCTGTTGCCCGGACCGGTGATCTTGTCGACCGCCTTGATGCTTTCGGTGCCATAGGCCAGGGCGGCCACGGCCTGGGCGCCACCGGTGCGGTAGACTTCCGTCACCCCGGCCAGTTTCAGCGCCGCCATCACCAGCGGGTTCAACTCGCCCCCCGGGGTGGGCAGCGTGACCACGACGCGGCGCACGCCGGCCACCACGGCGGGAATGGCGTTCATCAGCACAGACGACGGATAGGCCGCCTTGCCGCCGGGCACATAAAGACCCACGGCGTCCAGCGGCGTCCAGCGATGCCCCAGCTTCACGCCTTGTGCATCGGTGTAGAAATCGTCGGCCGGCTTCTGGCGCGCGTGGAAGGCGCGGATACGCTCGGCCGCAACCTCCAGCGCCTTGAACGTGCCGGCATCCACCTGTGCGGCGGCGGTATCGATCTCGGCCTGACCGATGCGCAGACCGAGCTTGGCCGAATCGACGCGATCGAATTTCAGGTTCAGTTCGTGCAGGGCGGCATCGCCGCGCTTGCGCACATCGGCGATGATCTGCGCGACCGTGGCCGAGACATCGGCCTCGGCGTCGCGCTTGGCCTTCACCATCGCGTCGAAGCGCGCGGCGAAACCCTGATCGGCAGCGTTGAGGAAGACGGGCATCAGACGGCAACTTTCTTCTTCGCAGCCGCCGCCTGCTCGACGGCGGCGCGGAATTTCTCCAGCCAGCCGCCGACCTGCAGCGGCCGGGTTTTCAGCGCGGCCCGGTTCACCACCAGACGCGAGGTGACGTTGGCGATGATTTCCACTTCGACCAGGCCGTTGGCCTTCAATGTAGCGCCGGTGGAGACCAGGTCCACGATGCGGCGGCACAGCCCCAGGGTTGGCGCCAGTTCCATGGCGCCGTTCAGCTTGATGCATTCGGCCTGCACGCCGCGGGCGGCGAAATATTTCTGCGTCACATGCGGGTATTTGGTGGCCACCCGCACATGGCTCCAGCGTTTCGGATCGTCGGAAGCCGAGAGTTCCACCGGTTCGGCCACCGACAGGCGGCAGTGGCCGATATCGAGGTCGAGCGGGGCGTAGATCTCGGGGAAGTCGAATTCCATCAGGACATCATTGCCCGCCACGCCGAGCTGGGCGGCGCCGAAGGCAACAAAAGTGGCGACGTCGAAGCTGCGCACGCGGATCAGCTCGATATCCGGCTGGCTGGTGGCAAAGCGCAGCTTGCGGCTGTTCTCGTCGGCGAATTCCGGCTCGGGCACGATGCCGACGGCGTGCAGCAGCGGCATGACTTCCTTCAGGATGCGGCCCTTGGGCAGGGCCATCACCAGCTTGTCGGAAGGGGCGGCGTTCATGACACTTCCTTGTGCTTGGGCGCATGGCGCACCGGGTAGGGCTGGCCGATATCCTGCATCTGCGCGTCGACGCATTCCACCTCCAGCCGCACGGCGGCGCCGCCGGCGAAAACCAGGGTGAGCTGAGCGCCGGGCGCCTCGCCAGCCGGCTCGGCCAGGATCGAGAGCAGCTCGAGCGGGGTTTTTGCATCCTGCCGGTCGATGCCGCTGGACTGCACCTTCAACACGCCTTCGAAATGCAGGCCGGCGGGCACGCGCACATGCGGCACGGCGCGGATCAGCCGGCGCCTTGTATCGGCCAGGTGCTCGTCTTCCCAGCGGAAGCGGTTCAGAACCATGACGAAGCGGCGCTGGCGCGGTTGGAAGGTCATGTCGGCGGCATGCAGCGTCGCATCCTGCAGGCAGGCCGACAGCACCGTGATGTCCTCGACATCCTCGGCGCGCAGCTTCAGCGGCAGGAAACGTGGCGGCGCCATGGCGTTCAGTCTTTCAGCCTCTCGATCTGGGCGCCGCAGGCGGCCAGCTTCTCTTCCAGCCGCTCGTAGCCGCGGTCCAGGTGATAGACGCGGTTCACGACGGTCTCGCCCTCGGCGGCGAGACCGGCCAGCACCAGCGAGACGGAGGCGCGCAGATCGGTGGCCATCACCGGCGCGCCGGTGAGTTTCGGCACGCCGCGCACCAGCGCGGAGGCGCCATGCACCACGATGTTGGCGCCCATGCGCGCCATCTCGGGCACGTGCATGAAGCGGTTCTCGAAGATCGACTCGGTGATCATCGAGGCGCCCTCGGCCACCGACATCGCCGCCATCACCTGGGCCTGCATGTCGGTCGGGAAACCGGGAAAGGGCTGGGTGAGGAAATCGACGCCCTTCAGCCGGCTGCCGTTGCGGGCAATCGACACGCCGCGCGCGGTTTCGGCCACATCGCAGCCGGCCTCGCGCAGCTTGTCGGCCACCGACTCGATCAGGTCGAGCCGCGCATTCAGCAGCTCGACCCTACCGCCGCAGATGGCGACGGCAGCCGCATAGGTGCCGGTCTCGATGCGGTCGGGCACGATGCGATGCTGCGCGCCGTGCAGCGATTTCTTGCCGTGGATGGTGAGATGCTCGCTGCCGATGCCGTCGATCATCGCACCCATTGCCACCAGGCAATAGGCCAGGTCGGTGATCTCGGGCTCGCGCGCGGCATTCTCCAGCACCGTGGTGCCTTCAGCCAGCGTGGCGGCCATCAGCAGGTTCTCGGTGGCGCCGACCGACACCATGGGGAAGCGCACCATGCCGCCCTTCAGGCCCTTCGGCGCCCTGGCCTTGATGTAGCCGTTCTCGACATTGATCTCGGCACCCAGCGCCTTCAGGCCCATGATGTGCAGATCGACCGGCCGCGTGCCGATGGCGCAGCCGCCGGGCAGCGAAACCTCCGCCTCGCCGAAGCGCGCCAGCAACGGGCCGAGCACCAGCACGGAAGCGCGCATCTTGCGCACGATGTCGTAAGGCGCGAGCGTGGATTCGATCTTCGCGGCATTGAGGTGGATGGTGCGGCCTTCCGGCGTACCGTTGCCGCCATCCATCGACACATCGACGCCATGCTGCTGCAGCAGCTGCGCCATGGTGGCGATGTCGGCCAGGTGCGGCACGTTCGACAGGGTGAGGGTGTCGCCGGTCAGCAGGCTGGCCGCCATCAGCGGCAGGGCCGCATTCTTGGCCCCGCCGATACTGATGCTGCCGTCCAGCGGCCGACCGCCGCGCAACCGAATTCTATCCATAACGCCTTGATTCCAAAGGGCCATCGGCAGAACGGCCGGGGCCATGCCAAATTTGTCCCGTCTGTCTAGCGCAACGGGGCGCGAATCGCCAGTGCGGGGCCGTCCGGCGGCCGGCGTTACGGCTTCGGCATTATGGCCCGGGCGCTACAGCTTCGGCAGGGTGACGCCGCGCTGGCCCATATATTTGCCGGCACGGTCGGCATAGCTGACCTCGCAGGGCTGGTCGCCCTTGAGGAACAGGAACTGGCAGGCGCCCTCGTTGGCATAGATCTTCGCGGGCAAAGGCGTGGTGTTGGAGAATTCCAGCGTCACGTGGCCTTCCCATTCCGGTTCCAGCGGGGTGACGTTGACGATGATGCCGCAGCGCGCATAGGTGCTCTTGCCGAGGCAGATCACCAGCACGTCGCGCGGGATGCGGAAATATTCCACCGTGCGGGCCAGGGCAAAGGAATTGGGTGGGATGACGCAGACATCGGTGTCGAAATCGACGAAGGAATTGGGCGAGAATTCCTTGGGATCGACCACCGCGCTGTTCACGTTGGTGAAGATCTTGAACTCGCGCGCCACGCGGGCATCGTAGCCATAGGAGGACAGGCCGTAGGAGATGGTGCCCTCGCGCTTCTGCGCCTCGACGAAGGGCTCGATCATGCCGTGCTCGCGGGCCATCTGGCGGATCCAGATATCGGACATGACGGCCATCGGCGGCGGTCCCTTCTTCGTTGCGGAGAGCGATAATGCCTGCAGCGGGCTTACGCGGGCGGGTCGTCGCGGTCAAGGCCCGCAGGCTTGCCCTCGGCCGGCTCTGGCAGCCCGGGCTCGTCCGACGGTCCCTCGGACCGGACGGTTTCCTCACGGCCGCGGATTTGCTGCTTGCGGCGGGCCAGGTTGGCGCGCAGTTTCTGCGCCAGCCGCGCCTCGCGTTCAGCCGGCGCCGGCATGGATATCACGCGGCGGCAGCGCGCCCTCCATCAGGCGGCGGGCCATGGCCAGAAGTTCGGGTGGCGCCGGCGGCGGGGCCGCGCCGCCCGGCGAGGCGGCCAGGGCGGCGTTGTGATAGCGCGGATCCCCGGTCACCTCGGGCCCGAGCCAGGCGGGCAGCGCAACCGGATAGTCGGCGCGCGGCAGCTCGATCTCAGCCAGCCACAGGCCATGGTGGCGTTCGAGGAAGCGGTCGATTTCCCAGGCCAGGCCGCTGCCTTCCAGCGGCAGGCGATAGCGGATCTTGCTGATGATCTGGTCGGGCGGCAGGGATGCCAGCAGGCGGCCGGCCTGCTCGAACGGCACCGGGCTTTCGATTTCCTGGCGCGTCATGCCGGTCTGGGCGGATTTCAGCGTGAGCCAGGCACGATCGCCGGCGGTGCGCAGCCGAAGGGTCCAGCCTTCCAGGCCGCCGAAATAGCCCTGCACCAGCGGCGTGCCCGCCAGGCCCGCGACGATGCCGGTATCGCGCACCAGAAACTTGCGCTCGATCTCAGCGGCGGCCTTGGGCGTTTCCGCACCGATCATGGTGGCTCCGGGGGCATTTGGCTGGGCCTAAGCGATAGCCAAGCGGCGGCATGGCCGTCAAGCCGGCAACCTGTCGCAGCATCAAGCGGGTCGAAGCCTGGCCGCGGCTCCGGGCAAAGCCATGGAAAAAGGCGCAAATATGCCTTTGGCCAAAAGTCCTTATGTGCCGCTTGCGTGATCTGCCCGGCTGTGGCAGTTTCCGCGCCCGACGCCGGCCGGGCCCCTGAAGGCCTCCTGCCGGCTTGTCTGTTTCGGCCCACCTGAAGGCCGGACCCGGGCTGCCGTAGCTCAGTGGTAGAGCACCTCATTGGTAATGAGGAGGTCGCGAGTTCAATCCTCGCCGGCAGCACCAGCCCTCGCAATCTCCCCGCCCAGCCTAGATTCTCCCCCGTCCAAATCCTCGCGGCACAAGGCTGCATTGTATTGGCTATGCGGGATGAAATGCTTACTTCATGATGACGGTAAGCGAGGACAGACATGTCGCAACTGCTCTTTGCCGACCAACCGATTCTGGCCACCGTTGCCGCATACTGGTCGCGGCAGCGACGCGACCGCACGATGCCGGACCGGGCCGATATAGACCCGCTCGACCTGCCGCCATCGATATGGCCGAACCTGCTGCTCACCGAACCGGCCGGCCCTGACGGAAGCGGCGGCGAAAACTGGCGCTATCGCCTGGTCGGCTCGGCCCATGTCGAGCGCTACACCTTCGATTTCACCGGCAGGACCACCGGCGAAATCATGCATGGCAGCTATCGCGACTACATGAACCGCATCTATGCCACGGCCTTTCACGATGCCGTGCCGGTCTATTCCGAAAGCGTGTTCCGCTGGGACAGCGAAGGCTATGCCGCCACGCAGCGACTGATGCTGCCGCTGAGCCGCGGCACGCCCGACAAGACGGCCATGATCTTCAGCGTGCAGGTCTGGCCCAGCGAAAAGCCGGCCCAGCCCCGCTCGATCAGCGAACTCAGCCGTCGCGGCGATTTCCGCGACGGGTTTTTCATTCCGCTTGACCGCGAGAGTTTTCAGCCGCTGCCGGCCGCCGAGATGAATCCGCGATCCTGATCAGGGCGAACGCACGGTTTCCTGATAGCGGCTGAGAATCCGCAGCGGCACGCTGCCGCTGTTTTTCACCGTCACGTAATTACCGCCGGTTGGGCCGCGGCCATAGCGGCCGTATAACTCGATGCTGCCGCCGGCGGGCACATCGACGGCCTGATCGACCGGCGTGCCGAATTCGAGCCGGCCGGCGGCCGCACCGGCATTGGTGATCGTGATCGTGGTGTAGTTATAACGGTCGCCGACATCGATCTGACGGGTGGCGCCGGGCGCGACCTCGATCATGCCGGCCCGGACGGCGGGCGCGAACAGCAGGCCCAGGACCAGCGCACCGGCCAGGGTCATGATGGAAAGCCGCCCACGCGCGGCGAGCAATCTGGATATCGTGATCATGGACTTCTCCTTCGGCGGCGCCGGGCCGCTCGCGAGAAAAGATGGCACAGCCGCCGGCCGTACCAAGGGACAGCGGCCGGTCTTCACGGCGTATTGTGGTGAGGGTCACAGCAGGGCCGCGCAAGCCAGTTCTGCAAAAGTTGCAATAAAGGCGCGAAGGATTCGTCCGACTATACAATCCGATTTAGTAAACCGCTGTTAATCATAATTTATTAGGGGTTTTCCTTAAGATGAAATAAAATCGCGTTTGCTGCACGCAGGGGTGTTATCCTGGGGGGAGCAGAGTTCGATGGCGCAACGCTATCCATTCGTGAACTACAATATCGACGGCAAGGTCGTGACCCTGATCATGGTCTCCGAGGCCGGGGTGGCTACGCCGGAGATGGCCCAGCGGTCCATGGCGGCGTTCAAGCAGCGGCTGAAGAAGGAAGAAGTGGTCCTGGTCGCCAAAGGGGTCAGCCTCGCGCCGGTCTATATCGGCGCCAAGCCATTCGTCGACAAGCTGAAGGACGTGCCCCTGCATTCCATCCCGTGGGGCCAGGTGGAAATGTAAGCCGCCGGCCCGACTGCGGGCCGTCAGTCCATATCCCGATACATCTGGATTGCCGCGATTCTAGCTGTCGAGATGAATGCCATCCGGCGGCATCTCGTAGGCATCGAGTTCGAAGGTCTCGACATCGCCGATCGTGATCTCGTGCTCTTCCACCTGGCTGGGATTGCGCGTGTTGATCTCGCCGTCCAGCTTGATGCAGCCGAGCATATGGTCGATCCGCTCGCCGGTATTCGACAGCGGCAATAGCAGGCGCGAATAGCGGATATACGGCCGGCCGGCGAGGTGCAGCGTGTTGCGCCGGAAATGCACCTTTTTGTCGAAGGCGGCGATACAGAATCCCTCGTCGAAGAACTCGCGGAGCGGCGAGCGTAACGCCTCGTCCAGCCAGCGGCCATGCAGCTTGGCCTGCACCAAGCCCTCGACTTCCGCGCCGGCCAGCCGGTAGCGGAAACGCTGCTGCTCGTGATCCACCTCGATGATGAACAATGACGGCAGCAACCGGCGGATCTCGGCCGGGTCGATCGCCGAACGCGGTGGCGGAAAGCGGCTGGTCTTTTTCGACAGCCAGTAGAAATAGAGCTGACGGAGGTCTTCCTCGTCGATTTTTTCGGCGAAACGCATGGAATTCTTCCCGCTCCGCTGGCAAAGGTCCGATCCGACCCGCTTACTATGATTGGGTTTGGCCCATGCCCGCAACGGGGATCATTTTTTCCTCGCCTGCGATCGCCCCCATCGATTGTATTATGCAAAACAATCAATTTCCTCAATTCGACGGCGGGGCATAGAGTGTCAGGCAGGCGCATGGTCATGGCCGGGCGCCTGGCCAGATCAACAAGGCTGCGGCGGAAAAGGCTCCTCTGCCGCCGCAGTCCGCAAACGGCCGGCGTCATGCGCCGGCCGTTTCACCGTTTCAATCGGTGTATTGCGCGGCAATGCCGAGGATGACGTCGACGGCTGCGCCGTCCTGCGTCAGCGGCACCTCCAGGGCCTCGAAGTGGATGAAGGACCGGTCGGCGAAGGAAAAGCTGCCAAGGCTGCGCATCGGCTGCATCGCGGCGACAACGGCCGCGAAACTGGCGGTGAAGTTGCGGTAATCCTCGGCCTTGTACAATTCATCGAAAAAACGGCCGGTGGCATTCCGCCCGGCCATGGTGATGACGTCGCTGCCGAGCAGGCGCCAGCGGAAGCGCCGGCCGCCATCGATCACATCCGCCATGTATATGTTGGGCAACAGGCCCTTCATCCGCAGGGGATCGAAATCCGCCCGGGCCGGAAGGCGGGCATGGAGCCTGCCAAATCCCCGCCACCAGTCGAGCAGTTGCAGCAGACGTCCGTCGCGACAGCGCAGATCAGGATCAAGATGGACGGCCATGCCACGTCATGCTGCATTCCCTCCCCCAGCGCGGAGGATAATGCGCCGCCTGCCAGCGGCAAGGGTGACTCAGGCGGCGCCGCTGATGCCGGCGCAGTCGCGCAGATCAGCGCCGGTGAAATTGGCCTTGGCCAGCTTGGCACGGGTGAGGTCGACGTGATCGAGCACGGCGCCGCGCAGATCGGCGCCGGTCAGATCGGCATCCATCATCACCGGATACAGCGTGCGGCCGGTGGCCTGATGGCTGGCGCTGAACAGCGGCGCGCCGACCAGCTTGGCACCGCGGAAGGTGGCCGCGGCCAGGTTGGCGCTGGCGAAATTCACCCCGCCCAGATCGGCCTGGTCGAAATTCGCCTTGGCGAGATCGGAGCCCAGGAAACTCGCGAACAGCAACTGGGCGTTGGAGAAATCGGCGCCTTTCAGATCGCTGCCATGCATCTCGGCGCCGCGCAGGTCGCAGCTTGAGAAATCGCAGCCGGCCAGCTTCCTGCCGCTGAGCACGGCCCGCGCGCCCTCCTGACCGCCGGTGGCGATCCAGCGGCTATGGGCATGCAGCAGCACCTCGATCTCGGTCGGCAGGCTGGCCGTCTTGCGATAGGTGGCATGCGAAAGGTCGACGCCCTTGAGATTGACCTTCGACAGATCGACGTTGCGCAGGTTGGCACCGCGCAGATCGGCACCCTGCAGCAATGCGCCTTCCAGTTTGGCGCCGAGCAGATTCACATCGCGCAGCCGCGCCGCCGTCAGGTTGGCGCCCGAAAGATCGGCGCCGGCGAGATTCACGGCAAACATGCTAGCATTGGCGAAATTCGCCCCGGTGGCCGAGGAGACCGACATATTGGCTTCATCAAGCTGGGCCGAGCGCAGATCGGCGCCATCCAGCTTGGCTTCGCTCAGATTCGCCGAACGCTCCTTGGTGCTGCCGTCATCGACCACGATCTGGCCCGGCCGCAGATCGGCCTGATTCAGCGAGGCGCCGCGCAGGATGGTCTTCATCATGTTGGCGCCGCGCAGGTCGCTGCGGTCCAGCACCGCCCCCGAAAGATCGGCGCGCATGAAATCGACCGCGAAGAGATCGGCCCGGCGCAGTTCGGCCTTCACCAGCGAACTGCCGGTGAAGAGGCAGCGGGCCAGGATGGCATCGTTCAGCTTGGCATTGTCGAGTCGCAGAAAGGACAGATCCTCGCCGCGGCGCTGAATCCGCTCGCCATCGGACCGGCCGCCGGCCCAGGCCGCATGACGCGACAGGGCGACGGTGATCTGCTGGGATGGAAATTTCAGTTCACCCATCGGGTAAATGCCCACTTTCTGCGAGTAAATCTGTTAACTATTTTCTATCAAGCAGATTACGCCAGCCTGTTGATCAGCCGCAAGGCGATTCCAGATCTGCGGTCCACCTGTCACAGTAGCGAGGCACGGGGCAGCGAGGGAGTTGATATCCGTTAACCTGGTCGATCTGCCTACGAACCATCACCGCCGTTATTGCCTCCCGGCTTCGCTCCGGGGGCGGCGATCCTAACGGCTGCCGCCAAGCCCGATGCATTCGCGGATCTCGGCGCCCTGGAGATTCACCTTGTCCAGCTTCGCCGTCGAGAAATCGACCCCGCCCAGGATCGCGCCGCGCAGATCCGCGCCGGTCAGGTCGGCCTCATCGAAACGCGGATAGATCACCTTGCCGGTGCGCTGGTTGCGGGCATTGTAGAGATCGACGCCCACCACGCGGGCGCTGCGCCAGCGGCTGGCGCCGAGATGGGCGCGGGAGAAATTGGTGCCCGACAGGTCGGCCATGTCGAAGCAGGCCTTTTCGAGATTGGCGCCAATGAAGCTGGCGAACATCATCTGCGCATTCGAGAAATCGGCACCCTGCAGCGATGCCTCCTGCAATTCGGCGCCGCGCAGGTCGCAGCCGGCGAAATTGCAGCCATCGAGTTTGCGCCGGCTGAGCACGGCGCGCTCGCCTTCCGCGCCGTTGGTGGCGATCCAGGTGCTGTGCGCCTTCAGCAGAAGTTCGATTTCCTCGGGCAGCGCGTCGCCCTTGCGGTAGACCGCGCCCTGCAGGGAGACGCCCTCGGTATCGACCTTGCTCAAGTCGACATTGCGCAGGTTGGCGCCGCGCAGGTCGCAGCCTTTCAGCTTGGCGCCGGCCAGGCTGGCGCCGATCAGATTGGCGTCTTTCAGCTTGGCGCCGGCTAGGTTGGCGCCCGAGAGATCAGCGCCCGCCAGATTCACCGCAAACATGCTGGCGTTGCCGAACGAGGCGCCGACCGCCGAGGACACCGCCATGCTGGCATTGTCCATCTGGGAATTCTTGAAATCGGCGCCGTCCAGCTTGGCGCCGTCGAGATTGGCATTGACCTGTTTGCTCTCACTGGTTTCGGCCAGCATGATCTGCCCCGGCCGCAGATCGACCTGGGCCAGCGAGGCATGGCGCAGCACGGCGCGGCCCATATTGGCCCCGCGCAGATCGGCGCGGTCGAGCACGCCGCGCGTCAGGTCGGCATTCTGGAAATCGGCGCAGAACAGGTCGGCGCGCCGGAACTGCACGCCGGCCAGCGATGCATTGCCAAAGGCGGCGCGCGACAGAATGGCATCGTCCAGCATGACGCCGTCGAGCCGCAGATTGGCGAACTGGGCCCCCGGCTGCTGCAGGCGCGCGCCGCCCTGACGGCCGGCCAGGAAGGCGGCGTGTCGGGACAGAACGACTTGAACGTCATGCGATGGAAGGGAACGGTCCGGCATAAAAAACAACGCTTGCTGGTGAATACTCCCGAAGGCTAGTGCAGCCCATCATCATCGAGCAACCAGAAACTGCATTTTTGCTAAATTGTTACAATCCGACCATTGGCCCGGGTTTGCGGGAGTCAGCCCCGCCGAGAGCTGCGCATGCCGGTACACTGGCGCAGATCCGCCCCGGCAATATTGACCTTTTCAAAAACTGTGCTTGAGAAATCAATACCTTCCATCACAGCGCCACGCAGATCCCCACCGGTGAGATCGGCATTGTCGAAGCGGGGGAAGATGATCTTGCCGGTACGCTGGTTCAGGGCGTTGAAAATATCGACCCCCACAAGCTGGGCGCCGCGGAACACCGCCCCGGCCAGCAACGCCCCAGAGAAATTGGCCCCGCCCAGGCTGGCCTGGTCGAAATTGGCCTTGCGTAGATCGGCATTGACGAAGCTGGCGAACAGAAGCTGGCTGCGGGTGAAATAGGCGCCGGCCAGATTGGTGTCGTGGAACACCGCCGCGCGCAGGTCGCAGCTGGAAAAATCCACCCCCGGCAGCTTCATGTTGCTGAACACCGCGCGCTCGCCGGCCAGGCCGTTGGAGGCGATCCACTTGCCATGGGCGGCCATCTTCGCCTCGATGTCGGCGGGCAGCTGCACCTGGCTGCGATAGACCGCGCCCTGCAGATTGGCGCCGGTGAGATCGACGCCGGTGAGATCGACGCTGCGTAGATTGGCGCCGCGCAGGTCGCAGCCGGCCAGCTTGGCGCCATCGAGATTCGCGCCCACGAAGGTCGTGTCCTTCAGCCGCGCGCCGGAGAAATCGGCACCCGAAAGATCGGCGCCGGTGAGATTGACGGCAAACAGCGAGGCGCCGACGAAGGTGGCGCCGACCGCGCTGGAGTTGCTCAGATTCGCCTGGTCGAGATGGGCATGGCCCAGATTGGCCTCGTCGAGATTGGCGCCGGACAGGTTGACCGGTACATCCTCGGCATTTTCCCCGCCATCCTTTTCATGGCGCACGATCTGGCCCGGGCGCAGATCGGCCTGGCGGAAGGAGGTCTGCTTGAGGGTCGCCATCAGGAAATTCGCGCCGCGCAGGTCGGCGCGATCGAACATCGTGCGGGTCAGGTCGGCATGGCTGAAATCGCTGCCGAACAGGTCGGCGCGGACGAACTGGGCCGATTGCAGCGACGAGCCCGCGAAACTGCAGCCGGGCAGGATGGCGTCGTCGAGCACGGCGCCGTCCAGCTTGAGATCGGACAGGTCGTCGCCACGCCGCTGCAGCCGGACTCCGCCGGGCCGGCTGTTGAGATAGGCGTTGTGACGCGACAAGGCCCAGACGACGGCCTCCGGCGGAATCCGCGCGGACATGGCGGCTATTTTCTGTGGTCGTTTGCGTACATGTTTCGCCACTTTAGATAATCGCCGCCGCCGCCGCCATGCTTTTGTAATATGGCCAAGCCGTTATTCACCCTTCCCTCTTCGGAAGGCTGTCGCTACTGTGGCGCGAGACGCAAGGAGAGACGCGCGTATGGCCGCCGTTAGCCGCAAAGCCGGTTCCCGCAAGACCGCTTCCACCAAAAGCAGGCCGGTCAAGGCCGGGTCCAGACCCAAAGCCTCGACCGCCAGGCCAGCGAAAGCCAAGCCAGTAAAAGCCAAGCCAGTGAAAGCCAAGGCCACGAAGGCCAAGGCGGCAAAGACTATGACCGGGAAGACCCCTGTGAAAGTCCCCGGGAAAGCCGTGCTCAAAAGCGCTGCGAAGGCCAAGTCCGCCAAAACGAAGTCCGCGAAGACGAAAGCAGCCAAGGCGAAGACGGTCCGGTCAAAGGCCGCCAAATCAAAGGCTGGCAAGTCCGGAGCCAACCGGCGGCGCTTCGACCGCCGCGACACCCGCATTCCCGCCCGGCTGGAACATGCCGGCGGCAGCGTCGAGGGCACCGTCGCCAACCTGTCACTAGAAGGCTGCCTGTTCGCGCCGCGCATCGCGCTCAAGCCCAACAGCCGGATCAAGCTCTACATGTCCGGCGAATCCAAGCCGGTGGCCGCCACGGTGAAGGCGGTGAGCGAGCTGGGCGTGCATTGCCTGCTGCATGCCGGCGGCGTGACGCTCGGGCGCCTGTCGGCCGATCTGGACGACATGGCCCTGCTGATGCTCAATGCCGGCCGGCCGCATGTGGTGACGCCGAAAGCCGAATAACGCGGTCCGGCTTCAGTTCTCCATCAGCCGCGGCAGGATCGTCATCAGGCCGGGGAATGCCATGGCGATCAGCAGGCCCACGCCCTGCAGCAGGAAGAAGGGCACGATCCCGCGATAGACGATGCCCATATGCAGCGCCTTGGGCAGCACGCCCTTCATGTAGAACAGCGTGTAGCCGAAGGGCGGCGAGATATAGCCCATCTGGATGGTGATGGCATACAGCACGCCAAACCAGATCTCGTCGAAACCGAGGAACTTCACGATCGGGATGAAGACCGGCACGGTGAGCAGGATGATGCCGATCTCGTCCAGCACGGTGCCGAGGAAAATCAGGATCAGCAGCATCACGGCCAGGATCACATAGGGCCCGACCTCCAGCGACTTGATCAGGCCGAGCAGCGAATCCGCGCCGCCCAGGCCGGTGAAGATCGCCACATAGGCCTTGGCGCCGATGGTGATCCACAGGATCATCGCCGTGGCCTTGCCGGTATCGGCCGCCGCCGAGACCAGCGCGTCGACAGTCAGCTTCTTTTCCAGGGCCGTGGCGATCAGGGCGCCGAAAACGCCGACCGCCGCGGCTTCGGTAGGCGTGGCGATGCCGAAGAAGATCGAGCCGAGAATCAGCAGGATCAGAAGGCCGGGCAGCACCAGCGCCTTCAGCGCCGACAGCCGCTGGCGCAGGGGGACCGGGGCATAATCCTCGCGCAGCGGCGCCGCGCCGGGCTTCAGCCAGGCCACCAGCAGGATGTAGAGGATATAGAGCGCGGCCAGCACAAGGCCCGGCACGATGCCGGCGATCAGCATCTTGCCGATCGAGACCTGCGCCGTGACGGCGTAAACGATGGTGAGCACGGAAGGCGGGATCAGGATGCCCAGCGTGCCGGCGGCGCAGATCGTGCCGGTGGCTAGCTCGGGGCTGTATTTACGGCGCAGCATCTCGGGCAGGGCCAGCATGCCCATCGCCGTGACGGCGGCGCCGACCACGCCGGTCATCGCAGCCATGATCACGCAGATCACCACCGTGCCGACGGCCAGGCCGCCGCGCAGCCGGCCGAACCACAGTTCCATCGCGCGGTAGAGCTTTTCGATCACGCCCGAACGCGACAGCAGGGCTGCCATCAGGATGTAGAGCGGAATCGCCAGTAGGGCCTCCGACTTCATGGTGTCGAAGATCTGCAGCACCAGGATGATCACGGCCTGGGGATTCCAGAACAGCACGGTGATCAGCAGCGACAGGCCGCCCAGCACGAAGGCGATCGGCAGGCCGGTGAGCATGAACAGCGTCAGGCCGCCGAACATCAGGATGAGGATGGCGGTCGAGCTCACAGCGCGGCCTCCTCGTGATGCTGACCGGCAGCACCGGGCACGCGGAACAGCACGCGCAGGAATTCGGCCAGCGCCTGCAGCAGCATCAGCACGAGCGACAGCGGCACGGCGGCCTTGGTCCACCAGATCGGCGGATTCCAGGCCGAGAACGAGGTCTCGCCGTAGTTGAAGGAATCGATGGCGGCCGGCACTGAGAACCACAGCAGGATGGCGCAGAAGGCAACAATGATCGGCAGGTTGACCAGTTCGACCAGGCGGTCAGCCCGCAGGCTCAGCCGCTGGCGCAGCAGGTCCATCGCCACATGGCCCTTCTGGTGCAGCACATAGGGGCCGGCCAGCAGGAAATACGGCCCGAACAGCAGCACGGCCAGCTCCATGCCCCAGACCGTGGGTGCGTTGAAGGCATAACGCATCACCACGTCGATCAGCATGATCGGCACGATCAGATAGACCAGCGAGATCGCGAGATAGAAGGCGGCAAGGTTGACGGCGGTGACCGCGCCGACGAAGCCGGCGATGACGGGCGGCATGGGTTCTCCCGATGAACTGCGGAAAGAATGCGGCGGGTGCCGACAGGCACCCGCCGCGAGACGCGATTTATGCCAATACGCCGAGCCGCTTCATGAAGGCAACCTGGCTGTCCAGGATCTTCTTGGCCAGCGCGTTGTCCTTGGTCGCCGCCTGCCAGGCCGCCACGGCCTTGGGGCGGTTGGCCAGGATGTCGGCCGGGTCGAAGGTGTGGATGGTGCAGCCCTTGGCCTTGTATTTCTCGAGCACCAGCGCGTCCTGCACCAGGATGTGCTGACGCAGGCTGGCCGAGATTTCGCGCGCCGCCACGGCCAGCGCCGCCTTGAACTCGGCCGGCAGTTTTTCATAGGCGCCGCGATTGGCGACATAGCTGGTGGCCGTGGTGGGCTGATGCACGCCGGGCAGCACCACATGCTTGGCCACCTCGGCGATGCCGGCCTCGAAATTGGCGGTCAGGTCGCCGCGGTCGGCGATGTCGATCACGCCCTTGTCGAGCGCCGAATAGACCTCGCCGGTCGGCAGCGGCGACACGCTGACGCCGAACGCGCCCATAACGGCGGAAGCCAGACCGACGAAACGACCCTTCTTGCCGGCCAGATCAGCGATCTTGGTGATCGGCATCTTGGCGTGAATCGGCTCCTGTCCGTAGATGGTCGGCGCGATATACATCAGGCCGGCGGCGCCATAGGCCTCGCGCGCCATGTCCAGGCCGCCCATCTCGTAGAACCAGGCCTCGTACTGATCCGATTCAGGGAAGCCGAAGGGAATCGTGCTGGTGAAGGCGAAGGCGGGAATCTTGCCGGCCTCGTAGCCGTCGAAGGTCTTCATCATCTCGAAGGCGCCGCCGCGCACGGCGTCGAAGGCCTGCGCCGCCGGCACGATCTGGCCGCCGGCGAACAGCTCGATGGTGAACTTGCCGCCGGTGAGTTCCGACACGCGCTTGACGAAACGCTCCTCGAATTTTTGCGGCGTGGTGCCCGGATCCCACAGCGCCTGCATGCGCCATTTCACCGCGCCGCTCTGGGCCAGCGCCGGCGTGGCGGCGGCGAAGGTGACGGCACCCGCGAGGGCTGCGCCCGAGCCGAGCAGCTTGCGTCGATTGATCGTCATTCCTGTTTCCTCCGTTGTTTTCTCTTGGGTGATGAAACGCGACAGAACTATTTCTTGCGCAGGCGGGCGAGGATCTCTGCCGCGCGGTCGGTGCGCACGTCATGGCTGGCGGCCAGCTCGGCCGCCACCTTGTCGATTTCCTCGCCGGTGGCGCCGGCGACGATGGCGATGTTGCGGGCATGCAGCGCCATATGGCCGCGCTGGATGCCCTCGGTGGCCAGCGCGCGCAGGGCGGCCATGTTCTGCGCCAGGCCAACGGTGACGGTGATCTCGGCCAGTTCCTGCGCCGTCGCGACGCCGAGGATGCGCAGCGCCAGCTGGGCCAGCGGATGCGTCTTGGTGGCGCCACCGACCAGGCCCAGCGCCATCGGCATTTCCAGCGTGCCGACCAGGCGGCCGTCGTTGCTGAGTTCCCAGGTGGTGAGCGAGGTGTAATGGCCGCTGCGGGCTGCCCAGGCATGGGCGCCGGCCTCGATGGCGCGCCAGTCGTTGCCGGTGGCCACCACAACCGGGTCGATGCCGTTCATGATCCCCTTGTTGTGCGTGGCGGCGCGATAGGGATCGACTGCGGCGAAGGTATAGGCATCCAGGATGCCGTCGATGATGCGGCGGCCGGAGAATTCCTTGGTCGCCAGCGATTCTTCCGTCAGGCTGATGCGGGCGCGCGCCAGGCGGCGATCGGCGAGATTCGACAGAATGCGCAGCCGCACGCTGCCGCCGGTGACGCGTTCGACGATGGGCGCCACCGTCTCGGCCATGGTGTTCACCGTGTTGGCGCCCATGGCATCGCGCACATCGACCAGCAGGTGCAGCACCACGATGGGGCCACGCGGCGTCTGCGGGAAGACATGCACCTCGATGTCGCGGCAGCCGCCGCCCAGGCCGACCAGCACCTTGTCGCGCGCATTGGCGGCGGCGAGGATTTCGTCACGCGCGGCGAGGATCTGCAGCCGCGCGCCATGGGGATCGGACAGGCCGATCACCTGCACCTGGGCGCGCATGATCGGCATGGTGGAGGAGGTTTCGAAGCCGCCGCAGCCGCGCGCGATGCGCGCCATGTAGGAGGCGGCGGCGACGATGGAGGGCTCTTCCACCGCCATGGGGATCAGATAGTCGCGGCCATTGATCTGGAAATTGGTGGCGACGGCAAATGGCAGTTCGAAGGTGCCGACCACATTCTCGATCATGCCGTTGGCGCGCTCCACCGGCAGGGCGCCGGGCGCGGCCAGCAGGGCATGGTCGGCGTCGTTCAGGCCCGCCGCCTGCACCAGCGCGTCCAGCCGCTGGGCCGGGGTCATGTTGCGATAATTCTCGATCCGCGAATTCACGCTTCGCCCTGCCGCAGTGGCAGAGACCGCCTTGCTCATCGGTGTTTCCTCCATTCGGCCGCCGCCTTGCCGGCGCGGCCCTGATGACGGCCCAAAATCCCTGTGCATGCCCTTTTAAACAAGGGACAATTCGCGGTATTGTCCGATCAACTGTACTGGCGGAATTATTGGTACAGTTAGAGGGAGCCAAGACCATGCGGATCGCCAGGGCGGAGCAGATTGCCCGCAACATTGCCCGCCAGGTGGAACAGGGCCATCTGACGCCGGGCACGCGGCTGGGCTCGGTGCGCCAGGCCGCGTCCGAGTTCGGCGTCTCGAAGAACACCATGGTGGAGGCCTATGACCGGCTGGTGGCGCAGGGCTACCTGGAACCCAAGCGCGGGTCGGGCTTTTACGTCGCGCGGCCGCGGCCCAAGGCATCGGCGGCGATCCGGCCCGCCCATGTCAGCGAGGCGATCGACCTGGTATCGCTGCTGCGCGAGCAACTGAACCAGCATCATGCCGTGCGCGTCGGAGACGGCCGGCCGCCGGCGGCGTGGATGGAGGGTTCCGAACTCGGCCGCCATCTGCGCCTGAGCCTGCGCGGCAGCGAGCGGGTGGAGCATGGTTACGGCGCGCCGCAGGGTTATGGCCCCTTGCGCGAGATGATCGCCGGCCGGCTGATCGAACGCTCGATCCATGTCAGCGCCGAGCAGATCCTGCTCACCTTCGGCGCCAACCATGCGCTGGACCTGATCGTGCGGCATTTCATCGAACCGGGCGATGCCGTTCTGGTCGACAGCCCGGGCTACTACCCGTTATTCGGCAAGCTGCGGCTGGCGCGCGCCAACGTGATCGGCGTGCGGCGCCTGGGCGACGGCCCGGATCCGGACGACCTGGAAGCCAAGGCCGCGCAGTATCACCCGCGCCTGTTCTTCACCCAGACCCTGGCGCATAACCCCACCGGCACATCGATGACGCCGGCCGGCATCCATCGCCTGCTGCAGCAGGCTGAACGGTTGGGCATGATCTTGGTGGAGGACGACCCCTTCGCCGATCTGCTGCCGCCGATCACGCCACGGCTGGCGACGCTGGACCAGCTCGAGCGTGTGATCTATGTCGGCACCTTCTCCAAGACGCTGTCGGCCAGCCTGCGCACCGGTTATATCGCCGCCGCGCCGGCGCTGATCCGCTCGCTCACCGACGTGAAGATGCTGACCGTGGTGAACAGCTCGGGTTATGTCGAACGCCTGATCCACGACCTGATGGCCGACGGGCATTATCGTCACCACCTGAACCGTCTGCGCGAGCGTGTGGCGCGCGCCTCCGGCCAGGCGATGGCCGCGCTGGCCGCCATCGGCCTGAAGGACCTGAGCGCTCCGGCCGGCGGCTATTACCTGTGGTGCCCGCTGCCTGAAGGTATCGACGATGTGGCGCTGGCACGCCGCGCCTCGGAAGACGGCATCTTCCTGGCGCCCAGTTCGATTTTCTCCCTGGACCGCGAGGCGCACCGGCCGGCGCTGCGCATCAATGTCGCCTATGCCGACGATCCGGCCTTCCTGGATTTCATGCGCAAGGCCTGCGAGGACGCCGCCTGAGTTTCAGTTTCTCGTGGCGGCGATCACCCGCTCGATGCTGAGCATGCCGCCCAGCAGCAGCAGGCCGAGCAGGCCGATGGCGACCAGCACATGGGTGGAATGCGCCACCGCGCCGAAGGCCAGCGCCATCACCATCGCCACCACGCTGGCCACCGCTGCGGCCAGACCGCTGCCGGCCGGCAATTCGGCAAGCTGGAGATTGCGCAGCGCCAGCGTGTCGCAGGCCAGCCAGTAGGATTGCCCGGCCACGGCGGCGACGAAAAAAACCGGCGCATAGGCCTCGGCCGTGCGCCAGCCCAGATGCAGGTCGAGCAGCAGCGCATAGCCGGCGGCCAGCAGCGCCAGCACCGGGGCGGCGCGCAGCACCAGCTCCACATGCTGATCCAGGAAACGCGCCAGCAGCAGGCCGGCCAGCGCGCCGCCGAGCGTGGAAGCGGCCACAAAAAGCCCCAGCGCATGGGCCGCGCCGGTGACGTTGGCGGCATGGATGGCGAAGAAGGGCACCGTCATGTCGATGCCCTGCGCCACCGCGCGCATCTGCAGATACGAACGATACCAGCGCGAACGGCCGGCCAGGCGGAAGCCGTCGGCCAGAGAGGGCAGACTTGTTCCGGCCACGGTGCCGCGGCTTTCGAAAAACAGCAGGATGGCAAGCGCGCCAAGCGTGAGGCAGATGGCGGCGATCAGCAGCTTCCAGCCATAGCCGTCGATGCTGCGCGGCGCCTCGTGCTGGGCATAGAACACATACAGCAGCAGAACGGTGAACAGGCCGCCGGCGGCCAGTCGCAATGCCAGCAAGGCGCCGCGCCGATGCGCCGGGATCGCCTTGGCGGCAAGCTGGCGGAAACCCAGGCCGCCGAGCCCGTTGGCCAGCCCGACCAGCAGCAGCAAAACCACGATAGCGGCGATGGCGGGCAGCGGCGGCAGCAGCCAGGCAGCCAACGCCATGCCGCCAAGTGCGATGGCTTTCGCGAAGGTAGCGAGGCCGACCAGCAGCTTGGCCAGTGGCGCCCGCACCACGACGGGACCAAGCGCGAGCGAGGCGGCGAGCTGGCCGGCCCGCACCAGCGGCACGGCCGCCGAGACCACAAAGGCGAAGGCGCCCAGCGCATGCAGCAGCCAGGGCACGACGATGTTGGGCGAGGCGATCTGGTCGCTGGCATCCACCAGCGTGCCATTGGCGATGCCGAGGCCAAAATTGCGCCGCAGCAGCGGATCGGTCGGTACGGTCTGTTCTGGCTCGGTCATGCGAAGATGCGAATCGGATCGGAAGACCAGATTGGCATCGTCGGCCGCGACAATAAAGCACCGAGCGAGGAAGCCGGCCCATTGCGCGGCCGGCGGCGAGGCGGCATTACAGGCTCATGAACACGATCCCTGTCCAGCGCGTTGCCGTCATCGGCGCCGGCCCGGCCGGCCTGATGGCAGCCGAGACGGTCGCGCGCGAGGGCGGCAAGGCCGTCGCGGTAACAGTGTTCGAGCGCATGCCCAGCCCGGCCCGCAAATTCCTGATGGCCGGGCGTGGCGGCCTGAACATCACCCATTCCGAGGCCATCGAGCGGTTTCGCACGCGCTACGGCGCGGCGGAGGGCTGGATGCACAGCGCGCTGGAGGCCTTTCCACCGCAAGCCCTGGTGCAATGGTGCGAAGGCCTGGGCCAACCCACCTTCGTGGGCAGCAGCGGCCGAGTGTTTCCGCGCGCGATGAAGGCAAGCCCCCTGCTGCGCGCCTGGCTCGCACGGCTGAACGATCTGGGCGTGACGCTGAAGACGCGTGCGGAATGGACCGGCTGGACCGACGATGGCCACACCCTGCGCTTCAATGATGGCAGCGCCTATGCCGCCGATGCCACGGTGCTGGCGCTGGGCGGCGCCTCCTGGCCGCGCCTGGGCGCCGACGGGAGCTGGACCGCTCTGCTGCCCGATCTCGCGATTACCCCGCTGCAGCCGGCCAACAGCGGCTTCCATGTTGCCTGGTCGGAGCATTTCCGCAGCCGCCATGCCGGCCAGCCGCTGAAACGCATCGCGCTTGGTTTCGCCGGCCAGACGATCCGTGGCGAGGCGATGATTGCGGCCCAGGGCATCGAGGGCGGCGCGGTCTATGCGCTGTCATCGGCCCTGCGTGACGCCATCGCGCGCAACGGCGCGGCAGAACTCAAGGTCGACCTGCGGCCGGACATGGATGATGCGGAACTGCATGACAAGCTGAGCCAGCCACGGCGCGGCGCTTCGCTGGCCAACTTCCTGCGCAAGCAGATCAACCTGCCGCCGGTGGCCATCGGCCTGGTGCAGGAGGCCCTCCATGCCGGCAGCGCGGCCCCGCTGGAGACGCTGGTGCGCGCCCTGCCCCTGCGACTGACCGCGCCGTTCGGACTGGCGCGCGCCATCTCCACCGCCGGCGGCATCGCGCTGGATGAACTGGACGGGCATCTGATGCTGCGCCGGCGGCCGGGCGTGTTCGTGGCCGGCGAGATGCTGGACTGGGAGGCGCCGACCGGTGGCTATCTGCTGCAGGGCTGCCTGGCCACGGGGCTGGCTGCCGGCCTGGGCGTCGTGCGCTGGCTGCGGCAGGTCCAGTCGCGCTAAATACAGGCCCGCTAGATTTCGATCCGGTCCTTCTGCTTCAGGCTGCGCTTCTGCGCGGCAATGCGGAATGGCGCGTTCGGCGCGCCGTAGCCGCCATAGCGGCGGCGCTGCACCACTTCGAAGAAAAAGCCTTCGCCGTAATTGGGGCTGTAGATCTGGAAATACTCGCCCTCGCCGTCGCGGTCATAGAGGATGTTGTGCTCGCGCAGCGCATCGAGCAGGCCGGGCTCGAGGCCGAAGCGCACCTCGATGTCGTCGTAGTAGTTCTGCGAGATGGCAAGCGGTCGGAAGCCGTTGCGCTTCATGGCCGCCACCGTGGCGAAAATATCCCGCGAGACGAAGGCCAGGTGCTGCACGGCCGAACCGAAGCTTTCGGCAATGAAATGGCCGGCCAGCGTACGGCGGTTCTCGGCGCCGTTCAGGGTGATGCGCAGGCTGCCGCTGTCATTCTCGATCACCTGGCTGCGCACCAGGCCGGCCGGATCGACGATATCCACCATCGGCGTCTTATGGGTGGCGAAGATGGAGGTATAGAACAGGATCCAGGTCAGCATCTCCTCGTAGTTCATGGTCTGCGCCACATGGTCGATGGCCACCAGGCCGGCATCGCCGGCCTGCCCGGCATCGCGGACCGGCTCGAAATCGATCTCCCACAGCCTCGATAATTCGCTCTTGGCATCGATGAAATGCATCACGCCGCCGCCAACCCCGCGGATGGCCGGGATGCGCAACTCGCCGGGGCCGACCGGCTGCTCGAAAGGTTCGGCGCCCAGCGCCCGCGCCCGCAGCACGGTGGCGGCGGCATCCTCCACGCGCAGGCCGATATCGCAGACACCGGCGCCATGCATCACATAGGCGCTGTGGGCAAAGCCCTCGCGCTCGCTGTTGATCAGCAGATTGATGCCGCCCTGGCGCCAGAGCGTGACATCCTTGGATTTGTGCCGCGCCGCCTTGGCAAAGCCGAACATGCGAAACAGGGCGGCCAGTTCGGCGCCTTCCTGCTCGTTGGCGGTGAATTCGATGAATTCGATGCCATGCGCGGGAATGCGGTCGGGGATATCGGCCACCACGATCCGTGTGCCTGGTTCCTCGCGGCGCACGCGGTCCATCAGGCTGACCAGGGAGCGTTTGCCATCGACGGCAATGGCCTTGGGCGAGCCGCCGCGGAACTGGTCGTTGAAGATTTCCAGTGACAGCGGTCCGTCATAGCCGGTGGCCGCCACCGCGCGCATGAAGTCGACCACCGGCAGGTCGCCCTGGCCTGGCATGTTGCGATAATGCCGGCTCCAGTGCAGCAGGTCCATCTCGATGCGGGGTGCGTCGGCCAGCTGCACGATGAAGATCTTGTCCTTCGGAATGGCACGGATGGATGCCACGTCGATCCGCCGCGCCAGCGTGTGAAAGGAATCGAGAATGAGGCCGATATTGGGGTGATCGGCGCGGCGCACGATTTCCCAGGCATCGCGGTGATCGTTGATGTGCCGGCCCCAGGCCAGCGCCTCGTAACCCACCCGCAGGCCGCGGCGCGCCGCACGCTCGCCCAACTCGCGGAAATCATCGGCGGCGCGATCAATGCCGCCGAGCGAGAGCGGCGAGACATTCGAGCAGACCAGCATCAGGTCGGTGCCCAGTTCCTGCATGATATCGAACTTGCGATCGGCACGGTCGAAGCCGCGGCCGCGCTGCGGCTCGGGCATGCCCTCGAAATCGCGGAAGGGCTGGAACAGTGTGATCTGCAGCCCCGCCTCGCGCACCATCCGGCCGACCTCGCGCGGGGAGCCGTCGAAGGCGAGGAAGTCATTTTCGAAAATTTCCACGCCGTCGAAGCCCGCAGCGGCAATGGCCTGCAGCTTCTCTTCCAGCGTGCCGCTGAGCGAAACGGTGGCGATCGAGGTCTTAAGGGGCGCTGTCTTCATGGTCGCGGTTGTCATGGCGGCCTCCCTGGAACCGGCCCGGGCCGGGCTCTGTTTTGTATTTGATCGAACTGGTTCGTACATTATTGCGCCGGCCGAAACCGGCCTGGCGCATCACCGCCGGCCGGCCTAGGCCGGGTGTTTCAGAACATTGCGCAGAACCATCTCCACCACCTGAGCCCGCAGCGCGGCCAGGGCCTTTTTCGAGGTCAGGTCGACGCGGAAGATCTGCGAGAAGGTGGCGCGGTTGGAAACGCCGAAGAAGCAGAGCGCGCTGATCTGCCAATGCAGCTCGATCGCCGAGAGCCCCTTGCGGAACACGCCGTCCTGCAGGCCGCGATGGTAGATGCGTTCCAGCTCGCCGATGGCCGAGACGTTCAGGTCCTGGATCGTCTTGGAGCGCGCCAGATATTCGCCATGGTGGATGTTCTCGATCATCACCAGGCGAATGAAGGCCTCGTTGGAATGGTGGTGGTCGAAGGTGAACTCGACCAGCCGCCGCAGGGCATCGGCGGGCTTGAGATGCTCCAGATCGAGCTGCGCCTCGGTGGTGCGCACCTTGCGGTAGGCCTCTTCCAGCACGGCCAGATACAGGCCGTCCTTGTCGCCGAAATAGTAGTAGATCATCCGCTTGCTGGAGCCGGTCTTGGCGGCGATCTCGTCCACCCGCGCGCCGGACAAGCCGTTCTGCGCGAATTCGCGCATCGCGACGTCGATGATGTCCTGCCGCGTCGCTTCCGGGCTGCGCGTCCGGGCGGTAGCGGTCGGTCTGGAGGAGGGCCTGGGGGCCGGTCTGGAAGATTGTGTCATCGGGCGGGATTTTCCTGCCGACGCGGTCCGCGCGCGCCAGCCCATGGCCTGAGTGGTCTGTTGCATACTGCCCTCGGATCGACGCCTTGCAAATAGCTAACACGCCGCAAACAAAGAGAATTCCTGCCTCAAGCCAATGCCGGAACCCTGGCCGGCCGGAATCGGGTTTGACTATACTAACTATTTCGTACATTGTGCAGCGAGAAATTTTCCCCGGGAGGAACCGTGTCGTCAGGCTCCGACAGGTCTGAACGCCAGACATCCGGCCGCGACGCCTGCATCAGGGCCCTGCAGGCCGTGATGGCGGCGCATCCGCTGACCGCGCGCCGGACCACATCCGCGCAGACGGCCGCCCTCGTGTCCGCCGCCAGTCTCGCGGGGGTGCTCGTCGGCCTGATCGGTCGCGGCATCCAGCAATCCCGCACGCCGATGATGCATGAGCGCGAGGCGGCGCGGCTGGGCCTGGACTGCGCCTATATCCTGGTCGATTTCGACGCCTTGCGCCTGCCTGATGCGGCCCTGCCCGACATCCTGGCCGCCGGCGCGGCGCTGGGTTTCCAGGGCTTCAACGTCACCCATCCCTTCAAGCAGCAGATCCTGCCGCATCTGGACGCGCTGTCGCCCGAAGCGGCCGCCATCGGCGCGGTGAACACCGTGGTCTATGCCGGCGCTGGCGCCACCACCACCGGCCATAACACCGACTGCTGGGGCTTTGCCGAAAGCTTCCGCGCCGGCTTGAGCGACGTGCCGCTGCGCCAGGTGGTGCAGTTCGGCGCGGGCGGCGCGGGCGCGGCGGTGGCCTATGCGCTGATGCAGCTCGGCGTCGAGCGGCTGGAGATCGTCGACACCGATCCGGCCCGGGCGCAGGCCTTGGCCGCGCATATGCGACGCGACTGGGGCGAGCGTGTGCAGGCCGGCGCGGGCACGGCCGAAACCCGGGAATCGCTTCTGGAATCGCTTCTGGGCTGGACCGACGGCATCGTCAACACCACGCCGGTCGGCATGGCGAAATATCCCGGCACGCCGTTTCCGGCCGCCTTGCTGCGTCGCCATCACTGGGTTGCCGAGATCGTCTATTTCCCGCAGGAAACCGAATTGCTGCGCGCGGCGCGCGCCCTGGGCTGCCGCACGCTGGCCGGCACCGGCATGGCCATCGGCCAGGCCGTGCGTGCCTTCGAACTTTTCACCGGCCGAAAGTCGGACATGGCCGCGATGGCGACCCATTTCGCCGCCGCGGCCTGAACGCATATCACCAAGGGATTACAGTAACCGCACATCCGCAACAGAGTGAAAAATCGGGAGGAACCACAATGAGCATGCACACCACGCGCCGCCGCTTTCTCGCCGGCACCGGTCTGGCCGCCGCGGCCACCGGCCTGTCCGGCCTCGGCATCCCCGCATTCGCGCAGGGCAAGCCGAAACTGCGCTTCTCGGCCGTCTTCTCCGAACAGGACATCCGCGCCGAGATGATGAAGAAATTCGCCGAGGGCATCGCCGGCGACTTCGCCTTCGAGGGCTATTACGGCGGCAACCTGTTCAAGCAGGGCACCGAACTGGTCGCGATCCAGCGCGGCAACCTGGAAATGGGCAACATCGCGCCGCAGGACATCTCGAAGCAGATTCCCGCCTGGTCGATCCTGACGGCCGCCTACCTGTTCCGCGATGCCGGCCATCTGACCAAGTTCTTCGCCAGCGCACCGGGTGCCGAGATGAAGAAGATGGCCGACGACCAGCTCGGCATCCACATTCTCGGCCCAACCTATTTCGGCTCGCGCCAGGTCGGCCTGAAGCCGAACAAGAAGATCACCACCCCCGCCGATCTGGCCGGTATCAAGCTGCGCATGCCGCCGGGCGAGGCCTGGCAGTTCCTGGGCGAGGCGCTGGGTGCCAATCCGACCCCGATGGCCTATGCCGAGGTCTACACCGGCCTGCAGACCGGCGCCATCGACGGCCAGGACAATCCGCTGCCCAACGTCGAGAACATGAAGTTCTACGAGGTGATGTCGCAGATCGTGCTGACCTCGCACCTGGTCGGCTTCGACCTGCTCACCGTTTCCAGCAAGGTGTGGAAAGGCATGTCGGCCGACCAGCAGAAACGCTTCCAGGCCGCAGCCGACGCCGCCATCGCCTTCTCGACCCAGAAGCACCAGGATCGCGAAAAGGAGTTGGTTACGTTCCTCAAGAGCAAGGGCCTGAATATCTACGAACCGGACCAGGCCGCCTTCCGCAAGCATGCGCAGGCCAAATACCTGGCCTCCGATCTGGCCAAGGACTGGCCGAAGGGCATGGTCGACAAGATCAACGCACTCTAGCACCATGGGCGGAAGCCCCGGATGCCCGGGGCTTCCGTCACTTGACCAGCGGACCGGCGGGGCACCTGTGCATCAGCGATTGGAGAGTTTGGCCGCCTGGCTGTACCGGCGCGGCGAGAATGTCCTGGCGGCAATGCTGGCCGCGATGTTCGCCGCCTTCATTCTGCAGATCATCTTCCGTTATGTGCTGAACCTGCCGATCGGCTGGACCAACGAGATCAGCGCGATCCTCTGGCTCTGGCTGGTTCTGTGGGGCGCCGCCTTCGTGCTGCGCGAGGACGAGGAAATCCGCTTCGACCTGCTGCATGCGGCCGCCGGCCCGAAACTGCGCCGCGCCATGCTGCTGTTCAGCGGCACCGTTCTGATCCTGCTCTACGGCACCTCGCTCCCCGCCGTGGCCGATTACGTCGCCTTCATGAAAGTTGAGAAATCGGCCTACCTGAAGATCCGTTTCGACTGGCTGTTCTCGATCTACGTCATTTTCGTCGTCGCGGTTCTGGTGCGCTATCTCTGGCTCTGCTGGCAGGCGATGCGGGGCACGGCACCGGCCGAGGCTGACCCCACCAAGACGGCATCCGGCATATGAACATCGCCAGTCCCTTTTCGATCTGCATCGTCGCCATGACGGTGCTGGCCTTCCTCGGCCTTCCCATAGGCCACGCCATGATCGCCGGCTCGATCCTGTACCTGTGGCTGGCCGGCCTGGACATGGGCACGGCGGCCGAACAGCTTCTGAACGGCATGTATGTCAACTACATCATCCTGGCCGTGCCGCTGTTCATCCTGGCCGCCGAGCTGATGAACATCGGGTCGATGACCGAGCGGCTGCTGCAATTCTGCAACGCCATCGTCGGCCGTTTCCGCGGCGGCCTCGCCCAGGTGAACGTCCTGCAGAGCATCATCTTTGCCGGCATGTCGGGTTCGGCCATCGCCGATGCCGCCGGCACCGGCAAGATGATGCAGGTGATGATGACGGCCGGCGGCAAATACCGCGCCAGCTATGCCGCGGCGCTGACCGCCGCCACCTCGGTGATCGGACCGATCATTCCGCCCTCGATCCCGATGATCCTCTATGCCCTGGTCTCGGATGCCTCGATCGGCTACCTGTTCCTCGGCGGCGTGGTGCCGGGCCTGCTGATGGCCTTTGCCCAGATGGTGATCGTGGCCATCGGCGCGCGGCGCGAGAATTTTCCGGTCGAGAAGCCCACGCCGCTGCGCGATCTGCCCGGCATCACCTGGCGCGCCCTGCCCACGCTGATGATGCCCGTCGTGCTGCTGGGCGGGATATACAGCGGCGCCACCACGCCGACGGAGGCGGCCGCCGTGGCCGCCGCCTATGCGCTGCTGATCTCGGCGCTACTATATCGCAGCGTCAGCTTGCGCGATTTCTACAGATCCGTTCTGGGCAGCGCCCGCGTCTCGGCCTCGATCGGCATGCTGATCGCCGGCGCGCTGGTATTCAATTACGTCGTCACGGTGGAGAACATCCCGAACGACATCAAGATCCTGCTCGCCGGCTGGGAACTGACGCCGCTGGGCTTCCTGATCCTCGTGAACGTGATCCTGCTGGTGCTGGGCTGCCTGCTGGAAGGCACTACGATCCTGCTGGTGGTGGTGCCCGTGCTGATCCCGGCGGCCAAGGCACTGGGCATCGACATGGTGCATTTCGGCATCGTGGTGGTGGTCAACATCATGCTGGGCCTGATCACGCCGCCCTATGGCCTGTTGCTGTTCGTGATGACGCGCATCGCCAACGTGCCGATCCGCGACATCGTGCGCGATGTGATGCCCTTCCTGTTTGCCATGGTGGTGGCGCTGGCCCTCATCACCGCGCTGCCCGACCTCGTGCTCTGGCTGCCGCGCCTGCTTGGCTACCAGGGCTGAGCTTTCCAACGCAGCGAGGATGCGATGACCGACCTGAAGCCGCTATTTGTCCTGAACGGCCCCAACCTGAACCGGCTGGGCAAGCGCGAGCCGGAAATCTACGGCCACACCACCCTGGCCGAGGTGGAGGCGATGTGCCGCGCAGCCGCCGGCGCACGGCCGGTGCGTTTCCATCAGTCCAATATCGAGGGCGAGATCATCAACTGGATCCACAAGGCCATTGATGGCGGGGCCGCTGGCATCGTCATCAACCCGGCAGCCTTCACCTTCACCTCGATCGCCATCCTCGATGCGCTGAAGCAGTTTCCGGGCCCAATCATCGAACTGCATATCTCCAACATCCACCGGCGCGAGGCGATCTACCACAATTCGCTGGTCTCGAAGGTCGCCACGGCGGTGATCGCCGGTCTGGGCCCCGAGGGCTATGACGTGGCCGTGCGGGCAATGACCGGGCACCTGCTGCGCGGCCGCTAGCTGCTTTTGACAGAGGCGTTCAGTGCGTCTGGCGCCTCGGCGCGCAGCAGCAGCATCGCGATGAAGCCGGCCGCGCAAAGGCCGGCGGTGAACATCAGCGCGCCGGCGCCGAACCGCTCGATCAGCACGGCAAACACGAAAGGCGATGCGGCCTGGCCGAAGCGCGACGGCGCGGCAAGCAGGCCCTGGCGGCGGCCATAACCGACCGGCCCGAAGATCGCCAGAGGCAGCGTGCCCTTGGCGATGGTCATCACGCCGTTGCCCGCGCCGTGGATGATGGTGAAGAAATAGGCCGCCGGCGCGCCGAGCAGAAGCACGGCAACGGCCCCGATGGGATGAGTGACCGAGGCCAGCCGCGCCGACAGCAGCGGATGGAAACGCTGCAGCAGACTGAATTCCAGCACGCGCGCCGCCACCTGCGCCGGTCCGACCAGCGCGGCGGCGGCGATGGCAACCGTTTTGGTGGCGCCGGCATCCTCCAGCAGGCGGGGCAGATGGGCTGCCATCGCCGTGCTGGTGATCCAGGTGGCGGCGAAGGCAAAGGCCAGCAGCAGCATCTGGCGATTCCATAGCGGCGCCGCATCCGGCGCCGGCGCGGCAGCCTCGATGCTGACATGCGCACCGAGTTCCTTCGGGATCATGAAGACATAGATCGGCAGCGCCAGCAGCAGATGCGCCAGCGCCCACACATAGCAGGTGGCGCGCCAGCCCATCTCGGCCTCGACCAGGGCAGAGACCGGCCAGCCGATCGTGCTGGCGAAGCCGGCCAGCAGCGTGACGCCGGTGATCGCGCCGCGAGCGCCGCGGCCATAGATGGCGGTGAGTGCCGCGAACGCCGCCTCGTAGAGGCCCATGCCCATGCCAAGGCCGACGATGAGCCAGGCGACGACGAAAACGGGCAGATTGGGCGACCAGCCGAGCAGGCCAAGGCCGGCGGCGAAGACCAGACTCGAGACGATCAGCACGCCGCGACCGCCGAAGCTGTCGATCCGGCGGCCGACGGCCGGCCCCATGAAGGCCGTCATCAGCATCGCCACCGAGAAGATGCCATAGACCCAGTCGGTAGTGATGCCGAAATCGCTCGCCATCGGCACCGCCAGGATGGCCGGCAAATAATAGGTCGAGGCCCAGCTCAGGGTTTGGGCCGTGCCCAGGGCGATGGTGACGACGGTGCGGCGTTCATGGGACAGCGGCATGGATCAACAGCAACCCTCGGCAGGCATGGCGGTGCCAGTCACCTTAACACGCGGCTTGGCCGTGCCGCAGCAGGCTTTGGCGCCGGTTTCGGGTACGGTTTCCTTCACCGTCGTGCAGCCCGCGCCCACAACGGCGGACTCGCAGCAGCCGCCGTCTTCCTGCAGGTCGCTGCTGCACACGCCGGTTTCGGGCAGATCGAGCTGCACGTCGTCGGCCGCCGCCATGTCACCCGCTAGCGCTGCGGCGATGGAACGCACCTGCTCGTAGCCGGTGGCCATCAGAAAGGTGGGCGCGCGGCCGTAGCTCTTGATGCCGGCAAGATAAAAGCCGGCCTCGGGCTGCGCCAGTTCGCGATGGCCATGCGGCCGCACCGTGCCGCAGGAATGCACATTCGGATCGATCAGCGGCGCCAGCGCGCGCGGACTTTCGGTCGCCGCATCGAGATCGAGCCGCAGCTCGCGCAGCATGTCCAGATCCGGGCGCTGCCCGGTGGCGACGATGATACGATCCACCTCGATGGTCTCGCCCGCGCCGGTCGGCTGCTGCAGCGTCACGGCCAGGCCGGCGCCGGTCGCGTCGATGCGCATCACCGTGCTGCGCATATGCAGGTCTAGGCCCCCGGTCGCGACCAGGTTTTCCAATGCGCGGCCCAGCGCGCCGCGCGCCTCCAGCTTGTCGTTCTCGCCGCCGCCGAACAGCCGCTTCAGGCTGCCGCCGCGCACCGCCCAGACGATTTTCGTATACGGCGCGCGGCCGGCAAGCTGCGCCAGATCGAGCAGCACATTGGCGGCCGAATGCCCGGCGCCAATCACCAGCACACGCTTGTCGGCATAGATGTCGATGTCGCGGCCCAGGATATCGGGAATGCCATAGGCGATGCGGCCGCCATGGGCCGCCTCGCCCGGCACGCGCAGGCCATGGCTGCCGATCGGGCTGGGCTGCGACCAGGTGCCCGAGGCATCGATCACCGCGCGGGCCAGATCCTCGCGCTGACTGCCATCGCCCTTGCGGATGGCAAGAACGAAGGGCGCGGTCTCGCGGCCCGCACTTTTCATCTTGTCGTGGCCGGCGCGGCTGATGGCGACCACGCGGGCATCGGTCTCGATCACGGCCCTGAGTTCCGGCGTATCGGCCAGCGGCTTGAGATACAGGTCATGCAGCTGGGCGCCGGTGGGATAGGCCAGGGGCAGCGGCGCCTGCCAGCCGGTTTTCTCCAGCAGCGCCTGCGCCTGCCGGTCGATGTTGTAGACCCAGGGCGAGAACAGCTTCACATGGCCCCAGGCGCGCACATGGGCGCCCGGCGCCGCGGCGCTTTCATACAGCTTCACCGGCAGGCCGCGGGCCAGCAGATGGACGGCGGCGGCCAGGCCAACCGGCCCGGCGCCGATCACCGCCACCGGCAGGTTGCCCGGCAGCCCGGAATGGGAATTCTGCGCGATCGCATTCATGACCAAAGCTCCTTTTCGTTATTCGTCTAATACCGAACACATGGGCCAAATTTTTTTACAGGTCCCCGACCAGATGCTGCAGACGGCGCAGCCGGGCGAGATCGATGCAGTAACAGGGGCGCTCGCCATCGGTTTCGCCCTTCACGATGCCGGCTTCCTTCAGGATGGTGAGATGCTGCGAGGCGGTGGATGGCGCCACCGGCAGCAGGTCGGCGAGTTTGCCGAAATAGCAGGTGCCGATGCGCAGCAGGTTGCGCACGATGAGGACGCGGACGGGATGGGACAGCGCCTTGGCCAGCTCGGCCAGCTCGCCGTCCTCGGGCCGCATCGGCTCAGCCAAGTCGGCCGGCGCCATGCAGGCGGGAGAGCAGTCGACCGCCCGCGCAGCCGGCTTTGCGCCCGACCGGCGGGTTTTGGCTCTGGATTTCGTGGTGGCGGCCATGATCAGTTCATTCGTTATTCGACGAATAACATAGAACGGCGTTGCGGGCCCGTCAACCCCCCGGCACGCGTCCTGCCGGTTCGCGGAATTCAGGTATCCAGACAGCCGCGTGAAACCCGAAGCGTGCCGCCGGCCGGCCTGGCCTAGTGTAGCAGAGCCACGGCAAGGCCGCCGGTGGTTATGGCAGCCCAGGCGAAGGCCGCGAGGACCAGGGGCTGCCATCCGCAGCCGCCGAAATTGCGCAGGCTGGACTGCAGGCCGATTGCCGCCAGCGATACCGCCAGCAACAAGGCCGTAGCCGTTTTGACCATGTCCAGGACACCAATCGGAATCATGCCTGTCGACGACAAGACGACGCAGGCCGCATAACCGAAAACAAAACCCGGCACCTTCGCCCGTCCACGGGACGAATGAGCCGGGCTTTCCGAAAGCCAGGCCAGGCCAAGGACGGCGGCCGGCAGCAACAGAACACGCGCCAGCTTGACGGCGATGGCCAGCGGAGAGACATCCGTGCCGCCATAGCTGGCGGCGGCCGCGACCTGCGCGACTTCATGGATCGCGGCGCCGGCCCAGACGGCATAGGCGTCATGGGTCAGGCCAAGAACCTGTCCGGCCAGAGGCAGGACAAGCACAGAAACGGTTCCGAAAATGGTGATGCAGGCCACGGCGAAGGCGACCCGCCGCTCATCCTGCCGGAGGATCTGGTTGGTCGCGAGAATGGCGGAAGCGCCGCAGATGGCGGAGCCAACCGCGATCAGCAGCCCAAGCCCTGCATCGATCCGCATTAATCGCGTCATGGCGCGCACAAGCGCCAGCGTGACGATAACCAGCAGCAGCAGCGCCAGCAGCACCGGCCACCCGATCGCGACCAGCCCGTCGACGCTCATCTGCAGCCCCAGCAGCATCACTGCGAACCGGAGCAGGGGTTTGGTTGCCACCTGCAGGCCTGGCGCGACATTCGCCGGCAGGGAGAGAATACTTGCCAGCGCCATGCCGCCGATGAAGGCCATGGTGCCCAGGCCGAATATTCCGGGCTGGATGGCGGCCTGGGCAATATGCGCAAGCAGGACCACCAGGGCGACGCAGAGCAGACCTGGCAGGGCCCGCCATGTCTGCACCGCGCTATTCCGCAGCGCCGTCATCGCCGCCCCGTATGCCCGACGCCGCGCCTACTGCTCGACGAATGCCTTTTCGATCACATACTGGCCAGCGCCGGTGGTGGAGCCTTCCTGCCAGCCCAGCCCATCCAGCATGTCGCGCATCTCGGCCAGCATGG
>NZ_JBKBHC010000002.1:50560-468665 GCF_046297895.1 Ferrovibrio sp. | reverse complement strand
CGGCATTCTGCTTCACCGTCGTGGTGATCTCGTGCATCGAGGCCGCCGTCTCCTCGATCGAGGCCGCCTGGCTCTCCGTCCGCTGCGCCAGGTCCTGGCTGCCGGTCGAGATCTCGGCCGAAGCATCGCGCACCAGCCGCGCGCTTTCGGCCAGGCGCTGGGCGAAATCGCGCATGCGCTCGGCCATGGCATCGGCGCCGCTCTTCAGTTGCCCGAAGATGCCGGGATACTGCCTGTCGGAGCGATGGCTGAGGTCGCCGGCCGCCACCGCGCGGATGCCGTCCGCGATTTCGCCGGTCATCGCCTGGCATTTATCCGACATGGTATTGATCGCCTCGCCCAGGGACTTGATGAAGCCGCTGCGTTTCGACGTGTCGATGCGTTCGGCAAAACCCTTGTCGCTGGCGCTCTCGATCATCGCCACCAGTTCGTTGCCGATGCGCACATCCTCGGTGCGGTCGGCCCATTCCACCACCGTGCCGACGCGGGTGCCGCGGCGGTTGACGGCCGGATTCGCGGTCAGATCGAAAATGCGGCCGCCCACGGTGATGCGCGCCCGGTGCGTGTCCTTCAGGGCGGCCAGCATCGTCTGCTGATGCGCGGGGTTCTTGTGGAAGATGTCGATATTCTTGCCGATCAGGTTCTGGGCATCGAAATGCGGCAGATCCTTGGGAATGTCTTCCTGCGCCAGCGTCAGGGTCTTCAGCACGGCGGCATTGCAATAGACAATCACGTTGTTCTCGTCGGCGATCATCACGTTCGCCGACACGTTTTCCAGGCCGCTTTCGGCGCGGGCAGCCGTCACCGAGGTCTGCTTCAGCCTTTCCACCGCGCGCGCCAGGCTGCCGATCTCGTCGCCGCGCGTCTGATAGTCGATCTGCGCGGAGGTGTCGTATTCGGCCAGGCGCCCGGTGGCCTCGGTCAGGCGCGGCAAGGGACGCATCAGAATGCGCGTCACCAGCACGGCGATGGCGATGCCGACGACCATGGCGATCCCGGCCGCGATCAGGATTTCCATGGCCAGCAGGTTGCTGAAAGCGTCGATGCGGGATTTCAGCACGCCGGCATAGAGGATGCCGATCACCTTGCCGGCCGGATCATGCACGGGGTGATAGACGGTGTAGTAGGGCTTGCCCAGAATCACCGCCTCGCCGAGATAGGTGCGGCCGGCCACCAGCGGCGCATAGGCGGCGCTGGCCTTGCCCAGCGGCGTGCCCACGGCACGCACCCCGTCATCGCGCTTGATGTTGGTGGTCTTGCGGAAGAAATCCTGCTCGGCTTCCTGCCAGCGGAACAAAGTGGCGGTTTCGCCGGTGACGCTGCCGATCTCGTCGATCATCGTATGGTCGGCGAAATCGGGAATCTCCTTCATCGTTACGCGGCCGACGCGGCCCTGGGCGTCGATCTCGAATGTGGTGTCGGGGAAGGTCTTGCGCAGCAGCACCGCCAGGGTGCGCAGGCTGTTGTTCTGCCGGTCGATCACCTGGTTGGCGACTTCGCTGCGGATTTCCCAGATCGCGCCGCCGCCCACGGCGGCGGCAGTCAGTGCGATCAGGACGGCAAAGACCAGTACGAGTTTGGTGACCAGGGAAAGCCGGGCCAGACGGAAGGGAGGGGCAACGGACATGCGGGCATCTCCAACACGCTGTTTCAACCAACCGTATGGAGACGCTACCAGAACTCGGCGTATAGCGAATAGATTTTTCTACCTCTATAGGCAGTACACCAATTATTCATCCCGCAGCGGGTGGGGCTCCGCAGCCCTGAGCCTGCAGCCGCAGGCCTACAACCAGGGCTTTCCAGTCCGGATCCGCAGTCGTGGATCGCGATCAGTTATCGAGGCGGGTGTATTTTCCGCTCAGCGCAAGGGCCTGCAGAGTGATCAGGCGTTCCTCGCCGCCGGGTTCCAGTTTGCGGATCGCGGCATGCTCGGGCAGGTTCGGCAGGGCGACGATCCGCTCCACACGCCAGCGCGGCTGTGCCGCGCGCGGCAGGAAACGCGAGCATTCGACGAAAACGGTGCCGACCGGAATCGTGGCGGTTTCCACAGTCATGCGCCAGCCCCCCGGCCATGGGCCGATCCGCGGATCACTGGATGACACATCCTGGACGCCATGCCTGATCTGGACGCCATGCCTGATTGCCCTCCATTCGTCTGGGCCGCAGGCTGCGTTGGCCTGCGGGCCAAACCGGAACACACGCCATTATGCTGCCGGCCTGGATGATGCTGCCTGCCAGGGCCGGCGCGGAAACAGGACTGATCGTGGCGATATTATGCTTAATTATGTCTGAATAAAAAAGCTGGTTTTCCGGCTTTTTTCGGCGAAAGAATCCGAGTCGAATTCGCGCAGGGGCTGCTGACCATACGAAAAAGTGGTGTCGGGCGGGGCGTCCGCAGGCGCGTGGTGGGCGGTACAAGGATCGAACTTGTGACCCCTACCATGTCAAGGTAGTGCTCTACCGCTGAGCTAACCGCCCGTTCGCGCCGGCCCGAAGCGCCGGGCAGGGCCGGGCCGCAGGGTCCGGTGGTCGACCGGACCGGCTGGCTTTTAAACATTGATGCGCCGGTTGGCAAGCCCTCCCCCCTGCCCCATAGTCTGTGCGGCGGTTCGGCCCGTCGTCCCCGTATCCGCGTCCCCCTCAGGTCCGTTCATGACAAGCAGTGCCAGTCTGAAACCCCGCCAGTTCCTGCCCGACCCGGAATTCCCGGCCGATCCGCCGATCCGCGTCACCCGGCCATCCGGCAGCCGTTCGGCCCTGGTGCTCTCCTCGCCCCATTCCGGCGACATCTATCCGGCCAGTTTCCAGGGCGCCAGCCAGCTCGATCCGCTTACCCTGCGCCGCTCGGAAGACGCCTTCATCCACGAGCTTTATGCCGCCGGCCCGGTCCTGGGCGCGCCTTTGCTCGAAGCCCTGTTCCCACGCGCCTATTGCGACCCCAACCGCGCCGCCTATGAACTCGATCCCGGCATGTTCGACGCGCCGCTGCCGCCGCATGTGGTGACCGATTCCACCAAGATCGGCGCCGGGCTGGGCACGATTGCCCGCGTGGTGGCCGGCGGGCTGGAGATCTACAAGGGCAAGCTTCCCTTCGCCGAGGCCGAGCGCCGCGTCGAAACCTGCTGGCGGCCCTATCACGACGCCATTCAGTCCCTGCTGAACGAGGCGCTGGCGCAGCACGGCGTCGCCCTGCTGCTCGACTGCCATTCGATGCCGTCCGTGGGCGGCAGCAACCAGCCCGATGCGGGCCAGCGCCGCGCCGACATGGTGATCGGCGATTTCCATGGCGCATCCTGCGCGCCGCATCTGGTGGATCGCGTCGAGGACTACCTGAAATCCTGCGGCTTCAGCACCACGCGCAACAAGCCCTATGCCGGCGGCTACATCACCCAGTATTACAGCCGCCGCGACCGCGGCATCCACACGCTGCAGCTCGAGATCAACCGCGACCTCTATATGGACGAGACGCGCATCGAAAAGGCCGGAGGGTTCAACCGCGTGCAGAGCGCCATGACGGGTCTGGTCGAATTGCTGATCGCCTCTGCCAGCCCGGATTTCCTGAAGGAATGACGCCATGACAGCGCAACGCCTCGCATCCCTGCTGGCCATCGCGCTGTTCGCCACCTGCAGCCAGACGATCCCGCTCGATACGGCGCGTGCTTCTGATACCGCCAGGGGGGCGCAGGCCGCCGAGGTGGGCGATGCCGCGCGGGGCCGCGTGCTGACCGAGCGCTGGTGCGCGTCCTGCCATGGCACGGCCTCGCGGGGCAGCGATGCGGCGCCGTCCCTGCCACGGCTGATGCGCGGCCGTCCCAATGACGAAGCCCGCCTGCGCGCCTGGCTCGCCGCGCCGCACCCGCCCATGCGCGGCATCGAACTGTCGCGCCAGCAGACCGAGGATATCGTCGCCTGGCTGCGGCAGCTCAGCCGGGAATAGACCCGCCAAAATACGGCCGTCATGGCCGGGCCATGACCAGAGATATAAACCGTCATGCCCGGCCTTGTGCCGGGCATCCACGAGTTTTTTACAGCAATTCGTGGATGCTCGGGCCAAGCCCGAGCATGACGGGATGACTATTGCATCAGCGCTGAGGAACTGCGGCCCGGATAGTGTAGTCGGGGCTTACTTCAAAATAGTAGCTGCCGCCTGTCCGGGCGCTAGTCCGCCGCCTGCTCCAGCGGCAGCGCCGTGGTCTGCTTGATCCGGTGCAGCACGATGCTCGATCGCACGCTGCGCATGCCCGGCACGCGCAGCAGGCGCTGGCTCAGGAAATCGGCAAAGGCTTTCAGGTCGGGTGCCACGATGCGCAGCACGAAATCCGCCTCGCCGGTCACCGACCAGCATTCCAGGATCTCCGGACAGGCCAGCACAGTCTGCTCGAAGCCCTGTACGATGCCCTCGGCATGGCGTTCCAGCGATACCGCCGTGAAGGCCTGCACGGTCAGGCCCACCGCCTCGGGCCGCAGCAGGGCGGCATAGCGCTCCACCACCCCCTCCTGCTCCAGGCGGGCAAGGCGCCGGCTGATCTGGCTGGCGCTCAGGCCCACCGCATCGGCCAGGGCGGCATTGGGCGCGCGGCCATCCTGCTGCAGGGCGGCCAGCAGGCGCAGGTCGAAAACGTCCAGATCCGGCCGCATGCACGGTTTCTCCTTTTTTTGTGAGAATATGAGATTTTCATGCATTAAGCGACTGAAATGCGCGTCATGTTGCGGGGTTTTTGCGCAGCATTCGCCATATCCTTGCTAGAACACGAATACGGCAGAGGGAGGCCGTCATGGCCGTGCAGGAACATCTGGCCGATCTGGAGATCGCCGCCGATTACACCCATGCCCAGCCGCTGCAGCGCTATACGGCGGAAGATCATGCCGTGTGGCGCACCCTCTTTGCGCGCCAGGCCGGCCTGCTGCCCGGCCGGGCCTGTCCGGAATTCCTCGATGGCCTGAAAGGCCTGGGTGTCGCCTCGGATGGCGTGCCGGATTTCGAACGCCTGTCCGATGTGCTGGAACGCGCCACCGGCTGGCGCATCGTCTGCGTGCCGGGCCTGGTGCCGGACGAGATCTTCTTTGGCCATCTGGCGCGGCGCCGCTTCCCGGTCACCTGGTGGATCCGCCGGGCCGACCAGCTCGACTACATCCAGGAACCCGATGCCTTCCACGACATCTACGGCCATGTGCCGCTGCTGATGAACCCGGTCTTCGCCGATTACATGCAGGCCTATGGCGAAGGCGGGCTGAAGGCGGCGGGGCTGAACGCGCTGCACCGGCTGGCGCGGCTCTACTGGTACACCGTGGAATTCGGCCTGATCGAAACGGCGGACGGACCGCGCATCTATGGCGCGGGGATTCTGTCGTCCAAGGGCGAAAGCGTTTTCTGCCTCGATTCAGCGGCACCAAATCGTGTGCGTTTCGATCTGCTGCGGCTGATGCGCACGCGCTACCGCATCGACACCTATCAGAAGACCTATTTCGTGATCCGCAGCTTCGAGGAGCTGTTCGAGGCGACGAAACCGGATTTCACGCCGCTTTACGCAGCGCTGGAAACGCAGCCCGATCTGGGCGCCGGCGATCTCGATGCGAAAGACATGGTGCTCACGCGCGGCACGCTGGATGCGCGCGAAGGCGGCTGGGGCGGGTCTGCGGATGTGTGATCTGTAAGGCGTGGATGGCCGGCACAAAGCCGGCCATGACGATCCTCAGGTCTTACTTCCGGCGCGCCTTGCGGGCGGCATAGCGCGCGTCGCGCGCCGCCTTCAGTTCGGCTTCGGATTTCACCTTCACATTGGCCTTGGCGGCGCGGGCGGCTTCCTGGGCTTCTGCTTCGGCCCGGGCGGCGGCTTCGGCGGCGGCCTTGGCGGCCTCGCGTTCGGCGGCCTTGCGCTCTGCCTCGGCCAGCTTCGCGGCCTTACGTTCGGCCTCGGCGGCCTCGCGGCGGCGGCTGGCTTCCAGCCTTGCCGCCTGGCGGGCGGCGAAATCGGGGTCGTTGGCGGGGTTCAGCGCCCGCGCCTTGTCGAGCAGGGCCTGACGGGCCGCCGCTGCCGTGCCGAGCCGTTCGGCAAAGCCGTCCTTATCCTTCATGAATCACCTTGTCTTTGTGGAAAAGCCGGCTGCTCGCGGATCGCTCCGGGCCCGGGTGGGCATAGGCGCAGATGGCTGCGGATTTGTCCAGCCGGGGCGCCGGCCGGCGATTGGGGATCAGGTCAGGCCGGCTTGACCCGGCCGGCCATTCGTACTATATATGTTCTCATTTACGAGCAGCCGCCTTCCGGTTAACCGAACCGGTAGTGTGTAGCGAATTATGTCCAAAAAGGCCCGTCTGGACGGCAGAACGGGGGTCATAAGCATGGAACTCGACAGAAACCGGCATAATCCGGCCGAAAATCTGCCGATTCAGCCCCAAAAATGCCCGGGACTGCCCGTTTCTGGCATTTTTTGTCCGGTTTTACCGTCCCGGAAGCCGGAAAACGGTCCCGATAAGCAGTGATACGTGGCGATAAGCGGCGATACGCCAAACGAACCGAAACGAACCCGAACGAACCCGAACGAGCACCCGCGGACCGAAACGAACCCGAACGAACCCGAACGAACCCGAACGAGCACCCGCGGACCGAAACGAACCCAAACGAACCGGAATGAACCCAAACGGGCTGCTCCGGTCATTTCACTGCATCGGCACCATCACATGCCGGGCAAAGCCGGGTCGGGCGCTCAGGCGGGCATGCCAGGCGGCCAGGTGCGGCAGGTCGGGGCGGGTGATGGGGAAACCCAGCCAGCGCTGCACATGGCAGCCCAGCGGGATATCGCCCATGGTCAGCCGCTCGCCGCCGATAAAGGGCTGCGCCGCCAGATGGGCATCGACCCGGCCCCAGAGTTCGGCCAGCCGGGTTTCGGCGGCGGCCATGGCGTTCAGGTCGGCGTTCACCGGGTCGCGCACGAAGCCCCAGAACAGCACGCGCATCGGCTCGCCGAGCGTGGTCGGCACCCAGTCCATCCAGCGGTCGGCCGCCGAGCGCGCCACCGGGTCCTCGGGCCAGAGCGTGCCGGCGCCGTAGCGGGCCGCCAGATAGCGCACGATCGCGTTGCTTTCCCAGTGCAGGCTGCCGTCGCCGTCCTGCAGGGTCGGCACCAGGCCGTTGGGATTCAGGGCGCGGTAGTCGGACGAATCGAGGCCGCCGAACGGGCCGCCCAGCGGCACATGCGCGTAGGGCAGACCCAGCTCGTCCAGTGCCCACAGCACCTTCTGCACGTTCACCGAACTGCCGCGGCCCCAGAGTTTCAGCATGCGATTGATGCCCCTGTAATTTTCCGGCGTGAATCTTTTTCGTCCGTGTGAATACGACTAAACTCCGCCCCCATGCGCAAGCTGTACCATCTGTGGCTGTCGCCCCAGTCCCGCAAAGTCCGCGTCCTGCTCCGCGAGAAGGGGCTCGAATTCGACCTCGAAGTCGAGAAGGTATGGGAGCGCCGGCCGGAATTCCTCGCCATGGATCCCACGGGCGAGGGCCCCGTGCTGGTCGAGCATGACGGCCGCGTGCTGGCCGAGAGCCAGGCGATCTGCGAATACCTCGACGAGGTCTATCCCAACAAGATGCTGATCGGCTTCGATCCGCCCGGCCGCGCCGAGACGCGCCGGCTGGTCTCGTGGTGGGACCACAAATTCGGCCGCGAGGTGTCCGAGCCGCTGGTGTTCGAGAAGGTGATGAAACGCTTCCTCGGCATGGGCCATCCCGAATCCGCCGTGATCCGCATCGCGCATGCCAACCTGAAGATCCATCTCGACTACATCGGCTGGCTGACCGAGCGGCGCAACTGGCTGGCCGGCGAGGATTTCAGCCTGGCCGACATCGCCGCCGCCGCGCACTTAAGCTGCGTCGATTATCTGGGCGACATCCCGTGGGAGGATTACCCCGCCGCCAAGGACTGGTATGCCCGCGTGAAATCGCGCCCCAGTTTCCGCCCGCTGCTGGCCGATCACATTCCCGGCCTGCCGCCGCCGAAGCATTATGCCGATCTGGATTTCTGAACTCTTCATCAACACCAACAGGAGCATCCCCCATGTCCATCCGCCGCATCGATGTCGGCCCCCGCATGAGCCAGGCCGTGGTGCATGGCAAGACCGTGTATCTCGCCGGCCAGGTCGCCGCCGACCCGAAGGCCGATGTCACCGGCCAGACTGAGCAGATCCTGGCCCAGATCGACAAGCTGCTGGCCCAGGCCGGCACCGACAAGACGCGCATCCTTTCGGCCAATGTCTGGCTCGCAGACATCAAGACCTTTGCCGACATGAACAAGGCCTGGGATGCCTGGGTGGCCAAGGGCAACACGCCGGCCCGCGCCACCACCGAGGCCAAGCTGGCCGCGCCGGAATACAGGGTCGAGATCGCCTGCATCGCCGCCCTGCCGGACTGATGGCATGAGCGCCAGAGACCGCATCCGGGCGCGCGCTCTGGCCGAAGGATTCGATGCGGTCGGCTTCACCAGCACCGACCGCATCGGCCCGGAGCTTGCCGAAAAACTCGATGCCTTCATGGCGCTGAAACGCCATGGCGAGATGGCCTGGCTGGAAGAGAAGGCCGAGCGCCGCCGCCATCCGAACGCGCTGTGGCCCGAGGCAAAAAGCATCGTCGCGCTGGGGCTGAATTACGGTCCCGACAACAATCCCCTCGATGTGCTGGCGCAGCGCGACCGCGCCGCCATCTCGGTCTATGCCCAGGGCCGCGACTACCATCTGGTGGTGAAGAAAAAGCTCAAAAGCCTGGCCGGCTGGATGCATCGCGAATGGGGCGACGCGGTCAAGGTGTTCGTCGACACCGCGCCGCTGATGGAAAAGCCGCTGAGTGCTGCGGCCGGCATCGGCTGGCAGGGCAAGCACACCAACCTGGTGTCGCGCGACTTCGGCTCCTGGCTGTTCCTCGGCATCATCCTCACCACGCTGGAGATCGAAGCCGACGAGGCCGAGGCCGATCATTGCGGCTCCTGTTCCAACTGCCTCGATGTCTGCCCCACCAGGGCGTTTCCCGCGCCCTACCAGCTCGATGCGCGGCGCTGCATCTCCTATCTCACCATCGAATACGGCGGCATCATCCCGCATGAATTCCGCAAGCCCATGGGCAACCGCATCTATGGCTGCGATGACTGCCTGGCGGTCTGTCCATGGAACAAGTTCGCATCCGCCGCGCGCGAGGCCACGCTGCGGGCCAGGCCGGAACTGACCGCGCCATTGCTGCTGGAACTGGCCAGGCTGGATGACGAGGCCTTTCGCGAGCGTTTCAGCACCAATCCGGTGAAGCGCATCGGCCGCGACCGTTTCGTACGCAATGTCTGCATCGCGCTGGGCAACAGCGGCGACGTGGCGGCGATCCCGGTACTGGAGGCACTAAGCGCCGATCCGGCGGCGCCGGTGCGCGCCCATGCCGTCTGGGCGCTGAAGCAACTGATGCCGGCGGACGCGTTCATGCGCTTCGCGGCGCCGCGGGAAAAGGCCGAGTCCGATCCGGCGGTCCGCGCCGAGTTCAGTCGGCCCTGAAGTCAGTCGGGCTTGACGTCCATTCTTTCGATATACAAGCCGGCCGAGACGGCGGCGGCGGTTTCGGGCGCGATCAGGCGCACCTGGATCAGGTCGGCGCGCGCATTCTTCGTATCGCCGGCTTCCAGCCGCAGGATGCCGCGTTCCAGCAGGGCCTCGGGCAGGCGCGGGTTGAGGGCCAGCGCGGTTTCGGCATCCTCCAGCGCGCCTTTCGGATCGCCGGTCTGCCGCCGCGCCGAAGCGCGCAGGGCCAGCGCATCCTCGCGCGTGGGATCCAGCCCCAGCACGCGGTCGAGATCGGTGCGCGCCGCCAGATAGTCGCCGAGCGCGGCATGGCTGAGCGCGCGGTCTATCAGCAGGTCGGGCGTGTCCGGCACGGCCTTCAGTGCGATATCCAGCAGCTGCTTCGCCCGCTGCGGCAACTCGGCCAGCAGCCAGGCATTGGCCGCCTGGTCGAGCAGCGCGACGGTCAGGTGCGGCGCCTGTTTCTCGGCGAGCGGCAGCAACTGTTCGATGCGGTCGGCGGCGTCGGCGTAATGCTTCATCTCCACCAGCGCCAGCGCGGCGCAATGGGCCGCCGGCAGGCCGCCGCCGGTCGCCTGCCAGAGCTGGGCCTGGGCGAAGCCTTCCTCGGGATTGCGCCGCGTCAGCGCCAGGCAATCCTCGTAGGCGGCATCCTCCAGCACGCGCGATTGCGGCTGGGGCTGCGCCCCGGCGAATCCTGAGGCCGCCAGCATCAGGGCACTGGCGCCCAGCATTGCGCATACTATCTTGGCAGGCATCGTCATGGCGCCGGAGAGTGGCCGGCCGGCATGGCAAAAGCAAGGCATCGGGCGGATGGCGGGGTATCAATGAGCGTATTGTTCTGTTTCGGTCTGGGGTTCAGCGCAAAAGTCCTGGCGGCGGAATTGAAGGCGCGGGGCTGGGGCATCGTCGGCACCAGCCGCAGCCTGGAGAAGGCGGCCGCTCTTGCGGCGCTGGGGTATGACAGCCATGTCTTCGACGGTACGGCGCCGCTGAGCGATCCATCCGTGCTGGGACCCGCCACGCATATCCTGATCTCGGTGCCGGCGGAGGAACAGGCCGACGCCGTGCTGCGCTGGCATGCCGCCGATATCGCGAAACTGAAGAACCTCAAATGGCTTGGTTATCTCTCCACCACCGGCGTCTATGGCGACCGCGGCGGCGACTGGGTGGACGAGCAGAGCGAGCTGCGGCCGACGCAGGGGCGCAGCCAGCGCCGCGCCGAAGCCGAGGCCGGCTGGCTGAAGCTGCAGGGCGAGCATGGCGTGCCGGTGCATGTGTTCCGGCTGGCCGGCATCTACGGGCCGGGCCGCAACCAGCTTGAAGGCGTGAAACGCGGCACGGCGCACCGCATCGTCAAGCCGGGGCAGGTCTTCTGCCGCATCCATGTGGAGGATATCGCGCAGGTGCTGCAGGCCTCGATAGCAAAGCCCAATCCCGGCGCGATCTACAATCTCGCCGACGACGAGCCGGCGCCGCCGCAGGATGTGGTGCAATATGCCGCCGAACTGCTCGGCCTGCCGGTGCCGCCGGATATTCCCTTCGATCAGGCGCGGCTCTCGCCCATGCAGGCGAGCTTCTATGCCGACAGCCGCCGCGTGCGCAACGACCGCATCAAAAGCGAACTTGGCGTGCGGCTGAAATATCCGACCTATCGCGAAGGTTTGATGTCTTTGGCCAGGCACCTATAAATACAACGCACACAGATTATTCGGCTGATTGAAGTTCAACATTTGCACCTGAGAATTCATTGTTACCAGGGAGAAACTGAAATATTACCGTAAGACAGGGCTGATTAGTAAAACCGCCTACACCATTCAACGATAACTACTCAAAAAAAGAGCGGCGCCTATGTCCATCCGTCTACGCCTGTCTTTGAGCCTAGCGGCTCTCCTTCTAACCATCGTCGTCATCGCCGGTAGCGGGTTGTATGCGCTGCGCGAAAACGAGAAGGCGCTGGCAAGCATCTACGCCGACCGCGTCGTGCCGTTGCGTGATCTGAAAATCATCTCCGATGCCTACGCCGTGCAGATTGTCGACCTGTCGCACAAGATGCGTGCCAAGACCACCACGCCGCAAGCAGGCATTGCGGACATTCGCAAGGCCCAGGCGCTGATCGAGGAAAAATGGCGTGCGTACACGACCACCAAGCTGACGCCGGAAGAGGCAAAGCTGGTCGAGAAGGTTCAGTCCCTGTTCGCGCCGGCCAACCGCAGTATTGTCAAGCTACTGGACATTACCACCCGCAATGATGCCGGTGCGCTGGTTACCTTTGTCGAGACGGAACTGTATCCGACAATCGACCCCGTCACAGAAGGCATCAGCGATTTGATCAATGTACAGTTGGTGGCGGCACAAACTGAATATGACCGCGCCGAGGCCGCCTATCACGAATTTCTGCAAGTCATGATCGGTCTGCTGGTCGCAGCCATGGCGGCTGTTGCCTTTGCTCTCTGGATCACCTTCGCCAAAGTGTCAAATCCGCTGAAGCATATGACTGGCGCCATGACCCTGCTGGCTGACGGCGATCTGAATGCACAGATTCCGGCAGTTAGCGGGCAGGACGAGATCGCCGAGATGGGCCGAGCCCTGTCTGTATTCAAGGAAAACATGGTTGCCAGGGAAAAGGCCGAGGCAGATATCGCGCGGCAGCGCGAGGAGTCGGAAAAACGTCGGCTTGAACGCGAAGCGCGTGAGAAAGCTGCAGGCGAGGAGATCGCAGCGCTGGTCAATAAGGTGGCGCAGGGCGATCTGTCGGGCCGCATCAATGAAGGCGGCAAGGAAGGCTTCTTCCTCGCCACCAGCCAGGAGCTGAACCGCTTGACGGCGACCTTGCAGACCATGGCTAGGGAAATGGCCGATACCATGGAGGCCATGGCGGCCGGCGATCTCACCAAAACGGTGCATGGCGACTACCGCGGGGTGTTTGGCCAGCTGAAAAACAGCGCCAATGGCATGGCTGCCCGCCTGCGCGATTTCGCCACGCAGTTGGTGCAAACGGCAACCACGGTTCACAGCGCGGCCGGCGAAATCTCGACGGGCAGCCAGGATCTGGCCCAGCGCACGGAATCGCAGGCCGCCTCGATCGAGGAAACGGCAGCCTCGATGCACGAGATCACCGCTACGGTGAAGCAGAATGCCGACAATGCCCAGGCCGCCAACCAGCTGGCGGTGGCAGCCCGCGACAGCGCCCAGAAGGGTGGCAGCGTGGTTGGCGATGCCGTCGCCGCCGTGACGCAGATCGAGGAGAGCGCGCGCAAGATTTCCGACATCGTGTCGCTGATCGACGAGATCGCCTTCCAGACCAACCTGCTGGCGCTGAATGCCTCGGTCGAGGCGGCACGCGCCGGCGAGGCGGGCAAGGGCTTTGCGGTGGTGGCGCAGGAGGTGCGCGCGCTTGCCCAGCGCAGCGCCAATGCCAGCAAGGACATCAAGGCGCTGATCACCGAAAGCAATGCCCAGGTCAAGACCGGCGCAACCCTGGTGAACCAGACCGGCGCGTCGCTGACCGAGATCGTGACTGCAATCAAGAAGGTCACCGATATCGTGGCCGAGATCGCCGCGGCGAGCCGCGAGCAGGCGACGGGACTGGAGCAGATCAATACGGCCGTCGGCCAGATGGACGAGATGACCCAGCGCAATGCCGCTCTGGTGGAGGAGACCACGGCGGCGGCACAGTCATTGACCCAGCAGGCTCAGCGCCTGTCGGAGATGGTCGGGTTTTTCAAGACCCGCTAGATTATAAGGCTCCACACCGTCTCGACCAGCAGGTCCAGGTCCTGCGGCCGGGAGAGGCGGTGGTCGCCGTCCTTGAGCAGGATCAGGCGGGTGTCATCGCCGCGGAAGGCCTCGATGGTCTTCACTGCATGCTGGTATGGCACATCGGGATCCTGCATGCCCTGCAGGATGCGCACCGGCCTGTCGAAGGCGATGCCGGCTTTCAGGATGCAATGTTCCCGGCCCTCGGTGATGAGCTTCAGCGTGTATTCATAGGGCTGCTCGGAATATTGCGACGGTTCGCGCAAGATACCGTCGCGGAGCAGAACCGCGCGCTGCGCGTCGCCCATCTGCGCCCACATCAGGTCTTCGGTGAAATCCAGTGCCGGGGCGATCAGCACCAGTCCGGCGACTTTCTCCGGCAGCGCCAGCGCCGCCAGCGTGGCGAGCCAGCCGCCCATGCTTGAGCCCACCACGATCTGCGGGCCCGGTCCGCAGATCTCGCGCAGCACCGCCAGCGTGTCGTCCTTCCAGCGTCCGATGCTGCCATCGAGGAATTTGCCGTCCGACTGGCCATGGCCAAAATAGTCGAAGCGCACGAAGCCGGTGCCGCGTTCGCGCGCCGCCGCCTCCAGCGCCATCGCCTTGCTGCCTGTCATGTCGGAGCGGAAGCCGCCGCAGAACAGCAGGCCGGGCCCATTCGTTCCCCTGGCCGGCGTGGCGCAATAGGCGAGGCGGGTGCCATCGGGGCGGCCGAGGAACTGAATCTCTGTCATGGCGCCTATTTAGCGCCTTGCCCCGCGGGTTTCCATGCTTCGATGCGCCGGGCGGCATCCTGCTGGGCCGCGGCATCCAGCATGGGCAGCAGCTTCTGCCGGTTCTGCTCGGCAACCGCCAGGTTCCCGCGCGCCGCCAGCGTGAACCACATCAGGGCCTCGATCTTGTCCTCGGCCACGCCCTTGCCGTCGCGCAGCAGCACGGCGAGATTGTTCTGCGAGGACGCATGCCCGGCCTCGGCATTCAGCCGGTAGATCGCCGCGGCGCGCGCCTCGTCCTTGGGCACGAACCAGCCGAAGGCCAGGGCATAGGCCAGGTCGAAGCGCTGGGCCGGATCTGCCTGCCCGGCCGCGCGCTCCAGCAGCGCTGCCATGCGATGGCGGTCCTTCGGCATGCCGTGACCGTGCCGCGCCGCCTCGGCCAGATGCAACATGGCCCTGACATTGCCGGCCGCCGCCGCCTTTTCCAGATCGGTCACGGCATTGGCGATCACGGCGGCCGCGTCGGTTTTCGGCGGCGCGGCCGGGTTCAGTGCGCGCCGCTTTTCCTCGATGATCCCGTCGGCCGCCAGCAGGGCGGGCAGGCGGGACATGCCGGCCTTGATGCGCGGATCATAGAGCGTGCGCAGCAGCACCTCGTCGGGCTCGGTCAGGTCGAAGACAAAGGCGACCGTGTAGTAACTCAGCACCGAATGCAGCTTGTGGGGATGGTTGAGCAGGCCGAAGCCATGCAGCACCTCATGCACAATGCACCGTTCGACATCGCGGGACGACAGGTTGATCCGCAACTTGGCGGAGATCATCTTGCCGCTGCGGTAGTCATAGATCGGCCGCATGTAGCAGCCGGCCTTGCGGCCGTTGGCCATCACAAACACGTCGACATCGCCGAACACGATGGTGTAGTTCGCCGGATCGTAGGCCGTGGCCTCGCGCACCTCGAGGCCGGCGATGGCCGCCTGCTTCTGCAGCGCCTTCACGGCGTAGTCGCGCATGGCCGGCTTGTGCGTCATGCCATCCAGCCGATAGACGATCGGCTTGTCCCATTTCACGATCATGCCGGTCGGAATGTAGGTGCCGCCGTAACCGACATCTTCGCGGCTGGCCCAAAGCGCTGCGGCGTCGAAGCCGCGCAGGATGTCCTCATGGGAGGGGTTCTTGCCGGTGGTCTGTGCCATGGCCGGGCCAGACGCCAGCAGCCAGCCGGCTGCCATCCATGCGGCCATCATCCGCCGCACGTCAGCCGCCGATACGCGGGCCATTATGGCGACCGACAGATCGGCCAGTATGCCGGATTGTTTCCCCATGCCCCCGCCCCCTCCTGCCTATCTCTCTCCTGACATGCCGGCCTCTCTTGCCATGCCGGCGGCTTTGCGCTACCCCGCAGGCGCGGCCTATACTGGCCAGCCTCCCACCCTGCCGGCCTTCATGCCCGATACTCAAATTTCTACCCTAGAGACACACGCTTCGGGAAGACCACCCGCAATATTGCAGGTTCTGCCGGCCCTGGTCACTGGCGGGGTCGAACGCGGCACGGTGGATACGGCCAAGGCGCTCGCCCAGGCCGGCTGGGTTTCCTACGTCGCCTCGGCCGGCGGGCCGATGGTGCGCGAGCTGGAGCGGGCCGGGGCGAAACATTTCACCCTGCCGCTGGCCAGCAAGAATCCCCTGGTCATGCGCCGCAATGCCGACCGGCTGGAGGAGTTGATCAAGACCCTGCCGGTGGACCTGGTGCATGTACGCTCGCGTGCGCCGGCCTGGTCGGCCCGCACGGCGGCGCAACGCTGCGGCGTGCCTTTCGTCACCACCTTCCACAACGCCTATAAATCGCATAACTGGTTTCGCAAGCTGTGGGCCGGGCCGATGGCCAAGGGCGACATGGTGGTGGCGATTTCCGATTTCGTCGCCGATTATGCCAACAAGGCCTTCGGCGTGCCGCGCAACCGCCTGACGGTGATTCCGCGCGGCACCGATCTCAGCAAATTCGATCCTGGCCGCATCTATCCCGACCGCATCGCCAACCTGGCGCAGCAATGGCGGCTGGTCGACGGCCTGCCGGTGATCCTGCTGCCGGGGCGGCTGACGCGCTGGAAGGGCCATCTCGTGCTGCTGCGCGCATTGAGCCTGCTGGCCAAAAAGCACGGCAAGCAGGATTTCATTGCCGTGCTGTCGGGCGATCACCAGGGCCGCGAAACCTACCGCGCCGAACTCGAAGGCCTGATCGTGCAGCTCGGGCTGGATCGCAGCGTGCGGTTGCCCGGCGACTGCAAGGACATGCCGGCGGCCTACATGCTGGCCGATGTGGTGGTTTCGGCCTCCACCTTTCCCGAAGGCTTCGGCCGCGTCGCCGTCGAGGCGCAGGCGATGGGCAAGCCGGTGATCGCGACCGACCATGGCGGCGCGCGCGAAACCGTGCTGCCGGGTGAAACCGGCTGGCTGGTGCCGCCGAACGATCCAAAAGCGCTGGCCGAAGCGCTGGAGGAGGCATTGACGCTGACGCCCGAACGCCGCGTGGCGATTGCCGACCGCGCCCGCCGCCACGTGATGGAGCATTTCACCGTGGATGCCATGTGCGCGGCCTACATCAAGGTCTACACCAGGCTGCTGTTCCCCGAGCAGGGCTGAAAATCCGCCGTTCCGCCGGCGCGGGGCCGGCTTGACAGGGGGGCCGGGCCGGCTAGGCTGCGCCCCCTTGGAGGTCCGTTAACCCATGTCCCAATCCGCTGCCAATCCTGCCGAAATCCGCGTCACGCTGCCCGATGGCAGCGTACGAACTTACGCGGCCGGCAGCACCGGGGCGGATGTGGCGGCCAGCATCGGCGCCGGCTTGGCCAAGGCGGCGCTGGCGATCCGGCTGGATGGCGCGCTGCGCGACCTGAAGACCCCGATCACCCGGGATGCCCGGCTCGAAATCGTCACCATGAAGGACAAAAACGAGGCCGAGCTGCTGGAACTGATCCGCCATGACGGCGCCCATGTGATGGCCCAGGCGGTGCAGGAACTCTATCCCGGCACGCAGATCACCTTCGGTCCCGCCACCGAGGACGGTTTTTATTACGACTTCGTGCGCGACGAGCCCTTCACGCCCGACGATTTCGCCAGGATCGAGCAGCGCATGGCCGAGATCGTGAAGCAGGACCTGCCGATCCAGCGCGAAGAATGGGCGCCGGAAAAGGCGGTCGAGTATTTCAAGTCGATCGGCGAGACCTACAAGGCCGAGTGGGTGGCCGAAATCGCCAAGCGCGGCGAGGCGATCTCGATCTACCGCCAGGGCGATGCCTGGCTCGACCTGTGCATGGGGCCGCATCTGCCCTCCACCGGCAAGCTGCCCACGGCCTTCAAGATCATGAAGGTGTCGGGCGCCTACTGGCGCGGCGATGCCAAGAACCGCCAGCTCCAGCGTGTCTATGCCACCGCCTGGCGGGATGCGAAGGAACTGGACGCCTATCTCAAGCGCCTGGAAGAGGCCGAGAAGCGCGACCACCGCCGGCTGGGCAAGGAAATGGGCCTGTTCCACCAGCAGGAAGAAGCCGCCGGAATGGTGTTCTGGCATCCGAAGGGCTGGACGCTGTACCGCACGCTGGAACGCTATATGCGCCACCGGCTGGAAAAGGCGAAATACGTCGAGGTGAAGACGCCCCAGCTCGTCGACCGCAAGCTGTGGGAGGCGTCCGGCCACTGGGAGAAGTTCCGCGAGAACATGTATCTGGCGGAGAACGAGCAGGGCATCCGCGATTACGGCAGCGACCCGGACGAGCGCGTCTTTGCGCTGAAACCGATGAACTGCCCCTGCCACGTGCAGATCTTCAACCAGGGCCTCAAGAGCTATCGCGACCTGCCGCTGCGCATGGCCGAATTCGGCTCCTGCCACCGCTTCGAGCCGGGCGGTGCGCTGCACGGCATCATGCGCGTGCGCAACTTCACCCAGGACGATGCGCATATCTTCTGCACGGAAGACCAGATCATCTCGGAGAGCAAGGAATTCTGCGAGCTGCTCAAGAGCATCTACCATGACATGGGCTTCACCGACATCCGGGTGAAATTCTCCGACCGCCCGGACAAGCGCGCCGGCTCGGACGCCACCTGGGACAAGGCGGAAAACGCCCTGAAGGAAGCCTGCGTCGCCGCCGCCCTGGACTACACGCTCAATCCCGGCGAAGGCGCTTTCTATGGCCCGAAGCTGGAATTCGTGCTGCGCGACACCATCGGCCGCGACTGGCAATGCGGTACCCTGCAGGTGGATTTCGTGCTGCCCGAGCGGCTGGATGCCGACTATATCGGCGCCGATGGCCAGCGCCATCGTCCGGTGATGCTGCATCGCGCGATCCTGGGCAGCTTCGAGCGCTTCATCGGCATCCTGCTGGAGCATTATGCCGGCCGCCTGCCGCTGTGGATGGCGCCGATCCAGGCCGTGGTGGCGCCGATCGTTTCCGATTGCGATGCCTATGCGCAGAGCGTGGCCGACCGGCTCGATGCCGCCGGCCTGCGCGTCGATACCGACCTGCGCAACGAGAAGATCAATTACAAGATCCGCGAGCTCAGCTTGGCCAAGGTGCCGGTCATCCTGGTGGTCGGCAAAAAGGAGGCGGAGCAGAATACCGTCACCCTGCGCCGCCTCGGTTCCGAGCAGCAGGAAACCATTGCTTTGGCCGACGCGATTGCTAGATTGGCGGCCGAGGCGCGGATGCCCTCGGCTTGATTTTGAGCCGGCTCCGTCCTAACTCACTGATTATGTTGCAACTACTTTAGGAGCGCGTCATAGCCCGTCCCCCGTTTAATGCCCCGCCGGCGCCCAAAAGCGACGGTCCGCGGGTGAATTTCGAGATCGACGTCCCCCAGGTTCGTCTGATCGACGCCGTCGGCGAAAATCGCGGTGTCGTCCCCATCCGAGAAGCTCTGCGCATCGCCGAAGAGGCCGGACTCGACCTGGTCGAGATTTCGCCCACGGCCCAGCCGCCCGTCGCCAAGGTCCTCGATTACGGCAAGTACAAGTACGAGGAGCAGAAAAAGGCAGCCGAGGCGCGCAAGAAGCAGAAGGTCATCGAGATCAAGGAAATCAAGCTGCGCCCGATGATCGACACGCATGATTATGACGTGAAGATGCGGGCGATGGTGCGGTTCCTGGAGGAAGGCGACAAGGTGAAGGTCACCCTGCGCTTCCGCGGCCGCGAGATGGCGCACCAGGAGCTGGGCATGAAGCTGCTCGACCGCGTGCGCGAGGATCTCGGCGACAAGGCCAAGATGGAGCAGACGCCCAAGATGGAAGGGCGCCAGATGACCATGGTGATGGCGCCCAAATAATCGGGACGCGAATGATGGCGCCGGCTTAACCGTCGGCGCCATTTCTGTATCTGCGACCAGAAAACCCATACCATAAGCAATCAGGCCATAAGAAAAATCAGGGAGAGTGAGAGATGAGCGCTGCCGTCGCGAAAGCCATGGTCTGCAAGGCCTGGGGCGGACCGGAAAGCCTGGTACTGGAGGATCTGCCGCTGCCGGCCCTGGGTCCGAAGGATGTGCGCATCCGCGTGCATGCCGCCGGCCTGAATTTCCCCGATACCCTGATGATCGCCGGCAAATACCAGTTCAAGCCGGCTTTCCCCTTTGCACCGGGCATGGAATGCGGCGGCGAGATCGCCGAGGTCGGCGAGAAGGTGAGCGATCTGAAAGTGGGCGACCGCGTGATGGCCACCACCGGCAACGGCGCCTTCGGCACGCTGGTGAACTGTCCGGCCAGCAACGTGTTCAAGATTCCCACCAGCATGTCCTACGAGATCGCGGCCGGCTTCCCGATCACCTACGGCACCACCTATCACGCCCTGGTCGATCGCGGCCGCATCAAGAAGGGCGAGGTGCTGCTGGTGCATGGCGCTGCCGGCGGCGTCGGCCTGAATGCCGTGGAACTGGGCCGCGAGCTGGGCGCCACCGTGATCGGCACGGTGGGGTCCGACGAGAAGGCGGCGATCGTGAAGGAATACGGTGCCGCCCATGTGATCAACTACTCGAAGGAAAGCATCAAGGACCGCGTGAAGGAACTCACCGGTGGCAATGGCGCCGACGTGATCTACGATGCGGTCGGCGGCGATGCCTTCGACCAGTCGCTCCGCTGCATCAACTGGGATGGTCGCCTGCTGGTGATCGGCTTCGCCTCGGGCCGCATCCCGGAAGCGCCGGCCAATCTCGCGCTGATCAAGGGCTGCAGCATCGTCGGCGTCTTCTGGGGCGCCTTTGCCGCGCGCGAGCCGGAGAAGAACCGCGCCAACTTCGCCGCCTTGCTGGCATTGTTCGAGCAGGGCCGGCTGAAGCCCCATGTCTCGGCCAGCTACCCGCTCGAGCAGGTGCCGCAGGCGATGCAGGCCCTGCTGTCGCGCAAGACCACCGGCAAGGTGGTGATCAAGGTATCGTGACGGATCCGGTCAGGGACCAGTACGAGGCCTATCCCTATCCGGCACGCGATCCGGCGGAGGAGCGCAGGCGGCTGATCACCGGCAGCCCCAGCTTCCTGCCGGAACTCAACCATTACGCCTTCGGCGGCCGGCGCGATTTCACCAAGCCCTTCCGCGCGCTGGTGGCCGGCGGCGGCACCGGCGACGGGCTGATCCATCTGGCGCAGTATCTGGCCGCCAGCGGCGGCGAGCATGAAGTGGTCTATCTCGACCTCTCGGCCGCCGCGCGCAAGGTCGCCGAGGCGCGCGCTGAAGTCCGCGGGCTGAAGAACATCCGTTTCCGCACCGGTTCGCTGCTTGATCTGGCTGCCCTGGCGCCGGGGCCGTATGACTACATCGATTGCTGCGGCGTGCTGCATCACCTACCCGATCCGCCGGCCGGCCTCGCCGTGCTGAAGCAGGCTTTGTCGCCCGCTGGCGGCATGGGCCTGATGGTCTATGGCAGCTACGGCCGCGCCGGGGTCTATCCGCTGCAGGCCGCCCTGCGCCAGCTCACCAGCGATCTGCCGCCGGCTGGCAAGCTGGTGCTGGCGAAAACGCTGCTGGCCGAACTGCCCGAGACCAACGAGTTCCGGCGCAATCCTTTCCTGAACGACCACAAGCTGGGCGATGCGGAATTCTACGACCTGCTGCTGCATGCGCAGGACCGCGCCTATACCGTGCCGGAACTGGCAGCATTTGTTGCCGGCGCAGGTTTGACCATCAGCGCCTTCATCGAGCCCTGCCGCTACGATCCGCTCAGCTATCTGAAAGATGCGGCCCTGCGCGAACGCGCAGAAAAACTGTCCTGGCTGGAACAGGCCGCCCTGGCCGAACGACTCAGCGGTACGCTGAAAACCCATGTGGTCTATGTCGTGCCATCGGCGCGCGTGAACCAGGCCGTGGCTCAGCCCGCACCCGATCTGGTGCCCTGGCTGAACGGCGTGCCGCCAAAGGCGCTGGCCGAGACGCTGCAAAAACGCGGCGAACTGGCCATCGGCTTCGAGAGCGAGCGTCTGGTCTTCGCGGCGCCGCCGCGCGCAGCCGAGATCGCAGCGCTGATCGATGGTCGCCGCACGCTGGCCGAGATGGGAGCGGCACTGGGTTTGGGCTGGGAGGATTTCCTGAGCTTTTATCGGCCGGTGCACAGACTGCTCACCGGCATCAACAAGCTGTATCTGCGTCAGGCCTGACGCTTGCCGCGCTGCTGCCGGATCGCGGTGGCGCTTAACGGATTGAGCTTGGATTTCAGCAGCAAAAAAGCCGGGGCGGATTTGCCGGCCAGCGCGGCGGCGTCGTGACGGGCCACGCGAAAGCGCGACAGCCACTGGCCGGCCGGGTTCTGCGGCGCCGTCAGGTTGAAGCCGGGGCGATCCAGCACGGCAATCGGCATCATGCGCGCGATACCCTGCCAGTCCTGCCAGTGATGGAACTGCGCCAGGTTGTCGGCACCCATCAGCCAAACGAAGCGCGTCTGCGGGTAATGCTGCCGCAGGGCGGCCAGGGTGTCGGCCGTGTAACGCGTGCCGAGCCGGGTTTCGATGTCGGTGACCAGGATGCGCGGATGCGCCGAAACGCGGCGTGCCTCGGCCAGCCGCTGGTCCAGCGGCGCCATGCCCGATGTCGGTTTCAGCGGATTCTGCGGACTGACCAGCCACCAGACCTGATCCAGCTTCAGGCGGTGCAGCGCGGTCAGGCTGATCTCGCGATGCGCGGCATGGGCCGGATTGAACGAACCGCCAAGCAGGCCGATGCGCAGGCCAAGCGGAGAGCCGGGGGACGGGATCATGCGGCGCGGCGGCTCCGGCGGATTGTCTCAGGGCCTGATCTGGCCGTTGCCGTGAACGCGGTATTTGAAGGTGGCTAGCTGTTCCACGCCCACGGGGCCGCGCGCATGCATCTTGCCGGTAGCGATGCCGATCTCGGCGCCGAAACCGAATTCGCCGCCATCGGCGAACTGGGTCGAGGCATTGTGCAGCAGGATGGCGCTGTCCAGCCGGTTCATGAACTGCGCGGCGTGATCGGCATTCTCGGTGAGGATCGCTTCCGTATGGCTGGAGCCATGGCTGGCGATATGGGCGATGGCGGCATCCAGGTCGTCCACCACACGCACGGCGATGATGGCATCCAGGTATTCGGTCGCCCAGTCTTCCTCCGTGGCCGGTTTCACCCGGGCGTCTACCTTCTGCGTCTCGGCATCGCCGCGCACCTCGCAGCCGCGTTCCAGCAGGGCCTTCACCAGCCGGGGCAGATGCGTGGCGATTGCGGCGCGTTCCACCAGCAGCGTCTCGGCCGCGCCACAGACGCCGGTGCGGCGCAGCTTGGCGTTCAGTACGATCTTTTCCGCCATGTCGGCATCGGCACTGGCCTCGACATAGACATGGCAGTTGCCTTCCAGGTGGGCGAAGACCGGCACGCGACTTTCGGTCTGCACGCGCGCCACCAGCGATTTGCCGCCGCGCGGCACGATCACGTCCAGCCATTGCGCCGCCGTCAGCATGGCGCCGACCATGGCGCGGTCGGTGGTGGGCACGAGCTGGATCGCGGCCTCGGGCAGTCCGGCGGCTTTCAGGCCCGCCACCAGCGCGCCATGGATCGCGCGGCTGGAGCGGAAACTTTCCGAGCCGCCGCGCAGGATGCAGGCATTGCCGGCCTTCAGACAGAGCGCGCCGGCATCGGCAGTCACGTTCGGGCGGCTTTCGAAGATCACGCCGATCACGCCCAGCGGCGTGCGCACGCGCTCGAATTTCAGACCATTGGGCCGCTTCCATGCCGCCATCACGGCACCGACCGGATCAGGCAGCGCGGCCACGTCCTGCAGTCCCTGGGCAATCGCCCTGATGCGGTTTGAATCCAGCATCAGGCGATCGAGCAGGGCGGGGGTCAGGCCTTTTTCGCGGCCGGCAGCCATGTCCTCGGCATTGGCCGCCAGGATGGCGGCCTCTGAAGCGATCATGGCCTTCGCCGCCTCAAGCAATGCAGCGTTCTTCCGTTCGGTCGATGCAACGGCAAGGATGGTGGCGGCGCTTTTTGCCGCGCGGCCCATCTCGTTCATCAATGTCGCCGTGTCGGCGATGGCGGTATGCCCGGCGATAGCAGTATGCGCAGTCATCGCAGCACCAGTTCGTCGCGATGGATCATCTCGTCGCGGCCACGGTAGCCGAGAATTTCGGCAATGTCGCCGGATTTATGCCCGATGATGCGGCGCGCATCCTCGTCGGCATAGGCGCTCAGGCCCACCGCGATTTCGTTGCCGTCCGGGTCGCAGACGCGCACCAGATCGCCGCGCTGGAATCTGCCGTCCACCTTCGTCACGCCGGCCGGCAGCAGCGAACGCCCGGATTGCAGCGCCTTCACCGCACCGGCATCCAGGGTCAGTGTGCCCTGCGGATTGAGATGGCCGGCGATCCACTGCTTGCGGGCGGCGGCCGGGGTTCCCTGCGCCTCGAACCAGGTGCAGCGCCCGCCGTCGCGCACGCTCTGCACCGGATGCATCTGCTTGCCATTGGCGATCACCATGGCGCAGCCGGCGCCGACGGCGATCTTGGCCGCCACGATCTTGGTCACCATGCCGCCCCGGCCCAGGCCTGAGCGCGACACGCCGGCCATCGCCTCGATCTCGGGCGTGATCGCCGGCACGGTGGCGAGGAATTTGGCGTTGGGGTCCACGCCGGGATCGGCGGTGTAAAGCCCGTCGATGTCGGACAGCAGGATCAGGCAGTCGGCCGAGATCATCTGCGCCACGCGGGCGGCGAGGCGGTCGTTGTCGCCGAAGCGGATTTCCGCCGTCGCCACCGTGTCGTTCTCGTTCACCACCGGCACGACGCCGAGTTTCAGCAATGTGTGCACCGTCTCGCGGGCATTCAGGTAATGGCGGCGCGATTCTGTATCGCCCAGGGTGAGCAGGATCTGTGCCGTCTTCAGGTCGTGGCGCGCCAGCGCTTCCTGCCAGGCCGACGACAGCCGGATCTGGCCGGCGGCGGCGGCGGCCTGGCTTTCCTCCAGCCGCAGCGCCTTGCCGTTCAGGCCCAGGATGCGGCGGCCCAGCGCGATGGCGCCGGACGACACCACCAGCACGTCTTTGCCATCGGCCCGCAGGGCGGCGATGTCGTCGACCAGGGCGTTCAGCCAGGCCTCGCGCAACACGTTCTTTTCCGCATCGACCAGCAGCGACGAGCCGACCTTGACGACAATCCGCTTCGCGCGGGCGAGGGGGTTACTCATGACCCCCTCCGGCCTGCAATGCGGCCTTCTCGGCCTCGCGCGTCTCGGCGATCACGGCATAGAGCTGGTTCACCACCGCGTCGATGCCTTCGCCCGACACGCCAGAGAGCGCCAGCACTGGACGTTTCGCCGAACGCTTCAGCTTCGTCATCTTCTCTTTCAGCTCGTCGGCTGAAAGCGCGTCGATCTTGTTCAGGCCGATGATCTCGGGTTTCTTGTCGAGCCCCGCGCCATAAGCTTTCAGCTCCTTGCGGATCAGCTTCCAGTTGGCGACGGGGTCTTCTGCCGTGCCATCCACCAGATGCAGGATCACGGCGCAGCGTTCGACATGGCCAAGGAAACGATGGCCCAGGCCCGCACCCTCGGCGGCGCCCTCGATCAGGCCGGGCAGGTCGGCCAGCACGAATTCCCTGTCGTTCGCTTTCACGACGCCAAGCTGGGGCTTCAGCGTGGTGAAGGGATAATCGGCAATCTTGGGCTTGGCGCGGGAGACGCGGCTCAGGAATGTCGATTTGCCGGCATTGGGCAGGCCGACAAGGCCGGCATCGGCAATCAGCTTCAGCCGCAGCCAGATCCATTTCTCCTCGCCCGGCCAGCCGGGATCGGCGCGGCGCGGCGCGCGGTTGGTCGAGGATTTGTAATGCTCGTTGCCGAAGCCGCCATCGCCGCCCTTGCATAGCAGGACGCGCTGGCCGATCTCGGTCAGGTCGGCCAGCAATGTCTCGTTGTCTTCGGCCAGGATCTGCGTGCCCTTGGGCACCTTCAGGATCACGTCTTCCGCATTGGCGCCCGAACGCTGGCGCCCCATGCCGTGGCCGCCGCGGGCGGCACGGAAATGCTGCTGGTAGCGGTAGTCGATCAGGGTGTTTAGCCCGTCGACGCATTCAGCCCACACATCGCCGCCCTTGCCGCCATTGCCGCCATCCGGGCCGCCATATTCGATGAACTTCTCGCGGCGGAAGCTGACGGCGCCGGCGCCGCCATGCCCGCTTTCAATAAAGACCTTGGCCTGATCGAGAAATTTCATCGGAGTTCACAAAGACAGCGGAAAAAGAAAAAGGGGAATGGCCTGCGCCATTCCCCTTGATCCGTGTGATGCTTGCGGGAAAGGCGCGTGTGATCACGCCTCCGGCGGCAGCACCGAAACGAACGACCGGCCAGCCTTGCCGTCGTGGAACTTCACGAAGCCGTCGCTGGTGGCGAACAGGGTATGGTCCTTGCCCATGCCCACATTCTTGCCGGCATGCACCTTGGTGCCGCGCTGGCGGATGATGATGTTGCCGGCGAGCACGGCCTGACCGCCGAACTTCTTCACGCCGAGACGCTTGGACTCAGAATCGCGACCGTTGCGCGAGGAGCCGCCAGCTTTTTTGTGTGCCATGGAACTGTCTCCTTAAATCTTTTCGTCGCGGCTCAGGCGGCGATCTCGAGGATCTTCACCGCGGTGTAGCTCTGGCGGTGGCCGTTCTTGCGGCGCGAATTCTGCCGGCGGCGCTTCTTGAACACGATCAGCTTCGGACCGCGGGTCTGGCCGATCACTTCGGCCTTCACCTTGGCGCCGCCCACGGCCTTGCCGGCCTTCACGTCGCCGCCCTTGCCGACCGCCAGCACCTGGTCGAATTCGATCTTGTCGCCGGCCTGGCCGCCGACCAGCTCGACCTCGAGCACGTCGCCAGCCGCCACCTTGTACTGCTTACCGCCGGTCTTGATCACTGCGAACATCTTGATATTCCATGAGAAAGCGGCAGCGCCAGCCGTCCGGCGCCGCCTGAATTCGAGGTGGCGCACTATAACTACCGGCCAAGGCCTGTCAACCCCGGATTCGGCCGACTTTCGGAACTGCCGCCAGACCCTCTGGCTCGTCGCCAGTCCCAGGCCGGCTGGGCCCGCACATCGGGGGCCCAGACGCCGTTGCCCAGGATCTGCGCTTCCAGTTCGGCATCTTCGTAATCCCGGCTGTAATGGGTATAGGCCCAAGCCAGTCCGGCCCGCACCATGGCCCGGTTCAGGTCCACCCCGCCGGCCCGGCAGACGGCGACGATGCGGCCATAACGGTCGCGATCCCGTTCCTCGCAGTTCACTCGCTGGCGGGCGACCAGGCCACGCAGATGGGCTGCCGCCTCCTGCCCGCATAGCCAGTCTGTATTATCCCTCTGGCAAACCTGGGATTTTTCAGGGGCATCGATGCCCAGCAGGCGGTAGGTCACACCCTTCAGCTTTATGGTGTCGCCATCCAGCACGCTGGCGGCCGGCTCGGCCAGTGCCGGCCCGGCGAACAGCAACAGGCCCAGAAGGACCAGCCGAATCGCATACCATGTCATGCATGCGGGTATACCAGCATACGCGGTTATGAAAAGCAGGGGACTGAACTGTCACAAAACCGTCCCTGCCGCACCGCGTTGAAATCTGCTATCCGGCCGTCATGCCCGATTACCGTCGCCGCCTGCTGGTGATCTACAACCCGACCGCCGGCCGGCGGAAACGTGCACGGCTGGAAGCCTATCTCGACCTGCTGGAGGATTCCGGCTGCGCGGTCGAATTCCGGCCCACCACCAAACGCGGCGATGCCGAGGCTTTCGCCCATGACGGCCAGGCCGACCGCTACGATGCCGTGGTGGCGGCCGGCGGCGACGGCACGATCGGCGAGGTGGCCAACGGCCTGCCGGCCGAAAATCCCGCGCCGCTCGGCATCTTCCCGCTCGGCACCGCCAATGTGCTGGCGATGGAGGTGGGCCTGCCGCTGCAGCCGCCGGCCGTGATGGAGACCGTGCTGCATGGCCGGGTGGCGCAGATCTGGCCGGGCTATGCCAATGAGCGCCTGTTCACCATCATGACCGGCATCGGCTTTGATGCCCATGTGGTGGCAGACCTGCCGCCGAAGCTGAAACGCTGGCTTGGCAAGGGCGCCTATGTGATCGAAAGCCTGCGCCAGCTCATCGCCTATGATGTGCCGCGCTATTCATTGAGCATCGACGGCCGTGCTTACGATTGCGCTTCGGCGGTGATCGCGAAAGGCCATTTTTATGGCGGACAGTTCGTCTGCGCGCCGAATGCGCGGTTGGATGATCCGGCGTTTGAAATCTGCCTGTTCAAGAGGGGTGGGCGGATCGGTGCGCTGCGCGCCACCGCCGCGCTGACGCTGGGGCAGTTGCAGCGCCTGCCGGAAATCGAGCTGGTGCGTGGCCGCGTGGTGGAGATCCATGGCCCGGCCGACCAGCCGGTGCAGGCCGACGGCGACATCGTCGCCCGGCTGCCGGCGCGCATCACCATCGGCGCGAAATCGATTCCGCTGATCGTGCCCAAAGGCAGCGCATTGGGGCAAAGCATGCTAGAGAGGGCGGCAGAATAACCCAGCAAGGGAACCCGCCCCATCATGTCCGCACCCGGTTTCGCCAAAACCCCAAAACCGCCCTATTACGCCGTCATCTTCTCGTCGCAGCGCACGGACGGCGATAATGGCTATGGCAGCATGGCCGATCGCATGGCCGAGCTGGCCGCGCAGCAGCCGGGATTCTTGGGGATGGAAAGCACGCGGGGCGCCGACGGCTTTGGCATCACCGTGGCGTATTTCGACAGCGAAGAGAATATCCGCGCCTGGAAACGCAACGCGGAGCACGCGGCGGCGCAGAAGCAGGGCCGCGATGTCTGGTATTCCCATTATGAGCTGCGCGTGGCGAAGGTCGAGCGCGCCTATAACTTCCACACGTCGCAGATCGGCTGAAGCCGTTTATTTCTTCGGCTGGTCGCCGGGCAGGCGCTTGTAGCGCACGCCGGCGCCACGTTCGATGGCAGCGGCATGCAGGCGCTCGACACCCAGTTCGTGCCGCAGCATCTCCAGCCAGCGCAGCTCCTCCTGCCGGCCGCGGCCGTCGACGGCGACGATATCGCAGGCCAGCGCATAGGCGGTTTCGCACCAGTCCTTCGGCAATGCTTCCTTCACCAGGCCAAGGGCGGCGTCGATGCCGTCTTCCTGGTCGAGCAGCGCAACGCAGTCGCCGGTCGCCACCCGCATGGCGTCAGCCCCGTAATCCTTGAAGATCGGCAGGTGCCGCACGGCAACCTCGATGGCGGCAACTTCGGAATCCTTCAGCTTGCCGTCGGCGACTGCGGCGATCACCATGGCATAGATCAGGGCGTTCTGGGGTGTGATGGTCGACATCGGGTTCCGGGGATAACGGCGGTGGGCATTCTTGCGGGCAGCACTATGCCGGATCGGCCCGGCCCGCGCCAGTCACGCCTAGCGATGGAATGCGGCGAAAGCGTGACGGGTCAGGCTTTCAGTGTGTCCTGCGTCACGCGGTTCGCCTGCATCCGCTGCAGGAAGTCGCGCGTCTCGGCCACGGCCTCGGCGATGCCGATGCGATGCACCTCCACGCTGGGCGGGAAAGCCGAGAGCAGCCGCGAGGGCAACTGCGCATCCAGTACGACGAATACGCCGAAATCCTCGGCCCGGCGCAACAACCGGCCATAGGCCTGTTTCAGCTTCAGCCGCGTGAGCAGGTCGTCATAGGCCTGGCCGCCGAAGGCCGCCTTGCGCGCCTTGTGCAAAAGGTCTGGCCGCGGCCAGGGCACGCGGTCGAACACCACCAGGCGCAGGGATGCGCCCGGCACGTCGACGCCGTCGCGCATCGCATCGGTGCCCAGCAGGCAGGCATGTTCCTCGGCACGGAAGATATCCACCAGCGTGGCGTTATCCAGCGGGTCGACATGCTGCGCGTAAAGCGGCAGGCCGGCTTCGGCCAGGGGTTTCAGGATGCGTTTCTGCACGGCGCGCAGGCGGAAGATCGCCGTGAAAAGCCCCAGCCCGCCGCCGCCGGCTGCCAGAAAAAGTTCGCGGTAGGCGGCGGCCACCTGGTCCATCGCGTCGCGCCGTACATCGGTGACGACCAGCACGCGGGTGCGCGCAGCATAATCGAAGGGCGAGGGGAAAGCGGCATGGCGGCCGGGTTGCGGCAGGTGGCGCGTGCCGGTGCGGATGTCGGCGCTGGCCCAGTCCTGCCCTGGCGCCGCATCGGCTTTCGCCGGGGCCATATCGCGCAGGGTGGCCGAGGTGATCGCCACGCCATGGGCGGGCTTCAGCACGGCCGTGGCAAAAGGCAGCATCGGGTCGAGATAGTGGCGATAGAGGCCAAGATCGAAATCGCGGCCGTCGATCCGTTCCAGCCCGAACCAGTCCACGAAGGTGGCTGGCGTTTCGGTACGCAAATCCAGCAGCATGCTGCGCCAGGCTTCCAGGGTGAGCTTGCGGCGCAGCAGGCCACGCAAGGCGCCTTCGATGCGCGCCCGCGTGGCAGTGTCGAGGTCTGCCGTTTCGTCAGCCAGCATGTCGCTCAAGGATTTCGCCAGCGTATTCATCGGTTCGAGAATACGCTCGATGCCGGTGGCGAAATTCTCCGCCGCTTCCAGCAGGCCGGCGACGGGCTCCTTTGTCGGGCATTCTAGGCCATAGGGAGAGTCGGGCTGCGCGCTGCGCGCCAGAACCTGCTGCCGCACTTTGCTCAGGAATTTCTCGCCATGGCCGGCCGGGTTGCCATCACCGATGCGCGCCAGCCAGCCATCGGAGGGCAGCGCGCGCGCTGCTTCGCTCAGCGCTTCCAGCGCATTGCGGCCGCGCTCGTCTTGGGCGACCAGATCGCCGATGCGGTTGGCCAGTCCGCGCGCACGGCTGCGCCGTCCGCCTTCCGGTCCACGCAGCCAGCGCCGCAGCTCGATCGCTTCCTGCCCCGTCAGGTGCGCGGCAAAGGCGCTGTCGGCCGCATCGAACAGGTGATGGCCTTCATCGAACACGTAACGCAATGGCTTTTGCGGATCGTCCTCGGCCGCGTTCATCCCCTGCGCCGCCTGGATCATCACCAGCGCATGGTTGGCGATCACCATCTCGGCCTTGCGCGACTTGCGCACGGCGCGCTCGATGAAGCATTTGCGGTAATGCGGACAGCCGGCATGGATGCATTCGCCGCGCTGGTCGGTCAGGCCAAGCGTGCGGTTGCGGCCATGCAAATCCACGGCCCAGGCCGGGAAATCGCCGCCGGCCAGGTCGCCGTCGCGCGTGGCGCCGGCCCAGCGTGCGATCAGGCTGAGCGGCACCAGATCCTGCGGCCGCGCTGCGCCGCCCTGGGCGGCGTCTTCCAGATTGAGCAGGCAGAGATAATTTTCGCGACCCTTGCGGATCACCACCTTCTGCGCCTTTTCGGCCGGATCGGAAAACAGGCGGTCGAGTTCGCGGTCAATCTGGCGCTGCAGGTTCTTGGTATAGGTCGACAGCCACACCGTGCCGCCATTCTTCTCGGCCCAGACGCTGGCCGGCGCGATATAGCCGAGCGTCTTGCCGATGCCGGTGCCGGCCTCGGCCAGCACCAGTTCCGGCATGCCGATCATCTCGCGCGGCGCGAAGGCCTGCGCCGCCGTGGCAGCATAGTCGGCCTGGGATTCGCGCAGCTCCGAAGCGGTACCCAGCAGGTGCGCCAGCCGCTCGCGCGCCTCCGTGGGCGAAACGCTTTGTGTGTCGGGCGGCGGCGGCGGCGCGTAATCCACCCATTCGGGCAGTTCCTGCCACACATCCAGGCCGCCGAAGCCGCCGGCCGGCACGTCGGCCGCTTCCGGCCCCATCGCGGCCAGCAGATAGGGCGCCCAGGGCCAACCCGCCTTGTGCAGCGTCTGCGCCAGCCGCGCGGCCCGGCGCAACGTGCGGGGCTTCTGCTGCGGCAAATCGTTCAGCAGGGTCAGCGCCGCCTCGTGCAGATACTGCGCGGCCTCTTCGTCGTCAGCCGCATCCAGGCCGATGCGCGCCAGCAGGCCATGGGGCGTCGGCAGGCAGAATTTCGCCGGCCGCACGAAGGCAAACAGGTCGAGCAGGTCGAAAGCGGGAAAGGATTCGATGCCCAGTCGCGTGGCCGTTGCGCGGCCATGCACCAGCAGAGGTGGCGCGGCGCGGGCGCGGCGTGCGGCGGCATCGGGCGAGAGTTTCTCGACGCGCCCGGCTTCCGCCCACCAGGCAATACCGCCGCCGGCCACCAGCGCCGGCAGGCGGGCGATGGCCACGCGCAGGGAGTCGCTCATCGCCGCTACTGCGCCGCCCAGACGATGCGGGCGATCCAGGCGATGTCGGGCACGTCGAAACTGCGGTCGGGATAGGCGGGATTGAAGGATGAGAGTTCGATGCGGGTCAGCGTGCGCCGCGCCAGCGTCTTGCACAGCACCTCGCCCTGCACGGTCTTGGCGATCACGCGGTCGCCGCGGCGCACGCTGGCCGCCGGCGAGACGATCACGATGTCGCCGTCGCGATAGACCGGCAGCATGCTGTCGCCGCTGATCTCCAGGGCATAGGCCTGCGGATCGTCGATCTGCGGGAAGGGCACCTTTTCCCAGCCCTCGCCGGTAGGAAAGCCGGCATCGTCGAAATAGCCGGCATTGCCGGCCTGGGCCAGACCGATCAGGGGGATGCGGTGCGTGCCGGCCATCGGCGTGCCGTCGCCCAGCAGGCTCATGAATTCCGGCACGCTGGCGCCGGTGGCCTCGATCACCTTGGAGATCGATTCCGTGGAGGGCCAGCGCTGCTTGCCGTCGCGCGAGACGCGCTTGCTGCGGTTGAAGGTGGTGGGATCCAGCCCGGCCTTGCGGGCGAGGCCGGAGGCGGTAAGGCCATAGCGTTCCGCCAGGCCGTCGATGGCGGCCCAAATCGCCCGGTGAGTCAGCATGGGAAGATCGTCTTATAAATTGGTCGATTTGGCTACAGGAATATTCTCTGATTACGAGTTTGACATGAGAACATAAAGGGAAATATAAGATACAAGAACGCGGGAATTTTACGAATGTTCCGCACTCTGCGGGACCAGGCCGGCAGATTATGGCAACCGAAACCGATCAGGTCCCCGACCCGATACACGTCCAGACAGCAGGCGCGCCCGGGATCGCCGGGCGCGCCGTGGTGGTTTTCGCCGAGGAAACCCGGCTGCCCAAACTGCGCCGCCTGAAGCCTGGTTTTCGCCACTGCTTTGCCTATCTGGCGCTGGAACAGGGCTGGGTCGGGCTTGATCCTCTGGCTCATCGTCTTGAAATCAAAGGATTTCCGAATTGGAGCCGAGAGGCCGACCTGGCCGCGCACCTGCGCCGGCTGGGCCAATGCGCCCTCACCGTGCCGGTGCTGGAACCCCCGCGCCGTCTAGCGCCGCCGCTGCCCTTCTCCTGCGTCGAGACCGTCAAGCGGCTGATCGGCCTGCATAGCTGGCGCATAAGAACACCATGGGAACTTTTTCTCGAAACGCGGAAAATATGCCTTGACAATGTACATTATTTGTTCTATATGTCGAAACATTAGGAACACATAGAAAACCCGATATTCGAAAAGGATTGCCCATGGGTGGGATTTTCGGCTCTTCGCCCCCTCCGCCGCCGCCGCCGCCGCCCCCTCCGCCGCCGCCGCCCCCTCCGCCGGCTCCCGATCCGGTGCCGACGGAAAGCGACGCCGAGATCGCCGGGAAGGCGGCGCGCGAACGCCGCCGCCGCGCCCAGGGCGAAACCATCGCCACCTCCTGGCGTGGTCTGAATGACGGCCAGTCGCCGACGCCCGCGCCGAAGCGGCTGTTGGGTGAGTGATGCCGATGGCCCGCCCCGCACATCTCTTCTCTGTGGCGCCGGGATCGCAGCGGCAGGACTCCGCCCTTGCCGATCTGCTGCAGCCCGAAGCCCTGCGCCAGCGGCATGCCCGTGCGCGCAGCCAGCGCGGCGTCTGGGAACCGCTCTGGCAGGATTGCTACGATTTCGCCTTGCCGGCGCGCCGGCCGGGCAGCCCGGGCGGGCGGCCGGGACAGACGGCCGAGCGCCTGTTTGACGCCACCGCCGCAGACGCGGCCGAGCAACTGGCCGGCAGCATGCTGTCGCAGCTTACGCCGCCCTGGTCGCGCTGGTTCGCGTTCCAGCCGGGCCGCGACGTGCCGCAGGAGCAGCAAGGCGCCATGTCGGCCGAACTCGACCGCGCCGCGCAACTGCTGCAGGCGCAGTTCGACCGCTCGAATTTCAGTGTCGAGATTCACCAGGCCTATCTCGATCTGGTGGTGGCCGGCACGGCCTGCCTGGCCTGCGAGGAAGCGCCGCTTGGCGAGGCCAGCGCGTTCCGCTTCGCCGCCGTGCCGCTGAGCGACCTGGTGCTGGAGGAAGGCGCCGGCTGCCGTCTCGACACCGTGTTCCGGCGCCAGGACATGAGCCTGGAAACGCTGTCGCGCCGCTATCCGGCGCTGGAGGATCAGGCCTGGTTCGTCGAACGGCGCCGGCGCGAGCCCGATGCGCGGCTGGGTGTGCTGGAATGCGTGCTGCCGGCGCCGCTGCCGCTGCAGGGCCATGTCTATGCCGCGCTGCTGGAAGACGCGTCGGTCGACGATGCCTCGGCGATGCTGGCGCAGGGCCGCTTCGATCAGACGCCGTTCATCGCTTTCCGCTGGCTCAAGGCGCCGGGTGAAATCTATGGCCGCTCGCCGGTGATGAAGGCCCTGCCCGATATCAAGACCGCCAACAAGGTGGTCGAGCTTGTGCTCAAGAACGCCTCCATTGCCGTCACCGGCATCTGGCAGGCCGACGACGATGGCGTGCTGAATCCGGCGAATGTGAAGCTGGTGCCCGGCGCGATCATCCCCAAGGCGGTCGGCTCCTCCGGCCTCACGCCGCTGGCTGCGCCCGGACGTTTCGACATCTCGCAGCTCGTGCTCGACGATCTGCGTGGCCGCATCCGCCATGCCCTGCTGGCCGATCGCCTGGGCCAGATCGACGCGCCGCGCATGACGGCGACGGAAGTGCTGGAACGCTCGGCCGAGATGGCACGCCAGCTTGGCGCCACTTTCGGCAGGCTGCAGGCGGAACTGCTGGTGCCGTTGGTACAGCGCGCCGTCACCATCCTGCAGCGGCGCGGCGAGATTCCGCGCTTTGCGCTGGATGGCCGCGAGGTGACGCTGGTGCTGCAATCGCCGCTGGCGCGGATGCAGGCGCAGGGCGATGTGCAAAGCACGCTGAACTGGCTGCAGCAACTGCAGGCGCTGGGCCCGCAGGCGATGCAGGTGGTGGATGCCCTGGCCGTGGCGCGCTGGCTGGGCCGGACGCTCGGCGTACCGGGCGAATTCCTGGTCGAGGCCGGCGAGCAGCGACCGGATCACACCGCGCTCGCCGATCCGGCGATGGGCGCGGGCCTGCAGCAGATGCTGCAGCAACTGCTGCAGAATCCCGCGACCCAACAGGGAGCCGGCATATGAGCGACGCGCATTCGTTTTCTGCCGAAAGCGACGATCTGGCGGCGGCCTTCGCGCGCTGTTTCCGCGGCGGCGACGGCGAACGCGTACTGGGTCATCTGCGGCGCATCACCATCGACCGGCGGGCCGCGCCCGATTGCAGCGATGCCGAATTGCGGCACCTCGAAGGTCAGCGCCACCTGGCGGCCTACATCGCGCAACTGGTCGCGCGCGGGCAGCTGGGCAGCGCAGCCTGACACGCACTGGAACATTCAGGGATCATCGAAAGGATGCATGATGACGACACTGCTTGAAAGCGAAGCGCGCAGCGATGGCGCCGGCAACAGGGAAGACGGCGACGCGATCCCGGAGAAATTCCGCGATCCGCAGACCGGCGAATTGCGTGTCGACCTGCTGCTGAGATCCTATCGCGCACTGGAGCAGAAGCTGGCCGGCATGGTCAGCGTGCCGGGCGAAGATGCCGATGACGAGAGCCGCCGGCGGTTCCTGCGCTCGCTTGGGGTGCCGGATTCGCCGGATGGCTACGAGATCAGCCTGAAGGACCCGGCCTTGCTGCCGGATCCGGACGTGAACCGGCGCCTGCATGCCGCTGGTTTCACGCCGGCCCAGGCGCAGCTGGTCTACGATCTGGCCTGCGACCATGTGGCGCCGCATCTGCATCGCCTGGCCGGCGAATACCGCTATCGCGGCGAACGCGAGCGGCTGGTGCAGCGTTATGGCAGCGAGGCCCGTTTCGCCGAGATGGCGCGAACCCTGGAAACATGGGGTCGGCGCAACCTGCCCGAATCCGTCTTTGAGGCGCTGGCCTCTTCGTATGAAGGCATCGTCGCGCTGGAGACCATGATGCAGGGCGGCGATCCCGGGCTGGTCACCGGCGAGCGCGGCGGCGCGGCACTGACCGAGGATCAGCTCGTCGGCCTGATGCGCGATCCGCGCTACTGGAAAAAACGCGACCCCGAAATCCTCGCCAAGGTGACTGAAGGTTTCCGCAGGCTTTATCCGGGCTGATCGCGGCTGGCTGGCGGCTGCGAACGTGCCGTCCTCATTGCAGGACTACCGCAGCGCAGATGCCGGCCAGAGATTTCCCGCCTGCCGACAACCGCGAACCGGGTTTTTCCGGCGCGGCCGGAAGGCGCGGCGGCAACGGCGCCCCGTCCATATTCGGCGGGATAACGCCGCGGGCCGCATGAACCGCCGTCCCGCCATTCCTGCGGGACGGCACCGCAACCCTGTGACGAAAGGAGCGTCCCGTGACGCCCACAATCGAACAATCCTTCGTCCGCCAGTTCGAGCACGACGTGCATCAGGCGTATCAGCGCCTGGGCGCCAAGCTGCGACCGACGGTGCGGTCGAAGACATCCGTGAAAGGGTCGTCGACCACCTTCCAGAAGGTCGGCAAGGGCACGGCCAGCACCAAGGCCCGCCACGGCAAGGTGCCGGTGATGAATGTCGACCATGGCTCCGTCGAATGCCTGCTGCAGGATTATTATGCCGGCGAATGGCTCGATGCGCTGGATGAGCTGAAGGTCGGCCATAACGAGCGCGAGGTGATCGTCAATGCCGGCGCCTATGCGCTGGGCCGCAAGACCGACGAGCTGATCATCCGCTCGCTCGACCTTTCGGCCAGTTTCGCCGGCGGCGACAGCGACGGCCTGACCAAGGCCAAGATCCTGACCGCCTTCGAGATGCTCGGCAATGCCGATGTGCCCGATGACGGCCAGCGCTATGCCGTGGTCGGCTGGCGGCAATGGTCGGAGCTGCTTGAGATCCCCGAATTCGCCGATGCCGATTATGTCGGTGACGAGGATCTGCCGTGGAAGGGCGCCCAGGCCAAGCAGTGGCTCGGCACGCTGTGGATGGCCCATAGCGGGCTGACCCTGCAGAGCAACGTGCGCTTCTGCCACTGGTACCACAAGACCGCGATCGGTCATGCCTCGGGTCAGGAGGTGAAATCCGACATCACCTGGCACGGCGACCGCGCCGCGCATTTCATCAACAACATGATGAGCCAGGGCGCCGCGCTGATTGATCCGGCCGGCATCGTCACCCTGCGCTGCCGCGAAGTGTGAGGAGGCTGAGATGGCTTACAGCTCGAAAACCCTCTCGGTGCTGGGTTATGCCAACGGCTTCACGCTCTGGCATTACAGCACGCCCGATCCGGCCGGCACCGTCGACAGCAGCGGCTATTTCAATGCCGCAGCCGAGATGCTGCGGGTCGGTGATTTCATCCTGGCCAATACCGGCGTGGGAACATCGCCGCAGCACGGCATTTTCGTGGTTGCCAGCAGCCAGAATGGCGTGGTCGACCTGGCCGATCTGACGCCGTTGGGCGGTGGCAACACCGACTAGGCATCCGCCGCCGCAGCGGCAGGGGCAGCGGGACAGGCCCCTGCCAGGGTTGCGGCGGCCAGGCCGCGCGGCCCGGGGGCGCTCCGGTGCGGTTTCTCCTCGTACCGCATCGGGGCGTCCCAACGGGCCCCCTTCTTACAGGAGTTCGACATGGCGCTGACCGCCACCGATCTATGCAGCCGTGCGCTGATCACGCTGGGGGCCAAGCCGATCACCGGCTTCGACGATGCCACCGTGGAGGCCGACATCGCACGGCATCTTTATACCAGCCTGCGCGATGCCCTGCTTTCGGCACATCCCTGGCGTTTCGCCACCCAGCAGGCGGATCTGCCGCGCCTGAACCAGCAGCCGGCGGGCGATTACCGCCATGCTTTCCAGTTGCCGCCGGATTTCCTGCGGGCGCTGGCCGCCGGCCAGCCCGGCCGCGGCCGCGGCCTGGTCTATCGCATCGCCGGCCGCCGCCTGGAGTGCAACGCCGATGCCGTGCTGCTCACCTATGTCAGCCGTCCCGATGAAAGCGGTTTCCCGCCCTTCTTCGATCTGGCGCTGATTGCCCGCCTGGCGGCCGAATTCTGTTTGCCGCTGACCGAAAGCACGACCCGGGCGCAACTGCTGCATCAACTGGCCGAGGCGGAATTCCGCCGCGCCAAGACCATCGACAGCCAGCAGGACGAGCCGGGCCGGATCGAGGATTTCACCCTGGTGGAGGTCCGCGGCTGATGCCGAAACTCACCATAGCGAAGAACAACTTCACGGCGGGCGAGATCGCCCCGGATCTGTGGGGACGGTCCGATCTGCAGGGCTATACCAACGGGGCGGCCCGGCTGCGGAACGTGCTGTTGCGACCGACCGGCGGCGTGACGCGCAGGCCGGGGCTGGAACATATCGCCGTGCTGGCGGGCGTTGCCGCCGTGCGGCTGATCGCCTTCATGTTCAACACCGAACAGGCCTATCTGCTGGTGTTGACGGATGCCGCGCTGCGGGTCTTCCGCGACGGCAGCCCGGTTTTCACCGGCACTGCGCCCTGGACGGCAGCGATGCTGCCCAATCTGAGCTGGACGCAAAGCGCCGACACCCTGTTTCTCTGCCATCCCGACCTGCCACCGCAGCGCATCACCCGGCGCAGCCACACCGACTGGCGCATCGAGGCTTTTGTCTTTGCGGCCGCGGATGGCAGCGCGGCGCGATACGAGCCGACATTCAAGTTCGCCAAGAATGACGTGACCCTCATTCCGTCGGCCACCGGCGGCACGATCTCGCTCACGGCGTCGGAAGATTTCTTCCTGGCCGGACACATAAACCTGCAGTTCCGCATCAAGAAAAAGGCGGTGCGCATTGACTCCGTCACCAGCCCGAGAGTGGCGCAGGCCACCGTGCTGCAGGCATTGGAGAATACCTCTGCGACAACGGATTGGGAGGAGCCGGCCTTCTCCGGAATTCATGGCTGGCCGGTCTGCACGACGATATATCAGGATCGCCTCGCCTTCGCCGGTTCCCGCGATCTGCCCAACCGTGTGTGGCTGTCGAAGACATCTGATATCGACAATTTCGATCAGGGCACCGGCCTGGACGATGAAGCCATCGAATTCGCCCTGTTGACCGACCAGGTCGATGCCATCCGGGCCGTGGTGGCGGGCCGGCACCTGCAGCTCTTCACCACCGGGGCGGAATGGATGGTGACCGGCGAACCGCTGACGCCAACCAAGCTGCGCGCCGAGCGGCAGACCAGGGTTGGCTCCTTTGCCGATCGCGCCGTTCCGCCGCGGCATGTCGATGGCGCCACGCTGTTCCTGTCGCGGACCGGCAAGGAGCTGCGCGAGTTCATCTATACCGATATCGACCAATCCTACACGGCGGCCGATCTGGCGCTGCTGTCCAGCCATGTATTCGTCGATCCCATTGATCAGGACTACGCGCAGCGCGACCGCCTGTTTCTGGTGGTCATGGCGAATGGAGACATCGCCGCGCTGACGCTGTATCGCGCCCAGCAGGTCGCGGCCTGGACGGTCTTCCAGACCGACGGCAGTTTTCGTGCCATCGCCGTGGTCGACAATGTGATCTACGCGGCTGTGCGTCGCGGCGGCGACATGCGCATCGAACGCTTTGTTCCCGACACATATTGCGACGCTCATATTGTGCAGAGCAGCGATCTTCCGAAGCGGACATGGAATGGCCTCGAACATCTGGAGGGCCGCGAGGTGGTTATGGTTGCAGACGGCCAGCCGCATGGGCGGCAGGTTGTTCAGGATGGCGCCATAACGCTTGCTCGCGCGGCGCGAGCGGTCGAGATCGGGTTGCCCTACAGCCATGAAATCCGGCCGCTGCCGCCGGAACTGGGCAATGGCGCGGTGACGAGCCAGGGCGGCCCGGCCCGTCTGGTGCGGGCGATCTTCCGCCTGCATGCCAGCAAGGCGTTCAGCGTTGACGTGGGGCGCGGTTTGCAGCCGCAGGCCTTTGGCCGCATCGGCGACAGTTTTGACGCGCCGCTGTCGGCGTTCAGCGGCGACATCGAAATCCGCGGCCTGGGCTGGCTGCGCGGCACGGATCAGCCGCTGTGGCGCATCGAGCAGGCCGCACCTTTGCCTTGCACGCTGCTATCCGCGATCACTGAAATCAAGGGAGCTGACTGATGAGCGGTATCGAGACTTTCCTGATGGCGGCCAGCACGGCGCTGGGGGCGGTCAGTTCGATTGCTCAAAGCAGCCAGCAGCAGAAAGCCCAGCGCCAGGCCCAGGCCATCCAGATGCAGCAGGCGCAGGACCAGATGGCCGCGCTGGAAGAACAGCGCACCAAAGCCGAGCGCGACCGCCGCGACCGTCTGGCGCGCAGCATGGCCTCGCAGCGCGCCGCCTTCGCCGGCAGCGGGGTCAGCGGCGATGGTTCCGGCGATGCCGTATTCGACAATCTTTTGGCCCAGAGCGAACGCGAGCGCGATGACATCAACAGCCAGATCGACCGCCAGATCCGCAGCCTGCAGTCGGGCATTCAGCTCAATCTGCTCAGCCGCAGCTCAGGGCCAGACCCTTTTGGCACGCTCGCATCGTTCGCCAAGGCCGGCGCCGGGCTGATCGAAAGCGGCAACCAGCTCAAGAAGATCATCACCAAGCCATAAACGGAGCCACGAGATGTCAGCATCAAGCCTGCCCCCACGGGTGCAACTGATCGCTACCGGCAGCCAGAACCGGTTCGGGTTCGACTTCGCCGTCGGCGGCGTCGAGGAGGTCCATGTCTGGGTTGACGATTCCGCACATACGGATTTTTCGGTCGAGTTGATCGATGACGGTGCCGGGGGAGGTTATGTCGATTTCGGCGATGACATGCCGGTCGCCGGCCAACGGATCACGCTGGCCCGCATTCTGCCGGTCAGCAGCGGCGCGCGGTTCTCCGAGGGCGGGGTATTGCGCGCGGCCGCCCTGAATGCGGAATTCGAGCGGCTGACCTGGCTGATCCAGCAGGTCGATGAAAAGGCGGATCGCAGCATCAAGCTGCCGCCGCATGCGGATCTGGACCCGGCCGAGGATCTGCAGATTGCCGCCGGCGATCGCGCCAACCGGATTCTCGCCTTCGATGCCGATGGCCAACCGGTTCTGCTCGGCAGCGGCAACATTCCGGCCGGGCCGGTCGGCCCACGCGGCCCGCAAGGCGAACCCGGTCCGGTCGGTCCGCGCGGCTATACCGGTGCCCAGGGTCCGCAAGGCATCGGCGGACCGCCCGGGCCTCAAGGCGATCCGGGGCCGCCGGGCGCTACCGGTCCGCAAGGTCCGGCCGGTCCGCAGGGTTTGCAGGGACCACCCGGCATCCAGGGCCTTCAGGGTCCGGCCGGCCAGTCCTTCACGCCGGACGCCATCGGCCCATTTGCCGATCGCGGGCTGCATGATGCGCAGGCTGCGGGTTTCGCCTACCTGGCAGCCGATGCAGGCCAGCTTTTCTTCAAGCTCTCGTCTGTATCTGCAGACTGGTCGGGCGGCATTTATTTCGGCCGTGGCGATACCGGCCCGCAGGGCCCGCAGGGCCTGCAGGGCCTGCAAGGTCCCATGGGCCCGCAGGGTCTTCAGGGTATACCGGGCGAAACCGGTCCGCTGGGGCCGCGCGGACTGACCTGGCGCGGCGCATGGCAGGCGGCAGCATCCTATCAGCGCGACGATGCCGTGCAGCATGATGGTAGCGCGTATATTTGCATCGCCGATGTCGCGAACACCGCATCTCCCGACACCGACGCAACGCACTGGACGCTTCTGGTGGCTCGCGGCCTTGCCGGGCCGCAGGGTCCGCAGGGAGAAACCGGCCCGGCGGGGCCGCAGGGCGCGCAGGGTCCGCAAGGCGAGACCGGTCCGGCCGGGCCAATCGGGCCTCAGGGCATTCCCGGGCAGGATGGCGCTCCGGGGATCGGCGTGCCCTATGGCGGCTCGGCAGGGCAGATCCTGATCAAGGTCTCGGCCACCGATGGTGATGTTGGCTGGCAGTCGCTGCCGGATGATTCAGTGGCGCGTGCCGGTGATGTCATGACGGGGCCATTGCAGGCGCCAAGCATCAAAAGCGCCGGCACATCGCCGCTGCAGACCGGGTTCCAGCTCGCCAGTGGCCAGGATATCGGCGATGCGATCCTGCATCGCACGCGCGAAGTCGTCTATCTTGAACAGCAGGTGGCAAATTGTGCCGGTACCGTGCCGAACGGCAATTGCCAGAGCGACAGCTTCTGGAGCATGCCCAACGCAAATTGGTGGAGTTGGGGGCTTGGGCTTGGCTACGTCAATCCCGGCTACGACTTTGCCGGCGGCTCCAGCGTCACCAATCAGCCTGTCAGTCAGGTCAATCAGCGCATTTACGGTAGCTACTACCTGCTGCGCACCGAGGTCGGCTTCGACGTGCAGCGCCGCGATTGGCGCAACTGCAACTGCGGCGCTACCAACTGCTACTCGAACTGTAACTGCAACTGTAATTGCAACTGCAATTGCAATTGTGATTGCGCATGAAGAGGATCATATGAACAGGCATTTCCTTTATCCATACTTGCCAATTCCATATGTTACGCAAGTTATCTTTGATAATGGTATTATTACGGCACGTACCTTCCGACCATCGGGAGGATACTTAAATCGAAACAAAATAATAACCGAAGATTTAGCCGCCGAACTTCTAGCTAATCCAGTGGAGCCTTTCTGCGTTAGCAGGTCCACGCCTGCTGATAGTTGGATTCCACGTTCATCAATTAGAGCATTCTGGGCGTCCAACCCAATTCGTGAAGATGGAATTGGAAGTTATGTGCAGGAAATAAGCCAGACTTCCATGACGATGGATGATGCGTTAATAGGTCGAGGAGCGCTGAGTGAACGCGCGGAGTGGATAATTCCATGCCGTACAGACGGTCATTTGGAAACACCCGTAAATCGAACATTGTTAACTTGGCAGGCAAGGTCTCACAAAAAATTCATTTACTATGATCGTCAGCAGTGCACTGTCCTTACTTGCATGATGCCATACGCAGACAATGATTTTTCTCGTGCAATACTTTATGCAAAATTTAATCCGAAATTCGGCATTGCGCATAATTTTGTAAACGCCAAAGTTGTTTCTCCTGATGGGATACAGATCGATAATTATGAGACGATATTAGGAGGTCATTGGGCATGGCCTACTTTAAGAATTTCTGGGCCCGACAGTATTTCTTCTGAGAAAATTGAGAAATTCTCAATTTCGTTGATAGATGAAAGTAATGATGAATATTTAGCAGAAAATAATATGCGAGTGCATATCGAAGTAGATGCCGGTTATCTCTCGAAGCAAGTACTAAATCTCAAATTAGGAAAAGCCTTCTTCTGTGTGGGAGCCCTCGGCCTATTTCCAGGTGATAGAATTAAGATAAAAATTGGTTGGCGCTATTATCCCGGCGTCGACGAAAAAATTGTCACTGTGGTCTGAGGTCACCATGACGGCGCGCTATCGTCTCCGTATGGCCGGCCCTCAAGGCCGGCGGCACACCCTGCTGTGGCAACCATCCGATGCCAGCCTGCTTTGGGAGGATGGCAGCGCCGTCGACCTGCGGCCGGTGGGACTTCACCACCAGCCGCCCGGCAGCTTCGCGGCGGCCTTTCCGGTCAGTCCGTCGACGCCCGCCGGCAAAGCCGCGGCGCCGCGCGTGCTGAAGATTCAGCTGGGACTGAAATGCAATTATGCCTGCCAGTACTGCAATCAGGCCGCCCAGCCGCAGGATCTGCAGGGCGATCCGCGCGATGTTGCGGCTTTTCTCGATCTGCTGCCGCAATGGCTGGCCGGCGAGCCTCGGCGGATCGAATTCTGGGGCGGCGAGCCTTTTGCCTACTGGAAAACGCTCAAACCACTGGCCGAAGCCCTGCGCGAGCGCTTTCCGCAGGCATCCTTCGGCCTGGTCAGCAACGGCTCGCTGCTGGATGAAGAAAAAATCGATTGGCTGGACCGTCTGAATTTCGGTATCGGCATCAGTCATGATGGCCCGGCGATGAAATACCGCGGTCCGGATCCGCTCGCGAATGTTTCCCAGCGGGCCATGCTGCGCCGCCTGTATGACCGTCTGGCGCCGCAGGGCCGCATCAGCTTCAACACGGTTCTGCATCGCAGCAACATGTCGCTGACCGCCGTGCGGCATCATATCGCGGAACATCTCGGCGTTCCGGCTGACAGCCTGCCGCTGGTCACCGAAGAGGTGCTGCTGCCCTATGATGAGGGCGGCATGCGCCTATCCCTGCGCAAGGATGCGGATGGCCGGGCCTATATGCGCAACCTGTTCTGGGAAATCGCGCGCGGCGAGGCGATGGCGGTCAGCACGATCCGCGACAAGATCGGCACGCTGTTCCGCCACATCGCCGAGGCGCGCCCGGCTGCGAGCCTGGGACAGAAATGCGGCATGGACGATCCATCCAAGCTGGCCGTCGATCTGAAGGGCAATGCGCTTACCTGTCAGAACATGTCGGCAGAGACGAAGCATCGCATCGGCCATGTCACGGCGATCGACCAGATCCGCCTTGATACCGCGCATCACTGGTCGACGCGGGCGGAATGTGCACGCTGCCCGGTGCTGCCGCTTTGCCAGGGCGCCTGCCTTTTCCTGGAGGATGGCCTGTGGCGCCAGGCCTGCGACAACAGCTACTGGCACAATCTCGCGGTCTTCGCCGGCGCGCTGTACTGGCTCACGCGGCTGGTGCTGATCGAAATCGAAGGGCCGGCGCGGCGCGATGGCCTGGCCGAGTGCATGATGGTGATCGATCCGGCCGAACTGGAGGCGGCGGCATGATCGACGCGCTGCTGCTGCTTGTTGCGCCCAGCCGGGAAAGCCGCGACAAGGCCGCCCATTTCGCCGCGGCCGCGAAGGCGCTTGGATTGTCGGCGCAGGTTTTGGAAAGCGCTGATCGGGAACAAATCATGACCATGGCGCCGCGCGGGCCGGGCGCATACGCGCTGGCCTGCAGCGACGCCATGGCGCATGCGGCTGCACGGCTGAATGAAGACAACGGCCATGCCGCATTTTCGCCGGCCCTCGCCGCCGCGCTGGCCGACAAGGCGACGGGCCTGCCGCTGCTGGGTCGGCTTCTGGGCCTGCCGCCATTGCCGCAGCTCGTGCCGCTGGCGCCGGACGATCTCCGTGCCTGGCAGTATGACGGCCCGCTGATCGTGAAACCATGCCAGTCGTCAGGCAGTTGGTCGCCGCGGCCATGGGGCTATCGCCGCTTTCCGTCCGCCCGGCATTTCCTCGACTGGCTGACGGCGCAAGACCTGGCGGCGGCCTTTTTCCTCGAGCAGCAGCGGTCCGGTCCGCTCGGCCCGAACCTGCTGCAGGCCGCCATCGACAGCGACCGCATCGAACTGGCGGCGGTGCTGCTGAATTCCGCCGGCGCCACGCTACTGTGCCGCTGCGAGGGCCAGTTCGAGCCAGCCGCAGCCGATCAGGCGGGCCGGCGCTGGCAGCGCGGCCTGTATCATGCCGCGGCGGCACCGGACCTGGCCGACCGCCTGCCGTCCCTGTCGGCAATGATCGGCCAGGCGTCGGGCTGGGGCACCGGCATCCTGCATGTTCAGGGCATGCGCTCGGATTCCGGCTTCCACCTCACCGACATCAACCTGCGCCTGCCATCCACCTGGGACTGGCTGATGGCTGCGCTCGACCCGTCCTACCATCGTCGCCTGCTGGCCAGCCTGCTGTTCGGCGAGCCCTTCGACCCGGCATGGCCGGCGCCGGCCATGGCAATCGATCTGGTGCATGGCCCGAAGGGCAGTCGTCTGCTCTGGATCGATCATGCGCCGCCCGGCGAAGGCATCCTGCCCTGGCGCATGCGCGCCGCCGATTGCAGCCGCACGCGGGATGGTTTCGACGCTGCCGGCCAGGCGGCCAGCTTCATCGCGGTTGGCGGCGATGCGCAAACCTGCAACGCGCGCGCGGACACCTTCCGCGCCGCAATCCGCCTGGAGGTGGCGCCATGACACCGTCGCCATCGTTGACCGATCTGGCCGCGGCCTTGTTGTTGCTGGCCAGCCTGCTGATCCATTGGGAGTGAACGATGAGTCACGACACGGCGGACGATTTCCGCAGCGTGGCCTGGCGCAAGCTGCGGGCCGTAACCGAAGTCTACGATTCCCTGCCCGTGCGACCCGAGCTGCCCGGCAACGAGAAAGCAATGGCCCAGTGCCATGCCACCGCGCGCAGCGTGCTTGGCCATATCGCCCTGCTGCGCAAACTGCTGGGGCTGGACAAGGTCGATGCCGCCGATGCCGCCGATGGCATCGACCTGGACCTCGACACCTATCGCCGCATGGTGGCCCGCCTGGACGAGGTTGCCGGTGATTGATGTCACGCCGATCCGCAGCGTATCGCGCGAGGTGGCCATCCAGGTCTCGCTGGTCGAGTTCGTACGCTTCTGGAACCAGCGCCAGCATCTTGGCATGCCCGATCTGCATCGCGAGATCCTCGCCTGGCTTGAGCAGAACTGGGTGGAAGGCAAGCGCGAACTGCTGCTGCTGGTCTTCCGCGATGCCGGCAAATCCACCCTGGTCGGGCTCTTCGCTGCCTGGCTGCTGCTGCGCGACCCGAGCCTGCGCATCCTCGTGCTGGCGGCCGAACAGGCATTGGCACGCAAGATGGTGCGCAACGTCAAGCGCGTCATAGAACGCCATCCGCTCACCGTCTCGCTGCGCCCGCTCAAGCGCGATCAGTGGGCCGCCGACCAGTTCACCGTGCGGCGGACCAAGGAATGGCGCGATCCCTCGATGTTGGCACGCGGATTGAACGGCAACATCACCGGCTGCCGCGCCGATATCGTGCTCTGCGATGACGTGGAGGTGCCGGCCACCTGCGACACGCCGGTCAAACGCGAGGAACTGCGCGCCCGGCTGGCCGAAATCGATTACGTGCTGGTGCCCGAGGGCACGCAGCTATATATCGGCACGCCGCATTCCTATTATTCGATCTACGCGCTTGAGCCGCGCCGCGAGACCGGCGAGGAAGCGCCCTTCCTGGCCGGCTTCCAGCGTCTGGTGCTGCCGGTGCTGGACGAGCATGGCCAGAGCCGCTGGCCCGAGCGTTTCCCGCGCGAGCGGCTGGATCTGATCCGCCGCCGCACGGGCCCCGCACGCTTTGCCGCGCAAATGCTGCTGCGCCCCACCTCGGCCGAAGACGGCCGTCTGGATCCCGACCTGATCGACAGCTATGGCGACGAGTTGAAGGTCGATGTGCTGAGCGGCGAGCGGCTTCGCATCGAGATCGGCCCTAAGCGCATGGTTTCGGCTAGTTGCTGGTGGGATCCATCCTACGGTTCCCCGCGCAAGGGCGATGGCAGCGTGATCGCCGCCGTGTTCGCCGATGGCGAGGGCGGCTACTGGCTGCACCGCATCCGCTGGCTGCAGCAGGATCCGCGCGATCCCACTGACGCCGCCAGCCAGCTCTGCCGGCAGGCGGCGCAATTCGCCAAGGAACTGTATCTGCCGGCCATCCGGTTGGAGACGAATGGCCTGGGTAAATTCCTGCCCGGCCTGCTGCGCCGGGCCCTGGCCGAGGCCGGTTGCGGCACCGGCGTGATCGAATGCACCAGCCGCAAGGCCAAGGCGGTGCGCATTCTCGAAGCCTTCGACACCGTGCTGGCTGCCGGCGCACTCAAGGCCCATGACAGCGTGGCGCAGACGCCTTTCTTCACCGAGATGCGCGAATGGCGGCCGGGCCATCAGGGCCGCTCCAGCCTGGGCCGCGACGACGGCCTGGATGCCGTGGCCGGCTGCCTGCTGTCGGAACCCGTGCGTCTCGGGTTCTTGCCCTCGCGCCCGGATCGGCCGAGCTGGCGCCTGGGCGGCGAAACCCATGTCGCATCCAGCGACTTCGAAGTCTGAAGAACCGGAAAGGAATACGCCATGGCCAATCTTGCCCTCGACTGGACCTGGTGGCTCAGCGCGGTTGAGCTGCCGGTGTTGGCCGGCCTGTTCTGGATGATCCAGCGCCAGCGCGACCGCGCGGAACACCAGATCGCGCAGCTGCAGGCCGAGCATCGCGCCGCCATCACCGCCACGCGCGCCGCGCTTTCGGATTACAAGCTTGAGGTCGCCCAGCGTTATGCCTCGATCGGCTACCTGAAGGATGTCGAGACGCGCCTGACCGAACACCTGCTGCGCATCGAGGCCAAGCTCGACCTGCCGGCACGCACCGCATGATGAAGGAGGCAGCGCCATGACGATCCCCCGCAGATTGCCGGCCGGTCACGCGCGTCGCGCCGCCGCCTTCGGCGACCAGGCCTTCACCCGCGACACGCTGGCCCGCACTGTGTGGGGCGAGGCGCGAAGCGAGGGGCGGGAAGGCATGATGGCGGTGGCCAGCGTGATCCTGAACCGTGCCGCCAAACCCGGCTGGTGGGGCCGCAGCGTGGCCGAGGTTTGCCTGCGGCCCTGGCAGTTCTCCTGCTGGCTGGCTGAAGATCCCAACCGCGCCAAGCTGGAGCGGGTGGACGAGCGCGACGCAGAGTTCAGGATCGCGCTGCAGGTTGCCGATCAGGGCTTGAGCGGCGGGCTGCCCGACTACACCTTCGGTGCCACGCATTATCACACCGTCGATATCGCGCCGGGCTGGGCGCGGGGCCATACGCCCTGCGCCGTGATCGGCCGCCATGCCTTCTACAACGACATCGCCTGAAGGAACCCTGCCATGCTGGACAAACTGCTGGTGGCCAATATCGCCTCGCCCATCGAGGCGATCGGCAATGTCTTCGACAAGTTGTTCACTTCCGATGCCGAACGCGCCCAGGCCGAAGCGGTGCTGGAGAAGCTCCGGCAAAATCCGGGCGCCCTGCAGGTCGAGCTGAACAAGATCGAGGCGGCGCATCGCAGCGTGTTCGTGGCCGGCTGGCGGCCGGCAGTCGGCTGGATCTGCGCCGCCGGCGTGGGCTGGGCCTATCTCGGCCACCCGCTGTTCCTCTGGGCCGCCGCACTCTGGGCGCCGGGCGTGCAGCCGCCGGATATCCGCATCGACAGCCTGTTCGAACTGGTGCTGGCCATGCTCGGCATGGCCGGGTTGCGCAGCTTCGAAAAGACGACCGGGCGAGCGAAGTGACGGCGGAACTCTCCCCGGCCGGCAGGCTTTCTGCTATGCCATCGCCATGACCACGATCTACCGCATCCTCACTGCCGCCGACTGGGCGGCCGCGCAAGCCGCCGGCCGTTTCACTGGCAGCGCGCATGACATCCGCGACGGCTTCATCCATTTCTCGACATCCGCCCAGGTGGCCGAGACGGCGGCGAAGCATTACGCTGGCCTGCCCGCCCTGGTGCTGCTCTATGTGAGGGCGGAATCTCTTGCGGCCCCGCTGAAATGGGAAAGGTCGCGCAACGACGATCTGTTTCCCCATCTCTATGGCGACCTGCCGGTCGCGGCCGTGCATCGCGTCGAAAATCTGCCGCTCGGTCCGGATGGCCGGCATGTCTTTCCCGACCTCGAACCATGAGCGGCGGATTCAGCCTCGATCCCTTCTGGCAGCAGCCGGCGTGCTCCTACGGCGTGGCCGCGCTGGCGCCGGCCGATCTGCAGGCGGCGTTGCAGCCGCTGCTGGCGCAGATCGCCACCATTGCCGACCCCTGCGGCCTGCGCCTCGTGCCGCCGTCGCATCAGCATCTTTCGATCTATGCCGTCGCGCCGGTGCGGCAGGATTTCGACAAGGAGGCCTACTGGGCCGCGAACGCGGCGGCAGTTCAGGCGACCCTGCGCGGCTGGGCCGCTGCACAGCCACCCGTGACGCTGCGCTTCGCCGCCCTGCGCGCCACGCCCACGGCCGTCATCGCCGTTGCCGATGACCGCAGCGAAGCGGCTGAGGCGGTCTGGTCGCTGCGCCGGCGCCTGGCGGACATCCTGCCGCCGCCGCCCGGCGGCGCGCCGCGCTACGATCTCGTTCATGTCACGCTGGCGCGCTATGCCGCGCCTTCAGCCTTGCCGCCCGATTTTGCCGCGCGGATCGCCGCGCTGCCGCTCGATCTGCGTTTTCTGCTGCAAGATGTCATCCTGCTGCGTGAAACGCGGTATCCCGCGCTGGAATTCGATACCCTCGCCAAGCTGTCCCTCGGCGCCCCGTTGCCAGCCAGCCCGGCGCCGATCAGCCCGTCGCCCGCCCGTCCGGAGCCCGTCGCATGAACCTCTATCGCTGTCTGGTCTGGCCGCTGGTGCGGCATGTGGAGTCCGAGCGTGCGCACCGCATGACCCTCGACCTGCTCAAGACCGGTTTGGTCATCCCGCCGCGCCAGGCTGACGATCCGGTGCTGGCCACCACCCTGTTCGGCAGGCGCCTTTCCAATCCCGTGGGTCTGGCGGCCGGCTTCGACAAGAATGCCGAGGTACCCGATGCCATGCTGCGCCTGGGCTTCGGCTTCGTCGAGGTCGGTGGCGTCACGCCGCGTCCGCAGCCGGGCAATCCGCAGCCGCGCCTGTTCCGGCTGGAGGAAGACCACGCGGTGATCAACCGCATGGGCTTCAACAATGAAGGGCTGGATGTGGTGGCATCGCGGCTGGAGGCGCGGCGCGGGCGCATGGGCCTGGTCGGGGTCAATCTCGGCGCCAACAAGGATTCCGGCGATCGCCCCGGCGATTACGCGATCTCCTATGCGCGGCTGGCCGCGCTCTGCGGCTTCGCCGTGGTCAATGTCTCCTCGCCCAACACGCCGGGCCTGCGCAACCTGCAGGGCCGCGAGGAACTGGCTGCGCTGCTCGCCCGGCTGCAGCCCCTGCATGCACAATACAAGACGCCACTGCTGGTCAAGATCGCACCCGACCTGGCGGAAGACGACATCGATGCGGTGGCCGACCTCGCGCTGCAATATGGGCTGGATGGCATCGTCGCCACCAACACCACCATTGCGCGGCCCGATACGCTGCGCAGCCGGTACAAGGCCGAGAGCGGCGGCCTGTCGGGCGTCCCGTTGCGCGAGCGCGCACAGGCCGTGCTGAAACAGCTTCATGGCAGGATCGGCAGCCGCATGCCGCTGATCGGTGTGGGCGGCATCGCCTCGGGCGCGGATGCCTATGCCCGCATCCGCGCCGGCGCCTCGGCCGTGCAGCTTTATTCCGCCATGCTCTATGAAGGCCCGGGCCTGGTCGGCCGCATCAAGAGCGAGCTTGCCGCCCTGCTGAAGCGTGACGGCTTCAAGAGCGTGGCCGAGGCGGTGGGGAAGAATTGAAAAAGAAACGGCGCCGCGAAGGGCGCCGTTTGAAACCGGAATTCAGTACCGCTTACGCGTTCTTCACCGGGTTGCGCAGCAGGCCGACCTTGCTGATCTCGACCTCCACCACGTCGCCGTCCTTCATGTAGAGCGGCGGGTTGCGCTTGGTGCCGACACCGCCGGGGGTGCCGGTGGCGATCACGTCGCCGGGCTTCAGTTCGACCCAGGTGGTGACATACTTGATGATCTTGCGGATGTTGAAGGTCATCAGGTCGGTGCCCGATTTCTGAACGGTCTGGCCGTTCAGGCGGGTTTCCAGCATCAGGTCCTGGGGATCGGGGATCTCGTCGGCGGTCACCATCCAGGGGCCGAAGCCGCCGGTGGCGGGGAAGTTCTTGCCCGGGGTGAACTGGCTGGTATGGGTCTGCCAGTCGCGCACCGAGCCATCCATGTAGCAGGAATAGCCGGCGATGATGGAATAGGCGTTGTCTTCCGAAACCTTGAAGCCCGGCTTGCCGATGATCACGGCCAGCTCGCCTTCATAATCCAGCCGGTCGGATTCGGCCGGCTTCAGCACCGGCTGGCCATGGGCCACCTGGCTTTCGGGGAAACGCACGAAGATGGTGGGATGGCCCGGCGGTTCGCGGCCCATCTCGCGGCGGTGTTCGTCGTAGTTGACGCCGACGCAGATGATCTTGCCCGGGTTGGGGATCACCGGCAGCAGGGTGGTGCCGTCCAGTTTCATGTCGGCCGTCACACCTTTGGCAGTCGATTCGACCTCGGCCAGCGCGCCGGCTTTGAGAACCGCGGCGAGATCGGCATACTTGCTGCCGAGTTTGGCGCCGACATCGACTATGCCGTCGCCGGAAACCACGCCATACGAGCTCTTGCCATTGCGGACGAAGCTCACCACTTTCATCGGACTGCTCCCTAGCCAGAAATAAGGAAAAAACGGGGTCGATTGTTGGGGGAGCAAACGATACGCTCCGTACACACCCCGATCAAGCATCGCCAGCCTAACCCAAGCTCCAGCCCTTCGCCCATCATGACCGACTTGAAAAAAACACTACCCGGCTTGCTGATTCCGCGACTCTGGCCGGCCAGCCGGCCCGACCTGCGACGGCGCGTGGTGATCGCGCTGCTGTTCCTGGTGCTGGCCAAGCTGGTCAATGTTGCAGTGCCATATTTCTTCAAGCGCGCGGTCGACCTGCTGAATTCCGGTGTCTCGGCGAACCAGCTGGCGATTGGTGCGGTGCTCGGCATGGTGCTCGCCTATGGCGTGGCGCGCATGGCGGCCCAGGGGTTTGGCGAGCTGCGCGACGCGGTGTTTGCCAAGGTGGCCCAGGCGGCGATCCGCGACCTGGCGTTGCAGACCTTCAACCACCTGCATGCGCTGTCCCTGCGTTTCCATCTCGAGCGGCAGACGGGCGGTTTGAGCCGGGTGATCGAACGCGGCACCAAGGGCATCCAGTTCGTGCTGCAGTTCATGACCTTCAACATCCTGCCCACCATCGTCGAGATCGCGCTGGTCGGCGGCATCCTGTGGTGGCTCTATGGCTGGAGCTTCGCGCTGATCACGGTCGGCACCATCGCCGGCTACATCTTCTATACCCTCAGCATCACCGAATGGCGCACCAAATACCGGCGCCAGATGAACGACGAGGACCAGCGCGCCAATACCCGCGCGATCGACAGCCTGCTCAATTATGAGACGGTGAAATACTTCACCAACGAGGCGCACGAGGCCCGCCGCTTCGACGAGGCCCTCAGCCGCTACGAACGTGCCGCCGTGAAAAGCCAGACCTCGCTGGCTCTGCTCAATCTGGGCCAGGGCGCGATCATCGCCATCGGCCTGATCGGCGTGATGAGCCTGGCCGTGCTGGGCGTGCGCGACGGCACCATGACGCTGGGCGACATCGTCATGGTCAACGCCTACCTGATCCAGCTTTACCTGCCGCTGAATTTCCTCGGTTTCGCCTATCGCGAGATCAAGCAGGGCCTGATCGACATGGAGGCGATGTTCAAGCTGCTCGATGTACCGCAGGAGGTGCAGGACAAGGCCGGCGCGCCGGCGCTGAACGTGTCGCGTGGCGAGGTCGAATTTGACAATGTTCGCTTCGCCTACGATCCGCGCCGTGAAATCCTGGCCGGCGTGAGCTTCCGCATCCCGTCCGGCGCCAAGGTGGCGGTGGTGGGCGCCTCGGGCGCCGGCAAGTCGACGCTCTCGCGCCTGCTCTACCGTTTCTACGATGTGTCGGACGGCAATATCCGCATCGACGGCCAGGATATCCGCGAGGTCAGCCAGACCAGCCTGCGGCGCGCCATCGGCATCGTGCCGCAGGATACCGTGCTGTTCAACGACACGATTCTTTACAACATCCGCTACGGCCGCGTGGAGGCAACGGATACCGAGGTGCAGGAAGCAGCGCGGCTGGCGCAGCTCGATGGCCTGATCGCGCGCCTGCCCGATGGCATGGCCACCATGGTGGGCGAACGCGGCCTGAAACTGTCGGGTGGCGAGAAGCAGCGCGTGGCGATTGCCCGCGCCTTGCTGAAGCAGCCCAAGATCATGGTGTTCGACGAGGCCACCTCGGCGCTCGACACCCATACCGAACGCGAAATCCAGGCGGCCCTGGCCCGCGCCGCGGAAGGCTGCACCACGCTGGTGATCGCCCATCGCCTGTCCACCGTGGTGGATGCCGACGAGATCATCGTGCTGGATCAGGGCCGCATCGCCGAACGCGGCCGCCACCACACCCTGCTGCAGGCCGGCGGGCTTTATGCCGCGCTGTGGCACAAGCAGCAGGAAGCGCGTGCCGCCGAGAACGAGGACAGCGTCGGCGTGCTCTCGGCGGCGGGAGATTAGCGCGCGCGCGATCGTCGGGCTTGTTCGGGCGATGGCCCGCCAAGCAGGAGATCCACCGTATGGGCTGCGATTCCGCGCAGCCGGGCCTCGTCGCCGAAGGCCCGCTCCAGCACAGCCAGGCCACGGGTCACGGTCATGATGTGCAAAGCGGCGGCTTCTGGGTCGCCATCGAATTCGCCGTGCTCGGCACCCTGGGACAGGGCGTCGCGGAGCAGGCCGGTGATGCGGGTAATCAGATCTGCGAATGCCTGCCGCGCCTTGTCGTCCAGTTCACCGTCCTGCTCGGATGCCAGTTCCATCAATCCGCGTGTGGTGGGGCAGCCGCGCGGCGGCGAACCGGACCGGAAATTCGTTATCGTCATGTCGAAAAACGCCGTCAGGCGTTTCCGCACACTCCCTGAGCCGAGCGCCTTGCGAACGGCGTTGAGGTAGTCACCGGAATAGCGTTCATAGGCGCGGAGAAACAGCGCCTCCTTGCTGCCGAAAGCATTATAGAGGCTGCCGCGCTGGATGCCGGTATCGCGCGCGATGTCGGACAACGAGGTTCCCCTTATCCCCTTGCGCCAGAATTGATCGAAGGCGATGCGCAGGAGGTCGTCTTCGTCAAATTCGCGCGGTCTCACCTTTTTCTCCTTTGCGGCGGCGAAAAGTATTTGACACTATGTCAAAAAAGTGATTTCTAGACACAATGTCAAAAACCTAGCGCTATTCGCGGCTGATTTCCATGCAAAGGCGCGCCACGCATGACGGAGATGCCCATGATCACCACCCTGACGACCTTCATCCTGCCCAAGCCGGTCACGCGCGAAGAAGCGCGCAGCATCTTCCTGAGCACCGCGCCGAAGTATCGCGGCGTACCGGGCCTGCTGCGCAAGACCTACCTGCTGTCGGAGGACGGCCGAACCGTGGGTGGCGTCTATTTCTGGAATTCGCGCCGCGAGGCCGAGGCGATGTACACCGATGCCTGGCGCGCCTTCGTGCGCGAGAAATACGACACCGATCCGACCGTGGCCTATTTCGAGAGCCCGGTCGTTGTCGACAATGTCGCGCAGCAGATTCTCAGCGACGCGGCGGCCTGACGCCCGATTGGTCTCGGGCTGTCAATTCCAGTTTCCCGTGCCGGCCAGTTGCGGCGCGTATTGCGGTTCGCTCCAGCGCAGGGGCAGGCCGCCCTCGATGATGTGGCCGGCCTCGACGCCCAGGCGCAGCAGGCGTTCGGCGCCGGCAAAGCCGTTCACCTCGGGTCCGTCCCAGATGATCTCGGCATGCGTCGTGAGCTGCAGCAGGTCGCCGGTGGCATAATCCATCACCAGCAGCCCGGCGCGCGGGTTGAGCGCGATGTTGCCGAGCGTGTTGAAGAACTTGTTGCCGCGGAAATCGGGCAGGGTGATCCGCGTGGCGCCATCAATCTCTTCCACGCGCAGGAAGCCCGGCCGGCCGCCGCGATGGGACATGTCCACGCCCTCGCCATCGGCCGAAGTGGCGATGAACAAAGTGTCGGCCTGGCGCAGCAGGGCAGCAGCGCGCGGCGAGAGCCGCGCGGTTTCCGGCCGCACCGGCGGGGTCTGTGCCGCGGCGGCAAAGCGCGGCGCGCGCGCCTGGATGTATTGCGGGCAGTTGCCGAAGCTCTGTTCGACTTCCACCGTGAAGCCGCTATCGTCCAGCGTCGCGACATGACCGTTCATGCGGTTGCGCCGCCGCGTCTCGGGCTGCAGGCCAAGCAGGCCGAGCTGCGCGCCCAGGCGCAGATGATCCTGCAGCGGATCGCCGGCGATGGGCTTTGCCGCCACATGCAGAATCCGCGGATCGGGCGACAACACGAAACCCGGCCGGCCGCTCAGCACCGAGGCCCAGGGGCGGCCCTGCCCGTCCACGCTGCCGACGAACAGGGTGGGCAGCATGGCAAAGAACTCGCGATGCTGGTCGGGCATGAAATCGCGGATCGCCGGCCCGGCCGATTGCTGCATACGCGCGGGCAGGTCGGGATGCAGCCGCGCCTGCAGAGCCCGTTCGCCGGCATGGAAGCGGCCCATGACGATCTACTCCGCCGCCTGCGGCACAGGACTTTTGATCATCGGCACGAAGCCGGGCAGGGCCTCGATGCGCTGCAGCCAGGCGCGGATATGTGCGTAAGGCTCCAGCGCCACGCCGCCCTCGGGCGCATGCGCCGTGTAGGAATAGAGCGCGATGTCGGCAATCGTCGGCCCATTGCCGACGAAGAAATCGCGCGTGGCCAGATGCGCGTCCATGATGCCGAGCAGCGCCACCGCCGTTGCCTTGGCGCGTTCATGATCGAAGGGTGCCTTGAACAGGGCGATGATGCGCGCCAGCGCCGGGCCCATGGCCAGTGGCCCGGCGGCCACCGACAGCCAGCGCTGCGCCTCGGCGGCCAGAACCGGGTCGCGCGGCAGCCAGCGGCCGCTCGCGTCATACTTGCTGGCCAGATAGACCAGGATGGCGTTGCTGTCGGCCACCACGACGCCATCGTCATCGATTACCGGCACCTGGCCGAAGGCATTTAGACGCAGGAAGTCGGGCTGCTTCTGCGCGCCGCTGCGCAGGTCGACGTCGACGAGCTCGACCGGCAGGCCGAGGAGGGACAAGAACAGCCGGGCGCGATGGGCATGGCCCGACAGCGGAAAGCCATAGAGCCGGATCGGGCGGGCGGGGGCGGTGGGCATGGGCCTTGTCCTCAGCAGGATGAATAAGGTGGCCCTGAATATGATGTTTCTGCAGGCGCAGTGAATTGGCCTATTTTACAAATCAGTATTTCAGTTTATGAAATAATCATGGACCGCCTGGAAGCCATGCGGGTTTTCATCGCCGCCGCCGAGGAAGCCGGCTTTGCCGGGGCCGCCCGGCGGCTGAATCTGTCGCCACCCTCGGTCACCCGGGCCGTCGCCCTGCTGGAAGACCGGCTGGGCACGAGCCTGTTCCAGCGCTCCACCCGTCATGTGCGCCTGACCGAGGCGGGCGAACGCTTCCTCGCCGATGCCCGCCGCATCCTGGCCGACCTCGACGAAGCCGAGGCCTCGGCCGCCGGCCTGCATGGCGCGCCGCGCGGCCAGCTCAGCATCACGGCCTCGCTGATGTTCGGCCGCCGGCATGTGGCCCCTGTGGTGCTGGATTTCCTCGACCGCTATCCCGATGTTTCGGCGCGGCTGCTGCTGCTCGACCGCGTCACCAACCTGATCGAGGAAGGCTTCGACCTGGCGGTGCGCATCGCGCATCTGCAGGATTCGAGTTTAAGCGCTGTACGCGTCGGCCATGTACGGCCCGTGGTGGTGGCCTCGCCCGACTACATCGCCCGCCACGGCGCGCCGGTGAAGCCGCGCGACCTGATGGATCACACCTGCCTGCTGTTCGCGCCGCCAGTGGTGGCCGAGGGCTGGCATTTCCGCGACGAGGTGATCGAGCCGCCGGCGCGCTTTTTCGTCAATTCGGCCGAGGCCGTGATCGCTGCCGCCGTGGCCGGACGCGGCATCACCCGGGTGCTCTCCTACATGGTGGCGCCTGAAGTTCAGGCCGGAAAACTGAAGGTTCTGCTGGCCGAGCATGAACGCCCGCCGATCCCGGTGCATCTGCTGCATGCCGAAGGCCGCCGCACCAATGCCAAGCTGCGTGCTTTCCTCGACTTCGCCGCCGACCGCCTGCGGGCCAATCCGGTGCTTCAGAATTAGAACCGGACAAGCCACGCGGCAGCATGCAGGATGAACGCACCATACTGACGAGGCCGCCGCCGTGAACGTCCCCTCCCGCAATGCTTCATCCGCCTTTCGGTCCATCCGCGCCATCGACTATACGGTGGTTTTCGTCCGCGACATGGCGGCCATGCGCCACTTCTATGAACAGGTCCTGGGCTTTCCGCTGATCCGGGAACTTTCGCCGCGCTGGATCGAATATCGCATCGGGCCCAACACGCTGGCGCTGGCGCTGCCGGGCCTGACGGCGAAAGATGCTCCCACCCCGCAGGGCAGCGCGGCCTTGCAGCTTGCCTTCAAGGTCGCGCCGGCAGAGGTCGACCAATGCGCCGACGAACTGCTGCGGCAAGGCATCCCGTTGCTCATACCGCCTACCGACCAGCCTTTTGGGCACCGGACGCTGTTCTTCCGTGATCCTGATGGGAACCTGCTGGAGGTCTTTGCGGACATTTAACCGCCCGGCCGGGAAATTCCGCAGGATCGGGACGGCCGGACCTTTAAGACGGGGGCGGCAATCGCTACATTGCAGCCACTGCTTTTTTCAAAGGGTTAAGCCGTCTATGGACACGATCCGTTCCGTTCTGGTGCCGATTCACCGCGAAGGCTGGAAGTTCATCGCCATCTTCGCGGTGGTGACGCTGGTGCTGTTCTGGATTGCCGAGCCGCTGGGCTGGCTGGGTGTGATCCTGACCTGCTGGTGCGCCTATTTCTTCCGCGACCCGCCGCGCGTCACCCCGGTGCGCGACGGCCTGCTGATCTCGCCGGCCGATGGCGTGGTGCAGATGATCGAGCGCGCCGCCCCGCCGGAGGAGCTGGGCATGGGCTCCGATCCGCGCCAGCGCATCTCGGTGTTCATGAACGTGTTCGACGTGCATGTGAACCGCGCGCCAGCAGATGGCGAGATCACCGCACTGGCCTATCGCCCGGGCAAGTTCCTCAATGCGGCGCTGGACAAGGCCAGCACCGACAACGAGCGCCAGTCGATGCGTCTGAAGCTGAAGACCGGCAAGGAGATCGCGGTGGTTCAGATCGCCGGCCTCGTTGCCCGCCGCATCCTCTGCGAGGTGCAGGACGGCCAGCAGCTTCGCGCCGGCGAACGCTTCGGCCTGATCCGCTTCGGCAGCCGCGTCGACGTCTATCTCGATGACGGCATGGTACCGCTGGTCTGCGTGGGCCAGCGCATGATCGCCGGCGAGACGGTGATCGCCGAGGACGGCGCGAACGAGCAGCCGCGCAGCGGCGAAGTGCGCTGAGGCGCAGATGGATGGCCGGGCGCGTTAACGCAGCGGTAAAGCGGCCCGTCTAGGCTCAGGCGCCCGCGAAGGAGACATCCGATGCCGATGAACCTCAAGCCGCCGCAGCGCCTGCGCAACCTGCCGCTCAACACGCTGGCGCCCAATATCCTCACCATCATCGCGCTCTGTTCGGGGCTGACGGCGATCCGCTTCGCCATGCTGGGCCAGTTCAAGTTCGCCGTGGTGGCGATCGCGGTGGCGGCGCTGTTCGACATGCTGGATGGCCGCGTGGCGCGGCTGCTGAAAGGCGCCTCGCGCTTCGGCGCCGAGCTGGATTCGCTCTCCGATTTCCTCAGCTTCGGCGTCGCGCCGGCGATGGTGCTCTACTTCTGGACCCTGCACGACCTCGGCAACGGCAATACCGGCTGGCTGGTGGTGCTGGCCTACAGCGTCTGTACCGCCTTGCGGCTGGCGCGCTTCAACACCGCGCTGGACGATACCGAAAAACCGAAATGGACCGGCAGCTTCTTCACCGGCATTCCGTCGCCGGCAGGCGCTGGCCTGGCGCTGCTGTTCCTGATCATCAACCTGGAAATGGAAAGCGACTTCTTCCAGTCGCCGGCACTGAACGCCCTGTGGCTGCTGATCATCGGCGGGTTGATGATTTCCCGCGTGCCGACCTATTCCTTCAAGCGCGTGCGGGTGCCGCGCGAATATGTCGGCCTGGTGCTGCTGGGCGTCGGCCTGCTGGTGGCGGGCCTGCTGAACCAGCCATGGTATACGCTGGCGGCGCTCGAGCTGGCCTATCTCGGCTCGATCCCGTTCTCGATCAGGGCGCATGACCGCCTGAAGCGCGGCGATGCCGTGCAGGCCGGCGCGCCGGCCGCCACCGAAACCGCGCCGCCGTCAAAGGACGAGGGCGAGCCGCCCCGCACCATTCTGCACTGAAGCCGGGTTCGGATTTAAGCCTGGGCCGGACTGAAACCGGGCCTAGTGGCTGCGGCGTTTCTGCTCTTCGAGTTTGGCCTTCAGTTTGGCGGCGAAATCGCCGCCATCCCGCTTCTGCGCCAGGAACAGCTCGATGGCCAGCGTCGCCCGCTCCTGGTCGGTCACCGGCGGTCCCTTCCGGGCCAGCTTCTCGGCGATTTTCAGCAGCTGCGGGTTCAGCCGTGCGCGAATGGCCTTGATCTGCTGGGCCAGCACGGCCCGCGGATCCTTGGCCGGGCCGGTATACTGGCGCGGCGGGGTCGGCTTAGCCGGGGTCTCGCCGCCGAACAGACGGGCCAGAAGGCCGGGTTTTTTGGCTGTTTTTCCTGATTTATTCGTCTTGGACTGGGTCAGCGGCGCCTGCCTTCGCGTTTAAGCTGTGGATTGATTCGGTATTAACCACTTTCGGACATAATCTACTTGTCAAGCGTTATACCCCATCATACATGTAAAACATGAGCTTTTTGGTTCCACCGATCACGGCTCTGCCCCAGACCCAGGCGCCCTCGGCTGCCCATGGCCTGGCCCAGCAGAACCAGGCCCCCAACGCAGCCCAGGCGGCTGCGGCGGTGACGGCCGTGCCGGTGCGGGCCGATACGCGCATGGCGGCGACGGCTTCCGGCAACACCGGCGGCTCCGACCGCGCCAAGGGCCAGAAGGGCAAGAACAGCGACAACAACGCTGCCGCCACCGAGGCCAAGACCGACCGCAGCCGCCCGCGCGGCATGGGCCGCAACGCCGACCTCAGCGTTTAGAACGCATCCCTCGAAAAGTCGTCACGGGCTTATCGCGCCGCCCTGTCGCGCCAATCGTCGCGTCACCGGGTTGCGGCAGATGGTCTGCGGCAGAATTTCCTCTTGAATCCGTCGCGCCGATGGCCAAATTTTTGTGTACCGGCGCAACCCCGCCGGCCCCGCTGCGGCCAGACGGAACTGCAAGGAGGCAAACCGTGTACCGCCCGAATCCGATTTCCCATGGTCAGATCACGCTTGAAACCCGAGGCTATGGCGCGAAGCAGTTCTTCGCCCGCGATGTCCAGCCGCTGGTGCTGGATGCCTGCCGTCGCAATGGCATCAGCTTCGAGGATTACGCCGCCAAGCTCGGCGTCACCCGCGCCGCCCTTGTGCTGATCCTCAAGGGGCACGATCCCGTGCCGCGGCACATGCTCGACAGCATCCGCCAGTTCGCCGGCGAAGCGCAGCAGGGCGTGGCGGCCTGATCACGGCGATCCGATCGCAGGCAATCCAGGCCCGGTCCTCTCAGGTTTTGTTAACCATGCAGACGGCACTCTCCGTCGGGTGATGACTGATTCGCCTGAGGGGGAGAAGGATATGCCGGGTCGTATACGGCACCTGCGCGCTATTCTCGCGTCGATCAACGAACAACTGCAGCAGGATGACCTTCGTCCCGAGGCACGGTCCTATCTGGAGCGCACGGCCGATGCCTGTCGCGATGCGATTCGCGATCTGGCGATGAAGCTGTAGGACGATGAAGCCTTAAAAGTTCCAGGCCTTTTCAGGCGGCGGCCGGGCGGCGCATCCAGCGCGTCAGCAATCCGGCATTCACCATCAGACCGAGCAGGATCAGCGCCGAGCCGGCCAGTTCGAAGGCCGACGGCATTTCATCCAGCACCACAGCCGCGCTGGCCAGGCCGAAGACCGGCACCAGCAGGGTGAAGGGCGCCACCAATGACGCCTTGTATTGCCGCAGCAGGAAACTCCAGGCGGCGAAGCAGGCCGTGGTGGAGAGCAGGCCGATATAGAGCACGGCCAGCACGCCTTTCGCATCCAGGCTGGCGAGGGCCTGCATGATCGCGGCTTCGCCTTCGAAGATCCACGACAATCCCAGCATCGGCAGCGGTGGCACCGCGCTGACCCAGACCATGAAGGCAAGCGGCTGTTTCGCCGCCGCGCGGCGCGTCAGGATATTGGCGAAGCCCCAGCAGGCGGCGGCTGCGATCAGCATCAGAAACGCCAGCATCGGCGTGTCGACGCCCAGATCGCTGCCGATCACCGCCAGGCCTGCGGCGGCGATGCCAAGGCCGATCCACTGAACCGTGCCGGGCCGTTCGCTCAACAGCAGCGCGGCGAAGGCGACGCTGAACACGGCCTGGGCCTGCATCACCACCGATGCCAGGCCCGCCGGCATGCCATGGGCCATGCCGAGGAACAGCAGGCTGAATTTCGCCACGCCCAGCACCAGCCCGGTGCCGATCACCCAGCGCCATGGCACGCCGGGATGGCGGAAGAGCAGCAGGAAGGGCAGGGCCGCGACGGCAAAGCGCAGGCCGTTGAACAGGAAGGGCGGAAAGGCATCCAGCCCGATGCGGATGACGACGAAGTTGAAACCCCAGATCGCGGCGATCAGGACGGCAAGGGCGATATGGGGAAGCGGCATCGGAGGCTGGCTTTTCGCTTTTCGTTGGCCGCACTCTGCGCCCCCGGCCGGGGCAGGGCCAGTCCCGGGCCGGTGCAAAATTGTCGCCATACATTTCCCGGCCATGGCCAGCGCGGTGGCCGCGCCGCTAAGCTTCGGCCATGACAACACAGATCCTGCCTTCGCAACGCGCCCTCTTCGATATCCCCGACGATATCGCCTATCTGAACTGCGCCTATATGTCGCCGCTGGCCCGGCCGGTGGTGGCGGCCGGCGAGGCCGGCATGGCGCGCAAGGCGCGGCCCTGGCAGGTGACGCCGCAGGATTTCTTCACCGATACCGAGATCGTGCGCGGGCTGTTTGCGCGGCTGGTGAATGCGACGGCCGAGGATATCGCGCTGGTGCCGGCAGCGTCCTACGGCCTTGCGGTGGCCGCCCATGCCCTGCCGCTGCAGGCGGGGCAGAGCGTGCTGACGCTGGCCGAGCAGTTTCCGTCCAATGTCTATCCCTGGATGGAAAAAGCCCGCGCGGCCAATGCCGCCCATATGCAGGTGCCGCGCCCGGCCGACGACGACTGGACCGCGGCGGTGCTGGCGCGCATCGACGCGAAAACGGCCATCGTTGCCCTGCCGCATTGCCACTGGACCGATGGCGGCCTGCTCGACCTGGTGGCGATCCGCCAGGCCTGCAGAGACGTCGGCGCCGCGCTGGTGATCGATGCGACGCAGTCGCTTGGCGCACTGCCGTTCGACGTGCAGGCGATCGATCCGGATTTCCTCGCCGTCGGCGGCTACAAATGGCTGATGGGGCCGTATTCCTTCGGCTATCTTTATGTGGCAAGGCGCTGGCAGCAGGCGATGCCGTTCGAGCAGAACTGGATCGCGCGCCGGGATTCGGAAAATTTCGCCGGCCTGGTCGATTACAAGACCGACTACCAGCCCGGCGCGCGCCGTTTCGATGTGGGCGAGCGCAGCAATTTCGCCCTGATGCCGGCGGCGAAGGCGGCGCTTGAACTGCTGCTCGGCTGGGGCGTGGAAAACATTCAGGCCACGCTGGCATCGCGCACCGCCATGATCGCGTCACGGGCGCGCGAGGAATTTGGCCTGGGCTCGGCGCCAGTTCAGAAACGCGCCGGCCATTTCCTCGGCCTGCGTTTCAAGAACGGCGTGCCGGCCGACCTGCCGGTCCGGCTGGCGGCAGGCAACGTGTTTGTCAGCGTGCGCGGCCAGTCCATGCGGGTGACGCCGCATGTCTACAACACCGATGATGATGTGGAGCGGCTGTTCCGCGTGCTGAAAAGTGCGCTGGGCTGAACCGCGTCAGGCGGCGTGTTCGGTCATCGCCGGGCCCACCCGATACAGTTTCTCGGTTTCGATGCTGGTCCGCTCGGGACCATGCCCATGCCCGTCGCGACTGCTGAATACCGAGACACCAAGCACGTGGCGGATGGCGCCGGCGTCGTCGCAGAGCGGCAGGATCAGGCGGTCGAACGGCACGGCGAAACTGCGCGTAGCGGGCGTGCTGCTGGCATGCTGCAGCAGGATACCCGGCGTATCGGTCACCCGGCGCACCATGTCGAGCATCAGCGGCAGCATCTGGGCATTGTAGACTTCATCCAGCCGCAGGCCTTTCAGGCTGCGTCCGAACCAGTCCGCCAGCGTCTCGCCGGCCAGGCGGATGCTCGGCATGCCATCGTCATGCAGGTCGAGGATCCAGGTGTCGGGCAGGGCCTGATGCAGCTGAAGAGGATCGATCAGGCGCAAAGACGGAATGCCGCCCGCCTGACGGTATAGATTCAGCCAATGCTGCGCGACGAGGCGTATTTTTGGATCGGGGATATCCCCGATCAGCGAGGCAAGACCGGAATCCATACCGGCAGGATAGAAACCCCAGTTCTGAAATGGAAATTACAAAACGGTAACGTCCGGCCGGTCAGGCCCTGGTCGGGTCAGCCTTCGCCGTTGCCGTTGCCGCCGTTCTGCAGGTCGGCCGGGTTCGGCATGCCGAGCGCGTGGAAGCCGGAATCGACATGCACGACCTCGCCGGTGACGCCGGCGCCCAGGTCGGAGAGCAGGAACAGCGCGGCGCCGCCAACCTCCTCAAGCGAGGCATTGCGGCGCAGCGGGCTGTGCTGGGCGGTGAACTTGAAGGTGGCGCGGGCCGAACCGATGGCCGAGCCGGCCAGCGTGCGCATCGGGCCTGGCGATACGGCATTCACCCGGATATTCTGCGGGCCGAGATCGACCGCGAGATAGCGCACGCTCGCTTCCAGCGCCGCCTTGGCCACGCCCATCACGTTGTAGTTCGGCATCACCCGCGTGCTGCCTTCATAGGTCAGCGTGATCAGCGAACCGCCCTTGCTCATGTAGGGCATGGCCAGGCGTGCGACCTCGGTGAAGGAATAGCAGGAGATCAGCAGCGAGCGGCTGAAATTGCCGCGCGTGGTGTTGAGATAGCGGCCCTTCAGCTCTTCCTTGTCGGAATAGGCGATGGCATGCACCACGAAGTCGATCTGGTTGTCGAAGGCCGCGCCCACTTTCTCGAAGGCCTGGCGCATCGAGGTTTCGTCCTCGACGTCGCACGGCACCACGGCCTTGGCATTCACGCTCTCGGCCAGCGGACGCACGCGGCGTTCGAAGGCCTCGCCCTGGAAGGTAAAGGCCAGCTCGGCACCATGCCGGTGCAGCATGTCGGCGATGCCCCAGGCGATCGAGTGATCGTTGGCGACCCCCATGATGAGGCCGCGCTTGCCACTCATCAACGCGCGCATTTCGGTCATTTCGGAATCCGGAAGGGAATGAGGTTTTTGTTATGGTCGGAAAGAGGCGGTCAGGCTTCGTAGCGCTGGAACACCAGCGACGCGTTGGTGCCGCCGAAGCCGAAGGAATTCGACATCACGCGGTTCAGCGTCACGTTATCGCGGCGTTCACGCACGATCGGGAAGCCTTCGGCGCCCGGGTCGAGGTTTTCGATATTGGCCGAGGCGGCGATGAAATTGTCGCGCATCATCAGCATGCTGTAGATGGCTTCCTGCACGCCGGCGGCGCCCAGGCTGTGGCCGGTCAGCGACTTGGTCGAACTGATTGCCGGCACGGCCTCGCCGAACACCTCGCGGATGGCGTTCAGCTCGGTGATGTCGCCGGCCGGCGTCGAAGTGCCGTGGGTGTTGATATAGTCGATCGGCGCATTGCTGCCGCGCGCACTTTCGGCCAGCGCCATCTGCATGCAGCGCACCGCACCCTCGCCCGAGGGCGCGACCATGTCGGCACCATCGGAGGTGGCGCCATAGCCGACCAGCTCGGCGTAGATCTTGGCGCCACGCGCCTTGGCATGCTCCAGCTCTTCCATCACCACGATGCCGCCGCCGCCGGCGATCACAAAACCGTCGCGATCCCTGTCATAGGCGCGCGAGGCCTTCTCGGGCGTGGCGTTATAGGCCGAGCTCATCGCCGGCATGGCGTCGAACAGGCAGCTTAAGGTCCAGTCCAGCTCCTCGCCGCCGCCGGCGAAGATCACGTCCTGCTTGCCAAGCTGGATCAGTTCAGCGGCATTGCCGATGCAATGCGCCGAGGTCGAGCAGGCCGAGCTGATCGAATAATTGACGCCCTTGATCTTGAAGGCGGTGGACAGCACCGCCGAGCAGGTGCTCGACATGGTGCGGGGCACCATGAAGGGTCCGATCTTCTTCGGGCCGCCCTTCTCGCGCACGATGTCCGCGGCGGCGACCAGGTTCTTGGTTGAGGCGCCGCCCGATCCGACGATCAGCCCGGTGCGCGGATTGACGATATCGCCCTGCTCCAGGCCGCTGTCGGCGATGGCCTGTTCCATCGCCAGATAGGCATAGGCCGCGCCATCGCCCATGAAACGCTTCTGGCGCCGGTCGATGGCGGCTTCCAGATCGATCTTCACCGTGCCATGCACCTGGCTGCGGAAGCCGAGCCGGGCGTAGTCCTCGGCGAACACGATGCCGGAACGGCCGGCCTTCAGGCTGTCGGCGACTTCATCGACAGTGTTGCCGATGGACGAAGTGATGCCGATACCGGTAACGACGACGCGACGCATGGGCGTGAAACTCCTCAGGATACGGGCCGGATCGCCGATCGCGCGGGTCCGGCAGCCGCAGTCAATGCACCCGTTTGATAAACTGACGCAGCCTGTTGCCGGCTGTTACGTCGCGGCCGGCGCCATGCCATCGGGGAATACGCCGACCCGCATGTCCTTGCATTCGTAAGCCGGCTTGCCGTCGATATACATGGTGCCATCCGCGATGGCGATGCCGAACTTGCGCAGCAGCAGTTTCTTGATATCGATCTTGTAGGTGATCTTCTTGGCCGTCGGCGTCACCATGTCGGAGAATTTCACCTCGCCGACGCTGAGAGCACGGCCCCTTCCGGGCGCCTTCATCCAGCCGAGGAAAAAGCCGACCAGCTGCCACATGCCATCCAGGCCCAGGCAGCCCGGCATGATCGGGTCGTTTTCGAAATGGCAGGGGAAGAACCACAGGTTGGGCTTGATATCGAGTTCGGCCTCGATCTCGCCCTTGCCGTATTTGCCTCCATCGCTGACGATCTTGACGATGCGGTCCAGCATCAGCATGGGCGGCAGCGGCAAGCGGGCATTGCCCTCGCCGAACAGCTTGCCATGCGCGCAAGCGAGAAGCTCCTCGTAGCTGTAACTGTTCTTCTGTTCCACTTTGGGAAACCCTCAACCCTTTAGCAACGCCCGATGCGGGTCGGGCCCGATCTCTGCCGGCGATCCTCCCGGCAGCCGCAGCGCCGGATGCGGCGGCTATGCCGCGGCTTCCGGGCCATAACTATCGGACCTGCCTTCGCCTTCCGGCCACAATGTAGTGATCCGGGGGCGGGTCGCAACAGTTTCGTTGCACTTTGTTACAACTGTACGGCCAGGAGCTTGTACAGCCGGCAGCGTGGAAAAACGGCCGGGAACGGCCAGATATGACATTCCTGTGGCCGGCGGCTCGATACTGCTATATATGCAAACCATGACCAAGGTGATCGAACCCCGCTTCCGGGCCGCCGCCGAGCAGTTGCGGGCCGCCGGCCTGCGCACCACGCGCCAGCGCCTGGTTCTGGCCGAAATCCTGTTTTCGCGCGGCAACCGGCATGTCACCGCGGAAAGCCTGTTCAGCGAGGCGGCCGAGCGCGGCGCCCGGCTGTCCCTGGCCACGGTCTATAACTGCCTGCACCAGTTCACCGCCGCAGGATTGCTCCGTATGGTGACGGTCGATGCCGGCCGGGCCTATTTCGACACCAACCTGTCGGCCCATCACCATTTCTATTACGAACGCACCGGCGAGTTGCGCGACATCCCGGAAACCGAGGTCGCCGTGGCCCGCCTGCCCTCCGCCCCCGATGGCGCCAGGATCGCCCGGGTCGACGTGATCGTGCGGCTGGAAGACTAACCGCGCCGTCCGGAACGGCCGAGACGGTGTCGAGCCGTCATAAATTAGAATTATTCCAAACCACCTTGACACCCCGACATCCGGGCCCATAATCCGCAGCGTCCCGAATCTCTGTCCCGCTGCCCCCCATTGGCAGTGGGGGGCCAGAGCGGGGCGCCCGCCCCGGGGCCAACCCGGTCCCGGCGGTTTGCAGGGAAGAACAAGGAGGACCAGCCATGCCCGCACTCAAAGGCACCAAGACCCACGCCAACCTGAAGGAAGCCTTCGCCGGCGAGAGCCAGGCGAACCGCCGTTATCTCTACTTCGCCCAGAAGGCCGACGTGGAGGGTTACAACGATGTCGCCGCTGTGTTCCGCTCGACCGCGGAAGGCGAGACCGGCCATGCCCATGGCCATCTTGAATTCATGGCCGAAGTCGGCGACCCGGCCACCGATCTGCCGATCGGCGGCACGGCCGATAACCTGAAGGCCGCCGTTGCCGGCGAGACCCACGAATACACCGACATGTATCCCGGTATGGCCAAGACCGCCCGCGACGAAGGCTTCGACGAAATCGCGGAATGGTTCGAGACCCTGGCCAAGGCCGAGAAGAGCCATGCCGGCCGCTTCCAGAAGGCGCTCGACACGCTCGGCTGATCGCCGCGCATCAGGTGACGTAACGATCCGGACGGCGCCGAAGCGATTCCGCGCCGTCCGGGCAGTTCCGCGTTAGACGCACCCGCATTCCGGAGTTTTCCATGCGCGAAGGCAGCCTTGAGGCGCCGATCCGCCACCCGCTGGATTGGCAGAATCCCGATTTCTACGATCTGGAAAAGCTCGACGCCGAGATGCGGCGCGTGCTCGACATCTGCCATGGCTGTCGCCGCTGCTTCAACCTGTGCGATTCCTTTCCGCGCCTGTTCGACCTGGTCGATGCCTCGCCCACCGGCGAGCTGGACGAGGTGGATTCGAAGGATTTCAAGCCGATCGTGGATGCCTGCACGCTCTGCGATCTGTGCTACATGACCAAGTGCCCCTATGTGCCGCCGCACGAGTTCAATCTCGACTTTCCGCATCTGATGCTGCGTTACCGCGCAGCCGAGCGGCATCACGGCCACAAGGATGCCGTCGGCGATCAGCTCTCGCAGACCGACCGCAACGGCAAGCTGGCCGGCCTGGTCGCGCCCATCGCCAACTGGGCGTCGGAGCGCGGCAACGGCCTGACCCGGCCGATCATGGAAGCGGTCGCCGACATCCATCGCGATGCCGAGCTGCCGAAATTCAATGCAAAGACGCTGGTGGCGCGGGCCAAGTCCGAACCGGCCGCGGTCAACTCCGCCGCGCCAGGCTATGGCAAACGCAAGGCGGCGATCTATGCCACCTGTTTCGGCAACTACAACAACCCCGATATCGGCATCGCGGCGCAGAAGATCCTCGCTCATAACGGCGTCGAGCTGCGGGTGGAATATCCCGGCTGCTGCGGCATGCCGCGGCTGGAGCAGGGCGATATCGCCGATGTGGCGAAGAAGGCCCGCGCGGTAGCCGAGGCCTTCGCGCCGCTGATCGACCAGGGCTACGACATCGTGGCGCTGGTGCCGAGCTGCGCGCTGATGCTGAAATTCGAATGGCCTCTCATTCTGCCCAACGATCCGCTGGTGAAGAAGCTGAGCCAGGCCACCTTCGACATCTCTGAATACATCGTCGACATCGCCAAGAAGGAAGGCCTCGCGCCGGGGCTCAAGCCGCTGGATGGCGGCGTCACGCTGCATCTGGCCTGCCATGCCCGCGCGCAGAATATGGGCGCGAAAGCCACCGAGCTGATGAAGCTGATCCCCGAGATGAAGCCTGGCCAGGACCTGGCCGTGATCGAGCGCTGCGCCGGCCATGGCGGCTCATGGGGCGTGCGCAAGGAATTCTTCGAGGTCGGCATGAAGGTGGGCAAGCCGGTCGCCCGCACGGCGGTGAAGGAAAACAAGGCGCATATCGCCTCCGAATGCCCGCTGGCGGCGATCCATATCCGTCAGGGCATGGAGCGCGAAGGCAAGGACAAGGACGGCTTCAACCTTCCGGCCAAGGCCGAGCATCCGGTCGAGCTGTTTGCCCGCGCCTATGGGCTGATCTGAGTTTTTTGCTGAGGGGGCGGAGGGGCTTCGCGCTTTCAGGAGGATGATGTGTATATGGCACTGAAGACCACGATCACCCACGCCGATATCCTGCCGCTGGACGAATTCCAGAGGGTGCGCAAGGACAAGCGCGCCGAGGTGGTGGCGATCAAGAAGAACCGCCGCGTCGGCGTCGGCCCGTTCTGCACCTTCTATTTCGAGAACTACGCCACCATGTGGTGGCAGATCCAGGAAATGCTGTTCATCGAGAAGGGCGGCGCCGAGCAGCTCGAAGATGAACTGCGCGCCTACGAGCCGCTGATCCCGAAGGGCCGCGAACTGGTGGCCACCTTCATGATCGAAGTGGAGGATGCGGCGCGCCGGCCGATCATTCTGGCCCAGCTCACCAACATCGACCAGATGATCACGCTGGAATTCGGCGGCCACAAGATCAAGGCCGTGCCCGAGGACGATGCCGAGCGCAATCGCGAGGACGGCAAGACCTCGAGCGTACATTTCCTGCGCTTCCCCTTCACGGCGGAGCAGATCGCCGATTTCCGCAAGCCCGGCACGCGCGTGCTGCTGGCGGTGGAGCATCCCAATTACGGCCATATCGCCGTGATGCCGGACGCGGTGCGCGACAGTCTGGCGAAGGATTTCGCCTAAATCCCGGAAACCGTTATGCTGGGCGCCGACCAAGGAGCCCAGCATGACCGTTCTTTCCAGTGAATCCGACCTGCGCGGCTGCTACGATCAGCCCAGCGAGCTGGTGCAGAAGAAAATCCTTAGCCGGCTGGACAAACACGCCAGGGCCTTCATCGCCCTCTCGCCCTTTGTGGTGCTGGCCACCCACGGGCCGGATGGCGCCGATGCCTCGCCGCGCGGCGATGCGCCGGGCTTCGTGCAGGTGATCGACGATGCCACGCTGCTGCTGCCTGACCGGCGCGGCAACAACCTGATCGACTCGCTTCGCAACGTGACGCAGAGCCCAGATGTCGGCCTGCTGTTTCTGGTGCCGGGCATCAACGAAAGCCTGCGCGTGAATGGCCGCGCCGGGATCGTGACGGACGCGGCCCTGCTCGCGCCGCTGGCGGTGCAGGGCAAGCTGCCGGCTTCGGCGCTGAAGATCAGTGTGCGCGAGGTGTTTTTCCATTGCGGCAAGGCGATGATCCGCTCCGGCCTGTGGCAGCCGGAAAGCCGGGTGCCGCGCGATGCCTTCCCCACGCTGGGCCGCGTGATCGCCGACCAGGTGGGCGGGCTGGATGCCGAAGCGGCCGATGCCAATCTGGAAGAAAGCTACAAGAGCCGGCTATATTAGCGCTCAGCGCCGACCGAGCAGGCCGTCGACCAGCCCGGTCAGCAGCGCTACGGCATCGCGGCGGAAGTTGCGGCGCGGCGCGGCCAGTTGCTGCAGGACTAAGCCAATAAGTGCGGAAACAAAGAGCTCGGCATGCTGCTGAGGCCGCGTCGAACCAGCGGCCTTCAGGGCCAATTCGGCGCTACGCTGCCATATGAAGAACCATTGCTGGATAATGTCGCGGTAGCGCGGGCTGCGCGCCGCAGCCAGAAAAGCCTCATAGCAGGCGATATGTACCTCTGCATCGGTCTTCAGTTCTCGGGCATACCACGCAGCCAGCGCGCCGATCCAGGCATCGATATCCATCACGTGATCCTGCAGTGACAGGCTAAGCGCGCGCAGACGCCCAGTTTCACGCGCCAAGGCGTAGTGCAAGGCGGCCTCCACCAGGCTGTCACGCGAACTGAAGTGATGAGTGATCGCGCCGAGTGACAACCCGGCTTCGGCGGCAACCGCGCGATGTGTCACGCCATCCACACCCAGTCGCCCGATAATGCGAAGTGTCACTTCCATCAGCGCCTGCTGACGATCTGAGATGGCCATATTGTCATGCATGTTGACATTGCCTCGTTCGAGTATACTGTACAGAACAAATGTTCTTCTCACAAGTACATTCGTTCTTGACAGGAATCCGCGATGCCGTCTTATCGTCTGCATTATTTTCCGGAGTCCGGAAACAGCTACAAGTTGGCGCTGATGCTGAGACTCTGTGGCCAGCATTTTGAGCCGGTCTGGACCGACTTCGCTGGCGGCGTGACGCGTTCGGCCGAATGGCGCGCCAATATCAATGCGATGGGTGAGATTCCGGTGCTGGAGGAAGATGGTGTCAAGCTAACCCAAACCGCACCGATTCTGATGAAACTGGCCGAGAAATACGGCAAGTTCGGCGGAGGCACGGCGGCCGAGAAATACGAAGTGTTGCGCTGGCTGTTCTGGGACAATCATAAGCTTACCGGCTATATGGCGTCCTATCGCTTCATGCGCAGCTTCACGCCGAAACCCGATCCCCATGTGCTGACATATTTCCGCCGCCGGCTGGATGACTTCCTCGGGATCCTGGAAAAGCAGGTGGTGTCTTCGGCCTTCGTGGCCGGAACTGGTTTTACCGTGGCCGATATTTCGATGATGGCCTATCTGCATTTCCCGGCTGATGAGACGGGCTACGATTTCGCCGTCACGCATCCGGGAATCCGCGCCTGGCTGGATCGCATTGCCGGTCTTCCAGGTTGGCAGTCAGCCTATGATCTGCTGCCGGGCCAGCGCATGGTGCATTACGCGAAAGACGGACCTCCGCTTCACGCCTGATGGTGCCTCACGCCGAGTCTTTGGCGGGTTCGCTCTTCACCGGCCCGAGCCAGTCGGGCAGTTGGCCGCGGCTGAACTGCACGCCCTGCAGCAGCGAGGCGGCGATCTTCTGCGCGCGATCCTCAAACAGCGCGGCCGCATCCGGCGGGCAGAGGTCGCGCACCGTGGCGCGGAACAGTTCCAGCCAATGGGCGAAATGCGCGTCAGTCAGGCCGGCGCCCTGCCCGACATCGATGCGGATATGCGCCGGCATCGGCCGGCCATCGTAACGCCCGGTCATCAGCAGCACCGACGACCAGAAGTCGCACATCTTGGCCAGGTGGTGATCCCAGTTATCCCTGATCACGCCCTCGAAGATCGGCCCCAGCATGGCGTCAGTGCGGATGCGGCCGTAGAAGGCATGCACCACGTCATGCACCATCGCCTCGGTCACGCCGACGGCATGGCCGGGCGCGATCTGGGCGCGGCGGGCCTGGCGCTGTTCGTAGGTGCTGTCGCTGTCGTTGTGATCGGCCATGGCGGGCAAGATAGGGCGGCGGCTGCCGCGCCGCGCCGTGGCGCGATGCCGCAGGTCAGTCGAAGACTTCGTTGGGATACAGGCCCCAGAGATGGCTGCGCGGCATCCATCCCTTGGTGCCGGCGATCTCCACCTGGCACCAGGCCAGATCGGGGCATTTGCGCAGGCGGGCCATCACGCCGGGCTCGGCGGTCAGCAGCACGTCGGTGGCGGCGTCGGGCTTCTTGAACAGGCTGCGCACCGTGCCGTCGACCACGGCGAAGCGTTTGCCCGAGGTGAGGTTCTTGTGCACCCAGGTCTCGGTGCCGTCATGGTCGCGGATGCGGCGCCAGTATTCGTATTCCGCCACCACCTCCACCGGCAGGCCGCGGCGCTGGTACTGCCAGGCGATGGGATAGCGCGAGCCCGGCCCGGTGCGCGCATTCACCTTGTCGGCGGCCAGGCTGACGAACCGCGGCAGCGGCAGGCCGGAATCGGGGCCTTTCTCTGCCACCGGCGGGGGCGCGTCATCGGCCCATGCGGCCTGCGGCGCCAGCGGCGGGGCAACCAGCGACAGAAGCAGGATGAGGACAAAACGCGACGGCATTCTGCGGGTACTAGCGCAAAGCGGCAAAGGAAGGGTTAACCCATGCAACGCAGCCGCGAATCGGGCTGCCTGGGCAGGATCGTAGCAGCCGTTCCCCGGCGCGCAACGCCGGGGCCGCCTGGGCGCGGCGGCCTCGGCCATGCCCCGATTCAGAGCCCGTCGGGCGCAGGACTCAGGATGTAGCCTTCAGGATCGCGGTAGACCGCCAGCCGGACGTCGCGGTCAGCAAAGGTCAGCACCGCCATGTCCGATCCGTTGCGGGCCATCGCGGCCGGCGGCCACTGGCCGAAGCCCAGCGCCTTGTCGACGGCGCCGCCCTCCTCAGGCAGGCGCAGGCAGAGTGCGGCAAAGGCTTCGTTGAACACCTCCAGCCGGCCCTGCGCATCGGCCAGCGCCAGAGGCACCGGGCTGGCCAGCACCAGCAGGCGGCGCCGGTCGGCTTCCCGGCGCGCCTGGTCGAAATTGCTGCGCAACGCGCGCAGGGTGATGGCGGAAAGCGCCAGCATCGCCAGCTTGGCCAGCAGATCCTGCTGCGCGGCACCGAAATCCCGGCGCGGTTCAGGCCCCAGGATGCAGACGGTGCCGATGGTATAGCCGCTGGGCAGCTGGATCGGGGCGCCGGCATAGAACCGAATGAAGGGCACGCCGGTCACCAGTGGATTATCATGGAACCGTTCGTCCTCGGTCGCATCCGGCACCACCATGACCCGGTTCTGCAGGATGGCGTGGCCGCAGAAGGAATGCGCACGCGGCGTTTCGGCGGCTTCGAGTCCGGCCCGCGCCTTGAACCACTGGCGCTGGCTGTCGACCAGGGTGACCAGACAGGTCGGAACATCGAACATGGCCTGCCCGAGCTGCACCAGGGCGTCGAAATCCGGTTCCGGCGGCGTATCCAGCAGCGGCAACGCCCGCAGTGCCGCCAGGCGATACTCTTCGTCTTCGGGGATGGCGGGCTCTTTCATACCAAAGCTCTTTTCCAGTCGATGCCGGCCAGGTCGTAGACGGCGTGGATGATGCAGACCCGCAGCCGGCTGTCGCAAAACGGCAGCAGCAGCATTTCGTAATCGGATGTCTCGCCGCCGCGCGTGTTGCCGCGCCGCGTTTCCGGCTGCCGGCTGGTGGCGATGCGGTGGAACGGCCCAGTCAGGGCGGCGCGCATCACCGGCGATGCCAGATCGCTGAACCGCATGCCGCTGCTGCAGGCCGGCAATACGCCGCCCAGGCCGTCGCCCACATGCTTGAACTGCGGCTCGCCGACGGCAGGCATGATCACCATGGCGCTGTATTGCTGAATGGACGCCACCGCTTCGACACGGGCAAAGCCGTTATAATCCGCCACGGCCGGCATCAGGTTATGGGCACGGAAATGCAGCCAGTCCCGATGTAGGTGGCGTAGCCGGGGCGAGAGGATGTCGATCCATTTGATCATGCCGGCGCGAGAGCGTTCCCTGATTCCTTTTCCACCTTAAATCAGGCGCGGTCCGGGACTGCCGTAAGATGATACCGCAGCGCGGCGTTCAGTCCTCGCGGTCGATCAGGTGCAGATAGCTGCCGAATACGCTGCCCTGGCGGCAGCCGGTTGGGCCCAGATCGGCTCCGGTGGCATCGCAGGCGGCAAACAGCGCCGCCGCGCGGTCGGTGCGGCCCATCTGCACCGAATAATGGAATTCATGGCCGCGAAAGCGGCTGCCCTTCGGCCCCAGCGCGGTGTCGGCCAGGCTGACGATGCGGCGATAGCCCAGGCGGCGCTTGCGCTGGGCGAAGCTGGTTTCGATGGGCAGCAGGTCCGCCATGGCATGCTGCCGGCCTTCGCCATCGGTCAGGCTGCTGCCCAGCAGCATGAAGCCGCCGCATTCGCCGTAAATCGCGGCCTGCCGCATGGCGGCGGCGCGCAGGCCCTGCATCAGGCGCGTATTGCCGGCCAGCTTTCCGGCATGCAGTTCCGGATAGCCGCCGGGCAGGAAAATCGCGTCGGCATGCGCGTCGGGTGAGCCGCCGTGAAGCGGCGAGAAGAAACTCAGGCTCGCGCCCTGCTCACGCCAGCCCTGCAGCAGATGCGGATAGGCGAAAGCGAACGCTTCGTCTCGCGCCACCGCGATATGCTGGCCCAGCGGCGCCAGCGGCCGCAACGCCGCATCGGCCTCTACCTGCAGCGGAGCGAGAGCCGCATCCAGCGCGGCGCGGTCGAGATGGCGGTGCAGCCAGTCGGCGGCGCGGTCGAGGAAAAGCTCCAGGCCGCCCCGTTCCTCGGCCTGCACCAGACCGAGATGCCGGCTTGGCAGCGCCAGCTTCTTGTCGGAAGGCAGCACGGCCACCACCGGCATGTCGATACCGGCCAGCGCCTTGCGCAGCAGGGTCTCGTGCCGTGCCGTGCCGACGCGGTTGAGCACCACGCCGCTCACCCGCACGTCGTCGCGGAAGCTGCGGAAACCATGCACCAGGGCTGCCACCGACTGGCTCTGGCGCGCCGCATCCACCACCAGCAGCACCGGCAGCTTCAGTTGCGCCGCGATGTCGGCTGTAGCGCCATCGCCGTTCGCCGCGCCGTCGAACAGGCCCATCACACCCTCGATCACCGCAAGCTCGCTGCCCATGGCACCGGCGCGCAGAATGCCGGCGATGGTCTCGGGCCGCATGGCATAGGCATCGAGGTTGTAGCAGGGCCGCCCGGCGCTGGCGGCGCGGTGGAAGGCGCCGTCGATGTAGTCCGGTCCGGCCTTGAAGGGCGCGACGATGCAACCCTCGCGCGCCAGCAGGCGCAGCAGCGCGAGCGTCACGGTCGTCTTGCCGCTGGCCGATGCCGGCGCGGCGATCACCAGGCCGCGGGTCAGATGGCGATCGGGCATGGCGGTGCGAGCCTGGCCTGCAGGTCGCTGGTTCCGAACAGCGCGTGCAGGTCGACCACTTCGCCCACCACCAGCAGGGCCGGCGGCTCGATCTTCGCCGCCGCCGCCGCCGCCACGATGGCGTCCAGCCTGCTGCGCAGAACGCGCATCTGCGGCAGGGTCGCATGGCTGACCAGCGCGGCGGGACGTTCGCCCGCCAGGCCGGCATGGCGCAGCTTGGACACGAGTATGTCGAGATGCTTGATCGCCATGTAGATCACCAGCACCGGCGAGGCGCGCACCATCGCGGCCCAGTCGACGCTGTCGGGCACCTCGCCGCTGGCATTGTGGCCGGTGAGGAAGGTGACGCAGGAATTGGTGTCGCGGTGGGTGAGCGGAATGCCGGCATAGGCCAGGCCGCCCACGCCGGCCGAGATGCCGGGGATGACGCGGAAGGGGATGCCGGCCTCGCGCAGGCTGAGTGCCTCTTCCGCGCCGCGGCCAAAGACGAAGGGATCGCCGCCCTTCAGCCGCAGCACGCGCTTGCCCTGCCGCGCCAGTTCGACCAGCCGCAGCGAGATGTCGCGCTGCTTCGGCGAGGGCTTGCCCCCGCGCTTGCCGGCATATTCCAGCAGCGTGCCGGGCCGGGCACAGGCCAGGATCGCCTCACCCACCAGGGCGTCGTAAATCACCACGTCGGCCTGGTTCAGGGCGTTCACGGCATGCAGGGTCAACAGCCCCGGATCGCCGGGGCCGGCGCCGGCCAGCCAGACCCAGCCGGAGGGGAAAACCGGCATCTGCAGAGCGGGTATTTGCATGGCGGCAAGGTACACCGGCAGCGCGCCGGTGTATACTTCGCCCCCCATGACCCAGGCCGCCGAAATGCCTGCCGAAGCTGCCTCCGCCCTGCGCCGGGGCTGGACCACCGGCGCCTGCGCCACGGCGGCGACGGCGGCTGCCTATGAGGCATTGCTGACCGGCCGTTTTCCCGATCCGGTCTCGATCACCCTGCCGAAGGGAGAGACGCCCAGCTTTGCCCTGGCGCGCGAGGCGATGGGAGAGGGCTGGGCCGAGGCCGGCATAGTCAAGGATGCCGGCGACGATCCCGACGTCACCCACCAGGCGCTGATCCTTTCGAAAGTGCGCCATGGTCCGCCCGGCAGCGGCATCGTGTTCCGCGCCGGCGAGGGCGTGGGCATGGTCACGCGGGCCGGCCTGCCGATCCCGCCGGGCGAGCCGGCGATCAATCCGGTGCCGCGCAAGATGATGCGCGAGGCGGTGCTGGCGCTGGCGGCCCGCCATGGCGCGGCGCCGGATGTCGAGATCGAGATCGCGGTGCCGGGCGGCGCAGACCTGGCCAAGCGCACCTGGAATCCGCGGCTGGGCATCGTGGGGGGCTTAAGCATCCTGGGAACCACCGGCATCGTCGTGCCGTTTTCCTGTTCGGCCTGGATCCACTCGATCCATCGCGGCGTCGATGTGGCGGTTGCAGCAGGCCTCGATCATGTCGCCGGGTGCACCGGCTCAAGCTCGGAGGCGGCCGTGCAGGCGCTCTACGATCTGCCTGAAATCGCCTTGCTCGACATGGGCGACTTCGCCGGCGCGCTGCTGAAATACCTGCGCCAGCATCCGCTGCCGCGCCTGACCATCGGCGGCGGCTTCGCCAAACTGGTGAAACTGGCGCAGGGCCAGATGGACCTGCATTCCGGCCGCAGCCAGGTAGACAAGGCCGTGCTGGCGCAATGGCTGGGCGAATGCGGCGGCGATGCCGCGCTGGTCGCTCGCGCGATGGAGGCCAACACGGCCCTGGAAGTGCTGCATATGGCACAGCAGGTGCGTCTGCCGCTGGGCGATCATGTGGCGAATCTGGCGCGCGAGGCGGCCGGGCGTATCGTCGCGCCGGCAAGGATTCGCATCGACGTGGTGGCGGTGGATCGTGCCGGCAGCATCGTTGGCCGCAGCAGCGGAGCCTCTTGATGGCGCGCAAACGCAACCTGCTGCTGCTGGGCGGCACCGGCGAAGGCCTGCGACTGGCGCGCGAGCTGCAGCATCATGGGAAAATCCGCTGTATTTCCTCGCTGGCCGGTCGCACCGAAAATCCGGAACGGCCGCCAGGCGAGGTGCGTGTCGGCGGTTTCGGCGGCGTGGCGGGCCTGAGCGATTATCTGGTGAACGAAAAGATCGATCTGGTGCTGGATGCCACGCATCCCTTCGCCGCGCAGATGGCGCGCCATGCCTATGAGGCCTGCCAGGCCTTAGGCGTCCCGCGCGCCAAGCTGGTGCGGCCGCCCTGGGTAGCGTCGCCGGGCGACCGCTGGACGATGATGCCGAGCGTGACGGCGGCGGCGGTGTTCCTGCGCTTCCATCCGGCGCAGCGCATCTTCCTCACGCTGGGGCGGCAGGAAATCGGGCCTTTTGTGCCGCTGGGCGGCGAGGATAAGCCGCACGGGAATGGGCGGTGGTTCCTGACGCGGATGATCGATCCGCCAGCCGATGGCGTGGTGCTGCCGCCGGGCGAGCTCGTCCTCGGACGCGGGCCGTTCCGGCCAGAGGACGAACGCGCCTTGATGCAGCAGCATCGCATCGAACTGCTGGTGACCAAGAATTCCGGCGGCGCGGCCGGCAAGATTGCCGCCGCTGCCGAACTGCATATTCCCGTGCTGATGGTCGAACGGCCGCCGCTGCCACCGGGCGAGATTCTGGATTCGGTGGGCGCCGCGCTCGCCTGGGCGAATCTCAGCGCGGTATAGGTTCAGCGGATCTCGAAGGTGTAGATCGCCTCGCGCGCAGCCGGGCCGTTCGGTTCGAAGGGCCGGCGATACACGAAATACAAAATGGTCGGCCCGGTGCCGGTGGCGCGGAAATGCCACACCTCCGTGCCGCCGCGGCCGGGCATGCCGCCCTCGGCGATATAGGCCGGTTCCTCGGCCAGGCTCAGCGCCTCCACGCCGGGCGCCTCGCTGATCATGCTCCAGCGATAGCCGGTGCTGTGATTGGCGGCCAGGCGGATGCGCACTTCCTCGCCCTGCATCAGAATGAAGCGGCCGCCTGACTGGGCGAAATCCAGCGTCAGCGGCGCGGGTTTCTCCACGGCGGCCTCACGGCTGTCGGCGCAGGCAACCAGAACACCGCAGAGCAGCAGAACGGAGAATATGCGCCAGATCGCCATGGTCGGCCTCATTGCTTCGCTGCCCGGGATTCGGTTTTCTTGGCCCTGGCTTTCGGGCCGGGCCGCAGCACATGCACGTGCTTCGGATCGTACAACGCGCTGTCGCTGAAATCAGCAGCCTCGTCCAGCACCCGGCCCACCAGGATCAGGGCCGTGCGTGTGATCTTGGCCGCGCGCACCTTGGCGGCGATGTCGGACAGGCAGCCGCGGATGATCTGCTGGTCCGGCCAGGTGGCACGCACCACCACGGCCACCGGGCAATCGGCGCCGTAATGCGGCGTCAGTTCCTGTACCACATGGCGGATATTGCGGATGGACAGGTGAATGGCCAGCGTGGCGCCCGTGCGGCCGAAATTGGCCAAAGTCTCGCCTGCCGGCATGTCGGAGGACTTCATCGCCGTGCGGGTCAGGATCACGGATTGCGCGATATCGGGCAGGGTCAATTCGGTCTGCAAGGCGGCGGCGGCGGCGGCGAAGGCCGGCACGCCGGGCGTGATCGTGTAGGGGATATTCAGTGTTTTCAGGCGGCGGATCTGCTCCGCGATGGCGCCATAGAGCGAGGGGTCGCCGGAATGCACGCGCGCCACATCCTGGCCCCTGTCATGCGCAGCCTGGATCTCGGCCATGATCTCGTCCAGGTTCAGCGGCGCGGTATCCACCACGCGCGCGCCCCTCGGTGCCAGTTGCACCACCGCCTCGGGCACCAGCGAGCCGGCATAGAGGCAGACCGGACAGGATTCGATCAGCCGGGCGCCCCGCAGGGTGATCAGGTCGGGCGCGCCGGGGCCGGCGCCGATGAAGTGGACGGTCATGGGGTGAACTTCTTCTCGTAGCCGCGCGGCGTGTAGGCAAAGCGGCGGCCATTCTGCAATGTGATGCTGCGGCTGGCGGAACTGCCCACCAGCACGACAGTCAGCATGTCGACCTGCTCGACATCGAGGTCGCCCAGCGTGGTCAACGTCACCCGTTCGCCCTCGCGGCCCAGATTGCGCGCCAGCACAACAGGCGTTTCGCGCGGACGATGCTGCAGCAGGATATCTTTCGCCATGGCAAGCTGGGTGCGGCGGCGCTGCGACACCGGATTGTAGAAGGCGATGACGAAATCGGCCTCGGCCGCCTTCTTGATGCGCAGCAGGATCATGTCCAGCGGCGTCAGCAGGTCGGACAGCGAGATCGTGCAGAAATCATGGCCAAGCAGCGCACCCGACCGTGCCGCCGCCGCCTGCAGGGCCGATATGCCGGGCGCCACGTTGATCGCCACGCGCTGCCAGTCCTTGCGCTGCGATTCCTGCTCCAGCAGGGCAAACACCAGCGTCGCCATGGCGTAGATGCCGGGATCGCCCGAGCAGACCAGGGCCACGCGCTTGCCCTGCGCCGCCAGGTCGAGAGCGGCGCGCACGCGCTTTTCCTCCTCGCCCAGCTCGAAGCGGTGCTGCGCCTTGCCGGCCGCCAGCTCGGGATAGAGGTCGAGATAGAGGCCATAACCGACCCAGTCGGTGGCCTCGCTGAGCACGATCCGCGCTTCCGGTGTCAGCCATGACGCATCGCCCGGCCCGGTGCCCACCACATGCAGCTCGCCGCGCGGCAATCCGCGCGATGCGCCATCGAAGGGCAGGGGTGAAAGCGCGATGGCGCAGGTGGCGCGTTCGGATTTCACCTTCGGCACGATCAGTGTGGCATCCGGCCCGGCGGCGGCGAGGGCCGCACCTTCCGAAACGCCGTGGCAGCCGACCTCGGCGAACACGGTATCGGAAGGATTGGCCAGGCGCGGCGTCTCGGCTTCCAGCGTGGCGGCATCGAAGACGCGGAAGGGCACGCCCAGCCATCGCGCCAGTTCCTGCATCGCCGGTTCATCGGCCTTCAGGTCCAGCGAATAGACGCCGGCGATGCTGTCGCGTGCGATGCCGTGGTCGGACAGCGTGGTCTGCACCAGGCGGATCAGTTCCACCGGTCTGGCGTTGCGTTCGCAGCCGACACCGATGGCAATACAGCGCGGATGATAAACCAGATGATCCGGGCTGCCCTCGATAGCGCGGTGCGTGACTTCGATCACCATGCGGCCATCGGCGCTGAGCGGCAGGGTGCTATCGGCCAGCCAGGGCGCATCGCCTTCGATGCGCACGCCGCCGCCACGCAGCAGGTTCGCCATCAGGCCCTTGGCATCTTCCGGGTTGGCGAGCGTGTAGCCTTCCGGCGGTTCGTCCAGGCCCAGTCCAAAGGCGAGGTCGCCGGCGGTGGTGATCGCCGGAATGCCCTGCAGCACGCTGGCGATGCGGCGGCTCAGCAGGTTGGCGCCGTGGTGGCCGCCCAGCAGCGGCACCACGGAGGAACCATCGGCGGCCACCGCGATCAGCGGCGGTTCGCTGTGCTTGTCGGAAAGCCGCGGCGCGACGGCACGGATCAGGATGCCGGCGGCGCAGATGCCGATCACCGGCCGACCGGCGGCGAATAACTGCGCGATGGTATCGGTTGCCCTGCCCAGCGGAAGCGTGTGGACCAGAGCCGCATCGTCGGGTGCATAGACCTCCCAGGCGGGAAAGGCGGCCATCAGCGCCTGCGCCACGCCGCGCGCATTGGGGGTCAGCAGCACGAGGGCCGGTTTTCCGCTCATGCCCCGAACTCCATGAAATGCTGCCGGCCTTTGCGATGCACCACGATCATGGCGAAATAGGGAATGGCCGTGGGATCGACCTCGGATAGCGGCAGGATGCGCTGCTCGGCCATGGTGGCGCGCTCGATATAGCGGGCTCGGTCGGCCAGATGCAGGCGGTTGAGCAGTTCGATCACGCGCGGGCCGTGCCGGCCCAGCTTGAGGATCGCCGCAGCATCGGTATGCAGCAATTTGTGCGCGATGGTCTCGTCGTCCAGCGGCGCGGGGATCACGGTCAGCACGTCGTTGCGCGACACCAGAGGATATTGCAGGGCGGCGGCGCAGGCGGTGAGCGACGACACGCCGGGCACGATCTCGACCGGAAAATCCTCGCTCAGCCGGCCGAACAGATACATGAACGAGCCATAGAGGAACGGGTCGCCTTCGCACAGAACCGCCACGTTGCGGCCGGCCTTGAGATGCGCGGCGAGATCGCCGGCGGCCTGTTCATACACGGCCTGGGCCGGAAACCGCGCCACGCTGAGCGGCATGCGGATGGCCAACTCGGCCTGGCCGCCGCTTAAGTGTGGCGCCACGATGCGGCGCGCCAGGCTGTCGCCCTGCTCGGGCGCGGGATAGGCCACCACGTCGGCAGCCTGCAACAGGCGCAGGGCTTTCAGGGTGATCAGTTCCGGATCGCCCGGCCCGATGCCCAGGCCATAGAGAGTCCCACTCATTTCCGGATACTCATTCTTTTGTCACGCTCCACTGCGTCACTGGCATCATGGCGTGCCAGCCGTGATACCGACCGACCGGTTCGGCGCGATGGACACCGAACCGGCCGAGATCGCCGCCGTAGCTCTGGCGTGCCTGCACCACCTTTGATTCACCTTCCAGCGTCACCACATTGGCCACCAGCCGGCCGCCGGGCTTCAGCGCGTTCCAGCAACGCGCGATCAGGCCATCGGTCATGATGCCGCCGCCGATGAAAATGGCATCGGGCGACGGCAGACCATCCAGCGCCGCCGGCACGCTGCCGGCCACGATCTGCAGATGAGGCACGCCCAGCGCCAGCGCATTCTGCGCGATCATGCCGCGCCTTCCCTCGCGTTCCTCGATGGCGATCGCGCGGTTGCGGCGGTCGGCGCGCAGCCATTCGATACCGATCGAACCAGAGCCGGCGCCGACATCCCACAGCAGGTCTCCGGCAAAGGGCGCCAGCCTGGAGAGCGTGACGGCGCGGATTTCGCGTTTGGTGATGTTGCCGTCATGCAGGAACAGGTCGTCATCCAGACCGGCCAGGCGACTGAGGCCCGGGCCGTCATGCAACTGCACGGCCAGCGTGTTGAAGTCGGCGCAATCGGCAATGCTCCAGTTTTTCGCCACGCCGTCCTGCCGGCGTTCCGCCACGCCGCCCATATGTTCCAGCACGCTGATCGTGGCGCTGCCAAAACCGCGTTTGGTCAGGAAGGCGGCCACCTGCGCCGGCGTCTGGCCGTTGTCGGAGAGGATCAGCAGCTTTGCCTGCGGCTGCAGATACAGGCCCAGCAGATCCAGCGGACGTCCGTGCAAGGTCAGGCAGTCGCAGGCATCCACGGCCCAGCCCATGCGGGCGGCGGCCAGGCTGAAAGCGCTGACATGCGGGAAGATGCGCATTTCATCGGCGGGCACACGTTTGGCCAGGGTCACACCGATGCCGAACCACATCGGATCGCCGGTCGCCAGCACGCAGACGCGCCGGCCACGATAATCGGTGATGCGCTCGACCAGGTCGAGCAGCGGCCGCGTCCAGGTCATGCGCGTCTGGTTGGGCAGTTCGGGCAGCAGGGCCAGATGGCGTTCGCCACCGATCAGGATTTCCGCATCCTCGGCCAGGGCGCGCGCGGCCGGCGCCAGGCCGTTCAGGCCATCCTCGCCGAGACCGACCACCGAAAGCCAGGGCAGGGTCATGGCGCCGCTTTCTCTTTCGCCGGCGTTTCCTTCGCCGGTTCCCAGCTCGCCAGCGCGTTGATCGCGGCGGCGGCCATGGCGCTGCCGCCGCGGCGGCCTTTCAGCGTGGCATAAGCCACGCCCCTGGGTGCCGCGTCGATCAGCGCCTGTTTCGATTCCGCCGCACCGACAAAACCGACCGGAAAGCCGAGGACCGCCGCCGGTTTGGGCGCGCCTTCCTCCAGCAACTCCAGCAGGCGGAACAGGGCGGTCGGCGCATTGCCGATCACCACCACGGCGCCAGCCAGGTGCGGCTGCCACAATTCCACGGCAGCCGCCGAACGGGTGATCTGCTTCTGCCGGCCGATCTCGCGCGCCTCCGGCGTGTTGAGAAAACTCAGCACCGGATTGTTTGCCGGCAGGCGCGAACGGATCACGCCATAGGCCACCATGTCGACATCGCTCAGGATCGGCTTGCCAGCGCGCAGGGCATCATGCACGGCCAGCGGCAGATCCGCCGTCCACACCAGGTCGGGCAGGATCTCGGGCATGGCGCAGGCATGGATCAGGCGCAGGGCCAGTTCGTCGATGCCCGGCGGCAGATGCGACAGATCCACCTCGGCGCGGATCATCTGGAACGACAGGCGATAGATCGCGTCGGGATCGCGCAGATAATCGTATCCGGCCTTCACGGTCATCCCTTGGCCAGTGTCTTCGGGCCGAGCGGGTGGTCGGCATGGGGATAGGGATGGTGGCCATGGTTGTGATCATGCCCATGATCATGGCCATGATGGTGGTGATCGTGGTGGTGGTGATGATCGCCATGGTCATGGCTTCTTGTGCCGATGCCCTCCACGTGATGGTGGTGGCTTTCCTGCGCCAGCCCGACCTCATCCTCGAAGCCCAGCACCTGCGCGCGGTATTTGCACATCTGGCAGTTCATGTTGTTGGTGCCGGCGAGGATTTCCTGCAGCCGGTCCTCGAACACCTCCAGCACCAGCGGATGGTCGTTCAGATAGCCTGCCTTGACGAATTCGATTCCGGGATGGGCGGCGGCCACGCGGTCGGTGTGTTCGTAGATGCGCTCGACCAGGATGCCGGTGAACAGGAAATACGGGAATACGACCACGCGCCTGTAGCCGAGCTTTGCCACATGCTCCAGCGCGGGCTGCACCAGCGGGAAGGTGACGCCGGAATAGGCGGTCTCGCCCCAGCCGAAGCCGAACCCCTCCCACAGCATGCGCATGACCTTGGCGATGTTGGAATTGGCATCGGGATCCGAGGTGCCGCGGCCCACCACCACCAAAGCCGTCTCGTGGCGGCCAACATGGCCGCCGGCGGCATCCAGCGCCTGCTGCACGCGGTCGCCGGCAGCGCGCAGCATCTTCAGGTCGATGCCCAGGTCGCGGCCATACTGGATGCTCACATCCGCATGCTCTGCCTGGTAGCGATTGAGCACGCTGGGGATGTCGTTCTTGGCATGGCCGGCGGCGAACAGCATGCCGGGCAGGGCGAGAATCTTGGTATTGCCCTTGGCGCGCAGGGCATCCAGGCCATCGCGAATGATCGGCGTGGCGAATTCCAGGAAGCCGAAATCGACATCGTATTGCGGCAGGCGGCGCTTCATGTGCTCGGCCAGCGCGGTGAACTCCGCCACGGCACGGTCGTCGCGGCTGCCATGGCCGCACAGCATTACGCCGGTTTTCTCAAATGGGGTCTTGGGGAAGGGATTCTGCAACATGGGGCTGGGCTCGCTTCAGAATTCTATGCCTTTTTGCGCTTTCACGCCGGCCTGGAAGGGGTGCTTGATCTCGGTCATCTCGGTCACCAGGTCGGCCGCCTCGATCAGCTCGGGCTTGGCGTTGCGGCCGGTCACCACGATATGGAGCATCGGCGGCCGCCGGCGAAGGGTATCCACCACATCAGCCAGATCGAGATAGTCGTAGCGCAGCACGATGTTGAGCTCGTCGAACACCAGCATGTCATAAGCGGGCGGATCGGTGCGGCAGGCCTCGATCATGCGCTTCGCCTCGGCCCAGGCGGCTTTTGCCGCGGCGATGTCGCGGGCGCGGTCCTGGGTATCCCAGGTGAAGCCCTCGCCCATGGCCTTGATCGTCACCTGGTCGGGGAATTTTTCCAGCACGGGGCGCTCGCCGGTCTGCCACTTGCCTTTCACGAACTGCACAATGCCGATGCGGAACCCGTTGCCGATGGCGCGCATCACCAGGCCGAAAGCGGCGGTGGACTTGCCCTTACCCTTGCCGGTGTGGACGATCAGCAGGCCTTTCTCGATGGTCTTGGTCGCCAGCATGCGATCTCGCACTTCCTTGCGCTTCTTCGCCTTTTCATTGGCGCGGGCATTGACCTCGTCCTCGCTCAGACCCTGCTCTTTCACTTTCATGCGGCCAGCATCCTTTCCAGCAGGTCGGACGCCGAGTTGGCGCGCGGCCGCCACAGGCCGCGCCGGATTGCTTCCTGGAACCGTTCGGCGATTTCCCGCGCCGCCGCCGGGTTATTCTCCTCGATGAAGGCGCGGGTGTCAGTATCGTTGAGATAGGCTTCATACAGCGCGTCAAACTGATGATCGCGCACAAGCCCGGTGGTGGCGGCGAAGGCGAACAGGTAATCCACCGTGGCGGCGATCTCAAAGGCGCCCTTGTAGCCGTGCCGTTTCACGCCGGCGATCCATTTCGGATTGGCGGCGCGGCCCCGCACCACGCGGGCGATTTCTTCCTCCAGGCGGCGGATGCGCGGCGCCTCGGGACGGGAATGGTCGTTGTGATAGGCGGTCGGGGCGCTGCCCGAGGCATACTGCACGGCGGCATAGGCACCGCCCTCGAACTGGTAGTAATCGTCGGAATCGAGCAGGTCGTGCTCGCGGTTGTCCTGGTTCTGCACGACGGCATCCGTGCGCGCCAGCCGGCGGGTAAAGCCGGCATAATCCTCGATGCCCTCGGCTTCCGCGCCATAGGCATAGCCACCCCAGGCGATATAGGCCCGCGCCAGGTCGTCGCTGCCGCTCCAGCCGCCTTCGTCCACCAGGGCCTGTAGCCCGGCGCCATAGGCGCCCGGCTTGGCGCCGAACACGCGATAGCCGGCACTGCGCCTTGCGGCCTCCAGCGGCAGGCCGCCGGCCGTCAGCCGGTCAATCTCGACGCGGGCATGCATGGCCAGCGGATTGAGGTGATCGGGTTCGTCCAGTGCCTGCACGGCGCGGCTGGCGGCATCGAACAGGGCCACCTGGGCCGGGAAGGCGTCGCGGAAGAAACCGCTCACCTTCAGCGTGACGTCCACGCGCGGCCGGTCGAGCAGGTCCAGCGGCACGATCTCGAAGCCGGTGACGCGGCCCGAGCCAGCTTCCCAGGTCGGTCGCGCGCCGATCAGCGCCAGCGCCTGGGCGATGTCATCGCCGCCGGTGCGCATGTTGGCGGTGCCCCAGGCATTGAGCAGGATGGCGCGCGGCCACTCGCCGTGATCCTGCCGGTGACGCTGTAACAATGCATCGGCCGATTGCCAGCCCAGGGTCCAGGCCGCCGGCGTCGGCAGGCTGCGCGCATCGAGAGAAAAGAAGTTGCGGCCCGTGGGCAGCACATCGGGCCGGCCGCGCGTCGGCGCGCCGCTCGGTCCCGGCGGAACGAAGCGGCCGTCCATGCCGCGCAGCAGGTTGTCGATCTCGGCGCGCCCGCATCCCAGTACGGCCGGCCGCAATTCGTAATCCACCACATGCAGCACGGCCTGCGTGGCGATCCAGTGGTCTTCCGGCATGCGGCGGTCGGCGATCAGCTGCTTGGCCAGCACTTCTAGGCGCTCCACCGTGTCGCCAAAGCTGCGCCAGGGCGATGCGACAAGGTCGGCCAGCACCGCAGGTCTGGGGCCGGTCCACGCCGCGGCGTAATCGGTGCCCAGGGGATCGCAGCCCAGGTTGAGGTCGGCGGCGAGGGCACGCAGGAGCGACTCGTCGCCGGGGCGGCTGCGGCCGGTGCGGCCGCGCGGCAGGCGCACCAGCGCCACCAGCAGGTCGACCAACTGCTCGCCCTGCGGCTTCACGCCATAGACATGCAGGCCGTCGCGGATCTGCAGTTCCTTCAGGTCGCACAGGTGATTGTCGAGTTTGAGCAACGCACTTTCGGTCGGCTCGCCCGGTCGGATGTCGCAATCGGCATCCAGTCCCAGGCGCCGGGCTTCGTCGATGATGCGTTCGGCAAGCAGCGGCAGGCGCCGGCGGTCCAGGCCGGCGGCTTCGTAATATTCATCCACAAGCTGCTCAAGCGCGGCGAGATCGCCGTAGATCTCCGCACGGGTCAACGGCGGCGTCAGGTGATCGAGGATCACCGCCGCCGTGCGGCGCTTGGCCTGGGTACCCTCGCCGGGATCGTTGACGATGAAGGGATAAAGCTGCGGCAGCGGGCCGAGCACGGTCTCGGGCAGGCAGGCATCGCTGAGCGCCAGCGCCTTGCCGGGCAGCCATTCCAGATTGCCATGCTTGCCGCAATGGAGCACGGCGTCGGCGCCGAAGCTCTCGCGCAGCCAGGCATAGGCGGCGATGTAGTTGTGCGGCGGCACCAAGTCGGGGTCGTGATAGCTGCGGGCGGGGTCGATGTTGTAGCCACGCGCCGGCTGGATCATCACCGCCACATTGCCCAGCGGCAGCACGGGCAGGGCGAATCCGTCATCCTGCAGCTGCGGATCGTCTTCCGGTGCGCCCCAGCGGGCCGTCACCGCCTCGCGCACCGCGGCGGGCAGGGCGGCGAAGAAGCGCCGATACAGCGCCAGCGGATAATGGGCGCGCACCCGGCGGGCCCGGGTCTGGCTGAAATCGTTGGTGACGCCTTCGGTCAGTGCCGCGATCAGGCGGTTGCCGCTGACCGGCAGGGCGTTCAGTTCGTAGCCGGCGTCTTTCATGGCGCGCAGAATCCGCACCACGCTCTGCGGCGTATCGAGGCCGACGCCATTGCCGATGCGTCCGTCGCGGTTGGGGTAATTGGCCAGCACGATGCCGATGCGGCGTTCGGCCGGCGAGAGACGGGCCAGTCGCGACCAGGCGGCGGCCAGCTTCGCCGTGAAGGCGCAGCGTCCGGCATCGGGCACCAGCCGGACGATGCTGCATTCCGTGCGCCGGTCGAACACGGCCTCGGCCTTGAAGGCCACGGCGCGGGTCATGATGCGGCCGTCGATCTCGGGCAGGGCCACGGCGATCGCAAGATCGCGCGCACTCAGGCCGCGCGTGCCGTCCTGCCATTGTTCGCGCGGGCTGGAGGCGAAAACCACCTGCAGCACCGGGCAGTCGCTCTGGCCCAGCGGATCGTCGCCGCCCTCGCCGCGCGGGTTGCCGACCGCGAAGCTGGTCGCATTCAGGATCACATCGGGCAGGGCCTGCTCGATCAGTGTCGAGGCCAGGTCGGCCGACAGCCGGTCCTTCAGGCTGGTGACGTAAATCGGCAGCGGGCTCATGCCCTCGGCCGCCAGGGCTTCGATCAGGGCATCCACGGCGGCGACATCGCCCGCCTGCAGCAGGGCCCGGTAGAACACGATGGCGGCCACCGGCTGCACCGCGCATTTACGCTCGGCCCAGATGTTGCGCAGGGCGTTGAGGTCGGGTTCGGCATGGCCCGGCCAGTACAGTCCGGCCGCTGGAAGGGGCTTTGCCGGCAACGGATCTTCATCGCGGCCGATCAGTCCGGCGGCGCAGCGCAGCATCTGGCCCAGATTGTCGATGCCGCCTTCGCGGAAGTAGCCGAACAGCGTGGTGCGCGTATCGTCGTCCAGCGTCGAGAATCCATCCAGCGCCGGATCGGGCTGGCGGTCGCCCGGCAGGAAGGCCAGCGCGATGCCCCTGGCGCGGCAGACCTCGCTGAGGCGTTCCACGCCGTAGGTCCAATAGCTCTGCCCGCCCAGCAGCCGCACGATCACCAGCCGCGCCGCGGCGATCACGCGTTCGACGTAGAGGTCGACGGCATAGGGGTGACCGAGCTGAAGCAGGTTGGCCAGACGCAGGCTGGGAAAATCGCCGGGCAGCGCGGCATAGGCCGCGCTCAAGGCCGCCAGTTCGGAATCGGCGGCACTCAACACCACGATGTCGCCGGGCGTCTGCTGCAGATCGACGGGAGCATCCGTCGCCGCCGTGCCGCCCGGTATGGCATTGAGCAGATGCAAGCCGGTTCCCCCCAGGCCGTTCGGTCAGGCCGCCAGCGCGGCGCGGATGGCGGCTTCGTCCAGGCCGGCGCGGCCGATCACCACCAGCCTTGTCGCGCGATCCTCTCCGCTCTGCCAGTCGCGGTCGTAATAATGCTGCAGCCGGGCGCCCACGCCCTGCAGCACCAGCCGCATGCCCTTGCCGGCCACCGCGACAAAGCCCTTGATGCGCAGGATGTCGTGCTCGGCGATCAGCGGATTGAGCCGCGCCAGCAAAGCCTCAGGCGCCGGCTGTTCGGGCAGGGTGACGGCGAAGCTGGCGAAATCCTCATGGTCGTGATCGTCTTCGGTGTCGTGATGCGATTTGCGCGTGGCAAGATCGTCCTCGGCAGCGGCGGCCAGGCCCAGCAGGATGTCGGCTGCCACCTCACCCTGGCGCACGGGCACGGTCTTCACGCCCGGCCGCAGATGCGCCGCCAGTTCGGCCTGCACGCGTGGCAGGTCGTGCGGCGCCAGCAGATCGGTCTTGGTCAGCAGCACCAGGTCGGCGCAGCCGAGCTGGTCTTCGAACAGCTCCTCCAGCGGATTGTCGTGGTCCAGATTGGGATCGGCTGCGCGTTGCGCCGCCAATGCGGCCTCGTCATCGGCGAAGCGGCCGGCGGCGACGGCGGTGGCATCCACCAGCGTCACCACGCCGTCCACCGTGGTGCGGGTTTTCACGCCCGGCCAGGAAAAGGCCTGCACCAGCGGCTTGGGCAATGCCAGGCCCGAGGTCTCGATCACGATATGCGAGGGCGGATTCGGCCGTTCCAGCAGTTTCTGCAGCGTGGGCAGAAAATCATCGGCCACCGTGCAGCACAGGCAGCCATTGGCCAGTTCGACGATATCGTCCTCGCCGCAATCGGGCGCACCGCAGCTTTTCAGCAATTCGCCATCGATGCCCACCTCGCCGAATTCATTGACGATCAGCGCGATCCGGCGGCCACCGGCATTCTGGATCAGGTGTCGGATCAGCGTGGTCTTGCCGGCGCCGAGAAAGCCGGTGACGATGGTGGCCGGGATTTTGGTTGCCGTGGTCTTCTGCATGGATTCAAGCGTCCTGATCGCATGACGCCGTCGCGGAACAGGAGCGCCGATCCGCCGCTGCGATGGGGCAGGATGGCACAACCCGGTCGCCGGCACACCCCGTCCAGCGGTTCCGCTTCGACCGAAAGCGATGGCAGGTCTCCGGGCTTGCGGGTCGATGCGGATCGCGCGCCTTCCCGGACGACGCAATATTCTGTCCAGTGGCCTGTTGCGCGCCGCTCACCGCCTACCGTAGCGGGGGCTGCCGCGGCTTTGGGCATTTGCCTTCCGGCCGCCCGCACCGCATTCCCTTTTCATCACCGTGTCGGCCAAGCCGGCACGGCGAACCATCGCGGCGGACCGTAAGCTTCCGGTTCTGCCTTGTCAAACCGCTGCCCGGCCTTGTCAAATCCAGCCCGCTTGGGCACAAAGGGGCCGGGTGGGTTGCAACTACGCCAAGAGGGTTCCCGATGTCGTTTCACCGCACGCTGACCATGTCCGCCATGTTGGTCCTGGCCGCAGGCACCGCTTTCGCCCATCCCGGCCATCCGGGCGGCGATCAGGCCGTGCTTGGTTTCGCCGGCGGCTTCGCGCATCCCTTCCACGGCTTCGACCACCTCCTGGCGATGATCGCCGTCGGCCTCTGGGCGATCCAGCATGGCGGACGCGCCCTGTGGCTGCTGCCGCTGTCCTTCGTGGTGCCGATGGCGGGCGGCTTTGCCCTGGCGCTGGCCGGCGTCACGCTGCCCGGCGTCGAGGCCGGTATTGCGCTGTCGGTGCTGATCCTCGGTCTGGCCGTTGCCTTCGCGGTGCGTCCGCCGCTGACCGCCGCCATGGCGGTGACCGCCGCTTTCGCAATGCTGCATGGCCATGCCCATGGCACAGAGATGGGCGATGCCTCGCAGGCCCCGCTGTATGCCGGCGGCATGGTGCTGGCCACCGCCCTGCTGCATGCCGGCGGCCTGCTCGGTGCCCGCCTGGCGCAGCAATTGGCCCTGCCGATGCTGACCCGCGCCGCCGGCGCCGCCGTGGCGCTGGCCGGCATCGTCATCCTTGTCGGTTGAGGCTTTATCTAGCCCTCATCGCGGAACCGCGTTACTGGATCGTGGCCGGCGCCGCAGCGCTGGCCGTCCTGGTGCCATGGCAGGCTATCTAGGCTTCTAGACGCTTTTATGCCGCTCGATGGCCTGGCGCAGGGCAGCCAGCAGCTCCTGCTCCAGCTTGCCGCCTTCACCCTCTATGCGCTGGCCCATCACCACATACAGGGCGTCGATCTGGGCGGCGATGATGTCGAGCTGCAGCGGCGAGGGCTGGTCGATGCCCTTGACGAAATCGTTCAGCGACTTGGCGAATTCGGTCAGCAGGGGGTAATTGAACATCCCGCCGGCGCCCTTGATGTCGAGCGACAGCATGCGGATGGCCCGCATGGCCCGGTCTGCCTGTTCGCCGCGCGCGACATCCTCCAGGGCGGCGCGCAGCTGCTTCAGCTTGTCGGAGACATCCAGGCTGAGCGCGTCCCTGGCCTTTTCCACCACCGTTTCCAGACGGCGCAGTTCCGCCGGTTCCAGCTTGAGGCGAAAGCCCTTGCTGAAATTCACCGCCTTGCGGCGCAGATCCTGCTGGGGCGGCAGGAATTCCGGTTTTTTTCTGGCCATTCAGGAAATGCTATGCGGCGGGATCACAGGGCATCCGAAGGCAGGCGCCGCTCGGGGCCGGCATAGTCGTCGCTGCGCCGTCGCCGCCGGTCGGGGCCGAAATACTCGTCGATGCGCACGAACTGGCGCGGGCGGGCAATCGCCGAAACCAGCCGGGTGTAGAAGGCATTGACGGTATAGGGCTTGGCAACGAATTCGGAAACGCCGCAATCGCGGGCGCGGCAGACATATTCCTCTTCCGAATTGGCCGTCATCATCACGATGGGCATCATGCGGTTGGGCGAGCCCGGATCGTTGCGGATCCAGTGCACGATATCCATGCCGGTGCGGCCCAGCTTCTCGTCGCGCAACGCCCATTCGGTGATCATCACGTCCGTGCGGCCCAGGCGCAGCACGGCCAGCGCGCTGTCGTAATCGCGCGCGCGGTCCAGATACTGCGCGTCCAGCATCATCAGCACGTCGCGGACCATCTGGCCCATGACCCGGTTCGGCTCGACAATCAGGAAATTGATCTTCGAGAAATCGATACGCTCGTGATCGGCCATGCTTTCACTCATCGCAGGATCCCTCCCGCCAGGGAACCGGAAAAAGGATAGGAAAAAAAATAGTACTAGAAAGACGCCAGCGTATGAAGCCCGTCTAGGTAGTAATTGCGGCTGAATATGCGGATATCACGGCTATGCCGGCGACGGCAGTTATTTCCCGGTAATGCGACGGGATGCGGCAGGCTGCGTCAGTTGGCGGGCTGCTGAAAACTGGCCGGGGCCGGATCGATGACGCGGCTGCCGCGGCGTTGCACTTCCAGCACGGCGAGGCCGCGCTGAACAAGCCCGTCGGGCAGGAAGCGGAAAATTCCGTCATAACCGGCGAAGCCGTCCGGATTGGTCAGGGCCGCATCGCTGAACGGCGCAGGATCCTCGCGGCGCGCCAGGATGCCAACCAGTGCCGTGGTATCGTAGGCTAGGCTGGCCAGGCGTACCGGCCGGCGGCCGAAAGCCTGTTCGAAACGCCGGCTGAACTCGGCAAAGCCCTCGGGCGCCGGCGCGGCATACCAGCCGCCCACCAGGGCCGGCTCGCTGCCAAGGCCCGCATCCTCCCACAGGCCGGTCCCCAGAAAACGGACGGTGCGCGGATCGATGTCGAAATAGGGCAAAAGCGGTGCCAGCGCACGCAGGCGGGCGCCACCTTCGGGCAGCAGCACGGCATCCACCGGCCGGGCCAGATGGGACTCGGCGGTCTCGGCGGGCGCGGGTTCTTCCGTGCTGCGTGGCGGCAGGGCGCGCAGGCCGGTGGCGAAGCGCCGCACCACCGGCGTCAGATCGGCGGTGTCACCAGGATAACGGTCCTGCCGCAGCAACTGGCCGCCAGTCTGCCGGGTGGCCAGATCGGTCGCCTGCGCCACGGCGTTGCCATAGGCCGAGTCCGGCGCCAATAGGGCAAAGCGCGTCATGCCGCGGGTGCGCGCAAAGCCGATCACGCGCTCGACCTGCTGGTCGGGGGTGAAGCCGAGCAGGAAAACGCCGTTGCCGGCCACGCTGCGGTCGGTGGAGAAACTCAGGACCTTCACGCCGCGTTCGCGCGCCAGCGGGCCGACCGCTGCGGCCTCGTTGGCAAATAGCGGCCCGATGATGATCTGGGCGCCTTCGGCCATGGCCTGCTGCGCCACGGCGGCGGCTTTTTCGGGCTGGCCCTCGGTGTCGCGCGGCAGCAGGGCCAGCCGGTCGTCGGCCAGATCGAACAACGCCATCTGCGCCGCATCCAGCAGGGCGCGTCCCAGGCCGGCATGGGGGCCGCTCAGCGGCGCCAGGAAGGCGATGCGGATCACGTTGCCATCGCCGGGGCGCACAAGCATCGGGCCGGGCAGGGGCTGGGTCTCGATCGCCAGCGAAGGCGCGGCCGGGCGCGGCATCTGCGGGGCGGGCTGCCCGGTCGGCGGAATGTTGGCCTGCCTGCCGGGCGGGGATGCGGGCTGCGGCGCCACGCGCTGAGGTGCGCCGGGCCCGATCCGTTCCAGCAGGCCGGGCAGGCCGCCCTGGACCGTGCCGCCCTGGCAGGCGCCGAGCGTTAGCGGCAGGGAAAGGGCTGCCAGCATAGACAGCGCGGAAAGGCCCGCTTTAAGGTAATGCACGCAGCTCATTCCGACGCCCATGACAAACCCGATCCTGCCGCTGCCCGAAGCTCTGCTCTCCGGGGTGGACGCGGCGCAATTCACCCCCGGCTTATATCTGGTGGCCACCCCCATCGGCAACGCCGCCGATATTACCCTGCGGGCCCTGGCCCTGCTGAGGCGGGCCGACCTGGTTGCCTGCGAGGACAGCCGGGTGACCGGGCCGTTGCTGCAGCGCTACGGCATCAAGGCCCATCTATTGCCATACCACGAGCATAATGCGGCGAAAGTGCGGCCCCAGTTGATCGAAAAGCTGCAGGGCGGCGCGGTGGTGGCGCTGGTTTCCGATGCCGGCACGCCACTGATCAACGATCCGGGCTACAAGCTGGTGAAGGATTGCATTGCCGCCGGCCTGCATGTCACTGCCCTGCCGGGGGCCTCGGCCGTGCCCACCGCGCTTTGCCTCTCGGGCCTGCCCAGCGACCGGTTCCTGTTTGCCGGGTTCCCGCCGCCCAAATCGGCGGCCCGGCGAAGCTGGCTGGCCGAGCTGAAATCCGTGCCGGCCACGCTGGTGCTGCTGGAAAGCGCCCAGCGCCTGGCCGACAGCCTGGCTGACATGGCCGCCATGCTGGGAGCGCAGCGCGAGGCGGCGGTGGCACGTGAGCTGACCAAGAAATTCGAGGAGGTACGCCGCGGCGGCCTGGGCGAGCTGGCGGCGCATTATGCCGAGCATGGCCCGCCGAAGGGGGAGGTCACGCTGGTGATCGGGCCGCCGCCGGCCGCCGCCGCGCCAAGCGACGCCGACCTGGACGCGGCGCTGGCCGAGGCGATGGCGCGGCTGCCGCTGCGCCAGGCGGTGGACGAGGTGGCCACCCTACTCGGCCTGTCGCGCAAGCCGGTCTATGCGCGTGCCCTTGAACTGCGCGACGATGGAGAAGATTGACCGCGACAGCCGCAACCGCACCGGCCGCCGCGGCGAAAGCATGGCGGCCTGGTGGCTGCGTCTGCAGGGCTATCGCATCCTGGCGCGCAACTGGCGCCATCCCTCCGGCGAAATCGACATCCTGGCCCGTCGCGGCCCGCTGCTGGTGGCCGTGGAGGTGAAATGGCGCGCCGAGCAGGATCGTGCGGCAGAGGCGATCCAGGCGGCCCAGCGCCGTCGCATTGCGCAGGCGGCTGCGGTATTCTTGTCCCGGCAACCCGATGCCGCCGCCCTGTCGCTGCGCTTCGATGCCGTGCTGCTTGCCCCCGGGCGGCTGCCGCGCCATATCCGCGATGCCTGGCGGATCTGAGCGGCCGCGCCGGCCGGGATTTGTTTTGGTTCCATCACAGGCAGGGGAGTCGTCCGTGCGTTCATCCAAACATCTGCGTTTCGTTCCGCTGATTCTGCTCCTTGCCGCCGCGCCGCTGCTCAGTGGCTGCGTCGGCCTGGCCGTCGGTGCGGGTGCGACGGCCGGCATCGCCGCCGCCGAGGAGCGTGGCGCCAAGAACGCCGCCAACGACAAGGGCATTCAGCTGCTGATCAACGACAAGCTGCTCAAGGAGAACCAGTATCTGTGGCGCAAGCTGTCGATCACGGTGGTCGAGGGCCGTGTGCTGCTGACCGGCGTGGTGGGTACGGAATTTTCCCGCGACGAGGCCACCCGCCTGGCTTGGGCGGCATCCGACCGCATCCACGAAGTGATCAACGAACTGCAGGTGACGTCGTCGGGCGATCTGATCGATTCCGCCAACGATACCTGGATCACCACGCAGTTGCGCGCCAAGCTGGCCACCGATAAGAGCATCGTCGACATCAACTACTCGATCGAGACGGTGAACGGCACGATCTATCTGATCGGCCTGGCGCAGAGCGAGGACGAGCTTCAGCGCGTGACCGAGCATGCGCGCGTGATCAAGGGCGTCCGGCGCGTGGTCAGCCATGTGTGGCTGAAGACCGATCCGCGTCGCCGGCCCGTGTAACCCGCAGGCGGCCAGTGCGATGGGCGGTGCGATGGGCGACACGGAGGCAATCGAAACAGCCCTGAAAGCCCTCGGCGCCGCCCCCGATGACGGCCTCGACATCGCCGAGGCGGCCCTGCTGCTGGCCGCGCTTGACCGCCCCGCGATCGATCTCATGCCCTATCGCCGCCATCTGGGTGATATCGCCGCTGCGCTCAGCCGCGTCGATGCCGGTCCCGAAGTGGCGCCGCGCGCCATGGCGCTGGCCGGGGTGATCGGCGTGGAGTTCGGCTATCGCGGCGATACCGAGACCTATGACGATCCGCAGAATGCCGACCTGATCCGGGTGATCGACCGTCGCATGGGCCTGCCGGTGGCGCTGGGCATCCTCTACATCTACGCGGCCAAGGCCCAGGCCTGGCCGGTCAGCGGCCTGGATTTTCCCGGCCATTTCCTGATCCGGCTGGAAGGCGAGGATGGCGGCCTGGTGCTCGACCCCTTCCATGGCGGAAGGATCGCGGCGCCACCCGAGATGCAGGATCTGCTGCGCCGCATGGGCGGCGGCGAGGATGTGCGGCCTGAACACATGCGGCCGATGAGCGCACGCGAGGTGCTGCTGCGCCTGCAGAACAACATCAAGGGGCGTGCCTGGCGCGCGGGCGATCTCGAGCGCACGGCCGAAACGCTGCGGCGCATGCTGCTGGTGGCGCCGAATTTCGCGGCGGCCTGGCGCGAGCTCGGCGTGGTCGAGGGCAAGCTCGGCCGTATCCGCCAGGCGATCGCCGCCACCGAACGGTTCCTCATGCTGGCGGGGGACGAGGCGGCAAGTCTTGAGGCCGAAGCCTTCCTGCGCCACATTCGACTGCAGCTCAACTAGAAAATCGCGTCTCCCACAAACAGAAGGACTGTGCCATGGCTCTCAAGGTGGCGATCCAGATGGACCCCATCGAACATATCGATTTCGATGGCGACAGTTCCTTCATGCTGGGTCTGGAGGCCGAGCGGCGCGGCTATACGCTGATCCACTATCTTGCCAAGGATTTGAGTTTCCGCGACGGCCGCGTGCTGGCCCGGGCCCGGCCATTGCGCCTGCGGTACGAGCGCGGCAACCACTACACGCTGGGCGAGCCGGCGCTGGTGGACCTAGCCGAGATGGATGTTGTGCTGATGCGTCAGGACCCGCCCTTCGACATGGCCTACATCACCGCCACCCATATTCTGCAGCACATCCATCCCAGGACGCTGGTGGTGAACAACCCGGTGGCCGTGCGCAATGCGCCGGAAAAGCTGTATGTCACCCATTTCGACGGCGTGATGCCGCCCACCCTGATCTCGTCCGACATGGAGGCGATCAAGTCGTTTCGCGCCGAGCATGGCGACATCATCCTGAAACCCCTGTTCGGCAATGGCGGCGCCGGCGTGTTCCGGCTGCGGCCTGACGATGAGAATCTGGGTTCGCTGCTCGAGATGTTCACCAAGCTCTCGCGCGAGCCGGTGATCGTGCAGCGCTACCTGCCTGAGGTGCGCCAGGGCGACAAGCGCATCATCCTGATCGACGGTCGCCCCGCCGGCGCGGTCAATCGCGTGCCGGCCAAGGGCGAGGCGCGTTCCAACATGCATGTCGGCGGCCGGCCGGAAAAATCCACGCTCACCGACCGCGACCGCGAGATCTGCGACATCATCGGACCGCATCTCAAGCGCGAGGGCCTGATTTTCGTCGGCATCGATGTGATCGGCGGCTACCTCACCGAGATCAACGTCACCTCGCCCACCGGCATCCAGCAGATCAACCGTTTCGACGGCGTGCGGCTGGAAGCCGAGATATGGGATGCCATCGAGGATGCGCTGAAGCGGCGCGTGCTGGCATGACCGGCGCGCGCGAGCAGCACTGGCAGGAAGTCTACTCGACCAAGGGCGAGATGGAGGTGAGCTGGTTCCAGGACCGGCCGCAGACTTCGCTCGGCCTGATCGCGCAGACCGGTCTGGTGCCAGCGGCCGCATCCGTCATCGACATCGGCGGCGGCGCCTCGCGGCTGGTCGATGCGCTGCTGGCGGAGGGCTGGCGCGATATCACCGTACTCGACATTGCCAGCGCGGCCCTGGCCCGGGCGCAGGCGCGGCTGGGCGACGGCGCGGCCCGCGTCGACTGGATCGTGGCCGACATTACCGCATGGCAGCCGCAGCGGCGCTACGATCTGTGGCATGACCGCGCGGTGTTTCATTTCCTCACCGCGCCCGAAGATCGCGCCGCCTACAAGGCGGCTCTGAGCACTGCGGTTCCCGCTGGCGGCCACGTGGTGATCGGCAGCTTCGCGCTCGATGGGCCTGAGCGCTGCAGCGGCCTGCCGGTGCGGCGCTACAGCCCCGAAAGCCTGCAGACGGAACTCGGCGAAGGATTCGTACTCCAGCAGTCTTTGTTGGAGGGGCATCAGACGCCGGCCGGGCGCATGCAGAATTTCCAGTTCAGCCGCTTCCGCCGCGTTTAGGCCGGCCCCGGTAAATCCAATCGGTTGAATCCGGCGGCCTGCGACGCGCGGATCGTGCAGCCAGCGGCTGCATACAGAAGTAAACGGCGTGCCGCGTGGCAGCGGCGCCGCGATTTGATCGTGACATTTCGGCTTCCTTTGCTATTGTCCGCCGCCAACATCGGACCGCGGGGCAGGATTTCGGTGTCAGACGGGGCGTTTCTCAGTATCCAGGATGTCGAGCGGCTGCTGGCGGATCCATCGCCGGCGGCGCGGGCCGACACGGCCGCGAAAGTCGCGCGCGCCTATGGCGGCCGCACGCTGACCGCGACGGAGCGCCAACTCGCGCAGGCGATCATCGCGGCGCTGGCCCGCGATGCGGAAGCCAGCGTACGCCAGGCCCTGGCCGAGCACCTGCGCGACAGTCCCGAACTGCCGCACGGCATGGCCCTGCGGCTGGCGCGCGACATCGCCGCCGTGGCAACGCCGCTGCTGCGGCATTCGCCGGTTTTCAGCGATGCCGACCTGATCGAGCTGCTGCAGGCGGTGTCGCCGCAGCACCAGTCGGCCATCGCCGGCCGTCCCGCAGTGTCGACCGATCTTGCCGATGCGCTGATCGCTTATGCGGCCGAGCCCGCCGTGGTGGTGCTGATGAACAATCGCGGTGCCCGCATAGGCCCCGCGCAAATGGATCGCGCGCTGGACCGGTTCCCCGACAGCCGTGGCCTGGGCGATGCGCTGGCGCGCCATCCGAACCTGCCGCCGAAATTCGCCGCGCGGCTGATCGCGCAGATTTCCGATACGCTGCGCGAGGCGCTGATCGCGCGCTACCAGATTCCGCCCGCCATGGCGGCCGACACCATGATGCAACTGCGCGAGCGCACGCTGCTCGGCCTGCTGGGCGACGGCGCCGAACCGCCGGCCTTGGCCGATCTGGTCGCCGACCTGCAGAAACGCGGCCAGCTCAGCGGCATGCTGGTGCTGCGTGCGCTGTCCGGCGGCGATCTGGCCTTTTTCGAACAGGCGCTGGCGCAGCTTGCCGGCATATCGCTGGGCAATGCGCGACTGCTGATCCACGATCCCGGCCGGCGCGGATTGACCGCGATCTACCAGCGCTGCCGCCTGCCGCAGGATTACTTCAAGATGGTCGAGGCGGTGATCGAGTTGGCGCGTGGCTTCGATTTCATGCGTGGCGCCGCCGAACGGGCGGAATTCGCCGAGATGGTCACCGCGATGGTGCTGGCCGACTTCACCGTCCTGTGGGACCCCCAGGAACAGCGCTGGCTAGCCCGCCGGCGCTCGCGCGCCCAGGCGGCGCAACGGATGGCGGCCTGAACGGGCGCCGCAGATCATGATCGCTGTGCCGACTAACAGTCTTACCAGCGAAAGCCTCACGATCCCCAGCCGTGTTGTCGACCCGGTGCTGTGCCGGCCGTTTACCATAAATGCCACCTACTATCCGCCCGCCGATACGGCAGGCCCTGCCCCGCTGGTGGTGTTCAACCACGGATCTACCGGGCAGGGCGCCGACCGTGGCCGCATCCCGCGCCGGGCGGTGCTGCGCTACGAGAGTCAGGCGCGCTATTTCCATGATCGCGGCTTCGCCTTCGTCGCACCGATGCGGCGTGGCCGCGGCGGCTCGGAAGGCGAATACCTGGAAAGCTACGAGTGGAATGCGCTCAAGCTTGCCGAAGGGCTGCAGCATGCGCTGGACGACGTAGGCGCGACGGTGAATTTCATGCGGCAGCGGTCTGACATCGACGCGCGCCGCATCCTGGTGGCGGGGCATTCGCGCGGTGGCCTGCTCAGCGTCGTTTATGCCGGTCTGCACCCGGCCGGACTGGTCGGCAGCATCAATTTCGCCGGCGGCTGGATCGCCGAAAACGGCATGATGGAGGACTTCAACCGGGAGGTCTTCGTGCGGGCCGGAGCCGGGGCCGAGGCGCCCTCGCTGTGGCTGTATGCCGAGAACGATCGCCATCACAGCACGGCCATGATCCGGCGCTGGCACGATGCCTATACCGGCGCCGGCGGCAGTGCGGAATTGTATCTCTTCGGTCCGGTCGATGACGACGAAGGCCACCAGCTGCTGGAGCGGCCCGGCCTGTGGCAGTCGGCAATGGATGCCTTTCTGCACCAGCTCGGCTTTTTCTGGTAGGCGTCACTCCCGGCGCGTGCGCTCGGGCGGAAAGCTCACGGTGATCAGCGTGCCCTTGCCGGGCGCGCTGTCGATGTCGATGCGGCCCTGGTGGGCCTGCACGAAGGCACGCACCAGCGACAGGCCCAGGCCGATGCCGCCGAAACTGCGGCTCAGCTTGCTGTCGGCCTGCTCGAAGGGGTCGAAGATGCGCTTCTGATCCTGTGGCGCGATGCCGATACCGTGATCGCGCACCGAGAACGACAAGGCGCCATTCTCTCCGTCCAGGCGGGCACCGACCTCGACGGCGGCGCCGGGCGGCGAAAACTTCAGCGCGTTACCGATCAGGTTGATCAGGATCTGACGCACCAGCCGCGCATCGGCATGCAGGTTCGGCAAGCCGGCCGGAATTTGTGCGCTGATCAGGGCGTCGGCGCGTTCGAACTGCCGGCCAGCCAGCCTGATGCTGGTATCGATCTCCTCGCCGAGATCAACCAGGCCCTCATGCAGCACGATCTGGTTGGCCTCGATGCGGGCCAGGTCGAGGATGTCATTGATCACCGCCAGCAGGTGTCGGCCACTGCTGTAGATGTCGTCGATATACTCGGCATAGCGTGGCGAGTCGGTACCGAACATCTTCTGCCGGATGATGTCCGAGAAGCCGATTATGGCGTTCAGCGGCGTGCGCAGCTCGTGGCTCATGTTGGCCAGGAAGATCGATTTGGCCTGGCTGGCGCGCAGCGCGGCGTCCCGCGTCTGGCTCACTTCCCGCAGCAGTTCCTCCAGCTTCGCATGCTGGTCCTGCAGCTGCACGCTGGCCTGCTGCTGGTCGGTGACGTCCACCAGGATCAGGGCGCGGTCGCCATGCGGCAGCCGGCGCAGGCTGGCGCGGACCCAGCCGCGACCCGGCAGTTCCAGCAGTGGCCGCCCGGCCGCGCGGCGCGCGGCGGTACCGGGCGGCTCGGCCTCCAGGCTGTCGGTCAGGTCGCCGGGCATGCCGGCCCGCCGCAGCAGCGGCATCAGGGCATCGCCGCGCCGCAGCTCCACCTCGTTCAGGCCCAGCATCGGGGGGAATCGGTTGTTCCACAGCAGGATGCGGCCCAGATCGTCGAAAAAGACAAAGGCCTCGCTGCTGTCGGCGATATCGAGCAGTTCGTCCTGGGCGCGGCGGATGCGCTCGTACAATGCGGTGTTTTCCGCGCTCAGGCGCCAGTTGCGCAGCAGCACCCGATGCAGCACGCGGTTGGCGATGATCATCGCCGCCACATAGCCGGCGATCAGCACGCCCATGCCATAGCCGATCACGCCGCCCTGCAGCAGGAAATACACGGCATAGGGCCAGGCCACGTTGCCGATGAAGGCAGCCCCGGCCGCCGGCATCAGCGCCAGCGCCGGCGCCGATCCGCCGATCACGCCGGCGATCACCGCCACCAGCAGAAGCTGGCTGGAAGAATCCATCTGCGGCATGGCCAGCGCGGCGGCACCCCAGACCAGGCCGGAAAAGCCAGCCACCACGATATCGAAGGGCTGCTGCCAGCGCGGCGGCGCCTCGGGCCGCTGGCGACCGCGCACAAACCAGTCCAGCACGATGACCGCGACCGCCAGCATGTGCAGCAGCCACCAACCCGGAATCCATTCGGCCCGGGTCTGCTGCCACAGCAGAAGGCTGGTCACACTGGGAAACACCACCGTGGTGCCGGCATAGATCAGCAGCACCATCTGGAAGCTGCTGTGGAACGGCGCGCCGGCCGCAGACATGGCATCGTCCGCGCCAAGGGGTGTGGTGGTCGCGCCGCCATAACCGCCAGCAGAGGCGCCGCGGGGGGCGTTATATGGGGAGGGCTGCGACATGGCTGGTTGGGAAATTTCGCGGCCCAATCAACCGTAAATCATGCCCGCCGTCCAACACGCTCTGCGCCGGTAACCGCTTTTTTATGTCCTTTGCGCGGATTTGCCGCGCCTTTGGCCGGGAATCAGGCCTTGCCGGTGCGTTCGGCCGGAAAGGTTGCGGTGATCAGGGTGCCCTTGCCGGGCGCGCTGTCGATGCCGATGCGGCCCTGATGAGCCTTCACGAAGGCGCGTACCAGCGACAGGCCCAGGCCGACGCCGCCGTAATTGCGGCTGAGCTGAGTATCGGCCTGCTCGAAGGGATCGAAGATGCGGGCCTGATCCTGGGGCGCAATGCCGATGCCGTGATCCTGCACCCAGAGCACGATCTCGCCGGTCTCGCTGTCCAGGCGGGCGCCGGCTTGCACCGTCATGCCGCTGGGCGAGAATTTCAGCGCGTTGCCGATCAGGTTGATCAGAATCTGGCGGATCAGGCGGGCATCGGCATGCAGGGGCAGCAGGCCGTCGGGCACGGTCACGCTCACGGCATGGGCAGCGCGGCCGTAATGCGAAGCCGCCAGGCGGGCGCAGACCGGGATTTCCTCGTCCAGCATCACGTCGCTTTCGTGCAGCACGATCTGGTTGGCCTCGATGCGGGCCAGATCGAGGATGTCGTCGATCACCGCCAGCAGATGCCGCGCGCTGCCATTGATGTCGTTCAGGTATTCGTCGTATTTCGGCGAGGTCGCGCCGAACATCTTTTTCTGCACGATGTCGGAAAAGCCGATGATGGCATTCAGCGGCGTGCGCAGCTCGTGACTCATGTTGGCCAGGAAGATCGACTTGGCCTGACTGGCGCGCAGGGCGGCGTCGCGTGCCTGGCTCACCTGGCGGAACAGTTCCTCCAGCCTTGCATTCTGCGCCTGCAACTGCGCGCTGGCCTGCTGCTGCGCGGTTTCGTCGCTGAAGATCAGCGCGTGGTCGCCCTGCGGCGTTGCGCGCCGTTCCACCTGCACCCAGCGCCCGTTCGGCAGCTGCAGCATGCCGCCGGCGATTTCGCTGGTCGCCAGCAGGTCGGGCAGGCCGGCCCGGCGCAGCAAGGCCTCGAAATGCGCGCCGCGTTTCAGCGCCGACTCATCCAGGCCCAGCAGGGCCGGCAGCCGGCGGTTCCACAGCAGCAACTGGCCCTCGGCGTCGAGGAAGGCGAAAGCCTCCGTGCTCTCGGCGATGTCCAGCAATTCGGTCTGGGCGGCGCGGATGCGGTCGTAGAGCGCCCGGTTCTCTTCGTATAGCCGGCGATTGCGCCGGATCACGCCGTTGACGATGCGGTTGGTCAGCACCATGGCGCCGACATAGAGGATCGACAGCACCGCCATGGCCAGGCTGACCGGCGTGCCCTGCTGGATGAAGAACACGATATAGGGCGCCGCGGTGAGCAGCATGAAGGTGGCGGCGGCACTGGGTACGACCGCCAGCGTGGCGGCCGACCCCGCGATCATGCCGGCGGCCACCATGATCACCAGCAACTGTTGCTGTTCGCTCAACAGCGGCAGGAACAGCGCCGCAACGCCCCAGCTCGCACCCGAGATCGCGGCGGCGACGGTGTCATAGCGGCGCATGCGCTGGCGATTGCCAGCAGGCGCGGCGCGGCGCGGCCGGGCGAGCCAGCGGAAAAGCATGTAGATGGCGGGAACGGAATGCAGCAGCCACCAGGCAACCAGCCACTCGACCGGCACCGCGCTGGACAGCAGCAGCGCCAGGGCGCTGGCATTGATCAGGGTAACGCCGGCATTGATCGGCACAACCTGGCGGAAACTGCCCAGAACGGGGTCATGCAGCCGGCTGCGGGGTGCCGCCGCGGCGTGCAGGGCCTCGGACAGAGTCTCGCCGGCAGCCGGGCCGGCAATCGGCAGGTCTGGATTGTTCATCCGGGAATTGTCCCCCTGCCAGGACTCAACCGGAAAAGGCACCGGCGATGCAACGCATCTTTTTGATTACCAGCCGTTCACACGATCCCATTCGGCGATCACCGCGGGGTTACCGCCCGCATCGCGGCCGCCATCCACCACGTGATAGCGGTCATACATTGCACCCGTCATGCAGACATGGTTGGGCAGCACGCGCAGGCGGCTGCCCGGCGGGTGGGCGGCAAATTCCACAGCATGGCCCTGCATTGATCCGATCAGGCCATGTTCCTGATGCACATCATGGATGGCCAGGCCCGGCAGGGGCAGGGCATCGCCCGGCCGGCAGACCCGGCCATAGCCCGTGCCCGGCGCATGCTCGTTGGCGCCGGTATCCTTGGAGAGCGCAAGTCCGCCGGCATCGATCAGCAGATGATTGCGGCCATGATGGTGGCTCACCACGCTGGCCAGAACGCTGACCGCGATATCTTCCATGCCGCAGCAGCCAAGCCCGGCCTGGAACAGGTCGAAGAACACGAAATTGCCGGGCCGCATCTCGGTGATGCCGTCCAGAGTCCTGGCAAACAGCGCCGTCGGCGTCGAGCCGATCGAGACGATGGCGCAGTCATGCCCCGCCGCACGCAGGCGCGAGGCCGCCAGCAGCACGGCCTGGCGTTCGTCCTCGGCGATGCGCTCGATCTCGGGGATGTTTTTCGCATGATAGGAGTGGCCGGCATGGGTCAGCACGCCGGCGAGCATCGCGCCGGGTTGCGACAGCGCCTGCGCCAGCGGCAGCAGCAGATCGGAATCCGGCGCGATGCCGGCGCGGCCCAGGCCGCAATCGATCTTGATCAGCACGGCAAACCTCACGCCCAGCGCGCGGCCCCGCTCGGCGATGGCCCGTGCCACGTCCAGGTTGTCGGTGATCAGCTTCAGGCCCGGCGCGTCCCGCATGATGGCGGCCGCCTGCGGCAGTTTCGCGGGCGCCATCGGCACGGCATAGGTGATGTCGGTGAAGCCGGCTTTGGCGAAATAGGCGGCCTCGGCCAGCGTCGATACGGTGAGCGGGCCACCCTTGCCGACAGCCAGTTCGGCCACCATCGCCGATTTCGCCGTCTTCAGATGCGGCCGCAGGGTGACGCCCAGGTCGCGGGCGCGACCCTGCATGCGGGCGATGTTGTTGAGCAGCCTTTGCCGGTCGAGGATCAGCGAGGGCGTGGGCAGGTCGGCAAGTGTGATTGTCATGTGTCCCGCATAATCCGTTTACGCGCGCGGCGCCAGCACGAGCTGCGTCTGCGTCACGATGGCGGCGAGCTTGCCGTCGGCCCGGCTGATTTTCGTCTGCCAGACCTGGGTGGTGCGGCCGCGGTGGATCGGCGTGCATTCGGCATGGGCTGTCTCGCCGGCCGGAATGGCGGCCAGGAAGTTGGTCTTGCTCTCGATCGTGGTGGTGCCCCAGCCCTCGCCCAGATTGGCCTTCAGCCAGGCCATGGTGGCCACGGCGCCCAGCGTGTCGGCGAAGGCCATAACCGCGCCGCCATGCAGCACGGCCGGCCGGGTGCACAGATCGGCCCGCACCGGCAGTTCGGCGGTCACCCGGTCGGGGCTGACCGAGGTGATGGTCAGGCCCATGAGATCGGCGAAGGGCAGACTGGTCTCGGCGGTCATGGCGTCACTCCTTCTCGGGTCTCCGTCCTGTCGCCCCGGCAGGCTAGCCGCCCCGGCCGGACGCGTTAACACCCGGGGCGGCCATGGAAAAATTATGGCGGAATCCGGGCAGCCCTCCTTGACGGACGGGACGGGGCTGCTTAAGTGTCTGGCGCTCTCCGACCGAGAGTGCTAACAACCGGGTGAAATTAACGATAACGCGTTGATTTTACTAGGTTGAATGAAATTCTGACCCTGATCTATGCGACAACACTCAAGGAGGATCGCATGAAGTTTCGTCCGCTGCATGACCGCGTGGTGGTGAAGCGCGTTGCCGAAGAAGAGCGCACCGCCGGCGGCATCATCATCCCGGATACCGCCAAGGAAAAGCCGATGCAGGGCGAAGTGATCGCCGTCGGCCCGGGTGCCCGCGACGAGAACGGCAAGGTGCAGCCGCTGGATGTGAAGGTCGGCGACCGCGTGCTGTTCGGCAAGTGGTCGGGCACCGAGGTGAAGCTCGATGGCGAAGAGCTCCTGATCATGAAGGAGTCCGACATCATGGGCGTGCTGGAAGGCGCCGCCGCGAAGAAGAAGGCCGCCTGATCGGCTGCCTCAAGCAAACAGTCAGATTAATTCCAAGGAGAAACAGCAATGGCTGCTAAAGACGTCAAGTTCGGCGCCGATGCGCGTGGCAAGATGCTGCGTGGCGTCGACATCCTCGCCGATGCCGTCAAAGTGACGCTGGGCCCGAAGGGCCGCAACGTCGTGATCGACAAGTCGTTCGGCGCTCCGCGCATCACCAAGGACGGTGTCACCGTCGCCAAGGAGATCGAGCTGTCCGACAAGTTCGAGAACATGGGCGCGCAGATGGTGCGCGAAGTCGCCTCCAAGGCCAATGACCAGGCCGGCGACGGCACCACCACCGCCACCGTGCTGGCCCAGGCCATCGTGCGCGAAGGCGCCAAGGCCGTTGCCGCTGGCATGAACCCGATGGACCTGAAGCGCGGCATCGACCTCGCGGTCGAGAAGGTGATCGAGGACGTGAAGTCCCGCGCCAAGAAGATCGCCGGCGCCAAGGAAATCGCCCAGGTCGGCACCATCTCGGCCAACGGCGATGCCGAAATCGGCAATATGATCGCCAAGGCGATGGAAAAGGTTGGCAACGAGGGCGTCATCACGGTTGAAGAGGCCAAGAGCCTGGAGACCGAGCTGGACGTCGTCGAGGGCATGCAGTTCGACCGCGGCTACCTGTCGCCGTATTTCATCACCAACGCAGAGAAGATGCTCTGCGAGATGGAAAACCCCTACATCCTGTTGCATGAGAAGAAGCTGTCGGGCCTGCAGGCCATGCTTCCGGTTCTGGAAGCCGTGGTGCAGACCGGCCGTCCGCTGCTGATCATCGCGGAAGACGTGGAAGGCGAAGCCCTGGCCACCCTGGTGGTCAACAAGCTGCGCGGCGGCCTGAAGGTTGCCGCCGTGAAGGCGCCGGGCTTCGGTGACCGCCGCAAGGCCATGCTGGAAGACATCGCCATCCTGACCGGCGGCCAGCTCATCTCCGAAGACTTGGGCATCAAGCTTGAGTCGGTCACCCTGCAGATGCTGGGCACCGCCAAGAAGGTGTCGATCGACAAGGAGAACACCACCATTGTCGGCGGCGCCGGCAAGAAGAAGGACATCGACGCCCGCTGCGCGCAGATCAAGGCGCAGATCGAGGAGACTTCCTCGGACTACGACCGCGAGAAGCTGCAGGAGCGTCTGGCCAAGCTGGCCGGCGGCGTGGCCGTCATCAAGGTCGGCGGCGCCACCGAGGTCGAGGTGAAGGAGCGCAAGGATCGCGTTGACGACGCCCTGCACGCCACCCGCGCCGCGGTCGAGGAAGGCATCGTTCCGGGCGGCGGCACCGCCCTGCTCTATGCCACCCGCGCCATCGACAAGGTGAAGGTTGAGAACGGCGACCAGAAGCATGGCGTCGAGATCATCCGTCGCGCCCTGCAGGCGCCGGTCCGTCAGATCGCCGAGAATGCCGGTGTCGACGGTGCCGTGGTTGCCGGCAAGCTGCTGGAGTCGAAGGATACCAACTGGGGCTTCAACGCCCAGACCGAAGAGTATGTCGACCTGGTCAAGGCCGGCGTGATCGACCCGGCCAAGGTCGTGCGCGTCGCCCTGCAGGGTGCGGCTTCGGTTGCCGCGCTGCTGATCACCACCGAAGCCATGGTGGCCGACAAGCCGGAGCCGAAGGCCCCGGCCGGCGCCCCCGGCGGTATGGGTGGCATGGGCGGCATGGGTGGCATGGACTTCTAAGTCCAAAGCCCATCAGTCCTGCACTGATAATGAGAAGGCCCGGTCGCAAGACCGGGCCTTTTTCGTTACGCGCGGCTCGTCTAGATTCTGTCGATGACCCAGCGCTACGAGGACATCCTCGCTTTCTTGGAAGTGGTGAAGGCCGGCGGCTTCACCGCTGCCGCCGCGCGGCTGGCGCTGTCCAAATCCGTTGTCAGCGACCGCGTGCGCAATCTTGAGAATGCCTTGGGTGTCGAACTGCTGCGCCGAACCACGCGCAGCGTGACACCCACCGAGCGCGGCTCCGAACTGTTTGAGACGCTGCTGCCGCTGGTGCAGGGTATGGAAGAGGCGGTGGATGCCGCTGCTGCCAAGGACGGGCCGCTGACTGGCCGCCTGCGCATGACGGCGCCGGTCAGTTTTGGTGTGGCCTATCTGACGCCGATGATCAGCGGCTTTGCCAAAGTCCATCCCGAACTGGAGATCGCACTGGATTTCGACGATCGCGCCGTCGACATCATAGGGGCTGGTTACGATCTCGCCGTGCGCATCGGGAATCTTGACGATTCATCATTGCTGGCGCGCAAGCTCTGCGAGAGCGAGCGTGTGGTCTGCTGCAGTCCCGCTTACGCAAAACAGCATGGCCTGCCGAAAAGCGTGGAGGATCTCTCCCATCACGCCACGATCGATTATGCCAACACGCATACCGACCGGCTCTGGCGGTTCGAGCCGGTCAAGGCCGGGGGCGATATGCGCGTGGTCGAAACCCGCAGCCGCCTCGTCGCCAATAACGGCGAGGCGATGCGCGACATGGCGATTGCCGGCCTGGGCATCACCGTGCTACCGCGCTTTATCGTCGCCGATGCCCTGCGTGGCGGCGCGCTGATCGAGGTTCTGCCCGAGGCCGTGCCGACATCCTATGGGATCTACGCCGTCTATCCACCGACCCGCCACATGCCGCGCAAGCTGCGGGCCATCGTCGACCATCTGGCCGCGGCCTTCGCCGGCACGCCGCCCTGGATGGCATCCGGGCCAAAATCGGGTGCCGGCCGCGCGAGAATCCACAAAAAAGCGGCCCAAACGAAGAAATCTTCGCGTCCTTGATTGTTCGGCCTGACCGGACAGTGAGTCCGAAACGACCCGTCTAATCGGGCCGTATGGTGTCGAGTAGCTTCCATCTCGCCGGACGACACCGGTGACGGATAACCCACTCCTCCACGCAAGGACCCACGATCATGACCATCCAGACCATCTCCCCGAAGAGCTACAACCGCCTCGACAAGGACAATGCCGTTGTCCTGCTGGTGGATCACCAGGCCGGCCTGCTCTCGCTGGTGCGCGACATCGACCCCGACAAGTTCCGCAACAACGTGCTGGCCGTGGCCGATCTTGCCAAGTTCTTCAAGCTGCCGACCATCCTGACGACCAGTTTCGAGAGCGGTCCGAACGGCCCGCTGATGCCGGAGCTGAAGGCGATGTTCCCGGATGCGCCCTATATCGCCCGCCCGGGCAACATCAACGCCTGGGATAACGAGGACTTCGTGAAAGCCGTGAAGGCGACGGGCCGCAAGCAGCTCATCATCGCCGGCGTCGTCACTGAAGTCTGTGTGGCATTCCCGGCACTCTCGGCGCTCGCCGAAGACTTCGACGTCTTCGTGGTGACCGATGCTTCGGGTACCTTCAACGAGATCGCCCAGCAGGCTGCCTGGAACCGTATGAGCCAGGCCGGCGCCCAGCTGATGAACTGGTTCGGTGTCGCCTGCGAGCTGCATCGTGACTGGCGCAATGACATCGAAGGCCTGGCCAAGCTGCTGGCTGACCATATCCCCGACTACAAGAACCTGATGACGAGCTACTTCGCCAATAATCCGGCGAAGTGAGCGGGGCGTGGCCCGCGAAAGGCCCGGTCACAAGACCGGGCCTTTTTCGTGTTTCCTGAGGTATCGCCTGTCTCAGCCGAACATCTCGCGCGCCAGCCTGGTGCCCGCCCCAAGCGCCGCCACCTTGGCGATGGCCACCTCGCGCGACAGCGGGGCCAGGCCGCAATTGGTGCAGGGGATGATGCGTTCCTTGGGCACATACTGCATCGCCGTCCTGATCGTCTCGGCGATCTGCTGCGGCGTCTCGATGGCATCGGTCGCCACATCGATCACGCCCACCATCACCTCCTTGCCCTCAAGGAGTTTCATCAGGTGCGGCGGCACGCGGGAATTGAAGCATTCCAGCGAGACCTGGTGGATGCGGCTTTTCGCCAGTGCCGGGAAGAAATCCTCATACTGGCGCCATTCGCTGCCCAGGCCCTGTTTCCAGTCGATATTGGCCTTGATGCCGTAGCCATAGCAGATATGCACGGCGGTCTTGGTCTTCAGGCCGTCGATGGCGCGGTGCAGCGCGTCGATGCCCCAGCCGGCGGCCTCTTTCGTATAGGCGTTGAAAGCGGGCTCGTCGAACTGGATGATGTCCACGCCCTCGGCTTCCAGTGCCTTGGCTTCCTGGTTCAGCAGATCGGCAAAAGCCATGGCGCATTTCACCCGGTCGCCGTAATGGCGGTCGGCCACCGTGTCCATGATGGTCATCGGGCCGGGCAGGGTGAACTTGATCGGCAGTCTGGTATGTTCGCGCAGGAACCTGCCTTCCCAGGGATGGGCGCGGCCCTTCAGTTTCAGCTCGCCCACCACCTGTGGCACCATCGCCTTGTAGCGGTCGGCGCGGATGCCGATCTCCACCTTGTGGGCGCGGTCGATGCCCTCCACATTCTCGACAAAGCCGTGCACGAAATGCTGGCGCGACATCTCGCCGTCGCCGATCACGCTCAGGCCCGCGTCTTCCTGCCGCTTGATCCACAGCAAAGTGGCGTCGCGCTTGGCGGTTTCCAGCGCCTCGCCGCTCTGCTGCCATTGCGGCCACAACTTGTTGGTCTCGGCCAGCCAGAAGGGTTTCGGCAGGCTGCCGGCCAGGGTGGCGGGGAACAGAATCGGTGCTGCCATTTTATTTTCCTCCCGGAACTATGCTTCGGCGCAATCTAGTCCGCGCGGCGGCGGATGCAAACCGCCGTGACGTCAATGCCGGCGCGGACCAATCCGGAGCACGCCGATTCCGATCCCGTCTAATCCCGCTTCGGCTCGGTATCCCGCGCGGAATAGTCGGGCACCTGGAATTGCCGGCGGTAGCTGCTGGGCGACAGGCCGGTGACGCGCTTGAACAGGCGGCGGAAAAACGCCGGCTCCTCATAGCCAACCTGCCAGCCAATCTCGTCAACCGAATCGCCGGTGCGTTCCAGCCGGCGCTTGGCCTCTTCGATGCGCAGGCGCTGCACGTAATCCAGCGGAGCATGGCCGGTGGCATTGGTGAAGCGGCGCTTGAAGGTGCGCGTGGCGAGTCCCGATTGCCGCACCATCTGCTCGACGGGATCGGCCACGGAATAATGCGTCGCCAGCCAGGTCTGCGCCGTCAGGATGGCCGCGTCGCCATGGTCGCGCCGGCCTTCGAAGGCGATGAAGGGTGCGAGCCCGTCGCGATGCCATTGCAGGGCAAAAAACTTCGCCACCGCCTGGGCGGCGGACGGGTTGACGTGGCGCGCGATCAGGTAGAGGCCCAGATCGTGCCACGACATCGAGGCGCCGCAGGAGATGAACTGCTCGCGATCGCCGGCCACCACCAGGGCCTTTTCCGGGCTGAGCGGAATATTGGGAAACACCTTCTGGAAATGTCGGCTGTAGACCCAGTGGATCGTGCTCGGGCGGCCATCGAATAATCCGGTCTCGGCCAGCAGGAAGATGCCGGAACAGGCGGAACACAGGATCGCGCCGTCCTCGTATCGCTGCTTCAGCCAGGTCACCAGCGTTGGATAACGGCCAGTCTGCCATTTCTCCAGGACCAGGGCGGGCACGATGATGATGTCGGTGGTCGTCACGTCCGCAATGGCACGGTGCACATGGGTCGGCGTGTCGCCGGCCAGACGCTGCTCGCCGGCCTGTTCGCCCACGATCTCGACCTCGAATGGCGGGTAGTTCGTCGCCGAATCGAGGATGCCCTGCATGGTGCGGAAGGCATTCAGCAGGTCGTAAAGCCCGTACAGCACCGAAACCGAGGCCTCGGGCATGGCGATCAGGCTGACATGCAGGCTTGGCGGAGACGACATTCCGGCACCGATGGCACGTTTGAACCGGTATTGACAAGTTACGCTCTCAACAACGCGACCGGCAACCGTCAATGTGCCGCCCGACCCGCAAGCGGGCCGCTAAACCCCACTCCCCCGAAGTAGTTTACGCATCAGGTGACGGTAATGAACGCGATCAACATCAATCAGGACAAGCTGCATGCGCTGGTCGGCATGGCCGTGGCCGATATGTCGGCCAGCAACGGCGGCGTGATGATCAGCATCGGCCATAAGCTCGGCCTCTACAAGGCCATGGCCGGCGCCGGGCCGCTTACCTCGGCTGAAGTGGCCCAGCGCGCCGGCTGCGCCGAGCGGTATGTGCGCGAGTGGCTGAACTGCAATGCCGCGGGCGGTTACGTGATCTATCATGCGGCCGAGCAGAAATACGAGCTGTCGCCCGAGCAGGCGATGATGCTGGCCGAGGAAAGCAGCCCGGTCTTCATTCCCAATGCCTGGGAGGTGACGGCTTCGCTGTGGTTCGACGAGGCCAAGACCATCGCGGCCATCAAAACCGGCAAGGGCGTGGCCTGGGGCGATCATCATCACCGCCTGTATTGCGGCGTGGCCGCCTTCTTCCGCAACGGCTACCAGGCCCATCTGGTGCCGGAATGGCTGCCCGCCCTGGAGGGCGTGGTATCCAAGCTTGAGGCCGGCGCGCGGGTGGCCGATGTGGGCTGCGGCCACGGTCATTCCGCCATCATCATGGCGCAGGCTTTTCCGAAGTCCCGGTTCTGGGGCTTCGACGTCCATGAGGGGTCGATCGAGGCAGCGCGCGAGAACGCCAAGAAGGCCGGCGTGGCCGACCGCGTTACCTTCAGCGTGGCCAAGGCCGGGGACTATCCGTCGCAGGATTATGACCTGATCTGCTTCTTCGATGCGCTGCACGACATGGGGCATCCGGATGTGGCGCTGCGCCATGCCGCCAAGAGCCTGGCGCCGGACGGCACGGTGATGCTGGTGGAGCCCTTCGCCAACGACAAGGTTGAGGACAACCTAAACCCGATCGGACGCATGTACTACGCTGGCTCCACCGCCCTGTGCTGCGCCCATGCGATTTCGGAGAACGGGACCCACGTGCTGGGCGCGCAGGCCGGGGAAGGCCGGTTGTCGGAACTCGCCCGGGCCAATGGCTTCACGCGGTTCCGTCGCGCCACGGCAACGCCCTTCAACCTGATCCTCGAACTGCGGCGCTGATCTTGCAGGCCGTGGTCTGGGCAGCGATCGGCCGCCGCGCCGAAGATCGTCAGGCTGGCTGGCTGCGGCGCTTGGCGCAGGCGCTGCGCATCCAGCGTCGCCGCCGCGCGGCACGGCGCCTTCTGGCGCGCATCGATCCCCGCACCCTGCGCGATGCGGGGATCGATCCCGTCGCCGCGCATTACGAAGCCACCCGGCCCTTCTGGATCGCAGAGCGGCGTCTCAGGGACCTCTGATCCGGGCCAATGATCAGGGATCGCCGAGGACCGGCGGCCGCGTGTCACGCCGCGGCCGCCGAACCCTTGTCCGTCAGCAATGCAGAACAGGAATGATCCGATGTCGACGATTGATACCGAGTTTGCAGTCCGTACCGATGCCGGCGCGAGTTGGGCGCTCTATGCCGGAGAGGGACGGTCGCTGTTGCGTCTGGCCCTGCCGATTGCCCTTATCGCCCTGGTCAACATGGGCATGAGCGTGACCGATACGGTGATGGTGTCGATGCTGTTCGGTGCCGATGCCCTGGCGGCGGTGGCGGTCGGCAGCGATCTCTATTCCATCATCTTCTATTTCTGTGCCGGGACGCTCGGCGGTCTGGCGCCTTTCTATACGGCGGCGGTCACGCGGGCCGACACGGCTTCCCGCGCCAAGCTCGAGCGCATGGGCTGGGTCATGGTCGCCCTGCTGGCGCTCCTGTCGGTCCCGGCGGTCTGGTTCGCGCCGGCCTGGCTGGAATATCTCGGTCTCGAGCGCGGCCTGCTCGATGAGGGTGCGGGATACACGCGCAGCATGGCGCTGACGCTCATTCCCATGCTGGGCGTTACGTTCTACCGCACTATCCTCACGGCGGCGGAAAAGCCGAAGGTCTTTCTTTATGTCACGATGGCGATGCTGCCGTTGAATGCGGTCGCCAATTATGTGCTGATGATGGGCGCTGGACCGATCCCTGCCTTCGGCCCAACCGGCGCGGGCCTGTCCACTCTGCTGGTTGCAGCGGCAACCCTTGCGGCGCTGCTGTTTGTGGCGCGGCGCGCCGCCGCGGCGATACCGGCGACAGCCCCGGCCAGCGCACCGGTCGAGCACCATGGTCTGGGTGCCGTGCTGCGCGTCGGCCTTCCCATCGGCGTGACGATGCTGACTGAGACCGGCATCTTCCTGGCGGTCACGCTCTATGCGGCAGTGCTCAGTGCAGCCGATGTCGCCGCCCATACGCTGACGCTCCGGCTGTCGGGCATCCTCTATGCCGGATCGGCAGCCATGCTTCAGGCCTCCATGGTACGTATGGCGCGGGCGGCGACGCTGGAAAATGCGGCGATTGCCCGGGCGGTCGTAACCAGCAGCCTTCTCATATCGCTGAGTGCCGGCGCGGCGCTGTTCGCATTGATGGCCGTCAGCGCAGAACCGCTGGCTGTCTGGTTCTTCGATTCCAGTACTGCGGGAGTTGCCGCGGCCAAGGTTGCGGTCGGTCTTCTGCTCTTACTCGGGCTGCTGGAACTGATCGTCTATCCCGGGCTGGCGGCGCTGGGGCTGCTACGCGGCCGCAAGGATACCGCCGCGACGATGACGTTCAAGCTCGTCTCCTACTGGGGGATTGGCGCACCGCTCGGCATCTGGCTTTGCGAGGTTCAGAACCTTGGCGTAACCGGGTTGTGGATCGGCCTGGTCACCGGAGCCGCGCTCACCACGTCGCTGACAATGTGGCGCCTCTTCAGCCGCTAGCGGCAGGCGGTGGCTGCGGATTATTCCGCGGCCACCGCCTCGCGCTGGGCGGCCAGCACGCGCTCGGTCGGCCGCGTATTCATGAAAAGCTGCATCACGCCGGCGGCCGCGCCGATACCGGCGGCAAGCTGCCAGGCCAGCGTGTAGGAGCCCAGCGCGTCGTAGATCACGCCGCCGGCCCAGGCGCCGAGGAAGCTGCCCACCTGATGACTGAAAAAAGCGATGCCGGTCAGCGTGGCGAGATACCGGATGCCGAAAATCTGCGCCACCAGGCCGTTGACCAGCGGGATCACCCCCAGCCACAGCGTGCCCATCACGGCGGCGAAGACCAGCGTGGAGAAACTGCTCACCGGCAGCATGAAATACAGCGCGATGGCCACCGAGCGCGCAATATAGATCAGGCCGAGCAGCATGGGCTTGTGGTAACGGTCGCCCAGCCAGCCGAACAGCCATGAACCGAACACGTTGAAGGCGCCGATCACCGCCAGCGCCTGCGCGCCCAGCATCGGGTCGGCGCCGCAATCGGCCAGGAAGGTCGGCAGGTGAGTGGTGAGGAATACGAGCTGCAGGCCGCAGACGAAAAAGGCGGCGGCCATCACGATATAGCCGCCATGGCGCCGCGCCTCGGCCAGCGTGCTGCGCATCGTCTCGGCCTGGCCACCGGCGGGGCCGCCGACGGGTACCTTGTCGGCGCGGCCGCCCATCAGGGCTGCCGGCAGCATCGCGGCGGCCAGCGCCACGAAGGCGAACATCGCCATCTGCCAGCCGCTCGACTGGATCACGCCCTGGGCCAGCGGCGCGCAGAAGAAGGTGCCGATGGAGCCGGCCGCCGAGACCAGACCGAAGGCCAGGCTGCGGCGTTCTGGGCGCACGACCTTGGCGGCGATCTTGGCGGCGATGCCCGATGTGGTGCAGGCCAGCGCCACGCCGATCATGGCGCCCGAGCTCAGCGTGATCATCCAGGCGGCATCGGCATAGGCGGTGATGATCAGGGCGGCGGCATAAAGCAGGCCACCAAACAGCGCGATCATGCGCGTGCCGTATTTGTCGACCAGTGCGCCGGCAAAGGGTTGCGCGATGCCCCAGACGATGTTCTGCACCGCCAGCGCGAAGGCAAAGTCGGCAGCCGAGATGCCGATGTCGCGGGTGATCGGCTGCATGAACAGACCAAGGCTCTGGCGCATGCCCATGGCCAGCGACAGCATGATGGCGGCGCCGGAGAGGATCGACACGCTCTGCCACTGGCTGAGCGAATCGTGGTGGAAGGGCACGCGGGGCGACAGGCTGCGGGTGGCCATGGCTAGGGCTCGTTATGATTATTGTCTCGGGACGGCCTGACGGACAGGCAGGCGGGATGATGGGGCCGGTCTCCGTTTTAGTCCAGAGGCAGTAATGTACCGGTGCAATTCGCGGCCGGGTCCTCTTGCCAGCCGGCCGGCTTGGTGCTGTGCTGGATCCAGCTTTCCCGGCCATAAATACCAACGCACCAAAAGGTAACCGTCATGAGCAAGGACCTCCTGAAGGAGATGCAGGCCTATCGCGAGGAGCTCACCGCGATCCGCCACGACATCCACAAGCATCCGGAAACGGCCTTCGAGGAAAACCGCACCGCCGACATCGTGGCGGCCAGGCTCACCGAATGGGGCATCCCGATCCATCGCGGCCTGGGCAAGACCGGCGTGGTCGGCACCCTGAAGGGCAAACGCCAGGGGCAGCGCGCCATTGCCCTGCGTGCCGACATGGATGCCCTGAACCTGCAGGAAAAGAACACCTTCGCGCATAAATCCGTGCATGACGGAAAGATGCATGCCTGCGGACATGACGGCCATACCACCATGCTGCTCGGCGCTGCCAAGCACCTGGCGCAGAATCCCGATTTCGCCGGCACGCTGCATTTCATCTTCCAGCCGGCCGAGGAGGGCGAGGCCGGCGCGCGGGTGATGATCGAGGATGGCCTGTTCGAGAAATTTCCCTGCGACGCCGTCTACGGCATGCACAACATGCCGGGGCTTCCCACCGGCCATTTCGCCATCCGGCCGGGTCCGATGATGGCGGCGTCGGATACCTGGACCGTCAAATTCCGTGGCACCGGCGGCCATGGCGCGATGCCGCAGATGGGCACAGATCCGACCCAGCCGGCGGCGAATTTCATCACCGCCACCCAGGGCATCATCGGCCGCAATGTCTCGCCGCAGAATGCCGCCGTGATCAGCGTGGGCCATATCGCCGCCGGCGCCTATGGCTCGCCCAACGTGATCCCTTCCGAAGTCCTGATCCGCGGCACGGCGCGCAGCTATACGCCGGCCGACCGCGACCTGCTGGAACGGCGGCTGGCCGAAGTGGCACAGGGCATCGCCCAGGCCCATGGCTGCGGCGCGGAATATCATTATCTGCGCCGTTATCCGCCGCTGGTGAATGCGCCGGAACAGACCGCCCTGGCGCTGAAGGCCGCGGCGCTGACCGTGGGCGAGGCGAAGACCGATGGCGATGTCGAGAAGCTGACCGGCGCCGAGGATTTCGCCTTCATGCTCGAGAAAAAGCCCGGCGCCTACATCCTGATCGGCAATGGCGGCAGTATCGAGGATGGCTCGTGCCATTACGTGCACACGCCACATTACGACTTCAACGACCAGATCCTCGTCACCGGTGCGGCCTACTGGGTGAATCTGGTGAATGTGGAACTCGGCGACGCGGCCTGACGGACGATGTCGTGATGGCCGGACCCGGCGATCTTATCCGGTCCGGCCAAGCGATATGTCTACCAGATCCAGCTATAGCTGAGTGTCAGGCCGAATCTGGCCTGCGTGGCCGAACCGGCCTGATCGACGATCGGCGAGTCTGCTGCGTCGCCGCCGATCTGCTCGATCCCGGCGAAAGCCCCCAGCCTGACTTGCCGCGTCAGCTTATAGCCGAGGGCTGCATTCAGTCCGTAGCTGACAAACATGCCGTCCGCATCATAGCGGCGATAGCCGGAGCGCGCCGCCTGGCTGGCGTCGATACCAAAATAGGTTTCGGTGAAGTCACCGCTGGCCAGCGTCAGTTTTGGGCCGATGTTGAAATCCAGCTTCTCGGTTAGGTCAAAGCGCCGGTTGAGCCAGAATTCGCCGATGACCGCCTCATGCCCGCCGAAGCCCTGGCGCAGTTCGGCGCCCATGCTGAGCTTGGCGACACTGTATTTTACAAAGGCGCCGGCCTCACCGGCCGGATCGACGTCGCCCAGGCCGCGCAGGGCATCATCGTCATCCTGATCGCGGCCAAACCGGTACTTCAAAACCGGGCCGGCGCTAAGGTTTCCGTCGCGCAGCAGATTGGCACCCAGGCCATCGCGCGTAGAGAGGAAAACGCGGTCGGCATAACGCAGATCGAGCAACGGCAGCGCACTGACATCGTAGTCGTCCGATCCAAGATAGCTTGGCGCCATCATGGTGCCGGCACCTAGCGTCAGGCGCCAGTCGGACTTCCCGGCACCGTCATTCTGCGCCAGGGCCGGCGGCACGGCAGCAAGCAATGTGACTGAAACAACGGCTCCGGCAAACAGGCGGCTCAATGCCATGATTTTCCCTTTAATATCCTGCAACAGCGGTTGAACGACGTCGCATAGATATGCCGGGAAGGAAATCTGGCGAGAGTAGGCCGGTTGTGACCTTCATCACACCGGCAGCAGGATGCCCGGATCAGTGCCCCAGTCTGGCGTAGCGGTCGCGCACGGCATCGGCCAGCGCGCTGTCGCGGCCGGTACTGCCATGATGGCCGTCGGCCTTGGCCCTGGCGGATTTGGGATGGGCGCGCAAAGGCCGCAGCAGCAGGCCGTCGGGCCGGTCCTCGATACTGAATTCGGTGCCGGCGCGCCAATGGTGGCTGCCGATCAGTTCGGCGGGCAGGATCAGCCTGCCCTGTTTGTCCAGACGAATGATGGCCATGATCGCCTCGCAGCAGGAGAAAAGCATGCGCAGGCAACGGCGGCGGGCCCGGGACGGCCTGCTGAGTGAAGCGCCTAATGCTTTGGCAGACAAGAGGGTGGGAGTGCCAGCCAGCACCACCAGCCTTTGTGGTTTGCCTGGAATCAGGGCTGCTGGGCGGGGCTGCTGCCTGCCTTTTCGGCAAAGCCGGTGCGGGAAAGGCCAAGCGCCTTGATCCGCGAGGCCAGCGTGGTCGGCTTCACCCCGAGCAGGGCGGCGGCACCATCGGCGCCGAACACCTTGCCGCCGCAGGCGGCCAGGGCGGCGCGGATATTGGCGCGGTCGCGTTCGCGCCGATCCTCGTCGGTCAGCAGGCCGCCATGGGGATCGGCCGCGGCCGGCGCCTGGCGCTGTGGCAGCGCCGCCTGCGGCAGTTCAATGCGCAGGCGCCCGTCGCGCGCCAGGATGGCCGCCCGCTCGATCACGTTTTCCAGTTCGCGCACATTGCCGGGCCAGTCGTAATGGCTGAGCCGCCGCGCGTCGCCTTCGGTCAGGCGCAGGCCGGCGGTCTTGAGCTTGCGGCTGGCGCCGCGCAGGAAATGCGCGGCCAGCAGCGGGATGTCCTCGCGCCGCTCGCGCAGGGGCACCGATTCGATCGGCACCACGTTCAGGCGGAAATACAGGTCCTCGCGAAAGCGCCCCAGCCGCACCTCCGATTTCAGGTCGCGGTTGGTGGCGGCGATCACGCGCACATCCACATGGCGGGTGCGTTCCTCGCCCACGCGCTCGAACTGGCCTTCCTGCAGCACACGCAGCAGCTTGCCCTGCAGTTCCAGCGGAATCTCGCCGACCTCGTCGAGGAACAGCGTGCCTCCATCGGCCAGCTCGAAGCGGCCGATGCGGTCCCTCAGGGCACCCGTGAAGGCGCCGCGGACATGGCCAAAGAACTCGCTCTCGAACAGTTCGCGCGGGATCGCGGCGCAGTTGACGCGGATCAGCGGTCGGTCGCTGCGCTTGCTTGCTTCGTGAATGGCGCGCGCAATCAGCTCCTTGCCGGTGCCGCTCTCGCCGGTCACCAGCACGGTGGCATCCGTGGGCGCCACCAGTTCCACCTGGCGTAGGATGTTCTGCACAGCGGCCGCCTTGCCGATGATGCCGCGATGATTGCTTTCGGCGCGGATTTCCTCCTGCAGGTAGGCGTTTTCCAGTTCCAGCTTCTGGCGCAGGCTTTCCACTTCCTCCAGCGCTGCGCGCAGCTTGTCGTCCGCCTCGCGCTTCAGGCTGACGTCGCGGAACACCACCACAGCGCCGACCAGGGCGCCACGGTCGCGGATCGGCGTCGAGGTGTATTCGACCCAGAACGGCGTGCCGTCGCGGCGCCAGAACACCTCGTTGTCCACCGTGTGCACATGGCCGTCGCGGAAAGCGCCGTAGATGGGACAGTCGTGGCCATGATAATGCGAGCCGTCGGGGTGGCTGTGATGCACCATCGAATGGATGTCCCGGCCAACCAGTTCCTCGGCGCTCCAGCCCAGCATGCGTTCGGCCGCCGGGTTGACGAAAGTGGTCTTGCCTTCGGCATTCACGCCGTAGATGCCTTCGCCCGCGGCGCGCAGGATCAGCTGGTTTTCGCGCTCGATGTCGCGGAAGAAGCGTTCCACGCGCTGCCATTCCGCCAGGCCGCCGCGCACGTAGTGATCGGCCTCGTCGTCGACATTGTGCCGGCGCAGCTCTTCCAGATCCTGCGCGATCAGCAGCAGGCACGGCGGCCGCCCGGCTTCGCGGCCCTCCAGGGCCGCGCCGAGATATTCCACCTTCACCTCGCCGCCGCCGGCATGGCGCGGGCTTAGGTTCCGCGTCCAGTAGCGGCCCTTGGCCGCCACCGCCTCGCTGAACACGATCAGCGCCGGCCGCTGGCCCGGATGCAGTTCGGTCATCTTCAGCGCGCAGAGCGCGGCGCGGTCGTACCCCAGCAGACGACAGGCCGCCGGATTGGCGTCGATGATGCGGTCCAGCGCCGGGTCGATGGCCAGCATGGCCTGGGGATTGGCTTCGAAGGCGCAGCCGAAGTCGTCCATGACGTGCTCCTTCCGGGCAGCTCGATTCTACGATTAATCGTAATAAGAACTACGAAAAATCGTATATTGCGAATATTCGTAGTATAGCCTGGCAATCAAAGCCTTGGCAATCGTGGCTTTCACGACCATGGCACGCTCCTTGCTGATTTCCGCCTGAGGCAACCGCAACAGGAGAGGCAGGCAGCATGTCACTGTTCAAGAATCCGTTCGATCACCAGAACGATCTTTCGGCCTGTCCCTGCGGCGCCCACCGTTCGCTCGCCGAGCACAATACCGAGCTGGCCATGCTGCAGCGCCAGCAGCAGCTCGCCGTGGCCGCCGACGAGGAAAAGCGGCTGACCAATGCGGTCGATCAGGCCGTGGTGCGGGCCCTGATCCCCAACGACATGACGCGCCGCCGCGTGCTGCATGCCATCGGCGCCGGCACGCTGCTGGCCGCGATCGAACAGGTCTTCCCGCTGGCCACCGCACGCGAGGTCTTCGCGCAGGACAAGGGCCCGCTGGAAAAGAAGGACCTCAAGGTCGGCTTCATCGCCATCACCTGCGCCACGCCGATCATCATGGCGCATCCGATGGGCTTCTATTCCAAGCATGGCCTGAATGTCGACGTGATCAAGACCGCCGGCTGGGCGGTGATCCGCGACAAGACCATCAACAAGGAATACGACGCCGCCCACATGCTCTCGCCGATGCCTCTGGCGATCACCACCGGCACCGGCTCCAACCCGATCCCCTATGCGGCGCCGGCCATCGAGAACATCAACGGCCAGGCCATTACCTTGGCCATGAAGCACAAGGACAAGCGGGATCCGAAGCAGTGGAAGGGCTTCAAGCTGGCGGTGCCCTTCGACTATTCGATGCACAATTATCTGCTGCGCTATTATCTTGCCGAACATGGCGTCGATCCTGACACCGATGTGCAGATCCGCGCCGTGCCGCCGCCGGAAATGGTGGCGAACCTGCGCGCCGACAATATCGACGGCTTTCTGGCGCCTGATCCGGTGAACCAACGCGCGGTCTATGATGGCGTCGGTTTCATTCACCTGTTGACCAAGGAAATCTGGGACGGCCATCCCTGCTGCGCCTTCGCTGCCAGCCAGGAATTCGTCACCACGGCGCCGAATACCTATCGCGCCCTGCTGCGCGCGATCATCGAGGCTACGGCCTACGCCACCAAGCCGGAAAACCGCAAGCAGATTGCCGAGGCCATTGCGCCGGCGGCCTATCTGAATCAGCCGGTCACGGTGGTCGAGCAGGTGCTGACGGGCACCTATGCCGATGGTTTGGGCAACGTGAAGAAGGTGCCCGACCGCATCGATTTCGCGCCTTTCCCCTGGCAGAGCTTTGGCATCTGGATTCTCACCCAGATGAAGCGCTGGGGCCAGATCAAGGGCGATGTCGATTACCAGAAGGTGGCCGAGCAGGTCTTCCTGGCCACCGACACGCAGAAGCTGATGCAGGATGTGGGTCTCACGCCGCCGAGCAGCCCGTACAAGACCTTCTCGGTGATGGGTAAGCCCTTCGATCCCTCGAAGCCGAACGACTACATCAACTCGTTCAAGATCAAGCGCGTCTGAGCGGCACCGGCCAGTGATCTTGGATTCAGTAATCGTGGAGTCTTTGGAATGAAGATGTCGTTCCGCCTGCGTGCCGCCATCGTGTCGGTGGCTTTGCTGGTCGCGTTGCTCGGGGCTTGGCACATCGCCACCTCGGGCACCGGCCAGACCCAGGCCATGGACCCGGAATATGCCAAGCTGATGGGCCTGACCGCTACCCAGGGCAAGTCGGCCATGCCAGGCCCGCTCGATGTGGGCGGCGTGTTGTGGAAGCATCTGGCAGATCCCTTCTACGTGAAGGGACCGAACGATCAGGGCATCGGCATCCAACTCGCCTACTCCATCGGCCGAGTTGCGCTCGGCTTCGGCCTGGCGGTGCTGTTCGCCGTGCCGCTTGGCTTCCTGATCGGCCTGTCGCCGCTGTTCCGACAGGCGCTCGACCCCTTCATCCAGGTGATGCGGCCGGTCTCGCCACTGGCCTGGATGCCGCTGGCGCTCTACACAATCAAGGACAGCGCGATCTCGTCCATCTTCGTGATCTTCATCTGCTCAGTCTGGCCGATGCTGACGAATACAGCCTTCGCCGTCGCCAATGTGCGCCGGGAATGGCTGAACGTGGCGCGCACGCTGGAAGTCGGCACCTTCCGCAAGATCTTCCGCGTCATCCTGCCAGCGGCTGCGCCGACCATCCTCACCGGCATGCGCATCTCGATCTCGATCGCCTGGCTGGTGATCGTTGCCGCCGAAATGCTGGTCGGCGGAACGGGTATCGGCTACTTCGTGTGGAACGAGTGGAACAATCTTTCCATTGCCAACGTGATCAACGCCATCCTGTTCATCGGCGTGATCGGCATGCTGCTCGACCAGTTGCTCGGCTTCCTCACCCGTCTCGTCACCTATCCGGAGTGAGGCCGCCGCCATGAGTCAGCATTTCATCTCCGTCGAAGGCCTCAAGCGCCAGTTTCCCGGCACCGACAAGGCAGTGTTCGAGGATCTGTGGTTTGGCGTCGAAAAGGGCGAGTTCGTCTGCATCATCGGCCATTCCGGCTGCGGCAAGACCACCGTGCTCAACATCCTCGCCGGCCTGGACAAGCCCAGCGACGGGGCCATCATTTTCGACGGCAAGGCCGTCGAAGGGCCTAGCCTGGACCGTGCCGTGGTGTTCCAGGGCCATGCCCTGATGCCGTGGATGAGCGTGCTCGATAACGTGCTGTTTGCCGTGCAGTCGCGCTGGCCATCCTGGTCCAAGGCTAAGGCGGCCGAGCATGCCCGCAAATACATCGCCATGGTCGGCCTGGGCGGCGCGGAAGCCAAAAAACCGGCGCAGCTTTCCGGCGGCATGAAACAGCGTGTCGGCATTGCCCGCGCGTTGTCGATTGAACCCAAGACGCTGCTGATGGACGAGCCCTTTTCGGCGCTGGACGCGCTTACGCGGGGCACGTTGCAGGATGAAGTGCTGCGCCTGCGGGCCGCCACCAACCTCACCGTCTTCATGATCACCCACGACGTCGACGAAGCCATGCTGCTGGCCGACCGCATCGTGCTGATGACCAACGGGCCAGGCGCCAAGATCGCCGAGATCCTGGTCAATACGCTGCCCAAGGACCGCACGCGCGAGACCCTGCATCAGCTGCCCGATTACTATCCGATCCGCAATCACCTGCTCGATTTCCTGGTGCGGCGCTCGAAAGCCTTCACGCCCCCGGCCGGCTGGGAGTCCCGCAAGCCGCCGCACGTATACGCCGCCGCACCCAAGATCGGTCTGGGCGGCGCCGCCGCCGAATGAATTGTCCGTCGCCATCTGAAGAAACAGGAGAAACACCGTGAAGCGCGAGTCCGTCACCGAAAAGATCCTCGACACCAAGCGGCTGAAAGGCTGGAGCTGGAAAGAGATCACCAAGAAGATCGACCCTAAGCAGTCGCCGATCTTCCTCACCGCCGGCCTGCTCGGCCAGATGAAGCTGACGCCGCAGCAGGCCGCCAAGACGGCCAAGCTGTTTGGCCTGGGCAAGTTGGAGGAAAAGCTGCTGGCCGAAACGCCCTATCGCGGTTCGCTGCCGCCGGGCCCGCCGACCGATCCGCTGATCTATCGCTTCTACGAACTGGTGCAGGTCTACGGCACCACCTGGAAGGAGCTGATCCAGGAAGAATTCGGCGACGGCATCATGTCGGCCATCGATTTCAACATGACGATGGAACGCCTGCCCGATCCCAAGGGCGATCGCGTGAAGATCGTCATGACCGGCAAGTTCCTCGATTACAAGCGCTACTGACGCGGCCGCGCCGCGGCCAAGGCGGCTTTACCTTCCGCGCAACATCGCAGCGCATGCCGTCCGGCCAAGGCCGGGCGGCATTTTTTTGCTTTTGGTGCTGCCAGCGACGCTGCTCGTTGACCGTGCGTATGGTGACGATCAGTTTCCGCAAAAGTTTTCCTGGCACGGATCATGCTTGCTTTTGAGTCATGGTGCTGCCCTCGGCGGCTACCCAAAAGCGATAAATGAGGTGCCGCATGCCGACTTCTCCCCAGACCGCGCCCGCCAAGCCAGCCCGCAAGACCGCGTCGGCCAACCTCGCCATTCTCGGCTTCGTCGGATTCGCAGCCACGCGCCTGTTCGAGGAGCGGCAGTTGCGCGACGAGGCGCCCGCGGCCGGTGCGGCAATCGGCTATGCCATCGCCATCGGCCAGTTGGCCAACGACCTGCAGCGGGAGCGCGGCTCCAGCGCGTTGTTCATCGGCAGCAAGGGACACGAATTCCGCGAGCAGCTTCAGGCGGCGCGCGCGGCCATGGATCAGAACGCACTGGCGGTGCAGGCTGCCACGGATGTCTGCCGTGCGCATGCGCTGCTGGCCCCGCTGGTTGCCGCCGGCGATGAGCTCGGCCGCCTGCTGGATCACGCACGTCAGGCACGGTCACTCATCGACAGGCTGGATTTCACCACCCAGCAATCCTTCGCCAACTGGACCACGCCGATCCGCCATGCGCTGGAAAGCGTACGCGGCATCGGCTACCTGCTCGGCAATGTCGAACTGGCGCGCGGCCTGGATGCGTTCCTCGCCCTGCTCGAGGGCCTGGAGAAATCTGCGCAGGAACGTGCCACTGGCTCGGGCGCGCTGGCGGCAGGCCGTTTCGACCTGCCGGTGTTCCAGCGCTTCATGAGCCTTGGCTTTCTGCAGGAGGCCGATTTCACCGTGTTCCGTGCTCACGCCACCAAGGACCAGATCGCCTTCTGCGATGCTGTCTTCCGAGAGCCGGCCTTCGCCGCCGTGCAAGGCCTGCGCACGGCAATCTATGACGGCTTCGCCCATGGTTCGACCGGCGGCATCGCGGCGCCGCACTGGTTCCAGGTCACCACGCAACGGATCGAGCAGATCAACCGTGTGCGCGACTGCGTCGCCGCCGATCTGCGCGCCGCCTGTACGCAACTGCTGGCGCAGCCGAAGGATAGGTTCGCCGACATCTTCGCCGCCTGCCTCACGCTTGGCCTGCCCCTGGTGGCTCTGGCCGGCCTCCTATTCGGGGGCGGTGCGCGTTTCGCCACCCTTCGGCATGCCTACCGCGTATGGCGGGACGAGGCGCGGGCACGCCGCAAATCCTCGCGCGAGCGTCAGGTGCTGCGCGACGGCGAGCGGCTCAAGCTGGCCGAGCGCGAGGCGCGCGAGAAGGTGGCGGCAGCCGAGATCACCGAACTGGTCAACCGCATCATCGCCGGCGATCTTTCAGGGCGCCTGGCGCAGGATGGCAAAGACGGGTTCTTCCTCGATGTCAGCCGCCAGCTCAACCGCCTGACCGAAATGCTGCAGGGCATGGTGGGCGAGCTGGCCCAGGTGACCGAGGCGCTGGGCCGTGGCGATACCGGGCAGCAGGTGACGGGCGATTACGCCGGCATATTCGGCGCGTTGAAGCAGAGTGCCAACGGCATGGCGGCAATGCTGCGGGATGTGGCCGCGCGGCTGGGCGACAGCGCCACGCAGGTAAGGGCCGCATCGGCCGAGATTTCCACCGGCAGCCTCGATCTTGCCCAGCGCAGCGAAAGCCAGGCGGCGGCGCTGGAGCAGACCGCCGCGACAATGCAGCAGATCACTGCGACAGTGAAACAGAATGCCGATAATGCGGCCCGCGCCGATGGCCTGAGCATGGTGGCGCGCGACAAAGCCGCCGCGAGCGGAACGGTGGTACAGGGCGTGGTCGATGCGATGGCCAGGATCGAGGCCAGCGCCGCGCGCATCGGCGATATCGTTGCGGTGATGAACGAGATCGCCTTCCAGACCAATCTTCTGGCGCTGAATGCGTCCGTGGAGGCCGCGCGTGCCGGCGAAGCGGGCAAGGGGTTCGCCGTGGTGGCGCATGAAGTGCGCGCCCTGGCCCAGCGTTCGGCGAATGCGGCCAAGGAAATCAGGGGGCTGATCGAGGATTCCAATACCCATGTGCGTGCCGGCGCCGGCCTGGTGGATCGCGCCGGCAGCGCGTTGGCCGAGGTGAACCAGGCGATCCGTGGCGTCACCGACATCATCGCCGAGATCGCCGCCGCTTCGCGCGAGCAGGCGACCGGGCTGGAGCAGGTGAACATGGCGGTGGCGCAGATGGACCAGTCCACGCAGCGCAATGCCGCGCTGGTGGAGGAAACCACCGCCTCTGCCCAGGCCCTGGCCGAACAGGCCGGCGCCCTGGCCGAACTGGTAGGGTTTTTCAGGACCGCGGCAGAAACCCCAGCCAAGCCGGGAAGGATGGCGGAGATGCGCGGAGATGCCAGGCTGCCGGCGCGGGCGGCCTGATCAGTTGATCACCCCAGCCATCACATCCAGCACCTCGCCGCTGGAACGGCGCAGCAGGATGACATCGGCACCGACAACCAGGCGTGCGGTGTCGGGTCGCGCGGGCGGAAGATCGCGCAGCAGCGGCCCGGGCAGATTGTGCAGCCTGGCCGCCACATCCAGCGGCAGGGTGTCACCCTTCCGGGGCGCCGTGGCGATGCCGGCAGGAAGACTGCGCTGGACGGACTTGGCCCGCGAAGCGCGCGCCCGGTCCGCATGCTTGCGCTGGAAATAATACGGGATCAGCCAGCGCTCGGTGCTGTTGAAAGCGGTGCTGTCATCAATGCTGGCGCCGATGCCGGCAGGCTGCGCCGGAGGCATGACCTGGCCGGATGCCGGCTGTGCGCCGCCCCCTACCGCCAGCAGAACGGCCGCCGCCAGTCCGGAAAGAACAAACAGGCGCGGCGCCATGGTCATGCCGACAGACCGGCGGCTTCCTTGGCCGCCTGTTCGCGCAGGATGTCGGCCTTGCTGCGTTTCACGCTGGCCGATTTGAGCTGGCCGCAGGCGGCCATGATGTCGCGCCCGCGCGGCGTGCGCACCGGCGAGGAATAGCCGGCGTTGAACACGATGTCGCTGAACTTGCGGATCGCCTCGTCGCTGGAGCATTCATACGGCGCGCCGGGCCAGGGGTTGAACGGAATCAGGTTCACCTTGGCCGGAATGCCCTTCAGCAGCCGCACCAGTTCCTTGGCGTCGGCGGGCGTGTCGTTCACGCCCTTCAGCATCACGTATTCGAAGGTGATGCGGCGTGCGTTGCTCAGGCCCGGATAGGCGGCGCAGGCGGCCAGCAGGTCCTTGATCGGGTATTTCTTGTTGATCGGTACGATCACGTCGCGGATGTCGTCGCGCACGGCATGCAGGCTGATCGCAAGATTGACGCCCAGTTCGGCGCCGCAACGTTCGATCATCGGTACCACGCCGGCGGTGGAGAGCGTGATGCGGCGCTTCGAGATCGCGATGCCCTCGTTGTCCATCACGATCTTGAGCGCCTTGGATACGTTGTCGAAATTATACAGCGGCTCGCCCATGCCCATCATCACGATGTTGGACAGCATGCGGCCGTCCTTGGGCGAGGGCCATTCTTCGAGGTGGTCGCGCGCCAGCATCACCTGACCGACGATTTCGCCGGCATCCAGGTTGCGCACCAGTTTCATCGTACCGGTATGGCAGAACTTGCAGGTCAGCGTGCAGCCGACCTGACTGGAGACGCACAGCGCACCGCGATCGTCTTCCGGAATGTGCACGCATTCGGCTTCTTCGCCGTCGCTGAATTTCAGCAGCCATTTGCGTGTACCGTCCACACTCTTCAGGTCGCGGCTCGCCTGCGGGCGGCCCACGGTGAAGTTTGCCGCCAGACGTTCGCGCATGTCCTTGGCCAGCGTGGTCATCTCGGCGAAATCGCGGCTGCCGCGATAGTAGATCCAGTGCCAGAGCTGGTTGGCCCGCATCTTGGCGGCCTTTTCCGGCTCGCCGGCGGCGACCAGCGCGGCGGCGATCTCGAGCCGCGTCAGGCCCAGCAGGTCGCGCGGCCCCGAAGTCGCCGCAGCGGCGGGACGGGCGGCGATATCCGGCACGATGGCGGTCATGACGTCACGACGATGCCCCAAGGCCACAGGCCTTGTCGATGGCTTGCAGGGCGGCAGTGAATCCACTCAGGTCGTAGGTATCGGTGGTCTTGGTGCCGCGCGCGGATTCGCCTTTCACCACCAGCGTTTTGCCCTTGCGCAGGGCTTCCACCAGCTTCTGGTCGGTGGCAGCATCCGCCGCCCAGGCCGCTTCCTGGTAGGTGAACATCTCGATGGTGGCCGTGCCGATCACAGCCTGCGCCGGCACCTCGGTTTTCAGCGGATAGCCGAAATAGATGCTCACCTCGTTGCGGATCTTCTCCTTCGGCTTATGCGTCACCAGGATGTAGATCTCGCCGCGCTTCGCGCCGGCCGGCTCCTTCTTTTCCGGCTGGGCGTGCAGGTAGCAAAGCTTGGCGCCCTTGTCGGTATGCTCATAGGCATCCCAGCCCGAGAAACTGCCAATGCGTTTGGTCTCGCTCTTGGCAGCAGTCTGCTTGTTCTGCGGCTTCTGTTGGGCCTGGGCGTCGCCATGGCCGGGCGGCAGAAAAAGGAGGAGCGAGGCGAGCAGCGGAGCTGCCAGTCGATAAACCCTGTTGTCGGTCATGGCGGGAACATAGCGGTGGTGTCGGGGGATTTCCACCCGATTTCATGGCAACATCATGGCAGGGCCGGCGACGCTGCCTTAAATCATTGGCTGTCTTGCGTTATCGCCTCGCTTCGCGCAGCATGGCGGCATGGAGCAGAGAGGGATGGACCGCGACCGGCAGGCAGCTCTGATGCAAGCCGTAGCCCAAGCCGGCGACCGCGCCGCTTTCGCTGCGCTCTATGAACATTACGCGCCGCGCCTGAAGGCCTACATCATGCGGCTCGGTGCTCCCGAAGATGTCGCCGAGGAACTGGCGCAGGAAAGCCTGATCTCGGCCTGGGGCCGCGCCGCCACCTTCGACCCGGCGCAGGCCTCGGTCGCCACTTGGCTGTTCACCATCGCGCGCAACAAGCGCATCGACCGATTGCGCCGCGAGAGGCGGCCCGAGATCGATCCCAACGATCCGGCTCTGGTGCCCGACGAGATGCCGGCGCCAGACAGCGGCGTTGATCAGGCGCAGGCCGAGGCACGGTTGCGGCGCGCGATGCAGGCCCTGTCAGCCGACCAGACCCATCTTCTGCAACTCGCATTTTTCAGCGATCTTTCCCACCGCGAGATTGCCGACCGCGAGAAGCTGCCGCTCGGCACGGTAAAGTCGCGCATTCGCCTCGCGCTCGCGCGCCTGCGCACACAGCTAGACGGTGAGGGAATGGAAGGCTGACCGGACTTAGGCGATATTTCCATTGATAACGATTCGCCGTAAGGTTGTAACTCATTGTAATAAAATGAAAATTGCCTGACTGTCGAATCACAATTCACCTCAGCGATTCGCCTCATCACATAGTTGTTATCTTCAGTGACCGCCGGTCTCCCGCTTCCCTTTGCCGACGACCGCATCCTGCTCAATTTGGCCGCTTATTGGTCGGCCAGACGGGTCGAGGATGCGCTGCCCCTGCGCGGCACCATCGATCCCCTCGACATGCCGCGCCGTCTGCTGCCCTTCCTGGTGCTGGCCGAGCCCGCCGGCACCGGCAGGGTGATGCGCTTTCGTCTGGTCGGCACTGAACTGGTACAGCGCTTCCACCGCGATGCCACGGGAAAGACCACTGCCGAAATATACAGCGGCGCCTACCGGGACTACATGGAGCAGCTCTATGCCACGGTGATCGAGACGGGGCAGCCGCTCTATGCCGAAAGCACGCAGCGCTGGCCGGAGGAGGGCATGAGCCGGGTCCGCCGTCTGCTGTTGCCGGTGGCGGCTGATGCCGATGCCGCGCGCGTCGCCTTCGTTCTGGGGGCCGTGACCTGGAGCGTTTCGGCCGGGCCAGGCAAGCAGCCGGAGCCGCAGCGCATTCCCATTCAGGCCCTGGAAAAGGGCGTACTGCAGGCCACATTCCGCGGCATGCTCGATGCGCTCTAGTCGGCCGTGCCGTGCAGGCCCGCCCGTTCGGCCTGCCAGCGCGCGCGCAGCATATCCGACGTGATGCCGCTGCCGTCGGGCCGCCAGCCCGGCGGGCCGAACAGATAGCCCAGTGCCGCTCTCAGCGAGGTGGCGCGGCGCAGGTCTCGGCCGATCTCGACCCATTCATGGAAAGCGATGCGCAGCGGATTGAAGCTGCCGATATTCTTCACGATGCCATAGCGGCAGGGCTCGGCATCGTCTTCCGGCGCGAAGCTGCCAAACAGCCTGTCCCAGATGATGAAGATGCCGGCGTAATTGCGGTCGAGGTAGCGCGGATTGGTGGCGTGATGCACACGGTGATGCGAGGGCGTGTTGAACACCGCTTCGAACCAGCGCGGCAGGCGGCGGATCAGCTCGGTATGGATCCAGAACTGATAGACCAGGCTGACGCCCTTCTGGAACACGATCAGCGCCGGCGGGAAGCCCAGCAAGGCCAGCGGCAGCCACAATGCCCAGGTGAAGACCAGGTTGCCGGTCCAATGCTGCCGCAATGCGGTCGAGAGATTGTAATGCTGCGAGGAGTGGTGATTCACATGCGCCGCCCACCAGATGCGATGTTCGTGGCTCAGGCGGTGAAACCAGTAATAGATGAAATCCTCGGCGAACAGCAGGGCGATCCAGGTCCACAGGGTTAAGGGCAGGTCGAACAGCCGCCATCCATGCACCGCCTGCAGGGTCCACCATATCAGGCCGGAAAACAGCACCGCCTGCACCAGGTTGACCAGCCCCATGGTCAGCGAGGCGGCGGTATCGCGCAATTCATAGGCCGGATGCCGCCGCAGGCGCGCAACCAGAACCTCCAGAGCCGCCAGGCCGATGAAGGCCGGGATCGCAAGGATCACGGGATCGGGCAGCCGAAAGGCCAGCTCGCTCATGCCGGCATCTCCGTCACGCGCCGGCGCCAGTCTTCGGCTGCGGCCTGATCCAGCAGCAGCGTAAAATTGGGATGCGTGAAGGCCCACGTGCGGATCGCCAGCAATGCACAGCCGTCATCCTGCGGCGTCAGCGTCACCGTTGCGACCTCGTCGCGCTGCAGTTTGCGGGCGGCCAGCTTTGCGCCGCTGGCAAACACCATGGCCACATGGCCCTGGCCATCATGGGCGATGGCGCAGTCGTGGCTGCGGGATATGGCGATATCCGCGGCCGCGAACCCGGTCTCACCGGCGCCCAGCAGGGCGGCGGCCTCGCTGGTATCGGCCAGGCGCGCATGGCGCAGGCCGCCGGTCAGCCAGACCAGCAACAGGATCAGCGCGATGCCGGCCAGCGGCACGGTGGGGTCGAGCGGCAGGGCCATGGCCGCAGTATTGGTAGCTTTATGTGCAGCGGCAAGGTGTTATTGGCGGCGGCTCCCTTGGCAAGCCGGTCCGCCGCCCTTACCTTGTCGCCATGTCCAATGATACCGATGCCTGGCTGGAGCGCCGCCGTCTGGCGCGCCGTCTGAACTGGTGGCGTTTCGTCGCCGTGCTTGCCGTCATGGTCGCCGCGCTGGGCGCCTTCTACTGGGTCGATCCCGGCAATGTCATTCGCCGCCACCAGGCCCATGTGGCCCGGCTGGAGATCAGCGGCGTGATCGCCGAGAACGACTGGTGGATGGAAAAGCTGCAGGAGGCGGCCGAAGACGACCGCGTCCGCGCCCTGATCGTCCACGTCAACAGCCCCGGCGGCAGCACCTATGGCGGCGAGGCCCTGTTCGGCGCGATACGCAGGGTGGCCGAGGAAAAGCCGGTGGTGTCGGTGATCGGCACGCTGGGCGCATCGGCCGGCTACATGATCGCCATTGCCGGCGACCAGGTACTGGCGCGCGAGACCTCGCTGACCGGCTCGATCGGCGTGCTGTTCCAGACCGCGGAATTCTCCAAACTGATGGAAAAGATCGGCGTCAGCGCCGAAACCATCGTATCAGGCCCGCTCAAGGACCAGCCCAACCCGACCCGGCCGATGAGCCCGGAAGGCCGCGCCCAGATCCAGCGCATGGTACAGGAGACCCATGCCTGGTTCGTCAAACTGGTGGCCGAGCGGCGGAATCTGCCGGTCGAAACGGTCTCCCGGCTGGCGGATGGGCGGGTATATTCCGGCCGGATAGCCCTGGAAAGCGGCCTGATCGACGGTCTGGGCGGCCTCGCCGAGGCGCGCGATTGGCTGGCCCGGAACCGGGGAATCGCAGCCGAATTGCCGCTCCGGGACATCCCGTCCGAGCCCCCGACCGGCTTGCTGGATGGGGTGGGAAGCCGGGCCATGAGCGCCTTTTTTGGAAAAAGCCTTTTCTCCGAACGGCTTAAGCTTGACGGGCTGATCTCCCTTTGGCACCCTGAGTAAAGAACGAGGGGGCCCCGCCACCGCCGCGCAGGGAAACGCCGATGATCAAGTCTGAACTCATCAACCGACTGGCCGAACGCAATCAGCATCTGACGCAACGCGACATCGAGCGGATCGTCGGCACGATCTTCGATGAAATCGCCAACGCGCTCTCGCGCGGCGATCGCGTCGAATTGCGCGGTTTCGGAGCCTTTTCGGTCAAGCGCCGCCCGGCACGCACCGGCCGCAACCCGCGCACCGGTGCCGCCGTAGAGGTGCAGGAGAAATTCGTGCCGTTCTTCAAGACCGGCAAGGAACTGCGTCAGAAGCTCAATCTGTCGGGCGACCAGACTTCGGATTCCGACGAGTAAACATTGAAGGGGCTGCCATGCGCTTTCTGCGCGTCCTGTTTGCCGCCCTACTGCTGATTGTCCTGGTGGTCTTTGCGGTATCCAACCGCCAGGTCGTCGTCGTCAGCCTCGAGCCGCTGCCCTTCATCCTCGACCTGCCGCTGTATCTGCTGGTTTTCCTGATCTTCCTGACCGGCCTGATCGCCGGCGCGGTACTGGGCCGCCTGAACGCCTGGTCCTCGGCCCGCCGCAAACGCCAGGCGGATGCGCTGAAAGCGGCAGCACGATCCGCTGCCCCGCCTGAGCCGTCGGGCAATCTGCCCTCCGTGCCGCCGCCGGCTGTCTGACGGCGGAAAGATGCGCAGTATCGAAGCCGCCGCCGTCCACGCCGCGCTGCCCTATGGCAAGCTGGTACAGCACCTGCGTGTCGCCTTCCGCAGCCAGGGCAGCCAGATTCCCCTGCGCAGCCATTTCCATATCGACGATCCTGCCGGCGGCGCCGGCGGTACCCTGCTGGTGATGCCGGCCTGGGTACCTGGCGGCCATATCGGCATCAAGGCGGTCAGCGTCTATCCCGACAATGCGAAACTCGGCCTGCCCTCGGTGATAGGCTCGTATCTGCTGCTCGATGCCAAGACCGGAGCGCCGAAGGCAATCATCGACGGCGTCGCGCTCACATTGCGGCGCACCGGCTGCGCCTCGGCGCTGGCGGCCGACTATCTGGCGCGGCGCGATGCGAAGCAGTTCCTGATGGTCGGTGCCGGCTCGCTGGCGCCGCATCTGATCCGGGCGCACCATGCCGTACGGCGCTACAAGCGGATCGAGGTCTGGAACCGCAACCGTTTCCGCGCCGAGGCGATTGCGGAAAAACTCAGCGACCTGAATGCCTCGATCGCTGTGGTCGACGACTTGGAGGCCGCCGTGCGCGCCGCCGACACGATTTCCTGCGCCACGCTCAGCCGCGAACCGCTGGTGCGCGGCGAGTGGCTGCGTCCCGGCACCCATGTGGATCTCGTCGGCGGCTTCACGCCCGAGATGCGCGAGGCCGACGACGCGACGTTGCAGCGTGCATCCGTCTGGGTCGATACCCGCGCCGGCGCCCTGAAGGAGGCCGGCGATCTGGTAGCGCCGATCCGCAATGGCGCGTTGACGGCCGAGCAGGTGCGCGGCGATCTGTTCGACCTGTGCCGCACCGATGCCTTCGCGCGCCGGGACGATGGCGAAATCACGCTGTTCAAGTCGGTCGGCAGCGCGCTCGAGGATCTTGCCGCGGCCGAGCTGGTGGCAGAAAGCGTGCAGCCATGAAGGTCGTCGTGGTGGGCGGCGGCATCGTCGGGCTGTCCACGGCCTGGGCCCTGAAGCGCGCTGGTGCCGATGTCAGCGTGGTGGAGCAGGGCCGGCTGCCCAATCCGCTCGGCAGCTCGGTCGACCAACATCGCCTGATCCGCTATCCCTACGGCGCGCAGCGCGGCTATCTGCGCATGGTGCGCGAGGCCTATCATGGCTGGGAGAGGCTGTGGGGTGACCTGAAGATGCGGCTCTATGCCGAGACCGGCACGCTGGTCCTGAGCGGCATGGGCGATGCCTGGGCCAAGGAATGCGTCGTCACGCTGGCGGCCGAGGAAATCGAGCATCTCTCCTTCGACGCAGAAACCGTGATCGGCCGCTGGCCGATGCTGGTGGGCGACGGGCTGGAGGATGCCTATTATTGCCCTTCGGGCGGCCTGCTGTTTGCCGAGTCGATTATCGCCGCCCTCAGCGGCCATCTGCGCGAGCGCGGCGTGCCGCTGTTGACCGGAAAGGCCGTCGCCGCCATCGATGCGGAAGCCGGCATCGTGAAGCTGGCCGATGGCGATAGTCTGCGCGCCGACCGTATCTTGGTCGCCGCCGGCCCTTGGACGTCGCGGCTGCTGCCCGATCTGGCGCCGGTATCGCGGCCGTCACGGCAGACCGTGGTCTATCTGCAGCCGCCGGCTGAATTCACCGCCGCCTGGCATACCGCGCCGATGCTGCTCGAAATCGGAGCCGTGAAAGGCTTCTATCTGGTGCCGCCGCGGGTGACGCGGGATGGCATGCGCACGGGGCTGAAGATCAGCGACCACCGCTTCGGGCCCGCCGCCGACCCGGATGGCAGCCGCGATCCCTCGGCGGCCGAGATCGACGCCATACTGGATGGCGCGCGACACCGCATCGCCGGCCTGGAGGGCTATCGCGTGCTGCAGGGCAAGACCTGCTTCTACGATGTCGAAGCCGAGGAACGCTTCCAGCTTCGCCGGCTCGGCGCATGCGGTTATGCCCTGTGCGGCACCTCAGGCCATGGTTTCAAGTTCGGGCCCGCGCTGGGCGAGCGGATCGCTGCCGTGCTGCAGGAGAAGGTGGATTTCGAAACGGCCGCGCGCTGGGCGGCCGGTCACATCATCGAGGTTCCCGCCGCCGCGTCGGACAGCAGCGGATAGCGGCGCGGCTGGAAAAGCTGGTAGTGCCACCATTCGTTGCGATAGAAGTCCCAGCCGGCGGCGGTCATGATGCCCAGCAGCAGGGCGCGGTTCTTCTGCTGCGCCGGTGCGACGTCGAGGTTGCCGTGGAAGGCCAGCGGAGTGAAGGCATCGAAATCGGTGCCCATGTCGAGATCGTGGCCATCGGCATCGACCAGCGTGACATCAACCGCCGCGCCGCGCGAATGGGGCGAGCCCTTGCGCGGATCGGCGAGGAAATTCGGATCGGGGTTATGATTCCACAAGGCCCAGGCCGCCTCGGTGGGGCGGAAGGCATCGAAGATTTTCAGCCGCAGCCCCATCTGCGCGGCAAGCTGGATGGCGCGCCGCAGCAGCGCGGCGGCTTCTGCGTTCAGGAAGCAGGCCGGGCGCTTGTAGATCGGCGCGCCGGTGATGTTGTCGTGGCCGGCATAGCGCATGTCGATCAGCACCGGATAATCCGGCCCGGCGATCTCGACCAGGCCGGCATTGTGGAGGGAAGGCTGGATCATGCCTTCTCCTACCATTGCGGATCGTGGCCGTGAAGCTGCTGGCGATCGATACGGCCCTCGATGCCTGCTCGGCCGCCATTCTCGATGGCGACAAGGTGCTGGCCCGCGTGATCTCCCCCGGCGGCAAGGGCAATGCCGAACGCCTGCTGCCGGTGCTCGAGCAGGCGCGCAGTTTGGCCGGCCTCGAACTGCGGCAGCTCGATGCCATCGCGGCCACCATCGGACCGGGATCGTTCACCGGCATCCGCACGGCCCTGGCCACGGCGCGCGCCCTGGGGCTTGCCCTGAACCGGCCGGTGCATGGCGTCACGACAACCGAAGCCCTGGCCTTCGCGGCGGCGCAGCCCGGAAAGGGAATCGTGGCCGTAATCGATGCGCGGCGCGGCGAGGTCTATCTGCAGGGCTTTGCCGCGGCCGATGCCGGTCTGGGCAAGGCGCTGGCCGAACCGCAGATCCTGCCGGTCGCGGCGGCTGCCGCGGCCCTGCCTGCCGGCGCCACGCTGTTGGTCGGCAGCGGCGCGGCCCTGCTGCTGCAGGCGGCCGGCCGTGGCGATCTTGGGCTCGCGCCGGCCGAACCGAATCCCGACCCGGTGATCGTGGCGCGCCTGGCCATGGCCCAGCCACGGCCGCAGCAGTCGCCGGCGCCGCTCTACATCCGCCCGCCCGATGCCGCGCTGCCGGCGGTGCTGCAGCCGCGCGCGGCCCTCAGCGTCACGCTGCGGCCCTGCGGGGTCGAGGCGGCCGATATCCTGGCCTTGTTGCATCACGAGGCATTCGACAGCGGCGCGCATGGCGAAACCTGGAACGCCCAGAGTTTCCGCGATCTGCTGGCCATGCCCGGCGCGCTCTGCCTGCTGGCGCTGAGCGCGGACCAGCCGGTCGGCTTTCTGCTGCTGCGCGTCGCCGCCGACGAGGCCGAGGTGATCTCGCTCGGCGTCAAGTCGCGGCTGCGGCGTCTGGGCGTGGCTGCGGCGCTGATGCGGGATGGGCTGGCGCAACTGGCCGGCCGCGGCGTGCGGCGCTGCTTCCTGGAGGTGGCAGACGACAATGCCGCCGCCCGGGCGCTTTATACGGGCCTCGGCTTCCAGGCGGTGGGGCATCGGCGCGGCTATTATGCCGCCGGCGGCGATGCGCTGGTCATGCAGAAATTAATACCATTTCCGGGCGAAACACTACAATAGTCTCGAATTCATCACTGGATTTATTGTGTTCCGGCCACATATACTTCGGCGCATCGCAAGTTTTATTTCAAATACTGGGAGCGAAGTCATGGCCAATGCAGCGGATCGCTCGGAATTGCTCGCGCTGACGGTCGAGATCGTCGCCGCCCATGTCTCCAACAACAAGACCGAAGCAGCCGAATTGCCGGCCCTGATCCGCCAGGTGCACGCCACGCTGGCCGGAATCGCCGGCGGCACGGCGACTCAGCCCGCCGCAACCGGCGCCGCGGCCGAGCGCCTGCAGCCGGCGGTGGCGGTGAAGAAATCGGTCACTCCCGACTACATCGTCTGTTTGGAAGACGGCAAGAAGCTGAAGATGCTCAAACGCCACCTGATGAGTCATTACAAAATGACGCCCGAGCAGTATCGCGAACGCTGGGGTCTGCCGGCGGATTATCCGATGGTGGCGCCCAATTATGCCTTGCACCGCCAGGTGCTGGCCAAGAAGATCGGCCTTGGCAAGGGGCGCCGCCGGCGCTGACCAGATTGGATTCGCCGCCCGGACCGGCTATGTCAGGGCAGGAAGGACCGGCGCGACGCGTTTCATCCGCGGATGGGACGTGCTAGGATTAGCGGGTCGCTTCGACAGGGATTGAACAGCTTAAAAGGGCAGCCGGCCGATGAGCAGCCGTCTCGAACAACTCTGCGAACAACTGGGCATGCGGATGACGGACCAGCGCCGGGTGATAGCCCGTGTGCTGAGCAGTTCCGACGATCATCCCGACGTGGAGGAACTGCATCGCCGTTCGGTGGCGGTCGATCCGCGCATCTCGATCGCCACGGTGTATCGCACGGTCCGCATGTTCGAGGAAAACGGCATCCTCAGCCGTCTCGATCTCGGCGATGGTCGCGCCCGCTACGAGGAAATGCCGGAATCGCACCACGATCACCTGATCGACACGCGCAGCGGCAAGATCATCGAATTCAACGACCCCGAGATCGAGGCGCTGCAGGAGAAGATCGCCGCCCGGCTTGGGTACAAGCTGATTGATCACCGGCTGGAACTGTTCGGCGTGCCGCTCGACGACAAGGACGCCGGCAAGAAGGGCAAGAGCGGTCGCTGACCGCGGCCTGTTCCCATGAGCTTGATGACCATTCGGGCTGTTGTGACGCTGGCCATCTTCATGGCCTGGACGCTGCTGCTCATTCCCGTTCAGATCCTGTTGATCAGAACCGGCAGTCCGCTGATGCGCAGGCTGCCGCATGCCTATCATCGCAGCGTCGCCTGGCTCCTGCGCGTTAAGGTGCGCCGCATCGGCCATGCGCCCGCCGCGGCGCCGGCTTTGTTCGTGTCCAACCACATTTCATGGCTTGATATCGTCGTGCTGTCGGCCGTCTTGCCGGCCAGCTTCATCGCCAAGCACGAGGTCGGCACATGGCCTTTCTTCGGCACGCTGGCGCGGCTGCAGCGCACCGTTTTCGTCGAGCGCGACAACCGCCGCCGCACCGCCGAGCATCGCGACGAGATGCGCGAGCGGCTGGAGCAGGGCGACAACCTGATCCTGTTTCCCGAAGGCACCTCATCCGACGGACTGCGCATCCACAGCTTCAAATCCGCCTTCTTTGCTGCCGCGGAGCGCCCGGTGCGCGGACACATGCTCAATGTGCAGCCGGTCAGCATAGGCTATGCGCGTCTCAACCACATGCCGGTCGGGCGGCGCTGGATGCGCATCTTTGCCTGGGTGGGCGATGAAGACCTGCTGCCGCATCTGTGGCGCTTCCTCAAGGCCGGCCCCAGCGAGGCGGTGGTCGAACTGCACCAGCCGGTGACGATGGAGGATTTCGCTTCGCGCAAGGGCATGGCCGCCTGGTGCCACCAGCGCGTGCTGGAAGGCCTGAGCGACATCAATGCCGGGCGCGAGCCGGGTCAGCGCAGCCTGCCCAAGCCGCATCATCACCATGTGCATGGGCATGTGGCAGAGGCCGTGCCGGCCGGCGAAACGCCCGTAGCCACCCCCGGCATTTAATTCCGGGCCTTGATCCCGGGCCGGGCGAAAATCGTCTGCATTAACTCATTGATTCTCCTGTGAAGAATCTGTGACGTCCAGGCGCCGACCCCGCCGTTGCGCTTGGCTTGGCCGTCCCGGAATGCTAGGTTGTGGTCGTCGAAACATCGCAAGGAGCGTCTGGGGCCTCGCCGAAGTCTGGCGATTCGCCCCGCTGAAACCCGGACTTGGCCAAGAAGCTGTTCATCAAGACCTACGGCTGCCAGATGAACGTCTACGACTCCGCCCGCATGGCGGACGTGCTGGCCCCGCTGGGATACGCCAAGACCGAGACGCCCGATGACGCCGACATGGTGATCATCAACACCTGCCATATCCGCGAGAAGGCCGCCGAGAAGGTATTCTCCGAGCTGGGCCACTGGCGCATCCGCAAGACCGAGGCGCGCGCCCGCGGCGGCGACGTCACCATCGCCGTGGCCGGCTGCGTCGCCCAGGCCGAGGGCGAGGAAATCCACGCCCGCGCCCCCTTCGTCGACCTCGTGGTGGGGCCGCAGGCCTATCACCGCCTGCCCGAACTGCTGGCAAAAGCCGAACGTCTCCGGGCGAAATCGTCAGGCAAGGGCAGCGGCGTGCTGGATACCGAATTCCCGGTCGAATCGAAATTCGACCACCTGCCCGAACAGGTAGCTACGCCGCCCGGCCCGGTCGGCTTCCTGGCGATCCAGGAGGGCTGCGACAAGTTCTGCACCTTCTGCGTGGTGCCCTACACGCGCGGCGCCGAATATTCTCGGCCGGCCGAAGCCGTGATGGCCGAGGCCGCGCGGCTGATCGACGCCGGCGCGGTCGAGATCGCGCTGCTCGGCCAGAATGTGAATGCCTGGCACGGCGCGGGGCCCGGCGGCGAGACCTGGTCGCTCGGCCGGCTGCTGCGCGAGCTGAACGACCGCTTCGCCCACCGCCATCCGAAACTGCGCTGGCGCTACACCACCTCGCATCCGCGCGAGATGGACGACGATCTGATCGCCGCCCATCGCGATGTGGCCGGCCTGATGCCGTTCCTGCATCTGCCGATACAGTCGGGTTCAGATGCCATCCTGAAGGCGATGAATCGCGGCCATCGCGCCGAGGATTATCTGCGCATCGTCGAGAAACTGCGCGCGGCGCGGCCCGACATCGCATTGACATCCGATTTCATCACCGGCTTTCCCGGCGAAAGCGATCGCGATTTCGAGGCCACGCTGCAGCTCGTGCGCACCGTCGGGTTTGCCCAGGCCTATTCCTTCAAGTATTCGCCGCGCCCCGGTACGCCGGGCAGTCTGATGCCGAACCAGGTTTCCGACACGATCAGCACCGAACGCCTGCATGCGCTGCAGGCCCTGCTGCAGGAACAATCGGCCGCCTTCAACCGCGCCTGCGTCGGCCGCCGGATGGATGTGCTGGTCGAACGCACCGGCCGTCAGCCCGGCCAGTTGCTCGGCCGCTCGCCCCACATGCAATCGGTGGTACTGAACGACCCCGCGCTGAAGATCGGCGATTTCGTCACCGTGGCGATCACCGACGGCCATGCCAATTCGCTGTTCGGCGAAATCGCCGGCGCCAGCCGCGAGGCGGCGTGACGCGGGCGCGGCACAAGGATCTGCTGGTAACCGAAAGGCTCAAGCCTGTGAGCGACCTGCGCGGCCCGGAAACAACCAATCCCCCCACCATTGTCGACTTCGCCGACAACCGCCTGCTGGCGCTCCTGTTCGGCGAGCATGACCGGCATCTGGCGCGGATCGAGGAGCGCCTGGGGGTCGCGGTAACGCCGCGCGGCAACCGGCTGATGATCAGCGGCCCGGCCGAGGGCCAGGCGCAGGCGCGCCAGATACTGAGCGAACTTTACGGCCGCCTCGAAGACGGCCGCATGATCGAGATGGGCGATGTCGACGGCGCTATTCGCATGATCCAGGGAGGCCAGATGAACGCACCAGTGACGGCAAGGCTGCGGGACAAGGCGGGCGACATGCCGCGCGAGGGCGAAAAGCTGCCCGAAGGCGCGGTACGCACCAAGAAGCGCATCATCCTGCCGCGCTCGGTGACGCAGAAAAAATATTTCGAGGCGCTGCAGAAGCACGAACTGGTCTTCGGCCTGGGCCCGGCCGGCACCGGCAAGACCTATCTCGCCGTCGCCATGGCCGTCTCCATGCTGCTGGAGGGCCGCGTCGATCGCATCATCCTCTCCCGGCCCGCGGTGGAAGCCGGCGAGCGGCTCGGCTTCCTGCCCGGCGACATGCGCGAGAAGATCGATCCCTATCTGCGTCCACTCTATGACGCGCTCTACGACATGTTGCCGGCCGAACGCGTCGCCAAGGGTCTGGAAAGCGGCGAGATCGAGGTGGCGCCACTGGCCTTCATGCGCGGCCGCACGCTCTCCAACGCCTATGTCATTCTCGACGAGGCGCAGAACACCTCGCCGGTGCAGATGAAGATGCTGCTCACCCGTCTGGGCGAAAATTCGCGTCTGGCTGTCACGGGCGACCTGTCGCAGATCGACCTGCCGATCGGCGTGCCCTCGGGCCTGCGCCATGCGCTTGACATCCTCGATGGCGTGGAGGGCATATCCTTTGTGCGCTTCGGCGAGGCCGATGTGGTGCGCCATCCGCTGGTCACCAAGATCGTGCGCGCCTATTCCCAGCACGAGCAGGAACTGGGCCTCAGTCGTCCGGATGCCGCCGGTCGGCCGCCGCGGCGCTGAGTTGCGGCCATGCCAGACGGTTCCAGTATCGACATTGATATTCGCATTGCCGCGGCAGGGTGGCGCACGGCCTTGCCCGGCCCGGCGGCCCTGGTGCGCCGTGCGGTACACGCGGCCCTGAAGGCCGAACTGCCGGCGCATACCGAAACCGGCTTGAGCATCCTGCTCACCGACGACGCGGAGATGCGCAAGCTGAATGCCGGCTGGCGCGCCAAGGACAAGCCGACCAACGTGCTGTCGTTTCCCGCCGATGCGGCGATCAATCCGGCCAAGCCGCCGGCCTATCTGGGCGATATCGCGCTGGGCCTCGCCACCTGCCGGCGCGAGGCGAAGGAACAGGGCAAGACTCTGGCCGACCATGTCGCGCATCTGACCGTGCATGGCGTGTTGCATCTGCTTGGCTATGACCATATGGACGATGAAGAAGCGGCGGCGATGGAGCCGCGCGAGGTGGAAATCCTCGCGGGACTGAAGATCGCCGACCCTTATCGGCCGGCGCGCAAATCGCCGGCAAAATCGAAGACGGCGAAGAAGAAAGCCGTGGCGAAGAAGAGCGTGAAAAAGAAGAAGGCCGTGCCGGCCCGGGCAGGGAAGCCCGAGGCACGGAAGAAGAAGGCAGCATGAGCGAGTCCCGCGAAAACGGCGGCAATACCCTGTGGCAGCGTCTGCTGGCGCTGCTGCGCGGGCGCGGCGAGGAAAGCCTGCGCGACAGCATCGAGGAACTGCTGGAAGAGCATGCCGACGATACCGCCACGCCGGAAGAAACGGCCGAACGCGCCCTGCTGCGCAACGTGCTGGAAGTGGGCGAGATGCGGGTGGGGGAAATCCGCGTGCCGCGCACCGACATCATCGCCGTGCCGGCCGATATCGATTTTGAGAAGCTGGTGAAGACCCTGGTGGACGCCGAGCATTCCCGGCTGCCGGTTTATCGCGAAACGCTGGATGACGTGATCGGCATGGTGCACGTGAAGGACGTGCTGCCCTATCTGGCCGGCCGCAGCGGCTTCGCGCTCGAGAAGGTGGTGCGCAAGCTGCTCGTGGTGCCACCCTCGAAATCGGTGCTGCAGCTGCTGCGCGAGATGCGCGATACCCGCATCCATATGGCTGTCATCGTCGATGAATATGGCGGCGTGGATGGCCTGGTCACCATCGAGGACCTGGTCGAGCAGATTGTCGGCGAGATCGACGACGAGCATGACGAAACGGCGGGTGGGCTGCTGATACAGCGTGCGGATGGCGTGCTAGAGGCCCATGGCCGCTGCCCCATCGAGGACCTTGAGCAGAAGCTTGGCCGGCAGTTGCTTGATCCCGAGATAGACGAGGATGTCGACACCGTCGGCGGCCTGATTGTCTCCCATCTCGGCCGCGTGCCGTTGCGCGGCGAGCAGATCGAGCATCCCGCCGGGCTGGCCATCGACGTGCTGGATGCCGACCCGCGCCGGGTCAAACGTGTGCGTATCCGGCCGCTGCCCGAGCAGTCGTCCAGCGCCGACGCCGCCTGACATGAACCGGCTGAGCGTGCCAGTTGCCCGCTGGCAGGGCCTGGTGGGCTGGCGTCGCTATGGCGCAGCCGTGCTGCTCGGCGGCATGCTCGCTGCGGCGCAGGCGCCATTGTATCTGTGGCCGCTCGGCCTGGCCGCTCTGGTCGCCATGCAGCTACTCGTGGTCAGCGGCAGCCGGCGGCAGGCCTTCCTCACGCTCTATCTTTTTGCCTATGGCTATTTCGTCGCCGGGCTGTACTGGATCGGCATCGCCTTCTTTGTCGATGCCGAGCGCTTCGCCATCCTGTTGCCGCTGCCGGTGCTGGGCCTGCCGCTGTTGCTGGCGCTATTTCCTGCCGGCGCCGCCTGGCTCGGGGATCTGGCTGGCGGCCGCAATCCGGTCTGGCGCCATCTGCTGCTGCCCTGCGGCTGGCTGCTGGGCGAATGGCTGCGCGGCTGGGTTCTGACCGGCTTTCCGTGGAACCTGGTCGGCTATGTCTGGGGCATGGCGCCTTTCGCCATGCAGCCGGCGGCCTGGATCGGCGCCCATGGCCTGGGCCTTGTCACCATGCTGGCCTGCAGCGGCCTGGCCTTGGCCGCTGCGCCGCAATCGAACCGGCATCTGCGTTTGGCGGCGCTGGCTTTGCCGCTCGGCTTTGGTCTGCTGCTCGCGGCCGGCGCCTGGCGCGTCGCCGTTGCGCCGTTCGAATCGGTGTCCGGCGTCCAGTTCCGCCTCGTGCAGCCGAGCGTGCCGCAGACCCTGAAATGGCGCGACGATCTGCGGCAGAAGCATCTCGAGGCGCATATCGCCCTGACCTTGCAGCCGGCGGCCGTGCCGCCCACGCATATCGTCTGGCCGGAAACCGCGATCCCCTATCTGCTGGACGAGGAAACCGCCCTGCGCGCCGCCCTTTCCCGGCTGGCGCCATCCGGCGGCGCGCTGATCACCGGTGCGCCCAGACGAAGCTTCGACCAAACCCGCAGCCTGGTGCTCTACAACAGCATCTTCGCGCTCGGCCCCGATGGCGCGCTGGCCGCGCAGTACGACAAGATCCACCTGGTTCCGTTCGGCGAATACCTGCCGCTGCGCGCCCTGCTGCGGCCGCTGGGGCTGGATGCGCTCGCGGTCGGCAGCATCGACTTCTCGCCAGGCGCCGCCGCCGCCGCCATGGCCATTCCCGGCCTGCCGCCGGCCCGCGCGCTGGTCTGCTACGAGGCGATCTTTCCCGCCGAGATCGCAGCGGCGGGCCCGCCGGCCCGCTGGCTGCTCAACATTACCAACGATGCCTGGTTCGGGCGCTCGTCGGGCCCCCACCAGCATCTAGCCGCCGCACGGTTCCGCGCCGTCGAGCAGGGCCTGCCGCTGGTGCGCGCCGCCAATAACGGCATCAGCGCCATCGTCGATCCCTATGGCCGCATGATCGCCAGCCTCGGCCTGGATGCAGTCGGCGTGGTCGACGGCCCGCTGCCCAGGCCGCTGGATGCCGCGCCGCTTTATGCCCGGTTGGGCGATGGCCCGCTGGTCGGGCTCGCTCTGGCGCTGCTGCTGCTGGGATGGCTGGTTAACCGTAGACGGATTAATCATTGACCGGGCCGGCACATGTCGCTTTATTCACCGGGTAGCCGCAGAAGCGGCCTTTGATTGCCGCCCGCTCGACAGACCGGGCAGAAGCGTGAAGGACAGTCCAGTGCCGAAGAATTCGGTTGATGTGCATGTGGGGAATCGTCTGAAACTGCGGCGTGCCATGGTGGGCATGAGCCAGGACCGGCTCGGCCAGCTGGTCGGCCTGACATTCCAGCAGATCCAGAAATACGAAAAGGGCGCCAACCGCATCGGCGCCAGCCGCCTGTTCCAGTTCGCCACGATCCTGGACGTGCCGCCGGCCTATTTTTTCGAGGGCCTGCAGGGCCATCGGGTGGAGGCCCGCAACGGCCGCCTGCTGGAGCCGGCGGTGTCGTCCGGGGACCAGCTCCCCTCCTTCAGCCGCGAGGATGTCGAACTGCTGCGCGCCTTCCACCAGGTGCAGCAGCCCGGCCTGCGCCGCCGCATCATCGACCTGGTCCGCGCCATGGGCGGCCAGGAAATGGCGGAAGATATCGATCCCGCACCATTGCGGTCCCTGCATTCCGCTTGACCCCCGCCCCCGGCTCTGCGAAATAACCGGACTTTCGCAAATTCCCAATTCCGGCGTGCGCCAAGCGCCGGTGCGGGGCGAAACAGCTTCGGGCCGGTTGGCGCGGCCGCTTGAGGAGATAAAGACGTGGCGCGTTCCTCTTACCTGTTTACCAGCGAATCGGTTTCCGAAGGCCATCCCGACAAGGTCTGCGACCGTATTTCAGACTCGGTGCTCGACCTCTTCCTGAAGGAAGACCCCTATGCCCGCGTGGCCTGCGAGACGCTGACCACCACCAACCGCATCGTGCTGGCCGGCGAAGTCCGCGGCCCGAAGAGCCTGGTGTCGAAATCGGGCGCGGTGAACAAGAAGAAGATCGAGGAAGTCGCCCGCGCCGCCGTGAAGGATATCGGCTACGAGCAGAAGGGCTTCCACTGGAAGACCGCCAAGGTCGACGTGCTGCTGCACGGCCAGTCGGCCGACATTGCCGTGGGCGTCGATGCCGCCGGCAACAAGGACGAAGGGGCCGGCGACCAGGGCATCATGTTCGGCTATGCCTGCAACGAGACGCCGGAACTGATGCCGGCGCCGATCCAGCTTTCGCACAACATCCTCAAGCTGCTGGCCGAAGCCCGCCACAGCGGCAAGGAGCCGCTGCTGGGCCCGGATGCCAAGAGCCAGGTCACGCTGCTCTACAAGAACGGCAAGCCGACCGGCGCCACGGCCATCGTCGTCTCCACCCAGCATGCCGCCAAGGACAAGAAGGGCCGCGAACTGGAATCGGGCGACATCAAGCGCATCGTGCGCCCCTATGTGCTGAAGGCCCTGCCCAAGGGCTGGATGTGCGATGACGAGCATTTCTACGTCAACCCGACCGGCCGCTTTGTCATCGGCGGCCCGGACGGCGATGCCGGCCTGACCGGCCGCAAGATCATCGTCGACACCTACGGCGGCGCGGCACCGCATGGCGGCGGCGCCTTCTCGGGCAAGGACCCGACCAAGGTGGACCGCTCGGCCGCCTATGCCGCGCGCTACCTGGCCAAGAACGTGGTGGCCGCCGGCCTGGCGCAGAAATGCCTGATCCAGCTCTCCTATGCCATTGGCGTGTCGCATCCGCTGTCGGTCTATGTCGACACCTTCGGCACCGGCAAGGCGGACGAGAACAAGATCTCCAAGGTGCTGCAGGAGTTGATGAGCCTGTCGCCGCGCGGCATCCGCGAGCATCTCAAGCTCAACCGTCCGATCTACGCCCGCACCGCCGCCTACGGCCATTTCGGCCGCAAGCCGGACAAGGATGGCGGCTTCTCGTGGGAGAAGACCGATCTGGTCAAGGACCTGAAGTCGGCCTTCAACGTCCGCTAAGCGTGTCTGAGGACGAGTCCGCGGCCGCGCCGCGGCGCCTGATCTACGGGCGCCGGCGCGGCCGCAAGCTTTCTCCCACCCGCGAAGGCCGCTTCGGCGCATGGCTGCCGCGCGTGTCCTTCACGCTGCCCGCGCCGGGCGTCACGCTCGATCCGGCCACGCTGTTTACGAGTCCGAAGCAGGCCTACTGGGTCGAGGTCGGCTTCGGCGATGGCGGGCATATGTTCGAGCTCTCCGAACGCCATCCCGAGATCGGCTTCATCGGCATCGAACCTTACGAGCATGGCGTCGCCAAGCTGGTTATGCGGATCGCTGAGCGCCACGAGCGCGGCGATCATCGTGATAACATCCGCATTCTCACCGACGATGCCCGGCTGCTGCTCAAGGCGCTGCCCGATCAATCGGTGCAGCGTGGCTTCACGCTGTTTCCCGATCCCTGGCCGAAGAAGCGGCACCAGTGGCGGCGCATCGTGAATGCCGACACGCTGGCCGAATGGGCGCGGCTGATCCCGTCGGGCGGCGAGTTGCGCGTCGCCACCGACGTGCCGGATTACCAGCGCTGGATGCTGCGCCATATCCTGGCCGAACCGCGTTTCGAATGGCTGGCTGAGGGCAGCGCCGACTGGCTGCACCGGCCCGATGACTGGCCGGCCAGCAAATACGAGCAGAAAGCCATCGCCGCCGGGCGGACTCCGCACTACTATCGATTGCGTCGGGTTTAACCGAGCAGTCCTTGCGGGGGAGGGCGGATGCCGTTCCGGCTGGGCGCTGCGGCGGCCATGGCCGCCATCAGCGCAACCCTGGTGCTGATGATCGTCAAGGCGGTGGTGGCGCCGCCGGACAGCCCCGATATTGCCGGTCGCGAGGGATTTCTGCTGCAGCATGTGGCGACCGGGCTGGTTGCCGGCCTGGCCCTGCAGTTGGGCTTCCGCCGGTTTGGCCTGCCGGGTTATGCGGGTGGCCTCGCCTGGGGGCTGGGCGGATTCCTGGCTGTGGTGCTGGTGCCCTGGCTGATCCTGCCGCTGGAACTGCCCGGGGCCTGGCCGCGCGACGCCCTCGGCCTGCTGGTCTGGCTGTTCACCGTGGCCTGCACGGCCGCCGGCCTGATCCTGCTGTGGCCGGGCCGTTTTCCGGGCATGTCGCGCCGCTCGATCCTGCTGCTGGCCGGCGGGCTGCTGCTGCTTCCGTCCTTCGTGGTGTCCAGCCTGCCGGAATCGACCGCCCTGCCGGCCGATGCCGGCGATCCGCTGGTCCGGCTCAATACCGGTCTCGATTTCACGCCCGGCGCCACCGACATTGCGCTGGGGGTGGAACTGGCCCTGGCTCTCGACCTGCTGTTCTGGCTGCTGCTGGGGCTCTTTTCGGTTCTGGCGACCCGCCGGCTGGTGCTGCGCCAGGATTGAGCCCGGGCCCCCCGCACAGCCTGAAAAGCCTTGCATTGACGGAATTTGCCGCTATAACAGCCTCCGACATTGCTGGCCTGGTCCATGGTCGGATCGGGAAATTGGATATGGGCCGGTCGGCCCATTTTTTGTTTGTGCCGTATGGGTTTAGCGACCCGCCGGCAGAACCGGGCTGGCGGGTTTCAGACCTGAGTTTTTAAGGACGACTGCGCACGCATGGATGCGGCGACCCGGATTGCGGACATGATTGCGCCCACGCTGGAGGCCATGGGCTTCCAGCTGGTGCGCGTCAAGCTGCTTGGCGCCCAGCGGCCGGTGCTGCAGATCATGTTCGAACGCGACACCGGCGGTGCCCCCCATGACGGCGGCATCACGGTGGAAGACTGCGCCGATGTCAGCCGTGCGGTAAGCGCCCTGCTGGACGTGGAAGACCCGATCAGCGGCGCCTACCGGCTGGAGGTTTCTTCGCCGGGCCTCGATCGCCCGCTGGTGAAGCCGGTCGATTTCGAGCGCTTCAAGAGTTTCGAGGCCAAGATCGAGCTGGCCCGGCCGCTGGAGGGCCGCAAGCGCTTCCGTGGCCGTCTCAAGGGCCTGCGCGGCGATGTTGTGCTGCTGGCCGACGAGGAATCCGGGGCGGAGACGTCGCTGCCGGTGGCCGAGATCGCCAATGCCAAGCTGGTCGTCACCGACGACCTGATCGCCGCCTCGCTGGCCGGCCGCCAGGATCGGGTACAGCAGGGCGCGGCAGAGTGAAGTTTCAATCAGGGATTTGTACGGGTAACGAGTTCGAGGAACAGGAACAATGGAAACGGTGACCAGTTTCAACCGGCTCGAGCTGCTGCAGGTGGCCGATGCCGTGGCCCGCGAGAAGGCCATCGAGCGCGATGTCGTGCTGATGGCGATGGAAGATGCCATCCAGAAGGCGGCGCGCTCGCGCTATGGCCTTGAGAACGACATCCATGCCGAGATCGACCGCAAAACCGGCGAGATCCGCCTGGAGCGGCATCTGCAGGTGGTCGACAAGATCGAAAACGATGCCGTCGAGATCGGTGTGATCGAGGCGCAGCGCCGCAATCCCGACGCCCAGGTGGGCGATGTGATCGCCGAGCCGCTGCCGCCGATCGATTTCGGCCGTATCGCCGCGCAGACCGCCAAGCAGGTGATCGTGCAGAAGGTGCGCGAGGCCGAGCGCGAGCGGCAGTACAACGAATACAAGGACCGTATCGGCGAGATCGTGAACGGCCTGGTCAAGCGCGTGGAATACGGCAACGTCACCATCGATCTGGGTCGCGCCGAGGCGATCCTGCGTCGCGACGAGCTGCTGCCGCGCGAGACCTTCCGCCAGGGCGACCGCTGCCGCGCCTATATCTACGATGTGCGCCGCGAACCGCGCGGGCCGCAGATTTTCCTGTCGCGCTCGCATCCGCAGTTCATGGCCAAGCTGTTCGCCCAGGAAGTGCCGGAAGTTTACGACGGCATCATCGAGATCCGCGCCGTGGCGCGCGATCCGGGCAGCCGCGCCAAGATCGCCGTGTTGTCCAACGACAATTCGATCGATCCGGTCGGCGCCTGCGTCGGTATGCGCGGCAGCCGTGTGCAGGCCGTGGTGAACGAACTGCAGGGTGAGAAGATCGACATCATCAAGTGGTCGCCCGATCCGGCCACCTTTATCGTCAACGCGCTGGCCCCGGCCGAAGTGGCCAAAGTGGTGCTGGACGAAGAAGCCAATGCCGTGGAAGTCGTGGTGCCGACCGACCAGCTCTCGCTGGCCATCGGCCGTCGCGGCCAGAATGTGCGTCTGGCCTCGCAGCTCACCGGCTATGACATCGACATCCTGACCGAGGAAGAAGAGTCCGAGCGCCGCCAGAAGGAATTCCGCGAGCGCAGCCAGCTCTTCATCGACTCGCTGGATGTTGACGAGACGCTGGCGCAGCTTCTGGTCACCGAAGGCTTCACCAAGGTCGAGGAACTCGCCTATCTGCCGGTCGAGGAGCTGGCCGAGATCGAGGGCTTCGACGGCGATATCGCCAACGAACTGCACGAGCGGGCACTGGAATACATCGAGAAGCGCAACTCCGAATTCGAGGACAAGCGCAAGGCGCTGGGCGTCAGCGACGAGGTGGCCGGGATCGAGGGCCTGACGCCCGCGATGCTGGTCGCGCTCGGCGAGAAGGGCGTCAAGACGCTGGACGACCTGGGTGACCTGGCCGGCGACGAATTGCAGGAAATCGTCGGCGAGGGGCTGTCGAATGAGGATGCGAACGCCATCATCATGGCGGCGCGTCAGCACTGGTTCGAGGGCGAAGAGGACGGTGCCGGCCAGGCGGATGCCTGACGGCAAGGCTGGTCCGCAGCGCCGCTGTTTGCTCAGCGGCCTGCGCGCAAAGCCGGACCACCTGCTGCGCTTCGCCGTCGATGCGGCCGGCGCGGTGGTGCCGGATCCGGCGCATCGGCTGCCCGGCCGCGGCCTCTGGCTGGCGCCGGGGCCCGATGCGGTGGCGGCGGCCAGGGCCAAGGGCGCCTTCGCCCGCGGCGCGAAACGCAGGCTGCAGGTGCCGGATGATCTGGCGACCCGCAGCGTGACGGCCTGGATGGCGCATGTCGCGGCCCAGGTCGAAAAAGCCCGGCGTGCCGGGCTGGTAATGGCCGAAGGGGCCGCAACGGTGGGTGGCGACGTGCTGCTTGCCGATGCCGGTTCGCTCGGTCTGGGGCGGCTGGCGCTGAGGCGCACGCCGTTCACCGGCCGCCTTGCGGCCGATCTGGCATTGCTCGCCAGGCTGGTCGAGGCCGCACGATAGGCGGTTGACGGGCTGGGTGGGCGGTGTCATCACCCGGGGCGCGCCATGGCTGGTGCGCCGCGGAACAGGGTTTAATGCATCGGACCGATGCGGATGGTTTTTGAGCGGTAGGCGGAAGCGGACTGTATGAGCGACGTGAACGAGCAGGACAAGGACAAGGCGGCGGCACGGCCCAAGCGGCTGGAGCTGAAGAAAACCGTCGAGACCGGCCAGGTGCGCCAGAGCTTTAGCCATGGCAGGACCAAGGCGGTGACGGTGGAGGTGCGCAAGAAGCGCACCATCGTGCCGCCTGGCGCCGCTGCCGGCAAAGCCGAAGCCGCTCCGGCTGCTGCGACGCCGGCGCCCGCAGCCAAGCCTGCCGCGCCGAAAGTCGCCGCGCCCAGCGTGCATGTACCGTCCTTGAGCGAGAAATTCGCCGAGCACGATGCTGCCAAGGCGGCCAAGGCCGCCGAGGAGGCTGCCGCGCGCGCCGCCGAAGCGGCCAAGGTCGCCGCCAAGCCGGCCGCCTCGGCTCCGGCAGCCGAGACCGAAAGCAAGCCGGCCGCCGCCGCCCCGCGCGCGGAGGCGGGCCATAGCGGCCCGCGCATGACGGCGCAGCCGACCGGCGATGTGCGCCCGGGCCGCGGTGCCGCCGCGCAGCGCCCGCAGCGCCCAACCGGCATGGTGCTCAAGCCGATGTCGGACGAGGAGCGCCAGGCGCGTGGCCGCGTCAACGAGGATGAGCGCCGCAAATTCGCCGAGATGCGGCGCGTGGCCGAAGAGGATATGCGCCGCCGGCAGGAGGAACTGTCCCGCGTTCATGCCGAGCGCGAGGCCGCCCTGCGCCGCCAGGCCGACGAGGATGCGCGCAAGCGCGCCGAGGAAGAGGCGCGCAAGAAAGCCGAGGCCGAAGCGGCCCGTCGCCTGAACGCGCCGGAAACCGTCGGCACCGAGGCCGCTCCCGGCGCTGCGCCAATCGGCGCCCGCGTTGCCGTGGACGACGATGAAGAAGGCGGCAGCAAGCGCCGCGGCGCCGGCGGCAAGGCTGCACCGGCCAAGGCCGCGCCAAGCCGCGGACGCGACGGCGCGCAGCGCCGCGCCGGCAAGCTCAGCGTCACCAGCGCGCTGGACGAAAACGAGCGCGTGCGTTCGGTGGCTTCGTTCCGCCGCCGCATCGAACGCGAGAAGCGCGCCATGCACCAGGGCGCCACCGAGCAGCAGAAGATCCTGCGCGACGTGGTGATCCCCGAGACCATCACCGTGCAGGAACTGGCCAACCGCATGGCCGAGCGCGGCGTGGATGTGATCAAGGCCCTGATGAAAATGGGCGTGATGGCCACCATCAACCAGACCATCGATGCCGATACCGCCGAACTGGTGGTGGGCGAATTCGGCCATCGCGTGCAGCGCGTGGCGGAGTCCGATGTCGAGCTTGGCCTGGGCGGCGAGAAGGACGTCGAGGAGACGCTGCTGCCGCGTCCGCCGGTCGTCACCGTCATGGGCCATGTCGACCACGGCAAGACCTCGCTGCTCGATGCCCTGCGTCAGACCGACGTGGTCAGCGGCGAAGCCGGCGGCATCACCCAGCATATCGGCGCCTATCAGGTGCACCTGAAGTCCGGCAAGGCGATTACCTTTCTCGACACGCCGGGCCACGAGGCCTTCACGCAGATGCGCGCCCGCGGCGCCAAGGTCACCGACATCGTGGTTCTGGTGGTTGCCGCCGACGACAGCGTGATGCCGCAGACGGTGGAGGCGATCCATCATGCCAAGGCGGCCGGCGTACCGATCGTCGTGGCGATCAACAAATGCGACAAGCCGCAGGCCAACCCGCAAAAGGTGCGGCAGGAGCTGCTGAACCACGAGATCGTGGTCGAGCAGATGGGCGGCGAAGTGCAGTCAATCGAGGTTTCGGCCAAGACCAGGAAGGGCCTCGACACCCTGGAAGAAGCCATCCTGCTGCAGGCGGAAATCCTCGATCTCAAGGCCAATCCCGACCGTCGCGCCGAGGGCGTGGTGGTGGAAGCCAAGTTGGAACGCGGCCGCGGCTCGGTCGCCACCGTGCTTGTACAGCGCGGCACGTTGCATGTCGGCGACGTGTTCGTCGCCGGCTCATCCTGGGGCCGCGTGCGCGCCCTGATTGACGATCACGGCAAGAACGCCGTGTCGGCCGGTCCGGCCGTGCCCGTGGAAGTGCTCGGCCTGCAGGGCACGCCCGAGGCCGGCGATGAATTCGTCGTCGTCGACAACGAGGCGCGCGCCCGCGAAGTCGCCGAGTTCCGCGAGCGCAAGCAGCGCGAGGCCAGGAGCGCCATCTCGGCGCGCGGCTCGCTCGACCAGATGTTCGCCAAGATCAAGGCCGGCGAGCAGAAGGAGCTGCCGATCGTGGTCAAGACCGACGTGCAGGGCTCGCTGGAGGCGATCATCGGCGCGGCGCAGAAACTGGCCACCGATGAAGTCAGCGTGCGCATTCTGCATGGCGCTGTCGGCGCGATCAGCGAATCCGACATCGCGCTGGCAGCGGCCTCCAAGGGCGCCATCATCGGCTTCAACGTCCGTGCTTCCAAGCAGGCACGTGAAATGGCCGAGCGCGATGGCGTCGACATCCGCTACTACTCGATCATCTACAACGTGCTGGATGACCTGAAGGCCCTGCTGTCGGGCATGCTGGCGCCGTCGATCCGCGAACGCTTCCTCGGCTATGCCGAAATCCGCGAGGTGTTCAACATCACCAAGGTCGGCAAGGTTGCGGGCTGCATGGTCACCGAAGGCCTGGTCAAGCGCGGCGCCAAGGTGCGCCTGCTGCGCGACAACGTTGTCATCCACGAGGGGCAGCTCTCCACGCTCAAGCGCTTCAAGGACGATGTCCGCGAGGTCAAGCAGGGCATGGATTGCGGCATGTCGTTCGAAAACTACGACGACATCAAGCAGGGCGACATGATCGAGTGTTTCGAACTCGAGAGCGTGGCGCGCGAGCTCTGAGCCCGCCGCCGTCCGACGGAGTGATGGGCCATGGCACAGCGCAGCAAGGGCGCCCATAGCGGCGCGCGCGGCGGCCGTTCGCAGGGAGGGCGCTCGCAAGGGGGCCGCTCCCAGGCCGATCTGCCCGGCGGCCGCAGCCAGCGGCAGCTCAGGGTCGGCGAGGAACTGCGCCATATCCTGAGCGACATCCTGCTGCGCGGCCATTTCCGCGATCCCGATCTGATCGACGGGGTGTCCGTTACCGTCACCGAGGTGCGCATCAGTCCCGACCTGCGCAATGCCACCGCCTTCGTGATGCCGCTGGGTGGTGAAGATGCCACCAAGACGATCGCCGCGCTGAACCGCGCCCAGGCCTATATCCGTACCGAGGCCGCCCACCGCATCAATCTGCGTCTGGCGCCGAGTTTTTCCTTCAAGCTGGATGAAAGCTTTGACGAGGCGGCCCGGGTGGAACGTGCGCTGAAGCATCCCGCCGTGCAGGCCGACCTGAAGAAACCGGCCGACGACGAGACCGAGGAATGAAGCGCGGTTCCTATGAAGCGTAGGGGCCGCCCGGTCCATGGCTGGGTGATCGTCGACAAGCCGCTTGGTCTGACCTCGACCCAGTGCCTCGCCAAAGTGCGCCGCCTGACCCAGGCGGCCAAGGCCGGCCATGGCGGCACGCTTGATCCGCTCGCCAGCGGCATCCTGCCGATCGCGTTGGGCGAGGCGACCAAGACCGTGGCCTATGTGATGGGTTCGGGCAAAACCTACCGTTTCACCGTGCGCTGGGGCGAGGCCACCAGCACCGACGACGCCGAAGGCCCTGTGATCGCCCGCTCGGATGTGCGGCCGACCCGGCCCGCCATCGAGGCCATGCTGCCGGGTTTCGTGGGCGAGATCATGCAGCGCCCGCCGGCCTATTCGGCCCTCAAGGTGGCGGGCGAGCGGGCCTACGACCTGGCCCGGGCCGGGCAGGCGCCGGAACTGGCCCCCCGGCCGATCCGGATCGATGCCCTGAGGTTGATCGATGTTCCTGATCCGGACCATGCCGTCTTCGAGGTCGATTGCGGCAAGGGGGCCTATGTGCGGGCCCTGGCGCGGGATTTCGGCGAAGTCCTGGGCTGTTTCGGCCATGTCGCCGCCCTGCGCCGCACCCGGGTCGGCCGCTATGACGAATCCCGGGCGTTTTCGCTGGATTCGCTGGAGGAACTGTGCCAAAAGGACGCCGCGCACGCGTATCTGCTGCCGGTTGAAACCGCGCTGGACGACATCCCGGCCCTGGTTGTGACCGGCCCCCAGGCCGACCGCCTCAGGCACGGCCAGTCGATCCGGATCGCGTTGGCGGCCCCCGGACTCCCGCCGGAAGGAGAAATGCTGGTGAAAGCCGACGGCAAGGCCGTTGGAATTGCCGAGCGTCTCGCCGACGAGGTCCGGCCGCTGCGTTTGTTCAACCTATGATGTCGCGGAGTTAGTCGCATGACCATTACTGCCGAGCGCAAGACCGCGCTGGTTTCTGAATTCGCCACCAAGAAGGGCGACACCGGTTCGCCGGATGTCCAGGTGGCCCTGCTCACCGAGCGCATCAACAACCTCACCGAACACTTCAAGACCCACAAGAAAGACGTGCATTCGCGTCGCGGCCTGCTGATGATGGTCAGCAAGCGCCGCAGCCTGCTCGACTATCTCAAGCGTACCGATCCGGCGCGTTATGACGCGCTGATCCAGCGCCTGGGTCTTCGCAAGTAAAGATTATGGCCGCTGGCGCGACAGACACCGCGAGCGGCCGTATTCCGGACACGACATGCCACGCCCGCCTTCGGTGCTTCAGCCGGGGGCGGGCGTCGGTGTTTCGGGCATAGTCCGGACAGGCCGGCATTCGGGATGGGCCCGCAATGCCGGTTTGCCGAGGCCGGCTGACGATCAGCCGCATCGGCCGGGCGGAAGGCGATGGGCGCCGTTCCGCCGGGCGCTGCCAGTCAGGGACTGCAGTGCTTCAGAAGGAAGAAGGTCAATATGTTCAACATCCACAAAACCGAATTGATGTGGGGCGGGCGCAAGCTCGTGATCGAAACCGGCAAGATCGCCCGTCAGGCCGATGGCGCCGTGATGGTGACCTATGGCGACACCATCGTGCTGTGCACCGCCGTTGCCGCGAAGCAGGCCAAGCCGGGGCAGGACTTTTTCCCGCTCACCGTGAATTACCAGGAGAAGACCTTCGCTGCGGGCAAGATCCCCGGCGGCTTCTTCAAGCGCGAAGGCCGTCCGAGCGAGAAGGAGACGCTGGTCTCCCGCCTGATCGACCGCCCGATCCGCCCGCTCTTTGCCGAGGGTTTCCGCAATGAGACCCAGGTGGTCGCCACCGTTCTGTCGCACGACATGGAGAACGATCCCGATATCGTCGCCATGGTTGGCGCCTCGGCCGCGCTCACCATTTCGGGCATTCCCTTCATGGGCCCGATCGGCGCCGCACGCGTTGCCTATATCAACGGCGAATATGTGCTGAACCCGACCAAGTCGCAGATGGCCGATTCCAAGCTCGATCTCGTCGTCGCCGGCACTGCCGACGCCGTGCTGATGGTGGAATCGGAAGCCCAGCAGTTGCCGGAAGACGTCATGCTCGGCGCCGTGATGCATGGTCACAAGGGTTTTCAGCCCGTGATCGAGGCGATCATCGGCCTGGCGGAGCGCGCCGCCAAGGAGCCGATGCCGCTGTCCGAGCGCGCCGGCTACGAAGCCGCGCTGAAGAAGCTGGAGGAATCCGGCATCGAGGCCGAGCTGCGCGTCGCCTACCAGGAAAAAGTCAAGCAGGCCCGCTACGCCAAGGTGGCCGAGGTGAAAGCCAAGGCCAAGGCGCTGTTCGCCGAGGGCGAGGCCAATCCGGTCGATGTTTCCGATGCCTTCAAGGACCTGGAAGCCAAGGTCGTGCGCTTCAACATCCTCGATACCGGCCTGCGCATCGACGGTCGCGACACCAAGACCGTCCGCCCGATCGTTTCGGAAATCGGCGTTCTGCCGCGCGCCCACGGTGCCGCGCTGTTCACCCGTGGCGAGACCCAGGCGCTGGTTGTCACCACGCTGGGCACCGGCACCGACGAGCAGATCATCGACGCGCTGGACGGCGAATACCGCGAAAGCTTCATGCTGCATTACAACTTCCCGCCCTACTCGGTCGGCGAAGCCGGCCGCATGGGTTCGCCCGGCCGTCGCGAGATCGGCCATGGCAAGCTGGCCTGGCGCGCCGTGCGTCCGCTGCTGCCCAGCAAGGAGGAGTTCCCCTACACGATCCGTGTCGTGTCGGAGATTACCGAGTCGAACGGCTCCTCCTCGATGGCCACCGTCTGCGGCAGCTCGCTGGCGCTGATGGATGCCGGCGTGCCGCTCAAGGCGCCGGTGGCGGGCATCGCCATGGGCCTCATCCTCGAGGGTGAGCGCTATGCCGTGCTGAGCGACATTCTTGGCGACGAGGACCACCTCGGCGACATGGACTTCAAGGTGGCCGGTACCGAACAGGGCGTCACCTCGCTGCAGATGGACATCAAGATCGCCGGTATCACCGAGGAGATCATGCGTGTCGCGCTGGATCAGGCCAAGCATGGCCGTATCCACATCCTGGGCGAAATGGCCAAGGCAATCTCGCAGAACCGTGCCGGCGTGAAGGACAATGCGCCGCGCATCACCACCATGAGCGTGCCGAAGGACAAGATTCGCGAAGTGATCGGTTCCGGCGGCAAGGTGATCCGCGAGATCGTCGAGAAGACCGGCACCAAGATCGACATCGAGGATGATGGCACGATCAAGATCGCCTCCAGCGATCCGGCCGCCGCCGATGCCGCCGTGCAGTGGATCAAGTCGATCGTCTCGGAACCCGAGGTCGGCATGATCTACAAGGGCAAGGTCGTGAAGATCGTCGATTTTGGCGCCTTCGTGAACTTCTTCGGCAGCCGCGACGGTCTCGTCCACGTTTCGGAAATGGCGCCCAAGCGCGTCAACAAGCCGAGCGATGTGGTATCGGAAGGCCAGGAAGTGCGCGTCAAGGTTCTGGGCATCGACGAGCGCGGCAAGGTTCGCCTCTCGATGAAGGTGGTCGACCAGGCCACCGGCGAGGACCTTTCCAACAAGCCGAAAGCCGAGGAAGGCGAAGCGGCCCAGGCCGACTGAGACGCCCGAGGACTCTGCTAACGAAAAGGCCGGGAGCGATCCCGGCCTTTTTCATGCTCTATGGATTGCGCTAATCGGCATCACGACGGCGCGGTCAGGGCCGCCAGCGGCGCGATGATCCGCTGGTAGCGGCCATCAGAACGCATGGCGCGATACGCGGTGCGCAGCTTTGCCACCGTGTCTGGCGGCAGGTTGGCCGAAGCGGCGATCCAGAACGACAGCAGGGCGAAGGGTTCGCCGGAGCGCAGATCGACCGGATTGAAATCCAGTCCGCGCCAGGTCGCACGGCCCACGGCCTCCAGGGCGAACCAGCTTTCGATCCGCCCGGCCTGCAACAGGCGGGCATTGTCGTTTTCGCTGGCATTCGCCTCGATCTGCTCGAGGCCGAGCGACTGCAGGATGTACTGCAGCTCGGACCCGCGCATGACGCCGATCACCGGCAGGGTGCGGGCGGCATCGAGAACGTTGACGGTCGGGGTTTCGCGACGGGTGAAAAAGACCGCCCGGTCGGCAAAGACCTCTCCGATCCAGATATAGCGCTTTTCCCGCTGCGGGGTGCGCAGCAGGGCCGGATACAGCGTGTTGCCCCGGTCAAGCGCAAGTACCGCACGCTGGAACGGCAGCAGTCGCACCGTGGGATTGCTGTCGATGCTGCGTGCCAGATGCTGTACCAGTTCCACAGCCGGACCGCTGGCGATGCCGCCTTCGTCGAAGATGTAGGGCGGCCGGGGCGGCGCCACGATCTGCAAGGCCGATGGGTCGGCCTTCTGCGCCACGGCCTGACCGGCCGGCAGGGCCAGAATCGCCATCGCCATGATCGCGGCTTTATACAACTGTGTCTCCCATTGAGTGCCTGACTATTCTTGCGGAAATTTAGAAGCAGATCGACTTACAAATTGATTATTCCCCGATTCCCGCAGCGCGGATCGCTGCGGTGCGGTAAAATTACACCATTCCCGATTCGCGGAATTTCTCCGGCGGATCCCCAGGGCTTTAAGCAATGCCGTTGCCTGATTCCTGCCGTTTTCCCGCGGCAAAATGCCGGACATGATGCATTTAACTGCCATCGGAACCGGGATTTTGCCTTGGCGGGCCGGCTTGGTCCTGCTGTCGGTTTTGCTGGGCTTGTCAGTCGCGCCAGCATCCCTTGCCCAGGCCCCGGGCGCCGCGCCGCAGCAGCCTGACGAAACCGAGGATGTCGCCGCCGGTGCCACAATCGTGCGCGGCAGCTACAGCGCGGGGGACACAACCGCCGACTGGGAGGCCGCCATCAAGGACGGCAAGCCGGAACGCATCGCCGAGTGGCGCCGGTATGGCGATTTCGGCAGCGCCAATGTGGTGTTCAGCTTCCATAACGGCGAGTTGATGCATTACGGCGAGCATGGCCGCCGGCGCGGCGGCCAGGCCGGCTCGATGGACGGCTTCCGCCGGGTCGAGCTCAGCCTGTCGTTCGCCGACGGCCGGTTCCGCGACGGACACAAGACGGTAGACGGCATCGAAACCGAACCCACTGAGGCTGAAATCCGGTCGGCACAGCTTCAGGCCAAGGTGGCGCTGGAGCGGCTGGCCGTCGCCCGCCCGGCCTGGCAGGAAAGCCGGCGGTCGACCAGCTTTTCAATCGCTTCAGTGCCGGAATCCGTTCCCTCGGCAGAGGCCCGCCGCCTGGCCGGAGCCGGCGGCGAGATCGTCTTTCGCTGCAGCGACACCCTGCATGCGGTGCTGGGGGCGGCAGAGGACCGGCTGGTGGTCGAGACCCGCGACCGGCCGCCGGTCACGCTGATGCGCCAGCCGCCCGGGGCGCGATACGACTATTTCGGCGCCGGCTGGGGCGCCGAGCGCCGTGGCGAGGAAATCCGCCTGGACGAAGCCAGCGGACGCAGCCTGACCTGCCGGATCGTATCGGCCGCGCCGCCGCCAGCGGCATTGCCGCCGAACGGCCAGTAGTCCCGGTCCGTCAGGCCGGTTCGCGATCGGTCACCTTGAACACCGCGGTGGCCTTGTTGGTGATTACCGGGTTCCCGGCCGGCCCGGTCTGCAGCACGCATTCCACGGTGACGAAGTTGCCCTCGCGCCGGATCTCGGCCAGATGGCATTCCAGCCAGGCCCCCATCGGGGCGGGCCGCTTGTATTCCATGCCCAGGCGGATGGTCCACATCGTGCCGATCTCACGGCGCTGATCATGGACGAAGGCGGCCATGAAGGTGTCGGCCAAGGTGGCGAGGAACCCGCCATGCCCGGTGCCATGCCGGTTGGCGTGTTTGGGCCGTACATGCAGGCCATAGACCGGCGGTTGCCCGGGGCGCTCCAGCACATACACTTTGCCAAGGGTGCGGAAGAAGGGGGAAACCGGCGGCAGGATCTTGAAGCCGTCCGGGACCGAATGGGGTTTGGGTTTCATGCCAGTTTCATCGCCCATGCATGGCGTGAAGACAAGCCATGCGGGCATTGCATCGAAACCAAAAAAGAGAGGGGCGACCGGGGGGAGGCCGCCCCTCGAGGGGGGATCGTTGGGGGAGGAAAAAGGAAGGGACAACGCTGCAACATCATCCGCTCCTGTGAATTATATATAGAAGCCTGACGCCGGGTTTTCAGTGATGGGAGTCACGATTCGCGCGTGACGCGATTCGGTCACTTTCCCGCCATTAACCGGTCCGCCGTTCTCAACCCCGGCGGCGCAGCACCAGGGGCAGAAGCAGCAGCGCCAGCGCCAGGACCAGCAGCGTCGCGCTCAGCGGGCGCGTTGCGAAGACGCTGAAATCGCCGCCCGAGATGGTGAGCGCGCGGCGAAATTCCTGCTCTGCATAGGGACCCAGGATCATGCCGATCACGGTCGGCGCAACCGGGAAATCGAAACGGCGCATCAGGTAACCCACGCCGCCGATAAGATACAGCAGGATCAGGTCCACCGGCGACTGGCTGATGCCATAGGTGCCGATGGTGGCGAAGACGAGAATGCCGCCATATAGCCATGGCGCGGGGATTGCGAGAATCTTCGCCCATAATCCGGCCAGGGGCAGGTTCAGCACCAGCAGCATCACGTTGCCGACATACAGCGATGCGATCAGGCCCCAGACCAGCTCGGGCTGATTCTGCAGCAACAGCGGCCCGGGATTGATACCGTAGGACTGGAAAGCCGACAGGATGATTGCCGCGGTGGCAGATGTTGGCAGACCAAGCGCCAGCATCGGCACCAGCACACCCGCCGCCGAGGCATTGTTGGCCGCTTCCGGTCCGGCAACGCCCTCGATGGCGCCCTGGCCGAATTCCTCGGGATGTTTGGAGAGTTTCCGTTCGACAAAGTAGCTGACGAAGGTAGGAACCTCGGCGCCACCGGCGGGCAGGGCGCCGAACGGAAAGCCGATGGCCGAACCGCGCAGCCAGGGTTTCCATGATCGCCGCCAGTCCTCGCGCGTCATCCATGCGCGTCCCTTGAGCGGCGTCAATGTGGCCTGGCCCAGCGGCCGGCTGGCCAGATACAGCGTCTCGCCGACGGCAAACAGGCCGACAGCCACCACGATCACGTTGATGCCATCCAGCAGTTCGGGAAGGCCGAGGGTGAAACGCGGCTGGCCGGTCTGCAGGTCGATGCCGATCAGGCCGAGCAGGATGCCGAAGGCAAGGGAGGTGAGGCCGCGCAGCACCGAACTGCCCAGTACGGCCGACACCGCCACGAAGGCAAGCATCATCAGCGCGAAATAATCGGCCGGTCCGAACTGCAGGGCGAAGTCGACCAGCGGCGGTGCCAGGAAGGTGATGCCCAGCGTGCCGAGGGTGCCCGCGACAAAACTGCCGATGGCAGCCGTGGCCAGAGCGGCTGCGGCGCGTCCCTTGCGTGCCATCTTATGGCCTTCCAGGGCCGTGATGATCGTGGCGCTTTCGCCCGGCGTATTGAGCAGGATCGACGTGGTGCTGCCGCCATACATGGCGCCGTAGTAGATTCCGGCGAACAGGATGAAGGCGGCCGTGGCCGGCACATGGAATGTAATCGGCAGCAGCAGCGCAATGGTCAGTGCAGGCCCGAGACCCGGCAGCACGCCCACGGCCGTACCAAGCGTCACGCCAAGCACGGCCCAGAGCAGGTTCGCCGGTTGCAGGGCGACCGAGAAGCCATCGGCCAGCAGGCCCAGGGTTTCCATGTCAGATCCAGCCTTCCATGACTCCGGCGCCAATATTGATGCCCAGCAACCGCGCAAAACCGAAATAGGCAATGGCGGCAAAGACTGCGCCCACGATGATATCGCGCAGCGGTTTGCGGCTGCCGAAGGCGCGGGCAGTGCAGGCGAACAGCAGAATCGAGGCTGGCACGAAGCCCAGCGGGGCAATCAGGCCCGCATTCAGGGCCAATCCCAGCAGCAGCCAGCCGGCGGCCCGCAGATTAAGCGGCGCGGCGGCCGCCTCGGGCTCGCTTTCCCATTGGCCGCGCCAGGCCTGTGCCAGCAGCGCCGCGCCCAGTCCGATCAGCAGGGCGCTGGCGGCATAGGCCATCACGGTTGGCCCGACGCGCGCATACATCGGCGAGACCGGAATCCGCGTGGTTTCGAACAGGGCCAGCATGCCCAGTCCGATCACGCCGAGGGCGACGAGCGCTTCAGGTCTGCGCAGGCGCGTCACTGCTATGCTGCCTTATGCCAGGCCGATATCCTTCAGGATCGCCTCGATGCGGGCGTTTTCCTGTTCGATGTATTTGGCATAGGCGTCGCCAGCGAGGAAAATCCCGGTCCAGTCGCGGGCCTTGAGCTGCTCCGCCCAGGCCGGGCTGGCATTCAGCTTGGTCATCAGGTCGATCATGGCGGCGCGGTCGGCATCCTTCACGCCGGGTGGCGCGAACACGCCGCGCCAGTTGAACAACTCGACATCCAGGCCCTGCTCCTTGATGGTGGGCACGTCGATGCCGGGTTGGCGCTTGTCGGCCGAGATCGCCAGGGCGCGCAGCTTGCCGGCCTTCACCTGTTCACCGAATTCGCCATAACCCGAGATGCCGCAGGTCACCTGGTTGCCCAGCAGGGCCGCCAGGGCCGGGCCGCCGCCCGAATAGGCCACATAGGACACCTTCTTCGGATCGGCGCCGGCCGCCTTGGCGATCATGCCGGCCAGAATATGGTCGGATCCGCCGGCCGAGCCGCCGGCCCACGACACCTTGGCCGGATCGGCCTTGAAGGCGGCGACCAGGTCGGCCATCGACTTGATCGGCGAGGCCGCCGGCACGACCACGACCTGGAATTCGCCGGTCAGGCGCGCGATCGGCGTTACCTGCGACAGTTTCACCGGCGACTTGTTGGCGATCAGGGCACCAACCATCACCATGCCGGCAACCATCAGGGCGTTGCCCTGGCCTTTCCACTGGTTGACGAATTGCGGCAGGCCGACGGCACCGCCTGCGCCGCCTACATTGGTCACCTGCGCGCCCTTGATCAGGTTGGCCTGCTTAAGCGCCAGTTCGATCGACCGCGCGGTCTGATCCCAGCCGCCGCCCGGATTGGCCGGCACGAACAGCTTGAGGGTGTCTATCGACTGTGCCCGAGCCACTCCCGGCAGGCCGGGCATCAGTCCGATTGCGGCAGCGCCATAGACGGTGGAGCGGAGAAAGGTGCGGCGGTGCATCATGCTGTCCTCCCCGGACGATGTCATGTCATTGTCCAAAGTAGAGGCCGCCGCCAACGACATGACAAGAGGCCCGCGAAAATTTTGCGCGGATTCGTCCGGTTCCGGTCCTCAGGCCGGCAGCAGGACCTCGACGCGGGTACCGGCGCCGGGGCGGCTATGAATCTCCAGGCGGCCGCCATGCAATTCAACCAGACTGCGACAGATCGAAAGGCCCAGCCCGGCACCGCTATTGGCCCTGGCCCGATAGGCATCGATGCGATGGAATGGCTGTGTCGCGGCGTGGCTTTCGGCATCGCTCATGCCGATTCCGGTATCCTCGACCAGTACGCACAGCACCCCATCCTTTTCTTCGGCGCGCAGGCTGACACTACCCTCGGGGCGGTTGAATTTCACCGCGTTGCCCAGAAGGTTGACCATGATCTGTACCAGCGCGCGCTCGTCGGCGCGGATTTTCAGCCGCGCCGGGGTGAAGGCAAGCCGGATGCCGGCCTCGCGGGCCTGCGGCTCCACCATGGCCAGGGCGCGATGGGCCAGTGCGTCGAAATCGCAGCTCGCGATGCTGAGTTCGAGTCGGCCATTCTCCAGCCGCGAGAGATCGAGGATGTCGTTGACCAGGCGGAGCAGGTGCTCGCCCGACTGCCGGATATTGACGGCATAATCCTGCTGGCGCGGCGTCAGCGGCCCGGTATAGCCGACGGCCATCATCTCGGCGAATCCGATGATGGCGTTCAGCGGCGTGCGTAATTCGTGGCTCATGTTGGCGAGGAATGCCGTCTTGGCCCGGCTGGCGGTTTCCGCCGCCTCGCGCTGCTCGATCAGCTGCGCCTCGGTTTCCTTCAGGCGCGTGATGTCGACGCCGCAGGTGATGATGCCGATCACGCGGCCATCGGCTTCCTTCAGCGGCACCTTCAGGGCCCATACGATGATCGGCTTGCCGTCAGGACCGGTCCAGCCCTGCTCCATGTGCAAGGGCTCGCCGCTGGCCATGATGGCCCTGTCCTGCTGTTCCACCACGGCGGCGGCTTCATGTCCTGCAATCTCGGCCCATGTCTTGCCGATTGGATCGGTATTGAAGGGCTTGAGCAGTTCGCGTACCGCACGGTTGGCCAGGCGATAACGCAGGTGGCTATCCTTGTAGGTCATGGTCGCCGGCATGGCATCCATCAGGGTCTGCAGGAACTTGCGGGTCTCCTGCTCGTCCTCGCGCGTGCTGTGCTCGCGCTGCCGGGCATTGTCGAACTCGATCAGCATCAGTCCGAGCCCGGTCAGTAGATTGGCGAAAATCGAACCGGCCAGCGGTCCATTCAGCTCGGCGCCCAGCTCACTTAAACTGGCGGCGTAATAGACAGCCATGCAGCCACGCGCGAGCAATACGCCCCCGGTCAGGAAATAGAGCAGCGTCTGCCGGTGGATCATCAGCAGGGCGCCGGCATACAACAGGCAGATCGCGCCGACCACGGTTGGCACTGCAAAGGTGAAACCGGTGATATGCTGAACCAGCAGCGTACAGACCGTAAGCGCGACAGCGACCGCCAGCGCGACTTCCAGCCGGTCGCCCCGACCGGTCTGGACGCGAATGCCGCTGGCCAGCATCACGGCCGACAGCAAGATGGTGCCCACCGCGACAATTTTCAGCGCGAGGCCGGGTTCGCCCGGCCAGTCCGAGAACCCGACGATGAAGAAGGGGATCGGCAGGCCGGCATGGGCGATGGCCCAGAACAGCAGATGCCGGCCACCCCCCAGTTTCCGGTAGGCGAACAGGCAGGCCAGCGCGACGATCAGGGGGGCAGCGGCCGCAAGGACGGCAATCGTCGGAATGACCATGAAGAACCAGCTCTGAATCCACGTTGTCTCGATCTTCCTATCTAGAGCGCGCCTGATGCAATCAAAACTTCCATTGCCCGTCATGGTCGGCTTTGTTGCAGGCAGGCTCTTGAAAGCGAAAATCAATCTCTTCACAGTGCGGGCATGACGATGCAATGGTCCCGTCTGCTGTCTGCCCAGAGGCTCGGTCATCGTGGCGCCGAGCCGGTCAGTCCGTCGCGCAATCCGTTCCAGAAGGACTGGGATCGTGTGGTCTTCTGTTCCGCCTTCCGCAGGTTGCAGGATAAAACCCAGGTCCACTCGCTTCCCGAGAGCGACTATGTGCGCAACCGTCTGACCCATTCGCTGGAAGTCTCTTCCGTTGGTCGTTCGCTTGGCGCTCAAGTCGGCGAGACAGTGCTGAAGCGGGATGGCGGCGGCCTGAAGAATATCACCGCCGCCGAATTCGGCCATATCGTCGCGGCAGCCTGTATCGGTCACGATATCGGCAATCCGCCCTTCGGCCATTTCGGCGAGGCCACCATCCAGCACTGGTTCCGCAGCGGCCCGGGTGCCGAGCTGATTGCCCCGCTGGCCGAGCAACAGCGCCGCGACTTTCTGCATTTCGAGGGCAATGCCCAGGGCTTCCGCGTGATGACGCGACTGCAGAATTGGCGCGATGCCGGCGGCCTGCGGCTCACCTGCGCCACGCTGGCCACCTTCATGAAATATCCCTTCGGCAGTCTGGCCGCCGATCCGGCCAAGGGAAAATTCGGCCATTTCGCGGCCGAGACGGAGTTGTTTGACGAAATGGCCGATACCGTCGGCCTCGAACGCCTGGGTGTGGATCGTTATGCCCGCCATCCGCTCACATATCTGGTCGAGGCGGCAGACGACATCTGTTATTCGGTGGTTGACATCGAAGACGGCTTCAAGCTCGGCCGCATCAGCTTTGCCGAGGCGGAAGAGCGGCTGCTGGGCCTGCTGCGCCGCCGGCCGCCGCGCTATAAGGAAATCGACGACGAGACCTGGAAGATCGCCTATCTGCGCGCCAAGGTGATTGGCGACCTGATCGATCAGGCGGTCGGCGTATTCTGCGATAACGAGGATGCCATACTGCGTGGCGGATTTGACGGCGATCTGATGGGGCAGTCGGCGATGGCGCCGCAGCTGGCCGAGATTGCCGCCTTCACCCGCAGCCGCATCTTTCAGACCCGCGAGCGTTTCCAGACCGAGGTGATGGGCGGCGAGATTCTGACCAGCCTGCTGACGGCCTTTTGTGACGCCCATCTGGCGCTGGAACGCAGCGGCGCGCTCTCCACGATCAGTCCGCGACAGCATGCGCTGCTTCGATTGATGCCGCTCGTGCCGGCACCGTCGGCCGATCGTTACCGCTGGCTGCTGAGTGTGACTGATTTCATCAGCGGCATGACCGACTCATATGCGCTGAAGCAGTTCCAGCGGCTGCGCGGCCTGCAATAACGACCGGAGGACAGAATGGCGAAGCAGATCGATTATTACGTATTCCTGGCATCGCCCTGGGCCTATCTCGGTTCGCAGCGATTTGCCGAAATCGCCAAGCGCCACGGTGCCGCGATACGGATCATTCCGATGGCTGCCGCGGAGGTTTTTCCAGTCAGCGGCGGCCTGCCGCTGGCCAAGCGGGCGCCGCAGCGGCAGGCCTATCGCATTGTCGAACTGAAGCGTTGGCGCGAATATCTTGGCATGCCGCTCAATCTGCAGCCTTCATTCTTCCCGATTGACGAAGCGCTGGCCGCGCGACTGGTGATCGCGGCGCGCGAATCCGGCGCCGATGCCGTGGCGCTGGCGCATGCCGTTATGCGCGCCGTCTGGGCCGAGGATCGCAACATCTCCGATCCCGATGTGCTGGAAGAAATCGTCACAGAATGTGGTCTCGATCCGACGCGGCTTTTTGCGGCCGCGGAAGAAGAGGTGGTCAAGGCCGAATATGGCCGGGGCACCAGGCAGGCGATCGACGCCAATGTGTTCGGCGCACCATCCTATGTGGTCGATGGCGAAATCTTCTGGGGCCAGGACAGGCTCGACTTCGTCGACCGCCGGCTGGCGCGCGGCTAGCAGAAGGAGCATGAGGATATGGCAAAGGAAGACGAAACCAAGGCGCTGTTCGAGGCCGGGCTGAAGGTGCGCCGCGAGGTGCTGGGCAGGGAGTATGTCGATGCTTCGCTTGCCAATGCCAACGAGTTCATGATGGCATTTCAGCACATCACCACCGAATGGTGCTGGGGCTATGGTTGGGACAGGCCGGGGCTGGACCGCAAGACGCGCAGCATGCTGAACCTCGCGATGCTCACTGCCCTGAACCGGGCGCCGGAAATCAAGCTGCATGTGCGGGGCGCGCTGAACAACGGCGTCAGCGTCGACGAGATCAAGGAGGTGCTGTTGCACGCCACGATCTACTGCGGCATTCCCGCCGGTCTCGATGCTTTCAAGGCGGCCAATGAGGTGCTGCAGGAAGCTGGGGCGGTCCAGAAAAAGGCCTGAAACCCCAAGGCGGGGCGGCATGCAGCCATTTTTCCATATAAATAAGTATTGACTTAATTAAGTATTATATTAAATTAAGAGCCATGGAACATTTCACCGCCCTGGCCGATCCCACCCGCCGTCAGATCGTCGAACTGCTCGGCCGCGGCGAGCGCGCCGCCGGCGAGATCGCGGAGGGCTTCGCGATCTCCGCGCCGGCCGTGTCACAGCACCTGAAAGTCCTGCGCGAGGCCGGGCTGGTACGGGTGCGCGTCGATGGCCAGCGGCGCATTTATGAACTCAACCCCGAGGGCCTGGCCGAGATCGATGCCTGGCTCGACCGTGTGCGCCGTTTCTGGGCGCCGCGGCTGGATGCCCTGGAAGAAGAGTTGCGCAAGCCGGCCCCGGCCAAGGGGAAAGCGAAAGGAAGCAAGCGATGAACGATCTCTCCATGAAGCATGTGATCGACAACGACTCATACGGAACGGTGCTCGAATCGGGCGCGGTACGGTTTCAGCGCCTGCTGCCGGGACCCATTGACCGCGTCTGGCAGTACATCACCGACCCGCAGAAGCGCGCTACCTGGCTGGCGGCAGGGACCATGGACCTGCGCGTCGGGGGGCGCGTGGCACTGGAATTCCGCAACGGAGACCTCGCACCGAAAGGCGAACCGGTGCCCGAGCGCTTTCAGAAATACACCGGGGCGATTGCCCATGGCGGCCGCATCACCCAGCTCGATCCACCGCGTCTGCTGGCCATGACCTGGGGCGAGCCCGTGGATGGCGGCGAGGCCGGATGCGGCGCCAGTTCGGAAGTGACCTTCGAACTCACGCCGCGCGGCAAGGATGTGCTGCTGGTGCTGACCCATCGCCGGCTGGCCAGCCGTGGCGACATGCTGAGCGTCTCGGCCGGCTGGCATGTCCATGTCGCGGCCCTGATCGACCGGCTGAACGGCCGGCCGGTGCAGAGCTTCTGGACCATCCTTGATCGCCTGAACCGGGAATACGACCAGCAGCTGCCGGGCTGACGCGCAAACAGGCCGCAGATGCAAGGAAGCCCGGCCCAGGATTCTGGGCCGGGCTTTTCCGTGGCGGCGTGACCGGGCTGCGGGTCAGTTCACGCTCTGGATGGCGTCCTTCAGGATGCCGAAGATGTCGTCGATATGCTGCTTCTTGAGGATCAGCGGCGGCGACAGGGCGATGGTGTCGCCGGTCAGGCGCGCCATCAGGCCCTTCTCATAGGCCTTCACGAAAACCTCGTAGCCGCGCTTGCCCGCACCATCCTCGCGCGGCGCCAGTTCGATGCCGGCCATGATGCCGATATTGCGGATATCGATGATGTTCTTCACGCCCTTCAGGCTATGCACGGCGTCTTCCCAGTACGGCGACAGCGCCTTGGCATTCTCGAAAATGCCTTCGTCGCGATAGAGGTCCAGGGTGGCGATGCCGGCGGCGCAGGCGAGCGCATGGGCCGAGTAGGTATAGCCGTGGAACAGTTCGATCATGTGCTCCGGCCCCTGCATGAAAGCCTCATGCACATGCTTGCGCGTGAAAACAGCGGCGGCCGGCACGGCGGCATTGGTCAGGCCCTTGGCCACGGTCATCATGTCGGGGATCACGCCGAAGGTATCGGCACCGAAGGCGGCCCCCGTGCGCCCGAAGCCGCAGATCACCTCGTCGAAGATCAGCAATATGCCGTGCTTGTCGCAGATCTGCCGCAGCTTCTGCAGGTAGCCTTTCGGCGGTACCAGCACGCCGGTCGAACCGGCCACCGGCTCGACGATCACGGCGGCAATGGTGCTGGCATCGTGCAGGGCAACGATGCGTTCCAGATCGTCGGCCAGATGCGCGCCCCAGTCGGGCTGGCCCTTGGAAAAGGCCATGTCCTTCAGGCTGTGGGTATGCGGCAGATGGTCCACGCCGGCCAGCATGGGCCCGAATACCTTGCGGTTCGAGACAATGCCGCCGACGCTGATGCCGCCGAAGCCCACGCCGTGATAGCCGCGCTCGCGACCGATCAGGCGGGTGCGGGCGCCCTCGCCGCGCGCGCGGTGATAGGCGATGGCGATTTTCAGCGCGGTATCCACGGCCTCGGAGCCGGAATTGGCGAAGAAGACGTGGTTCAGGTCGCCCGGCGCCAGATGGGCCAGACGGGCGGCAAATTCGAAGGCTTTGGGGTGGCCCATCTGAAAGGTGGGCGCGAAGTCCATCTCCTCGGCCTGCTTCTTGATCGCGTCCACGATCGGCTGGCGGCAATGGCCCGCATTCACGCACCACAGCCCGGCAGAGCCATCGATCACCTGGCGGCCATCATGGGTGGTGTAATGCATGTCCTTGGCGCCCACCAGCAGGCGCGGCTTGGCCTTGAACTGGCGGTTGGCGGTGAAGGGCATCCACCAGGATTCAAGGTCGTTGGGCACGGCGGCGGGATTGGCGGACATCGAGGTCTCCGATTGGCACGGGGGTATGGCTCCGCCGATAATCGGGGAGTTCGGGATGCCGAAACAACGCTTTTCTTGCCTTCGGCAACCGGTTGATTCTGCTGCCGCTTGCCGCCAGAGTGTTCACTATATTTAACAAGCAAACAGGCGGCAGCGGCATGACCCCCGAAATCGACATCGGCGCCCGGCTGAAAAGCGCGCGGCTGGCCCGCAAGATCTCCCAGCGCGAACTGGCCCGCCGGGCCGGCGTCACCAATGCCACCATTTCGCTGATCGAGTCCAACCAGATGAATCCCTCTGTCGGCGCCCTGAAGCGGGTGCTGGACGGCCTGCCGATGAGCCTCGCGGAATTCTTCGCCATGGAAGGCCAGCCGGCGCCGCGCAAGGCCTTCTATACCGCCGACGAACTGGCCGAGGTGGGCAAAGGCAAGATCAGCTACCGCCAGGTCGGCGCCGACCTGAGCGGACGGGCCCTGCAGATCCTGGTCGAGCGTTACGCGCCCGGTGCCGATACCGGCCGCGTCATGCTGCGGCACGAGGGCGAGGAGGGCGGCGTGGTGATCCGCGGCCGCATCGAGGTGACGGTATCCGGGCAGGCCCGCGTGCTGGGACCGGGCGACGCCTATTATTTCGAAAGCGCGCAGCCACACCGTTTCCGCAACCTGGGCAAGGAACCCTGCGAGGTGATCAGCGCCTGCACGCCACCGAGTTTCTAGGTCCAGATTCCAGGCCGGCGCGTCAGTCTTTCGTCGCGGCGACCGCGACGATCTCGATCATATGCGGATATTCCAGCGTGGCGCCGATGCAGGCGCGCTGCGGCTCGTTGGCACGGTCGACCCAGCCGAGCCAGACATCGTTCATAACCGCCTTCTGGGCCATGTCGGCTATGTATACCGTCACCGACAGCAGGCGGGACTTGTCGGTGCCGGCCTCGGCCAGATGCCGGTCTATCTTGGCCAGCGTTTCCTGCGTCTGTTTGCGCATGTCCTGCTCGGCCGTATCGGCCACGGCCACGGTGAAGACCAGGTTGCCGTAGGCAACCGCGCGGCTGCGGCCCGGCGCCATGCCGGGGAAGCGGGTAATCGGCAGCATTGCCTGGCTCACTTGGCGCCGCCGATCATCTGATTCGGCAGCCAGGTGACCAATCCGGGCACGAAATAGATCAGGGCCACCGCCACGCACATCAGCAGGAACAGCGGAAGGGCTGTCCTGGCGATGTAGGTGATCTGGTGCCCGGTCATGCCCTGCAGCACGAACAGGTTGAAGCCGACCGGCGGCGTGATCTGCGCCATCTCCACCACCAGAACCAGGAATATGCCGAACCAGACCAGATCGATGCCGACGCGTTCGATCATTGGCAGCACGATGGCCATGGTCAGCACGACCATCGAGATGCCGTCCAGGAAGCAGCCCAGGATGATGTAGAACACCATCAGCACGACGATCAGCGCGCCGGCGCTCAGGTCCATCTTGTCGATCCAGTCGGCCAGATGGCGCGGCAGGCCGGTGAATCCCATGGCCAGTGTGAGGAAAGCGGCACCGGCCAGGATCAGGGCGATCATGCAGCTCAGGCGCGTCGCGCCCAGCAGGCTTTCGGCGAAGGTCTTCCACGTCAACGTGCCCTGCGCCTTGGCCACGATCAGCGCGCCGACCACGCCCAGGCCGGCGGCCTCGGTGGCCGTGGCGATGCCGGTGTAGATCGAACCCAGCACGGCGATGATCAGGCCGACCGTGGGCAGCAGGTGGCGCGAGGCCCAGACTTTCTGCCGAAAGCTGTATTGTTCCGTCGGCTTGGGAATCCGGCCCGGGTTCAGCAATGCCCAGACGATGATATAGCCCATGAACAAAGCGGCCAGCATGATGCCGGGCAATACACCGCCGATGAACAGTTTCGAGATCGAGACGTCGGTGGCCACGCCATAGACGATCATGATCAGCGAGGGTGGGATCAACAGGCCCAGCGTGCCGGCGCCGGCCAGCGTACCGATCACCAGGTCTTCGGGATATTTGCGTGCGCGCAGTTCCGGGATGCTCATCTTGCCGATGGTGGCGCAAGTGGCCGCAGACGAACCGGACACGGCGGCGAAGATGGTGCAGCCGATCACGTTGGTGTGCAGCAGACGGCCAGGAATGCGCGTCATCCACGGCGCCAGGCCGCGGAACATGTCTTCCGACAACTTGGTGCGGAACAGGATTTCGCCCATCCAGATGAACATCGGCAGGGCGGTCAGCGTCCAGCTCGAGCTGGCGCCCCAGATGGTGGTGACCATGGCATCGCCCACCGGGCGCGAGGTGAACAGGGCCATGGCCAGCCAGCCGCAGGCCAGCAGGCCGAGCCCGATCCACAGGCCGGCGGCGAACAGGACGAAGAGGGCGGCAATCAGGAAGCCGGCAATGACGATCTGGTCCATGGAGCGGCCTTGTTATTCAGTGTGGGAGATTTCGCTCGACTGGCCGTCAAGCTTTTTGCCGCGCAGGACGAGGACGAGTTCCTCGACGAAAGCGATGCAGAAGATCACCGTGCCGAGCGCCATGGCAAGCTGCGGAATCCACAGCGGCGTCGCATCGTTGGCGGTGCTGATGTCGTTGAACTTGTAGGACCACCAGGCCATCTTCACGCTGTAGAAGGCGAAGGCGCCGCTGATCAGCACGGCGAGGGCGAGGCAAAAGAGCTCCAGCCCGCGGCGGGACTTGCCGGCGAAGCGGCTGATCACCAGCGTCACGCGGATATGGTCGCCCTTCGCCAGCGTGCCGGCCAGGGCGAGGAAGGAGGCCGCCGCCATGAAGTATCCGGCATAGGAGTCGATGCCGCGGATATAGAAGTTGAACTGGCGGCCGAGGATGCTGAGGATGATCGTCGCCAGCAGCGCGATCATGAACAGGCCAGCCAGCCAGAGGCTGGCGCGGTAGAGCGGTTCGAGCGGAGAGCGCATGAAGGACTCGATGGCAGGGAAAACGCGTTGGCAGAAATGCGCCGGGCGGGTTTTTCAGGCCCGCCCGGCTGGGATTTACATCTTCCTGTAGTTGTCGACGATGGTCTTGCCATCGGCGCCGGTCTTCTTGATCCATTCCTCGATCATGGTGGCGCCCACCTTCTCCAGGCCGGCCTTCAGTTCGGCGCTCGGCGGCTGCACCTTCATGCCGTTCTTCGCCAGGTCGGCCTTGGCCGACTCGGTCTCGACCTTCGACGTCTCCCAGCCACGCTTCTCGGCGGCGGCAGCGGCGTCCTTCACCGCCTTCTGGGTGGCGGCATCCAGCTTCTTGAACGCATCGTTGTTCACGAAGACCAGGTTCTTCGGGATCCAGGCCTGGGTATCATAATAATGGGTCAGACTTTCCCAGACCTTGGAATCGCGGCCGGTCGCGCCCGAGGTCATCATGGTGTCGACCACGCCGGTGGCCAGCGCCTGCGCCAGTTCGGCGACCTGGATGGTCACCGGCTGGGCCTGCACCAGTTCGGCGATGCGCGAGGTGGCCGGGCTGTAGGCGCGCCACTTGACGCCCTTCAGGTCCTCGATCTTGTTGATGTCCTTCTTGGAATAGATGCCCTGCGGCGGCCACGGCACGGCATACAGCGCGGTCATGCCCTGGTCGGCCAGCTTCTTCTCGATCAGCGGCTTCTGCGCGGCCCACAGCTTGGCGGCGGCATCGAAACTGGTCGCGAGGAAGGGCACGCCGTCGGCGCCGAAGATCGGAATTTCGTTCTCAATGTTGACCATGAGAACTTCGCCGATCTGGACCTGGCCGGTCTGCACCGCGCGCTTGATCTCTGGGGCCTTGAACAGCGAGGCGCCCGGATGCACGGTGATCTCCAGCTTGCCGCCGGACAGCTTTTTCACATCCTCGGCGAACTGCACCATGTTCTTGGTATGGAAGTTGCCCGCCGGATAGGCGCCCGGCAGATCCCACTTGGTCTGGGCCAGCGCCGCACCCTGCGCACCGGCCACCAGCGCGCCGCCCATAACGGCGGCACAAAGCCACGTCTTGTAAGACATTCGATAATCTCCCCGTTGGATCATGCGCTCCTCGGTGTGAGGAACCGCGCACTGAAAATAGTTTGTCATCGTATGACCGGATTTGGCAAGACCATGTCGCGCGGAAAATGGGCTGGCGCGAAAAGGGGCATCTGTCTGCGCGGAACGGTACAGGCTTGCGCAGAGGCCACGACGCCTCGCGGCCATGAATGGACCATTCGGACCATTGCAGGTGAGGGTGGGTCCTTGCTTTTCTGCAACCATCACCTGCACTCCGACGGCCGCGGCTGACGCGCGAATCCGCGACGTGCCCCCTGCGGCGGTCATGCGGGCGTCATGTCCGGGCTGTAGCGATAATTCAGGTGGTGCGGCGTCAAAGAAGCAGACTAGGATGCCGAATAAACAGTCAAAGCGGGGGGCGGCCGCCTGCTGGCGGCAGATCATCGATGGCAAATCCGGTGCAAGGCGCGGACACGCAGCAGAAAACGCCCGCCTCCTGGCTGGCGCGATTGTCCTGGGCGATGTTCGACTGGGCCAACCAGCCCTATTTTACCGTCATCACCACCTTCATCTTCGTCCCCTATTTCACCAGCAAGGTGATCGGCGATTCGGTTGAAGGGCAATCGTTGTGGGGCTTCACGGTTGCCTTCTCGGCGGCCGTGGTGGCGATCGGCGCGCCCTTCCTGGGCGCCATCGCCGATGCCGGCGGCCGCCGCAAACCCTGGCTTCTGCTGTTCCAGGTGCTGCTGGGGCTTGCCTGCATGCTGCTGTGGCTGGCGCAGCCCGGCCAGATGCAAGTCCTGCCGCTGGTGATCGCGGGATTCATCGTCGCCTACATCGCCGCCGAATATTCGATCATGTTCAACAATGCGCTGCTGCCGACACTGGAGGCGCCGCGCCATCTCGGTCGGCTCAGCGGTCTGGGCTGGGGCATGGGATATGCCGGGGGCTTGATGGCCCTGTTCGCCGTGCTGATCGTGTCGCAGCCCGAACTGGTCGGCATCAAGCCACCCGAGGGCGAGGCGCTGCTGGGCCTGAAACGCGACAGTTTCGAGGCCGAGCGCATCATCGGGCCCGCGGCTGCCGTCTGGCTCGCCGTGTTCGTGCTGCCGATGTTTCTGTTCACGCCGGATCATCCCGGCTCCGGGCTGCCGTTCGGCCAGGTGGTCAAGGCCGGCATCGGCCGCGTGATCAACACCATCCGCCACATGCGGCAATATGGAAACCTGCTGCGCTTCCTGATTGCCTACATGATCTACTATGACGGCGTCGTCACCGTGATCGGTTTCGGCGGCATCTATGCTGCGGGGATTTTCGGCTGGGGCACAACCGAACTCGGCATATTCGGCATCCTCATCAACATGGTCGCGATACCGGCCGTGATCGTCGGCGGCGCGCTGGAAGGCCGGATCGGTTCCAAACGCGCCATCCAGTTCGCCATCCTTTCGCTCGCTCTTGGCACTCTTGGGATCCTGTCCATCACGGCCGACAAGGTGCTGTTCGTCGTTGACGTGGTGCCGAAAGCGGCCGGTGACGGATTGTTCGGTTCCGCCGGCGAGAAGGTTTTCTTTGCCAGCGCGATCCTGCTCGGCATCGGCTTCGGATCGGTGCAATCCGCCAGCCGTACGCTGGTGGCAAGGCTGTCGCCGCCCGACATGGTAGGCGAGTTCTTCGGCATCTTTGCGCTTTCGGGCCGCGCCACCACGTTTCTGGCGCCGCTGCTGATTGGCCTGGCGACGCCGATCTTCAACACCCAGCGGGTGGGTGCGGCGATCGTGCTGGTCTTTCTCGCCGTCGGCTTCGTGCTGCTGTGGAAGGTGAAGGAACCGGCGCGGCAATAACGGCGCGCCGGCTGCCGCGCGCAGGTGATTCCTGTTCTCAGGCGGTCTTGGCGAACGGCCGCTGCGGCTTCTCGCGGGCGGCCAGGGCGCGCTCGCCCTCGTTCATGTAGTCGCGCGTGATCGGCAGGGCATTCACATGCTTGGCCAGCTGCGCCTGGAATACCATGTGGCCCCAGTGGCGGAAGGTCACTTCCGAGGCGGCCAGATAGAATTCCCACATGCGGCAGAACCGTTCGTCATACAGCGTCTTGGCCTTGTCCCACTGGGCCAGGAAGCGTTCGCGCCAGTGCTTCAGCGTCTCGGCGTAATGCAGGCGCAGGATTTCGATATCGGTAACCCAGAGCTGGCTCTGCTCGATCTCCGGCATCACTTCCGACAGCGCGGGGATATAGCCGCCGGGGAAGATGTATTTGCGGATGAAGGCCGGCGTAGTGCCGGGGCCTTCCGAGCGGCCGATGGAATGCACCAGTGCCACGCCGTCATGTTTCAGCAGGCGATGGATGCCGCTGAAATACTCGCGGTAATGCGGCACGCCCACATGCTCGAACATGCCCACGCTGACGATGCGATCGAACTGCCCGGCCAAAGTACGGTAGTCCTGGATGTGGAATTTCACGCGGTCGCTTAATCCCCGTTCCTGGGCGCGGCGGGTGGCGATGGCATGCTGTTCGTGGCTGAGGGTGATGCCGGTGACCTCCACGCCGCAGGTTTCGGCCAGATACAGGGCCAGCCCGCCCCAGCCGCAGCCGATCTCCAGCACGCTCATGCCGGGTTCCAGCTTCAGCTTGGCGGCGATGTGGCGCTTCTTGGCCAGTTGCGCCTGTTCCAGGGTGGTGTCCGGCGTCGGGAAGTAGGCGCAGGAATACTGCTTGTCGGTATCCAGGAACAGGTCGTAGAGCCGGCCATCGAGATCGTAATGGTGGCGCACGCGGCGGCTGGCGGCGGCTTCGGGGTTGAACTGATACCACAGCCGCATGCCGCGCTCCCACAGGCGCTGCAGACCCTGGAAGGGCAGGGCACCGTGCGGGCCCATGTCCTGAACCACCGTGGTCAGGAAATCGAAGATCGTGCCCTGCTCCAGCGTGAGGTCGCCATCCATGTAGGCTTCGCCCAGCGCCAGTTTCGGATTCAGGGCGAGGCGCCAGGCCGTCGAGGCTCTGTGCAGCCGGATCACCACGCGGCGATCGTCCGGCGCGTCGGTGTTGGCGGCAATACCGTAATGGCGGGGTCGGCCGTGATGGTCGATCACCGTCAGCCCACCGGTTTTTACCAACCGTTTGAGGACGCCATGAAGCAGCATGCGGAATCTCCCGAAGCAAGAGATAACGCCCCATCCGCTGTCATATTGGCGCGTGGGTCCGTCTCGGACAAGAGGGGTTATTCAGGCCCGTCGGTGGATTGACGGAGGGGATATACCCAGCAGTTGGTTATCTAGGTATTCTATTCCCGGGACAGTTCCGCTTTGGCCATTGCGGTAAACTCAGTCCTTCGGCCAGTTTTCGGCCCAGGCGATGCCCTGCTTCTGCATCATGCGCTGGAAGGCCGGCCTGACATGCGCAGCACCCGCCACGCGCCGGATATTGGGCCAGGTCCACATCGGCTTGTCGAGAAACCGGCTCCAGCGCGTCAGCATCGCGAGATAGACGTCGCAGATCGTGAACTGCTCGCCGGTCATCCAGCGGTTCTGGCCGATGCCATCATTCAGCACCTGGAAGCCACGATACAGCTTTGCTTCCGATGCGATCTTCAATTCCGCCTGACGGCCGGCATCGGCGAAGGTCCAGTCGGGATGAAACCAGTCGACGAATCCGACCTGCACGGTATTGGTCATGTAGGTCAGCCACTGGTAATGCCGGCCACGGGCATGACTGCCCAGCGCCGGAACCAGATTGGCCTCGGGATGCCTGTCGGCGAGATACTGGCAGATGGCGGCGGTTTCGAAGATGACGAAATCGCCATCCACCAGGGTCGGAATGCGGCCATTCGGATTGAGTTTTTTGTATTCGGCCTGCTCGTGCTGCTTGGCCGCGATATCCAGCTTCGCCATCTCGTAGGCGACGCCGATTTCCTCCAGCACGGCTTGCGGCGCCATCGCCGCGGTGCCCGGTGCCCAGAACAGCTTGTACATCGCGTCCTCTTCCCTGCTCAGTGCCGGAAATGGCGCATGCCGGTGAACACCATCGCCAGCCCCGCCTTGTTGGCGGCGTCGATCACTTCCTGGTCGCGGATCGAGCCGCCTGGCTGGATCACCGCTGTTGCGCCGGCTTCCACCAGCACCTCCAACCCGTCGGCAAACGGGAAGAAGGCATCCGAGGCGGCTACCGAACCCTTGGTCAGGGCGTCGCCCAGACCGGCCGCCTTGGCGGCATCCTGGGCTTTGCGATAGGCGATGCGGGCGCTATCCACGCGGCTCATCTGTCCGGCGCCGATGCCCACCGTGGCGCCGTTCCTGGCATAGACGATGGTGTTCGACTTCACATGCTTGCCGACGCGGAAGGCGAACAGCATGTCGGCCAGTTCCTGCTGCGTCGGCGCACGCTCGGTCACTACCTTCAGATCGGCCTGTGTGATGCGGCCGGCATCGCGGGTCTGCACCAGATAGCCGCCGGCCACTGACTTGACGAACCAGCCGGGCGCCACTGGATCGGCCATGTCGCCGGTGATCAGCAGGCGCAGGTTCTTCTTCGCCGCCAGAAACGCCTTGGCGTCTTCATCGGCATCGGGGGCGACGATCACCTCGGTGAAGATGGCGCCGATCTTTTCGGCGGTGGCTTTGTCCAGCTTGCGGTTCATGGCGACGATGCCGCCGAAAGCCGAGGTGGAATCGCAGCGCAAGGCCGCGTCCCAGGCGTCGGCCAGCGTGTCGGCCATCGCCACGCCGCAAGGATTGGCGTGCTTGATGATGGCGATCGTCGGCTTGTCGGAAAACTCCGACACCAGCTCAAACGCCGCGTCCGTGTCGTTAAGGTTGTTGTAGCTGAGTTCCTTGCCCTGCAGTTGCTTCGCCGAGGCCACACCGGGGCGTTTGTCGCCGGTCACATAGAAGGCTGCCTGCTGGTGCGGGTTCTCGCCGTAGCGCAGCGTCTGCTTGCGCTCGGCCGAAAGCAGCAGGGTGGGTGGGAAATCCTCGCCATTCTGGCGCGCGAACCAGGTGGCGATCATGCTGTCGTAGCTGCCGGTATGGGCATAGGCCTTGGCGGCCAGCTCGCGGCGTAATTTGAGCGGCGTGGCGCCGTTATTGGCCTTCAGGGCGTCCAGCACCCTGGCGTAATCGGCCACATCCACCACCACGTTCACATAGCCGTGGTTCTTGGCCGCAGAGCGGATCATCGCCGGGCCGCCGATATCGATATTCTCGATGCAGGTGGGGAAATCGGCGCCCTTGGCCACGGTGGCGGCGAAGGGATAGAGGTTCACCACCACCAGATCGATCGGTGGGATGTTGTGCTTGTCCATCGCCGCCTTGTGCTCGGGCTCGTCGCGCAGGGCCAGGATGCCGCCATGGATGGTGGGATGCAGGGTTTTCACCCGGCCGTCCATCATCTCGGGGAAGCCGGTATGCTCGGCCACTTCCTTCACCGCCACGCCGGCATCCTTGAGGGCCTTGTAGGTGCCGCCGGTGGACAGGATCTCGATGCCGAAGCCGGCCAGGGCCTTGCCGAACTCGACCAGCCCGGTCTTGTCGGAAACGGAAAGCAGCGCGCGCCTAACTTTTACAAGGTCGCTGGCGGGGATCAGGTCGGCGGACATAGGCAGGGGCCTCGTTGGCGAGAGGAGGAAGGCGGCGAGGCTATAGCATGATGCGGCCACCCCCGGAAGGCGTGTAAAATCCATCCCAATTCAATGGCTTATGGAGTTTGTGCCGGGCCGCGATCCATGCTACACGAGGCCCCCATGCGCTCCTATCTGGAATTCGAGAAGCCGATCGCCGAGCTTGAGGCCAAGATCGCCGAACTCAGGCAACTGGTCGACAGCGGCAACACCGATATCGCGGAAGACCTGGAAAAACTGGAGGCCAAGGCCGCCCAGCAGCTGCAGGCCACTTATGCCCGCCTGGGCGCCTGGCAGAAAACCCAGGTCGCCCGCCATCAGGACCGGCCGCATTTCGCCGATTACGTGGCCGGCCTGATCGAGGATTTCGTGCCGCTGGCCGGCGACCGCAATTTCGCCGAGGACGCCGCCATCGTCGGCGGCCTGGGGCGGTTCCGCGGCCGGGCCGTGATGGTGATGGGCCATGAAAAGGGCCGCACCACCGAAAGCAGGCTGAGGCACAATTTCGGCATGGCGAAACCGGAAGGCTATCGCAAGGCAATCCGCCTGATGCGCATGGCCGATCGTTTCCGTCTGCCGGTCATCACGCTTGTCGATACCGCCGGCGCCTATCCAGGCGTGCAGGCGGAGGAACGCGGCCAGGCTGAGGCCATCGCACGGGCCATCGACTGCTGTCTCGATATCCGCGTGCCGCTGGTGGCCGCCATCGTGGGCGAGGGCGGTTCGGGTGGCGCCGTGGCGCTCGCGGCGGCCAACCGCGTGCTGATGTTCGAACATGCAATCTATTCGGTGATTTCGCCGGAGGGCTGCGCCGCCATTCTCTGGAATGACGGCTCGAAAGCGCCCGATGCTGCCGAGGCCCTGCGCGTGACCGCCGATGACCTGCTGAAGCTGAAGGTCGTCGACGAGATCGTGAAGGAACCCATCGGTGGCGCCCACCGCGACCCGGCCCGCGCCATTGCATCCCTGGGTGATGCGCTGGAGAGCGGCCTGCGTGGCTTGGTCGGCCAGGAGCCCGGCGCCCTGCGCGAGGCCCGCCGCCGCAAGTTTCTCGAGATGGGCAGCCACGGCCTCTGAGCACGGCTCGTTGGCGTTATGACCACGTCGGCGCTTGAGCGCGCCGACGCGCTGAAAATTTTCGGTATATGATAATAATTCTTACTTGCGAAACTCATTTGTTCTCGCTATCAATCCGCCACCGATAGCCAGCCACCCCGGCATCCGCGCCGCAGGCAGCCAGCCATTCCAGAGATCAACGCCGCGTTTCGCGCGGCCAATCCGGGGGTTGGACTTTACGCCATGGCTGGCCAGACAACGATTTCACCGCATCACGTAACCCGCCTGCTCGGCTCGATTTCCTGGCTGGCCCTGTGCCTGGCCGCCTGGCCGGCTGCGGCGCAGCAGGTCGCCGGCGAGCAGGTCGCGCAGGCCGCGCGGCCGCCGCTTGTGCTCGATCCGGTGACCATCACCGCCACCAAGACCGAACGCTCGGCCGACGAGGTGCCGGCGAACGTGACCGTGATCGACGCCGAGAAGATCGAAAGCCGCGGCGTTTCCAAGATGGAAGACATCTTCCGTGACCTGCCGGGTGTGGAGATGGTGGGTGGTCCGCGGCGTCTTGGCCAGGACATCAACATCCGCGGTTTCGGTGGCCAGCGCGTGGTCACCACGCTGGATGGCGCACGGCAGAATTTCGATGCCGGCCACAAGGGCCGCTTTTTCCTCGATCCCGACCTGCTGCGCCAGGTGGAAGTGGTGCGCGGCAGCAATTCGGCGCTGCACGGATCGGGTGCCATCGGCGGCGTGGTCTCGATGGAGACCAAGAACGCAGCCGATTTCCTGGACAGCGGCGAAACCGTCGGCTTCCGCACCAAATACGGTTACAGCTCGGTGGCGCGCGAGAATTACTACAGTGCCGGCGCGTTCGGGCGCGTGGGCGAAAAGATCGACATGCTCGGCAATTTCTCCTTCCGCGACAGCGGTACGCTCAGGCAGGGCGGCGACAAGGAGCTGGATTACTCGGCCGAACTGCTGCGCGACTTTTTCCTGAAGGCTACGATCCGGCCGGGCGAGCACAACAAGCTCTCGCTCAGCGCTATCCGCTTCAACGAGAACGGGCTGTACCCGACCAATCCCGACAGCTCTCCTACATTCACCGCGAACGGAAGCAACCCGCTGGTGGATCGCGATACGGTGATGACGACGCTGGCGGCGAATTACAGCTATAGCAATCCGGACATGCCGCTGTTGAATCCGACCGTGAAAATCTATCGGAACGATCTTGATGTGGACGAGCGTCGCCGCGTAACGGCCACCACCACGGCCCGACGCGACGAAACGTATCTCACGACCGATGGTTTCGATGTCTACAACACGGCGCATTTCGGCACCGGCAGTATCAATCATGCGATCACGGCAGGCATCGATTTCTACAAGGACGAGCAGGAAGGCCTGCGCAACGGCGCTGCGCGATCCACCTTCCCGACGGCGGAAGGCCAGGTCACCGGGTATTACTTGCAGGATGAAGTGGCGCTGTTGCCGAACCTGACGCTGACCCCAACCCTGCGCTATGACGATTACCAGCGTGAATCGGCCACCATACGGGATTTTGAGGAAACCGCGCTCTCGCCGAAACTGGCCGCCAACTGGCAGGCGCTGGATTGGCTTGGCGTCTATGGCTCCTATGGCAAGGCCTTCCGGGCGCCGGGCATGACCGAGGCCTTCGTCGCCGGTCAGCATTTCCCCAGCAACAACTTCGTTTCCAATCCGAACCTGCGGCCGGAAAAGACCAAGACGGCTGAGGGCGGCCTGCGCCTGAAATTCGACAATGTTGCAATGGCGGGTGACCGGCTGAAATTCAACACTACCTATTTCCATACCGAGGCGAAAGACCTGATCGAGCTGATCGTGGGCTCGACCACCTCGACCTACACCAACACCACCGACGCCACGATCAAGGGTTTCGAGTCGGACGCGCAGTACGACACGAAATACGCCTTCGGCAGCATCGGCTTGTCGCGCATCCGCGGCGAGAACAACGTCACCGGAAGGCCCCTCGATTCCATTCCGGCCGACAAGGTGGTGGGCGTAATCGGCGGCAAGCTGCCGGAATACGGATTGCGCTTTGGCTGGCGCAGCGAATTCGTGGCCGAGCAGGACAAGGTCAGCGGCGTCAACAACACCGGCGGCGTAGAGGCCACCACCCAGATGACCAGCGGCTATGCCGTGCATGGGGTGTTCGTCACCTGGCTGCCGTTCCAGGAGTGGCTGGACGGTTTCCGCGTCGATGCCGGCATCGAGAACATCTTCGACCAAAGCTATCGCCGCCATCTGTCGAACATTTATGACGAAGGCCGGGATTTCCGCGTCGCCGTCAGCTACACGAAGGGATTCTGATGGCGCCAGTCCGACTGCGCGAACAGGCATCCCGCATCATTTCGGCCGGCCGGCGGGGCGTAATGCCCGCGCCGGTCGCAGCCGTTGTTGCTCCAAAATCCGGAATGGAGAGAATTGCATGACCAGCATGACTGTCGCTGCCGCAACGACCGGCGATCTTGCCGCGCGCTGGGTCGCCCTGCGCACCGATGAACCGAATCTTCGAATCCGCGATGCCGCGCTGAAACTCGGGGTATCCGAGGCGGAACTGCTTGCCACGCGCATCGGCAACGGCGTGCAGCGCCTGCAAGGCCCCTGGCCCGAGCTTATCCGCGGCGTCGGCAAGCTGGGTCCGGTCATGGCGCTGACCCGCAATGACTCGGTGGTGCACGAGCGCCACGGCACCTATGGAGAATTGTCGGTCGATGGCCATGTCGGGCTGATCGTGGGCGAGGATATCGATCTGCGCATTTTCTTCTCGCCCTGGACGCATGGCTTCGCCGTGGTCGAGGATACCAGGGCCGGTCCGCGGCGCAGCCTGCAGGTCTTCGACGGCGCCGGTCGCGCCATCCACAAGATCTATGCCACCGAGGCCACCGACATGGCGGCTTTCGATGGCCTGGTCGCGCGGTTTCTGGCGCCGGACCAGTCGCCTGGCGTGGCCGTCTCGCCGGCTCCGGTCAGGGCCGCGCCCCGTCCTGACGGCGAAATCGACGTCGAGGGGCTGCGCCGCGAGTGGTCGGAGCTGAAGGATACCCACGATTTCTTCCCGCTTCTGCGTCGCCACAAGGTGGCGCGCGAACAGGCTTTCCGCCTGGCCGGCGGCCAGTTCGCCGAATGCGTCGCCGACACTGCGGCCCGGCACATGCTGGAACTGGCATCGGCGCGCCATGTGCCGATCATGGTTTTCGTCGGCAATCCCGGCATGATCCAGATCCACACCGGGCCGGTGTCGCGTCTGGTCGCCACCGGGTCGTGGTTCAATGTGCTGGATCCGATCTTCAACCTGCATCTGCGCGAGGATGCCATTGCATCGAGTTGGCTGGTGCGCAAACCCAGCGTGGATGGCACCATCACGTCGCTTGAGCTTTTCGACTCCGCCGGCGAACTGATCGTGTCCTTCTTCGGCAAGCGCAAGCCGGGCCAGCCCGAACTGCCGGAATGGCGCGAACTGGCCGAAAGCCTGGTTCAGGTGCGCGCGGCATGATGCTGTCGCGCCGGCAGGCTCTGGCGGCCGGCGGGCTGGCCGCCCTGTTCCCGATGGTGTCGTCCGCCGCTGCCGAACGGCTGGTGGTGGCCGGCGGCGCCCTGACCGAGATCGCCGTGGCGCTTGGTCACGCCCGCTACCTGGCCGGCGTGGACGAGACCAGTCTGTATCCGCCGGCGGTCGTCGCGCCGCTGCCCAAGATCGGCTATCTGCGCACGCTGAGCGCCGAAGGTATCCTGTCGCTGGCCCCTTCGCTGCTGCTCGCCAGCGATCAGGCCGGTCCGCCCGCCGTGCTGGCGCAACTGCGCGGCGCCGGCGTGAATGTGGTGACCGTGCCGGAAATCCATGCCGCCGAGGCCGTTGAAGGCAAGATCCGCACCGTCGCGGCGGCCTTGGGCGACGAGGCCGGCGGCGGAAGGATGGCGGCTTCGGTGCGCGCGGATCTCGCTGCGGTCGACCGCATGGTTGCGGATCGCAAACAGACCCCGCGCGTGCTGTTCATCATGAGCACGTCGAACGGCCGCGTCATGGCGGCGGGTCGGGACACCGCGGCTGACCTGATGCTGACCCGGGCCGGCGGCCGCAATGTCATGGCTGGCTATGCCGGCTACAAGCCGGCCACGCCCGAAGCCATCCTGGCTGCCGACCCGGATGTCGTTCTGCTGCCGCAGCATTCGCTGATGGCCCTGGGCGGGATGACAGGCGTGGCGAGCCTGCCGGCTCTGGCCGGCACGGCGGCCGTCCGACACAAACACATCCACGCCCTCGACATGCTCTACATGCTCGGCCTGGGCCCGCGCATCGCCCATGCCGTCCGCGACATGGCTGTCATGCTGCATCCCGGCATGGCGCTGCCCGCATTGCCGCCGCGGTCATGGACCTGAGATGAGCGAAACCCGCGCCATGCCGGTCATGCGGCTGCGGCGACCGCAATTTCCGCTGCTGCTGGCCGGTGGTTTCATGCTGCTGGGCCTGGCCGCTCTGGCGGCGCTTGCCATCGGCGCGGTGTCGCTGTCGCCGGCCGAGGTGATCGCGGTGCTGACCGGGCAGGCGGCCGAGGCGCGCCACGAAGCCATCGTGCTGCATCTGCGCCTGCCACGCCTGCTGGTGGCCGGCCTGGTCGGCGCGGCGCTGGGCCTCTCGGGCGCGGTGATGCAGGGCCTGTTCCGCAATCCGCTCGCCGATCCCACCCTGATCGGCGTGTCGGCGGGCGCCACGCTGGCGGCTGCCAGCACCATCGTTGCTGCCGGCTGGCTGTTCCCCGCCGGCTGGCAGCCGCTGTTGCAGCCGCTTTTCGCCTTTCTGGGCGGTCTGGCCGTCATCCTGGTCGTTTATCGCTTTGCACTGGTCGAGGGCGTGACGCTGGTATCGATGCTGCTTCTGGCCGGCATCGCCTTTAATGCGATCGCGATGTCGGGCACAGGTTTCCTGATCTTCATCGCCAACGACACGCAGCTCCGCGATATCTCGTTCTGGACCCTGGGCAGCGTTGGCGGTTCGCAGTGGGTCACGGTTGCGGTGCTGGCGCCATTCGCCGCCGCACCGCTGCTTGCCCTGCCCTGGCTGGCGCGGGCGCTGGATGCCCTCAATCTCGGCGAGCGCGAGGCCGGACATCTGGGTTTCCGCGTCGAACGGGTCAAGCGGCTGGCCTGCCTGTGCACGGCATTGGCGGTCGGCGGCGCCGTCGCGGTCAGCGGCACCATCGGTTTCGTCGGCCTGGTCGTGCCGCATCTGGTGCGCCTGCTGGCCGGACCGCAGCATCGCACGCTGATGCCGCTTTCGGCTTTGCTGGGGGCGGCTCTGCTGATTCTTGCCGATCTGGTGGCGCGGGTGATCGTGGCGCCGGCGGAACTGCCCATCGGCCTGATCACCTGCCTGATCGGCGCGCCGTTCTTCCTGGCGCTTCTGTTGCGGGCGCGCAGCGGTTTCGCGGCATGACACTGCGCACCGAGAATCTCGTTATCGAGCGGCGGGGGCGCCGACTGCTGGATCGGATCTCACTCGATCTGGTGCCGGGTCAGGTATTGGGAATCATAGGCCCGAACGGCGCCGGAAAGACCACGCTGGTTTCCGCCCTGGCGGGTGATCTGCGGCCGGCGGGGGGCAGCGTGACGCTGGATGGGCTGCCGCTGGCAGACTGGTCGCCGCTGGCGCTGGCGCAGCGGCGCGCGGTGATGCCGCAGGCAAACCGGCTCGGCTTTTCGCTGCCGGTGCAGGATGTGGTGGCGCTGGGCCGCGCCGCCTATCACGGCCGGCATTCGCGCCATGCCGATGCAGCCGCGATCGACTGGGCAATCCGAGCTGCAGATGTCGCCCACCTGGCCCAGCGGTCTTATGCCACGCTTTCAGGCGGCGAACAGCAGCGCGTGCAACTGGCCCGGGCCATTGCCCAGCTCGATTTGGCGCCGGGGCACCTGCAATCTGCCGCCGGGCCGGTGCTGCTGCTGGACGAACCCACCGCCAGCCTCGATCTCGCCCATGCCCATGGCGTGCTGAGGCTCGCGCGCGATCTTGCATGTCGGGGTGTCGCCGTGGCGGCGGTGCTGCACGATCTGAGCCTGGCCCATCGATATGCCGACCGCCTGCTGGTCCTGCGCAGCGGTCGTGCCGTTGCGATAGATGCCCCGCAGCAGGCCCTGGCGCCGGAACTGATCCGCAACGTCTTCGCCGTCGAGGCGGTGTTCCTGGAGGGGAACCTTGTCGTGCGGGGTCCGGCCCTGTATCCGGCGGCCTAAAGGCCTCGCGCGATAAAACGGTGCACCAGCGGTGCGATATCGTCAGCGCGATCGCGTGGAAAGCCGTGATCCCCGCCCGCGATCACATGCAAAGCGGCCTGGGGCAGCAATCCCTGCAGGTGGCGGCCGATGCTGACCGGGCTGATCCTGTCGGCATCGCCCCACAGTAGCAGCACCGGCATGCGGATATCGCCGATCTGCGGCGTGTGGTCGGCCCGCGCCTGCGTGATCCACCCGGCGGCGCGCGGATACTCGGCGCGATACTCCGCTCGCCAGTCGGCGGCGCCAAACCGCGCGACATCAAGGCCACCCGAGGTCGCCGTCAGCACCAGACGGGTGATCCGTTCCGGCCAGCGCAGCGCCAGCCGGATGGCGAATATCCCGCCCATGGAATGGGCGAGGACGACATTGCCTGCGGGCGTCAGATGCTTCTCCGCGTGGTGCGTCAGGGCATCCAGGTTGTCATAACCCGGCGCATGCGGCTCATGCCCCAGCCCCGGCCAGTTCAGGTAGGTGCTGGTCCAGTTCGCAGGCAGCAAACGCCCGAGCGGATGCCAGAATTCCGCAGCGCCGCCGGCGCCCGGCAGGAAGAGCATATGCGTCATAATACAACCTATAACAGCAATATCGGATGGGCGGTAACGGTGATAAACTGTCCCTCAACAAGAATCGGCGCAGCGGCCAGAGGGGAGGCAGCATGCGAGCCGTAACCGAACATGCAGATGATGCGGAGCATCCCGACAAGGCAGTGAGCGATCTGCATGCGGCGCTGCATGCCGTGCGATACGGAACTCTTTTGCTCGATCCCGACTTCCGTGCGATTTTCATCAACCGCGCCTTCCGGCAGATGTGGCGCCTGCCCGATGCGGTGGCCGACAGCAAGCCGCATTACTCGACGCTGCTGGAGCATGGCTGGAGCCAGGGTTTCTTTCGTGTCGTCGAAACGGATAAGGAAAGCTTTTTTGCCAGCCGTAAAGCCCAGATAGAACGACTGGAAGGTTCCGGACAGGTGGACCTCGATTTGCAGGATGGGCGTGTCCTTAGAACCGAAAGCGTCACCCTGCCGAATGGCCAGCGCATGCTCACCTATATCGACATTACGCCGCTGATCGAGGCCTCGCGCGCGGCCGAGGCGGCCAATCGCGCGAAATCCGATTTCCTGTCCGGCATGAGCCACGAGCTGCGCACCCCGCTGAATGCCGTCCTGGGCTTTGCCCAGTTGCTGCAGATGCCGGGCAGCGGCCCCTTGACCGTCCGGCAGCAGGAATTCGTCGACTACATCCTGCGCGGCGGCGGGCATCTGCTGCGCCTGATCGACGACGTACTGAGTTTTGCCAAGCTGGATGCAGGCAAACTGCCGATCCGGATCGAGGTTTTTGCGCCGCAGACCCTGATCGCAGACCTCGAGCCGATTGTCGCGCCGCTGGCCCGCGAGGCTGGCATCAGCCTGCATTGGCCCGAAACGACAAACCTGCCCCTGCTGCGGGCGGACCGCGTGCGCACGGCACAGGCGCTGCTCAATCTGCTGTCCAACGCCATCAAGTATAACCGGCCGATGGGCCATGCCTGGCTTCATGTCGAACCGCAGCGGGAATGGCTTCGCTTTACCGTACAGGATGACGGGCCCGGCATTCCCTTCGAGCGGCAGGCGGAATTGTTTCAGCCCTTCAACCGCCTGGGACGCGAGGCCGGCGGCATCGAGGGCAGCGGCATCGGACTGGCATTGACCCGCAAGCTGGTCGAGACGATGGAGGGCCGGATCGATTTCGACAGCCGGCCGGGCGAAGGCAGCCGTTTCTGGATCGAGCTGCCGCTGGGCCATGCCGCGCCGTCGGCCGTGCCGTCGCCGGGCGCGTCCGAGCAATCCGAATACACGAGGGTGCAGCATGGAAGGTTCACGCTGCTGTATGTCGAGGATCACGCGCCGAACCGCATCCTCATGCAGCACCTGATGGCCAGCCTGCCGAACGTGAACTATCATGCCGCCGCGACAGGACAGGCTGGGCTGGAACTGGCCCGCCGCATCCGGCCGGATGTGATCCTGGTCGATATCAATCTGCCCGATATCGACGGTTATGCCGTCCTGCGGGCTCTGCGTTCCGATCCGCAGACTGCCGCGATCCCGGTCGCGGCGCTGACATCGGAGGTGCACCCCGATGCCATTGCCCGCGGCCGGCAGGCCGGGTTCGAGCTTTACCTCACCAAGCCGGTCGACTTCGCAGGCCTTCTGTCGGGGCTCGACCGTCTCCTGCGGCGGAAGGCCTAAGGCCGCTTCAGCACCATCTGGGTGCCGAAGAAACTCATCACCGTCTCGCCCTTCTGGTTTTCGATCCAGTATTTCATGCGCACGATGCCGCGATCCGGCTTGGATGCGCTTTCGCGCTTGTCCTCGATGCTGGCGCGGCCATAGAGCGTGTCGCCCGGCCGCACCGGCATGTACCAGCGCAGTTCGTCCAGCCCGGGCGATCCCATGCTGCCCTTGCCCAGTAGGCCGGCCTGCAGCAGCATGCGGAAGCCGAGCAATCCGGTCTGCCAGCCCGAGGCGATCAATCCGCCATAGGGCGATTTCTCGGCCGCGATTTTATCCAGATGAAAGGGCTGTGGATCGTAGGTGAAGGCGAAGGCAAGGATTTCGGCTTCCGAAATCGTCACGCCATCGGCCCGGATGATCTCGCCAACCGTGTAATCCTCGAACCAGCGCTCGCTTCTGCTCATTGCTCACACGCTCACATTACGGAAAAACATCTGCACATCCTCGATGAAGGCCGCCGGCTGTTCCATGGCCACGAAATGGCCGCCGCGGTCCAGGTCGCGGCGATGCGTCACGTTGTAGCCGCGTTCCAGCCAGCCCTTCGGCGGCGGCGGAACCAGGTCCCAGGGCGGCAGCAGGAAGCCGGTCGGCACAGTCACGAATTCGCCCGGCTTCAGCGCCATGTCGCCCGCCCGCACCGCGGCCCAGTACATCCAGGTTGAGGTCGCCGCCGTGCCGGTCAGCCAGTACAGCGCGACATTGGCGATCACATGATCGATGTCGAAGGGCGGATCCTGCTCGACGGGAGCACGGGCGAAGCCATGGAATTTTTCCACGATCCAGCCGGCCAGTCCGGCCGGGCTGTCGCTCAGGCCGTAACCCAGCGTGGTGGGTTTGGTGCTCTGGATGGCGAAATAGCCGCTTTCGGCGGCCTGGATTTTTTTGGTGCGGGCGATCCATTCCTTTTCGGCCGCCGTGAAGGGCGCGGAATCCTTCGTCAGGGGCGGGCGCAGCGGCACCATGTTGAGATGCAGCATGATGGCATGGTCGGGATGGTCGGCGCCCAGCCAACTCGACACGATCGAACCCCAGTCGCCCGCCTGCACCAGGAAACGGCCGAATCCCAGTACCTCCACCATCAGGTCGCGCCACAGCCTCGCCACCGCGCGCGGACCGATGGGCTGTTCCAGCGGCATCGAGAAGCCGTATCCCGGCAGGCTGGGACAGATCACCGTGAAGGCATCTTCCACCTTGCCGCCGAAGCGTTCCGGATGGGCCAGCTTCTCGATCACGTCGATGAATTCCAGCACCGAACCGGGCCAGCCATGGGTAAGCAGCAGCGGCCGCGGGGTGTCGCCCGAACCGGGTTCGATCAGGAAATGCACGCTCTGCAGCCTGCCGGTATCGGGCCGTTTCAGCGCCACGCGGTATTGCAGGAAACGGTTCAGCCGCGCTTCCCACTGCCGCCAGTCGAAGCCATCCTGCCAGCGCGCGATGAAGCGGCGCATGTAATGCCCATTGCTGCCGTATTGCCAGGCGGCACCCGCGGGCTCGGCGGGAAAACGCGTCAGCGCCAGCCGCTGCCGCAGATCGGTCAGCGCGGCATCGGGAATCGCAATCGAGAAGGTCTCGGCCGCCGGCGCCAGGCGAAGCATCTCAGCCCCGCTTCAGCGTGGCGGTCAGCAGGCCGGCGCCGATCAGCATGCTGCCGCCCGCCCGGTTCACCCAGAGCATGGTGCGTGGCGATGCAATGCGGCGCCGCGCACTGCCCATGGCGGCGATGTAGCCGATCTGCGTGATGGCGGCGATCGCATTGAACGTGAGGGTCAGGGCGATCACCTGAGGCCAAAGCGGCCGGGTCGGATCGATGAACTGCGGCAGAAATGCTGCAAAGAACAATATGCCCTTCGGGTTCAGCAGCGTGACGATGAAGGTTTGCGCGATGGCTTGCATTGCACCGCGCCGCGTTGCGGCAACGGGCGTAAGGTCGCCCGGCTGTGTGCGCCACAGTTTGACCCCCAGCCAGACCAGATAGCCGGCACCAAGCCATTTCATCACCAGGAAGGCCTCGGCCGAGGCGGCGAGCAGCGCGCTGAAGCCCAGCACGGAAAGCGCGATGGCGCAGATGTCGCCGAACATCACGCCGGCCAGGCTGACCAGTCCGACGCGCCAGCCGCTGGCAACCGTATGGCCCAGAACCATTAGCGTGGTGGGACCGGGGATGGCGATCAACACCGCGGCGGCGGCGGCGAAAGCGAGCCAGAGCTCGAGACTGATTGGCATGCTGAATTCCTCCCTGTACCGCAGCCAGCCACAGACAAGGCTGGTTTGGCAAGCCTGTCATCACGGCGGGGCAGGCATCAGTCAGCCAAGCCTTCGACGGCCAATGCCGCGAATGTCGCCAGCCAGTGTTCGCCGCCGTATTCGCCGCTTTCCAGGAAGGGCAGGCTGGCGGCTTCGTGGGTGGCGGCCATATCAAGCAGCGCAGACCGCTGCGAATCCGGCAACGCGGCGGCAATGCCGCGCAGGCACCAGGCGCGCGAAAGGTTGAGGCCATCGAGATGCACGCCCTTGGCATCGCTGCGGTCGGCCACGATGGCCGGCGCGAATGGCGGCCTTGGCAGGAAACGCGCGAACCAGGATGCAAAGTCGGCTGCGGACAGCAGCATGGCGAGCAGCAGCGCTTCGGTCAGCGCGCCGGACAGGAAATCGTCGCCGTTGGGTTCGTAATGCGCCGGGTAATCGGAATCGGGCAGGAATTTCGACCGGGCATAGCCTTCGATGGACTGCGCCAGGTCCGCGTTGCCGCAGATGCGGGCGTAATGCAGCGCGAGGATCAGGCCGAACGCCGTGTTGAAATGCGTGCCGGTGCGGATCGGATAGGTCAGTTTCGCCAGATAGCCAGGAAAGGCCCGGACGATGTGGTTTTCCAGCGGATGCAGGGCGCTGCGCCAGGCTTTCGCTTCCGGTTGCGGCCAGAGATGGAGTTCGGCGGCCAGCGCCAGCAGCCAGCCCCAGCCATAAGGCCGTTCCCAGGTGCCGCGCCCGGGTTGCTGCATGTAGGCGGCTTCGGCCGCGCCGCCCTCGGGCGTGAAATGCGATGCGAACAGCGCCAGCGCCTTGTCGGTGCCGGGCAATCCGGGATGCCGCCGCAGGCAGCGCGCCAGCAGCCACCAGCCATGCACGGCCGAATGCCAGTCATACGAACCGTAGAATACCGGGTGCAGGCGCCGGGGCGGCTGCACATCCGCCGGTCCGATCAGGAAATGCGCCAGGCTGTTGGGATATTCCGTGGCGAGGTTGCGCAAAGGCAGGGCGGCGAAACGGGCGGCCTGCGCGGTGGAAAGGCGGGATGCGGCTTCGGTCATGGGCTGATCTGGCCCGCTGGCGGCGCCGGCGTCAATGTCCGCCGGTAAGTCCGCCGGGCGGCAAAGGTGAAAACATTAAGAATGTGTTGAGAACAAATAGCGAAATATTCTCTGGACGTTCTCATTGTTCCATGGCAATGTTCTCATATCGTTCAGACACCGACCACCCACTCCACTGGAAAGGCAGCCGTCATGTTCATGCGTCCGTTTTCCGTCGACAAGTCGCTCCGCAGCCGCCATCTGTCCCCCCGGGCGGCTGCGGCGCCGGCCGATCCGGTCTGGATCGCGGCCTGCGCCTGGATGAACGGTGCATCATTGCGCCAGCTGTTTGGCGATCTGGTCTTCGACCTGCTGGAAGGGGTTGGCGAAGGCGAGGCCAACCGCCGCGCCGATGTGGCCAAGCTGCAGGCGCTGCTGCATCGGGAGGGCGATCTTGATCTCTTCGCCAGCGGCGGCCCGACGGGTTACTGGAGCAAACGCGAGGATGCCGCCCTGCGCGCCTTCCAGCGGCGCCATGGCCTGACGGTCGATGGCATTGCGGCGCCCGATGGCCAGACCATCGCGCTGCTGCGCGGGCTTTACGCCCCGAAACACTGAACCGAAAGCGGCGGTGAGCGGCCCATGACAAGCCGGCGCCGCAAATCAGTGCTGCAAGCTAGGGCTTGGGGCGCTCACTTGCCGTGGCAGTATTTGTACTTCTTGCCCGAGCCGCAGGGGCAGGGGCCGTTGCGGGGCGCGTTCTTCCAGGTCGCCGGGTCGTTCGGATCGACCAGATTGCTGCGCGACTGCGTGACCGGGCGTGCCGGCAGACCACCCTCGGCCGGCACGCCGCCCTCGGCTTCCAGCAATTCGCCGCGGCTTTCATGCATCGGCTGGCTTGGCCGGCTGAACAGGTCCTGCGGCGGCTCCTCGGCGCGGATCTCGACGCGGGCGAGGATCGAGGTCACCTGCTCGCGCAGGCGCACCAGCATCTGCTGGAACAGCGCAAAGGCCTCGCGCTTGTATTCGTTCAGCGGATCCTTCTGCGCATAGGCACGCAGGCCGATGGCCTGGCGCAGATAGTCCAGATGGTGCAGGTGTTCCTTCCATGTCTGGTCCAACACCTGCAGCAGCAGGCTGCGCTCCACCATGCGCATCACCTCGGGGCCGAAATTGGCTGCCTTCTCGGCCATGCGGCGGTCGACGATATCGTGCAGGCGCTCGCGGATCTGCTGGTCGGCGATGCCTTCTTCCTTGGCCCAGTCGACGATCGGCAGGTCTAGGCCAAACACGCGCTGCACTTCCTGCTGCAGGCCCTCCGCGTCCCATTGCTCGGCATAGGCCTTTTCCGGGATGTGGCGGTTCACCATCTCATCGATGATTTCCGCGCGCATGTCGCTGATCGTGTCGGCCACGTCCTCGGCCTGCATGATTTCGATGCGCTGCTCATAGACCACCTTGCGCTGGTCGTTCATCACATCGTCGTATTTCAGCAGGTTCTTGCGGATCTCGTAGTTGCGCGCCTCAACCTTCTGCTGCGCCTTTTCCAGCGCCTTGTTGATCCATGGATGGATGATCGCCTCGCCTTCCTGCAGGCCCAGGCGCTGCAGCATGGCATCCATGCGCTCGGAGCCGAAGATGCGCAGCAGGTCGTCTTCCAGGCTGAGGAAGAATTTCGACGCGCCGGGATCGCCCTGACGGCCCGACCGGCCGCGCAGCTGGTTGTCGATGCGGCGGCTTTCATGGCGTTCGGTGCCGATCACATACAGGCCGCCGGCCTCGCGCACCCGCTGCTTCTCCGCTTCCACCTCGGCGCGGATCTGCGCCGCCAGCTTTTCCTGAACCTCGCCGTCCATGCCCTGCGTTTCCTGCAGGATCCGCATGTCGGCATTGCCGCCGAGCTGAATGTCGGTGCCGCGTCCCGCCATGTTGGTGGCGATGGTCACGGCATTCAGGCGACCGGCCTGGGCGACGATGAAGGCTTCCTTGTCGTGGTGGCGTGCGTTCAGCACGTTATGGGCGATGCCGCGCTGCTTGAGGAAATTCGACAGCAGTTCGGATTTCTCGATTGACACCGTGCCGACCAGCACCGGCTGGCCTTTGGCGCTGCATTCGGCGATCAGCTTGACGATGGCTTCGTATTTCTCACGCGCGGTGCGATAGACCTCGTCGTCGGAATCGATGCGGGCGACCGGCAGGTTGGTCGGAATCTCGATCACTTCGAGGCGGTAGATGTCGGCGAATTCCGAGGCTTCCGTCGAAGCCGTGCCGGTCATGCCGGCCAGCTTGGGATACATGCGGAAATAATTCTGGAAGGTGATCGAGGCCAGGGTCTGGTTCTCGGTCTGCACCTCGACGCCTTCCTTGGCTTCCAGCGCCTGATGCAGGCCGTCGGAATAGCGGCGGCCTTCCATCATGCGACCGGTGAATTCGTCGATGATGACGACCTTGCCGTCCTTCACAATGTAATCGACGTCGCGGGTGAACAGCTTGTGGGCGCGCAGCGCCTGATTGGAATGGTGTACGGCGGCGATGTTGTCGATATCGTACAGCGAATCCGATTTCAGCAGGCCGGCCTGGCGCAGCAGCTGTTCGATATGCTCGGTGCCTGCTTCGGTGAAGCTCACCGTGCGCTGCTTTTCGTCCTTCTCGAAATCGGAATCCAGCAGCGACGGGATGAGGGCATTCACCTTCACATAGAGGTCGGAGGTGTCTTCCGACGGGCCTGAGATGATCAGCGGCGTGCGTGCCTCGTCGATCAGGATCGAGTCAACTTCGTCGACGATGGCGAAGCTGAACGGGCGCTGCACCATCTCCTCGCGACGGAATTTCATGTTGTCGCGCAGATAGTCGAAGCCGTATTCGTTGTTGGTGCCGTAGGTGACGTCGGCGGCATAGGCCGCGCGGCGTTCCTCGTCGGTCAGGCCATGCACGATCACGCCGGTGCTCAGGCCCAGGAAGCGGTAGACCCGGCCCATCCATTCGCAGTCGCGCTTGGCCAGGTAGTCGTTGACGGTCACGACATGCACGCCCTTGCCGGGCAGGGCGTTGAGATAGACCGCCAGCGTGGCCACCAGGGTCTTGCCTTCGCCGGTCTTCATCTCGGCGATGCGGCCGTCATGCAGCACCATGCCGCCGATCAGCTGCACATCGTAATGGCGCTGGCCAAGAACCCGCTTGGCCGCCTCGCGCACCACTGCGAAGGCTTCGGGCAGCAAAGCATCCAGGTCCTCGCCCTTTTCCAGGCGCTGGCGGAATTCCGCCGTCTTGGCCTGCAGCGCGGCGTCGTCGAGCTTGGCGATCTCTGGCTCCAGGGCGTTGATCGCCTCGACGGTCTTGAAATATCCCTTCACGGCGCGGTCGTTGGCCGAACCGAACAGCTTCTTGGCGATCGCGCCGAACATTATGCCGTACCCCTGGGAAATCCGCTAAATCCGCGTCGCAACACGAGAACCGGGCGACGGAAACCGCGCATTAGATATGCATTGCCTCCCCCCATGTCAACGAAGGGGCCGGCTTTTCGGGCCGGCAGCCCCGCATTGACCCGCATTGATTCAAGGGGTTACATCGCCCTGTCACAGAAAGGCGTCGCCAGTGTCCGCTTCCCCCTCCACGCCGGCCCAGGCCGGCCCGCCCGATCCCGTCAATCTGGCCCAGGCCCTGATCCGCTGTCCCAGCGTAACCCCGGCTGACCAGGGCGCCCTGGCTGTCCTGGAGCAGGTCCTGGGCGGCCTCGGCTTCCGCTGCGAGCGGCTGAAATTCTCGGCGCCGGGCACGCCGGACGTCGAGAACCTCTATGCCCGGTGGGGTGCGGGCCCGATCGGGCAGAATGAAGGGCCGAATTTCTGCTTCGCCGGCCATACCGACGTGGTGCCGGTGGGCGACGAGAAGGCCTGGACGGTGCCGCCCTTTGGCGCCGAGATCATCGACGGCCAGCTTTATGGCCGCGGCGCCGCCGACATGAAATCCGCGATTGCGGCCTTCGTGGCCGCTGCCGCCCGCTTCCTGCAGGGCCGCGACGGCCGGCTCAAGGGCGGCATCAGCCTGCTGATCACCGGCGACGAGGAGGGGCCTGCGATCAACGGCACGACGAAAGTGCTGCAATGGCTAGCACAGAAGGGCGAAAAGCTTTCGGTCTGCGTGGTGGGCGAGCCGACCAATCCGCTCCGGCTGGGGCAGATGATGAAGATCGGCCGGCGTGGCTCGCTCACGGCCCGCATCACGGTTCACGGAATCCAGGGCCATGTCGGCTATCCGCATCTGGCCGACAATCCGATCCCGAAACTACTCGATATCCTCGCGGCCCTGAAAAGCCGTCGCCTCGATACCGGCAACGCGCATTTCGAGCCCTCGAATCTGGAAATCACCACCATCGATGTCGGCAACCCGGCCAACAACGTGATTCCGGCCAGCGCCCATGCGGTGCTGAACATCCGCTACAACACCGAGCAGACATCGGACGGCCTGAAAAGCTGGATCACCCGCACCTGCGAGGCGATCTGCGGCGGCCAGGGCTCCAATCGTGCCCTGCAGGGCACGCGCTTCGAACTGGTGCTGGAAGACGGTGCGATGCCGTTCCTGACCCAGCCCGGCCCCTTCGTGGCCGCCATGGCCGATGCCGTGCGCGAGGGCACCGGGCAGGATCCGGAACTCAGCACCACCGGTGGCACATCGGATGCGCGATTCATCCAGGCCTACTGCCCGGTGGTCGAATTCGGCCTGATCGGCCAGACCATGCACAAGGTGGACGAGCGCGCCGCCGTGGCCGACATCGTGGCGCTCAGCCAGGTCTATGAGGGCATGCTGCGGCGGTTCTTCGCGGCATCCTGATCATGGCCCTGCCATCCCGCGCCGAGATCGCTGCTGCCGTGAAAGGGCTGGCGCTGCTGCTGCGCGGCGACCAGCGCGCCCTGCAATACTACGATCTCAGCCTGGACGGTTTCTGGCGCTCCTTCCGGCTGCCACTGTTTTGCCTGGTCTGCTATCTGATCCTGCAGCCGATGACGGCCGCGCAGGCCGAGGCCTGGGGCGACAACCGGATTGGCTTCGTGCTGGCGCAGGCCACGGAATACCTGCTGGCCTGGGCGGGCTTTCTGGTGGCCATGGCGGTGGCCAGTCGCAGCTTCGGTCTCGGGCATCGTTATGCCGTTTTCGTCGTGCTCTACAACTGGGGCCAGGCGATCGTCACCGGGGCCAGCCTGCCCGTGCTGGCTGTCAGCCTGGCCGGGTTGCTGCCGGCCGGCACACTGACCGGCTGGAGCACGGGCATATTGCTGCTCTGGCTCTATATCGTCGCGCAGGCCTGCCGGCTTGGCCTGGGTGCCGGCCTGTCGCTGGCCCTCGCCGCCGCCTTCCTCGATCTGGCTGTCAGCCTGCTCATGCATCGGCTGATGGGGGCCGTGTTCTGACTGGCAGGCGGTTGCCCCTGGCCGGCTGGACTTGTGCGCTGCCCCGAGTCAGGGTAACGAAATCAGGGATTTCCGGCCCGCCCTGCCGAATCGGGTGGGTCAAGATCGAGAGCGGGGGCCGCGATGGACCAGAATTTGCGCCAGAAGCTGATCGCCATGACCGAAGAGGCCAAGCGGGTCCGCGCCACGCTCAGCATCGATGGCAGCCTGTTCCAGGGCTATAACGAAAAGCTGCGCAATCTTCATAACAGCCAGGCCAAGTTCCTGGCCGATCTGGTCGATGAGCAGGGCTGGCCGGGCAGGTCCAAGGTTGGCGAGGATGGCGCGGCGGCGGCCTGGATGATCGCGCAACAGGCAATCGGCCTGCCCCGGTTCATGCGGGCCTGTCTCGAAATCATCGAGTCAGAGGTCGCCAGGGGCGAGGTGCCCCGCTGGCAGATGGCGCTGCTGACTGACCGTATCCGCTGGCTGGAGGGCCGCAAGCAGGTCTATGGCACCCAGTTCGACTGGGACGACAAGGGCCAGCTCAGTCCGGTACCGATCGAGGACGAGTCGAGGGTCGATGCCCTGCGCGCCCTGGCCGACCTCAAGCCGCTGGCCGAGGGCATCACCCAGCGCCGGCATGAAGCGGCGCAGAATGGCGAGTACCCGCCGGGCAACCCGGTGGCGCGCCGGCAGGAATTCGAGGACTGGGCGAAAGCGATCGGCTGGCGCGGCTGATCCGCCTCGGTGATCCACCCGAATCAGTAATCCACCTGCATCAGGGTCAGGCCTTCCGCCGGTGCCGTCGGCCCGGCGGCGGAACGGTCGCGCTTTTCCAGTGCCGCCAGCACGTCGGCAGCCGTCCAGCGGCCTTCGCCCACCAGCTTCAGCGTGCCCACCATGTTGCGCACCTGGTGATGCAGGAAACTGCGTGCCTTGGCCGTGACATGGATTTCCTCGCCGGCCCGGCTGACGGCCAGATGCGCCAGCGTCTTCTCCGGTGATTTCGCCTGGCATTCGGCGGCGCGGAAGCTGGTGAAGTCGTGATGGCCGACCAGGCATTGTGCGGCTTCATGCATCGCGGCCACATCCAGCGGCACGGGCACATGCCACACGAACCCGGCCTCCAGCGCCGGCGGCGGGCGGCGGTTGAGGATGCGGTAGAGATACTGCCGCCCGGTGGCGGAAAGACGGGCGTGGAATTCCGGTCCGACGATGGCGGCATCCAGCACCTTCACCGGCTCCAGCCGCAGATGAAAATTCAGGCCGTCGCGGATACGGTCGGCGGTGAAGTCGCGCTCCAGGTCGAAATGCACCACTTGGCCGCGGGCATGCACGCCGGCATCGGTGCGCCCCGCCGCCACGGTTTCCACGCTCTGGCCGCTCATGGCCTGGATGGCCTCTTCCAGCGCCTGCTGCACGGCGCGGTTTTCCTGCTGCCGCTGCCAGCCGACATAGGCGCCGCCGTTATATTCGATGGTGAGGCGGAAGCGCGGCATCAGCCCAGAACCGTGCCGCGCGGCAAGGCAAAGCCACGCAGGAAATCGCCGATCCCGACGGCGCTCTTGCCCGGCCGCTGCAGCTTCAGCAGCTTCAAGGCGCCCGGGGTGTGATCCGGGCCGCAGGCCACAATGCCGGCATCGTCCAGGGTCGTGCCGGCCACGCCGCGGCCCGCCACGGGTTCGGCCGCCAGCACCTTGATGCGCTCGCCGTTCAATTCGAAAAAGGTGCCCGGTCCGGGATTCAGCGCACGCACCATGCGGTCGATCTCGGCGGCGGATTTCGTCCAGTCGATGCGGCCTTCGTCTTTGGCCAGCTTGGCGGCATAGGTCACGCCATCCTGCGACTGCGGTTGCGGCGTGATCTTTCCTTCAGCCAGGTCATGCAGCGCGCGCACCATCAGCGGCGCGCCCACGCGCGCCAGTTCGTCATGCAGTTCGGCAATGGTCATGCGCGGGCCGATGGCGACGCGCTCGCAGGCCAGCACCGGGCCGGTATCGAGGCCGACATCCATCTGCATGGCGCAGACGCCGGTTTCGGTGTCGCCGGCCATGATCGCACGCTGGATCGGCGCCGCGCCGCGCCAGCGCGGCAGCAGCGAGGCATGCAGGTTGAAGCAGCCCAGTTTCGGCGCATCCAACACCGGCCTGGGCAGCAGCAGGCCATAGGCCACCACCACGGCGGCATCGGCCTGCCATGCGGCGAATTCCGCCTGCGCCTCAGGCGTCTTCAGGCTTGCCGGATGGCGCACGGGCAGGCCGTGCTTTTCGGCGCAGGCCTGCACGGGCGAGGGGGTCAGTTTCTGCCCGCGCCCGGCCGGGCGCGGCGGCTGGCTGTAGACCGCGGCGATCTCGTCGCCGTTCGCGATGAAGGCTTCCAGCACCGGCACGGCGAAGTCCGGCGTGCCCATGAAAACCAGGCGGAGTGGCATGGGACGAACCGGCTCAGCCGGCAGCGGCAAGGCGCTTCTGCTTCAGCAGTTTGCGCAGGATCATGTTGCGCTTCAGCGCCGAGATATGGTCGACGAACAGGATGCCGTCCAGATGGTCGATCTCGTGCTGCAGGCATACGGCCAGCAGGCCATCGGCATGCAGTTCCTTCTTCTCGCCGTTATAGCCCAGGTATTCGATCTTCACCTCGGCCGGGCGGGCCACCTCGGCATATTGCTCGGGCAGCGACAGGCAGCCTTCCTCGTAGACCTTGTCCTCGTCCGACAGCCAGGTGAATTCTGGATTGACGATATACAGCGGCTGCTTTTCCTCGCCCTCGCGCGAGACGTCGATCACCAGCATGCGCTTGGCGATGCCCACCTGGATGGCGGCCAGGCCGATGCCCGGCGCGGCATACATGGTCTCCAGCATGTCGTCGAGCTGGCGGCGCACCTCGTCCGTCACCGCCTCGACGGGGGTCGAGACGGTCTCCAGCCGGGGGTCCGGGGCGGTGATGATCGGCAGAAGGGCCATAAATCGGTTCCGTAATATTCGGGGCGTCATAGGCGCGGGCTGGCTCTCCGTCAAGCCCGCTGTTATGTAACACCCATGGCCATGGATATAATGCCGATTCTCGGAATCGCCAGCATCGCCGGGCTGGCGATCGTGCTGATTCTGCTGGTTCTTCTGCTGCGCCGGGGGGGCGGCGCAGGCGATCAGGCGGCCCTGGTGGCCGAACTGCGCGATCAGCTCGACCAGGCCCGCGACGAGGCTGCCAGCGCCCAGGCCGCCCGGCTGGACGCCGAGCGCCAGGCCGCGGCGCTGCGCAGTGAATTGGCCGTGAAGACCCAGGCTTTCGAGAAACTGGCGGAAACCGCCACCCAGGCCGCCCGCGCGGCGGCCGTGGAATCCGCCGCCCAGCTCTCCAACAAGCTGCTGGCCGATCACAAGCGCGAGGCCGAGGCCCAGAAGGAAGAGGGCGAGAAGCGCATCAAGCAGGCCACCGAGGGACTGACCCAGCAGTTCCTGACCGTGGCCGAGACGGTGACGCGCCTGAACCAGCAGATCGGCGACAGCCGCAAAGCCATCGACACGGTCTATCGCGCCCTGTCGCATCCCGGCGGCGCCGGCCGCCTTGCCGAGATCGGGCTGGAGAATGTGCTGCGGGCCTTCGGCCTGCAGCCGGGGCTGGATTTCATCATCCAGTATCATGCCGCCGGCGACGGCGAGCGCGGCAATCTGCGGCCCGATGCAGTGGTGTTCCTGCCCGGCGATGCCGTCCTGGTGATCGACTCCAAGGCAACGAAGCTGCTGCTCGACCATGCCGAGGCCGAGGATGAGGCGGCCGAGGCGACCGCGCTGGCCCAGCTGGCCCAGCGCATGGCACTGCATCTGCGTGCGCTCAGCGCCAAGGATTATGGCAATGCCGTGCTGGCCACGTATAGGGATCTGAAGCGCGGCGGCAGCCTGAAGCGCAGCATGATCGCCATGATGCTGCCCAACGATGCTGCTGTGGAGAAACTGCGCCGCGCCGATCCCGATTTCGAGCGGCGCGCCGCCGAGGTCGATATCGTGGTGGCGGGTCCATCGGCGCTGGCTGCGATCATCGCGGTGTCGCGCCTGCAGATCGACAGCGGCCGGCAACTGGAGAATTCGGAAAAAATCATGGAAGCCGTCGGCCAGCTGATCGAATCGACGGCCACGGCCCTCACGCTCGCCGACAAGGTGGGCCGCGGCCTGCAGCAGGCCACCGAACAGTTTGAGACGTTCAGCCGTTCGGTCAATGCCCGCCTGCTGCCGCGCATCCGGCGCCTGAGCCAGCTTGGCATCCGTTCGTCGAAAACGCCCGCGGCACTGCCCAGCTTTCAGGTCAGCGTGCAGCGCAACGACGTGATCGAGGCCGATGCCGAGGATGTCACGCCGCAGTTGCCCGGCCTGAATAACGGAAACGACAGATCATGACCGACGCCCCGTTGAATGGCGATAACGGCAACGGCGAGGCGGCACACAAGGTCAGCGAGATCATCGCCGCCCTTTGCGCGGGCGATCCGGAGGATCGCATCACGCTGCACGATCTGATCCATGCCTTCGGCCTGCGCGCCTTCGGCCTCGCCATCCTGGTTTTTGCGTTGCCCAACGGCATTCCGGCGCCGATCGCACCGGGCCTGTCGGCCGTGCTGGGCGCGCCGCTGCTGCTGCTGGCGGCGCAGCTGCTGGTCGGTCTCGACCATCCCTGGTTCCCGAAAAGCTGGGGCGAGCGCAGCTATCGGCGTGCAGATGTGGCCAGACTGCTGCGGCCGGCCATTCCCGTGCTGGAGCGCATCGAGCGCTATGTGAAGCCGCGCTATGTCCATCTCACCGGCCGTCGCGGGCGCCGGCTGATTGGCGGCATCGTATTGTGGAATGCCTTCCTGCTGTCGCTGCCGATTCCCTTCGGCAACCTGCTGCCGGCCTGGGCCATCATCCTGGCCGCTTTTGGCCAGGTCGAGCGCGACGGCGTGCTGGTGATCGCCAGCCTGGCCGCCAGCGTGGTCGCCACCGGCTGGGTCTGGTTCCTGGTCGATACCAGCATTTCGGTGCTGCAATGGTTGTTCGGATGACGGCAGACGAGATCATTGCGGCGCTGAAGCTGCGCCCGCATCCCGAAGGCGGGCATTACGTCGAAACCTTCCGCGACGCGCCCGGGCCCGATGGCCGCAGCCGTTCGACCGCGATCTACTTCCTGCTACGCGCCGGCGAGCGGTCGCACTGGCATCGTGTGGATGCCGTCGAGATCTGGCATTTCCATGCCGGCGCACCGCTGCTTTTGAGCATCGCGGAAACGGCCGGTGCGCCGGTGCAGCAGATCACCCTGGGCCATGGCGTGACCGAAGGCCACCGGCCCCAGGGCATCGTGCCGCCGCATCACTGGCAGGCGGCGGAATCGCTGGGTGACTGGACGCTGGTCGGCTGCACCGTTGCGCCCGGCTTCGATTTCGCCGGTTTCGAACTCGCCCCGTCGGACTGGAGTCCCTGACATGGCTGTGCTGATCCGGAATGCCGTCGCCGCGGACATTCCAGCCGTCAGCACATTGCTGGTTGAGACCTGGCACGATACCTACGATGCGCTGCTGGGGCGGGACAAGGTCGATGACATCACGCGGCTCTGGCATGCGCCGTCGGTGCTGCAGCAGCAGTTGCGGCAGCGCGGCACCTGTTTCCTGGTTGCCGAGGCGGATGGTGAGATCGCGGGGCATGCTTTCGCGCAGGCCTGGAATTTGCCGGTCCTGAACATCGCCCGGCTGTATGTCAGGCCGGGCTGGCAGCGCCAGGGCATCGGCAATCGCTTCCTCGACAGGCTGATCGCCCTGCATCCGGCAGCGGATAAACTCTGCCTTTCGGTGGAGAAGCGCAACATCAGGGCGGTGGCCTTCTATATGCGGCAGGGCTTCAGCATCGTCGACGAAACGGTGGAAGACGGAACGGCGATCCTGCTGATGGAAAAACCGCTGCCGCAGAAGGCGGTTTAAACCTTCCTGAAATACCGGCCGGGCGTGGTGCCGAGGCTTTTTCGGAACATCGCCGTGAAGGCGGCTGCCGAGGCATAACCCAGCTCGGCCGCTACCAGTGCGACCGGTCTGCCGGCGCTCAGCCGTGCCAGCGCCTCGGCCAGCCGCGCCTGCTGGCGCCAGGCCGTAAACCCCATGCCGGTCTCGCGCTGGAACAGCCGCGCCAGGCTGCGGCTGCTCAGGCCGGCTTCGGCGGCGAAGCTTTCGATGCCGGCATCGCGGCCCAGGCTTTGCAGAATGCGGTTGCACACCGCATGCAGCCGGGGTTCCTGCGGCATCGGCAGGTGCAGCGGCAGGGCCGGCACGGCGCGCAGTTCATGCAGCAGCAATTTTGCGATGGCTTCGCCGCGGCTGCCGCGCGGGTAGTCCACGGGCCCCTCCATGGCGGCGAGGACCAGTGCGCGCAGCAGCGGCGAGACCTCGATCACCTGGCAGTCTTGCGGCAGATGCCGGGCGGCCCGCGGCGCGATGTAGAGGGTGCGCATGGCCACGGCGCCGCCCATGCGGATCTCGTGCTCGATCTGCGGCGGGATCCACAATGCGCGCTGCGGCGGCACCACCCATGTTCCCTGGGCGGTGCCGACCCGCATCACCCCGCGCACGGCATAGACCAGTTGGCCGCGCTCGTGCCGGTGCGGCGGGATGTGGTGGCCGGCGGGAAAATCCTTGGGCATCGCCGCGACCGGCGGGGCGATGCGCTGATAATCCTCGGCGTTGGTGCTGCGGGCCATGTCCGAATCTCGATAGAAATAGGCAAGACGATTTCTATCAGACAGGGCTATCCTGTCCGCCGCAACCGTTTTCCTCTGGGGCTTCCCGCCATGTCCATCTCCCGCCGCGTCATCGGCTTCGTCAATCTCGCCCATCTGGTCGATCACAAGTTCATGCTGATCTTCCCCACCGCCGTGCTGGCGATGGAGGCGGATTTCGGCCGCTCCTACGGCGAATTGCTGGCCCTGTCGCTGGGCGGGTTCATCGCCTTCGGGGCGGGGTCGATCCCGGCCGGCTGGCTGGGCGACCGCTGGAGCCGCCGGCACATGCTGGGCGTTTTTTTCCTCGGCATCGGGGCCAGCGCCATCCTGGCCGGGTTCAGCCAGTCGCTGTGGTTCCTGGCTTCTGCGCTCACGCTGATCGGGCTGTTCGCGGCGATCTATCATCCGGTCGGAACGGCGATGCTCACCGCCCACGCCGCGGCCCTGGGGCCGCAGACCATGGGGCGCGAAATCGGACTGAATGGCGTATGGGGCAATCTCGGCGTGGCGATTGCCGCACTGGCCACCGGCGCGATCGCGCAATTCGCCGGCTGGCGCGCGGCCTTCATCCTGCCCGGCATTGCTGCGATCATCATCGGCATTGCCTATCTGGCGCTGGTGCCCGAGCATGCCTCGCCGCCGCGCAAGGGCGGCCAGCCGCAACCGCATGTGCCGCGCGCCGTGGCGGTCAGGGCTTTTGCCGTGCTGGCCGTGGTTGGGGTCAGCGGCGGCGTGGTATTCAATGCCGCCACCATCGCGCTGCCCAAGCTGTTTGACGAACGCCTGCCGGATCTGATCGCCTCGCCGGTCGGCATCAGCCTGGTGGTCAGCCTGGTCTATCTGGCCGGCGCACTGGCGCAGTTGATCATCGGCCGCCTGGTCGACCGTTTCACGCTGAAGCAGATCTTCGTGCCGGTCGCCTTCCTGCAGGCGCCCTGCCTGCTGCTGGCTGGCTGGCTGGAGAATGCCTGGCTGCTGCTGCCCTGCCTGGGCATCATGTTCGCCATCTTCGGCCAGGTGACGATCAACGATGCCATGGTGGCGAAATACACCTCCGACGCATGGCGGGCACGGGCTTATTCCCTGCGCTACCTGCTGTCCTTCGGCGCCAGCGCCACCGCCGTGCCGCTGATCGCGCTGGTGCACGATCGCGGCGGCGGCTTTGCCATGCTGTTTGCCATTCTGGCCGCGCTGGGCCTCAGCATCTTCCTTGCGGCGCTCGCCTTCCCCAATTATGCGGGCGAGAATGGCGGCCGCGAGGATGCCGGCTCAGCGCCGCCGCAGGTCGCCCGAGCCTAGCACGGCGCCGCCGACGATCAGCGCGCAGGCCAGCAGCACCGGCAGCGTGAGCGCACCCTGGCCGAACGCGATCAGCAACAGGGTGGACAGCAGCGGCGCAGCATAGGCCATGGTGCCAAGGGCGCGCACATCGCCGCGCTTCATGCCGTGGTCCCAGCAGAAGAAGGCGAGGCCCACGGGGCCAAGGCCCAGCGCGATGATTGCCGCCCATTCGCCCGTCGAGGCTGGCAGGCCGGTGGTCTCGAAGGCGAAATGCCCCAGCCAGGACAGCAGCGCCGTGGCGGCGCAGAAGGCGCCGACGGCATCGGTCGGCACGGCGGCGAAGCGGCGGCTCAGCACGGAATAGCTGGACCAGGTGAAGGCGCAGGCGAAAGCGGCGGCATAGCCGGCCGCATAACGCCAGTCGAAACCCAGCTCGCCCTTGCCGGCGATCAGGATCACAGTGCCGCCCAGGCCCAAGGCGGCGCCGGCCAGATGGAACCAGCGCAGCTTCTCGCCCGGCAGCAACGCCGAGAACAGCACGATCAGCAGCGGCCACAGATAGTTGATCAGGCTGGCCTCCAGCGGCGGTGCCAGCTTGAGCGCCAGGAAATACAGCGCGTGATAGCCGAACAGGCCAAAGACGCCGAGCGCCCAGGCGGCCGGGCTCAGGCTGAAATGCCGTGCCACGCCTTTGATGCCGTCGCCGCGCAGCAGCCACAGCACGATGGCGGCAACCGCCGAGAGGGTGAAGGTCATGGCGGTGAGCTGCAGGGCCGGTACGCTGGGGGTCAGCGTGGTGAACAGGGCCAATGAGGCCCACAGCCAGATGGCGATGGTGCCGATCAGGGTGGCGCGCAGGCGCGCGGCAGGTGCATGGGAAGCGGTTGCGGTCATGACGAGGAAAATCCGGAATGGCGGGACAGGGCGCGACGATGCGTGGCGCATCGCGCAAGGAACGATTCGATTGAAGGCCGCTACCGGGAGGCCGATTTTTAGGGAAAACCGCCGGCTAGATCAAGTCGGCCGATCACGCCGACCGGGCTGCATCCAGGCGGTAGAATAGCGGCGATTGCTCGCTTTCCAGCAGCCGCAGGGTGCCGCGCACCAGCACCGGCCGTTCGGCATAGGCCACCGGCTCGGCGGCCTTCACCGCCACCAGCCGGGCGAGATCGCCCACCATGCAGCTTGCGCAATGGAACTGCAGCGCGCCGAGCAGGAATTCGACATGCGTCTTGCCGTCGCGGAACGGCATCATGTAGCCGCTCACCGTCACGTCCTGGCCGTCCAGCGCCCGCAGGGCGGCGGGGAAACGGCTGATCGTGCCGTCCTGGAATTTGCTCTCGCCGGCCTGGGCCAGCAGATCCCAGTCCAGAGCACCATCCACGCCCGGGGCAGGCTGGCGCAGATGGGTCAGGGCGCCGCCCTCGGCGGGCTGAATGGAAATGGCGGCCGCGTCGCCGGCGGCGCAGATGAAGCCCGTTCCGGCCAGGCCGGCAGCGGCGGAAACCGAAAAGCGGGACAGGAATTGACGACGCAGCATGGTCGGGCCTCACGACGAGATCGCGTTATAATATACGACCAATCCCGCCCGTTTCAAGCAAGGCTGCCGTCCCGCGCCGACCGCAAAACAAGACACCCACCGGATCGACCGGTGGGCGCGGGGATGGCGTTGGCTTTTCCCGGAAAATGCCGGTTCAGCGCTTTTTCTGCTTAGCCGCGACCGTCTTCGTCGCCTTGGGCGCCGGCAGCAACCGGGCGACGAAGTTGGGCAGCGCAAAGGCGCCGAAATGGATTTCCGGATTGTAGTAGCGCAGGGCGGGCAGCTTGGCCCTGTCGAAGCGGGCGAAGATGTCGCGCGGATCCACGTCGGTGATGTCGCGGTCGCAGGCCCAGGTCAGCGACATGAAGCCGCAGACATAGGTCGGCACCACGGCCAGATAGGTGCCCGAATGGGCCCAGATCTTCTGGAACAGCCTGATGGCGTCGGTCAGTTCCGGGCCCTGCATGTGCGGCACGCCGTTCTGCGCGACAAGAATGGCGCCCGGCTTCATCACCCGGCGGCAATTGTCGTAGAAGGCTTTGGAGAACAGCACGGTGGCTGGGCCGACCGGATCGGGCCGGTCGACGATCACCAGGTCGTAGCGGTCCTTCGTGCTGGCCACATAGGCCGCACCGTCGCCGACGATCAGATTGGTGCGCTTGTCGCTGAAGGCCTTGCCGCAGATTTTCGGCAGATACTTCTTCGCCACCTCGATCACCATGCCGTCGATCTCGACCATGGTGACGCGCTTGACGGATTTGTGCTTGAGCACCTCTTCCAGGATGCCGCCATCGCCGCCGCCGACGATCAGAACCGATTCCACCTTGCCATGGGCCAGGATCGGCAGATGCGTCAGCATCTCGTGATAGACGAATTCATCGCCTTCGGTGCATTGCACGACGCCGTCGAGCGCGAGCATGCGGCCGAAGCGGCCGCTCTCGAACACCTTCACCTTCTGGTATTTCGACTTGCCCTCGAACAGGACCTTCTTGATCTCGTGGCTCTGCCGGAAGCCGGCATAGAGCGTCTCGTTGAACCACGTGGTCACAGGATCAGGCCCCGCTTCATCTCGGTGCACTGGATGTTGTCGGGCAGGAAAGCGCGGCGCAGAACGGGAATCGCCTTCTGCGGCTGGCAGTCGCCGCATACGAAGACGTCGAGCGCGGCATAGCCCTTTTCCGGCCAGGTGTGGATCGACATGTGGCTTTCCGCCAGCACGGCCACGCCGGAAATGCCGCCATTGGGCTCGAAGTGATGCAGGTCGATGTTGAGCAGCGTGGCGCCGATCTCGGCCACCGCATCGGTCAGCGTCTGCTTCACCAGCGCGAGATTGTCGAGGTGCTTGCCGCCCCACAGATCGATGATCAGATGCATGCCGGCGTAGCGCACACCGTCCTTGCAAATGAAGTGTTCGTCCGCCGCATTCGCCTCCGGCAGGGCCGGAACTTCGTACAGGGCGGGCTTGGTTGCCTTCTTGGTCATGTCACTCTCCACCAAGGGGGAGCCGCCGAGACGGAAAACGCGGCGGCTCGATAAAAGGGTTGTCCGATTGGCAGAGAGACTGTTGGGAAAGCCCCGTGGTTCCGGCCGGCAAGTAACGGAAATTGCCGGCGGCCATGCGCCACTTTCCAAACAGTCTCTGGGAGGGGGGTATGGGGCCAAAGGCCCCCTGATGCAAGAAAAAACTGCCCCTGAAGGGCAATTTTTTGTCCTGTGGTACAGGGATCACATTTTATCCGCGAAAATCGCGGCAATCCGGCGACTTTTATGACAGAAACGGGGCCTTACACGAAACTTCCTGCCAGGGTGAAAACCTCGCCGCCAAGCCCCAGTTTGAAGCGCGCCACGCCGGCGCCGCGCTCGGTGTCCACGCCGCCCAGGTCGAACTGCGTCACGCCGCGCGATTTCAGTTCGGCCACCGCGCGCCAGATCAGCCGGTAATGCGCCTTGACCAGACGGCCGGCCTCGTTGCTCCAGCCCATCGCATAGGTCGCGCCGCGGCCATGACGCAGCACCAGGATGCCGGCAATCGGGCGCACCTTGCCCAGATGCAGGCCGGCATGCGCCCATAGCAGGAGTGCGTCCTCGTCCGCGCTCCTGCGGTCGCCGACGGCATCGGCGAAGGCCGAGTAGAAAACCGCATCGGGACCAAGGAAACGGTTGTCCAGCCGATGCTCGTCATGCTCGCCCATCAGCGCGGTGAAGGCATCGTCGTGCCAGCTGCCCTCGGCGCGGCTCGCCACCTCCATGAGCAGCGCCGATTTCTCGGCCGTTTTAAGCGTGTTGCGCCACTTGCCGTCGAGCTGGCTGCGCAGGCGTTCAAGCGGCGGCGTCAGATCCAGGCGGATCGAGGAATAGCCCGTCACCATCGGGCGCATGCCAAGCCGCGCCATGGCGTTCTCGGAATCCGACCCGCCGTTCAGTTCCGGCAGCCACCACAGCAGGCAGCGCCGCCGCCATGGATACCGTGCGCGGATCAGCGCCAGTGCGGCGTCGCGGCTGGCGCGGTCGAGTCCGGGCGCGAAAAGCGGACCGCGCACCAGGCGGACATATTGCCCGAGCGGACCGATGCGTCGCGTAAAGACCTGCGCCATGGCAACCGCATCGCCCCGCAGGCGGACCAGCCAGCGTTCAGGCTGCACCTTGCCGTTCGATGCAGTGGCAACCGCTTCGCCATAACACCAGCTCTGTTCCAGCACGCTGCTGCGCATGGTGTCATGCGCCGCGATCCAAGCGGCGGCATCCCGACACGGGTCAAGGGCCATGGAATCCTGCATCGGATCGGGTATGCCGGCCGTTGGCAGCCAGCGCAAGCATTCTTGTGGGGATTTCGCCTCAGCCCCCCTGCGGGGCATCAGCGAAGATCTGGCAGGCCAGCACCATGTCGACGGTTTCCCCGTCATTGCCCAGCGGCAGCCACAGCGCCTCGTAATCGTACCAGTGGTCGTCCATCATCTGCCGGTTATGGGCCAGCAGCGGTTCGGGCCGCGCCACGATTTCCTTCAGTCGGCCGATCAGCAGCTCGCGATATTCCGGCGCCGGCAATTCGTCCAGCCACATGCCGGTGGGGTCCATTCCCAAGCGGTCGACCTGATAGGTGCCGGCCAGACGGATGCGGAAGCGCAGCGGATCGCGATGCACTTCGATCAGCGCGATGTTGCCCAGTGCCACACGCATCGCCATGGGGTCGATGTCGGCGCGGGCCGGCAGGCGGCGTCCGCGGCGCTGGTCCTGCCAATAGCGGTGGATTTCAGCCACCAGCGGAAAACGGAAATCCGCTGGGCCGGGGTCCCAGGTCAGGCGACTGTTGGCGGTTGCAAGCACGGGTAATCCTGGCGGGGAAGGCTAGGCTGGACGCAGTTTGTTGGCACTCGACACATAATCCTGCCTGAGAATGTGGAATTTACTATGACATGTCCTTCCCCGCTGACAAGACATGCCGGCGAGCATGAGGTAATCCTTTTCGCATGGCCCTGTTTCGCTCCGCGACCCGCATCCATGGCTACGTGATTCCCGCGCCGCGTTTCACGCGCTGGGCCCTGGTCTATTTCCTGAAATTCATTGTCGCGCCGGCGCTGCTGCTGCTGCTCGCCCTTGATGTCGCGCTCTATTTCGTGTTCCGCGACTGGCTGGGCAGCTGCTATGGCATCCTGTGTTTTTTCGAGTAGAGCCCGGCAACGAAAAAGCCCGCCTTCGCGGCGGGCTTTTCGGCGGATTGCCATCTGAAAATTCGGCTGCCGTAAGAAGATTTGCAGCAAGATGATTTGGTGGAGCCAAGCGGGATCGAACCGCTGACCTCCTGCATGCCATGCAGGCGCTCTCCCAGCTGAGCTATGGCCCCATTCAATCACGGACTTGGTGCCTTCCCTGAGGAAGGCTGGGGTCCGTCGGCGGGGGCGGACCATAAGCCGCCCTCCGCTGCTTTGCAAGTGTTTCGTCAGCCCGATTTCGGGTGGATTTTCAGCGTTCTTCCTCGACGTCGGGTTCGGCGTCGACGTCGATTTCCTCGGCGACGTCCTCCTCCTCGAACTCGTCGGCATCCTCAAGGATTTCGTCGCCCAGATCCGTATCCTCCACCTCGGCGTCCAGCGCGTCGGGGGTGATGGCCTTCGGCGCCTTGGCCTTGGGTTCCTCCACCTTGGCCGGACGGCGCGAGCTTTTCACCAGGGCCTCCGGATTGAACTCGGTGCCGCATTTCGGGCACAGGATCGGCGACTTGTTGAGATCGTAGAACGCGGCGCCGCAACTCAGACAGCGACGCTTGGTGCCCCATTCGGCTTTGGCCATTGAGCGAATCTCCATGTGATCGGCGCCGCCAGGCCGGCCTGGCCTCGGCGCGGGAGCCGGGCTGGAACGCCACCCCCAGCCGGCTGGCCGGGGCGGCGCGATTGTGTTAAAGAAGCGCGCCCTGTCAACCCGTAAATCCGGCTTTTTTCACAGCCGGTTGCCGATCTTCCGGACGATCCGCTCCATGACCGCCGCGCCCGACCAGAAACCCCGCCCGTTTCGCGCCCGCCCAGCAGCCCGGGGCCTGGCCGGCACCGCGCGGGTGCCGGGCGACAAGTCGATCTCGCACCGGGCGTTGATTTTCGGGGCACTCAGCGTCGGCGAGACCCGCGTTACCGGCCTGCTGGAGGGCGAGGACGTGCTGCGCACCGCGGCCGCCATGCGGGCCATGGGCGCCGAGGTCGAGCGCCTGCAGGATGGCGACTGGCGGGTCTGGGGCGTGGGCGTGGGTGGCCTGAGCGAACCGGACGACGTGCTCGACATGGGCAATGCCGGCACCGGCGCCCGCCTGGTGATGGGCCTGGTGGCTAGCCACGATTTCACCGCCGTTTTCACCGGCGACGCCTCGCTGCGCCGCCGCCCGATGGGGCGGGTGATCGAACCCTTGAGCCGCATCGGCGCCCGCTTCGAGGGCCGCCGCGGCGGCCGGCTGCCCCTGGCGGTGATCGGCACCGCGCATCCCCTGCCCATCGAATATGAATTGCCGGTCGCTTCGGCGCAGGTGAAATCCGCCGTGCTGCTGGCCGGCCTGAACGCGCCGGGCATCACCACGGTGATCGAGCCCGAGCCGACCCGCGACCATACCGAAAACCTGCTGCGTCATTTCGGCGCCACGGTCGAGGTCGAGAAAACAAAAACCGGCGGCCGGATCATCCGTCTTACCGGCCAGCCGGACTTCAAACCCTCCAGCATCCGCGTGCCGGGCGATCCGTCGTCGGCCGCCTTCCCGATGGTGGCGGCCTGCATCGTACCGGGCTCGGCCGTCACGCTGCAGAATGTCGGGCTCAATCCGCTGCGCATCGGCCTGTTCGACACGCTGCAGGACATGGGCGCCGATTTCACCATCACCAACCGTCGCGACGAAGGCGGTGAGGCGGTGGCCGATATCCTGGTGCGCCATGCGCCGCTGAAAGGCGTGACGGTGCCGCCCGAACGCGCCCCCAGCATGATCGACGAATACCCGATCCTGTTCGCGGCCGCCGCCTGCGCCCAGGGCGACACCGTGGTGCGTGGCGCCAAGGAACTGCGCGTGAAGGAAAGCGACCGTCTGGCCCTGATGGCGCGCGGCCTGAAAGCCTGTGGCGTCGATCTCGACGAATTCGATGATGGCCTGGTGATCCGCGGCAAAGGCAGGCCGCCTGCCGGCGGCGCCAGCATCAGCACCGAACTCGATCACCGCATCGCCATGTCCTTCCTCGTGCTGGGCATGGCGGCGAAAGACGGCATCGTGATCGACGATGCCCGTGTGATGGATACCAGCTTCCCGGGCTTCATCCCGCTGATGCAGGGCCTGGGTGCCAGCCTAGAGCCGGCGGTTTAGGCTCTCGCCGGATTTGTAATGCGGCGCTACAATCCTCGGCCAGAGGAAGCGCCGCGTGAATCAGACCAGCCCCTTCGCCCCGCAATCCCGCTTCGGCCGCACATCCGGCCGCGCCTTGCCGCGCGGACGCCAGGCCAGCGAGGCCGACCTTGCCGCCCTGCGCCGGCTGCTGCCCGAGGGGGACCTGCGCCGCGACCTGCTGGTGGAATACCTGCACGCCATCCAGGATGCGAAAGGCCATCTGCCGACGACGCTGCTCGTGGCGCTGGCCGAAATGATGCGCCTGCCGCTGGCCGAGATTTACGAGACAGCCACCTTTTATGCCCATTTCGACGTGGTCGATGCCGACGAGACGCCGCCGCCGGCTGCCACCATCCGGGTCTGCGACTCCCTGAGTTGCGTCATGGCCGGTGCCGATGCGCTGGCCGAACAGTTGCGGCGAATGGATGGCGATCTGCGGGTGCTGCGCGCGCCCTGCATGGGGCAATGCGATCGTGCGCCCTGCGCCACCTATGGCAAGAATGTTTTTGCGCCGGCCAGCGCCGAGGAGCTTGCGGCGGCGCATGAGCGGCGTGCGGCGCACCCGCTGCTGCCGCACTACAAAACGCTGGCGGCCTACCGCGCCGAGGGCGGTTACGGCGTGCTGGCCAAATGCCGCAGCGGCGCGCTGACGCGCGAGGCCTTGATCGCCGAACTGGAGAAGGCCGGCCTGCGCGGCATGGGCGGCGCCGGCTTTCCCACCGCGCGCAAATGGCAGGCCATGCTGCAGCAGCCCAAGCCGCGCATCCTGGCCGTGAACGGCGACGAGGGCGAACCCGGCACACTCAAGGACCGCTTCTTCCTCGAGACCGAACCGCATGGCTTTCTCGAAGGCATGCTGGTCGCCACCTGGGCCATAGAGGCCGGGGCCGCCTATATCTACCTGCGCGACGAATATCCCGCGTTGCATCACGTTATCCGCGCCGAGCTGCAGGCGCTGGAACAGGCAGGCCTGCTGGATGGCCTGCATGTCGAATTGCGGCGCGGCGCCGGCGCCTATATCTGCGGCGAGGAATCGGCGATGCTGGAAAGCATCGAGGGCAAGCGCGGCCTGCCGCGCCAGAAGCCGCCCTATCCGGTGCAGTCCGGTCTGTTCGGTAAACCCACGCTGATCAACAATGTCGAGACGCTCTACTGGGTGGCGGCGATTGCCGACAAGGGCGCCGACTGGTGGCTCAGCCATGGCCGCAACGGCTCAAAGGGCCTGCGCAGTTATTCGGTGTCGGGCCGCGTGCGCCAGCCGGGCGTGAAGCTGGCGCCGGCCGGGCTGACGGCGCGTGAACTGATCGAGGAATATTGCGGCGGCATGGCGCCGGGGCACAATTTCGCGGCCTATCTGCCCGGCGGCGCCTCGGGCGGCATTCTGCCGGCCGCCATGGCCGACATTCCGCTCGATTTCGGCACGCTGGAGAAATACGGCTGCTTCATCGGCTCGGCCGCGGTGATCGTGCTGTCCGACCAGGACGACGTGAAGGCGGCGGCGCTCAACCTGATGAAATTCTTCCGCCACGAATCCTGCGGCCAGTGCACGCCCTGCCGCGTCGGCACCGAAAAGGCCGTCGAACTGATGGCGCGGCCGGTCTGGGACGAGCCTTTGCTGCGCGACCTGGCCCAGGTGATGCGCGATGCCTCGATCTGCGGCCTGGGCCAGGCCGCGCCCAACCCGCTGCTCTCGGTGCTGGAGCGATTCCGATGATCCGCTTCACGCTGGATGGCCGCGAGGTCGAGGCGCTGCCCGGCGAAAGCATCTGGCAGGTGGCCAAACGGCTGGGCACCGAGATCCCGCATCTGTGCCACAGCCCGCAGCCCGGCTATCGCGCCGATGGCAATTGCCGCGCCTGCATGGTTGAGATCGCGGGCGAGCGCGTGCTGGCGCCGAGCTGCAAGCGCATGCCCAGCGCAGGCATGCAGGTGACCAGCCAGAGCGCACGGGCAAGACGCGCCCGCGAGCTGGTCTTCGAATTGCTGCTGGCCGACCAGCCGCCGCGCGAAACGGCGCATGACGCGGAATCCAAATTCTGGCACTGGGCGGAAAAGCTGGATGTCACCACCAGCCGTTTTCCGGCGCGGCAGCATGCCCCGCCGCCGGATCGCAGCCATGTGGCGATGGCGGTCAATCTGGATGCCTGCATCCAGTGCAATCTCTGTGTGCGTGCCTGCCGCGAGGTGCAGGGCAACGACGTGATCGGCATGGCCTTCCGCGGCCATCATTCCGGGATCGTGTTCGATTTTGCCGATCCGATGGGAGACTCCACCTGCGTGGCCTGCGGCGAATGCGTGCAGGCCTGCCCCACCGGCGCCCTGCTGCCGGCGACGCTGGTGGATGAGCATAACCATGGCGTGGCGAAGGCGACGGAAAAGGTCGACAGCCTCTGTCCCTTCTGTGGTGTCGGCTGCCAGCTCACCATGCATGTGAAGGATAATGCCATCCAGTATGTCACCGGCCGCGACGGCCCGGCCAATCATGGCCGGCTCTGCGTCAAGGGCCGCTTCGGCATGGACTATGTGCGCCATCCGCATCGTCTGACCCGACCGCTGATCCGCCGCGACGATACCCCCAAGCATGGCGACTGCGTTGTCGATCCCGCCAATCCCTGGACGCATTTCCGCGAGGCGACCTGGGACGAGGCGCTGGAGCGCGCCGCCTCAGGTCTCGTGCAAATCCGCGACAGCCATGGTCCGCAGGCGCTGGCCGGTTTCGGTTCGGCCAAGGGGTCTAACGAGGAAGCCTATCTGTTCCAGAAACTGGTGCGCACCGGTTTCGGCACCAACAATGTCGATCACTGCACGCGGCTCTGCCATGCCTCGTCGGTGGCGGCGCTGATGGAAGGCATCGGCTCGGCCGCCGTCACTGCGCCCTTTGCGGCTGCGATGGATGCCGAGGTGATCGTGGTGATCGGCGCCAATCCCACGGTGAACCATCCCGTCGCCGCCACCTTCATCAAGAATGCCGTGCGGCAGAATGGCGCCAAGCTGGTGGTGATCGATCCGCGCGGCCAGGCCCTGTCGCGCTATGCGACCTATAACCTGAAATTCAAGCCCGGCTCGGATGTGGCCCTGCTGAACGCGATGCTCAACGTGATCATCGCCGAGGGCCTGACCAACTCCGCCTATCTGCAGCGCTTCGTCGACGGCTTCCCCGATCTGGAACAGGCGGTGAAGGGCGCCACGCCCGAGGCCATGGCGCCGCTCTGCGGCATCGCGCCGGACACCATCCGCGCCGTGGCCAGACTTTACGCCACCTCAAACGCCTCGCTGATCTTCTGGGGCATGGGCGTGTCGCAGCATGTGCATGGCACGGATAATGCCCGCTGCCTAATTGCGCTCAGCCTGATCACCGGCCAGGTCGGCCGGCCGGGCACCGGCCTGCATCCCCTGCGCGGGCAGAACAACGTGCAGGGCGCCTCCGACGCGGGTCTCATCCCCATGGTGCTGCCCGATTACCAGTCGGTGGAGGATGCCGCAAAGCGCGAGGCTTTCGAGGCCGTGTGGGGTACAGCCATTGATGCCAGGCGCGGCCTTACCGTGGTCGAGATCATGCATGCGGCCCAGCGTGGCGAGATCCGCGGCATGTATATCATGGGTGAGAATCCGGCCATGTCGGATCCCGATGTCGCCCATGCGCGGGCGGCGCTGGCCGGGCTGGATCACCTGGTGGTGCAGGATATCTTCCTCACCGAGACAGCCTTCCATGCCGATGTGGTGCTGCCGGCTTCGGCCTTCGCCGAGAAGACTGGCAGCTTCACCAACACCGACCGCCGCGTGCAGCTTGGCCGCGCCGCGCTCAAACCGCCCGGCGATGCCAGGCAGGATTGGGAACTGGTGCAGGCCATCGCCCAGCGCATGGGGCTGAACTGGCAGTATGCGCATCCGCGCGAGATCTATGCCGAAATGGCTGCCCTGATGCCCTCATTGGCCGGCATCACCTGGGCCCGGCTGGAATCCGAAGGCGCCGCCACCTATCCGCACGGCCACGAGATCATCTTCGGCGACGGCTTTCCCACCAGCGACGGCCGTGCCCGCATTGTGCCCACGAAAGTCGCGCCGCCGGCCGAACTGCCCGATGACGAGTATCCCATGGTGCTCACCACCGGCCGCCTGCTGGAACACTGGCATACCGGCGCGATGACGCGGCGTGCGACGCATCTCGATGCGCTCGAGCCCGAGGCCACCGCAGCGCTGCATCCGCGCGATCTGCAAAAGCTGGGCGTTGCCGCCGGCGCGCGCATCCGCGTCTCCACCCGGCGCGGGGCGATCACATTGAAGGCGCGCGCCGATCGCGACGTGGCCGAGGGGCTGGTGTTCATTCCCTTCGCCTTCGCCGAAGCCGCGGCCAATCTGCTGACCAATCCGCAGCTCGATCCCTTCGGCAAGATCCCGGAATTCAAGTTCTGCGCGGCCCGCGTGGAGCCGGTTGCGGAAAGGGTCAGCGCGCCGGCTTGAGGATCAGGCCCAGGGCGGTCGCGACCAGCGCCAGGGCGGCGAATTCCGGCCAGCGCGGCTGCTCGCCCAGCATCCACATCGACGAGAACACGCCCACAACCGGGATCATCAGGGTCGAGAGCCCGCTGATGCCGGCCGGCAGGATGCGCACCAGCGTGTTCCAGGCCCAGTAGCAGAAGACGAAGCAGATCGAGGCGTTGTAGAGCACCGCGCCCCAGGCGATGGCCGAATAGGGCGCCCAGCGGTCGGCTTCCAGCACCGGCGCCATCACAAAGATCGGGATGCCGCCCAGCACCATCTGCCAGCCAACGAACGGCACGGCCGCCATCGGCACCAGCCACAGCTTGGTCAGCAGCGTGCCGATCGCCCAGCAGATCGCGGCCGCCAGCACCAGCGCCACGCCCAGCGGCGCGGCCGCCATGGCCTGCCACTCGCCGCCCACCAGCACGATCAGGCCGGTGAAGCCGATGCATAGGCCGGCCAGCTTCCAGCCGGTCAGGCGCTCGTGCAGCCACACCACGCTCATCGGCACCAGCCACAAAGGCATGGTGAAGGCCAGGATCGTCGTGCGTCCGGCCGGCAGCATGGAGAGGCCATAGAGCACAAAGACATTCCAGCCGGCGATGTTGAACAGGCTGATGGCCGTCAGCTTCCACAGATAGCCGCGCGGAATGCCCAGCGGCATGCGCTTGGCGAGGGCGATGGCAAACAGCCCAAGCGCACCGCCGCCCAGACAGAAGGCGCGGAAGGTGAAAACCGGGATCTCGTTCAGCGCCAGCTTCATAATCGGCCAGTTGATGCCCCAGAACAGGGTCAGCAGCGCGAGCAGGATCAGGGCATAGGCGGAAATGCCGGGCTGCGGCGGGGCGGCGTGCACCGCGGCGGTATCGGTCATATCGGGAGGCGTCTCCGTTCGTATGCAGACAATCTACTCCTCGTTAGGCCGCTGGCAATCAACTTGTCTAGCTACGCCTCATGCAGGTAGAAATAAAAAGCACTTAAACCTATAGGGGTAGATATGCGCAGCATGTCGGCATTGGCATTGCTCATCTTTGTCGTCCTGTGGGGCGCGGCGGCCCAGGCACAGCCGAAATGGGCGGTTGGCCAGACCTACAGCGGCAATATCGATATCGGCGGCGTGCAGATGGCATTGCCGGCAGGGGAATGGGTCGTTACGGGCTTTCAGGCCTCCTTCAACAAGACGCAGGCCGACAGCACGGTTCCAGGAGCCTCGATGGTTGTCGCGCTGGCGCAGCCGGCGGGCAATGCACTCCGCGGATACGCGGTTTTTGTCTACAACGAACGTTCCGTGAGTAACGGCTGGACCGCACCCGATGCCAAGAATTGCAGACGTGCGGAAATCCATCATGCCAAAATCGTCCGCGACGTGCAGTTGAGTAAAAGCTGCCAGTATGTGAACCACATCGTATACAGCGTCAGCGCCAATTCAGCACAATGGTGGAAGGACAGCGTGGAGTTTGCGCGCAGTCGCGGCATTGCCATGCCGCTGGTGACGATCGCCAGCGGCATCGTCGTGTCTGATCGCGCGAATTACGTTTCCGCCCTTTATCACTTCAATCCCGCCGTCAAAGGCTTTCCGGCGCCCAGTAACACGGTCTGGGCCAGCAGTGACTGGAACGTGGCGAATGTTGCCGCCGACGAAAAGAAAAAGGCTTTTGTTCAGTCAGTGGTCGACTGGACGGAGAAAAGCCGTCCACTGGCGGAAGCCGGTCTCGCCGGCAAATTGAAGAAAGGCGACGGGCTCGACTGGCCTGCGGCAATGCAGTAGCCGGCTACAGGATTTCCAGCACCTTCTCCGGCGGTCGGGCCAGCACGGCGCGGCCCTGATGCACGAAGATCGGCCGCTCCAGCGCCTGCGGATGGGCGGCGAGGCCCCGGATCAGCGTCGCCTCGTCGGCGGCCGGGTCGATGCCGGCCTCTACGGCCTCGGCCTTGCGCAATACCGCCCTGGCCGGCAGGTGCAGCAGGTCAAGCAGGCGTTTCAGCGCGGCTTCATCCAGGGGCGTCTTCAGGTATTCCACGATCCGCGGTTCGATGCCGCTGGCCTGCAGGATGGCCAGGGCCTGGCGCGACTTGGAGCAGCGTGGATTGTGATACAGCGTCGGTCCGGTCATGGCGGGCTCTGCGGTTCGGGGCGGCAATGTCGTCATTCTGCCAAGAAGTTCCATGAAGATGGATACTTAGTCGCATCCGGGAAGAGTTGCAATTTGATGACCGGGGTATAAATAGGAAAGCCATGGCCGCCCATTGGACCCTGAACGACCTGCCCTGGGACCGGTTCGACCCCACAAAGGTCGACCCGGAATTGCTGCGTGCCGTGAAGGCTGCCGCCCTGGTCGAGCATAATGCCGACGATTACGTGACCTATCTGTGCAATGTCTTCGCTGACGATCCGGCATTCTGCGCCGTGGTGCGGCAATGGGGTGTCGAGGAAGTCCAGCATGGCCAGGCGCTGGCGCGCTGGGCCCAGATCGCCGATCCCGCTTTCGATCCGGCGCTGGCGCTCAAGCGTTTCACCGAGAATTACCGCCTGCCGCTGGAGGCCACGGCCTCCGTGCGCGGCAGCCGTAACGGCGAGCTGGTCGCGCGCTGCGTGGTGGAATGCGGCACCTCCAGCTTCTACAGCGCGATCCGCGATGCCACCGACGAGCCGCTGCTGAAAACCATCGCGGCCAAGATCGCCGCCGACGAATTCCGCCATTTCAAGCTGTTCTACGATCATCTGCAGCGCTACCAGCGCAACCAGCCGATCGGCAAACTCAGTCGCCTGCGCGTGGCATTGGGCCGCATGCAGGAGGCCAGCGACGACGAACTCGCCATGGCCTATTGGTGCGGCAACGGCTGCCAGGGCGAATACGATCGTGCGAAGCAGAGCGCGGCCTATGAACTGCGCGCCAGCGCGGTCTATCGCTTCGGCCATATCCAGCGCGGTCTCGGCATGGCGCTGAAGGCCTGCGATCTCGATCCCCAGGGCTGGTTCAGCCGCTGGTTCGGCGCCCTGGTCTGGCGCGTGATGCAATGGCGTCAGCGTCGCCTCGCTGCTATCGCGGCGGCATAGAATACCAGCCAGCCACAACCGTCTATTTGCCGCATCTTGCGGTTCCCGCCTTGCGCATTCCGTCGCGCGGATTACCGTTATCGCCATGGGGCAGGGAATGCCGGGGACGCATCGTCATATCACGCCGGTGGCCGAGGCGGATCTTGATCCGCAGTTGCAATGGCTGCTGTGCTACTGGGCCGATAAATGCGGCGGCCGGCGCTATCCCTCCCGTGCCGATATCGACCCGCTGGAACTCAAGGCCCTGCTCGGTCACATCCTGTTGGTCGATGTCGTGCGTGGGGATCATGCGGCGCAGCCGCGGTTCCGCTATCGCCTGTTCGGCACCGAATTCGTCTTCTATCACGGCCAGGATCTGACCGGTCACTGGCTGGACGAGATCGCCAACCGGGAATTCCGCGACGAACTGGTGGCGCTCTATCGCAGCGTGGCCGAGCGAGGCGAGATGCGCACGCTATCCTACGATTACATGGTCGAGAGCCAGCGGCATCGCTTTCAGGCCGTGCTGCTGCCGCTGTCCAGCGACGGCAGCACGGTCGATATCGTGCTGGGTTGCGGCGTGCGGGTGGCTGTCGTCTGACAGCGGTTCACGCCGGCGGAACGTGGGTGTCGATCCAGTCGCCGACCATGGCGTTCACCTCGTCTTCCTTCGGCTCGCCGAAGATGAAGTGGCTCAGCTCGGGAATCTCGCGGAACACCGCGCGGCCGGGATATTGCCGCGCCACGGCGCGGCAGGTCGGTGCCGGCGTCACCTTGTCGTCGCTGCCGGCCAGCACCAGCATCGGAACCTGCACGCGATGCGCGCTGACATGGCTGGCGGCATGCCAGTCCAGCCACCAGGTGAGTGTCTCGAAGATCGCGCGGCCCGATTCCGGCACCAGGCGGGCGAAACTGTCGCGCCGCAGGGCAGGCGGGATGCGGTCCATCGAATACTGCTCGGCGAGCTGATAATCGGGCGGCAGGGCCTTGCCGCGCAGGTTGCCGACCTTCAGCAGCAGACCGACGGCGCCGCCGATTTCCGCCATACTGTGGGGCAGCGTGCCCCAGGCCGCCACCGGCGCCAGCAGCACGGCTGCCCGCGCCAGGTTGCGTGCGGCCAGTTGCTGCGTCAGCAGGCCGCCCAGCGAATGGCCCACCAGTACCGGCGGCCGGCCGCTGCCCTGCATCAGGCGCGCGATCTCTGCCTCCAGGAAGCGCCGGTAATCCTCTACGCCCTGACGGTGCAGGTCGGGATGCGGCGCCTGCCCGGCGAAATCGCTGCCATGGTAGGGCAGGTCCGGCGCATGGGTTTTCCAGCCCCGGCGGCTGAGTTCGCCGCGCAGCTTCTCGAACACCCAGCCGCCAGCGAAGGCTCCGTGCACCAGCAGGATATCGCCCTTGCTCATGCCGGCGGCCTCAGCTGCGCACACGGTCGGCGAATTCGGCGACGATCAGCTCGTAGATCGGTCGCTTGAACGGCACGATCAGGTCGGGCAACTGGCGGAAGGGCAGCCAGCGCCATTCCTTGAATTCGGGATGCGGCGTCTGGATGTTGATGTCGGCATCGCGCCCCTTGAAGCGTGCGAGATACCATTTCTGCCGCTGGCCGCGATAACGGCCGCCCCATACCTTGTCGGCCAGGTCGGCGGGCAGGTCGTAGGCCAGCCAGCCGCGGCTTTCGGCGATCACCTCGGCCAGTTTCCGCGGCACGCCGATCTCTTCTTCCATTTCCCGCAGCGCGGCCTGCAACGGATCCTCGCCGGGATCGATGCCGCCCTGCGGCATCTGCCATGCCTCGGCCGTCTGGTCGATGCGCTGGCCGACGAAAACCAGATCGTCGCGATTGAGCAGCGCGATCCCGACGCCTTCGCGGTAGGGGCGCGCATCGGCGGCAGAACTCATGCGGCTTTACTCCGGGGTCTGGCGGTTGGCGATGGCCGATACGGGGGCGAGTGCGATGCCCTTGGCATCCAGCTTGGCCGACCAGGCCAGCAGGCGGTCCAGCGTCACCGGATAGGGCATGGCGCTGCCGATGGCGACGCCGCCTGCCCGTGCGGTGCGCTCCAGTTCGTCCAGCCGGGCATCGATGCTCTGCGCATTGGGCAGCGCGTCGACCTGGCGGTTGACGAAGGCATAGACGCCGCCGGCCTCGCGCATGATGCGCGCCGCTACGCTGCGCGGCGCCACGCGGGTATCGACGAACATCAATCCGCGTTCCTTCAGCTTCAGCGCGATGCTGCGCATATGCTCGGGCGAGGATGTGTATTTGCCGCCCATCAGGTTGGTGAAGCCGATATAGCCGCTGGCCCGCGCCAGCAGCCAATCCAGCCGGCGCACATTCTCCTGATCGCTCAAGCTGGTCAGCAACGTATAGGGGCCGGGATCGCTGGTCGGATAATCGAACGGCTCCATCGGCATGCCCAGCAGCACCTCATGGCCGGCGGTGCGGGCGCGTTCGATCTGCACCGCCAGATCGGGGGCATAGGGGTTGAAGGCGAAGGTGATCGCCGGCGGCAGGCGCTCGGCGGCCAGCGCGGTGAGCTGCACGTTCAGGCCCATATCCTGCAGCACGATGGCCAGCCGCGGCCGCGTCGCCGGTTCGTCGAACGGCCGCGCATAGGCGCTCCAGGGCTGGCGCCCGTCGGCGCCGATCTTCGGGATCAGGCCGCGCGGTGTGGTCTCGCTCAGGGTCGGGTCGGGCGCCACCAGCAGGCCGCTGGGCAGCCGGCCCACGACCGGCGGCGGCGCAGCCTTGTCCAGCTTCTGATCCGGCGCCAGGCGCGCTTCCGGCGGCAGGGTCAGGCGCGCCACGCCGATGATCACTTCCGATCCGGGCAGGGAGGTCAGGTTTTCGCCGGTGGTCACCAGCCAGCCGCCCACGCCAGCCAGCGTCAGCAGCACGGCGGTCCAGGCGGTCAGCAGCAGGCGGCGGTTCACGGTGCCGAAATCGCCGCGCAGGAAGGGCGGCCACAGGATCAGCCCGATGATGCGCAACAGCCCGGCCAGCTTGTGCTTGAAGCCCTTGCGGCGCGGCGCCGCCGCCGGCATGTCGTCGTCGGCGCGCGTGATGGTCTGGAGCAGGTCGGCATCCTGCCCGCTGTCATCCTGCAGGACATGCATATCACCCGGGCCGTTCATTTCGACGGCCTGGGCTTTCCGCCGGCCGAAGCGGCCGAACAGTCTTTTCAGCAAGCCCTGCTTCGCCGCCGGGCCGGGCAGCGCCCGATCCTCGGGATCGGCATGCAGGTCGGACTGATCGGCCATCGGGTCAGCCTTCTGCTGATCTGTGGCGCATGCCGCTCACTTGCGGGCGGAAGGCTTGGGCGGCGCGCGCAGCACCTCGATGGCGGCCTGCAGTACCAGGTCGGGTCCGTCCTGGCCCGGAGTCTGCGTCTGGGCCGGCGGCGTCACTGCCGGCTCGGGCTGCTTGGCGCCGTCATCGGTCTGACGGGTGTCGGTGATCTCGCGGCGCGCCTTCAGGGCGGCGGCGATCTGGCGGTCGCGCTCGTTCCAGGCTTCCACGTCGGGCACGATGCCGACCTTGTCGATCGAGCGGCCCGAGGGCGTGAAATAGCCCGCCGTGGTCAGCTTCATGCCGCCGAACTCGCCGAGCGGGATCATGGTCTGCACCAGGCCCTTGCCGAAGGTGGTGTTGCCCACCAGCACGGCGCGGTGATGATCCTGCAGCGCACCGGCGACGATCTCGGAGGCCGAGGCCGAACCGCCATTGATCAGCACCGCCATCGGTTTGCCGTCGGCCACATCGCCGCGCTTGGCGTTGTAGCGCTGGCCCTCGTCGGCGCTGGCGCGCAGCGCGCGGGTCGAGACGATCTCGCCCTGGTTCAGGAAGCTGTCCGACACCGCGATGGCCTGATCCAGCAGGCCGCCCGGATTGTCGCGCAGATCGACGATATAGCCCTTCAGCTCCGGCCCCATTTCGGCCTTCAGCTTGTCCATGGCGGCCACCAGATCCTGCGTGGTGTGCTCGTTGAACGAGGAGATGCGCAGGTAGGCGAACTCGCCTTCGCGGCGCGAGCGCACCACGCGCGTCTTGATCACCGCGCGGGTGATCTTCACGTCGAAGGACTTGGCCGCGCTGTCGTTGCCGCGGCGGATGGTCAGCACGATGTTGGTATTGGGCGCGCCGCGCATCTTCTCGATGGATTCCTGCAGCGATTTGCCCATCACCGGCTCGCCATCCAGGTGGGTGATCATGTCGCCCGGCAGCAGGCCGGCCTTCTGCGCCGGCGTGTCGTCGATCGGCGACACCACCTTGATCAGGCCGTTCTCCTGGGTCACCTCGATGCCCAGGCCGCCGAATTCGCCGCGCGTCTGCACGCGGGCTTCCTGGAAATTGCGCGGCGGCAGATAGACCGAATAGGGGTCGAGCGAGGCGAGCATGCCGTTGATAGCCGCCTCCATCAGCTCGTCGTCCTTGGTCTCCTTGTAATAGTCGTTGCGCACCCGTTCGAAGATTTCGCCGAACAGGTTGAGCTGGCGATAGGTTTCATTGGCCTGCAGGCCGCCAACCTTGCTGGGGGCGGCGAACAGCGCAACCGATCCCATCAATGCGAAGGCGCAGACACCGCCGAGGAGGAAATTGCGCATCAGCCGCTCACCTTTCTGTCGCCCGAGGCCAGCCAGGGCAATGGATTGACCGTTTCGCCCTTGCGCCTCAGTTCGAGATATAGGACGGGTTTTTCGCCCGGGGAGTTGCCCATCAGGCCAACCGGCTCGCCGGCGAGAACCCATTGGCCGACGCTACGGTCGATCCGTCCAAATCCCGCCAATAGGCTATGGTATCCACCGCCATGGGCGATAATCAAGAGTTGCCCATAGCCGCGGAAAGGTCCGGCGAACATCACTTTGCCGTCAGCCGGCGCAATCACCTGGGCGCCGGAGCGGGCCTCGATGCGGATTCCGCGCAGCGGCACGCCATTTTCATCCGACTGGCCGAACCGGCCGACCACCCGGCCGCGGGCCGGCAGTGCGGCGCTGCCTTCCAGGGCGGCATAGGCCTCCGGCGGGTCGCGGTCGCTGCCCTTGGGCGCCGTGCCGCGGCTGCGCGCCTCGGCGGCGCGGCGTTCGGCCTCGCGCCGCTCCTGCTCCAGCAGGCGGTCCACCAGGGCGCGCAGGTCTTTTGCCTGGGCGGCCAGTTGGGCGGATTTCTCGCGTTCGGAATCGCGCTGTTCCGCGGTTTCCTGGGCTGCCGCGGTCGTTTCGGCCTGCAGGAATTCCAGGTCGCGCCGCTCGCGGTCGAGCTGCTCGATGGCGCGGCCCAGCCGCTCCTGCTCGGTCGCCACGCCCTGGCGCAGCTTGCCCAGGCGGGTCAACTCGTCCTTCAGGCGGGCGGCACGCTGCTCGATTTCGGGCACCAGGGCCGCCATAAGCTGGCTGGCGCGCACCATGTCCAGCGCCGAACCCGGCGCCAGGACCATGGCTTCCGGCGGCTGGCGGCTCAGATGAGCCAGGCTCGCCAGCGTCTCGGCCAGTTCGCCGCGCCGGGCCTCCAGCGCCGTGCCGGCGGCCTGCTCTTCGGCGATCAGGCGCGCCAGCTTATCCTCGCTCTGCGACACCAGGTCTTCCTGGGCCTGCAGCTTTCTGGCCGCAACCACCAGTTTCCTTTGCAGGTCGCGCTGCTTCTGCGCCAGCTTGGCGGCTTCCTGGCCCAGGGCGCGTTCGCGCTGGCGGCTTTCCTCCAGCCGCTTCTGCACGTCCTGCAACTGCTGCTGGGGCGCCTGGCCCTGCGCAAGGCTGCCGCCCGCCACCAGCAGCGTCAGCAGCGCGAGCGACGGAGCGGATTTACGCAAGGCGGCGGGCGGTATTCTGATTGGCGGCCGCCCCCGGCTTGGCCAGGCAATGCCCGGTCATCTCGGCCGGTTGCGGCAGGCCGAGGAAATGCAGCAGGGTCGGCGCGATGTCGCACAGCCGGCCGTCGCTTAAGGCATAGGCGTCGGTGCGTGCGCCGCCGGTCAGCAGCAGCGGCACCGGATTGGTGGTGTGCTGCGTATGCGCCTGGCCGCTGCTGCGGTCCAGCATCTCTTCCAGGTTGCCGTGGTCGGCGGTGATCAGCAGCACGCCATCCATCTGCTTCACGGCCTGCTCGACGCGGCCGACGCAGGCATCCACGGTCTCGGCGGCCTTGATTGCGGCCGGCATCGAGCCGGTATGGCCCACCATGTCGGGGTTGGCGTAGTTGACGATGATCAGGTCGTATTTGCCCGACGTGATCGCCGCCGTGAGCTTGTCGGTCACTTCCGGCGCCGACATCTCGGGCTGCAGGTCGTAGGTCTTCACCTTCGGCGACGGCACCAGGATGCGGTCCTCGCCCGGGAAAGGCTGCTCCTCGCCGCCATTCATGAAGAAGGTGACATGCGCGTATTTCTCGGTCTCGGCGATGCGCAGCTGCGTCTTGCCCGCCTTGGCCAGCACCTCGCCCAGCGTGAGCGGATAGCGCACCGGCGGATAGGCGGTGGCGAGGAATTCGTTGAGCTGGGCGGAATATTCGGTCACGCCCACGGCGCCGGCGAATTGGACGATGCGGCTGCGCTTGAAGCCGTCGAAATGCGGATCAAGCAGGGCCGTGAGAATCTCGCGCGCGCGGTCGGCGCGGAAATTGGCCATCAGCACGCCGTCGCCATCCTTCATGCCGGCATAGCCGGCGATGGCCGTCGGCGTGATGAATTCGTCGGACTCGCCGGCGGCATAGCCCTGCTCGATGGCGGCCTCGGCGCTGGCTGCCGCCTTGCCCTTCGCCTCGACCAATGCGTCATAGGCCTGGGCCACGCGCTCCCAGCGCTTGTCGCGGTCCATGGCGAAGAAACGCCCGCAGACGGTGGCGAACGTGATGCCGGGAATGCCCGCGATCTGCTGGCGCACCTGCGCCAGGAAACCCAGCGCGCTTTTCGGCGGCGTGTCGCGGCCATCGGCGAACATGTGGATATGCACCGTCACGCCGGCCCCGGCGACGATCTTCGCCAGCGCGGCCATGTGGTCCTGGTGCGAATGCACGCCGCCATCCGACAGCAGGCCCAGCAGGTGCAGGGCGCCGCCGCTTTGCTTCAGCCTGTCGATCAGGCCGGTCACGGCCGGGTTGGTCGCCAGGCTGCCATCGGCCACGGCATTGTCCAGCCGGCCCAGGTCGGGCACGGCGATGCGGCCGGCCCCGATATTCATGTGGCCCACTTCCGAATTGCCCATCTGTCCGTCGGGCAGGCCGACATCGCGGCCCGAGGTGCCCATGCGGGCAAAGGGGCGGGTCTCCAGCAGCCGGCGGTAATTGGGCAGCCGGGCCTGGGCCAGGGCATTGTCGGTGGGATCCTCGCGCAGGCCCCAGCCGTCCAGGATGCACAATACGACGGGTTTCTTGGCTTCGGCGGTCTCGGTCATGGTGTCCGGCAAGGCGTCTGGCGGAAAAAACGGTGGGAATTCAGGCCTTACATAGCGCAACCGGGCCGGTCCGTCACGCCGGGCCTTCCCATTGCCGTGATCGATTCCGCCGATGACCCGGCGTCAGTCGCGGTGATAGGGATGCCCGGCCTGCAGGCTCCAGGCCCGGTAGAGCTGCTCCAGCAGCATCACCCTGGCCAGCAAATGCGGCCAAGTCATGGCCGAGAGCGAGAGCGTCAGCCGCGCCCTGGCCGTCAGTGCTGGGTCCAACCCGTCGGCGCCGCCGATCAGGAAGGCCACCTCCTGCTCGCCGGCATCGCGCCATTTCTCCAGGATTTCGGCAAATTGCCGGCTGGACAGGCCCTTGCCCCGCTCGTCCAGGGCCACCAGCACGGCGCCTTTCGGCACGGCGGCCAGCAGCAGGTCGGCCTCGCGCGCCTTGCGCTCCGCCACGCTGCCGCCCTGTTTGCGGTCTTCCACTTCGCGGATGGTCACCGGCCAGGGCAGGCGTTCGCGGTAGGACTCGATCAGGCTCTGGGCCGCGTCATGCTTGGCCCGGCCGGCGCGGCCGATGCAGGCAACCGTGATTCTCATGGGTGGTTTTCATCGCCCCGGTCCGACCACAGCCCTGGCCAGAGTCCTGATCGGGGCGATGCAGTCTTTCAGGCGGCGGCGGGCTCGGGAATCGCGGCGCCCCACATCTTTTCCAGATTGTAGAAGCTGCGCACTTCCGGCCGGAAGATATGCACCACGATGTCGCCCGTATCGATCAGCACCCAGTCGCCCACGGCCTTGCCCTCGGCGCGCACCTTCTTGCCGGTCTCCCGCGTGATGCGCTCGACGAGATGCTCGGCGATGGCGGCCACCTGGCGCGAGGACCGGCCCGATGCGACGACCAGGAAATCGGCGATCGAGGATTTGCCGGTCAGGTCGATGGAGACGATGTCTTCCGCCTTGTCGTCGTCCAGCGACTTCAGGATCAGCTTGTGCAGCTTGATCACCGCGGCCGGAATGGCGGCGCGCCGGGCTTCGGCCTTTTTGGGATCGATCGGTTTTTTGGCGGGTTTGGGCTTGGAGGCGGCCTTGGCCGCCTTGGTGACGGCGCTGGTCACCGTCTTCTTTTTCGCCGCGCTCTTGGCTGGCACCACGCTCTTGGCTGATGCCTTGGTCTTGGAGACCGGCTTTGCGGCTGATTTGGCTTTTCCGGCAGGCTTCTTGCCGGCTGAACTCTTGCCCGCAGAATTCTTGGCGGTGGAAGCGGCCTTGGGCTTGGAGCCGGCGGTCGCGGCAGCGCGTTTGCGCGTCGTGGTGGTTGCGATGGCTTGGCCCTCCTGACTGGAGTCCTCCGGAAACTGGAACCCGATTCGACCCGCCTGGCGGGCGAATCGGGTTCAGTCTAACGCGACTCGGGTTACCCGACAATGAAAGTCGTGTGAATCCCCGGCCATGCCCTCACAGGAACCACAGCCAGGTGATCAGGGCGAACGGGATCATCAGCAGCGGCACCGACCACAGCATGTAGCCGAAGAAACTCGGCATGCGGATGCCCGACTGCTCGGCAATGGCCTTGACCATGAAATTCGGCGCGTTGCCGATATAGGTCACCGCGCCCATGTAGACCGCGCCCATCGAGATCGCCAGCAGCGTGCTGGCCATCGGGCCCATCAGGGTGGCGGCATCGCCGCCAGCCATGTGGAAGAACACCAGATAGGTCGGCGCATTGTCGAGAAAGGCCGACAGGATGCCGGTGAGCCAGAAATACATCTCGTCGCGCGGCGCGCCGTCCGGCCCGGTGGCCAGCGCGATCAGGTCGCGCAATTGGCCATCGCTGCCGGCGCGCAGGATGGCAATCACCGGCACGATGGTGAGGAAGATGCCGGCGAACAGCTTGGCCACTTCCAGGATCGGTTCCCAGTTGAAACCATTGCCTGCGCGCGTGGCCTTGGCGGTGATCAGCAGCGAAACGCCGGCCAGCGCCAGCAGGATGGCGTCGCGCGCCAGGTTCTGCGGCTTCACCTCCACGCCGGCCAGGTTGAAGCTCCAGCCCGGCTGCCAGGTGCCCGACATCAGCACCGCGCCGACCACGCCGGCCAGCAGGAAGATGTTGAGGCCGCCTTCCACGCGGATCGCGGTATCGGGCGTCGGGTCGCGGGTGACGCCTTCCTTCACGTAGTAATAGCGGTCGATCACGTAGAACAGCGCCAGCAGGATCATGCTGAGCAGCAGGGTGGGCGCGAACATCGCTTCCATCGTCCAGAAGAAGCGCACGCCATTGAGGAAGCCCAGAAACAGCGGCGGATCGCCCAGCGGCGTCAGCGCGCCACCCACATTGGCGACCAGGAAGATGAAGAAGACGATGACGTGAACGTTGTGCTTGCGGTTGTCGTTGGCGCGGATCAGCGGCCGGATCAGCAGCATCGCGGCGCCGGTGGTGCCCATCCAGCTTGCCAGCACCGTGCCGGCGGCCAGAAGGCCGGTATTCAGGCTGGGCGAGCCATGCAGGTTGCCGACGATGCGCACGCCGCCGGCGATGGTGAACAGCGACAGCAGCAGGATGGTGAAGGGCAGGTATTCATGCAGTGCGACTTCCAGCACCACATGAGCCGCGCTGCCCGCGCCCTCGCGCAGGGCAAACGGCACCAGGAAGGCCAGGGCCCAGAAGGCGGCGATCTTGCCGTAGTGATGGTGCCAGAAGGATGGCGCCAGCAGCGGGAAGAGAGCGATCGACAGCAGGATGCCGGCAAAAGGCAGGCCCCATAGCAGCGTCAGGCTGGCGCCGTCGATGGCGGCGGCCTGGGCCGGCGAGCTGGGTGTCAGCGTCGCAATGGCAGTAAATGCAATAACGGCAAAAGCCCCGGCCTTGCGGGTCGGAATGGCGGGCATCGCGGCGCGCTCCCCTCGGTTGTTGTTTCGCGTCGTGTGTCGCGCACCGATATGGGGATCGCAGCCGCCGATGACAACCCCACTTTGGTCGGAACGGCGGCCGTCAGGCCCGGAAGAACAGCAGGGTAACAAGCACGAAGCACGGCAGCAGGATGGCGCTGCTCCATACCATGTAGCCGAAGAAACTCGGCATCTTCACGTTCATCTCCTCGGCGATGGCCTTCACCATGAAGTTGGGCGCGTTGCCGATATAGGAGTTGGCGCCCATGAACACCGCGCCCGCCGAAATCGCCAGCAGGGTGGTGGCCAGCGGGCCCATCAGCGTGGCGGCATCGCCGCTCGCCATGTTGAAGAACACCAGATAGGTGGGCGCATTGTCGAGGAAGCTCGACAGCATGCCGGTCAGCCAGAAATACATCACGTTGTTGGGCGAGCCGTCGGGGTTCGAGGCCAGGCTGACCAGCCCGCCCAGCGCGCCGTCGGTACCGGCGCGCAGGATGGCAATCGCCGGAATGATGGTGATGAAGATGCCGGCGAACAGCTTGGCCACTTCCGCGATCGGGCCCCAGGTGAAGCCGTTATCGGCGCGCGTCTGCGTCTCGGTCAGCTTCAGCGAGGCAAAGGCGATGGCCAGCAGCAGCAGGTCGCGCGCCAGATTCTGCAATTCGATGCCGACGCCGAAGACGCTCAGCGTGACGCCGGGCTTCCAGGTGCCCGACATCAGCACGGCCAGGATCACCGCGCCGAGCAGGATCAGGTTGACGCCGCCCTCGATGCCGATCGGGCTGTCCGGCGTCGGATCGGCCTTCACGATGCCCTCCTTGCGGTAGAGATAGCTGTCGATGGCGTAGAACACGCCCAGCAGCAGCACCACCACCACCAGGGTCGGCAGGAACATGGCCTGCGTGGTCCAGAAGAAATTCACACCCTTGAGGAAGCCCAGGAACAGCGGCGGGTCGCCCAGCGGGGTCAGCGCGCCGCCGATATTCGAGACCAGGAAGATGAAGAAGATCACCACATGCACATTGTGCTTGCGGTTATCGTTGGCGCGGATCAGCGGGCGGATCATCAGCATCGAGGCGCCGGTGGTGCCCATCCAGCTCGCCAGCACGGTGCCGATGAACAGCATGGCGGTGTTCAGGCTGGGCGAGCCGTGCAGGTTGCCGGTCAGGCGCACGCCGCCGGCCACGGTGAACAGCGCGAACAGCAGGATGATGAAGGGGATGTATTCGTGCAGCGCCACTTCCAGCAGCACATGGCCGGTTGGCAGCACGCCGAATTGCAGCGCGAAGGGCACGGCCACGCACAGGCCCCAGAAGGCGGCGACCTTGCCGTAATGGTGATGCCAGAAATGCGGCGTGAACAGCGGCATCAGCGCGATCGAGAGCAGGATGCCGGCGAAGGGCAGGGTCCACAGGATGTTCAGCGCCTTGCCGTCGATGGCGGTGGCGGCTTCGGCCGGCAGGGGAATGCCAAGGCCAAGCAGCAGGCCAAGCAGACTGGCCGGCGCGGCCAGGCGCAGAACACGCAGACAGGTCATGTTTCCCCCGAAACGACGCAGAATGCAGAAATGACGGGCGGCACCATACCGGCTGGCTGCCGGCCCGATCAATGGCCGGGGAGGTTAATGCCCGGGGCCGTCCGCGCGGTTCACGAAATCGGCCTGCGGCTCATCATACCCGGCGGGGTCCTGGTGGATGATCACCTCGGCGCCGGGAAACAGCTCCAGCAGGCGCGTTTCGATCTCGTCGGAAATCCGGTGCGCCTCGCGCAGGGGCAGTTCGGGATCGAGTTCCAGGTGGAACTGGATGAAGACCTGGTTGCCCGCCTGCCGCGTGCGCAGGTCATGCAGGGCGCGGGTCTCGGGATGGGCGCGCACCACGGCCAGGATCTGCTCGCGGTCGGCATCGGCCATCTCGCGGTCCATCAGGTGGTGCAGGGCGCCGCGCACGATGTCGACGGCACTTTTCAGGATCACGGCTGCGATGGCCAGCGCGCAGACCGGATCGAACCAGGCAAAATCAGCGCCGCGGCTGGCCAGCAGCAGGGCCGCTATCACCGCCAGGTTGGTGGCGAGATCGCCCACGTAATGCAGGCGGTCGGCCGAAACGGCGAGCGAGCCGGTCTGCTTCACCACATGGCGCTGATACAGCACCAGCGCGGCTGTCATCACGATGGAAAACACCATCACGGCGATGCCGGCCAGGCTCTGCTCCACCGGCTGCGGGCGCAGCAGCCGGTCGATGGATTCCATCACCAGGAACAGCGCCGAGCCGGCGATCAGCGCGGCCTGGCCCAGGCCGGCCAGCGCCTCGGCCTTGCCATGGCCGAAGCGGTGCTCGTCGTCGGCCGGGGTGAGCGCGTGGCGCACCGCCAGCAGGTTGACCAGCGAGGCCAGCGCATCGAGCAGGCTGTCGACCAGGGATGCCAGCAGCGACACCGACCCGGTGACCAGCCAGGCCGCCAGCTTGGCGGCGATCAGCAGCGCGGCGACAATCACCGAGGCATAGGTGGCGCGCCGCATCAGCCGCGCCTTCAGCGCGGGATCGGCCGGCACATAGGCGGATGGACCAGCCATCAGGGAAACAGCCGTTCGGTGATCCAGTTCTCTCCGCTGCGGCGGTAGACCAGCCGGTCATGCAGGCGGAACGGACGGTCGGCCCAGAATTCCAGATAACTCGGCGCGATGCGAAAGCCCGACCAGTAGGGCGGGCGCGGCACCTCGCCGATGGCGTATTTGGCGGCATATTTGGCGACGGCGGCCTCCAGCGCGAAGCGGCCTTCCAGCGGACGCGACTGCTGCGAGGCCCAGGCGCCGATCCGGCTGTCGCGCGGGCGCGAGGCGAAATAGGCATCGGCCTCCGCGTCGCTCACCACGCTCACCTGTCCGCGCAGCCGCACCTGCCGGCGCAGGCTTTTCCAGTGGAACACCGCCGCGGCTTGCTTGTTGGCCAGCAGCTCGCGGCCCTTCTGGCTTTCGAAATTGGTGTAGAAGACGAAGCCGCTGGCGTCATAGCCCTTCAGCAGCACCATGCGCACATTCGGCAGGCCGTCGGTATCGGCGGTGGCCAGCGCCATGGCGTTGGCGTCGTTGGGTTCGCTCTTCTCGGCCTCGGCCAGCCATTCGGCGAACAGGGCGAGCGGATCGGAAACGGCATCCATGTCAGGTTCAAGCCTTTGATAATCAATCTTAAATGGTGACGCAGCGGGCGCCGCAGATATAGCGCAATGACGCAACAATACCAAATCTGCGCCGCAATCCCGCCGTAATCGGGGCCGAGATTCCCCTCGTGCCCGCCATGGGCATGTCTTTGGGGTTCCACCATCCATGATCGCTTCATCCAAGCGTCTCACCTCTTTCGTCGCCGTCCTTGGCATCGCCGGCCTGCTGGCCGCCTGCGCCACCGACAGCGGCCCCAAGCAGAATGTCGGCACCGTGCTGGGCGGCGTTGGCGGCGCGGTCGCCGGCGCGCAGTTCGGCAAGGGCACCGGCCAGCTCGTCGGCGTCGCGGCCGGCACCCTGATCGGCGCGCTGCTCGGCTCCGAAGTCGGCAAGTCGCTCGACCGCGCCGACCGCAGCTACATGGACCGTGCCAATCAGCGCGCCTTCGAGAGCACGCCGTCCGGCACCCAGGTTTCCTGGCGCAATCCCGATAGCGGCAATGCCGGCACCGTGGTGCCGCAGCCGGCCTATCAGGCGCCGAGCGGCGAATACTGCCGCGAATTCCAGCAGACCATCACGGTCGGCGGCCAGACCCAGCAGGGCTACGGCACCGCCTGCCGCCAGCCCGATGGCAGCTGGAAGGTCATGAACTGAATGCGTTTTTCTCCCCGGCCCGGCAGGACCACAGAGGTTTCCCGGCCCGTCAGGGCCACTGCGTAGCGTATTTCCCTTCCCCCCAGACTCAACGGCGTATCCTCCCGGATGCGCCGTCTTTTTTTGTGGCGCGTTAACCCTTCCGGCCTAGAATGGCCGGGCTGCAGGGCAGAAGCCGCAGCGTCCATGTCGCAAGCAGGAGGCCAGAATGGTCGCCGAGATTGCCGGGAACGCCGTTCCCAGAAGCCTGCTGGCCACGCGCGAGGCGCTGGCCGGCCTGAAAACCCCACGCGTGAAAACCGAGGCCGAGCAGAAACTCGACGAGATTCTGCACGAGCTGAAAAGCAGCAAGGGCAAGGCGGCGCAGGAAGCCGCCCGCCGCAAGCTGGAACAGATCAAGGCGCGGCTCGAGGCCCTGAAGCTGGCCGCCGGCTCGGCGGCTGCCACCGGCGATGCCAGGCTGGCGCGCAAGGTGGCCAAGGAAATCCGCGACGCCGCGCGCGAGCTCGGCCGCGCACTGGCCGCCGCCGGCGGTTCATCTGCGGCATCTTTGAGTGGCGCAGCCGCAGCCGGGGCCGCGTCCGCCGCATCCGCCGCAGAGACAAAGGCCAGCGGCGAAAAATCGCTCGATGCGGCCAAGGCGGCCGGCGCACAGGTCAGGGCGGCGGCGACCGGTGACGATCTGGCCGGGCTGAAAGGCGAAACCCTCGGCCTGCTGAAGGAGCTCAGGAAGATCATGCGCAAGCTGCGCGAGACCGGACTGCATCCCGGCATTCCGCCGAAGGAGCGCGCCGAGATGGAGCGCATGTTCGCCGAGGCCGAGCGCGAACTGGCCGGTCTGCGCGCCGTGGCCGCCAGTCCGGCAGGCGGCATGGCCTTGACGCACGGGGTGGACGTTTCGGCCTGATCTGCCTAGCCTCCGTGCTGCTTAGGAGGGATCATGCTGACGCCGCTGCTCGATATCGATGTCGAACTCGCCGCACCGCAAAGCGCCGGCCGCTCGGAAAGCGGCGAGCGCCGCTGCGTGCCGATCACCGGCGGCCGCTTCTCCGGCCGGCTGCAGGGCCGCGTGCTGGCCGGCGGCGCCGACTGGCAGGTGCTGCGGCCCGACGGCCTGGCCGATCTGGACGCGCGCTACATGCTGGAAACCGATGATGGCGCGCGCATCGAGGTGTGGAGCCGCGGCCTGCGCATCGGCGCGCCCGAGGTGATGGCGCGTCTGGCGGCGGGCGAGGCGGTTGATCCCGCCGCCTACTACATGCGCACGGCCATGCGCTTCGAAACCGCCGCGCCGACCCTGCAATGGCTGGTGCACAGGATGGCCGTTTCCATCGGCGAACGCCGGCCCGATCTGGTGCGGCTGAAGGTCTTCACGCTCGACTGACCATCGGCGTTCGGTCTTCCGCCGGGATCACGATGCCATGGATCCGGGCTACCTGCCCGTTCCCGTCGCTCTCGCTTTCGCCCAGGGCGATCAGGGCGCGGTCGGGGTGGTCGCGGTCATTCAGGCGGAAACGGATCTGGTCGCGCTCGGCACCGGCGCGCAGGCGCTGGTAATGGCCGCGCACGGTCTCGCGGTCTTCCGGATGCACGCGCTCCAGCCAGGCTGCCAGCGCGGCCGGGCAGGATTGCGGCGCCAGGCCCAGCAGGCGGTAGAATTCATCCGACCAGCCGATCTGTTCCGACGCCGCCTGCCAGTTCCAGCTTCCATGGCTCGACAGGCGCTGGGCCGCGGCGAATTCGCCCAGCATGGCGCGATAGGCATGCTCGATCTCGGCGCGGCTGCTTTCGGCCACGGCGCGCGCGCGGTCCAGATCGCCGATCAGCTTGGCATTGCGCAGGCGCAGCGCGATGGCCAGCCTTTCGCGGCGGTTGTTCATCTGCGCCACGAAGCTGAGCGAGATCATCAGGATGATGCCGAAGAACGACATGTAGATCGCGCTGGGCTCGCGCTCGAGCAGGGCGCGCGTGTAGGGCGGCACCGACATGGTGATCATGAAGGCGTAATAGGCCGGCAGATGCACCGCGCGCGTGCTCATGGCGCTGATCAGCAATCCGGCCCAGGCCACGCCCAGCACGGCCTGCAGCGCGAAATCGCCCGGCGGATAGCAGAACCAGCCGAGCAGGCCCCAGGTGATGCCGGTGATCGCCGAGCCGACGGTGAAGCGCAGGCCCCAGTCGCCGCCGCCCGTGATCAGCGGCGCGGAATTGGTGTAGCGGTCGCGCTGATAGTCCAGATAGAAGGTGCCGGCGGCATAAAGCAGCGTCAGCCCGGCGATATGCCACCAGGTCAGGTATTCCTTGTACATGACGAAGGCGCCGAACAGCATCGGGATCGGCAGATAACGGGTGGCGAAGCTGTTGTGGTACAGCCGCTCGATCAGCAAGGCCTCGACATTCGCGTCGCGCTGGTCCAGCAGCGACTCGTCGTCATCCAGTAGGCGTTGCAGCAGGGCCGGCGAGATGCCGGGCTGATCGTCCAAGCCGTGCCCCCCAATCGTCCGTCTCAGGCCGGCGGACGTTAGCATCCGCGCCGGCCGGGATGCCAGCATGGAGGCCGGTGAATCGCGGCTTTGCTGTGGAAAAACCGGTTCGGCGTGCTTCAGCCCAATTCGGCGCGCAGCTTCTGGCGCAGGATGTCGATCGGCACCAGCTTGCCCTCAACCTGCATATGCCAGAACACCCAGCCGTTGCACGCACTGGCACCCATCACATGGGCGCCGATCTTGTGGATCGAACCCACGGCGTTGCCGGTGGCCAGGCTGCCATCGGCGCGCACCTTGGCCGAGAAGCGGCGCGAGGGATCGACCAGCACCGTGCCCGGCGCCAGCAGGCCGCGTTCCACCACCCAGCCGAACGGCACGCGCGGCTCGTCCTTCTTCGAGCGCGTCACTTCCACGTCGTCGGGCGCAGAAGGTTGCACCGTGCCGATGCGGCGCTCGGCCGCCTTGGCATATCGTGCCTCGCGTTCGATGCCGATGTAATGCCGGCCCAGGCGCTTGGCCACGGCGCCGGTGGTGCCCGATCCGAAGAAGGGATCCAGGATCACGTCGCCCGGCTTGGTCGAGGCGACGATCACGCGATGCAGCAGGGCTTCCGGCTTCTGCGTCGGATGCGCCTTGGCGCCGTCCTCGCCGCGCAGGCGCTCGTTGCCCGAGCAGATCGGGATCAGCCAGTCCGAGCGCATCTGCAGGTCATCGTTTAGCGCCTTCATGGCGTCGTAGTTGAAGGTGTAGTTGCGCGCCGCCTGGTCCTTGGCGCACCAGATCAGCGTTTCATGGGCATTGGTGAATCTCTTGCCGCGGAAATTCGGCATCGGGTTGGTCTTGCGCCACACCACGTCGTTCAGCATCCAGAAGCCCAGATCCTGCAGCTGCGCGCCCAGGCGGAAGATGTTGTGGTAGCTGCCGATCACCCAGATCGTGCCGTTCGGCTTCAGCAGCCGGCGCGCGGCCTGCAGCCAGGCTTTCGAGAAGGCATCGTAGTCGGAAAAGGAATCGAACTTGTCCCAGTCGTCGTCGACGGCATCCACCACGCTGTCGTTGGGACGGCGCAACTCGCCGGAAAGCTGCAGGTTGTAGGGCGGATCGGCGAAGATGCAGTCGATGCTTTCCGCCGGCAGGCTGTTCATCTTGGCGATGCATTCGCCGATCAGGATCTTGTCTAGCGGCAGGTCGGGATGCGGCAGGGCCTGGGCGATCTCGGCCTTGGGGGCCTTGGCCACCAGCGGCTTGGCGCGGGTGGCACGGCGGCCGGCATCGGGGCTGGTTTTGACCAGACTGAGATGGCCTTTGCGAAGCGCCCTGCGGGCCGGGTCGGTGAGTGTCGGAGCCATCTGCGGATCATCCCCCTAAAAAGACCCGCAAGTCATTAGATTCTTTAGCTTATTAATTGGTTAATTCTATATCTAGAGTCATTTGCTGCTGCACAGGCGCAAAACCTAGTCGATGATGCGGCGACACGCCGGCGCTTTTCAGGCCAGCCTGGTGCGCGGCGGTGCCATAACCCTTGTTGCGGTCCCAGCCATAGGCCGGGTAACGGCGGTGCAGTTTCTCCATCGCGCGGTCGCGCACCACCTTGGCGATGATGGAGGCGGCGGCGATCGAGAGGCTCAGCGCATCGCCATCCACGATGGCCGTGGCGGGGCAGGGCAGGCGCTTGGGACAATGCTTGCCGTCGATCAGGGCATGCGCCGGGATCACCCGCAACGCCGTCACCGCGCGCTGCATCGCCAGCATGGTGGCATGAAAGATGTTCAGCTGCGTGATCTCGGCCACGCTGGCGCCGCCGATGCCGATCAGCGCATGGCCAGCCGCCGCCTCGGCGCGCAGGGCGGCAAACAGCGCGCCGCGCTTTTCCTCGCTCAGTTTTTTCGAATCGTCGATTCCGGCCAGCAGGCCGCGATCCGCGTGCCGGCGATCGAGAATCACCGCAGCCGCCACCACCGGCCCGGCCAGCGGTCCGCGGCCGGCCTCGTCCACGCCGCAGACCGGCTTGCCTGCCGCGCCGGCCAGTCTGATTTCCCATGCGAAATCCGGCATTCCGGCTGTCTCGCCCGCCCTGCTTCTGCCACGAAACCGCATTATATCGCGGAAGTCGGCCGGCCGTCTTGCCCGCATCGGCCCCGCTGTGGAAAAGTCGGTTCCGTAAAGCTGAAGGAAAATCGTATATGAGCGCGGCGCCCCAGTATCAGCATCATCCCGATGGCGAGATTCTCACCCGCCGCGATGGCGTGGTGTTTGTCATCGGCCTGAACCGTCCGGCCAAGCTCAACGGCTTCACGCCCAAGATGCTGCGCGAACTGGCCGCCGCCTACACCGCCTTCGAGGCCGATGGCGAGGCACGCGTCGCCGTGCTCTATGCCGAAGGCCCGCATTTCACCGCCGGCCTCGACCTGCCCAAGGTCGCGCCGCTGATGGGCGACAGGAACCTACTGGTCGAACCGGGCCAGATCGATCCCTGCAACAACCAGCCGCCTTTCCGCACCAAGCCGGTGGTGGCCGCCGTGCAGGGCATCACCTTCACCATCGGCATCGAGCTGATGCTGGCCGCCGATATCGTGGTGGCTGCCAGCGACTGCCGCTTCAGCCAGCTTGAGGTGAAGCGCGGTATCATGGCCACCGGCGGCGCCACCATCCGCATGGTGGAGCGCGCGGGCTGGGGCAATGCCATGCGCTATCTGCTCACCGGCGACGAATTCGACGTCGCCACGGCGTTGCGCCTCGGCTTCGTGCAGGAGGTCACCGAACCCGGCGGCCAGTTCAACGAGGCCATGCGCATGGCGCATCGCATCGCCGCCCAGGCGCCGCTGGCGGTCAGCGCCACGTTGCGCAATGCCCGCCTGGCCGTGGCGGATGGTCCGGCCGCCGCCGTGGCCGATTTCCATCCCACCCAGCAGCGCCTGATGGCCAGCGAGGATGTGAAGGAGGGCGTCGCCAGCTTTGTGGAGAAGCGCGCCGCCGTGTTCAAAGGACGCTGAAAGCGATGCTGCACCGTTTCCTCGCTGCCGTCCTTGTGGCCTGCGGCCTGGCGCTGCCCATGGCGGCGCCGCAACGGGCCGAGGCGCAGATCTTCATGTCGCCCGAGGAGGCGAAAAGACTCGGCGCGCAGGAGCATCCGAAGATCCTGAAGGAATTCGGCGGGCCCTATGACGATCCCGCGCTGGGCGCCTATGTCGCCGGCATCGCCGGGCGCATCGCCGGCCAGTCGGGCCAGCCGGCCAGCGACTTCACTTTCACATTGCTGAATTCGCCGGTGGTGAATGCCTTCGCCCTGCCGGGCGGCTTTGTCTACATCACGCGCGGCACCCTGGCGATCGCCAACAACGAGGCCGAGGCGGCCGGCGTGCTGGGGCACGAAATCGGCCACGTCATCGCGCGGCATTCCGAGCAGCGCCACGGCAAGTCGATCATCACCCAGGGCGCGGTTGGCTTGGGCTCCATCCTGGGTTCGATCTTTCTCGGCTCCGGGGCTGGCGACCTGATCGGCCAGTTCGGCAGCGTCGCCGGCGGCGCCTATCTGGCCAGCTTCAGCCGCGAGAACGAGCTGGAGGCCGACACCATCGGCGTGAAGCTGCTGGCGCGCGTCGGCTATGCGCCCGATGCCCAGGCCGCCTTCCTGCAAAGCTTGAGCGACTACAGCGAACTGGCCACCAGGATGGCCGGCCAGGCCGGGCGCGACCGTCTGAACGACCTGTTCGCCACCCATCCCGGCGGGCCGCAGCGCGTGCGCGAGGCGATGGCGGCGGCCAATGAATTCCCCGCCAGCCCGGTCTATCGCCGCGACGAGTATCTCGACCGCATCAACGGCATGCTCTATGGCGACGATCCGAAGGAAGGCGTGGTGCGCGGCAGCACCTTTACGCATCCCGACCTGCGCCTCAGCTTCTCGGTGCCCGATGGCTGGCGCATCTCCAATTCCAGCGACGCGGTGATCGCCAGCGGCACCGGCGGCCGGATGCAGTTCGACATGGAGCGCGACAAGCGCAAGGTGCAGTCCTCGCGCAACGCGCTGGATTATCTCACGCGCCTGTGGGTGCCAAACCTGCGGCTTTCCAATGCCGAGGCGATCACCGTGAACGGCATGCCGGCGGCCACCGGCTCGGCCCGCATCCAGCAGCGCAGCGGCGGTTCGGCCGACGTGCGCTTCGTTGCGGTGGGGTTCCCCACCGACGACATCCTGCGCTTCGTGATCATCGCGCCGGCCGGCGGCCTTTCCAAGATCGAGCCGGCCATGATCCGCAGCGTCAATACCCTGAAGCACCTATCCGAGGCCGAGGCCAGGGCGATCAAGCCGCTGCGGCTGAAGGTGGTGACGGTGCAGCCGGGCGACACGGCGGAGAAATTCGCCGAGGCCCTGCCCTTCAGCCGCTTCAAGCTGGAGCAGTTCCGCGTGCTGAACGGACTGCGCGAGGACGAAACCCTGAAGCCCGGCGAGCGGGTGAAGCTGGTGGAGTGAGTGTCCGGAGTCAGTGCCCGGTCGCGTCCTGCAATCCCGGCACGTCGCCCAGGTGGCGGCGCAGGCGTTTCAGGGCCTGGTGCTCCAGTTGCCGCACGCGTTCTTTGGAAATGCCGAGCTTGATGCCCAGCCGTTCCAGCGTCACGTTGCCTTCGCTGTAAAAGCGCGCCTGCACGATCATGCGCTCGCGCTCGGGCAGCGCGTCAACGGCCTCGCCCAGCCAGCGGCGGCGCAGCCGCGTGTCGCGCTGGCTGATGGTGGTTTCCTCGGGATTGGGGCGGTCGTCCACCAGCAGGTCCTGCCAGTCGGTTTCGCCATCCTCGCCGATCACGGCGTTCAGCGAACGGTCGCTGGCGGCCAGCCGGCTTTCCATGTGCAGCACGTCATGCTCGCTGACATTGAGCTGGCGGGCGAGCTGGCGCCGGCCTTCTACGGTCAGCGCATCGCGGCCGCCGCGCTCGATCTTGGCACGCAGGCGGCGCAGGTTGAAGAACAGCGATTTATGCGCCGCCGTCGTGCCGGTGCGCACGATCGACCAGTTACGCAGCACGAAATCCTGGATCGCGGCGCGAATCCACCAGGCGGCATAGGTGGCGAAGCGCACGCCGCGCTCGGGCTCGAAGCGCGCGGCGGCCTGCATCAGGCCAAGGTTGCCTTCCTGGATCAGGTCGTTCAGCGGCAGGCCGTAATGGCGGAAACGCACTGCGGTGGAAATCACCAGCCGCATATGCGGGGCCACCAGCTTGTGCAGGGCGGTCTGGTCCTGCGTCTCGCGCCAGGCCTGGGCGAGCGCGGCTTCTTCCTCGGGCGACAGCAGCGGCAGCCGCATGGCCCGGCGGACGAAGGCGCGGTCGCTGGCTTCGGAGGAAGATGAGGAAGATACAATCCGCACAGAAGCAGTTCGCTCTGGGGTCATGGCAGCCTCTCTGGTCTGCCAATTCTACGCCCCAACTGACCTTGCGGATCACCTCAAGCCTGCGTGCGGCCTGTCACGCTGTCGTGAACGCGGGGCTGGGCGCGCCGGCCCTGGCATGCGGCGGTCGCCATGGTCCTGCAACATTACTGCATAGAAATCGCGTCACGCGGCCCTGGGCGTCCTGAAGCGGTAACATGATACGTTGCCAGGATTCCACGGCCACATGCGGCGGCGGGAAATGGTGGGTGTAGAGCGATTCCCGCCGCAGGCTGGCGGTGCGATAGAGGGCACGGAAAAACAGCGACACGTAATTGCCGCCGTCGATCTCGGAAATGCGGCGGCCGGTCATGTCGGCGCCATAGGTTTCGGCCACCTTGGTGCCATAGAGGCGGAACACCCCGTCCCAGCCATCGTCGATCATGTCGATCAGCACGATATGGCCCAGGGCCGGCTTCATGCCGAAAGGCGAGATGCTGTCGGCGGCCGGCAGAGCGGCGCCGTTGCGCAGGCTTTGCCAGTAATTGATCAGAAAGGCGATCTGCGGGCAGGCGCAGACCGTGCTGCTCGGCGACCATACCAGCGATTCCAGCCGGGCGCCGCGCGCGGCGAAATAGGCTTCGAGCGCGTCGCGCCGATCCGCCAGCAGGGCCTCGGCAAGGGTTTCGAGTGTGGCGCGGTCGTCCATGCCCTAAGGCATAGCAAGATGCCGGGTTTGCATCTAGGGACGAAGTGAGCGGGCAGGCGGGTAGATGTCAGATGGCAAAACTCTCGACGATGGCGCCGTCGAGAGAAAAGCAGGCCACATTGAGTGGTCCGCCGAAACCGGCGCCGCCATCCAGGCAGCAGGTGAAGGCATCCAGATGCGCGCCTTCGCCGCGCGGATTGCCGCCGCTGATGACACGGCGGAAGCCGCCATAGGGCTGGGTCATGGCGCGGAAGGCCGGCGAACCCCACCACAGATGATCGGATTGCGCGGCCAGCGGCGCCGAGGGATCGATGCCGGCATGCACGAACAGCAACTCGCCGCCGGCGGTGTAGGCGGCACGTCGGAAACAGCCGAACAGGTCGTCATGGCCGGGCTGCTTGCGGATGGCGGCGCGCAGCGCATTGGTCCAGCGGCTGATGCCCAGCGCGCCCTCGCGCAGGATGCCGCGCGCCTGGGCCGGTTCCATGCCGTAGCCGCGCAGCACGGGGTCCAGGCCATGGCGCAGCATCCAGTCGAAGACCTCGCCGGGCCCCGGCGCGAACTGAATCTGCAGCAGCTTGCGCCACATCTCTTCCTGCGCGCCACGCAGATAGACGATGTCCTCGGGCTCGGCGCCAGGCAGGCAGAGGAAATCGCGGCGGAAGGCCAGCAGTTCGTCCAGGGTTGCGATGGTGGCCTGGCCCTGCCCGATCATGTTGCCCAGATAGACCAGGCGGTCGCCGGGCAGCAGGCGGGCCGCCAGCTCGTTATGGGCGTCGCGCAGGCGGTCGACCTCGGCGTGAACCGCGGCCACGGCCCAGACGCGACGGCTGTTACGCAGGATGGCGAAGGCTTCGGATGCAGACGCAGCCTGGGAAGACGCAGGCTGGGAAGACGCAGCCTGGGTGCCGGATGAAGCGGGAGCGGGATGCAGCGCGGACAAGTCCCTAACGAATCGGCCAATGAAAAGCGGGTCCGGCAACCGATGCTACCGGACCCGCTGGAGAATGCGAAGCGAAAAGCCGCGTTATTTTTTCGCGCCCGGAGCGATGCATGCCGCAGCGGCCAGGCCCGGAAGGATCATGCGACTTTGAGGATTTTTTCCAGCTTCTTGGTGGCAGAATCCTCGTCGATCCGCTCCACCGCCGCCAGTTCGCGCACCAGGCGGTCCAGCGCGGATTCATAGATCTGGCGCTCGGAATAGCTTTGATCGGGCTGGCCGGCATTGCGGTGCAGGTCGCGCACGACTTCCGCGATCGAGACCGGATCGCCGGAATTGATCTTGGCCTCATATTCCTGGGCGCGGCGGCTCCACATGGCGCGCTTGATGCGGGCGCGGCCCTTCAGGGTGTCGAGCGCGGTGCGCATCTTCTGCGGCGAGCTGAGCTTGCGGATGCCCACCGAATTCACCTTCGACAGCGGCACGCGCACGGTCATCTTGTCGCGCTCGAACTCCACCACCATCAGGTCGAGCTCGAAGCCGGCGATCATCTGCCGCTCGATGCGCAGGATCTTGCCCACGCCGTGGGTCGGATAGACCACGTGGTCGCCGGCGGCGAAATCCACCTTCACCTTGGCCGGCACGGGTTTGAGCTGGATCGGCTTCTGCTGCTGCACCGGCTTGGGCTCGGCTGCGGCCGGCTTCACCGGCTGCGGCAGCGGCCGCGACGGCGGGGCCGACACGGCCATCGGCTTCGACGGCCGGACCGGCGCGGCGGGGGCTTTGGCGGCCGGTTTGGCCTCGACCTTTTTCTTCGTCGCGGCGGCGGCGGCCGGCTTGGCGGCTGGCTTGGCCGTCGGCTTCGCTGCCGGGGCCTTCGCCGCGGGCGCCTTGGGGGCCGGCTTGGCCGGCGCGGCCTTGGCGGCGGGCTTGGCCTTGACGGGCGCGGGCTTGGCGGCGGGTTTTGCCGCCGGCTTGGCCGGGGCTTTCGCCTTCACCGGCTGCTTCACCGTGGCCGGCTTCTTTGCCGCCGCCGCCCTGGCGGCGGTTTTGGCCGCCGGCTTCTTGCCGGCCGGGTTTTTCTTGCCCGCAGGGGCTTTCTTCGCGGCTTTGGTCACTGGCCACCCTCGTTGAATGTCAATCCACCCCGGCCTGCCGCACCCTGACGGAGACATCCGGCCCGGCCAAATACGAGGCGGTCAGGGTCCATAGACCCTGTGCAGAAGCCGCGCTGGTCGAAACCAATCTCTCGGGCGCAACCCAAAGCTGCAGATTACTCTCCGCAGTCCAGGAGCCGGTCCCACCACCCGGTATGATCGCCGGGTGAGGTTATTGTTCCGTTACATAATATACCACAGCGCGGCCGGGGTGGACAGCAGCGAAGAGGACGCGCAAACCGGCCGGCCTGCACGCCATGGTGGAATTTTGGGGGTCATGTCCCGGCGGATGCCGGGGCGGCGGCTACTTGCTGCCTTCGCCGGGATTGGGGCTGAAATGCTGCTTGAACTTGTCAGCCACGCCCTTCCATTTGTCGGCATCGGCCGGGGCCTCGCCCTTGCGGGTGATGTTGGGCCACTTGGCGGCGTATTCGCGGTTCATTTCAACCCAGGCCTCGGCCCGGTTGTCGGTGTCGGGCAGGATGGCCTCGGCCGGGCATTCCGGCTCGCAGACGCCGCAATCGATGCATTCGTCCGGATTGATCACCAGCATGTTCTCGCCGACATAGAAGCAGTCGACCGGACAGACTTCGACGCAATCCATGTACTTGCACTTGATGCACTGCTCGCTCACGACATAGGTCATCGGCGGAACCCTGGGAAAGCTGGCTTCGGTTGACTGCCTGATATGGGGCGGCAGCGGCGCGTGGGGTAGCACAGGGGCAAATCCCGGTCAATTATTCGTACACATACAGTGCTGGATCAAGCGGATTCCGCGCCCCGCGCCACTCTGGCGCAGTCTGGGCGGCACGTTCAGGGCACGAGGTCGTAGGTCGCCTGCGCTTCCGCGGCCGGTCCCCGGCGGGCCGGCAGGCTTAGCACGCGGATCACCTTCACCCCGGCTGGCAGCGGCAGGGTCAGCACATCGCCCACCCGCACCAGGGCATGGGGCTTGTCCACCACGCGGCCGTTGATGCGGATGCGGCCCTTGCCGGCCAGTTTCTGACCGATCGCCCGCGTCTTGCAGAAACGGGTCAGCCACAGCCACTTGTCCAGCCGCAACGCGCCCTGCTCGATATCGCCATCGTCGTTCATCGCCGCAGTATATCGCGATGCGCAGCCGCGCTTAAACGGCCGCCGTCGTCTGCGCCAGCCAGCCCACCACGGCGCGCAGCGCCTCGATGCGGCTGGCGCCTTCCGTGTCGCGCAGGCGGCGATACAGCGCGATCTGCTGCGCCGCCGAGGTGCCGCGCTGGAGGATCGTGCGGGCATGCGCCACCTCCGCGCGGCAGCCGAAGGCCTCGGCATCCTCGGCGATCAGGTCCAGCATGGCCTCGATGATCTCGGTGAACGGCACGACGCGGCGGGCGTTGAAATCGATCAGGCCCTCGGCGGTGCCATATCGCTGGGCGCGCCAGCGGTTCTCCTCGATCAGTAGGCGCGTGTGGTTGCGCCAGATTCCGTTCAGGTCGGGCAGGCGGCGCAAGGCACGCACCAGGCAGCGATAGATCGCGGCGATGCACAGCGTGTCTTCCATGTGCGTGCAGGAATCGGCGATGCGCAGTTCCAGGGTGGGAAAGCGCAGGGAAGGCCGGATCGCCCACCAGACATGGCTGGCATCCTCGATCACGCCCGCGCCGACCAGCGTGTCGATGAAGCTGTTGTAGTCGGCCAGGTTGACGAAGAAGTCGGGAATGCCGGTGCGCGGCAATTCGTCATAGGCGGCCAGGCGATAGCCCATCAGGCCGGTGGCATGCTTGCGCCAGAACGGCGAGGACGTGCTTAAGCCCAGCAGCACCGGCAGGAAGGGCAGGATGCGGTTCATCACGTCGATGCGCACATGCGGATCCCTGATCTCCACATGCACGTGCAGGCCGCACATCATGTTGCGGCGGGCCAGGAACTGCAGGTCGTTGGTCAGTTTGGCATAGCGCGGCTTGTCGGTCGGCTGCTGCTCGTTCCACTCCGCCATCGGATGTGTTCCGGCGGCGAAGACCTCAAGCTCGAATTCCGCCGTGGCGTCGCGCAGGGCGCGGCGATAGCGGCGCAGATGGCCGCGCGCTTCCTCCAGCGAATGGCAGATCGGCGTGGCGATCTCGATCTGCGACTGCAGCAGTTCCGGCGTTACCTGCTCGCCCAAGGCCCCGCGCGCACGGCGGATCAGGGCCTTGGGCATGCGCGACACCGCGTTCTTGGTCTCGGCCTCGGCCAGGAAATACTCTTCTTCGATCCCGATGGGGTAGCCGACGCTCATGGGATGGCCTCCTGCTATGACGGTTCTCGTGCCGGTTTGGCGATGATGGGGAGCGCATCGGCATGCTGCGACGCAATATGCCTGCTTCTGCCGGGTCATTGCGGCGGCAATATGGCATTAATTTACTGGTGCAATCCCGCAGGCCGCTTCTAAAATCCGCCGGCAGGGGGAGTTGCAATGTTTGCCATCAATCAAGACGCCGGTTCACGGCGCAAGGTTTTCCTTTTTCTGTGCGCCGCCTTTTTTCTCTCCGGTTTCGCCGCGCTGATCGACCAGATCGTGTGGCAGCGCATGCTCGGCCTGTTTGCCGGATCCGATGCCGTCACCGCCGCGCTGGTGGTCGGCGCGTTTCTTCTCGGCCTCGGCCTCGGCAGCCTGGCCGCCGGCGCGGTCACCGATCGCCTGAGCCCGCGCGCGGCGCTGATCGGGTTCGTGCTGTGCGAAATCGGCATCGGCCTGTTTGCGCTCAGCAGCCGTGCCTTCCTCTACGATTTCGTCGTGCAGGTGGTGGGACCGCTGGTGCCGAGCCGCTGGGGCATCTTCGCCGTCTGCTTCATGGGCATCCTGGTGCCGACGATGCTGATGGGCGCCTCGCTGCCGCTGCTGGCCAAGGCCGCCGTGCAGTCGCTGGCCGAGGCCGCGCCGCGCATCGGCTGGCTCTACGGCCTCAACACGCTGGGCGCCGGGCTCGGGGCCCTGCTGGGCGGCTGGTGGCTGATCGGCACGCTGGGCTACGAAAACAGCCTGCGCGTGGCCGCGCTGCTCAATCTGCTTGCCGCGCTGATCGCGTTGCTGCTGTGGCGGCGCGTTGCGGATCCGGCGCCGGCACAGGCTGCCGCGACCAGCCGTCCGGCGCCGGCGGCCGGCTTCGGATTCCTCACCTGGGGCCTGCTGGTCTTCATCTCGGGATTCGCCATCGTCGCGCTCGAGATCCTCTGGGTGCGGGTGGCCGGCGTGATCGCGCAATACACGGCCTACAGCTTCGCCACCATCCTGGGCAGCTTTCTGCTGGCCGATGGCCTGGGCATGGTGCTGGGCGCGATGTGGCTGCGGCGGCTGAAAGACATCCGCGCCGCCTTTTTCGTGGTGCAGGCGCTTGCCACGCTCTATGCGCTGGCCTCGATCTATGGCGTCTACTGGCTGGCCGGCGCCGACTGGTGGGAGAATTTGCTGGCGGCCGAGACCACGCGGCATTACGGATTGCCGCTGGCCGCCGCCCTGCTGGTGACGGTGCTGCTGGTGGCGCCGCCCTCGTTTCTGCTGGGCATATCCTTTCCGCTGGCGCAGCAGGGCGTGCAGACCGATCTGAGCCTGCTCGGCTGGCGGGTCGCCGCCGTGCAGGTGTCCAACATCATGGGCAATGCGGCGGGCAGCCTCGCCACCGGCCTGGCGGCGCTGCATTGGCTGGGCACCGCGGGCACGCTGAAGATGATCGCGCTGCTGGCCGTGGCGTTGCTGTGCTTCTGGAGCCTGGCGGCCTGGCGCGAGCGCCAGCCGCTTGCCCTGGGCGGCGCATCGGCGTTGGCGGTTGTGCTGGCGCTCGCCATCGCGGTCTTTCCCGGCAATGCGCAATTCTGGGCCCGGCTGCATCAGGCGGCCGAGCATCACGAGATCCTGGTGGCGGAGGACCGTTCCGGTCTGGCGCTGTTTCGCCTGGGCGAGGATGGCGCCGCCAGTCCCTTCTTCATCCAGGGCTTCACCCAGTCGAAATGGCCCTTCCTGGTCGAACATGCCTTCCTGGGCGCGGTCGGCCCCCTGCTGCATCCGGCGCCGCGGGCCGTGCTGGTGATCGGCTCGGGCAGCGGCGGCACGCCGTTTGCCGCCGGCATCAATCCGGCCACGCAGCATGTGCGCGTCGTCGAACTGGTCGGCCCGGTTTTCCAGGTGCTGCGCGATTTCGCCGCCCGCCAGCCCGACTCAGCCATCGCGGGCCTGCTGCGCGATCCGCGCTATGAATTCGTGGTCGGCGACGGCCGCCGGGCCATCTTCGCCACCGACCGGCGTTACGACGTGATCCAGGCCGATGCGATCCTGCCCGAATCCTCGCATAGCGGACTGCTCTATTCGGAAGAGTTCATGCGCCTGGTGCTGGCCGCGCTGAAAGACGACGGGCTGTATGTGCAGTGGGGCCCGACGGCGCGCAGCGTCGCCACCTTTGTCGCCGTGTTTCCCCATGTGGCGATGCTGCAGCCCTTTCCGGTTCTGATCGGCTCGCGCCGTCCGGTGCAGGTCGATCACGCCCGCCTGACGCAGGTGTTTTCCAGCGCCCAGGCCATGCGGTACTTCGCCGCCGCCGGCATCGAGGCGAAATCCGCCAGCCGGCTGTTCCGCGACGCCATCCTGCATGCGCCGGCGGTTTCCGGGATGGACTTGAACGCGGATCTCTTCCCGCGTGATGAATATTACATCAATAACCGGCTGAATGCGGCGACGCGGCGCAACAAACCCGATAGCTGACCCCCCGCCGCTGGCGCCCGTCATGGGCCTGCGATAGATTTGCAACTATGACAGACCGCCAACGCACGCTCATCCTCACCGGCGCCAGCCGCGGCATCGGCCATGCCACCGTGAAGCGCTTCTCGGCCGCGGGGTGGAGGGTCTTCACCGTTTCGCGGCAACCCTTCTCGGAGCATTGCCCCTGGGAGGGCGGCGCCGAGAGCCATGTGCAGATGGATCTCAACGATATCTCCAGCCTGCCGGCAACGATTGCCGATCTGAAGAAACGGCTGCCCGACGGCAAGCTGGATGCCCTGGTCAACAACGCTGCGATCTCGCCGAAAGGTCCCGGCGGTTCGCGGCTTGGCGTGCTGGATACCGATCTGGCCGCGCTGATGCACGTCTATAATGTCAACCTGTTCTCGGTGGCCCTGCTGGCGAAAGGCCTGTTCGAGGAACTGAAGGCGGCGCAGGGCTCGATCGTGAATGTCACCTCGATTGCCGGCAGCCGCGTGCATCCCTTCGCCGGCATGGCCTATGCCACCTCCAAGGCGGCGCTCGCGGCGCTGACCCGCGAGATGGCCTGGGAATTCGGGCCGCATAACGTGCGGGTCAACGCCATCGCGCCGGGCGAGATCGACACCTCGATCCTCTCGCCCGGCACCGACGAGATCGTGCGCCGGGAAATCCCCATGCACCGCCTGGGCAAGCCCGAGGAAGTGGCCAGCACGATCTATTTCCTGTGCACCCAGACCTCGTCCTACGTGAACGGCGCGGAAATTCACATTAATGGCGGCCAGCACGTCTGATAATTCCCCTCGGGTCTTGTGATTTCCGTTCGGGTGGATTAGCCTTAAACACATTCAGGCAGCGTAATATTCGGGATTGCGCCACAAACCGCGCATAACCCGTAATGGCTATGCTTCCGGTGTCGTGTCGGCAAACCCCGAGGGAATCGTGCTCAAGGGCAAACGCATTCTGCTGGTGATTTCAGGCGGCATCGCCGCCTACAAGTCGCTTGAGCTGATCCGCCGCCTGCGCGAGCGCGGCGCCAGCGTGCGCTGCGCGATGACCAGCGCGGCCGGGCATTTCGTCACCCCCATGAGCGTCTCCGCCCTGAGCGGCGAGAAGGTCGCAAGCGATCTCTTCTCGCTGACCGACGAGGCCGAGATGGGCCATATCGAACTCTCGCGCGATGCCGACCTGCTGGTGGTGGCGCCGGCCACCGCCAACATCCTCGCCCGCATGGCCCAGGGCCTGGCCGACGACATGGCCACCACTTTGCTGCTCGCCACCGACAAGCCCGTTCTGGTCGCCCCGGCGATGAATGTGCGCATGTGGCTGCATCCGGCCACCCAGCGCAATGTCGAGCAGCTCAAGAAGGACGGCGTCGCCTTCATCGGTCCCAACGACGGCGAGATGGCCTGCGGCGAATTCGGGCCCGGCCGCATGGTCGAACCGCTGGAAATCGTCGCCGCCATCGAAAAGTATTTTGGCGAGGCGCAGTTCGGCAAGCCGCTGCCGCGGCATCTCACGCAGGTTTCGGCGTCCGCTCCGTCCGCCGCCGCCAGCGTGCAGCCTCTGGCCCAGACGCTGAAGGGTCGCCGGATGATCGTCACGTCGGGCCCCACGCATGAGCCGATCGATCCGGTGCGCTACATCGCCAACCGCTCCTCGGGCAAGCAGGGCCATGCGATTGCAGCCGCCCTGGCCGCGCTGGGCGCCGAGGTCACCCTGGTCAGCGGCCCGGTCAGCCTGCCCGATCCGCCCGGCGTGAAGACCGTGCATGTGGAATCGGCGCGCGAGATGTTCGAGCATTGCTTTCTGGCGCTGCCCGTCGATGCCGTGGTCTGCGCCGCCGCCGTGGCCGACTGGCGCGTGGCGGTGGAAGCGCCGCAGAAGCTGAAGAAAAGCGGCGACCTGCCGCCCACGCTCAAGCTGGCCGAGAACCCCGACATCCTGCGCGCCATCAGCACCACCGATGCCTGGCGCCGCCCGGCGCTCGTGGTCGGCTTTGCGGCCGAAACCGAGAATGTGGTGGCCTATGCGCGCAAGAAGCTGCAGGCGAAAGGCTGCGACTGGATCGTGGCCAACAGCGTGGCCGAAGGCAGCGGCACGTTCGGCGGCGACCGTAACACCGTGCATCTGGTGCGCGGTGACTCGGTCGAGGACTGGCCCACCATGAGCAAGCAGGATGTGGCGGCCCGTCTGGCCGACCGCATCGCCGCGCATTTCAGCACTCCCGGCAAGAAGAAAGACAAGTCCGCATGACCGCACCTTTGCATGTGCCGCTGAAACGCCTGCCCCACGGCGCCGACCTGCCGCTGCCGGCCTATGCCACGGCCGATGCCGCCGGCCTCGATCTGCTGGCGGCGGTGGCCGAGCCGGTCACGCTGAAACCCGGCGAGCGCAGGCTGATCCCCACCGGACTCAGCATCGCGGTGCCGCCGGGCTTCGAGGCCCAGGTGCGGCCGCGTTCCGGCCTGGCGCTCAAGCACGGCATCACCGTGCTGAACGCCCCGGGCACCGTGGATGCCGATTATCGCGGCGAGGTCGGCGTGATCCTGATCAATCACGGCGACCAGCCCTTCGTTATCAACCGCGGCGAACGCATCGCGCAGATGGTGATCGCCGCCTACAGCCGCGTCGAATGGATCGAGGCGGCGGAATTGCCGCAGACCCAGCGCGGCGCCGGCGGCTTCGGCTCGACCGGCACCGCCGGGGCCGCGGCCAAGACAGCCTGAGGAGACGACGACAATGCTCAAATGCACGCGGCGCACCATGCACGCGCTGGAAGCGGTGGTGGATATCGCCTTTCATGCCCGACCCGAGCCGGTGCAGTCCAAGGACATCGCCACCCGCCAGGGCGTGCCGCAGCGCTATCTGGAGCAGGTGATGCAGCATCTGGTGCGCAACGGCATCCTCAAGGGCGTGCGCGGCCCGCGCGGCGGCTATACGCTGGCGCGCGAACGCCGCCGCATCACGGTGGGCGAGGTGATCCGTATCGTCTCGGAACTGGATGCCGATGGCGACGACGATTTCTCGGCAGGTTCCGAACTCGGCCGCCGCACCGTGCAGCCGATCTGGGAGGAATGCCAGGCCGCGCTGATGGCAAAGGTGGACAAGATCACGCTGGAGGACCTGTGTGAACGGGCCGAAAGCACCGGATTCGCCGCCGAACTGGAAGGCGCCGACAACTTCGCGATCTGATGCGCGGCATCCCGCATCCGGGATCGTCGCGCGATAACGAATAGAACGGGAGAATCCATGACGCAGGCGCGCCCCGACACCATCCGTCCGCTCAATCCGCCGCGCGGCCGGGTCTACGATTCGATCGTCGACACCATCGGCGCCACCCCGCTGGTGCGCGTCAACCGCCTGGCCAAGGAGGCGGGTGCCACGGCCGACCTGCTGGCCAAGCTGGAATTCTTCAATCCGCTGTCTTCCGTGAAGGATCGCATCGGCATCGCCATGATCGAGGCGATGGAGCGCAGCGGCAGGCTCAAGCCCGGTGCCACCATCGTCGAGCCCACCTCGGGCAATACCGGCATCGCGCTCGCCTTCGTCGCTGCCGCCAAGGGCTATCGCCTCATTCTCGTCATGCCCGAAAGCATGTCGCTGGAACGCCGCAAGATGCTGAAGTTCCTCGGCGCCGAACTCGACCTCACCCCGGCCGGCATGGGCATGAAGGGCGCGCTCGCCCGCGCCGACGAGCTGCTGAAGCAGATCCCCGGCAGCGTGATGCCGCAGCAATTCGAGAATCCCGCCAATCCGGAAATCCACCGCCACACCACGGCGGAGGAGATCTGGGTCGACACCGCCGGCAAGGTGGATGTGGTGATTTCCGGCGTCGGCACCGGCGGCACGCTCACTGGCGTGGGCAGCGTGCTGAAGCAGAAAAAGCCGTCGCTGCGCATGGTGGCGGTCGAGCCGGAAGACAGTCCGATGATCTCGGCCGGCAAGGCCGGGCCGCACAAGATCCAGGGCATCGGCGCCGGCTTCATTCCCGGCAATCTCGATACCGCGCTGATCGACGAGGTGATCACCATCGGCAACGAGACCGCCTTCGAGACCTCGCGCCGCATGGCCAGGCTGGAAGGCATTCCCGCCGGCATCTCCTCGGGCGCGGCGATGGCCGCCGGCCTGGAAATCGCCTCGCGGCCCGGCATGGCGGGCAAGACGGTGGTGGTGATCATCCCGTCCTTCGCCGAGCGCTATCTCTCCACCGCCCTGTTCGACGGGCTGTGACATCGTGGCCGCCTTCGGCAAGGACGAACTGGAACGCTATGCCCGGCACATCATCCTGCCCGAGATCGGCGGCGCAGGGCAGCAGAAACTGAAAACCTCGCGCGTGCTGGTGATCGGCGCGGGTGGGCTGGGTTCGCCGCTGCTGCTCTATCTGGCCGCCGCCGGCATCGGCACCCTGGGCATCGTCGACGACGACATCGTTTCGCTGTCCAACCTGCAGCGCCAGGTGCTGCACGGCACCGAACGTGTCGGCATCAGAAAGACCGAAAGTGCTGCGGTGTCGATCTCCGCGCTCAATCCCCATGTGCGCGTGGTGGAGCATACCGCGCGCCTGACGCCGGAAAATGCCGATGCCCTGATCGGCGGCTACGACCTGGTGGCCGATGGCAGCGACAATTTCGACACCCGTTTTCTGGTCAACGACACCTGCTTTCGCCTGGGCAAGACCCTGGTGACGGCGGCAATGCTGCGTTTCGACGGCCAGCTCTCCACCTTCAAGGCGCATATGGGCGAGCCGCATCCCTGCTATCGCTGCGTCTTTCCCGAGCCGCCGCCGCCGGGCAGCGTGCCGGCCTGTTCGGAAGCCGGCGTGCTCGGCGCGCTGGGCGGCGTGATGGGCAGCCTGCAGGCGCTGGAGGTCGTGAAGGAACTGCTCGGGCTTGGCGACAGCCTGTCCGGGCGCCTGCTGCTGTATGATGCATTGCGCGGCGACGTGCGTACGGTGAAACTGCGCCGCGATCCTCACTGTCGCCTCTGCGGCACCGGGGGGCATGAGCGCTGAGTTCGGAGTATCATGGGTAACGAGTACGATTCCGCCGCCGATGAGGAGATTGTCCGCGGCCAATGGCCCCGGCTGGAGGATGCCAGGCAGCGCCTGCTGCTGCGGCGCTGGGCCGAGTGGCGCTCGCATGGCCCAGGGGGCGACGACCTTGCCCCGCCGCGCAGCGCCGTCGATCCCGCCACGATCATTCCCTGCCTGCCGGAATTGTGGATCTTCCGCCTGAGCGAGGACCGCAGCCATGTCGTCTGCACCCTGGCGGGCGACCGGCTGAACGAGGCCTGGGGCTTTTCCATCATGGGCAAGACGCCGATGGATCTGTGGGGCGCGGAACAGGGCGGCCTTGCCAACGAGCGGCTGAGGCGGGTCGCCCTGCTGCCGGCCATCCTGCACGGCACGTCCAGCCTGACGCCGACCGGCGACATCCCGGGCACGCGGGTGGCGCGGCGGCTGATGCTGCCGCTGCGCGACGAGGCCGGGGCCCCCTATGGCGTGATCGGCCTGACCCTGCTGGGCTATGATCGGCGGCGTGACCAGCCCCAGACCGCTCCGATGCTGGTGCGGGCCTGGCGTTATCCCTGCACCGACCTGCCGCCGGATCTGCCGCCGGATCTTTCGCTGGGCGAAGGTGGCCAGGAGTCGCCCGCCGGCTAAACCGGAGGTGCAGTGTTTTTCCTCCGCCTCGACGATAGCGCGCAGCCCGCCGAGTTAGCATGATGGCGGAATGAAGCCGCATTCGGATTCCCCGACGACGGTCACGCATCAGGAGGGCATGGTGGCCGAGTCCGGCGCCTGGCCGGTTTTCGGCGATCGCCGATTCGCGCTGCTACTGCGGCACTGGGCCGAAGGACGCCGCGGGCTCGCCACGCCGCGCGAGGCCATCGACCCGGCGGCCATCAGGGCCTGCCTGCCCCATGTCTACATGTTCCGCTTCAACCCCGAGACCGGCGCCTTCACCTGCACCCTGGCCGGCGAGAAGGTCAGCGAGGCCTGGGGCCACCCGATGATCGGCCGCCAGCCGCAGGATTTCATGCCCGCCGCCAGCGCCGCCACCGCGCTGGCGATCTATCGCCGCATCGTCACCGAACCGGCGGTGCATGTCGGCCACCGGCCGATCGCCCCGCGCGACCGGACGGAAAAGGCCGCCGACCGCCTGGTGGTGCCGCTGACCTGGCCCGATGGCCGGCCCTGGGGCATGCTCGGCCTGTCGATCTATCATTACAACCCGCTGACCCAGGCAACGGCCCCGCCCCATATCGGGCCTGAGGTCACCTACTATCCCTGCGCGGGGCTGCCCGCCGGGCTGCCGCCGGAACCCTGACGGACCCGCGCTGCGACCGAATGTCGCAGGCGGCCCGCACCCCGCCCGCCAGGCCGCCGGCTGCAGATTCCTGAATCGCCGCTGCCGGGAATAGCCCATGAAAAACCATTGTTTGCAAAGGGCTTGATTTGGCAGATGCAATAGATTCGCAAATAATGCCGGGTCCGCGGGCGGCTTGACGCTGGCTGACCCGGTTTCTATGGTGCCGGCGCTTTCCGGGGGGCCGGAGTCCTGATTCAGGCCGGAGCAGATGCCCATGGCTGACGATACCCCAGCATCCCGACCGGACAGCAGCGGCCCCTCGCGGCCGCCGGTGGACGACAGCCATGCCGACCTGGCGCGGCTGGATCAAAAACTGGCGGATGTGCAGGGGCGCCGGGGGGCAGACCAGCGGCCTGAGGCGGATCCCCGCCAGATGCAGCAGGTCGGCAAGGCCTGGTCGCTGGCGATCGAGATGGTCGCCGCGGTGGTCGTGTCCCTCTTCATCGGCTGGTGGGTTGACCGCTGGTTCGGTACGGCGCCCTGGGGTCTGCTCGGTTTTATTCTGCTGGGCGTGGCCGCGGCCTTGTGGTCGGCGATCCGCACGGCGCTGGTGATGCAGCGCAGCCAGGAGGCCGCTTCCGGCCCCGGCGGCGCAAGCAAGACGGAAGGGAAATGACCGTGGCTGCAAGTCCGCTCGATCAATTCAAGGTCAAGTGCCTCGCGCTGTGCGGCGAGGGCGGCCAGTTGCAGGCATTCTCCTTCACTAACGCCTCGCTGTTCATGGTGCTGGCCACCGTGGGCGCCACCCTGCTGATGGTTTATGGCATGCGCAGCCGCAGCCTGGTGCCGGGCCGCCTGCAGTCGCTCGCCGAACTGTCCTACGAATTCGTCGCCGGCATGGTGCGCGAGAATGTCGGCCCCAACGGCCGCCAGTATTTCCCGTTCATCTTCTCGCTGTTCATGTTCATCCTGTTCAGCAATATGCTGGGCATGATCCCCTACAGCTTCACGGTCACCAGCCACATCATCGTCACCTTCGCGCTGGCCATCGTGGTGTTCCTGGGCGTGACGCTGATTGCCATCGCCCGCAACGGCATCCACTTCTTCACCCATTTCATGCCGGCCGGCGTGCCGATGTGGCTGGCCCCGGTGATCGTGCCGATCGAGATCATCTCCTATCTCTCGCGCCCGATCTCGCTGTCCCTGCGTCTGTGCGCCAACATGCTGGCGGGCCATACCACGCTCAAGGTGTTTGCCGGCTTCGTCGTCTCCATGATTGGCATGGGCGGCGCGCTGTCGGTTTCGGGCATCCTGCCGCTGATCATGGTCACCGCGCTCACCGCGCTGGAATTCCTGATCGCCTTCCTGCAGGCCTACGTGTTCGCCATCCTGACCTGCCTCTACCTGGCCGAGGCGGTCAACATGGAACACCACTAAGCGTATCCACCAGTTCAACCGACTATCAGTTCAAACCTAGAAAGGATGAGTATCATGGATCTTGCTTCAGCCAAGATGATCGGTGCCGGCATTGCGGCGATCGGCATGGGCGGTGCGGCGATCGGCGTGGGCCTGATCTTCGCGAACTTCCTCAACGGCGCGCTGCGCAACCCGGGCGCCGCCCCGAAGCTGTTCGGCAACCTGATGCTGGGCTTCGCGGTGACCGAAGCGCTCGGCATCTTCGCGCTGCTGATCGCGCTGCTGATCCTGTTCGTCTGAGCTAAATGCCTCAGCTCGATACAGCCACCTTCCTGCCGCAGCTCGTCTGGCTGCTGATCACCTTCGCCGTCCTCTATGTGCTGATGGCGAAGGTGGCTCTGCCGCGCGTGGCTGAGGTCGTGGACGGGCGCAAGAAGCGCCTCGAACACGACCTGGAAGAGGCGGCACGGCTGAAGCGCGAGACTGAGAAGGCCATCGCCGAATACGAACAGGCCCTGGCCCAGGCTCGCGCCAAGGCGCAAGGCATCGCCGGCGACACCCGCGCCCGGATGTCGGCCGACGCGACCGCGTTGCGTGCAAAGGTCGATGCCGAGATCGCCGAGCAGACCAAGGCGGCGGAAGCCCGCATCCAGGCGGCCAAGCAGCAGGCGCTCAGCCAGCTGACCTCGGTCGCCGCCGAAGCGGCCTCCGATGTCGTGGCCCGCATCAGCGGCACGGCACCCTCGGCCGATGCGGTGAAAGCCGCGGTCGGCCAGGCCCTGGCCAAGCAGAACTGACGGATCGGAGAACCCCATGTTCCAGGATTCGACATTCTGGGTGCTGGTCGCCTTCATCCTCTTCTTTGCCCTGATCTTCTATCTGAAGGTGCCGGGCAAGGTGATGGCCCAGCTCGACGAGCGCGCCGCCAAGATCAAGCGCGATCTTGAGGAAGCCGAGAAGCTGCACCAGGAGGCGCAGCAGCTCTTCGCCGAGTACCAGCGCAAGCAGCGCAATGCGATGAAGGAAGCCGAGGAGATCGTCGCGGCCGCCGAGGCCGAGGCGAAGGCATTGGTCCGCGAGGCCGAAGCCGATCTCAAGGCCAGCCTGGAGCGTCGCCGCAAACAGGCCGAGGACAAGATCGCCCAGGCCGAACAGCAGGCCGTGCAGGAAGTCCGCGCCGCCGCGGTCGAGGTGGCGATTGCCGCCGCCGCTCAGGTGCTCGGCCAGTCGCTGCAGGGTGCTGCCGCGGCAAGCCAGATCGACCGCGCCATCGGCGAGGTCAAGGCCAAGCTGCACTGATCCGCGTTTCGCGATAATGCATACGAAAAGGGCCGCAGCGATGCGGCCCTTTTTCGTTGTGTGGATATTGAAGAACGTCATGCCCGGCCCCGGCGGCTTCGCCGCCATGCATATGCTCTCGCGCAAAGCGCGAAGGCCGGGCATCCACGTCTTACTGGAAAAACTCGTGGATGCTCGGGCCAAGCCCGAGCATGACGATGATTGCGTTCAGTCCATCACGCGGCAATAGACGCGATAGAGCCGGATCACGTTGGCGTCGATGGCGCTGAGCCGAATGGCCCAGTGTTCGCCTTCCGAGATCGCCCATTCGCGCTCGTTGTCGTCCACGGCCCTGCCTCTCAGTTTCACTTCCTCGGCATAGTCGCCGAAGGCCCTCAGCACGGCGGCTTTCAGCTCGTGGCTGACATCCTCGATGTAGCAGATGATGAAATTCAGGCTTTCCAGCTCGGCCTGCAGGCCCTCGGGCGTCAGCAGGTGAGGCTTCACCGGCTCGCGCTCCCACCACACCTCGTAGACGCGGCTCTCGGTCGATCCGGTCAGCAGGAAGTCGGTGAACATGAGCTGGCCGCCGGGTTTCATGGCGGCGCGGATCTTGGCCAGCAGCAGACGCTTGTCCTGCACCGGCATCAGGCCGTCCTTCGACAGCACCACATCCACGCTCTTGCGCTTGAACTGGATCTCGTCCAGCGGCGTGGTCTTGATGTTGATGCGCTGCTTCACGCCCTGATGCTTGGCCAGGTCGATGGCGGCATTGGCCAGGTCGGGATCGGGTTCGTAGGCGTCGATCCACAGATTCTCGCGCGCCATCATGCGGCTCATGCCGCCCATGCCGCAGCCCAGTTCGGCGATCGAGAGATTCGGGTTGAGGCCGAGCGGCGAGATCAGCGGCTTCATCAGCTCTTCGCCGCCGGGCTGGTTGAAGCCCTCGCCGAACAGCTTCTGCACGATCTGGCGCCGGCGCGGCGTCCAGCTGTCCACCGTGGGCACTTCGCGCGGCAATTCCGGTTCCGGCGCCGGTTCGTCGGCCGTCGGCAGCGGTGTCACATCCGGCCCGTGCTGGATGACATAGTCGTCGCCATGCCACCAGGCGCGCAGCTTGTCGCGCCAGTTCAGGTCAGAGGACTGCTCGGTATTCTCCTTTGCCACCACAGCCATATCCGCATTCAGCCGATTCAGGCATATCTATCAGCGGCGTGGTTGATTTTCCGTTTCTGGCAAATCTGGCCGCGCCGGCAAGACCGACTCTGGCGCAGCTACCCACCATAGGCAAGCGCCCGCGGAATCGCGGGCGCCTTGAAAACCGTATAGATTTGATAACCTTAGGTGGTCAGCGCCGGCCGACAATACGCTCCGGCAGCAGGTCGCGCACCCGGCGGCGGGCTTCCGTGTCGCGGATGCGGGCCGACTGGGCGGTGGTGATCAGGCGCGGCGCCGGCGGATTGGCCAGCACGGTGACCGGATCGGTCAGCAGGTTGTCGGCCAGCTGCTTGATCTCGGCCGGCAGCGTGGTTGCGAACACGATGGTCTGGCGCTCGGTCGGCGCGGCCTCGAAAATGGCGCGCAGCTCGTTGGTCACGCCCAGTTCCAGCATGCGGTCGGTCTCGTCCAGCACCATGATCTCGAGCTTGTTCAGCTCAAGCTGGCCGGCATTGATCAGCTCCACCACGCGGCCCGGCGTGCCGATCAGGATGTCGATGCCGCGCGACAGCGCCTGGGCCTGCGCCGCCTTGCCGGGGCCTTCATACACGGTGGCCTGGCTCAGGCGCACGAAGCGGCCATAGGCGCGGAAGCTTTCCTGGATATGCTGCACGCGCTCACGCGAGGTGGTGAGGATCAGCGCGCGCGCCTTGCGGGCACCGGCGGGATGCCGGTCGATGGAGAGATGCTGCAGGATCGGCAGCGTGAAGGCGACGGTCTTGCCGGCGCCGGCCTCGGCCTGACCCAGCAGGTCGCGGCCCTGCAGCAGATGGGGAATGGCCTTGGCCTGGATCGGCGTGGGCGCCACGTGCTTCTCAGCGGTAAGTGCGCGCTGAATGGGTTCAACGAGATCGAGCTGCGAGAATTGATTGGCGTTCAACATCGGTCTGCAATCTATGTCACACGGCAGGTCTGCCAGGGGCAGGACTGCCGGGGGGGCTACAACGGGCGACAACCCCGCCCTGTCCGGCAGCGCCGGATCTGCGCGGCGGCGAACGGGAAGGCTTGTCACGGAAGCCAGGAACGTTGGGTACAGCGGCGTCCTGCGGGGTACCGCGAACCCGCGTGATACTAGCGGCCGTTCCTCGTTTTGCAAGCGCGAAACCTCATCCTGCGACAATCACGTACTACGTGTGGATTTTGCCGCTTTTCCGGGCCTGACTTCCAGATGTCACATGGTGAAATCTACAAATCCTTTCAAGAGGATGAATCAAATATTTGGCGCCGGTCGAAGGTTTCGCCAGAGGCGGGTGCCCGGCGCCGTTCCAGCCCGTCCGCCGGGTAGCAAAGAGACCAAAACGGGGTCGACTCGGGCGCATTGTTAACTATTTCCGGCCGCTTGCGCCGTGTCCGGAGGGCAACCCGAGCCCCCCGGCCGGGCGGGCGGGGGGCGGGGGGCGGCAAAACCGGGCGAATCCCGGCCGATCCGGCGGGTCAAGCCGCTTGCCAAGTGCCGGTCCGGCCGCTACAACCGCGCCCTCGTATCGGGCGTTCCGGCTCAAAAGGGCTGCCGTGTCCGCCCAGAAGATCACTCCATACCTTCGGAGGTTATGAAATGCCCAAGATGAAGACCAAGAGTTCCGCCAAGAAGCGCTTCAAGCTTACGGCGAGCGGCAAGGTGAAGCGTGCCCAGGCCGGCAAGCGTCACGGCATGATCAAGCGCACCAACAAGCAGATCCGGAATCACCGCGGCACCGCCGTGGTGTTCGAGGGCGATGCGCGCAAGATCATCAAGAACTATCTGCCGAACGACTGAGCCTGAGGAGATACTGACATGGCACGTGTCAAGCGGGGCGTTACCGCCCATGCCCGCCACAAGAAGGTCCTGAAGCTCGCCAAGGGCTATCGTGGCCGCAATTCCACCGTCTTCCGCGTCGCGATCGAGAAGGTCGAGAAGGGACTGCAGTATGCGTTCCGCGACCGTCGCGCCAAGAAGCGCAACTTCCGCTCGCTGTGGATCCAGCGCATCAACGCTGCCGCCCGCGAGCAGGGTCTGACCTACGGCCGATTTATCAACGGCCTCGCGCTCGCCGGCATCGAGATTGACCGCAAGGTCCTCGCCGATCTCGCCGTGCACGAGCCCGAGGCGTTCAACGCCCTGGTGGCGCAGGCGAAAGCCGCCCTGCCCGCCAAGGCGGCCTGATCGGCCCGCGTTCGCCCAACTCAATTCAAGCGACCGTTTGCGAAGGGGGCCGTCATTGCGGCCCCCTTTGTTTTTGTCCACGCTGTCGCCGACCCGTGCGTTGAAAGAGGAAGCATGACCGAGATCGCCACGCTGGCAGCCGAAGCCGAAAAGGCCGTGGCTGCGGCTCCGACGCTGGAAGCCCTGGAAGAGGCCCGTCTTGCCGTGCTCGGCAAGAAGGGCTGGCTCAGTGCCGCGCTGAAGGACCTGGGCGGCCTGTCGCCCGACGAGCGCAAGACGCGCGCCCAGATGCTCAACGAGGTGAAGGATCGCCTCGGCGGCGCCATCGAGGCGCGCAAGGGCGTGCTGGCCGATGCCGCGATCAACGCGCGGCTGGCGGCCGAGAAGCTCGACATGACCCTGCCGCTCAACGACAGCCACGAAGGCCAGGGCCGCATCCATCCGGTCAGCCAGGTGATCGACGAGATCACCGAGATCTTCGCCGCCATGGGCTTCTCGATCGCCGAAGGCCCGGATATCGAAGACGACTTCCACAATTTCACCGCGCTGAACATCCCGGCCGAGCATCCCGCCCGACAGATGCAGGACACCTTCTATCTGCCGAAACGCGAAGACGGCGAGCAGATGGTTCTGCGCACGCATACCTCGCCGGTGCAGATCCGCACCATGCGGTCGGGCCCGCCGCCCTACCGCATCGTCGTGCCGGGCCGCACCTACCGCTCCGACTACGACATGACGCACACGCCCATGTTCCATCAGATCGAGGGCCTGGTGATCGACCGCAATATCCATATGGGCCACCTCAAGGGCGTGCTGGTCGAATTCTGTAAGGCCTTCTTCGAAACCGACAATGTGAAGATGCGTTTCCGCCCCAGCTATTTCCCCTTCACCGAACCCTCGGCGGAAGTCGACATCAACTGCTCGCGCGAGGGTGGCGTGCTGCGCGTGGGCGAGGGCGACGACTGGCTGGAAATCCTCGGCTCGGGCATGGTGCACCCGCGCGTGCTGCAGCATTGCGGCCTCGATCCGGCCGAGTGGCAGGGCTTTGCCTGGGGCATGGGCATCGACCGCATCGCCATGCTGAAATACGGCATCCCCGACCTGCGCGCCTTCTTCGACGCCGACCTGCGCTGGCTCAAGCATTACGGTTTTGTGCCGCTGGACGTGCCTACGCTGGGCCAGGGGGTGGCACGATGAAATTCACGCTGTCCTGGCTGAAAAGCCATCTCGACACGAATGCCTCGCTGGACGAGATCGCCGCCAAGCTCACCGGCATCGGCCTTGAGGTCGAAGGCATCACCGATCCGGCCGCCGTCTTCGCGCCCTTCGTGGTGGCGGAAGTGAAGAAGGCCGAGCCGCATCCCAATGCCGACAAGCTGCGGGTCTGCGAGGTCTTCACCGGCAAGGAAACCCTGCAGGTCGTCTGCGGCGCGCCGAATGCGCGCGCCGGCATGAAGGGCGTTTTCGCGCCGGTCGGCTCTACCGTGCCGGGCACGCAGTTGCTACTCAAGGCGGCCAGCATCCGCGGCGTCGCTTCCAACGGCATGCTCTGCTCCGAACGCGAGATGGGCCTCACCGACGAGCATACCGGCATCATCGACCTGCCGGCCGATGCGCCGGTGGGCGCGCCGTTTGCCAGCGTGATGGGCCTGGACGATCCGATGATCGAGATCAAGCTGACGCCCAACCGCGGCGACTGCCTCGGCGTGCGCGGCATCGCGCGCGACCTGGCCGCCGCCGGGCTGGGTACGCTCAAGCCGCTTGAGATCAAGCCGGTGCCGGGCCAGTTCAAAAGCCCGATCGGCGTGCGCCGCCAGTTCGCCCCGGAAAACGACCGCGCCTGCGCCATCTTCGCCGGCAGGCTGATCCGCGGCGTGAAGAACGGCCCGTCGCCGCGCTGGCTGCAGCAGCGCCTGAAGGCCATCGGGCTCCGTCCGATCTCGGCCCTGGTCGATATCACCAATTTCTTCACCTACGATCTCGGCCGTCCGCTGCACGTCTTCGACGCCGCCAAGGTGAAGGGCGACATCCAGCCGCGCATGGCCAAGGCCGGCGAGAAGCTGCTCGCGCTGGACGGTCGCGAATACGTGCTGGACGAAACCATGTGCGTGATCGCAGACGACAACGGACCGGAAGGCATTGGTGGCATCATGGGCGGCGAGCATTCCGGCTGCTCGGAAGCCACCACGGATGTTTTCCTGGAATGCGCCTGGTTCGATCCGGTGCGCATCGCCAGCACCGGCCGCAAGCTGGGCATTCATTCCGATGCGCGGCACCGTTTCGAGCGCGGCGTCGATCCCGCCATGGTGCGGCCGGGCATCGAGCTGGCCACGCAGATGATCCTCGACCTGTGCGGCGGCGCGCCGTCAGAGGTGGTGGTGGATGGCGCCGAGCCCGACTGGCGCCGCAGCTTCACCCTGCGTCCGTCGCGGCTGCAGGGGCTGGTCGGCTTCGACCTGCCGGTGGCCGAGCAGACGCGCATCCTCACGGCGCTCGGCTTCACAGTCACGCCGGCGGGCGACACTCTGTCCGTCGCGCCGCCGTCCTGGCGGCCGGATATCGACGGCGAGGCCGACCTGGTCGAGGAGATCGCGCGCCTGCACGGCTTCGAGGCGATTCCCGCCGTGCCGCTGCCGGTGGCGCGCGCGGTGCCGCAGCCGGCGGTGAATGCCGGCCAGCGCCGCGCCCGCATCGTCCGCCGCGCCCTGGCGGCGCGCGGGCTGATCGAGGCCGTCACCTACTCCTTCATCAAGCGCGCCGAGGCCGAGGTGTTCGGCGGCGGCCAGCCGGAACTGCTGCTGGTCAATCCGATCTCGGCCGACATGGATGCGATGCGGCCCTCCACGCTGCCCGGCCTGATCGCGGCGGCGAAGCGCAACATGGATCGCGGCATGATGGATGTCGCGCTGTTCGAGCTGGGGCCGCAATATGCCTCGGCGGCGCAGGATGGCCAGGCTCTGGTCGCCGGCGGCATCCGCCGCGGCCAGACCGGCCCGCGCCACTGGCGCGACAAGCCGCGCAACGTCGATGCCTATGACGCCAAGGCCGATGCCTATGCGGCGCTCGCGGCGGCCGGCGTGGCGGTGGAGTCGCTGATGGCGATGGACGGCGCGCCGGCCTATTACCATCCCGGCCGTTCGGGCACGCTGCGCCTTGGCCCCAAGACGGTGCTGGCCGCCTTCGGCGAGCTGCATCCGCGCACGCTGCAGGCGATGGACATCAAGGGGCCGCTGGTCGGCTTCGAGATCTATCTCGACCGCATCCCGGCCAGCCGCGCCAAGACCAAGGCCAAGCCGGCACTGAAGCTGTCGGAGCTGCAGGCGGTGGAGCGCGATTTCGCCTTCATCGTCGACCGCGACGTGGCGGCCGATACGCTGCTGAAGGCGGTGCGCGGCTCCGAGAAGGCGCTGATCGCGCGCGCCTCCGTGTTTGACGTCTTCGCCGGCGCCGGGATTCCCGAAGGCAAGAAGTCGCTGGCCGTCACCGTGCGGCTGGAGCCGACCCAGCAGACGCTCACCGATGCCGAGATCGAGGCGGTGGCGAAGAAGATCGTCGCTGCCGCCGAGAAGGCCTGCGGCGCGACTCTGCGGGCCTAGGCGCCGGGCGCGGCATGCTGACCCTCGGCGTTCATTCCGGCTGGACTGACGCCGGGGCGGCGGTCTTCGACGATTACGCCCTGCTGGCCGCCGTGCCGCTGGCCCGCCTCACCGGCATGCCGCGCGACGGCGGCCGCCTGCCCGTCGAGGCCATCGCCGAGTGTCTCGACATTGCCGGCATACGCTCCGACGAGATCGGCGCGCTCTGCCTCTCGGCCGGCGTGTTTCCCGGCCGCTATTTCGGCCATCTCTCGCTGCCCCGCCGGCTTGGCCGCGGCCTGCGCCAGCTTTTCGGCCGCGATGCGCCGATCAGCCTGGGCGACGAACTGCGCCGCCACGGCCAGGCAACGTCCGCCCTGCTCAACCTGCCTGTGCTGCTCGACGACCTCGGCCTCAACCGCAACATCCCCGTGCATGTCTATCGCGATCACGCCGCCCAGGCCTTGCTGGCGCTGGCCGAGGCCGAATGGGACAGCGGCCTGATTTTTGTGGCCGACGAGGCGGGCTGCAGCGCGCAGGTGCTGAAATACGGCCGCCTGGCTGCGCTGTTCGACGACGAGACGGAACTGCCGGCCGACGCATTCACGCCCGGCCGCCTGCTGGCCCTGTGCGTCGATGTGCTCGGCCTGCCCGATGCCGCCGCGCTGTTTGCGCTGGCCGCCCATGGCGAGCCGATGCTGGGCCAGGCCTTCCTGGCGCATCTGCGCGTGGACGGGGCCGGCCGCATCCAGGCCGATTTCGCCGCCGAGGGCGGCGCGCAGCGCTGGCTGCGCCGCCTGGCGCAGGATCAGCCGCCGGCCCTGGTGGCCGCGTCTCTGCATTTCGCGCTGCTCAGCCTGTTCTCGCAGGCCATCGCCGGCCTGATGCAGCGGCACGACCTGCGCCATCTGGCGCTCGGCGGCAGCCTGTTCGCCGATCCACGCCTGGTGCACATGATCGGTCAGGCCACGCAGCCGGCCGGGCTGTCGCTGTATCCGCTCGCCTCAGGTGCCGCGCTGCCGCTCGGCGGCGTGCTCGACATGCTGCTGCAGCGCGACGGCCCGGCGGCCTGGCTGCACCGGCGCGCGCCGCTGGCGCAGGCGGCCTGGGGCCGCGACTACACCGTGGATATCGACCCGGTGCTGGGCAATGCCGGCTGTCGCCTGGTGAGCCACGATCCGGCCAGCGCCGCCGCCGCCCTGCTGAATGCCGGCAAGCTGGTCGCCTGCTATGCCGGCCGCGCCTGCGGTGCCGAGGGCGGCGCGGCCAGGGTCGTGCTGTTTGCCGGCGACAATCCCGGCGCCGCGGCGCTGGCCAACCAGCGGCTGGAGCGGCCGGGCTGGCTGCCGCCGGCGGTTTATGTCGCCCGCGTCGGACTCGGCCTGCTCTGTCCGGGCCTCGATCTCGCCCAGGCGCAGGGCGGCATCGCCGCATTGCCGGCGCCGCGCTGGCAACAGAACCTGCACGCGGCCCTGCTGCCCGATGGGCTGGTGGTGCCGGTGGCGGTCGATCCGCAAAGCCATCCCCTGCTGGCCGACCTGCTGTCGGCCTATGCCGGCCTCAGCGCCCTGCCGGCTTTGCTTGGCCTGCCGCTGCAGGCCGGCTTCGCGCCGCCTGCCGATGCGCCGGCCGAGGCGCTGCAGATCCTGCAGGATGGCCGCGTCGACTACATCGTCACCGACAGCGCGGTGTGGGAGCGTGGCGCCTAGGCCGGCATCGCGGCCCGCGTCATCCAGCGCCAGGCATCCCCGATCTGGATTTCCAGCGCCGCCCGCTGCGGCTGCCAGCCCAGCACCTGCATGGCCTGGCTTGCATCGGCCACCAGCATGGCCGGATCGCCCGCGCGCCGGCCGCTTTCCACGACCGGAATCGCGCGACCGGTCACCCGGCGTGCCGTCTCGATCACCTGGCGCACCGACCAGCCCCGGCCGGTGCCGAGATTGAGCCGCAGGGACGGGCCGCCGGCCAGCAGATGCTGCAACGCCAGCACATGCGCCTCGGCCAGGTCGCTGACATGCACATAATCGCGGATGCAGGTGCCGTCCGGCGTATCGTAGTCGCGTCCATACACGGCGATCTGCGCCCGCCGGCCCAGCGCGGTCTGCAGCACCAGCGGAATCAGATGCGTTTCCGGCTCATGCTCTTCGCCCAGCTCGCCATCGGGATCGGCGCCGGCCGCGTTGAAATAGCGCAGGGCGGCAAAGCGCAGGCCAAGGCGCGCGGCGAAATCGGCCATCAGATTCTCGGCGGCCAGCTTGGTCTCGCCATAGGGATTAATCGGCTGCAGCGGATGGTCTTCCGCAATCGGCGTCGTCCGCGGCGTGCCGTAGACCGCCGCCGTGCTCGACAGCACGCAGGATGTGATGCCGGCCTGGTGCAGGGCCTCCAGCAGGCAGCGCGTGCCTGCCACGTTCACGTCGTGGAAGCCGGCCGGATCGCGCACCGACTCGCCGACCTCGATGCGCGCGGCGAAATGCAGGGCGGCGACGGGGCGGTGGCGGCCCAGCGCCTCGCGCAGGCGCGCCGCGTCGCGGATGTCGCCGCGCTCCAGCGGACCCCAGCGCACGGCATGCGCGTGGCCGCCCGACAGGTCGTCATAGGCCACCGGCACGAAGCCGGCCGCATGCAGCGCCTTGCAGGCATGGCTGCCGACAAAGCCCGCGCCGCCTGTGACGAGTACGGAATGCATCATGAAAACCCCCGCGCACAGAATAGGCAGCGGCGCCGGCGACGCAATGCGCAGGGCTGTAACATGATGCATGGATATGGCCGTATCCTGTGGACTGCCTTATAGTCCGGCCTTCATCCACAACGAGAAACGGCCGGCAGGAACGCATGAGCAGGAAACACAGGATCGCAACCATCCCCGGCGACGGCATCGGCAAGGAAGTGGTGCCCGAGGGCCTGCGTGTGCTGGATGCCGCCGCGCGCCGCTTCGGCATCGACTTCGCCTTCGACCATTTCGACTGGAGTTGCGACTATTACCTGAAGCACGGCAAGATGATGCCGGACGACTGGAAGCAGAAGATCGGCGGGCATGACGCCATCTTCTTCGGCGCGGTGGGCTGGCCCGAGAAGGTGCCCGACCACATCTCGCTCTGGGGTTCGCTGATCCAGTGGCGCCGCGAATTCGACCAGTATGTCAACCTGCGCCCGGTGCGCCTGATGCCGGGCATTCCCTCGCCGCTGGCCAACCGCAAGGTGGGCGATATCGATTTCTATGTGGTGCGCGAGAATACCGAGGGTGAATATTCCTCCATCGGCGGCCGCATGTTTGGCGGCACCGAGCGCGAATTCGTCATCCAGGAAACCATCCTCACCCGCACCGGCACGGATCGCATCCTGAAATTCGCCTTCGATCTGGCGCAGAGCCGGCCGAAAAAACACCTCACCTCGGCCACCAAGTCGAACGGCATTTCGATCACCATGCCTTACTGGGACGAACGCGTGGCCGAGATGGCAAAAGCCTATCCCGGCCTGCGCGTCGACAAGTTCCACATCGACATTCTCACCGCCCATTTCGTGCAGCATCCGGACTGGTTCGACGTGGTGGTGGGCTCGAACCTGTTCGGCGACATCCTGTCTGATCTCGGGCCGGCCTGCACCGGCACCATCGGCATCGCGCCCTCGGCCAATCTCAATCCCGAACGCAACTTCCCCTCGCTGTTCGAGCCCGTGCATGGCTCGGCGCCGGATATCGCCGGCAAGGGCATCGCCAATCCGGTGGGCCAGATCTGGTGCGGCGCCATGATGCTCGAGCATCTGGGCCACAAGGACGCATCCGATGCGGTGATGAAGGCCATCGAAGAGGTGCTCACCGCCGGGCCGCGCACGCCCGATATGGGCGGCCAGGCGAATACGCAGGACGTGGGCAAGGCGATTGCCGAGGTTGTGGCGAAGGGATGAGTTTCTTTTGACCGTCATGCCCGGGCTTGACCCGGGCATCCACGCCTTCGTTGGTTTCTCACCCCTAAACGTGGATGGCTGGAACGGGCCCGGCCATGACGGCGGTATAATTGCGCGATCAGCCTCAAGCCCGCGCCATCCGTATTCACGAACATTCCGTTTGCAGCGGTACTATGATCCACGCTGTGACGACACGCATGTTCTGAACGGTATTATGGTCCGTTGTCATGGCGTCTTTCATTGCGGAGCAAGTGTCGCGCACACGAAATCGTGTTGTGACACGCGAACCTTTTTGACCTGCGTCAACCTCGTCTGACCCGCCGCGTGTTATCGACACCACGCATCTTTGATGAGAGCGAAAAACGAGACAGGGAGCAGATGATGGCTTTTCAGTTGCTGGTGCCGGTGATCACCTATCAGGCCGGAAACACCGATGCGTTGATCGGAAACGTGGCCGGTATCGCGAAATATCTTGAGGCGGATATCCATGCGCTGGTCCACGTGCCGGATTTTCCGCCCGTGGCGAGTGCGCTCGGCAACATGCTGCTCGACGTGCCGTCGATGGTGCGCGATGTGAAGTCGGATTGCCGCGCGCGCGCAAAGACGCTGGTCGAGGCGATCGGTCATGGGCTGGCGGGTCATCGCCTGCAACTCAGAACCACGGAGGTCATGTGTTTCCCGCCGGAGTTTGGCGATGTTGCCGCCGAACATGCGCGATACCATGACCTGACGGTCGTGGATCTGAACACCAGCGAGTCGGCGCCCGGCGCCGCGGAGTCGATCATCTTCGGTTCGGGCAGGCCGGCGCTGCTGATTTCCGACAGGGTGCGCCGGATCAGTTTCGATCATGTCATGATTGCCTGGGACGGAACCCGCGCCGCCGCCCGCGCGGTCGCAGATGCCGGACTTTTCCTGCAGCGCGCCGCCAAGGTCACGGTCGCCACGGTGACCGAGGAAAAGCTGTTGCCGGAGGGCGAGCCGAATGCCCGCCTGATGGATTATTTTTCCCGCCGGGGTCTCGATGCGCAGGCCGTTACCATTGGCGGTGGCAGAGTGAACCCGGTTGCGCAGCTTCTTCAGGACAAGGCGAAGGAAATCGGCGCCGGCCTGATCGTGATGGGCGGCTTCGGCCATTCCAGGATGCGCGACTTCGTCCTGGGCGGCGCCACGAACGGCATCCTGAAAGACCTGCAGGTTCCGGCCCTGCTGTCGCACTGATCGCGGGCGTGGGGCCTCAGCCCAGGCTCCGCGCCATCCGCCATTCATCGGCGATCCGCGCCCGCCGGCGCAGCAGCGCCTTGTAGCTTTCCGCCTCCTGCGGGTTCAAACGCGGCCGCCGGCCCAGATGGACGGCCAGCGCCCGGCATTCTTGCTCGCAGATGGCAAATTCGCGGCCCAGCTCGTCTGCGATCCGGCTGGCCGGCGCCACGGGAGAAGGCAGGGCAGGGGGCATGGCGGCGTCTCCGAAGTCAGGGTTGCAATGTACCCTTTTTGTTCTAAATGCACAAGAGTGGGCAGCACCGCCGCCGCCATGCCCCTCCGTAAAATCCGATTCATGCCATATCAATGGGTTACCCTATCAAAACCATCGCAAAACGACGCCAAACCGCTGCCCCGCGCCGCCAAATCGGGCCATCCCGCGCCACAGCGCCGGCCGGCGCCGCGGCGCGCCGCGCAATGCACGCCAAACCGCCGGCTTCGCCGGTGCCCGGCGCGCTCCCGCCTGCGTTGCTGCCCGTCATGGCGGATGCTACAACCCCCGCCCATGAACGCACCCCAGATCACCGACCAGCCGGCCGCGGCGCCAGCCGGCATGAAAAAGCTCGACCTGCTGGCCGGCTTCATGGAAACCAACGGCCCGCTCTGGGGCCGGCTGGACGAGGCCGACGGCCTGCCGGTGATGGGCTTCCGCGTCGAGCTGCGCCACTGCAATCCGATGCAGATCTGCCATGGCGGCATGCTGATGACCTTTGCCGACATGCTGCTGGGCTTCACCGTATCGGTGGCGGCCGGCGGCAAGAAGTTCCTGCCCACGGTTCAGCTTGGCGGCGACTATGTCGGGCCGGCGCCGCTGGGTGCCTGGGTCGAGGGCAAGGGCCGGCTGATCCGCATGACGCGCAATCTCGGCTTCGCCGAATGCCTGATCACCGCCGATGGCGCGCCCTGCCTGCGCGCCTCCGGCATCATGAAAATTCCGTCTCAGGAATCCCGCGAGGGCAATGTCCTGAACCTGTTCCGCTGAAACACGCGCTGGAAACGAGTCCGCTGTGGCCACCGACCTGTCCCTGATCCGCAACTTCTCGATCATCGCCCATATCGACCATGGCAAGTCCACGCTGGCCGACCGCCTGATCGAGGCCTGCGGCGCGCTGGAAAAGCGCGAGATGAGCGAGCAGGTCCTCGACAGCATGGACATCGAGAAGGAGCGCGGCATCACCATCAAGGCGCAGACCGTGCGCCTGAACTACACGGCCAAGGACGGCAAGACCTACGTGCTCAACCTCATGGACACGCCCGGCCATGTCGACTTCGCCTACGAGGTCAGTCGTTCGCTCGCCGCCTGCGAGGGCTCGCTGCTGGTGGTCGATGCCAGCCAGGGCGTGGAGGCACAGACGCTGGCCAACGTGTATCAGGCGCTCGACGCCAACCACGAAATCGTGCCGGTGCTGAACAAGATCGACCTGCCGGCGGCCGACCCCGACCGCGTGAAGCAACAGATCGAGGATGTGATCGGCCTGGATGCAAGTGACGCCGTGCCGATCTCGGCCAAGACCGGCATCGGCATCGACCTGGTGCTGGAGGCGCTGGTCAACCGCCTGCCGGCGCCCAAGGGCGACCGCAACGCGCCGCTCAAGGCGCTGCTGGTGGATAGCTGGTATGACGCCTATCTGGGCGTCGTGGTGCTGTTCCGTGTGATCGACGGTACGATCCGCAAGGGCATGAAGATCAAGTTCATGTCGTCGGGCGCCGTGCATCTGGTGGAACGCGTCGGCGTCACCACGCCCAAGAAGGTGATGGTGGACGAACTCGGCCCCGGCGAGATGGGCTTTTTCACCGCTGCCATCAAGGAAGTGGCAGATACCAGCGTCGGCGACACCATCACCGACGAGAAGCGGCCGGCCGCCGAGGCCCTGCCGGGCTTCAAGCCGTCCATCCCCGTGGTGTTCTGCGGCCTGTTCCCGGTCGATGCCAGCGCCTTCCCCGAACTGCGCGAAAGCCTGGCCAAGCTGCGGCTCAACGATGCCAGCTTCCATTTCGAGATGGAAAGCTCGGCCGCGCTCGGTTTCGGCTTCCGCTGCGGCTTTCTCGGCCTGCTGCATCTGGAAATCATCCAGGAGCGGCTGGAGCGCGAGTTCAACCTCGACCTGATCACCACCGCGCCCAGCGTGATCTATCACGTGCATATGACCGACGGCTCGATGCAGGAAGTGCACAATCCGGCCGACATGCCCGATCCGATGCTGATCGACCATATCGACGAGCCCTGGATCAAGGCGTCCATCATGGTGCCCGACGAGCATCTGGGCAGCATCCTGAAACTGTGCGAGGAAAAGCGCGGCCGCCAGATCGAGCTCACCTATGTCGGCAACCGCGCCATGGTGGTCTATCGCCTGCCGCTGAACGAGGTGGTGTTCGATTTCTACGACCGGCTCAAGTCGGTCAGCCGCGGCTATGCCAGCTTCGACTACCAGATGGACGGCTACGAGCCGGGCCAGCTGGTGAAGATGACCATCCTGGTCAATGGCGAGAATGTCGATGCGCTCGCCACCATCGTGCACTCGGCCCGCGCCGAGGCGCGCGGCCGCCAGCTCTGCGAACGGCTCAAGGAGCTGATCCCGCGCCAGATGTTCAAGATCGCCATCCAGGCGGCCATCGGCGGGCGCATCATCGCGCGCGAGGACATCTCGGCCCTGCGCAAGGACGTGCTGGCGAAATGCTACGGCGGCGACATCAGCCGCAAGCGCAAGCTGCTGGAGAAGCAGAAAGAGGGCAAGAAGCGCATGCGCAATGTGGGCAATGTGGAGATCCCGCAGGAAGCCTTCATCGCCGCGCTCAAGATCTCGGACAACTGAGCCTTAAAGTCAGCGCGACCCTAGGCAAGAGCGCCAAAGCGCTGGCGCCGTTTTGGCGGCCGCCTGCGGAACAGGATCAGCAGGATCAGGCCCAGCGCGCCCAGGGCGATGCCGGCCGGCCAGGTCAGGATCGTCACCACCGCCGGGTCCCACAGCACGGGCGGCAGCAGGCTCTGCAACAGGGCGGGGCCGTCGGGCTGGAAATGCAGCCAGAAGTCGCGGAGCGTGATCAGCGTCAGCCGGCCGCTTTCCAGCCAGCGCAGGCCGTCGCCGCCCAGCGCCAGCATGGCCAGCGCCAGCAGCAGCCAGCCCAGAATCCGTCCCAGCAACACGGCGCTCCCCCTGGTGAATCCGCTCGTCCGCCCAAGACTTTACGCCGTCCCGTGGGCCGATTGCAAATTCGTGTCCGGCGGGTATAGTGCCGCCCCGCGCCGGAGGGATGGCCGAGTGGTCGAAGGCGCACGCCTGGAAAGTGTGTATACCTCAAAAGGGTATCGTGGGTTCGAATCCCACTCCCTCCGCCACCTAGTCAGCCCTTGGAGAACGGGTTCTCCGCGGGGCGGCAAATCATCAAACATTCCGCGCGCTTTGCGCATATGTGGCCCCGGAGATCGACGCTTCGGGGCGGGATTTCGGCCGCCATTGGCTGGCTGAATGGCCGGTTTTCTCCGGACCCCTACCACGAAGTCTCGTTTTGAATTTCTGCCGCTGTACGAGTGCGGGCCATGCGCTGCACGGCCCGAATCATTCTCCAGCTTTGAGTGAGGATCAGGCCGCGGTGAAGCCGAACATGCGGCGCTGGTCGGTCCAATTCGGCGGAATGGTCCGCATCATGTCCTTGAGCATCAGGGTCTGCGGCTGGCGGCCTTCAAGGATGGCCTCGGTGATGTCCGGCGCCAGGTAAGCCATCCTGATGATGGCCGACACATAGCCTCGGGTGAGGCCATCGGCCACAGCAATCTCATTCAGCGACCTGACCTTGCCAGCATGCAGCTGCTTGGCCCAGGCATGTGCCCTCGCCAGCGCTTTAATGAGTGCTGGATCGCGGCGAGGTTTTTCATTGCCTGCTTGCCCATCATTGACGATCAGCTTGGTCTCGCTGCCGATCCGGCGGAAACTGGCTTTGAAGGTCATGGAGTAGACCTGCTCCTTCGCCCCCCGGGGCCGGCTGACATCGCCCAGACCGCAGGTGCCGGCAAGGCCGGCCTTATCGATCTGGAGAGTCAATTCCTCTTGGCCGACGATGACTTTATAGACGATCCGCTTAAGCACCTCTGCGGCCACCTGAGGCGATCCGATCAGCGCCTCGCGAGCTTTAAGCGTATGGCCCTCGGTCAATCCATCGACACTCAGAATCTCCGTCAATCGCTGTGGTGAGTTCAGAATGCCCACAAGGCGGTCGATGATGAGCTGCTCCAGGTCGCCTGCAGCCACACGGATCGCGCGCAGATTCTGTCCATGGCTCTTTGCCGGTCCGGAGACATAATAGCGGTATCGCAGGCCATTCTTGTTTGTATGGCTGGGGGAGAGACGGCGGCCATAGTGGTCATAAACCAGGCCAGCCAGGAGGCTGGGATCCAAGGTCCGGCTCTTGGTGATGTGGTCCCGACGGTTGGTCGATATCAGGGCTTGGACTTTGTCGAAGACATCCTGGTCGACAATGGCGATGTGCTCGCCTGGATAGGATCTCCCCTTATGGACAGCCTCACCGATATAGGCGCGGTTCTTGAGGATGTAGTAGAGCACGCCCCGGGTGTAAGGCGTGCCGCCCATATCCCGACCAGTTTTGCTAACGCGCGCCTTCGTCTTGATGTCATCCCGGTCGAGCTCAGCCTTGAGCAGCGAGGCATTGCCGAGCTCCAGATAGCGGTCGAAGATCCACCGCACGAACCTAGCGTCGGCCTGATTGACCACCAGCTTCCGATTATCCAGGTCGTATCCCAGCGGAATGTTGCCACCCATGAAGATGCCTTTGCGGCGTGAAGCAGCGACTTTGTCTCGGATGCGCTCGCCCGTCACTTCACGCTCAAATTGCGCGAAGGAGAGCAGGACGTTCAGCGTCAGACGACCCATGGAGCTGGTGGTATTAAACTGCTGGGTGACCGATACAAAGGACACCCCTTTCTTGTCGAAAATCTCCACAATCCTAGCGAAGTCGGAGAGCGAGCGTGTCAGTCGATCTACCTTGTATACCACCACGACATCGACCAGGCCCTTCTCAATATCGTCGAGAAGACGTTGCAGGGCAGGACGGTTCATCGTCCCTCCCGATAACCCGCCGTCGTCGTAGCTGCCTGGGATCAGTGTCCAGCCTTCATGCCGCTGGCTTTGTATGAAGGAGGCGCAGGCCTCACGCTGGGCGTCGAGCGAGTTGAAATCCTGCTCTAGTCCTTCTTCGGAGGACTTACGGGTGTAGATCGCGCAGCGCAGGTTAGGCATCGACGGACACGCGCGGGCGAGAAACTTTCTTCAGCCCGAAGAAGACCGGGCCGGACCAGCGGGTGCCGGTGATCTCTCGGGCTATCTCAGAGAGGCTGTCGAACTGCTTGTTTTTGTATGTGAAGCGCTTCTCAAGCACCGTGACCTCATGGCGCTCGCCTTGCCATTCCCGTACCAGCCGCGTGCCCGGCTTGATGCGGATGGGAGTGTTGTTATCTATCTTGCCAGACCGCTTCAGATCGCCGGCGAGCGTGTCGATTTGTCGCTGAAGCTCCCGCGGCAAGCCGCCGAATTCTGTAGCCTGGAGTTCCCCGGCCAAACTTAGAACTAGAAGCTCGCGGCTGACCTGCTTGGGAAGCTGAACGGGCCATTTCCGATGCCAGCGCTGCTTTAACTGCGCCGTCGATAGCTCTTCGAGTTTCTTGATTTCAGCCGCTATGCGGCCTTTCTGACCCCGAGCCGAGTCCAACATGTACGGCCCTCCTTTGAGGCCCATACATGCTTACCGTGGCCGACATAGCCAGCGGAATGTGCTCCAAAGGCACGGATAAGAGAGGTTTGGGCGAGGCAATAATCAGGTTTTCTGCCAGAAACTCAGCCATTTTCTCACAACCTTGAGAAGCTGATGCATTAAATTAGGCAAATCTTTAACGCCAAATACATGCGCAGGTGAAAGGTCCCTCTGACCTGTGCGCACATTTAGCTTACGCTTCGGATCGATGAAGGTTCTAACGTTTAAGCGGGAGAAATAAGAAGGGACTATCCATTGTCTAGGACTTGGTCTTGGCTGCTGACATCAGTCGATGTCCCTTTAACGCAAGACCTTTCTCACGGAGAAGTCGGTTCCAGTCCTCACGTAAACCAATTTTGTTTGTTTCACTATACAGGCCTTTTGATTCCTCAATTCGGGTCAGACGTGCGAACTTGGCATGCAGTGGATGCTGCGGTGCCACGAATAGTTCCTTGCGGTGCAGGATAGGGGCATTTTCCTGAGCGCGATAATCGCGCACGCGAATGCGGAAGGTTTGTAGATGCACTGTAAGGGATAGCGCCAAGGCTGGATGTGGATTCGCTTCGAAATCCGGGTAAGAGAGGTAGGATACGATTGGCTCGTCGCGGTGCAGCTTAATGATGTTCGCACCTTCCACCTCACCGAGGTAGGCTCGGGCACAGCCTTCAAATAGCCGTAAAATGGGTGAGAGAGCTGGCAGCGCACTAACATGAACGTATAGTGCCGAGGGCGTTAGCTTTCCGATTTCTGACCGCTGCATTTCTGTCTGTGTCGTACCAGGTCTTCCTAGAGAATATAGAAGGCCGTCTGCCTCGCTGCAGCCACCGCGATAGGTTCCGAAAAGACCCTTTACATCGCCCTGGATCGCTCGAGACAGTTTGCTAAAAGCTGGCCGGCCTCCAAACCGTGTGAGCGCGAGATAGATAAGTAAATCTTCTTTGCGCTTTTCCGTAATATCGGACCACTTTTGTGAGGCGGTAACTCTTCTAACCACTCCAAAAGCCCGGCGAATTGAGCCGAAGATATTGCGAACCATATCTGCATTTGTAAGCTCGTCTTCTGCAGGCAGGCGACCGCGCTCGCTAACAAACTCAATAAGCGGCTGCAATGCATCAGCGTGTTCACGGTAGAATTGTTCAGACCTATCTATCCTTGGCGCCGAGAGACGGCGTTGATACCGAGAGGCTGCAAACGCGTTCAGTACTTGTTCATCCCGGAATGCATAAAAGACACCCGGTGCAGCAGGGAAGCAGGAAATCCCCAGTGTATTATCAATCCAGGTGCGTAATTCCTGCTGCTCGTAGAGCTTCTGAAATGTCCCTCTACCGGTTAGGTAACCGTCTGCAAAGAGTTGCGTCTCACCAAGAAACTTCGCCTCAATTGCTAATCGCGCACTGATAATAAGCACTTCCTTTGTAAGTGCCCAAGCCTTGAGCAGAACTTCTTGCCGCTCTGTGGGGTTCTCGATTACGTTTATCACATAACCAAGATTGACTACCGGCGTCTTGCGTAGAAGTGTATGTGGTCGATGATTTGGGTCCCAACCATCACCCTTTATGCCTAGAGCCGCCAGAAACCGCAAATCGTCTCCGAGACCGCAACCGTATCTTGCCGCAGCGGCTTTCCAATGCGAAGGGACGCACTCATGAGTGGTCATGGGCCAGGACCAATCCCGATCTTCACCGCAGCCTTGTAAACCGACTTGGCAATCTGGTCATTCTTGATAGTGACGTAAATAGATCCGTTGAGAGCCACGAATTTGGAGTCAAGCAGACTGGAACTTTCAAGAATGCCAAAGGAAAGATCAGTACGATCAAATGTTACAAAGATACTGCTTTGCCATCAGCACAAGCTCTTTCCAATCAAACCGAATGGAAGGGCTGGACGAGTGCCGAGATTGAGCAGAGACAGAAGGACATGGCAAAGGCCGCTATCAAAGTATGGGCGCTTTGATGGGGCAATTTTATATGGGCGTCTGCCAGCGCATGAATGCAAATGGCGCCTAGCAGGCGCGCCACGTGGTCACAAAACTAGATATCTTCCTAAGTTTATGCAGCGATTAGTTATTAAACTCTAGCCGACTCAATCACATCAGGTCGTTTCCTCATTTGCTGGGGTGATTTCGCGATACGCCTGCAGCATTTCGGCCAATATGACGTCGAGGCCCGAAATGGCATTCTTAGCGCCAGCCTCATCGCCCGAGTGAATCCGGGCGATGGCTTCCTCGATCCAAGCCTGGATAAAGGAAGTCATGCTGCGCAGGCAGTAGAGGGTAGCGAGTGTATCGCTAGCAGCAGATTTGGATCTGGTCGTTGGTTTGCGTAGTTTGGACATAGTGCCTCCTCTTAATATAGGAGGCTGACGCCCCCACCCCATGAGCCCGACCATCGCGGCCGGGCTCACTGGGCCGGGAGAAGAGGGCGTAGCTAAAGCTTCTTGGCGTCGCCAGAGCCACCACCAGCAAGGCGCTGGTTGAAGACCTTCATCAGTGGCTTGAAGCCGTAGTTGATCTGGAAGCGCTGGATGTTGTCGCCATAACGCAGTGCCTCGATATAGCTGATCCCATTCTCCCAGCGTGTGGTCGTATTCTGGAATGCCGCGCCCATCCGGTTCTGCACCGTGTTATTGCCCTTGCTCGCTGGCTTGCCATAGGCGGCCGTAAAGGCATCCATGATCTCGTCGTATTGCCCAGCAGGCCCCTCAGTGACGATCCAGAACAGCTTCGGCTCGGCCTCGCCGTCAGCCTTGATGAACAGGAAGGTGGTCAGAGCGGACAGATCGTTGATCTTCAGCCCAGCTTCCGAAGGCCCGAAGGATTTACTGTCATAGAAGAAGTGGCAGCCGATCACGTCGGCCCGCACAAACCGGCTCGGCGGGTTTGCGCGATCGAAACGGCTGTCCTTTGCTCGCTCTTCATCGGAGCAAACCGGGTATGCATTGGGCCAGGCCTGCTGGTCTGGGTGCGGAATGGCTTTGAATTCGGTGAGCGTGATGCCCAGGCGGTAGTCCCGCCGCGAGAAGGCGGTTTCCTCAGCCTTTTTGGCTTTGGCCTGCGCCAGGGCCGGCTGTGCGGCGAGGCTCAGGCCAACGGCCAGAACCATGACAATGGCGGCCAGTATGTATCTGAATTTTTTGATCATTTTCCCCTCATTTACCCGAAGTCTAATTCGGCTGGATGAGGAAAAACGAATTACACTTAATGGTCAAGTCCTTTTCCCGAATTGAGAATTCGGGTCATGGGACCTCAATTGAAGCAGTATATCGGTAGCCAGGTTTCCTTGGCCCGCCGGCGGGCGCAACTGACCCAAGAACAGGTGGCTGAGCAAATTCAGCGCACGGTCGAGGCGGTATCCAACATCGAGCGCGGCAAGTCGTTGCCGACGCTGGTCACGCTGACGCGCCTCGCCAAGGTCTTGAAAATCCCGCTACGGGACTTTTTCCCCGACGAGCAATACGACACTGGCAAGTCGGCCAAGCGGATGAAGTTAGAGCAGCAACTTGCTCTCATCGGCGCTGACCTGTCGGATACCGATCTCGAACTCGCGATTCGCCAGCTAGAAGCCTTTCTCGAGGCGCCGCGCCCTCAGACATCACGGCGGAAGTAGCAACTAGCTGGACGTCAGCAGCCATCACATATAGTTCGGCCGGTCGTGCATGTCGTAGGGGCGCCGGCCATCGAGATAGCCGCGCACTCGCGTCATGGCATCGATAAACTGCACCATGCTGTCGACCTGGTCGTCGTGGCGACCATTGGGGAAGGCCCGAAGTTCCTTCAGGAAGTCCTGCAGCCATGGTGCCTGTTCCGGCAGCAGGATGCGGCCTTCCTCGATTTTCCCCAGTACGCCGTTGGCGCGGCTGACCTTGTCAAGCCTGGGCTGATAGGCCGTCCAGGGGCAGGGGCCGCGGAACCGGCTTTCCTGGTTCAACTGCTGCAGTAGCGACAATCCGGCGCCGGTACGTTCGATGATGACGCGGCTTGCACGGAAGCGCAGCCGCTGCGCGATCACCTGAGCTTTCAGCTCGGGGAATTCGAGTTTGGCCCGATGGACATCCAACAGATACCACTGGTTCTGGTAAAACCCCCAACTGGTACAGACGGAATAGTCTGACAAGGCCTCAGGCGTGTATGCGGTGTCCCAGCTCTGCACGATATGCTCGAAATTCTCCCGATCGGGCAGTGTGCTGTAGCGCTGGATCCGCTCCAGGCGAAACAGTGTGCCGGCGGCAGGAACCGGCTCCTGCAGGTACTGGGCAGCGAAATTAGCCGGGCCGACATCATGGCGGATCCGCTCCAGCATCTCGGGCGTTTCCCGGTGCGGAACGAGCGGCTGGCCGATGGTACGGTGCCAATTCCGCCCAGGGCCGATCACAATCTCTTCTGACTGCTGAGCGAGTGCGGGGAGTTTCAGATGCCGCCAGTTGTCCGCCTTGGTCAGGAGGTGAGCCGTCGCATCATCTTCATGCAGGCGCTGGGTAACCAGGACAATGCGGCCGGTCCGCTTGTTGTCGAGGCGGCTATAGAGGGCGTCGTCATAAACAACCTTGAAGCGGTCACGACCCACTGGGGTCCCCATATCGCCGGCATTCTGTGGATCGTCGATAATGATCAGGTCACCGCCGCGGCCGGTCAGCGAGCCATCCAGGGAAACCGCGACCCGAAAGCCTCCTTTCGCCAGATGGGTCTCCAGATCATTGCTCTGGGCGATCGCTACATTGGGGAACAGGGACTGGTAATAGGGTGCCGCCAGCAGTCGCCGGTATAGCCGGGTCAGGTCTTTGGCCAGCACCGCGGAATAGCTGACCACGATCATCTTGGTCGTCTGATCGCGGCCTAGCAGCCAAGCCGGCAGGGCCACGGAAGCACAGAACGACTTCAGGTGCCGTGGTGCAATATTGATGATCAGGCGACGGAGATCGCTCTCCGCCACCTGCTGTAAGGGATAGGTCATTGCCTGGAGGTATTCCGACGGCAGTAATTCCTGATCGGGATACAGCTCTTTGAACGCCCGGATGACAAAGAAGAAGAAATGCTGCCGGGCGATAGCTTTGGCGACGTCAGTTTGCGCTACCATCGTCGTCCTCATCGGCTTTATCGGGCTTCATACCCATCTGCGCCAGGAACAGATCAATCAGCTCCTGATCGCGTGGATCGACTTTCGCGGCTTCGGCCTGCCGCTGACGAGAGGCCTCGGCTTTCTCCTCCCATTGCTCCCCGGTCTGCAGCAGGATATCGAAGAATCTTGCATTGCCTTTGATCGCTTGGGCGAACGCCCGGTGCGCCAAGGCTTCCGGGCGAGACATCTTGATCGGCCGGCCGTTCTCGACAACGGTAACCGTCCCCTGAAGCGCCTTGACCATAGCGGTCCGGACATTGATCGACCCGCGTGGGCGGCCCTTGGGGTTGCCGGAGCGGCCCTTCTGAAACCGTGTGTGTGCCGGCGGTTTTGCGTAGCCGACGTTATAGTCGCCGGACGGGGCAGCAGAATGCTGGTTGTTCTGGATGGCAGGCCCCACAGGGGCATCGTGGTTGCTCGGAGGCGGCGTTACCTGCCCCTGAGATTGGCTCACTGAAGCCAACCCAGCAGGTGGGCGCGTCCGGATCCGATAGCGAATGCCGTCGGCGGTGACACCATAGTCGTTATTGGGCTGTGTGAGGGTTTGGGGCTGAATCTTAGACATGGCGGGATCTCCAGAGTGGGCTAGCGGCGTACGGCTGAGAGGGCGGCAAAACCCTCGCCGGTCTCGGCGTGGATAGCCTCGCCGCCGGTGAGCTTGCTCCAGCGCCGAATAGCAACGTCGACATAAATCGGGTCGAGCTCGATCAACCGGGCCTGACGCCCGGTTTTGTGAGCTGCGATCAAGGTCGTTCCGCTACCGCCGAAGGCGTCCAGGATGACGCCGTTGCGCTTGGAGCAGTCGCGGATGGCGTCGGCGATCAGAGCGACGGGCTTGACGGTAGGGTGCATGGAAAGCTCCTCCATGCGCCCAGCCTTCAAGGTATTAACGCCGGGATAGCTCCAGACATTGCTGCGATAGCGGCCGGTTTCGCCCAGACCAAAGTTGTTGATGTGGGCGGCCGTACCGTGTTTGAAGACAAAGATCAGCTCATGCTGCGAGCGATAGAATGTGCCCATGCCGGCATTGTCCTTGCTCCAGATGATCAGGTTCTTCAGTTCGGTATAGGCCGCCTCGCCAGCTTGGAGTAGTTCGCCGATGTGGCGCCAGTCCATACAGATGAAGTGAACCGAGCCCGGCTGGCTGGCTTGCGCCATGGCAGTCAGCGCCTTGGTCAGAAACTCGGTGAATTTGGTCTTCGACATCTCGCCTGACGCCATCGCAAATTCACGGTGCTTGACCGATCCCGCGCCGCAGACATGGCCATCAACCTTGACGTTGTAGGGTGGGTCGCTAAAGACCATCTGTGCCTTATCCTCACCCAGAAGCTGTTGGTAGCTTTCTGGTTCCAAGGCGCTCCCGCACAGCAGTCGGTGCGAACCCAATTGCCAGAGGTCGCCTGGCAGAGTGACGGGCTTATAATCTGCCGGCAGCTCGGGCTGCTCATCGGCCTTGTCGATCTTACGGCTGGTAGGTCCTTCGATCAGGTGATCGATTTCAGCCGAGGCAAAGCCGGTGACTTCAATCTCGAAATCGAGATCAAGCTCAAGCAGGTCGCCGAACTCCAGTTTCAGCAGGTCCTGGTCCCATCCAGCGAGTTCTGCCAGCCGGTTGTCGGCGATGATGTAGGCGCGCCTCTGGGCGTCCGTCATATGTTCGATGCGGATCGTCGGAATCGCGGTCAGACCGAGCTGCTTGGCTGCTTCTACGCGGCCGTGGCCTGCGATAATGCGAGACTCTGCGTCGACTAGGACCGGGTTGACGAAGCCGAATTGCCGGATACTGGCAGCCAGCTGCTGGATCTGCCGACGGCTGTGCTTACGGGCATTGCGCTCGTAGGGCTTGAGCTCACTGGGAGCGCACAGTTGGACAGTCAGGGTATTGGCGTCGAAGCGGATCGATTCGAGGTGTTGAGAGTTTTTCTGCGTAGACATGACATAGCTCCAATCCGATGGAAGGGATGGAGTGAGCAGATTCAGGCATACGGGTGTCGCCGAATAAGCCACATCGCATCGCTCTGGCTTCTGATCGAAGCAAAGCAATGTATGTGACTCCGTCGTGCTGCCCCGGATGGGAAATCTGCTCTGTCGGAGTCCACTCAGAACAGCAGCATGGCTACCGTTCTGAGCGAGGAGATATGGCTGATCGGATGATGCGTCAAGAAGAGAAGAGAAATAATTTCAGCGGCTTATTACTGATCCATTGTCAAAACGAACAGCAACAGGGAATTTTCCCTGTTGTTATGAATCAGTAAGGCAGCCGCAATTCTCCATATTGAAGCGTTATCCGGTTAAACAGGGCGTTCCACGGCCTTCTACGCCAGTGGCTGGAATTCCGCGCCTGTCTGTCACCGCTCAATTCAGCATCTCCAGCATGCAGGTGCCAATAAATGTCATTGAGTAGGGGGCCAGTGACTCCATCCCCCAGTCCCGCAATTACGTCTATGTCGTCTGCAGTTCAGATCAGTTAAAGCCTATACCCGCCGCTGGCTTCAATAACCTGAGCCGTGATCCAGCGACCTCCCTCTGAGGCCAGGAACGCCACCACTGCGGCAATGTCCGAGGTTTCTCCAAAGCGACCGAGGGCAGTGTCTGCTTCGATTGCTTTCACCATGTCGGCATTCTCGCGGACAGTCGCGTTCATGTCGGTTTTTATCCAACCTGGCGCCACGGCATTCACAGTGATACCGCGCGGCCCCAGCTCCATAGCGAGGGCATGGGTCAGGTTGTTGATTGCCGCCTTGGCCATGGAATAGATCGGGGCCACGTGCATCGGCCGGGTCCCGACACCAGACGAGATATTGATGATGCTTCCGCCGTTGGAAAGACGAGCTAGCGCAGACTGAATGACGAAGAACGGCGCACGGGCATGTACCGCGAACATCGTGTCCCAGACATTCGGCGTCGCGTCTGAGAGGCCGCCCCAGCCGGAATTTCCGGCATTGTTGACGAGGATGTCTAGCGCCCTGCTGCCGGTCCGGCTTGTGAGCTCGCCGTCAAGCGTCTCGAACAATGCAGGAATGGCCTCTGCATCGCTCAGATCGGCACGAAGTGCGAAGGCGCTGCCATTAGCATTTCGGATAGCTGTGACCGCTTCATCAGCGCCCGTGCTGCTCGCGTTGTAGGTCAGGGCGACTGTTGCGCCTTCGTTCGCAAGACGCTCAGCAATCGAGCGGCCGATACCCCGCGACCCACCAGTCACAAGGGCTGTCTTTCCGGCAAGAAACAGTGTCATTTCATGATCCTTTGAGAATATGCAATCTGGGTCGGATGATTTCGCTGACTGCTGTCGCGAAATTTCAGGCGGGTCGTCTGCGCACAGGCTCGCTGTGAGCAGACTCAATCTAGGGCCGTCTGCTGCGTCGATAAGCAGCATCGGGAACCACAGACTGTTGGTGACACAGACATCAAAGGATTGACTGGAGATGCAGTCGGTGTGGCGGCGTAATACGGTGGTCGACTGTGTCGACCGCAGCCGAAGGCAGTCACCGGGTGCTTGCAATGAAAGCACCCGGTGGTAGCGATTACTTTTGAACAGTATTAGCGCTGGCGAGTTCGAGAAACAGGGCGATATGGACCGGCGGCATCCCCTCCAGGGTGCCACCGATTGGCGATGGACGCCTTGTCTCGGCAACCAGCTTCCGTGCGGCCTCAGGGGAAACCGGCTTGCCTGCGTTCTGATAGATTTTCTTTTTCTCTGTCTCCGTCAGGCTTTCCGGGATGCTGGGGACATAGGGCCAGAAGTAGATTGGCGTATTTGGCTCGATGCGCCAACTATCGGCGAGCGAGCCGGTGTCAATCACGTCGTAGCCAACTGTCTCAATGAAACGGGCCACGATCTGCTTTGCAGCCGCGTCGTCACCGGCAATCGGCAGCGTGGTTCGCTCGAAATGACCCTTTGGCCGGGCGTTATACTGCATGTGAATCCAGCCAAGGTTATGGATACCCTTGACCAGCTTGGCACCCGTGAGGTGCCTCTGCATGAGTTCGCTTGACGTCAGTTCACCATTGTCGAGGTCTGACCGGCGAAAATCACCAAGGCCTGGATAGTAGTTTGTCTGATCGATGACCACCTTTCCGACGAACTTGCCGGCCGGCAACGTCCCGAACACCGCCAGTGGGAGTGCGATCGAGACAATATCCCCGGCCGCGATCGCTTCATCGACTGTCCCAGCGCGTGCGCGCGGTCCCAGACCCTTAACCAGGTCTGAAAGTGTCTCCGGACCGCGCGAGTTGCTGATCACGACGTGGTAGCCCGCGGCTATGGCGAGGTGCGCGACGGCCTTGCCCACGAGGCCAGAGCCGATGATTCCAATTGTTTGCGTCAATTTAGAACTCCTTGAATGGGAGAGCGGCGGCGTTCCCCCAGGCTGGTCCATGCGGCACGCGTCCATCGCGCACTGCAATGCAAGTGAGCTTTTCACGGGCAAGATGGGGTTTGCCCCGAGTACCGTGACGCCCATAACCGCGTGGAATCAGCATCTATGCTGCATTCACTGGCGTGGCATGTTGCACGGGTCAGAAGGTAGGACCCGCTCCGGGATTGATAAATGGGGGCATAAGCCACATACTGTTGTTCATGAACACATCAATTGACTTGCCGGAAATGAAAGTCTTCGCGGCAGTTGTGACTGATGGCTCCTTCACAACGGCGGCGGAGCGGCTTGGCACCGACAAGGCACGTGTCAGCCGCATTATACGGCGCATGGAAGAAAAGCTCGGTGCGCAGCTCCTCACCCGCTCGACACGTCGCCTCAACGTGACCGAGGTTGGACGGGATTATTTTGAGCGCGCCGTCAGCATCCTGACTGCCGCGGAGGCGGCTGAGGCTGCTGTGGCACAGCAGTCCAAGGAACCAAAAGGGCTGCTCAAGATTACGGCGGGCTCTGAATTCGGGACCATGGTCGTTGATAAATGGATCGCGGCGTTTCTCGGACTGGCACCGAAGGTGACGGTGGAGGCGGAGTACACGAATCGACTGGTCGACATTATCCACGAAGGATTCGATGTCGCGATTCGCGTCGGCACACTCGAGGATTCCGGGTTATCGGCGCGCCGGCTCGGCGAGGTGGATTATGGGTTATATGCGGCCCCGAATTACCTGAATCGGAGTCCGGCGCCTTCTTCAGTCAGTGATCTGAAGCATCATGACCTGATCATGAAGACGATACGTGGCCGTTCCAGTTGGACCCTCGTGAAGGGTACGAATACAGAGAAAGTCGCGCCTTCCCCGCGTTGCGCCGTCAATAGCACGATCGCCGCGAAGAACCTGACACTCGCAGGCCTTGGGATAGCGCAACTGCCTCGTTTCATGGCTGCGCCGCATGTGGCAGATGGTACCCTGTCGAACGTGCTGGTAGGATGGGCAGAGGTTCCGGCTCCTGTACATGCTGTTTTCGCATCGAGCCGCTACATGGATCCGAAAGTGCGGAGCTTCGTGGATCACTGCCTCAGCGCATTTAAACGCAACGGGGGCAACTCATTGTGAGCTGCGTGCTGACTGCCGGTTCAGGCAGCCGCTTTAGGCAGCGGCACTCGACTGCCTCCCCACGATTCTGATCAGCCGGTCAGTTGCAGCCCGATATTCGCGCTCCATCCGCGCGATCAAGTCGGCGACCCGCGGAACATCGTGGATTGAGCCGACGCCCTGGCCGGCGCTGAGGATATCGCGCCAGCGCTTCGGCTCGCCCAGAACATCGCTGACATTCATGCTGCCCACCGCGCCGCCGGCGCGCAGATTGCCTGTGGCGGGCAACGTCTGGCGCAGCCAGTTGGCGCCGACACCGTCGACCTCGGCAGAGTAGATGATATCGGTGATATTGGACTCGATGATCAGCTGCTTCATCTGATCTGAAGCCATGCTTTCCGCAGTGTTGACCAGGCGGGTGCCGATATAGGCGAGATCCGCACCTGCGGCGATCGCGCCGGCGATGCTGCTGCCGTCGCCGATGCAGCCTGAGAGGATCAGTGTTTTGTCGCCGAGGATCGGGCGCAATTCGCCGATGAAGGCGAAGGGGTTGTAGACGCCGGCATGGCCGCCGGCCCCATTGCAGACGGCGATGATGCCATCGACGTTCATCTCCAGCGCGCGGCGGGCATGCTGCATGTTGATGGCATCGTGGAAGACCAGGCCGCCATAGGCATGCACCGCATCGGTGACCTCGCGGGTGATGCCGAGTGCCGTGATCAGGATCGGCACCTGGTATTTCACCGTCAGCGCCATGTCCTCGGCCAGACGGGCGTTGGTGCGATGCACGGCGAACTGCACAGCCCAGGGCGCATCGGCCGGCGTCAGCCGCTGGCGGATGTCCTTTAGCCATTCTTCGTAGCCGACCGAGGTGCGCTGGTTGAAGCTGGGGAAGCTGCCGATCACACCGGCTTTGCTGGTTTCAACCACCAGGTCTGGACCGGAAATCAGAAACAGCGGCGAGGCCAGCACAGGCATGCGCAGGCGCTGGGCCAGTTGGGTCGGCAGCATTTTGTATCCCTCCCTGCATGGCGGCGGTCCGCCACTAATATGACTTATAAATAATATTATTTACTTAAAAGTCAAATTGACTATAGTTGAGACAATTCCCGCCGGATGCTCGCATTCGGGCCGCGCCGCACGCGGCCGGTCCGCTGCAGCAGCGGCGACAGTTCGCGCCGAATGGCAGGGCTGCAAAAAAATGAATGGAGGAAATCCGATGGCTGCCAGTGATATCGACAGCGAACTGGTCGAGGGTGTGCGCCGCTTTGTGCAGAAGCGCATCGCCCCGCATAGCGCGGTCTGGAACCGCGATGGTCAGGTGCCGGACAGCGTGTTCGCCGAAATGGGCGAGATGGGCCTGTTCGGCCTGCTGCTGCCGGAGCAATACGGCGGTTCCGGCTGCAACCTTTCCACCTTCATTGCCGTGATCGAGGAACTGGCGGCCGGCGACGGCGGGTTGTCCACGCTCATCCACGTGCATGGCCTGGGCACCGCCATGCTGCTGGCGCGGCTGGGCACCGAGGCGCAGAAAAAAGCCTGGCTCGGCAAGATGGCCAGCGGTGAAGCGATCGGTGCCGTCTGCCTCACCGAACCATCGGCCGGTTCGGATCTCTCTGCCATCACCGGCCGGGCGACGCGCGCCGAAGGTGGCTGGGTGCTCAATGCCGAGAAGCAGTTCATCTCCAACGGCGCTCGTGCTGGTCTGGCCATCGTGCTGGCCGTCACCGACCCGCAGGCCGGTTCGCGTGGCAAAACCTTCTTCCTGGTGCCGCGGGGCACGCCGGGATTCACGCCCGGCAAGCTCGAGCGCAAGATGGGACAGCACACCTCCGATACCGTGCAGATGCATTTCGAGAACTGCTTCGTGCCGGACGACATGGTTCTCGGCGGCGTCGGCGAGGCTTTACCGCTCACCATGGGCCTGCTGTCGGATGGTCGCATCTCGGTCGCTTCGCAGTCGGTCGGCATGGCACGGGCCGCCTATGAACTGGCGCTGCGCTATTCACGCGAGCGCACCGCTTTCGGAAAGTCGATCTTCGACCACCAGGCTGTCGGCTTCCGGCTGGCTGACATGCATGCCGCCATTGACATGGCGCGGGTTTATACCCGCTATGCCGCCCGCCTGTTCGATGAAGGTGTCGAATGCGCGGTAGAAGCGTCGATTGCGAAGCTGAAAGCTGCGGAGATGGCCGAAAGGGTCTGCTCCGATGCCATCCAGACCCATGGCGGCAATGGTTATCTTAATGACTATCGTGTCGAGCAGATCTCTCGCGATGTGCGGGTTTGCCAGATTTACGAAGGCACCAACGATATCCAGCGGCTGATCATTGCGCGTCGAATCCGCGAGCAGCAGATTTGACGGATCCGGAACGGAGGGACGTGGCATGACCGACAAGCTGGTGACGTTTGAACGCAGGGGCGCGGTGGCGTGGCTGACGCTGGCGCGGCCGGAGGCCGGCAACGGTATGAATGTCGCGCTGCTAACCGATCTTGCCGAGGCCGTGCGGCGCTGTGAGGCTGACATTGCTGTTCGTGCCGTGGTGCTGACCGGCAGCGGGCGTTTCTTCTGCGTCGGCGGCGATCTCAGCGGTATGCGCGATCCGACCGAAACCGCACTCAGCATCCGCACCATGACCCTGCATCTGCATGGCGCGATCGCCGCGCTGGCACGGATGCGGGCGCCGAGCATCGCGGCCGTGAACGGCCCTGCCGCAGGTGCCGGCTTCAGTCTGGCGCTGGCCTGCGATTTCCTCATCGCATCCGACACGGCGCAATTCGCCTCGGCCTATGCCGCGGCCGGACTTTCTGCCGATGGCGGGCAGTCCTGGACGCTACCGCGCCGCATCGGGTCGCATCGCGCCCGCCTGATGATGTTGCAGGGCCGCAGGGTGCCGGCGGCCGAGGCGCTCGACTGGGGCATCGCCGACCAGGTGGTTGCGCCCGATCAGCTGACCGGTGCCGCCACCCAGATGGCGGAAAGCCTTGCCAGCGGCCCGACGGCGGCCTTTGGCCGCATGAAAAACCTGCTGACCGATTCAGAATCTACCAGCCTGGAAACCCAGCTGGAGCTGGAGGCGCGCGGTATTGCCGCCTGCGTCGATTCAGCAGATGCGCAAGAGGGCATCGCGGCCTTCGTGGAAAAGCGCAAGCCTGTATTCCAGGGTCGCTAAATCCGTTTCGGCATCGCAAGGCAGCAGCCATGACACAGAAAACGACGGTCCAGGCAGGTGGCGAAGACTGGCGCGGCCTGGTTTTGCGGTCCTGTATCACGGCGGCGGGCGAGCTGCGCATCGCCTTGACCGAGCAAGCTACCGGAGTTCCTGCCACAAACGAAGTCGTGGTTCGGGTTGAGGCTGCGCCAATCAATCCTACCGACATGGGCCTGCTGTTCGGCCCGGCCGATCTTTCAGCGGCCCGGCTGGAGGGAACCGTGCGACAGCCGGTGCTGGTGGCGCCGGTGCCGCCGGCCGCGCTGCCGTTTGTCGCCCTGCGCATCGATCAGCCGCTGCCGGCCGGCGTGGAGGGTGCCGGTGTGGTGGTGGCGGCCGGGCCCGGCCAGGAAGCACTGCTGGGCAAGACCGTGGCCATGATCGGCGACGGCGCCTATGCACAATACCGGCGGATCGCAGTGACCGACATCCTGGTGCTGCCCGATGGCACCAGTCCGGCCGAGGGCGCGGCGGCCCTGGTCAATCCGCTGACTGTGCTCGGCCTGCTGGAAACCGCCCGGCGTAATGGGCACAAGGCGATTGTCCACACGGCGGCGGCGTCCAGCGTCGGCAAGATGCTGATCCGCGCCTGCCGGCAGGATGGCGTGCCGCTGGTGAATATCGTGCGCCGCGATGACCAGGTGGCGGAACTGCGCGCGCTTGGCGCCGAACATGTCTGCAGCAGTGCCGCGCCGGACTTCCGGCAGGATCTGGCGCTGGCGCTGGCCGCCACCGGTGCGACCGCCTGTTTCGATGCCGTGGGCGGCGCGTTGACCGGGCGCATCCTGGGCGCCATGGAGGCGGCCGCGTCGCAGCAGGCCACGCGCTACAGCCGTTATGGCACCAATGTGCTGAAGCAAGCCTTCGTCTACGGCGCGCTCGACCGCGCGCCGATCGAGATCAGTCGTATCGTTGGCCTGAACTGGAGCGTGTCCGGCTGGCTGCTGTTCGATTTCCTGCAGCAGACCGATGCGGCGACGCAGGCGAGGCTGCGCCAACGCGTCTGCGACGAGCTGCACACCACCTTCGCCACCAGCTATGCCGCCACCATTTCACTGGCCGATGCCGTCCAGCCGCGGACCGTGGCCGCCTACATGGAAAAGCGCAGCGGCGTCAAATATCTGATCAACCCGCAGCTTTAACCGTCGCGCGGTCGCGTCCAAGAATTTCTGCCGTGTGTTCGCCCAGGCCCGGCGCACCGCGCCGGATGACGCTGTGATAGGCGGAGAACTGCACTGGCTGCAAGATATGTTCTTCACCGCTGGGCAACTGCTGGAACAGGCCGCGCGCGCGGAAATGCGGATCCTGCAAAACGCCGGTGAAATCATGCAGCGGCGACCAGGCGATATTGCCGGCAGTATCGAACACCGTGGCCCAGTGGGTACGCGGCTGCTGTGCCAGCAGTGCTGATATCTCCCCGTGCAGTTCGGTGCGCCGCCGCCGCCGTTCCGCCGCTTTCAGCCCGGCATGCTGCGGCAGCTCCAGGGCATGGCACAGTGTGGCCCAGAAATGATCCTCATGCGCGATGCTGAGCGTCAGCTGCTTGCCGTCGCCGCAGGTGAAGATGCCGTAGGCCGGCTCGTCGAAAACTTCGAAGGCCTTGTCGCCGCTCATATGCGGCACGAGATAGGGCGCCATCAACGAGACCAGGCCATCGGTCATCGAGACATCGATGGCGGTGCCATGCCCGCTGCGCTCGCGGCCATAGAGGGCGGCGGCGATGGCAAAGGCGGCGAAGGTGGCGCTGGAAAGGTCGCCCAGCGGGATTTCCGGCATCGCGGGTGGCGCGCCGGCACTGCCGAACACCATGCCTGCCACCGCCTGGTAGGACAGATCATGGGCCGGTCGCAGTCGGCTCGGGCCGTTCTGGCCAAAGCCGGTGATGGAAGCATAAATCAGCCGCGGATTGACGGCGGACAGCGTCGCATAACCGATGCCGAGACGGTCCATGGTGCCGGGCCGGTAGCCTTCCAGCACCACATCGGCACTCCCCGCGAGGGCTATGAATTCAGCCCGGTCGGCTTCGGATTTCAGATCGAGGCAAAGGCTGCGCTTGTTGCGCCCCACGGCACGGAAGAAGGACGGAAAGGCCCGTGCCGGGTCGCCACCTGAAGGCCGCTCCACCAGAATCACATCGGCGCCGAGATCGGCCAGCAGCAGGGTGGCATACGGGCCGGGCAACTGCTCGGCCAGTGAGAGCACGCGGACGCCGTCGAAAATCCCTTTCATCTTCCCCTCCTGCTGCTTACGCTTCGATTTTGCCCATGGCCGGGTGGCTCGAGTCGGCAGCCTCGCCCCCGTGGTAAATAGATTCTGCATTCCGGACAGCTTGTTTGACTTTGCGGTAAGATTGTTGAAAGTTTCCAGCCGCCGGCCCGATTCCCGGGTTTTGGCGCCGCCGCCTGCCTGGGCTGGCCGGCGTTTCGGGTAAGTTTCAAGGGAGAATGCGTGTGGCACAGCGCGGTCGCAAACCGTCGGCCTGGAAGAATGTGGCGCCCAGCCGCGATCAGCTTTTTGCGCTGAAGCGCACGGCCCTGCTGCGCGAAGCGGCCCGCGCTTTCAGCGCACGCGGCTATCACGACACCTCCCTGGACGACGTTGCCAAGACCTTGGGCGTCACCAAGCCGGCGCTGTACTACTATGTCACCAACAAGCAGGAGATCCTGTTCGAATGCCACATGCTGGCGCAGGATCTCGGCAACGTGGCCTATGATTACGCCGTCGAGCATGGCGAGACAGGGCGCGAGAAGATCGTACTGGTCTGTCGCCGCTATATCGAACTGATCACCAGCGAGATCGGCTCCTGCGCGGTGCTCAGCGAATTTGCCGCGCTCGAACCCAAGAACCGCGCTGTGATCGCAAAGCGCCGTGACGATTTCCAGAAGAAGTTCAGCGAACTGATCACCGAGGGCATCAAGGACGGCAGTATCCGCGAAGCCGATCCGCGCATGACGGTGTTCTTCTTCATGGGCGCGATCAACTGGATGACGCAATGGTTCCGTCCCGACGGCGACATGAGCGGCGAGGGTATCGCCAGCGTGTTCTCCGATCTGCTGGAGCATGCGCTCAAGCCGCAGTGACGTTTTGCCGGTTGCGCGCCGCCAGGTAATCCGCCTGTAACCGGCGCACCAGGTCGCCGACGCTTTCCACCGCCCGCACATCGCCCACGCCATGGCCGGCGCTCCAGATGTCGCGCCAGGCTTTCAGCATTTCCACTTCGCGCAGCAGGCTGAAGCCGCCTTCATGCTTTTTTCCGGTTTTCAGGCCGGCACTCTCCAGGCTCTGGCGCAGCATATTGGCTGGAATACCGGTGATCTCTGCAGTCAGGATGATGTCGTCCGCATTGGCATCCAGCAGCATGTCGCGATACTTGTCGTTGGCCATGCTTTCGCGCGTGACGATAAAGCTGGTGCCGATATAGGCCATGTCGGCGCCCATTTCCTGCGCCACATGAATATACTGGCCGCGTGAAATGGCACCCGCCAGCACGATCGGGCCGTCGAAGAATTCGCGCACGGCGCCGACGAAAGCGAAGGGATTAAGCCAGCCGGTATTGCCGCCCGAGCCGGCGCATAACAGGATCAGGCCATCGACGCCGACCTCCGCTGCACGCCGTGCATGTTTCAGCGAGGCCACATCGGAAAAGACCAGCCCGCCATAGGCATGAACACGGGCGACGATGTTGGCGGGACTACCGACGCTGGCGATCACCAATGGCGCCTTATGCTTTTCGACCAGCGCCATATCTTCTTCCAGCCGCGTGTTGCTGGGATGGACAATCATATTGACCGCATACGGTGCAGCATTCGGGCTGCTGGTTTCGGCGGCGATGCGCGTCAGCCATTCATCGAGCAGCGCTGTCGTGCGGGCATTCAGGCTGGGGAAGGAGCCGACCACTCCCGCATTGCAGCAACCGATCACCAGATCTGGCCCGGAAATCAAAAACATCGGTCCGGCGATGACCGGAAGTTGCAGCCGCGACATGAAGCGCGCGGCGAGCTGGCGGTTACCGAATTGCATCGACATTTCATGTCCTCCCCAGGATCAGTGAAAGAGAGGTTGACATGAATTGACCCGTAAGTAAACTAGACGTCCATATGGTCAGATATTCAAATCTGACCGGCCGGTCCGGGAATTGAACTCGACCGATGCCAGGGAGGAAACGAGTGGAAGCGATGGCAGTGCCGCATGGCGCGGCTGCCGGAGCGCGCAAGCGTCCGGTGCTCGCCGCCCAAGACATCGGTTTGCAATTCGGCGGCATCAAGGCGCTGGATGGCGTCACCATTGAGATCTGCAGCGACGAACTGGTCGCGGTGATCGGCCCGAACGGGGCCGGCAAATCCTCGCTGATGAACTGCTTCAGCGGCTTCTATCGTCCGCAGCGCGGCGAAATCCAGTTCGACGGCACGTCCGTGATCGGCAAGTCGGTGCACCAGATTGCGCGCGCCGGCCTCGCCCGCACCTTCCAGGGCACGCATATCTTCTCGGGCATGACGGTGATCGAAAACATCATGATCGGCCGGCATATGCACATGCGCAGCAGCATCCTGGATGCCTTCATCCATTTCGGCCGCTCGCGCAATGAGGAATTCGCCCAGCGCGAGGTGGTGGAGGAAATCATCGAGCTGCTGGAGATGGAGGCGATTCGCCACCGTCCGGTCGGCACGCTCGGCTATGGCCAGCGCAAGCGGGTCGATCTTGGTCGCGCCTTGGCGCAGGAGCCGAAAATCCTGCTGATGGACGAGCCGATGGCCGGCATGAATACCGAAGAAAAGGAAGATCTGGCCCGTTTCATCCTGGATGTGCGCGAGGCACGCGGCATTCCGGTGGTGCTGGTCGAGCATGACATGGGCGTGGTGATGGATCTGGCCGATCGCGTGGTCGTGCTGGATTTTGGCCGCAAGATCGCCGAGGGCACGCCAGCCGAAGTCCAGCGCGATCCGGCGGTGCTCAAGGCTTATCTGGGTGAGGGAACGCGCTGATGATTGCGATGCAGACCCTGCCCCAACTGCTGCTGCTGCGTGGCCAGCAGGAGCCCAGCCGCCTGGCGCAGCGCCACAAGAAGCGCGGCATCTGGCGCGAATACAGCTTCGGCGATGTGCTCGAGCAGGTGCGCGGCCTCGCTCTCGGGCTTGATGCCATGGGTGTGAAGCGCGGCGAAACGGTTGCCATCATCGGCGAGAATGAGCCGGACAATTTCTGGGCCGAGTTTGCCGCACTGGCGCTCGGAGCGAAGGTCATATCGCTCTACCCCGATCTGACGGCTGGCGAAATCGACTATCTTCTGAATGACAGCGAGGCGGTCTGCCTGATCGCCCAGGATCAGGAGCAGGTCGACAAGGGCCTGGCCATCCGCGATGCCGTACCAGGCCTGCGGCATATCCTGTACTGGGACACGACGGGCATGTGGTCCTACGGCGACAAGGGGCTGCATACCACGCAGGACGTGACAACCCGGGGTATCGAGCGTCACCGCGCCAGTCCCGCTGCCTTCGAGGCGATGGTGGCGGCAGGACAGCCGGACGATATCGCGGTGCTGTCTTACACGTCGGGCACCACTGGCCGGCCCAAGGGCGTGATCGTCACGCACAAGATGATGATCGACAACGCCTACCGCATCATGAGTGCGGCCGAGGTGCGGCCCGGTCTCGACTATCTAACCTATATTGCGCCGGCCTGGATCACCGAGCAGATCGTCGGCGTCACCATGGGCCTGGCCGTGCCGATGGTGGTGAATTTCCCGGAATCGCCCGAGCAGGTTCTGGCAAACCTGCGCGAAATTGCGGTGGAGATGATGGTCTTCGCGCCGCGGCAGTGGGAAAGCCTGGCGGCGACGATCCAGGCTCGCATGCTGGATGCCGGCCCGCTGCGTCGTCGCATCTACGAATGGGGCGTGGCGATCGGGCATCAGGTGAATGTCGGTCGCCTGGAAGGCAAGCCGGCGCCGCTGCTGGCGCGGCTGCTCTATCCGCTGGCGGATGCGCTGGTGCTGGAGCCGCTGCGCGACAAACTTGGTCTGACCCGGCTCAGCCTGCCGGTCTGCGGTGGCGCCACCATGGCGCCGGATGTATTCCGGCTGTTCCATGCCATCGGCGTGCCGCTGCGCAACATCTACGGCGCTACCGAGATCGGCCTGCTGACCCTGCACCAGAGCGAGAGCTACAACCTCGAGACCGTCGGCCACTGGATGAAGCCACATCCGGATGCCGGCAAGCCGCTGGAATGGAAACTGTCAGAGGCCGGCGAGCTGCTGGTGCGCGGCGGTTCCTTCTTCCAGGGGTATTACCGCAATCCGGAGAAGTCCGACGAGCGTCTGCAGGATGGCTGGTACCAGACTGGCGATGCCGTCACCCAGACCGAGAGCGGCGAGCTGGTCTTCCTCGAGCGAATCAGCGACCTACGCCGCATGCGCAGCGGCGACAGCTTCCCGCCGCAATATATCGAAACCCGGCTGCGCTTCAGCCCCTTCATCAAGGACATCCTCACCCTTGGCGATGAAAGTCGCGATTTCGTCGGCGCGCTGATCAATATCGACATGGAGGTGCTGTCGCGCTGGGCGGAAGAGCGCAACATCACATACTCCACCTTCACTGACCTGTCGCAGAAGCCGGAAGTGGCGACGCTGATCCGCGAGGATATCCGCCGCGTCAACCGCTTCCTGCCGGAACATGCGCGCGTGCGCCGCTTCGCCAATTTCCCCAAGGAACTCGATCCTGACGAAGGCGAGCTGACCCGTTCGCGCAAATTGCGGCGTGAATTCATCACCGAACGCTATCAGGCCCTGGTGGAAGAGATCTATCGCGGCAGCAGCACGGCGGCCGTTAACATCCTGATCACCTACCAGGATGGTCGTAAAGGTACGCTCTCGGCAACAGTGCGCATCAACGATGTCGACGAGGGCTTCAACGTAATTGAAGTGCAGGACAACAGGCGGGCCATCGCATGAGCGACTTTCTAAACTACACCATCAATGGTGCGCTGATCGGGTTGTTGTATGCCCTGATCGCCATGGGCTTCATCGTCATCTACCGCGCCTCCAAGGTGTTCAATTTTGCCCAAGGTGAGCTGGTGGTGTTCGGCGGCTTCGTGGTCTGGTGGATGATCACCTCCATCGGCCTGCCATACTGGATCGGCATTCCGCTGGCTTTCGTTGCCGCGGCCCTATTCGGCTTTGCCATCGAGCGCATCTTTTTCTCGCGCCTGGTGGGTGAGTCGGTCTTTGCCATGGTGATGGTCACCATCGGCCTGCTGATCCTACTGCGCGGTCTGATCTTGGTGTTGTTTGGCCCGCAGGTGCGGCCGTTCCCGATCATCTTCCCGCTGCAGCCGGTGATCATCGGCGACATCCTGATCCCGCGCTCGTTGTTCGTCGGCGGCATGATCACCATCGTGGTCGGCCTCGGTCTCTCCTGGTTCTTCAACCGCACGCGTCCGGGCTTGCGCATGACGGCGGTGGCGGAAGACCACCAGGTGGCAGTGTCGATGGGTATCTCGGTCAAGCGCTCGGTGGCATTTGCCTGGATCCTCGGCTCGGTGTTGTCGACGCTGGGCGCGATCATCTTCCTGAGCGGAAAATCGGTCAGCTTCCTGGCCTCCGAGATCGGCCTGGCTGCGCTGCCGGTCGCTTTACTGGCCGGCTTTGAATCGATCGGAGGCGTGCTACTTGCCGGGATCATCGTCGGCATCATCCAAGGCCTGGTTATGGCCTATGTCGATCCGGTCATCGGCGGCTCCGTCGGCAATGTGTTCCCGTTCATCATCATGCTTGTCATCCTGTTCATCCGGCCAACCGGCATGTTCGGTTGGAAAATGGTCGAGAGGGTCTGAGCCATGGATCCCGCTGGCGTCTTTGCAACCAGCTTCGCGCGCGACCAGTCGCTGATCCGCACGCGCAAGCAGTTCCTCTGCCTGGTGCTTTTCCTGCTGCTGTTGGCGGTGCTACCGATGCTGGTCGGTCCGCGCCTGGTGGCGGTAGCGACTTCGGCGCTGATCACCGTAGTGGTGACTGTCGGCCTGCAGATTTGCACCGGCTATGGCGGCCAGATCAATCTTGGCCAGGCTGCTTTCATGGGCAGCGGCGCCTATGCCACCGCTGTTCTGGCCAGCAAGTTCGGCTTCCCGTTCTGGGCAGCGATCCCGCTGGGCGGCTGCGCGGCCGCCGCCTTCGGTTTCATCTTCGGCCTGTCGGCGGTGCGCATCAAAGGTTTCTACCTTGTGCTTACCACCATCGCGGCGCAGTCGCTGTTCCATTTCCTTGTGCTCAACCTGCCGCAGTCATGGCTCGGCGGATCCAACGGCCTGTCGCTCGAGCCGGCGCAACTGTTCGGCTTCGCCATCGATACCGATCGCTCGATCTACTATCTCTGCCTGGCCTTCGCCGTGGTGATGGTGGCCGGTGCTTTCGGCATTGCGCGTAGCCGTCATGGCCGAGACTTTGTGGCGGTGCGCGACGATGATGTCGCGTCGGGCATGATGGGCATCGATGTCGTCCGCACCAAGGCCATGGCCTTCCTGGTGGGTTCCTTCTATGCAGGCATCGGTGGTGGCCTGTGGGCCTATTACGTCCGCTTCGTCGCCGTCGACCAGTTCACGCTGTTCCACTCGATCTGGTTCGTCGCCATGGTCATCGTCGGCGGAATCGGCTCGATCACCGGCGCCCTGATCGGCGTTGTGGTCATTCTCTCGATCCGCGAGAGCTTCATCAGCCTCGGTCCCACCTTCGTGCAGGTGGTGCCATGGCTGGGTGGCGACGTGGTGTTCGCCACCCTCAACATCTTCCTGGGCGGTGTAATCGCCGCGTTCCTGATCTTCGAGCCGCGCGGCCTGATGCATCGCTGGTCGATCATCAAACGCTCCTACCGGCTCTGGCCGTTCTCCTACTAGCGTTTCGCATGGCGTAGACGAGTTCCACACACACGAAAAACGGGAGGAAGTAACAATGAAAATGTTCGCACGCACCGTGCTTGCCGGAATGGCCACGCTAATGCTGGCTGCCCCGGCGCGGGCCCAGACCACCTATAACATCGCCTCGCTGGCCGATTTCACCGGGCCATATGCCGACGTGATGAAGGACCTCAACGGCGCGCGTCATTCCGCCGTCGCCTGGTGGAATGCCGAAGTGGGCAAGGACCTCGGCGTCCAGCTCCGCATGAAGGATTATGACCATCGTTACGACGCTGCCCAGGTTGCCAGCCTGTGGCCCGGCATCAAGGCCGAGCTGAACCCGATCATCGCCCTTGGCGTCGGCGCGCCGGATGCCACCGCGCTGCAGGGTCGCCTGCCGGCCGACGGCATTCCGCTGATCATGTCGACTGCCGGCTATGGCTTCGGCTGGAAGAGCGATCCCTGGGTGTTCAACCCGCGCTCGACCTATGCGCATGAGGCGGCTGCCTTCCTCGAATGGTACCGCAAGCAGAACAATGTCACCGGTGCGCTGAAGGTTGCGGTCTTCTCGTCCGAGGCCTCGCCGGCCTATGTCGATATCGCCAAAGGCCTGCGCAAGTATGCCGATGAGAACAAGGCCACCATCGACCTGGTCGAGATCGTCTACACCGAGGTGCAGCCGACCGATCTGACCACCCAGGTGAACCGCGTCCTCAACAAGGGCGCCCAAGTGCTGGACGTGCAGACCAACACGGCCGCCGTGGTGGCGGTGAAGCGTGCATTGCAGGCGTTGAACAAGAAAGTGCCGATCGTGATGAGCTCGCATAACGGCATCACTGCCTCGGCCTCGGCCATGGGCGGCATTGCCAACCTGGAGGGCGACTACGAAGTCTACGGCATGGCGATGCCAACCGACGAGAACACCAAGTCGCGTCAGTTCTATGAAAAGCTCAAGAACCAGTATGGCATGAAGGGCGGCTGGACGGTGCCGACCGTGATGGGCCTGAACCAGACCCTGGTGGCGCTGCGCGCAGTAGAGGCTGCGGCCAAGAAATCGGGCGCGGCGAATGTCACCGGCCGCGGCGTGCGCGAAGCGCTGCTCAGCACCACGATTACCAGCGAGCAGACCTTTGAGATCCTGTCGGATGTGAAATACACCAACGATGCGCCGTTCCCGACCACCGGGGCGACGGTGAATATCGGCATCGTGAAGGGCGGCAAGTATGTCACGGCCGCTCCGGGTGTAGCGGTGCCACAGATCGGGAAGTGGTAACCCAGTCGCAAGGGCGGGCCGGGCGTAATGCCCGGCTCGCTCTATAATGCAGGAGGCGCGCGTGCTTGAACTCAACAACGTCGAAGTGATCTACAGCGAAGTCATCCTGGCGGTGAAGGGCGTCTCGTTGCGCATCAGCGAGGGGCAGTGCGTCGCCCTATTGGGCGGCAACGGCGCCGGCAAGTCGACGACGCTGAAGGCGATTTCGAATGTGATCAAAACCGAGGACGGGCGCGTCACCTCGGGCAATATCCAGTTCAATGGCAAGCGTATCGACAACCAGGATGCGGTCGATATCGTCAATGACGGCATCATCCATGTGATGGAAGGCCGCCGCGTGCTGCGCCACCTGACTGTGGAGCAGAACCTGATCATCGGCGGCCACAAGGAAACCAGCCTGCGCGCGGTGCGCCAGCGGCTCGATGAGGTCTATTCCCGCATCGGCCGGCTTGCCGCCCTGAAGGATCGCACATCCGGCTATCTGTCGGGCGGCGAACAGCAAATGCTGGTGATCGGCCGCGCCATGATGGCGCGCCCCAAGCTCATGCTGATCGACGAGCCGTCGCTTGGCCTCGCGCCTTTGATGGTCGACGAGGTCTTTGCGGTTCTGAAGTCACTGAAGGATGCCGGCGTCACGCTGCTGGTGGTGGAGCAGAATGCGCGTGTCGCATTGCAACTGGCCGATTACGGCTATGTCATGGAAAACGGCCATATCGTGCTGGAAGGTGCCGGCGATGAGCTGCGCAGCAACGAAGATGTGCGTGAATTCTATCTCGGCCTGAATATCCAAGGCGAACGCAAGAGCTACCGCGACGTCAAGCACTACCGGCGGCGCAAGCGCTGGCTCGGCTGAGCCAGTTGGCGTTTATTGCCGCAGGTCACGTACCAGCGGCGCTTCGGCAGTCAGCTCGGCACTGCTGGTAATCTCGACACGATCCGCCTTGAGGCGCGACAGCTCGCGGAATTTCTGCTGCGCCGGTTCGGTCACGCTGCCGGGATCGATACCGTCCTGCAGGGCGAGGCGCAGGGTGACGCAGTCGCGATGGCCCTCGCGGCTGATCGAGGCCTGGGCGCGCTGGATACCGGGTACGGCGATGGCTAGGTCTTCCAGCTGCCGCGGATAGATGAAGATCTCGCGCGCCTTCACGGATTGGCCGACACGGCCTTGCAGCATGGAGATATGCGCCACGCTGCCATCGTCGTGCAGGGCGCGCGCCATGGCGACATCGCCGGTGCCGAAGCGGATCAGCGGCCAGCCCGGCCGCAGTGTGGTGACCACGATTTCGCCGGGTTCGCCTATGGGCAAGGGGCTGCCGCTCACCGGATCGCAGATCTGCACGATGCGGTCGGGGTGGATTTCGTAGCCTTCCTGGGCATCGCGCTCGAAACCGATCAGGCCGAAATCAGCCGTGGCATAGACCGAGAAGGTCCGCAGGCCATAGCGCGCTTCCAGCCGGCGCCGCTTGCCCATCCAGTCACCGAATTCGCCGCCCAGAAGGGCGGATTTGACCCGCCAGTCGCGCGGCAGTTCGTGGCCGGCCTGCTCCAGGGTTTCCGCCAGGGTGACGAAATAGGCTGTGGCGGCACAAATACAGGTGACGCCGAGGTCGCGGATCAGCTTGGCCTGCATTTCACTGCCGCCGGTGCCGGCGGGAATGACTGCGGCGCCGGTGCTGCGCAGGCCTTCATCCAGCAGCAGCCCGGCCGGCACCAAATGATACGACCAGGTGTTCAGCACCACGTCGCTGCTGTCGATGCCGGCAGCGGCGAAGGCGGCGCCGAAGCCCAGGCCGTCCACTTCGCCGCGGAATTGCGGCTCGTTGATCGGGCCAGGCGAGACGAAGATGCGTTCGATCTCCGCGGACGGCGCGGCCAGGAAGCCACCATAGGGCGGCGCCAGGCGCTGCTGCTCGATCATTGCATCCTTCTTGAAGACGGGCAGGCGCGCCAGATCACCGGCATCGCCCAGCTGAGCCGGACGCAGGCCGGCGGCATCGAACTGGGCGCGGATGGCGGGCGCCGCCTCATAGGCATGGCTCTGGATGCTGCGCAGTCGGGCAAAACGGCTCTCAGTCATTGCGTACTCTCCCCCGATCAGCGACCGGTAAAGCGCGGCTGGCGCTTTTCCACGAATGCGGCCAGCCCTTCCTTCAGGTCGGCGCTCTGCGCATGTACTTCCGACGCTAGAAGTTCCAACCGCAGCGCCTGAGCAGACGGCTGCTCCAGACCATCATCGACCAAGGCCTTCATGCGCCGCAGCACCAGCGGGCTTTTCACCGCCAGTTTGGCCACAAGGCGCCTCGTGGCGGCCATCAGATCGGCATCCTCCACCACTTCGTTCACCAGTCCGGCTGCGACAAGCTCTTCGGCCGGAACCGACTCACCGGTAAACAGTAGATATTTGGCGCGGGTGGGGCCGATCTTGCGCGGCAGCCGTACGGAACTGCCGCCGCCCGGCAGCAGGCCGAAATTCGCATGGGCATCGCCCAGTTTGGCCGAGCGTGCGGCGATCACCAGATCGCAGCACAGCAGCAGTTCCAGCCCGCCCGCCATCGCCAGCCCGTTCACCGCCGCGATCACCGGCCGGGGGAAGCGTTCCAGCCGGGTCATCATGTCGAGCACGGAATTCAGGAAATTGCTGACATTCGCGCCATCTTCACTACTGCTGGCGCGCACGAACTTGAGGTCGGCGCCAGCACAGAAGGCACGGCCGTTGCCGGTCAGCACCACGGCGCGGATATCGTCCTGGTCGGCGCGGTCGAGCGCGGCTTGGATGCCGGCGACGATGGATGGAGTGATGGCATTGAGGGCGGCCGGCCGGTTCAGGGTGATCCAGACGGCACTATCGCGAACCTCGACCAGGACGCTGGAATCAGCGGATGCGTTCAAGGGTTTCCTCCGTTTATTGACTCATGAGTCATTAAATCATATTATAGGTCACAATGTAGACTATAAAGAAATATTGGCAAGCGCCGCGAGGCCAGAACGGCCTGTCGTGCCGCAGCCAATCCCAAGGGAGGAAAAGATGGAACAGATTTATATCGCCGGCGTCGGCATGACGTATTTCGGTCGCCAGCTCGACAAGACGATCAAGGCCATGGCCGGAGAGGCCGTGCAGTGCGCGCTGAAGGATGCCGGCCTCGACAGCCAGCCGGCGGAAGCCGCCTTCTTCGCCAATTCGGCGCAGGGCCATATGGAACGCCAGCATATGATCCGCGGCGAAGTGGTGATGCGCAGCATGGGCGTTGGCGGCATTCCGGTGGTGAATGTGGAAAATGCCTGCGCCAGCGCCGCCACAGCCTTCAATCTGGCGGTCAACTTCCTCAAGGCCGGTGATGGTGACGTGGCACTGGCGCTCGGTGCGGAAAAGATGTTCTCCACCGACCGCGAGCTGATGTTCTCGGCCTTCGATGGCGCCTGGGATGTCGAGGATATCCCGGCGATCCGCGAGCGCCTGCTGAAGCTGGGCGATGGCGTCGAGGTGCCGGACGGCACGACCTCCCCGAAACCCTACAGCGCCTTCATGGATGTCTATGCTGCCTTCTCGCGCGCGCATATGAAGCGCTTCGGGACCACGCAGCGTCATCTCGCGGCCGTTGCCGCGAAGAACCATACCCATTCGGTGCACAATCCGCTGGCGCAGTTCCGCGATGCCTATACGGTCGACCAGATCCTCGCCGCGCCGCCGATCACCTATCCGCTGACCCTGCCGATGTGCTCACCGATCTCGGACGGCGCGTCGGCGGCGCTGCTGGTCACTGAATCGGGCCTGCGTCGGCTTGGCATCGACAAGAACCGCGCCATCAAGGTGCTAGCCAGTGTGCTGCAGTCCGGTAGTGACCGCGACCCTTCAGAGGTCGAAAAGCATTGCACCGCGCTGGGCTCCAAACGCGCCTATGAAAAGGCCGGCATCGGCCCGAAGGACATTTCAGTGGCTGAGGTGCATGACGCGACCGCGATGGGCGAGATCATCCAGATCGAGAATCTCGGCTTCTGCGATTTTGGCGATGGCGGACCGATGTCCGAGCGCGGTGAGACCGCGCTGGGCGGCCGCATTCCGGTCAATCCTTCCGGCGGCCTGGAATCCAAGGGCCATCCGGTCGGTGCTACCGGGCTTGCGCAAGTCTTTGAACTGGTGACGCAGCTGCGTGGCGAAGCTGGCCCGCGCCAGGTCGAGGGTGCGCGGCTGGCGCTGGCCGAGAATGGCGGGGGCCTGCATGGCATCGAAGAGGCGATTGCCAGCGTGATCATCCTCGGCCGCTAAAACCACTGCCGTTTAATTCCTGGGAGGAAAACAATGAATCTCCAGAACAAGGTCGCCGTTGTCACCGGCGCCGCATCCGGTCTTGGCCTTGCCACCTGCAAGAATATGGCGGCCGCCGGGGCCAAAGTGGTTGGCCTCGACCGCGACGAGACGAAGCTCGCCACACTGGCTTCCGAGCTTGGCGCCAATTGCATCGTACGCAGCGTCGATGTGGCGGATGAAGCCAGCGTGCAGGCTGGCATTGATGCGGCCGTGCAGGCTTTCGGCACCATTCATGTGGCGGTGAACTGCGCCGGCGTTGCCGACTCGGCAAAGACGCTGTCACGCGGCCAGCCATTCCCGCTTGCGACCTGGAGCAAGGTGATCGCGGTCAACCTGACCGGAACGTTCAACGTCATCCGTTTCGCTGCCCAAGTGATGAGCGCGAATGAACCCGAAGCCGGCGGCGAACGCGGGGTCATCATCAACACCGCCTCGGGTGCGGCCTGGCAGGGCCAGATCGGTCAGGCGGCCTACAGCGCGTCCAAGGCCGGCGTGATGGGGTTGACCCTGCCGGTGGCGCGCGACCTTGCCGAACTCGGCATCCGCGTGGTGACCATTGCGCCAGGCCTGTTCGACACCTCGATGGTGGCGGGCCTGCCGGAGAATGTGTCACAGTCGATCATCAATCGCATGATCCTGTTCCCCAACCGCATGGGCCAGGCCGAGGAATTCGGTGGCCTGGTGCGGCATATCGCGGAAAACCAGTATCTCAACGCGACCACGATTTCGCTCGATGCCGGTGCGCGCATGTCGGCACGCTGACAAGGGTAGGAACGGCGGTACGGCTGGTTACTTCGCCGGCCTGGTGTGGCGCAGGCGCCAGCCCACGGCGGGATTTTCCATAATTGAAGGTTATCGGGTTGCGGCAAAAAGATCTGCGTCTAACTAACAGTAAGTTCGCCGGTGGCTCACTTGGATCCTCCACACTGCATTGAATAATCATGAAGTAATTGAGGATTCTGGCGCAATTCGGTTTTCCGCATGCGCGCAGGGCTCGGACAATTCGCATAAACCGATCACTCCTGGCCCGGGGAGAAGCAAGGACAATGGAACAGCCCGCGATCTCTCGCCGTAAGGTTCTTATTGCCGCTGCCACTACATTGGTAACTTCCGCACTACCAGTCGTCCATGCGACCGCACAAACGGTCCCGATGTCCGGCGCTCAGTCTTCGCAACCCACTAAAGGAAATAAAGCCATGAGCTTCGTGACGATGGGCGACGGGACCGAAATCTTCTACAAGGACTGGGGTCCGAAGACAGCCCAGCCTGTCGTGTTCCATCATGGCTGGCCGCTCAGCGCAGACGATTGGGATGCGCAGCTAATGTATTTCCTTCTGAAGGGGTACCGGGTCGTCGCGCATGATCGTCGCGGCCATGGCCGTTCGACCCAGACCCATACCGGCAACGAGATGGATACCTATGCCGCCGACGTGATCGAACTGGCGAAGGCGCTGGACCTGAAGAATGCCATTCATGTCGGGCATTCCACCGGCGGTGGCGAAGTGGCGCGCTATGTCGCGCGCGCCGAGAAAGGCCGCGTCGCCAAGGCCGTGCTGATCGGCGCCGTGCCGCCGATCATGGTGAAGTCGGATAAGAATCCCGGCGGCCTGCCGATTGAGGTCTTCGACGGCTTCCGCGCCGCCCAGGTCGCCAACCGCGCGCAGTTCTTTCTGGATGTACCGACGGGTCCCTTCTACGGTTTCAACCGGCCGGGCGCCAAGCCATCCCAGGGTATTATCCAGAACTGGTGGCGCCAGGGCATGATGGGCGGCACCAAGGCGCAGTATGACTGCATCAAGGCCTTCTCGGAAACCGACTTCACCGAAGACCTGAAGGCAATCACCGTGCCGGTGCTGATCATGCATGGCGACGACGACCAGATCGTGCCGATTGCAGACAGCGCCCACCTGGCCATCAAGCTGGTCAAGAACGGCACACTGAAGGTCTACAAAGGTCTGAGTCACGGCATGGCGACCGTCAACGCCGACTTGATCAACGAAGACCTTCTTGCTTTCTTCAAGGCCTGAACTCTGGCAGGCGCCATGGCAGCGTGGCGCCTGCACATCTAAATTCGGTTGCAGAGGCCCTGTACACGAACGAAGGGTTTAAGGAGATTGCCATGTCCCGCAGTATGTTCCTGGCCGCAGCATTAGTTTTTGGTCATCTCTCCGGAACCGCCTGGGCTGGAAGCTTCAATATCATTCCAGGCACAAGCGCTATTGTCGATGTCGGTGATCGCGAAAGCTACACCACGCTCACGATCGTGAATCGCGGTACATCAGGGGGTAGCTTGCAGTTGCCTGATGGTCGTGTGATCGGCGTGCCGGCCGGCGGGCAGGCGGAAGTCTACGATCGGCTGGGGCACACAGGCCGCGGGCCAAGCTATGTCACCATCACAAATAACGGCAGCACGCCGTTGCGCGTGGTGACGCGCTATCAGTTCAGAGAACAACTGCCGTAATTGTCCCGGATCGCGATTGATCCACTGGGGCGGCAGCTATTCCACCGGGACACCGAGCATCTGCCTGATCCGGCCTACGAGAGAAGAGGCCGTCCCGAACGGGCGCTGGGGGGCTGAATTGCCCGCATTTGCCATTTTGGCCAGCCGGGAGAGTGTGACGCTGACTTCGTCTGCGATGCTTGGACGCTCCTGCATCAGCTTGGCCACGGATGTTTTGTCCACTTCATAAGCTACGACGCCCGTCAGCGCATGGATGCTGCCGATTTCCTCGGAGCCGGTGAAAAGTCCAAACTCGCCGAAATAATCCCCGGGCGAAAGGCGGCTGAACTCATTCGTGGTATCGCCGCGAAGGTTGATGCTTACCACGCCGGATCGGATGATAAACAGGGATGTGAGTGTTACCCCCTGTTCGGCGATAATATCGCCTTTGCGGTAAACTCTGCGCTTCATCCCATGGGCCAGCTCCTCTTTTTCTTCCTCCGTTAAAGACGCGAAGATCGGCAATGCATCGAGCAGGCGCAGGGCTGTGCTGCGACCGGCGGCGCTTGAGTCCGTTGGAGACACTTCCTTGGCAGGTGCCAGGGAGAGCCCGGAAGCCTTGGTGTGACGATAGATGAGATCATAGACCTCGTGCCTGGCAGCGGCGGCGGCCGTGAAGTCGCGGACGCGGAAGGACAGTTCAAGTTCGATCGCTTCGGACGTCAGGGATTTGATCTCGACCCTGGGTGGGGGCGACGCCATGATCGAGTTGCTGCTGAGCAGCACGGTCCGGAAGACATCGGAAATGGCGGACGGGACCGTCGTTGGCACAACCTGGACATTCAGCCGCACGCCATGGGTGCGGTTCGGACTGCTGAGATTGATCAGGTGCGCTCTGGCCAGGCTGTTATTGGGGATGATTACTAGGTCGTTTGACCCGTTCAGAAGGTGGGTTGCCCGCCAGTTGGTCTCGATGACGCGGCCCTCAATGCCATTCTCATTCAGGACAAGCCAGTCACCGACCGCATAGGCATGGCTCATGTTCAGGGCGATGCCGGAGAACACGTCGGACAAGGTACTCTGCAGGGCCATGCCGAGGATGATGGCGAACACGCCTGATGTGGCAATCAACGTTCCGATTGGCGCTTGGAAGACATAGGCGACAATGGAAAGCGTGGAGCCCAGATAGATCAGAGCAACGGCCAGATCCTGGATAAGTTTTCCTTCTCGTGGGCGACGCTCCAGGATGAGGAACGCCCGGGCGCAGCTCGTGAGTACCCAGGCGACGTATAGCCACCAGACAATTTTCGCCATTGCGATGAATGTCCGTTCGACGAGCGGTGTCGTCTCGGGGGCGACTTCGTAGGGCACGATATGGTGGTAGAAGAGCAGACCAGTCAGGATGAAGAAGAATGACACCTGTGATGCCAAACGGCGGATCGGGTATCGCTTCCACGTGAGCTGGGTGACGATCACGCCGAACACAGCTAAAGCCCCCGTTTGGACATACGGGCTAGTGATAAGGTCATTGATTGAAAGGCCTAGCATCAGTCCCTGCTCCGCGGTGATGCGGAGAAGGTGGCATTTCCATCGGGGTGCCTCCAAGGAAGCGACCTGTTAGCAGCCAAACCGCATGCTTTTGAAACTATCGATTGGATAGTGAAACGGCTCAGTCCGGCCTGCGCCGATAAATCTATCTCGAGCCATGAGTTCTCCATACGGAGTTATTTAAGTGGGCTGCATTGCTCAATGGGGCTTGCCAACCAGCTGAAAGCATGTCCTAGTGTTCACTTAGAGAATAAATAGTTCACTAGATGAACAATTTTCTCAGCCCGACCAGACGCCCCACGGCAGAAGGCCGGTCATCGACCAGTGCAAACCGCAGGTCGAGACAAATGAATGGAGGAAGGCTCGTGAAGAAAACCATCTGGGCAGCAGCCCTGACCGCTGGCATTGCGGTCGCAAGCGTCATCGGAACCCCTGCGGTTGCGCAGAGCTTCCCGAATCTGGTGAAGGTCGTTGTGCCATTCCCCGCAGGCGGAACGACCGACATCCTGGCGCGCGATGTTGCGGTCTCGCTGAGCGAAAAGCTTGGCACCACGGTCATCGTCGAAAACCGGGCGGGTGCCAGCGGCGCGATTGGCTCCGAGATCGTGGCGCGGTCGGCCCCCGACGGCGGCACCATGCTGCTGACCGCCACGCACCATGTGATCAATCCCGGCCTCTACAAGAAGCTTCCTTATGACACGGCCAAGGATTTCTCGCCGGTCGCACTGATCGGCAGCGTTCCGAACGCGCTTCTCGTCAACCCGAGCGTTCCAGCCAAGAACGTCGCTGAACTGATTGCGCTGGCGAAGAAAGATCCTGGCAAGCTGACCTTCGGGTCCTCCGGAATCGGTGGTGCCAACCACCTGTCGGGCGAACTGTTCAAGTTCATGGCGAATATCGACATCGAGCATGTTCCCTACAAGGGCGCGGCGCCGGCGATGACGGACCTGCTGGGCGGCCATCTGCCCATGATGTTCGATTCCCTACCGACCGTTCTGCCGGCAGTGGCTTCGGGTAAGGTCCGTGTCCTGGCCGTGACCAGCAAGACGCGTTCGGCCGCCATGCCGGAGATTCCGACGATGGATGAAGCTGGTGTGAAGGGCTTCGAGGCGACGGCCTGGTTCGGCATGTACATGCCGGCCAATAACGGCTCGCCGGTGCAGGCCAGGTTGGAGGCCGTGATGAAGGAAATCCTGGCGTCAGACACGATCAAGGCGAAATTCGCCAAGCTGGACGTGGATCCGGGTAGCCTGACCGGCAAGGAATTCACCACCTTTGTGAATGCCGAGATGGCAAAATGGTCTGACGTGATCCAGCGCGCGAAAATCGAAGCCCAGTAAGCGCCGGACTTCGGGAGGGCGGGCCGGGTCGCGCAGAGTCGACCTGCCCCGTCCTTTTTCTACGCAGGCCTAGAAGTTTGACCGGGCCCGGATTTCCTCTGCCGCCTTGCGAAGAGGCAGCAGAAGGCGTTCTTTCGCCTGGGCCTCGGTCAGCGATCCGGCAATCGTATTGACACTGACAGCCGCCATGACATTGCGGGCGGCGTCCCGCACCGGAACCGACAAACCGCAGATCGCCGGATCCAGTTCGGACTCGATCCAAGCATAGCCCTGGTCGCGCACTTTGGTCAGTTCTTTCTTCAGGGCTTTGCCATCCGTCAGGGTGCGGCTGGTGAAGGCCTTGCGATCCGTTTTGGCCAGATAGGTCTCGAGTTCGTCTTCCGGCAGACCGGCAAGCAGCACGCGCCCCAAAGAGACTGCGTGGGCCGGCAGCCGGCTGCCAATACCCAGATTGTTGGTCAGGATGCGGCGTGCGGGCAGGCGCAGGATGTAAAGGATATCCGAGCCATCGAGCACGGCCATGGCGCAGGATTCGCCAACTTCGGCGCGCAGGTCCTCCAGGACGAACTGCGCGTAGCCCCAGTAGGGCAAGCCGTTCAGGAATGACAGGCCAAGGCCGAGCGTCCGCGGTGTCAGGAAATAGTATTTGCCGTCGGACTTGCAGTAGCCGAGTTCGATCAGCGTCAGCAGCACACGGCGGGCGGCCGCGCGATTCAGATCCGATGCCGTAGCCAGTTCTGCGAGCGTGAAACGACCCGGTGGTCGCCCCAGCGCCTCAATGACTGCCAAGCCCCGTGCAAACGACCTGAGAAAGGCCTGTGGATCTCGATTGGCTTCTTCAACCATTTTGCCCGCCTGATGACTCATGTCTCTTGCCAAGTGTGCGGCAAATGTGCAAGGTGTTCATCTAGAGATCATAATGTTCATCTAGTGAACCGGAGGAAACCGTGGAGCAGGGCTTTGCGACTGATTTTTGGAAGGACGCGGACGCGCGGAAAATCTGGGACGACATCGTTCCCGGCGAGCCGCGCAAAACCATTCCGTATGTGCTGACCCTGGAGGCGATCCAGAAGTATTGCCGTTCGGTCGGCGACATGAACCCGCTGTATTTCGACGAGCTCTACGCCAAGAAGAGTCGCTTTGGCGGCATCGTGGCGCCGCCGGCCATCCACATCCTGTTGATGTTCGCCTGCACGCCAAATGACGACTGGATGCGCAGCCCCGGTACCGTCAATGCAGGCCAGTCCTGGAGCTACAACATCCCGGCCCGGCCCGATGACACCATTCACCTGCAGGCGCGCGCGCTCGACAAGTTCATCAAGCGGGAGCGCCTGTTCGTCATCCACGACAATGTCTTCACCAACCAGAACGGCGAGGTTATCTGCTCGGGCCGCGGTTGGACCATCCGTGCAATGTGAGGCAGGCCATGACCGATTTCTTTGACACCCTGAAGGTGAACGCCAAGATTGAAGGCCCGTCTTTCGCACCGACCCGGGAAACGATCCGCCAGTTCTGCGAAGCCTCGCTCGATTTCAATCCGTTGCATCTTGACGACAACTACATGCAGGAGAATTTCGGTCGTTCCAATTTTGGCGGCATCATCATGCATGGCATGAACAACTTCGGGCTCATCACCCGGATGCTGACGGACTGGTCGTACGAGCATGGCGGCATCCATCGCCGGCTGGAAACCCGCTGGCTCATGCCGGTGAAGCCGGGTGATACCATTCGCCCGTATGGCGAAGTAATCGCCAAGCTCAACACCACCAGGTCCCGGTGGATTACCGTGAAGGTCGAAGTGAAGAACCAGCGCGACGAAACCGTCGCGGTTGGCGAAGCTCACCTCGAATTCCCTGTCGCAGCCGCTGCATGATCATCGGGCGCAGCATCGAGCGTAATGCGCGCCTCTATCCGGACCGGCCCGCAATCGTCACCGAGAATGGCCCTGCCATTTCTCACAAGGCGTTGCGGGACCGTGTCTGGCGACTGGCTAATGCGCTGACGCGGACTGGTTTGAAGAAGGGCGACCGTGCCGGCATTCTGGCGCGCAACAGCGCGGATTACCTGACGCTGTATTTCGCCCTTGGCAGCCTTGGCATCGTGCTGGTGCCACTAAACTTCCTGCTGAAAGCCGGCGACCTTGAATTCCGCATGGTACATGCGGACCTCAATGTCCTGTTCATCGACGGCGAGTTCATTCCGATCCTGGACAGCCTCAGCGATGGAATTCGCCGCGGTCTCGATAGCCGGATTTTTGCCATGTCCAGCGACGAAACTACCGGCTATCCGTCGCTCGGGACCCTGATCGGGTCTGGCGAAGCCAGGGCGCCTGACGTACAGGTATCGCCTGAAGACACGCTCTATATCGGGTACACGTCCGGCACCACCGGCACGCCGAAGGGCGCCCTAGTCTCGCACCGGGCAATCGTCGTGGGCTATCTCTACAAGGCGCTTGATTACGGCTTGACATCCAATGACGTGACCCTGAATGCGGGACCCTACTGGCATTCCGCGCCTCGGGATTTCGCCTCGCTGGCCATCTATCTGGGCGGCACGGCCATCGTGCCGGAGAAGTTCGACCCCGCGACGTACCTTGAGCTTGTCGAGAAATACCGGGTGACGAACTCCTTTGTGGTTCCGACTATGCTGGAACGGCTGGTGGAGTGTTCGGCCTTGGCGACTGCCGATGTTTCCAGTCTGCGCTGCCTGATCAGCGGCGGCGCGCCGCTTCCCAGCACCGTAAAGGAAAAAGTGCTCAAGGCCTTCGGGCCGGCACTTACCGAGTTTTATGGCGCCACCGAAACCCGCATCGTCACGGCGATCCATTCATCTGATCTCGCCACCCATGACCGCTCGGTGGGTCGTCCCATCCGGGAGGTGGAAATCCGGGTTCTGGATGAGGCCGGACATGAAGTACCCACGGGAGAGGTGGGTGAAGTCTACATCCGCGGGCCGGGACTGTTCTCCGGATACTGGCGCGATCCCGAGCGAACCCAGGCGGCGCATCGCGGCGAGTGGTTCAGCCTGGGCGACATGGGGCGCGTCGATGACGATGGCTTCCTGTATCTGGTGGACCGCAAGCAGGACATGATCATCTCGGGCGGCGAGAATATCTTTCCGAACGATATCGAGGAATGCCTGCAGCGCCATCCCGGCGTCCGTGAAGCTGCCGTGATCGGCGTGCCGGACGACCGCTGGGGCGAAGTGGTGGTTGCTTATGTGATTCCGGGTGGGCAAAAGCCATCCCCGGATGAGCTGATGGCTTTCTGCGCCGAGCGTCTGCCGGGTTACATGAAGCCCCGGCGGATCGAGTTCTGCCAGTCTCTCCCCCGCAATCCGACCGGCAAACTGCTCCGGCGCGAGCTGCGCCGGCAGGATGCCGAGCGGAATCAGGAAGCCGCGCAATGAGTGAAGCCAGAGGTCCCCAGGAGCAGTTCTTCGCCTTCCTGCAGGAAGGCAGCTTCAAGATCCAGCGCTGCAGGGCCAGCGGGGAGCATGTTTTCTATCCCCGTGTGTCCTGCCCGCATTGCGGTTCCGGCGAATTGGAATGGGTGGAGGCATCCGGTCGCGGCACCATCTATTCGGTGACTGTCGTCAGCCGCAAGCCCGAACTGGGCGGAAACTACAACATCGCCCTCATCGACCTGGCCGAAGGTCCGAGAATGATGAGCTGTGTCGACGGTATGGCGCCGGACAAGGTGCAGATTGGCATGCCTGTCATGGCCGTGGTCCGGCCCCAGGAGGTGCCATCCCTAGTCTTCAAGCCCGCAGGTGACATTAATGTCTAGGGATTTGCGTGGCCAGTGCGCTGTCGTCGGTGTCGGCCTCGCCGGCTGCGGCGAGGCGCCGGGATATTCCGAACTGGATTTGGCGGCCGAGGCGTCGCGGCGCGCGATCGCCGATGCAGGGCTGACCCTCAGGGATATTGATGGCGTCATAACGGCCAGCCTCGAAACCAATATGCCAGTGCTTTCGCTGTGCGAGTATCTCGGCATCCAGCCGGCCTTTTCGGATGGCACCGGCATCGGCGGCTCGTCTTTCATCGCCCATCTCGTTCCGGCAATGCTGGCGCTGGAGCAGGGCTTGTGCAATGCCGTCCTGATTGCCTATGGCAGCAATCCGCGAACCGGAAGTAACCGCGTGCCTTATGCCAAGGCGCGCGCCGTCCTGAACGCCTCGCCATTCGAAGCGCCGTATACTCCGACCGGTGCCGTCAACGCCTATGCGCTGGCGGCGGCCCGTTATATGCACGAATACGGCGTAACGCGGCGCCACCTGGCCCAGGTGGCTGTCGATGCCCGCGCCTGGGCGCAGAAGAATCCCATGGCTTTTGAACGTGGGCCACTCACGATCACGGATGTCCTGGCCAGCCGAATGGTCAGTTCGCCATTGAGCGTCCGCGACTGCTGCCTGGTGACGGATGGGGCTGGTGCCGTGGTCGTTGTCCGCAAGGATCGGGCCGCCGACCTGCCGCGTCCGCCGGCCTATATCCTGGGTGCCGGCATGGCGCATAGCCATCGCAGCATCTCTTCGATGCCGGATCTGACGACGACGCCTGCAAAGGAGTCCGGCGCCCGGGCCTTCAGGATGGCTAAGGCGGGGCCGCAGGATGTGAAGGTCCTGCAGCTCTATGATGCCTTCACCATCAATGTCCTGCTGTTCCTGGAGGACCTTGGCTTCTGCAAGCGGGGCGAGGCCGGATCATTCGTGGCCGACGGCCATATCGGACCGGGCGGGTCGCAGCCGGTCAATACGAATGGTGGCGGCCTGTCCTGCGTCCATCCCGGCATGTACGGAATCTTCGCGCTGATCGAGGCTGTCGAGCAGCTGCGGGGCAGTGCCGGGGAGCGCCAGGTTCCTGGTGTCGACATTGCGCTGGCCCATGGCAACGGCGGCGTCTTTTCCAGTCAGGCGACCGCCATCCTGGGGACACGGAACGCGCTTTAGCCGCTCAGGCCGGCTTCCGGCTTGTTGCGGTCTTGGCGGCTTTAGGTCCGGCAAAGCTGCGGAGTAGTCGCTCTATCGCAGGGCGCAGGATGGCCGCTTCGAAATCGGGGCGATGCAGGGCGAGCTGCCGCATGACCAGGCCGCTGATCATGTTGGTCATCAAGGCCGAGTCGGCTTCGGGGTTGGATGATCCGAGGCGGACGAAGGTGTCGTGGCTGATGCGGGCATAGGCGCGCCCCCATTCCCGGATCGCCGGCGCCAGTTCGGGATGCCGGGCGGCTGCCAGGTGCAGCTCGATGATGGTGATGCCCATGCCGCGGTCATCGATCATTTGCCGGGCGGAATGGCGGGAGATCATCTCTGCCAGCCTGGCCGGATTGGCCGCAGCGGCCTCGAATCCTTTCCAGGCCACCGCGAGTGCCTCGATGTTGCGTTCTGAGATATGCTTCAGGGCAGCGTGGATCAGTTCCTCCCGGGTGCCGAAGTAATACAGCACGGCACCATGGCTGGCCTTGGCTTCCTTGACGGCGGATCGCAGGCTGACTGCACCCGGGCCGTCACGGACGATAATCCGCAGCGCAGCGTCGAGCAGTTCCTGCCGGCGCTGGGCGCCACGTGCGGTGAGCTCGTCGCCGCTTTTCTTCACCGTCTTCTTCTTCGCGGTCTTTGCCATTCCGAAATCCCTGCGGCCACCCCGTTAGTCGTATCGTCTAACGGCCGGCTGGGCCAGTGCTGCCGCGCGTGCTCTTTTCGGCATTGACGAGCTGCCGAGTTTCAATAATAGTTCTCCAATCGGAGGAGTTAATTGCCTTCTGCCGCTAGGTGAAGGCATCGATGCGGGTGCCGTCACCCGTCGACAGGCTTGTCCGAAAACTACTCCATATGGAGAAATAAAGGAGGGCGCCATGAGCGAGAAAACCAGACGTTTCGAACATCTCCTTACAACGGAGAAGCAGAAGGGCTATGACCGGGAGTTCCTCGACAACTGGGAAGCGATCGAATTCTGGGACACCCTAACGGTTGGAGAGAAGTGGAAGCACCCGAAGGTTTTCGTGGTCGAGGAAGAAGATGTCCTCAGCTACAACCTCGCTGTCGGCGAAACCCATCCACTGTTCGTCGATCGTGACTTTGCCCGCCGGCACGCGCCGCGGGGAACCATCATGGTTCACCCCGTTTTCACCACAACCATCGCCTTCTGGTTCGCCCAGCCCGACAGCCAGGGCTCGTGGATCCGGACGCCGGGTGCCCGCAATCCGTTCCAGCGCATCGACTACCGGGAGCGCATTCATGTCGGCGACCGGATTCATCTGGTCCAGGAGAATTGCGACCGTTTCTGGCGCCGGGACAAGGCCTATATGACCACGCGTGTCACCCTTGTCGATCACGACGGCCGCGAAAAGGCCGAATGTCTCGGCACGCTCATCTTGCCGTCGTCACGGCGCGATGTCGGCGGCTTTGCCACGGCCTGAGAAACAGCGAAACGCAGGAGAAGAAACAATGACGCAGGCAAATACCAGTGCGCGGGCCGGTCAGGACGCGATGCAGCCGTTGCCCTATCTGGACGATCTGAAGACGGGAGACAGCCTGGTGACCATCGCATACGAAGTCACCCAGGAGATGGTGGATGCTTACGGGGTTGCGAGTCTCGACATGAATCCCGTGCACATGGATCCGTCGTGGTGCGAGCGTGCCAGAGTTTTCGGAACGCCCAAGCCGGTCCAGCACGGGATGATGAGCATGTCCTACATGGCGTCGGTGGTGCTGCGCACCTACGGGCCGCTGGCGGAAATCGTCTCCATCGATTCCAAGTTCACCAAACCGGGGCCGATTGGCGCGAAGATTACCTGCAAGGGCAAGGTGCGGGATATCCATGTCCTCGGCAACGGCCGGGATTATGCGCTGGTCTATGTGGAAGCGACGGATCAGGACGGCGACATCGTCGGTCTCAGCGACGTGCAGGTGCGGCTGCCGCGCAAGCCGGGCGCCCGGCCGTAAAAACATGCTGCTGCCCGGCAAGAGGGAACCGGGCAGCAGCATTCCCGAGGTCATGGCTGCATGTCAGCTCGCGCGGCTCTCACGCTGCTGGCGGAGACCTCGGGGGAAGCATTGCCCCAGCTGTTCCGGATGTATGTCAGCACTGCGGCCACCTGGTCGTCGTTCAGGCGCCAGCCAAAGGGCGGCATGGCCGGCCCGGTCGGCCGCGCATCCGTCACCGACGCCTTGGTGCCTTCCAGCGTGATCCGTATCAGGGTGTCGGCATGCTTCTGCTGGACTACGCTGCTGCCCTTCAGCGGCGGGAAGAGTTCGGCGATGCCCTGGCCACTGAAGGTATGGCAGGCGGCACAATTGTCCTGGTAAATCGCCTTACCGACACGGATCTTGGTGTCGGTTTCGAGCAGCGGCTTCGTCAGGTCCGGTGCGCCCGCTACATCCTTCAGATAGACGCCGATCGCTTTCAGGTCCTGGTCGGACATCTTGGAAGTCGAATTCTCAATGACCTCCTTCATCGGGCCTGAAGCTATGCTCAGCCGGTTGGTGCCCGTCTTCAGATAGGCGGCAATGTCGTCCACCGTCCAGAGCCCAAGGCCCTGCTTGTCGGCAGCCGTGATGTTGGGGGCGGTCCAGCCCAGCAGGACGCCGCCTTCAAGCTTTGCCGATTTGTCGCCACCCCACAGGGTCTTTGGTGTATGGCACGCGCCGCAATGCCCAAGGCCATCGACCAAATAGGCGCCGCGGTTCCACTCCTCCGTCTTGTCGGGCCGGGGTTTGAATTCGCCTGACCGGAAGGAAAGAATGTTCCAGCCGATCAGGCTGGTGCGGATGTTGAAGGGGAACGGCAGCTGATTGCTTTCGACCCGATTGTTCACGGGCTCAAGCGTGTTCAGATAGGCCCAGATGGCCGACAGGTCGGCTTTGCTGGTGAGGGTGTAGTAGGGATAAGGGAAAGCCGGATAGAGGCGCTTTCCGCCCGGCGCCACACCATGCTGCATGGTTTTGATGAAATCGTCTTCGGACCATCTGCCGATGCCGGTCTCCCGATCCGGTGTGATATTGGGCGAGACGATGACACCAAACGGCGTCTGCATCTCTAGGCCGCCGGCAAACGGCAGGCCGCCCGGCTTGGTGTGGCAGGCCACGCAATCCCCGACGATTGCCAGGTAGCGGCCCTTGTCCAGGGTGGTGAAATCCTGGTCGGTCGTCTGCGCCTGCGCCGCAGTGAGGGAAACAAGGCTCAGCAGGGTTGTTGAAATGAGGAGGCTGCGCATGTTCAAGCCCTCACCAGCGGGCCGGGAGACTTCAGGTACTGATTCCTGATGGCATCTGCAGCCCAGTAGGCCAGTGCGCCGACTGTGCCGGTCGGGTTGTAGCCGGCATTATGGGCAAAGGCGGAGGCCCCGATGGCGAAGACGTTCGCAACGTCCCAGGACTGTAGGTAGCGATTAATGGCACTGACCTTGGGATTGTCCCCCATGATGGCGCCGCCGGTATTATGCGTGCTCTGGTAGGGCACGACCGAATACGGCGTCCGGACCTGATTGAGTACATACTGGCGTGGCGCCAGGCTTTTGCAGATTTCCTCCATCTTGCTGGTGATCCACCTGGACATCACAACGTCGTTCTCCGGGAAATCGAAGGTCAGGCGCATCAGCGGGCGACCGAAACGGTCCTTGTAGGTCGGGTCCAGGTCGAGGTAGTTGCCGCGCAGCGGATAACTGCTGCCCTGGGAAGTGAAGGTGAAGGAACTGAGATAGTTGTCCTTGGTGGCCTTCTTCCATTCCGAGCCCCATCGCGGCGTTCCGGGCGGCACAGGGCGCCGGGTGATGGGACGCCCGCTGGTCGGGATGCAGTTGATGCCGGCGCCGCCAATGAAATTGACGTTGCCATGGTCGAAATTGTCACCGTTGAATTCATCGACGGTCATCCCCAGGGCACCAGCCGCGATGAAGGGATTGAAGTTCTTGTCGTCGAAGAAAAGCGTGGCGGCGGAATTGGTCTGGTAGCAGTAGTTCCGGCCGACAGTGCCTTCACCGGTTTGCGGGTCGTAGGGTTTGCCGATGCCGGACAGCAGCATCAGTCGTACGTTGTGCAGGCCGTAAGCACAGAGCAGAACGATATCGGCTGGTTGTGTATACTCCTCGCCGTTCGTGTCAACGAAGGTAACGCCGGTGGCATGCTTTCCGCTGGCATCCAGTTCGATCTTGAGCACCTCGCTGTCCGTCCGTGCGGTGAAGTTGCTCATGCGCATCAGCGCGGGCAGAACATTCACCTGCGGGCTCGCCTTGGAATAGTTGCCGCAGCCGAAACGTTCGCAGAAACCGCAATAGGTGCAGGGGCCCATGCGAACGCCGAGTGGATTGGTATAGACATCGGAGGCATTGGCGGACGGACTTGGGAAGGGTTTGTATCCCAGCTTCCGGGCGGCTTCGGCAAACAGCGTCGGGGCATAGGTCATTGTCATCGGCGGCAGCGGATATTCGCGCGACCGCCATCCCTCGAAGGGATTGCCGCCATCGACGATCCTGCCATTCAGGTTGCCCGCTTTGCCGGAGATGCCGGTGAGATATTCGAACCTGTCGAAATGCAGTTCCAGGTCGTCATAGGTGACGCCCCAGTCCTCGAGCGTCATGTCTCCGGACTTGCGGGCGCCATACCGCTCGCGGATATGCGACTTCAGCCGGAAATCGGTGGGGTGGAAGCGCCACGTCTGGCCATTCCAGTGAACCCCGGCGCCGCCGACCCCGTTTCCGGGGAGGAAAGACCCGAACTGACGGATCGGCAGCGCCACCTGCGACTGATTGTTGCGCATTGTGTAGGTCTCTTGCGCCGGCTGCTGGAACAGATCTAACCGAATGCCATAACGGAGTTCGTCCGCGGCATAGCCAGGTGCGAAATGCGTTGCTGTGTCGCGCCATGGGCCGCGCTCGATTGCAACAACATCTAGGCCGGCGCTGCAGAGTTCGTATGCCAGAATGCTGCCGGTCCAGCCGAGGCCTACAATGACAACGTCTTTTTTAGGGAGTTTGCGGGGCATGCTGCTCTCCTCAATTCCAATCCGTACGACCGAGAATGCTGACGGGCGGCAGCGGATAGGGTTCATTGTGCTTGGTCACATGGTCGCGGAAGTCGTAGCGGGTGCCAGGGAAGCCAATCAGCTTCCAACTGACCATGTCGCGATTGCCGCCATAGATTGGATCAGCGAAGAATCCCTCCATCGTGTTCTGGTACAGAAGCTCGAAGAACGCCTTGCCGTCTGCCCCCTCTAGCTTGAAGGCGCCGGTCTCTAGGCCTTTCAGAAGGCTGTCCTGCTGTTCTGCCGTCAGGGCTGCAAAGGATTTGCCGTTGAATGAATTCCGGCAGTGTTTGTCCAGTGCGGTCAGGGCGCGGCGGTAATGCTGTGCCGGCGTGACGGGACTCTGGATTCCCTGTTCGGCGGTGCCCGCCGCAAAAGGCGGGCGCATGTAGAGTCGCTCGAAGCTGCCGAAATATCCGGCCAATTGATAGTCGATGTAGGTCGTGCAGCCGGCCTCCTTGCCGCCCGGTCCAAGCGCATCTGCCGGAATGAGGCGCGCAACGGCGGCATCGATGGTTTCTGCCTCAAGCGGCGTGAAGAACTGCCATGGACCAACGCGAACCTGTCTGGGCGGGCCTGCCAGGCCGGCCTGCCAAGGCACCGAGCCCTGGATGATGCGTGCCATCGCACCAATCGGCGAAGAGGCGACAACGATCGCCGCTGCGCTGAGCAGAAAACGGCGGCGAGTGGGCGGAGGCTGGGGGCTGAAGATCATTTTTCACCAGGTCATGATGGGATTACTCGGCTCGCTGGAAGAACCGGATCGAATAGGCAAGAAGTGCGAAGAAGCCGGTCAATCCGCAAAGTACGAATACCTCATGTCGCACATCGCTTAGTGTGGCGCCCATCTGGTTCATCTGAACGAGAGCGCGGATTGCAGACGAGCTGGGAATCAGAAGGCTCGGGTAATGGACGGCCGGCGACATGGCCTCGATGGGCCAGGCCGCGCCGGCCACAAAGAAAAGCGGCATGCCGAGCACGACGAGCAGCAGGATTCCAATCTCCTGATTGGGAATCATGCGGCTGAGAAACAGGCCGAGAAAACTTGTTGAAGCCAGAAAGGGAATGAGCAAGAGGATGATGCCGCCGGGCGAGCCAAGCCGTGGCAGGCCATAGAAGTGCGGCACCATGAACAGATAGAGTGCCGACCAGATCAGGTAGAGTGCGATATAAGCGCAGACCTTCGGCAGCAACGGCTCAGAGCCCCGCGATTGATTTTTGCGGGGCGCATTCAGGATGATGATCCCCATCATCAGGGTCTGCTGCAGGATGAGTACAAGTGCTGCTGGAACGACATAGCTGGCATAGCCACCCTGGGGATTGAACAATGGAATGGCGGTAACCGGCATGGGATCGGACATCGCTCGGGCCACATTCGGTTCCATGCCGCCGGCAACCAGCCGGCTTGTGGTGGCTTCGGCACCAATCGATCTGGCTGCCGAGGAAATGGCCGACATTGCCTGCCTGTAGATCAGGAAGTAGCTGCCATCGCCGTATGCTGCGATGGGCGACTGGCGTCCGGCGAGGATGTCACGTTCGAAATTATTCGGGATGATGAAAACGGCTACGGCATCGCGCGCCAGGAGTCTGGTCCGCGCCTCGTCCATGCTGCCTGCCACATCCACAATCCTGGCGCCCTCGCCGATGTCGACTCGGCGGGCCAGTTCCCGGCTTGTTGTGCTATTATCCTGATCGATGACGAGGGTCGGGACATCCCGGACAGCTTCATTGAGATACGGCTGTGGATAAAAAGCAGCGTATATCAGGATGGCCATAACCATCGTGGATAACGCTGCGGGTGTGCGGCGGATTTCCTGAAGTTCGGCGGCGACCTGTTGCAGGAAATCCTTCATATCCGGGCCTCTCGTCCTGGCAGCGATGCAAGACGCTGCCGACGAAGAAACTCGAGACGCAGCACGACCAGGACCGTCAACAGGGCTGCGATCATCAGCTGGATGGTCAGCGGTCTCGCCGAGGCCTCGAGCGAGGCGCCGCGCAGGGTCTGGTCGAGGCGTATCTCCAGATACCAGTTCAGCGGCAGCTGAAGCGACCAGGCCTTGGCGAACCAGCCCATTGCAGCTTTTGGAAAGCTGATGCCGACAAACCCGAAGGATGGGGCAGTGTAGAGTCCGGCGATGCCCAGCGCCTGGGCGAGGTCCCTGGCAACGAGTGCAAACAGGATGCCGATCAACTGGTAGGACGCGACGAACAGCACAGAAGAAGCAATCAGAACGGCAAGATGCCCGCGGAATGGCGCGTCGAGGCGGCCAAACAGGTAGAGGTCAGCCGACGTCAAGGTCAGGAAGAAGATGACGGTGTAGGGCAAAGTCTTGCCGATCAGGGCATTGCCCAGGCTGCCGCCGATCCGGTGGAGAGTGCCGAGGCCGGCAATCCGGTAGCGATCCAGGCCGACGGTATAGGCCGAGGTGGCGCAGACGAAGATTTGCAGGATTGTCGGGATGAAAGACGCGAGCAGAAAGTAGATGTAGTTGAGCGTCGGATTGAAAAGTGCGCTCTGCTGCACCGGTATCGGCGCGACTGCGCTGACGGCGAGAGCCTGAACCTGCCCATGGGCCAGGCGTGTGGAGATCGCCAGCTCGGCCGCGGCTGTCGACAGGGCTTCATTGAGGGCCCGCGACACAATGCTGCCGATGGTCATGAACTGATTGTTGTAGAAGAAGATGACTTCGGGTCGCCGCCCGGCTTTTACATCGCGCTCCAGGTTGGCCGGTATCAGGACAATGGCATAGGCCTTGCCTTCTAGGATGAGCTGCCGCCCGGCGACGATATCATCCACCTGATTCGTGATTGCAACATCGGGTGAGGCATCGACCATCCGCAGCATGTGGCGGGACAGGCTGGAATGGTCCTTGTCGATGTCGGCAATCGGCAACCCGACCGGCAGGCCGGTGCCAAACACGCCTGTCAGAATGTAGAAAACCAGCAGCGGGAAAATGATGGTCATGAAAACGACCACCTTACGCCGAAAAATCCAGCGGATCTCGCGAACCAGCGCCAGCATGATGCCAGGGCGCGCGACAGACATCTGTCAGGTCCCCGGGCGTCTCTGGGTGGCGCCTGCCCACCTGGCCACGCTACTCATGCCGGGTCGCAGCAGGTTGTTCGGCTCAACCGATTTTGCTCGCACCTCGAAAGTGCGCAGGTCGAAGTCGCCCGTCGCCTTGGTGGCGCGCCAGTTCGCGTACTGCCCCTGTGCATTGATGGCGGTCACCCGGACCTTGATGGCTTGACCTTTCAAGGCGGGAACCGTGATCTCAAAAACATCGCCGACCTTCAGGCCGGACAGCAGATCCTCGCGGATGTTGAAGGTCAGCCAGATGTCGGCAAGGTCGACGATGGAGAGCAGAGGCGAGCCCGGATTGAACAATTCGCCCAGTTCGGCCACGCGGGTGGTCACCTGGCCCGTGATGGGCGCGCGGATAGTCAGCTCGCTCACATCGGTTTCGGTCTGGTGCAGAACGGCTTCGGACTGTTTGACCCGGGCATCCGCCAGAATGCGTTCTTCATCGCTGGCGCCCTTGGTGACCAGAGACAGTTCGGCAGATGCGGCGTCGCGTGCTTTCTGCGCCGCCCGCAGATTGTTGGTGGCTTCGTCCACGCGCTGCTGTGGCGTATTGCCCGACTGCAGAAGCTGGGTCTGGCGGGCATAAACCTGTTGCGCCAGTGTCAGCGCCGATTGGGCGCGCTCAACATCGGCCCGCTTGGCCTGGATGGTCTCCGGCCGTGTGCTGTAGACGCGATCCCTGTCGGCCCTGGCGACCTCAAGGGCAGCCTGCGCGGATACCAAGCTGGCCTGCAACTGTGGGCTGTCCAGAACGACAACCACGGCACCGGCCTTTGCGGTATCTCCGACATCGACATGAAGTTCCTTAATGCGCCCGGACACCCGGGGTGCCAGGTCCACGCGCGCGGCCTCGACCTCGCCCTGGACAATCAGTGGCGGCGGCTGGATCGACCACCAGAATCCGGCACCGAGGGCAGCCACGAAGAGGACGCCCAGTCCTAGTCTCGATATCCGTGTGGCAGTGGATGTTGAGTGGGGCATGGACTTTGACGCGACACCGTTGAACAACAAGGACCGTGCGCGCGGAAAGTCGAATTGCGCCAGAATCCTCAATGACATCATGATTAGTCAACGCAGGAGGGGCGGTCCAAGTGAGCCACCGGCGGACTTACCGTTAGTTAGGGGTAGGTCGGATTCCCCGGTCAGGCTGTAGCCGGCATGCGTCGTGCACCCAGCGGTTTCGGGCGCATGGCGCGGTAGGGACTAACAGTTAGTCATTAAAAAGGAGCATTCCTGTAACAGCATGATATTGTTATCCATAACTGGCATGAGAGGCCTGAGTACCGGCCATAAAGAAACGCTGACGCGCCAACAGGGATAACGGATTTGCTGGTTACAAAGGGGAAGCAGAACGAGTCGACTTCTGGCGCCAACGCCGAAGACATTCGCGCCCATGTGCAGCGGCTGAAAGAAAACGCGATCTTCGTGGGTTCCGGCCGCCTGATCGATTTCCTGCAGTTCATCGTCGAGCAAACGCTCGACGCAAAAGCTTCCACCCTGAAGGAAGCGGTTATTGGCAACGCGGTCTATGGCCGCAATCCGCCTTACGATCCGCGGATTGATTCCACCGTCCGCGTCGAAGCGCGTCGTCTGCGCAGGAAGCTGCAGGAATACTATGATGGCGACGGTCAGCACGATCATATACGAATCACGCTTCCGATCGGCGGCTATGTTCCTAAGTTCTCAACAGAGGCAGAACTCGCGGTCGTTCCGACTGCGAATGATGACCTGGCAAAGCGTGTTTTCGGTGCCGGTGCCGGTGCCGCAATTGTGGTTTTGCCGTTTCGCGCCTTGTCGGCGTCCGCAGATGAAGAGAAATTCGCCGAAGGCCTGACCGAAGAGGTCATGTTCGGAATGAGCGATCTGCAGGGATTGCGGATCACGTCCAGAAGCATTGCCTTCCAATACAAGAACAGCCGCATCAATATTTCAGACATGGCCAAGAAGCTGGGCATAAATGCGATTGTCCAGGGCACGGTCAGATATGAGAGCGATCGCATCCGGGTGACCTTCGAGATCTGCGACCCTCAGGGCTTTGTAGTGTTCACCGACCGAATAGATGCTCCCAAGGGTGAACCACTGAGCGTCCAGGAACAGATATCCCTTACAATCATCAGCAGGATTCGCTTCGACAGTTCGCATATGCGGTCAAAAAAGGTCGGCGCCAGTCCGGCCGCGCTCGATGCTTTGGGGCGGATCTATCGTGCCCGTCGACTGCTGGATCAGCAGGTTCCAGCCGCGCTTCAAGAGGCCCTGGAGCTTTTCACAAGCGTCAGCAAGGAAGCGCCGGATTATGCACGTGGCTATACAGGCATGGCGGATTGTTACTGCGATCTGTACAGGTTGGGGCTGGTTGATCAGCCGACGGCACTGGCCCATGCCGAGCAGTATGTCCAGCGGGCATTGCAGATCGATCCAGATTCGGTCGAGGCGCATAGCGGGTTGGCGACGATCGCGGGCTGGCTGAACTGGGATCGCCATGCCGCGGCAGCGCATTTCAGGAATGCGCTTGAACTCGGGACTAACGCCCGCGCCAGCAGGCTGTTCGGCGTCCTGCTGACGATCATGGAAGACCATGATGCGGCCGACTTGCAGTTCAAGGAGGCGCGCCGCATCGAGCCATTCTCCAGCCAGCAGGATATCGCCGAAGCTGTCTGCTATTTCCAAGCCAGGCGGTAAGACGCATTTGTTGCACTCAAGCACCACATCACCCAATCTGTGGAGGCGATGGTCTTTTGCGCGCTCAACGATGCTTTGGCCGAGCGACCGATCCCATCATTGACTGTGCTGACTGAGATCGAGCGGATAACGGGTCGCATCCCTGATCTGGTCTTTGCCCGAGCCGAGATTGAGGCATGGGCTGGCGATAAAACGCGTGCCGAGAAGATTAGGAAGGATGGTGGTGTGCGGTCAACGCATTTTGCGAACGCTACTTTGGCGGCATCAGTCGGTGCGATGGGTGCCGCAATGTCCGAGCTTGAGCTTGCATTGGAATATCGCGAGCTGTCGAGCGTATGGATTCGGACGGATCCGCGTTTCGATGGCATTCGGCATATCGGGAAATTTAAGAGTTTGATCGACAAGCTGCCATCGGCTGGCTGAATGGGTGGCTTTCTCCGAACCCTATTACGAAGTTTGTCTTCAATCTTCGGCGCTGAGTGCCTGCGGGCTAAGCCATGCATTGTTTGTGCTTATTTCCTGGACGAACTGCGATTTTCCAGAATGAAAGGCTATCCGATCTGGACCAGAGAGCATTTGTTGGTAGCGCTCGATGGACGCTTTTGGTCTTGCCAGCCTTAACCACATCAAAAGAATTGGCCCAATTTTATCAACCGCGATTAGCGTGCTTGAGACGATTGTTCGAATTACGAACTCAAAAACTGAACTTATTAATCGGCCCAGACTAATCATATGGGCGAAAATCGACCCTCTCTTAATTTATTGAACGTCATTAATAAGCACGACTAAGGTGGTCCACGAGATTCAGCCGACTGCCGATATGCAGTACGTGATGTTGTTTTTAAGGGCTGCCTTTCCTCTGTGTGGCCAGGAGCAGCGGGCTGGGCTGCTCGGCTCGCCACCGGGCGAGAGCCGGAATTAAAGCCCTTCCCTGATAATTCCCTGATCATATCGGGCGCACATAGGCCATTTTGGTGTTAACCAACTGATTTAGCGTGCAACTCTCGAGATCTATGACCCAGAGAACCCTCGAAATGGGGAGATTTCCCAGTATTTCAGTGCAAAGCAGGGAAATCGGGCTGGAGAACAGCTAGCTTCTGACTGCCACCTCCGCCAGCCTGCCGGCCATGGGCCGGCGCGCTTCCGGTCATTCAGATAAGAGCGACCTTCAGCCGAAGGTGAACCGCGCCTGCCGGTTCTCCAGTGCCGCCAGCACGCTCATGCCGGTGATTGCCGAGGTTTTCGGATTGCTCGCGCTGCTGCGGCCCGCGACGGTGACGCTCAGGCGCGAGGATGCGCTTTCCGCCTCGATGCGGCCGGTATTGCCGGTGGCGGCGGGATCGGCCACCAGCCTGACCTGGGTGTGCTCGAAGCCCAGTCCGGCCAGCGCGACGGTGGCCGCCAGGTTGGCATTCTTCGGATATTGCAGCGCGGCCTGGTCGGCGCGGCCGGCGAAGATCACGGTGGGTTCTGCGATGGCATCCAGGTCGAAGGCCTGTTCGGCGGGCGTGCCGCGCCATGCCTTCGGCGGCTTGGTCGAGGTATAGGTCACGCTCAGCAGGCCGTCCTGGCGCATCGCCAGCAGCCCGTCCAGCCCCGCCGTGGCTCCGACCGGGATGATCACCCGCCCCGGCCCCGATCCAACTCCGTGCTGGATGCGCGCGCGGAAATCCGGATCGGCCAGCGCGCCGGTGGAAATGACGTAATAATCGCAGCCCTGCGCCAGTGCGGCCTCGGCCGTCTCGCGCACTGCCGGCTGGCCGGCGGCCTCGATCACGATGTCGGGGCGGTGGCCCAGGAAGTCGGCGATGCTGTCGGTCACCGCAAGATCGGGCCAGGCGGCCTGCGCCGCCGCGCGCTGGCGGGGCCGCACCAGCAGCACCGCCATGCGATAGCCGCCGATGGGTCGTTGCGTCCAGGCCGTCAGGATCGACTGCCCGATGCCGCCATAGCCGATGAGGCCGAGCCGCTGTGTCATGCGACCGGTTTAGCGTTCCTGAAATGCCGTGTCGATGGCGCGATCGGCACTCTTTAAAAATCAGGCGCGCGGCCGAAAGGCAGCGCAGACCGCCGGATCGGTCTCCAGGCGCGGCCCGCCGATCAGGTCGATGCAATAGGGAATGGCCGGAAACACCGCCGCCAGGCATTCGGCGATGGCCGCGGGCTTGCCGGGCAGGTTGACGATCAGGCTGCGGCCGCGGATGCCGGCGGTCTGGCGCGACAGGATCGCGGTCGGCACGGATTGCAGGCTGACGCTGCGCATCAGCTCGCCGAAACCCGGCATCATCTTGGTGCAGACATCCTCGGTCGCTTCCGGCGTCACATCCCGCAGGGCCGGGCCGGTGCCGCCGGTGGTGACGATCAGCGGACAATGCAGCCGATCGCTCAGGTCGCACAGGGTCTGCGCGATCAGCGGCCGTTCGTCGGCGATCACCCTTGTTTCCGCCAGCCACGGCGTGACGAGAATCCGTTTCAGTTCGGCGACGATGGCCGGTCCGCCGCGATCCTCATAAATGCCGGCGCTGGCCCGGTCGGAAACCGTCACAACGCCGATCGGAATGTCTGTCATGCGTCTAAACTCCAGCGTGAGCGTTTTACCGTCCTGGGCCGGACGGATGGATATTACAAGGTCTGCCGCACCGGATTCTTGACGCCGGTCAACGCCTGTGCGGAACGATCCGCGCCGCGCGTCAATACACCGCAGAGCGCGTTAACCCGCGATTCAATAATGCTGGTCAGCGTAATCGTATGCGTGACACTCCAGAAAGGATGCAACTCATGACGATCACCGACCGTATCGATGCCATCACCTTTATCGAACCCGCCCGCGCCCGCGCCGTGGCACCCGTGCCGCGCTCCGTCAAGATCGAGCTGACGGGGCGCTGCAATTTTGCCTGTGCCTTTTGCGCCCGCGACATGCGTCTGCGCGACCAGAAGGACATGGACAAGGACCTGTTCAAGCGGCTGGTGCGCGAGATGCGCGCGGCCGGCGTGGAGGAGCTGGGCCTGTTTTACCTGGGCGAGTCCTTCATGGTGCCATGGCTGCCCGAGGCCGTGGCCTATGCCAAGCAGGAATGTGGCTATCCCTATGTATTCCTCACCACCAACGGGTCGCTGGCCCTGCCCGATCGGGTGCGCGCCTGCATGGAGGCCGGCCTCGACTCGCTGAAATTCTCCTATAACTATGCCGATGCCGAACAGTTCAGCGATGTGGCCGGCGTCAAGCCGCGACTCTTCGATGCGATCAAGGCCAATATCCGTGCCGCCCGCGCCATCCGCGACGAAGCAGGGTATGGCTGCGGGCTGTACGCTTCCTACATCGAGTATGACGGCGAACAGGGCGAGCGGATGCAGCAGGCGCTCGACGAGATCCGCCCCTATGTCGACGAGGTTTATGCCCTGCCGCTCTACAGCCAGGCCGATCTGGTCAGCGGCGAGGAAGACATGCGCGGATGGTCGGCCGTGGCCGGCAATCGCGGCCGCGCCGCGGCTCTGCGTCCGCCGCTGCCGTGCTGGGCGGTATTCACCGAAGGGCATATCACATGGGATGGCAAGCTATCGGCCTGCTGTTTCGACCATGACGGTCGCTTCCATATGGGTGACCTGACGGCAGAGGGTTTTGCTGAAGCATGGAACTCGCCGGTCTTCCAGAACCTGCGCCGCGCCCATCTGAATGGCGATGTGTGCGGTACCGTCTGCGAGGGCTGTGCCGCCTATAAATAGACGGTGCCGGTTCAGTTCAGAACTGCGCCTTCCTGCGTCCTGGCCTCGTCTGCGGCCGCCCGGCCTGGCGCGGCCGCGCGGGCCACCGGCCGATAGAGATCGCGCAGCTTGCGCACATCGGCGATGTCGATCCGGCTGCCGCTGGCACGGATGCCGTAACTGCGCAGCTGCTGGAAGGTGCGCGACAGGCATTCCGAGCTCATGCCGAGTTCGGCGGCGATGGTTTTGCGGTCGTCGGCCAGACGGAAGTTGGCCGGGCCGCTAGCGGTCGGGCTGTGCCGCACCAGATAGCTCGCCAGCCGTTCGATGGCAGTGTGCAGCTTCAGTTCGCGCAGATGTTCGACCAGCAGGCGCCAGTGCCGGGCCAGCCGATCCACCATCATCAGGGCCAGGGCATGTTCGGTTTCGAGCGCCTGGCGAAAGCGCGCGCTTGGAATCAGCAATACCCGGGACGGCGCCGTGGTGCGGGCGGTGACCAGATAGGGAAGCTGCAGGATCGTGGCGGCGCTGACGAAAATCTCGCCGTTGCCGAAAGTGGTCACCACCGTGCTTTCGCCATCGCAGCATTCGGCCATGAGTGCGACGCGGCCGCTCAGAATCAGGTGCACGTATTCCGACTGATCGCCCTGCTGGGTCAGGATGGCGTTTTTCGGGTATTCCCGTACCGGGCAATCACGAACCAGACGCTCGACGATGGCGTGATCGAGCCTTTGATATATCTCGGTTTTTTCGAGCAGTTCCTGGTCCACAGCGCGCATGTTTCACCTCCATGACCGGGGGCAGGATAGGGGCTGCGGCCGATCCGGCATTGACCGATATCAAGCATAGTCCTGCAGGCATAGCCACTGAAATTTGACGCGTATCAAGTTGTCGCGCTGCAAAAAAAGCAGCACGCTGATGCGCTTGATCTAACGCAATCGGTTTTGCGAGGGGCTCACTCATCATGCCCCTGTATCCCGCCGCTGCAATCCGGGATGCAGGAGAAGACACGATGGCCTCTCAATCTGCCCCAGCCGCCAATCCGCCCGGCCAATCCACCGCCCTGGTCATGAGTACGGTGGCCTTCACCGTCTGCTTTGCCGTCTGGACCATCTTTTCGATCATCGGCATCCAGATCAAAAAGGATCTCGGCCTGAATGAGACCCAGTTTGGCCTGCTGATCGGTACCCCCATTCTGACCGGTTCGCTCAGTCGCCTGCTGCTCGGCATCTGGACCGACCAGTATGGCGGGCGCCTGGTCTACACGACCGTGATGGTGGCGGCCGCGATCGCCACCTGGCTGCTCACCTCGGCCTATTCCTACGAGACCTTCCTGCTCGCGGCCCTTGGCGTCGGCATTGCCGGCGGTTCGTTCGCAGTCGGCGTCGCCTATGTGTCGAAATGGTATCCCAAGCAGAAGCAGGGCACCGCACTCGGCATCTTCGGCATGGGCAATGTCGGCGCCGCCGTCACCAAATTCGTCGCGCCCTTCGTGATGGTGGCCTTCGGCTGGGAGATGGTGGCCAAGATCTGGGCCGTCGCCATCCTGGTCATGGCGATTGCCTTCCTGCTGTTCACCAAGGACGATCCGGCGCTGGCCGAGCGCAAACGCACGGGGGCCAAACCCGAACCGCTGCTGGCCCAGCTTGCGCCGCTGAAGAACCTGCAGGTCTGGCGCTTCTCGCTGTACTACTTCTTCGTCTTCGGCGCCTTCGTCGCGCTCGCCCTGTGGCTGCCGCGTTACTACATGGGCGTCTACGGCCTGGATGTTAAATCGGCCGGCATGCTGGGTGCGGCCTATTCGATCCCGGCCAGCCTGTTCCGCGCCTATGGCGGCGTATTGTCCGACAAATACGGCGCGCGCCGGGTGATGTACTGGACCTTCATCGTCTCGGTGATCTGCACCTTCCTGCTCTCCTATCCGGCCACCGACTACACGGTGCACGGCATCAAGGGCCCGATCACCTTCACCATCGCCATCGGCTTCATCCCGTTCACCGTGATCGCCTTCGTGCTCGGTTTCTTCATGTCGCTGGGCAAGGCCGCCGTCTACAAGCACATCCCCGTCTATTACCCCAACCATGTGGGCGCCGTGGGCGGCGTGGTCGGCCTGATCGGCGGCCTGGGCGGGTTTGTCCTGCCGATTGCCTTCGGCGCGCTGAACGACATCGTCGGCGTGTGGACGAGCTGCTTCATGCTGCTGTTTGCGCTGGTCGCCACGGCGCTGACCTGGATGCACTTCGCGATCATCCGCATGGAGCGCCGCAAGCATCCGGCCCTGCGCGGTCCGCAGGATCTGCCCGAACTCGCCGAGGGCGGCGCGCCGGCCAAGCTGGCTGGCGTTCCGCCGCCGGCGGCCGCGTCCGTCCGGCCCAAGGAGGCCTGAGCCATGACCATTGCCACCGACAACACCCCAAGCCGCGGCGGCCACTGGCTGAGCCGCTGGGAACCCGAGAACCAGCAATTCTGGGACAGCACCGGCAAGGCGATTGCCTGGCGTACGCTGATCATCACCACGGCCAACCTGACCATGGCCTTCATCGTCTGGTTCATGGTTTCCGCCCTGGTGGTGCGCCTGCCCGGCGCCGGTTTCAAGCTGACCCAGAGCGAGTTGTTCTGGCTGGCGGCCATGCCCGGACTGGCCGGCGGCACGCTGCGTATCTTTCAGACCTTCCTGGTGCCGCTATACGGCACGCGCAATGTGGTGGCGATCTCCACGCTCAGCCTGCTGATCCCGGCTATTGGCTGGTTCTATGCCGTGCAGGACCCGACCACGCCCTACTGGGTGCTGATGGTGCTGGCTTTCCTGGCCGGGCTGGGTGGCGGCAACTTCTCGTCCTTCATGCCCAGCACAAGCCTGTTCTTCCCCAAGCGCCTGCAGGGCACGGCACTGGCGATCCAGGCGGGCATCGGCAATTTCGGCGTCAGCATCGTGCAGTTCGTCACGCCCTGGATCATCGGCATGGCCCTGTTCGGCAGCCTGGCCGGCGAACCGCTGGATTTCACCCGCGCCGGCGTGCAGAGCAAGATCTGGCTGCAGAACGCCGCGCTGGTCTATGTGCCGCTGATCGCCCTGTTCGGCATCCTGGCGTGGTTCATGCTGCGCAGCGTGCCCGTGCGCGCCAATTTCCGCGACCAGCTCGACATCTTCAAGCTCAAGCACGGCTTCTTCATGACGACGCTGTATGTCATGACCTTCGGCTCGTTCTCCGGCTTCTCGGCCACTTTCCCGCTGCTGATCCGCCAGACCTATGGCGGTTTCCCGAACGCCCCGGATCCGCTCGCCTATGCCTTCCTCGGGCCGCTGATCGGTTCGATCATGCGCGTCATCGCCGGTCCACTGTCGGATCGCTTCGGCGGCGCCATCGTCACGCAATGGTCGGGCATCGGCCTGATCGTCTGCGCCGTGGGCGTCACCTTCTATACCTCGCCCACCTCGCTGGCCGACTTCCCGTATTTCCTCGCCTTCATGCTGGGCCTGTTCTTCTTCTCCGGCATTGGCAACGCCTCGACCTTCAAGCAGATGCCGATGCTGTTCGAGCCGCGTCAGGCCGCGGGCGTGATCGGCTGGACCAGCGCGATCGCCGCCTATGGCCCTTTCGCGGCCGGCATCATGCTGGGCTACTCGATGACGCTGTTCGGCTCGCCGAACGCCTTCTTCTACTGGGCCGCTTTCTATTACGCGGTCAATGTCGCCATCAACTGGTGGTATTACGCCCGCAAGGGCGCCGAGCGTCCCTGCTGACGCGAGCCAATGGAGCCCCAACCATGAGCCGCTTTCTCGATCGTCTGACGTATTTCCGCAAACAGGTCGGTGATTTCTCCAACGGGCACGGACTGGTCACCACCGAAGACCGCGCCTGGGAAGATGCCTACCGCAACCGCTGGGCCCATGACCGCATCGTGCGTTCGACGCATGGCGCCAACTGCACCGGTTCCTGCTCGTGGAAAATCTATGTGAAGGGTGGCATCGTCACCTGGGAGACGCAGCAGACCGACTATCCACGCACGCGGCCCGATCTGCCCAATCACGAACCGCGCGGCTGTTCGCGCGGCGCCAGCTATTCCTGGTACCTCTACAGCGCCAACCGGGTGAAGTATCCGATGATCCGCGGCCGACTGATGCGGCTGTGGCGCGCGGCGAGGCAGACCCACCGCGATCCGGTGGCGGCCTGGCAGTCCATCGTCGAGGACAAGGCCAAGGCCAAGGAATACAAGTCGGCCCGCGGCCTGGGCGGTTTCGTGCGCGCCACCTGGGACGAGGTGAACGAGATCATCGCCGCCTCGAACGCCTACACGATCAAGGCATTCGGACCCGACCGCATCATCGGTTTCTCGCCGATCCCGGCCATGTCGATGGTGTCGTATGCGGCCGGCAGCCGGTATCTGTCGTTGATCGGCGGCGTCTGCATGAGCTTTTACGACTGGTATTGCGATCTGCCGCCGAGCTCGCCGCAGACCTGGGGCGAACAGACCGACGTGCCGGAATCGGCCGACTGGTACAATTCCACCTTCCTGATGCTGTGGGGTTCGAACGTGCCGCAGACGCGCACGCCGGACGCCCATTTCATGACCGAGGTGCGTTACAAGGGCGCCAAGGTGGCGGTGGTGACGCCCGATTATTCCGAGGCCTCGAAATTCGCCGACCTCTGGCTGCATCCCAAGCAGGGCACCGATGCGGCGCTGGCCATGGCGATGGGCCATGTGATCCTGAGCGAATACCACGCCAGGGGCCGCAGCGAATATTTCCAGGATTACTGCCGGCGTTATACCGACATGCCGAACCTGGTGATGCTTGTCGAGCGCGACGGCCGTCTGGTGCCGGACCGGTTCCTGCGCACCTCCGATTTTGCCGACAACCTGGGCCAGACCAACAACCCGGACTGGAAGACCGTCGCCATCGACGAGAAGACCGGCAAACTGGTCGCGCCGATGGGCTCGATCGGCTTCCGCTGGGGCGAGCAGGGCAAATGGAACCTGGAGGAGAAGGAAGCCGGCGGCGGCGAGACGAAATTGCGCCTGGGCCTGAAGGGCGTCGAGGACGAGTTAAAGGCGGTGGCCTTCCCGTATTTCGGCGGGATCGCCCATGAGCATTTCAATCACAGCGTCCACCCCGATGTGATCGAGCGCAAGATCCCGGTCAAGCGGATCGAGACCAAGAACGGCCCGGTTCTGGCGGCTGCAGTCTACGATCTCTTCCTGGCCAATTACGGCGTTGATCGCGGCATCAATGATCCGAACACCGCAAAAAGCTTCGACGAGGATCTGCCCTACACGCCGGCCTGGCAGGAGCGCATCACCGGCGTGCCGCGCGAACAGGTGGTTGCCGTGGCGCGCGCCTTCGCCGACAACGCCGACAAGACCAAGGGCAAGTCCATGGTCATCCTCGGCGCGGCGGTGAACCACTGGTACCACGCCGACATGAACTACCGCGGCATCATCAACCTGCTGGCGATGTGTGGTTGCGTCGGCCAGTCGGGTGGCGGCTGGTCGCATTACGTGGGCCAGGAAAAACTGCGCCCGCAATGCGGCTGGCTGCCGCTGGCTTTCGCGCTGGACTGGCATCGTCCGCCGCGCCAGCAGAACTCCACGTCGTTCTTCTACGCCCATACCGGCCAGTGGCGGTATGAGAAGCTGGCGGTGGAGGAAATCCTGTCGCCGGTGGCGCCGAAGAAGCTGACCGGCTCGCTGATCGACTTCAACGTGCGGGCCGAACGCATGGGCTGGCTGCCCAGCGCGCCGCAGATCGAGCGCAATCCACTGCAGCTTGCCAAAGATGCCGCGGCGGTCGGGCAGGAACCCGCACCCTATCTGGTGGAGAAGCTGAAAAGCGGCTCTGTCCGCATGTCCTGCGAGGATCCCGACAATCCGGCCAATTTCCCGCGCAACATGTTCGTCTGGCGCTCCAACATCCTGGGCTCCAGCGGCAAGGGTCACGAGTATTTCCTGAAATACCTGCTCGGCACCCAGCATGGCGTGCAGGGCAAGGATCTGGGCCAGGAGGGCGGCCGCAAGCCGGAAGAATTGGTCTGGCGCGACGGCGCGGAAGGCAAGCTTGACCTGCTGGTGACACTGGATTTCCGCATGTCCACCACCTGCATGTATTCCGACATCGTGCTGCCCACGGCCACCTGGTACGAGAAGCACGACATGAACACCTCCGACATGCATCCCTTCATCCACCCGCTGTCGGCGGCGGTGGATCCGGCCTGGGAAGCGCGCAGCGACTGGGAAATCTTCAAGGGCATCGCCAGGAAGTTTTCTACCGTCTGCGAGGGCCATCTCGGCGTCGAGAAGGATGTCGTGCTCACCCCGCTGATGCACGACACGCCGGCAGAACTGGGCCAGGCCTTCGATCCGAAGGACTGGCGCAAGGGCGAGATCGAACCCATTCCGGGCAAGACCATGCCGCAGATCACGGTGGTCGAACGCGACTACCCGAACACCTATAAGAAGTTCACGGCGCTCGGCCCGCTGATGACCAAGATCGGCAATGGCGGCAAGGGCATCAACTGGAACACCGAGCATGAGGTGACCTTCCTGGCCAAGCTGAACGGCAAGGTCACCGAACCGGGCATCACCCAGGGCCTGCCGAAGATCGAGACCGACATCGATGCGGCGGAGGTGATCCTGTCGCTGGCACCGGAAACCAACGGCGAGGTGGCGGTGAAATCCTGGGCGGCACTCTCCAAGGCGACCGGCCGCGACCATACCCACCTGGCGATACCGCGCGAGGACGACAAGCTGCGCTTCCGCGATCTGCAGGCGCAGCCGCGCAAGATCATCTCGTCGCCGACCTGGAGCGGTCTGGAATCCGAGCATGTCAGCTACAATGCCGGCTATACCAACGTGCACGAGTTGATCCCCTGGCGCACGCTCACCGGTCGCCAGCAGCTCTATCAGGATCATCCCTGGATGCTGGCCTTCGGCGAGGGGTTGACCAGCTACCGCCCGCCGATCGACACGCGCAGCGTGGCCGAGGTGCATGGCAAGCGCAGCAACGGCAACCCGGAAATCCTGCTCAACTTCATCACGCCGCACCAGAAATGGGGCATCCACAGCACCTATACCGATAACCTGATGATGCTCACGCTCTCGCGCGGCGGGCCGATCGTCTGGCTCAGCGAGGTGGATGCCAAGAAGGCCGGCGTCGAGGACAACGACTGGGTCGAGGTTTTCAATTCCAACGGTGCCTTGGTGGCGCGCGCGGTGGTCAGCCAGCGCGTCAACGAGGGCATGATCCTGATGTACCACGCCCAGGAGAAGATCGTGAATGTGCCGGGCAGCGAGATCACGGGTGCCCGCGGCGGCATCCATAACTCGGTGACGCGCGCCACGGTCAAGCCGACCCACATGATCGGCGGCTATGCCCAGCTCAGCTACGGCTTCAATTACTACGGCACGATCGGCACCAACCGCGACGAATTCGTCGTAGTGCGCAAGATGGCCAATGTGGACTGGCTGGACGGCCCGCGGCCCGGCACCGCGGCGGCTGAATAGACCGGCTCGACCAAGGAGATCGCCCCATGAAAGTCCGTGCTCAAATCGCCATGGTCCTCAATCTGGACAAGTGCATCGGTTGCCACACCTGCTCGGTCACCTGCAAGAATGTCTGGACCTCGCGCGAAGGCGTCGAATACGCCTGGTTCAACAACGTCGAGACCAAGCCTGGGATCGGCTACCCGAAGGAATGGGAAAACCAGGACAAGTGGCAGGGCGGCTGGAAACGCACCCGCGGCGGCAAAATCGAGCCGCGCATCGGCGGCAAGTGGCGCATCCTGGCGAAGATTTTCGCCAATCCGCACCTGCCCGAGATCGACGATTATTACGAACCCTTCACCTTTGAATACGACCACCTGCAGACGGCGCCGGAATCGGAAGCCATGCCGGTGGCCCGTCCGGTGTCGCTGATCACCGGCAAGCGGATGGAAAAGATCGAGTGGGGCCCGAACTGGGAGGAAATCCTCGGCACCGAATTCGCCAAGCGCTCGAAGGACAAGAATTTCGAGGGCATCCAGAAGGAAATCTACGGGCAGTTCGAGAACACCTTCATGTTCTACCTGCCGCGGCTGTGCGAGCATTGCCTGAACCCGGCCTGCGTCGCCGCCTGTCCCTCGGGCTCGATCTACAAGCGCGAGGAAGACGGCATCGTCCTGATCGACCAGGACAAGTGCCGCGGCTGGCGCATGTGCGTCAGCGCCTGCCCCTACAAGAAGATTTACTACAACTGGAAGTCCGGCAAAGCCGAGAAGTGCATCTTCTGCTTCCCGCGCATCGAGGCGGGCGAACCGACGGTTTGCTCGGAAACCTGCGTCGGCCGTATCCGCTATCTCGGCGTGCTGCTCTACGATGCCGACCGCATCGAGGAAGCCGCCAGCGCGCCGACCGAGCAGGATCTGTATCAGGCCCAGCTCGACATCTTCCTCAACCCGCATGATCCGGCGGTGATCGAACAGGCCCGCCGCGACGGCGTGCCGGAGAACTGGCTGGAGGCGGCCCGCAATTCGCCGACCTACAAGATGGCGATCGACTGGAAGATCGCCTTCCCGCTGCATCCGGAATACCGCACCCTGCCCATGGTGTGGTATGTGCCGCCGCTGTCGCCGATCCAGGCCGCCGCCGATGCCGGCAAGATCGCCATGGCCGACGAGATCGCCGATGTGCGCAGCCTGCGCATCCCGGTGAAGTATCTGGCCAACCTGCTCACCGCTGGCGCTGAGGAACCGGTCGTGCAGGCGCTGGAGCGCATGATGGCCATGCGGGTGTTCATGCGCAGCCGCCATGTCGAGGCCAAGGAGAACAAGGCCGTGCTTGAGCAGGTGGGCTTAAGCCTCGCCCAGGTCGAGGACATGTACAAGATCATGGCGATCGCCAATTACGAGGATCGCTATGTGATCCCATCCACCCATCGCGAATATGCCGAAAACGCCTTCGACCTGCGCGGCGGCTGCGGTTTCTCCTTCGGCGCCGGCTGCTCCGGCGGCAAGGAACCGGCCAACCTGTTCGCGCCGGGCCGTCAGGCCGCGGCCGGGGAGTGATCACCATGCGTATCCTCAAAGCCTTGTCGGCCCTGCTCGACTATCCCACCGCCGATCTGCAGGCGGCCCTGCCGGAAATCCGCGCCATCATCGAGGCGGATCTCAAGCCCAGTCCGAAGATGGCCGGCGCCCTCGGCAATCTGGTGGCCGAGCTCGGTGCCGCCGACCTGATGGCCCTGCAGGAGCGTTTCACCAGCCTGTTCGACCGCGGCCGCTCCGTCGCCCTGCATCTGTATGAGCATGTGCATGGCGATTCGCGCGACCGTGGCCCGGCCATGGTGGCGCTGATCGAACTCTACCGCAGCCACGGTTTTGAGCCGCATCCGCGCGAACTGCCCGATTACCTACCGCTGCTGCTGGAATTCCTCAGCCAGATCGATCCCAAGGAGGCCCGCGCCATCCTGCGCGATGCGGCGCCGATCTTCGCGCTGCTGCGCGACCGGCTGGAGAAGCGCCAGTCGGCCTATGCGGCCGTGCCCGCCGCCCTGCTCGCGCTGGCCGATGCGGGTGCCGTTGTGGCGCCGGCGCGGCCTGCGGAAGAGGACGATGACAGCTTCGAGGCACTCGACCGCGCCTGGGAGGAAGCCGCCGTCACCTTCGGGCCGGACAATGATCCGACCCGCGCCGGCAATGGCTGCGGCAAGGCCTCGGCCTGGGTGCAGGCCATGAACAACCCATCCCCGCGCTGAGACCGGAGGAACAGACCATGATGCAGTATGTCGAGCATTTCCTGTTCGGGATCTATCCCTATATCGGCCTCAGCGTCTTCCTGATTGGCAGCCTGGTGCGATTCGAACGCGGCCAATACACCTGGCGCAGCGGTTCCAGCCAGATGCTGCGGGCCCGCCAGCTCCGCTGGGGCTCGAACCTGTTCCATATCGGAATCCTGTTCCTGTTCTTTGGCCATCTCGTCGGCCTGCTCACGCCGCATTGGCTGTATGAGCATTTCATCACCGCCGGCGCCAAGCAGATGGTGGCCGTGGTTTCCGGCGGCACGGCCGGCGTGATCTGCTTCATTGGGCTGACCCTGCTGCTGCATCGTCGCCTGACCGATCCGCGCATCCGCGCCACCTCGTCGCCGATGGATATCGCCATCCTGCTCGTGCTGTGGCTGCAGCTTGTGCTCGGTCTCATCACGTTGCCCTTCTCGGTGCAGCACAGCGATGGCAGCACCATGCTGGCCCTGTCGGAATGGGCACAGCGCATCGTCACCTTCCGTGGCGGTGCGGCCGAATTGGTCATGAATGTCGACTGGCCGTTCAAGCTGCATCTGGTGCTCGGTATCACCATCTTCGTGCTCTTTCCCTTCAGTCGCCTGGTGCATATCTGGAGCGCGCCGGTCGGCTATGTCTTCCGCAGTTATCAGGTCGTGCGGCGCCGCTCGCCGGCCCGGCCGAGCCTGTAAGGAGAGCAGTCATGGACGTCATCCGCGTGAACGATGTGGCCATCGACGAAGCCGCCGTGCTGGCCGAGATGCAGTATCATCCGGCCGCCACGGCGGAAGAGGCCGGCCGCCGCGCCGCCGAGGCGCTGGCGGTACGCGAACTGCTGCTGCAGCGCGCCGCCGTCCTGGGCTTGAACCGCGAATCCGAGGATGCCATCGATCGCCTGATCGCGGCCGAGGTTTCTCTGCCGGCGCCGGACGAGGAAAGCTGCCGACGCTATTTCGACGCCAACCGCAGCCAGTTTCGCAGTCCCGCGCTTTACGAGGCCCGCCATATCCTGCTGGCGGCGATGCCGGATGACGAGGAGGAGCGAGAGGCGGCCCGAATCCAGGCGGAAAGACTGATCGCGGTGCTGCAGCGGGACCCGGAACTGTTCAGCCAGCTTGCGCAGCAGCACTCCGCCTGTCCGTCGAAAGACTCCGGCGGCCATCTGGGGCAGTTCGCCAGCGGCAGCACGATCCCTGAATTCGAAACCTTCCTGGACAGCCTGGAGGTCGGCCAGCTTTCGCCCGTGCCGGTGCCCAGCCGCTATGGTTTCCATGTTCTGCAGCTCCTGCAGCGCGAGGCCGGTCGAGAGATGGCATATGAGCAGGTGCGCGAGCGCGTCGCGGATTATCTGGCCGAGTCTGTCTTCCGTACGGCCATCCGCCAGTACATATCCGTGCTGGCGGCCGAAGCCGAGATCACCGGCGTGGCCCTGGCCGGCGCCGACTCGCCGCTGCTGCAGTGATACGCTATGCCGGACCGCGAACACAGTTCCGGCACGCTTGCGCTGCGCCGCCTGCTGCGCGGCTTCGAGCATTTCCATGACAGCTTCTTCGAAGGCGACGACCGGCCGTATGAAAAGCTGGTCAGCGAGGGCCAGTCGCCGCGCGTTCTGGTGATCGCCTGTTCGGACTCGCGCTCCGATCCGGCGCTGCTCACCGAAGCCCAGCCCGGCGACCTGTTCGTGGTGCGCAACGTGGCAGCCCTCGTGCCCGCCTACGAAAAGCCGCGCGGCGTACCGAAGGGCACCAGCGCCGCAGTGGAATTCGGCGTGCGCGCGCTGGAGGTCGATCACATCATCGTGCTGGGCCATTCCCATTGCGGCGGCATCCGCTTTCTGGCCGAGCGCCGCGGCGGCAGCGCCGATTTCGAATTCCTGCCCGACTGGGTCGCCATGGCCGGCGAGATGGTGACGCAGATGGAAAACCTTGCCAGCGAAGCCGGCGAGGCCGAACGCCTGCGCTGGCTGGAGAAAGCCGCCATCGACCTGTCATTGCGCAACCTGCAGAGCTTTCCCTGGATCGCCGAGCGCGTGAAGGCCGGCCGGCTTGCCCTGCATGGCTGGCATTTCGATCTCCAGCACGGCCAGATTCAGGCGCTCGATGGCGCCAGCGGCCGCTTCCGCGCCGTCGCGCCCGGCGAATTGCCGTCGCCGGCCTGCGGCTGTTGCGAAGGCCTGATGGAACTGGTGGGACGATGACGCAGGCGAGCGCTGCCGCAGAGCGCAATAAAACCGCATCGGGCTGGCCAGCCATCCTGCAAAGCGGATTCCGGCCCTTCTTCCTGCTCGGCGGACTGCAGGCCAGTCTTTTCATCCTGCTGTGGACGGCAGGCTGGGCCATGGGCTTGGACCTGCCGCTGGGCGACAGCCCCATCCTGTGGCACGGGCATGCGATGCTGTTCGGCTTTGCCGCCGCGGCATTGGCCGGTTTCCTGCTGACGGCGGTGCCGAACTGGACCGAGGCCGGGCCGGTGCGGGGCTTCCGGCTGCTGCTGCTGGTCGGCTTCTGGCTGATGGCGCAGATTCTGTCGCTGTTGCCCTGGGCCGCGCTCTTTGCCGCCGCGGATGTCGGATTCTGGCTGCTGCTGATCGCCTTCATCGGGCCGGGCATCCTGAAGCGCAATGCCAGGCGCAACGGCGTCTTCGTCGTGATCCTGTCGGCGCTGGCCGGTCTCAATCTGCTCTGGCATCTGTCCCTGCAATACGGCTGGCAGGATATGGCCATGCTCAGCCTGCAGGCGGCGCTGGGCTTGTTCCTGCTCGCCATCGGCATCATCGGCGGCCGCATCATTCCCGCCTTCACCATCGGCGGCCTGCTGCAGGCCGGCCACAGCGTTTCCATCGTGCCAGCCCCCAAGCTGGGCCTGGCGGCCAACGCGGCGCTGGTTGCAGCCCTGGCGGGCAAGCTGGCGGCACTGCCTGTGCAGGTCCAGGTCGGAGCCTGCCTGCTGGCTGCGCTGCTGCATGGCTGGCGGCTGCTGCATTGGTGGCGGCGCGAGGTTTTGCAGCTGCCGATCATCTGGTCGCTGCATCTGGGCTATGCCTTCCTGCCGCTCGGCTTCGCGCTTGAGGCCGCCGGCGCGGCCGGCCTGGTGCCGGGCCCGACCGGCATCCACGCCCTGGGCAGCGGCGGTGTCGGCCTGATGATCCTGGCCGTGATGACGCGCGCCTCGCTCGGCCATACTGGCCGCCGACTGGCCGCGCCGGCTTCCGCCACTGCGGCCTACCTGCTGGTCGCCGCCGGCGCGCTGGCGCGCGTGATCGCCGCGGCAGTTCCGGAACTGGCCTTCGGCCATCTTCTGCTGGTGGCCAGCGGCCTGCTCTGGTCGGCCGGTTTCGCCGCCTTCGTGTTCGGTTATGCGCGCATCCTGATCCTGCCCCGCATCGACGGCCGCCCGGGCTGATATCCGGGCTGAAGAAGAAAGGAAACCAAGATGGATACCCAGACCTACGGCAATCGCAGCCTGGCCGATATCGCGGCGAAACTGCCCGGCGCCACCGGCGTGTTCCGCGCACACAAGCTGGATTTCTGCTGTGGCGGCGGCATCAGCCTGAAGGAGGCGGCTGCCCGGCGCGGCCTTGCCGTGGCCGAACTGGAGGGCGAGCTGAAGGCGCTGGATTCCGGCGCACCGGCCGATACCCCGGCCGAAACGGCAGAGCTGATCGAGCATATCCTGGTCCGTTATCATGCCGTGCACCGGGCCGAGCTGCCCGAGCTGATCCGCCTGGCGCGGCGCGTGGAGGCCGTGCATCGCGACCATCCTGCCGTGCCCGCTGGGCTTGCCGATCTGCTGGCCGACACGCTGCAGGAACTGGAGACCCACATGCAGAAGGAGGAGATGATGCTCTTCCCGATGATGAAGCAGGGTGGCCATCCGATGATCGGGCATCCCATCGCCGTGATGCAGGACGAGCATGTGGAACATGGCGAGCGCCTGCGCCTGATCGAGGCGCTGACCGATGGCGGCGTGCCGCCGGAGGGAGCCTGCACCACCTGGCGGGCGCTTTATGCCGGCACGCGCAAGCTGGTGGACGACGTGATGGAGCATATCCACCTGGAGAACAACCTGCTCTTCCCGCGCTGGCTTTGAGCCGCAGGGGCTGTCGGGCCTGGATTCTCAGGCATGTTTCTGCGCTTTTGCGCAGCCGCGTCGATTGATCATTGTACGATCCATTGCTACGGTCGGGGCAACGAGAACACAAAGTCCCGAGAACAGGCCCGTGAACCCGCCCAACATTCCGGCAGCCGAGCTGCTGGAGCTCTATCGCATGATTTGCCGCATCCGCGCCTTCGAGGATGCGGCCGAGGAGGCGAGCAGGGGCGGCGTCGCTGCCTTTGGCCAGCAGGCCGCCGGCCAGGCGCATGTGCGCGGCCCGCTGCATCTCTCCACCGGGCAGGAAGCCGTGGCCGCCGGCGTCTGCCGCCATCTGCGCGCCACCGACTATCTCACCTCCACCCATCGCGGCCATGGCCACACGCTGGCCAAGGGTGCCGACCTGACGCGCATGATGCACGAGCTGTTCGGCAAGGCGACCGGTTTTTGCGGCGGGCGCGGCGGTTCGATGCACATTGCCGATTTTTCGGTCGGCATGCTGGGCGCCAACGGCGTCGTTGCCGCCGGCATTCCGATTGCGCTGGGTGCGGCGCAGTCGATCAAGATCCGCAAGGCGGACGCCATCGCCGTCACTTTCTTCGGCGACGGCGCCATCAACCGCGGACCGTTTGCCGAAAGCCTAAACTGGGCTGCCGCCTTCCGGCTGCCGATCCTGTTCGTCTGCGAAGACAACCAGTGGTCCGCCACCACCAAGACCGGCGCGATGTCGGCCGGCGAGGGCGCGGCGGCGCGTGCGCGCAGTTTCGGCATCGAAGCCGCCGTGGTGGATGGCAACGATGCCGGCGCGGTCAGCGAAACCGCGCGGCAGATGATCAATGACATCCGCGCTGGCGGCGGGCCGCGCCTGCTGCATGCCCGCACCTATCGCTTCAAGGGCCATGTCTCGGTCGATCCCGCTGCCTACCGCGATCCGAAGGAACTGGAAGCGGCATTGAAATCCGATCCGCTGCTGGTGACGGCGGCGCAGTTGCGTGCCCATGGCATGGATCAGGCCGGGATCGACGCGGTGCTGCAGGCCGCGCGCAATGAGGTCGCCGCCGCCATCGAAACCGCCATACTGGCGCCCTGGCCGCAGACGGATGCGGCTTTCTCGCATATCCAGGATACGGGGGCGGGACAATGGCTGTGATGAGCTATGCCGCCGCTGCCGCCGCGTCGCTCGGCGATGCCATGCGGCAGGATCCGTCCGTCGTGGCGCTGGGCGAGGATATCGGTCGTGGCGGCATCTTCGGCCAGTATCGTGGCCTGCAGGAAAGCTTCGGCCCCGAGCGGGTGATCGATACACCGATTTCCGAGGCCACGATCATGGGCGCCGCCGTCGGCATGGCGCTGACCGGTCTGAAGCCGGTGATCGAACTGCGGGTAATCGACTTCGCGCTGTGCGCCATGGACGAGATCATCAACCAGGCTGCTAAAAACCGCTTCATGTTCGGCGGCCAGGGCCGCGTACCGGCCGTGATCCGCATGCCCATCGGCATCTGGAGCGCCTCGGCCGCCCAGCATTCGCAGTCGCTGGAGGGCTGGTTCGCCCATGTGCCGGGCCTTGTGGTGGTGGCGCCCTCAACGCCGCAGGACAATTACGCGCTGCTGCAGGCGGCGCTGCAATGCGGCGATCCGGTTACCTATTTCGAGCACAAGGAACTCTGGGCCCTGGAGGGCGAGGTCGATCCGGCCGCCGCCGTCCCGCTGGGCAGGGCGGCCATCCGGCGCGCCGGCAACGACCTGACCATTGTGAGCTGGAGCAAGGCGGTGCATTGGGCGCTGGAAGCGGCCGAGGCGCTGGCGCGGGAAGGCGTCAGCGCCGAAGTGATCGACCTGCGCACGCTCTGGCCCTGGGATCGCGAGGCCGTCTTCGCATCCGCAGCGAAGACCGGCCGGGTGCTGGTGGCGCACGAGGCGATCCAGGTGGCCGGTTTCGGCGCCGAAATCGTGGCGACCCTGGCCGAGCGGGGCAACGTCAGGGTGGCGCGGCTGGGCGGATTGCGCGCTCCGGTGGGTTATGCGCCGGTGCTGGAAGCGGAGGCGCGCGTGACGCCGGCACGCATCGCGGCAAAGGCGCGCGAGCTGCTTGCGCGATGAGCAGCGCAGGAAAGCGGCACATGCTTCGCTCCGTGTCCGTACCGTCTTGGCGCGCCGCATGGAATGCTGTATTGGCTGAACAACAAGAATAAACACTGGAGGAAACGGACCATGGATCGTCGCACGTTGCTCAAGGCCGGCATCGCCGGCACCGCGCTTTTCGCCGCGCCCGCCATCATCGGCCGCAGCGCCTATGCCAGCACCTACAAACCTGAATACAAGCTGTCCACCGTCGTCGGTTCGGCTTTTCCCTGGGGCAAGGGCGGCGACATCTGGATCGAGCTGGTTAAGGAGCGCACCCAGGGCCGCATCAACATCAAGATGTATCCCGGCGTGTCGCTGGTGAACGGCGACCAGACCCGCGAATTCACTGCGATCCGCCAGGGCGTGATCGACCTTGCCATCGGCTCGACCATCAACTGGTCGCCGCAGATCAAGCAGCTCAATCTCTTCTCGCTGCCCTTCCTGGCGCAGGACCATGCCGGCCTCGATGCCATGGTGCAGGGCGAAGTGGGCAAGGAGATCATGGGCCTGGTTGAAAAGAACGGCGTTGTGCCGCTGGCCTGGGGCGAGAACGGCTTCCGCGAGGTATCGAACTCCAAGCACGAGATCCGCAAGCCGGCCGACATGAAGGGCCTGAAGTTCCGCGTTGTCGGCTCGCCGATCTTCAACGACACCTTCACCGCGCTTGGCGCCAATCCGACGCAGATGAGCTGGGCCGATGCTCAGCCGGCGCTGGCTTCCGGCGCGGTCGAGGGCCAGGAAAACCCGCTGCATGTCTTCACCGCGGCCAAGCTCAACACCCTGGCGCAGAAATTCGTCACACGCTGGGGCTACGTGGCCGATCCGCTGATCTTCGTCGCCAACCAGGATGTGTGGAAATCCTGGAGCGCCGACGACCAGAAGATCGTGCGCCAGGCCGCCATCGACGCCGGCAAGCAGGAAATCGCCATCGCCCGCAAGGGCCTCACCGCCAATGACAGCTCCTTCGTCAAGGAAGTCGAGGCGCTGGGGGTCAAGGTCACCGAACTGACGGCCGCCGAGAAGGATGCCTTCAAGCAGGCGGTCAAGCCGGCCTATGACAAGTGGGTGCAGCAGATCGGGCCCGATCTGGTGAAGAAAGCCGAAGCCGCGGTGGCGGCGGCCCGCAAGAAGGCCTGAACGACGCAGCGATCGGCGCAGGCCGGAAGCGAGGCCGGGATTTCCCGGCCTTTGCTTTTCCGGCCCGTCGCTGCCGGTTGCCTGTATTGGGGGGAGCAGCGTGCAGGAATCCTCGAAACCCGATCCATCCATGGCGCCGCAGCCTCCGGGGCGCGGCCGGCTGCGCTGGGAAGACTGGGTTGGCGCGTTGGTCATGCTGCTGCTGGCGGCGATCACCTTCGCCAATGTGATCACGCGCTACTTCACCAGCCAGTCCTTCGCCTGGACCGAAGAGATATCCGTCTCGCTGATGGTGATCCTCACCATGGTCGCGGCCAGCGCCGCCGTGGCCCGCGACCGCCATATCCGCATCGAGGCATTCTTCGAGCGCGGCTCGGCCCGCCGCCGTCGCGCGCTCGCCCTGGTCTCGGCGGCGGCCACCGCGCTGGCCTTCGTCATCCTCACCGTGCTGGCGGCGCGCTTCGCCTATGACGACTACCGCTTCGACGTGACCTCGCCGGGCATCGGCGTGCCGCAATGGTGGTACAGCATATGGCTGCCGGTGCTGTCGGCTGGCATCGCCGTTCGTGCCGCGCAGGTCTTCTGGCGCAAATGGCGGGGTCAGCCATGATCGGCTTTGCCATCTTTGCCGTTTTCATCGTTTTCATGCTGGCCGGCGTGCCCATCGGGGTGGCGCTGATGCTGGGCGGCGCACTCGGCATCTGGCTGGCCGATCTGGGCATGATGTCGCTGCCGAACAATTTCTATGCCGGCATCGCCAAATATCCGCTGCTGGCCCTGCCGATGTTCGTGCTGGTCGGTGTGATCTTCGAGAAATCCGGCGTGGCCGAGCGCCTGGTCAATCTGGCCATCGCCATCGTCGGCCGCAAGCCCGGCCGCCTGCCGGTGGTGGCCATCGCGGTTGCCATGCTGCTGGGCGGCATTTCAGGCTCGGGTCCGGCGACGGCGGCGGCGGTTGGTGCCGTGATGCTGGCCGCGATGGCGCGCGCCGGCTATCCGCCGGCCTATTCCGCCACGGTGATCGGCGCGGCGGCGGCAACCGACATCCTGATTCCGCCGTCCATCGCCTTCATCGTCTATTCCGTTCTGGTGCCGGGAGCTTCCGTGCCGGCGCTGTTTGCCGGCGGCATGATTCCGGGCGTTCTGGCGGGCCTCGCACTGATGATTCCGGCGGTCTGGCTGGCAAGACGGCATGGCTTCGGCCTGGCTGACATCGATACCCGGCGGCCGCCTTTCTGGCCCTCGCTGCGGGCGGCCAGTTGGGGGCTGGCCGCGCCGGTGCTGATCCTGGGCGGTATGCGGATGGGCTGGTTCACGCCTACCGAGGCCGCGGTGGTGGCGGTCGTCTACGGCCTTTTCGTCGGCATGGTGATCTATCGCACCATCCGTATGAAGGAACTGCTCGACATTCTGGTCGATGCGGCCGAGACCTCGGGCATCATTCTGGTCGTGGTGGCCCTGGCCAGCATCTTCGCCTATGCGGTGAATACGCTGGGGATCGTCGATCCGATCGCCAGGGCCATCACCGGCAGTGGCCTGGGTTCCTACGGAACGCTGGCGATGATCGTGGTGGTGCTGCTGTTCGTCGGCATGGTGCTAGACGGGATTTCGATTTTCCTGATCTTCCTGCCCATCCTGCTGCCGATGATGAAGGCCTTTGCGTGGGACCCGGTCTGGTTCGGCGTGCTGCTCACCTATATGGTGGCGATCGGCCAGTTCACGCCGCCGATGGCGGTGAATCTGATGGTGTCGTCCAAGCTGGCCGGCGTGCCGATCGAGCAGACGGCGCGCTGGGCGGTCTGGTTCGTGCTGGCGATGCTGCTGGCCCTGATTCTGCTGATCGCGGTGCCCGATGTGGTGTTGTGGCTGCCGCGCAGCCTGGACTACTGATCGGGGGAGGCGCCATGCTGTTCTGCTTCTATAACCTCGACAAGGCGGGCGCCTCCGACCTGCGACTGAAATGGCGGCCGGCACACAAGGACTACCTGGCGCAGGTCGCCGACCGCATCGCTTTTGCCGGGCCGCTGCTGGCCGATGATGGCTCGACCATGCAGGGCAGCCTGCTTGTGATTGATTTTCCGGATCGCGCGGCTGCCGAGGCCTGGCTGAAGGACGAACCCTTCACCCGGAATGGCGTCTATGCCTCGGTATCGGTCCGCGCCTTCGCCAATCTGTGGCCGCAGAAGGCGGGTTTCCCGACCTAATCCGACGGCTGGCTGCGTTCCTGGTCCTGCAGCACGCGCCACAGGATCTTGCCGGTGGCCGATTTCGGCAGCGCATCGGCGAACACCACCACGCGCGGTACCTTGTAGGCGGCCATGCGGTCGCGGCACCAGGCCTGGATGTCCTCGGCCGTCAGGTCTTTCGCATCATCCCTCGGCACGATCACGGCCTTCACCGTCTCGCCGCGATGGGCGTCCGGCGTGGCAATGATGCAGACCTCGCGGATGCCGGGATGGGCATACATCATGGCCTCTATCTCGGTCGGCCAGACCTTGAAGCCCGAGGCATTGATCATGCGCTTCAGCCGGTCGACCAGGAAGAAATAGCCGTCATCGTCGTAATAGCCGAGGTCTCCGGTGCGGAAGAAGCGCTTGCCGTCGCGCTCGAAGAACACCGCGGCCGTTTCCTCCGGCCGGTTCCAATAGCCCAGGAAGATCTGCGGGCCGGCCACCACGATCTCGCCGGTCTCGCCCGGCCCCAGTTCCTGCAGGGTATCGGGGTTGACCACGCGGGAATCGACGTCGAAGACGGGAATCCCCAAACATTGTGGGCGCGGATTGTCGACCGGGTTGATATGCGTGGCGGCGATGGTCTCCGACAGGCCGTAACCCTCGATGTAATCCAGGCCGGTCAGTTCCTTCAGCTTGGCAGCAACCGCCTTGGGCATGGGCGCGCCGCCGCCGCCGATGCCGATCAGGCTTGAGATATCGTATTTTCCGATTTCGGGGTCGGACAGGAAATCGATGCACATGGTGGTGATGTTCCGCCAGTGCGTCACGCGGTGGCGCTGGATCAGTTCGGCGGCCGTGCGGCGGTCCCAGCGCGTCATCAGCACCAGCGTCGCGCCGTTGAACAGGGGCGCGTTCATCGAATTCTGCATGCCGGTGACATGGAACAGCGGCAGGGTGACAAGCTGCACCGATTCCGGCGTGGCGGGGTTCCAGGCAATCGAACCGAACAGGGTGGCCGTCACGCCGCGGATGGTATGCAGGCAGCCCTTCGGCGCACCCGTGGTGCCCGAGGAATAGGGCAATACACACCAGTCGTCGTGACTGGCGCGATGCGGCGACGCAGCCAGATTCGCCGCCAGCGCAGTGCTCCAGGGCACGGTGCCAGGCGTATCGAAGGCGGTGCGCGGCGCGGCCACCACATCGGGCAGCGAAAGGTCGGTGGGCGCGGTGACATAGTCGCCATAGGCGGCCACCACGGCATGCTGCAGCGTCTCGCCCAGCAGCGGCTGCATGAAGGCCAGCAATTCCTGGCCGCAGATCACCGTGCCCGCGCCGGTATCGGCCGCGATATGGCGCAACTCTTCGGTCTTGCTCATCGGATTGACCGGCACCACCACGGCGGTCAGGCGCTGGATGGCGTAATAGGCGATCACGAATTGCGGGCTGTTCTGCATGTACAGCAGCACGCGGTCGGCCTTCTTGACGCCACAGCGCTGCTCCAGCCAGCCGGCCAGGCGGTCGACATGGTCCCTGAGTGCGGCATAGGACAGCGCCGCGCCGTAATAGAGCAGAGCCGGCTTGTTCGGGAACCGGCGGGCGGAAATCTCGATATTCTCGTACAGGCTGGTCTGTGGCAGGGTCAGGTGCTTGGGCACGCCCTTGGGCCAGACCGCGTAATGCCGGTCGAACATTGGTTTTCCTCCCCGACTGTCGGCATCGTCGGGGTTTTCGCTGTCCGGATCAATCGGTTACGCAAGGGAAGGGCGGCGATCCAAGGCCATTGACGGCAGCCAGGCGCGGGGTAAATATATTTGCAATTGCAAATAAATTCCGTATCGGGAGGATCGCATGACCATCCATGCCGGGTTGCCGCGCTCTGTCGCGGCCGATGCCTTGCCGCGCTGGAACGGCGACGGCTCCAGCCGCATTCCCTACTGGGCCTATACCGATCCGGGCGTCTATCAGCGCGAGCTGGAGCGGTTCTTCCATGGCGGCGACCATTGGTGTTACGTCGCGCTGGAGGCCGAGTTGCCCAAGCCGGGCGACTACAAGCTGTCATATGTGGGCGAGCGCCAGGTGATCGTGGTGCGCGACCGCGACGGCAGCCTGAACGCGGTGGAGAACCGCTGCGCCCATCGCGGCGTGCGCTTCTGCCAGAAACAGCGCGGCAATGCGCGCAACTTCGTCTGCCCCTATCACCAGTGGACCTACAAGCTGAATGGCGACCTTGCCGGCCTGCCCTTCCGCCATGGCGTGAAGCAGGAGGATGGCAGCGTGCAGGGCGGCATGCCGGCGGATTTCGACCTGAAGCAGCATGGCCTGACGAAGCTGAAGGTCGCCACCTATAACGGCCTGGTCTTCGCCAGCTTCTCGCCCGCAGCGCCCGCGCTGGAGGATTATTTCGGCCCCGACGTGATGCCCTGGCTGAACCGCATCTTCGACGGCCGCAAACTCACCATCCTCGGCACCAACCGCCAGCGCATTCCGGGCAACTGGAAACTGATGATGGAAAACATCAAGGACCCGTATCATCCGGGCCTGCTGCACACCTGGTTCGTCACGTTCGGCCTGTGGCGGGCCGACCAGCAGTCGCGCATGGTGATGGACAGCCACGGCCGCCATGCCGTGATGATCTCGCAGCGCAATGCCGGCGGCGAGGCGAAGGCGGTCACCGAAGGTGTCACCAGCTTCAAGAAGGATATGGCGCTGAACGATCCGCGCCTGCTCGATGTGGTGCCGGAATACTGGTGGAAGGGTCCCACGGTGACGATGATCACCCTGTTTCCCAGCGTGATCATCCAGCAACAGGTCAATTCGCTGTCCACCCGTCACATCATCCCGGCCGGGCCGGACGCCTTCGATTTCGTCTGGACGCATTTCGGCTTCGAGGAGGATGACGAGGCAATGACGCGCCGCCGCCTGCGCCAGGCCAACCTGTTCGGTCCGGCCGGCTTCGTCTCGGCCGACGATGGCGAGGTGATCGAATTCTCGCAGGATGGATTCCGCCAGAACGGCGGCGATGCCAGCACCATCTGCGAACTGGACGGGCGCGGGGCGGCGCCGACTCCGCATATGGTGACCGAGACGTTGATCCGCGGCATGTATGGCTACTGGCGCAAGGTGATGGAGATCTGACCATGCCGATGCGGCCCCATGCCCTCGCGGTTTCGATTCTGGAATCGCAGTACCGCGTCGACCAGTTCAACGCAGCCTATGGCGATTGCCTGGATCGCGGCGATTTCGATGCCTGGATCGCCATGTTCACGCCCGACTGTCTGTACAAGGTGATCCCGCGCGAGAATTTCGATGCCGGCCTGCCGCTCTGCACCATGGCGCTGGAGGGCCAGGGCATGCTGAAGGATCGCGCCTATGGCGTGAGCAATACATTGTTCCATGCGCCGTATTACCAGCGGCATGTAATCGGGGTTGCCCGCATCCTGTCCGATGATGGCCAGACCATACAGGCGACGGCGAATTATGCCGTGTTCCGCACCAAGCCCGGTTCGGTATCCGAGGTTTACAATGTCGGGCGTTATCTCGATCGCTTCGTCTATGGCGAGAGGGGCGCGCTGCTGCTGGAAGAACGCCTTTGCGTGTTCGACAGCGAGTTGATCCTCAATTCACTGATCTATCCGATCTGAACGCCTATACCACCTGATCGCGCAGGCCTTCTGCCGTCTCCAGCAGCAGGGGCAGGAAACTGTCTTTCATCTGCTTGGGTGTGGCGCTTTCGATGCGGATGCCGATATTCAGCGCGGCAACCACGCGGCCGTCGAAACGCCGCACGGGCACGGCCAGCGAGCGGAAGCCCAGTTCCGCCTCCTGATCGGACAGCGCATATCCCTCGCGTCCCGCCTTTGCGATGATGGCCTTCAGTTCCGCCCCGTCGGTCACGGTCTTCGGCGTGAGGGCGCGGATTCCCGTCGGCTCGACGCTGTGGGCCGAGAGCAGAATGCGGCCGAGCGCCGAGCAGAAGGCCGGCACGCGGAAGCCGATGCCAGGCGCGGAGGACATGAAGCGCGGCGGCGAGGCATGCGCCACCATGACGGCTTCCTGCCCGTGCAACACCGCAGCCGAGCATGCTTCATCGGTGGCGGCGCAGAGCCGGTCGCAGGCGGTCTGCAGGGCCGACGCATTTCCTGCGCTGCTGAGATACGCCGCGGCGAACCGCAGCACCTGCGGCGTCGGCCGGAACAGCCGGCCGTCGCTGTCGATATAGCCAAGCTGCTCCAGCGTGTAGAGTGCGCGCCGCACGGTGGCGCGCGGCAGGTCCACGGCCCGGGCCACATCGCTCAGGCTCATCTGCGGCCGGCTGCCGTCGAAGGCGGTCAGAACGCTTATGCCCCGGGCCAGCGCCTCGAGAAAATCGGGGCCGCGGCCGCTGGCGGCGCGTTTCTCGGCATCGGCTTGGCGCAGGCGCGTCATGGTTTTCTCGTTGCGGGGCAATCGCGGCAGGTTTAAAATCGCACATATGTTCGCTAGTCGGACATTCTCGGGCCTGTGGGAGGGCCCGTCAAGGCGGAATGCGCCGGCCGGATCTGAGGGAGTCCCGCGATGACCACGCACGAACAGAACATGCGCATGACGCTGGTGGGACCGGACAGGCCGGCAGGCAAGCTGCTGCGGCAATACTGGCAGCCGGCCGCGCTGCTTGACGAGATCGACCCCGAACGCCCGGTGCGCGCGGTGAAACTGCTGGGCCAGGATTTCGTGCTGTTCCGTGACGAGCAGGGCCGCTACGGCCTGCTGGACCGCGATTGTCCGCATCGCGGCGCCGATCTGGCCTTCGGCCGGCCCGAGGATGGCGGCCTGCGCTGCCCCTTCCATGGCTGGCTGTTCGATGTGAAGGGTCAGTGCCTGCAAACCCCGGCCGAGCCGGAGAGCAGCCGCCTGTGTCAGCGGATCAAACAGAAAAGCTATCCGGTGGTCCTGCGCAGCGGGATATTGTTCGCCTATCTCGGAGACGGCGAGGCGCCGGCCTTCCCCGAATTCGACTGCTTCGTTGCGCCCGACAGCCACGTCTTCGCCTTCAAGGGACATATCGCCTGCAACTGGCTGCAGGCCCTCGAGGTGGGCATCGATCCGGCCCATGCCTCCTTCCTGCATCGTTTCTTCGAGGACGAGGACACCAGCGCCAGCTATGGCAAGCAGTTCCGCGCCGCCTCGGCCGATTCCGACATGCCGATGACCAAGGTGCTGCGCGAATTCGACCGTCCGCAGATCGAGGTGGAACGCACGGATTACGGCATGCGGCTGTTCGCCCTGCGCCAGATCAGCGACGCCAGCACCCATGTGCGCGTCACCAACCTGGTCTTCCCGCAGGCCTTCAACATCCCGCTTTCGGCCGAGATGACGATCACCCAGTGGCATGTGCCGATCGACGACGTGAGCTGCTACTGGTATGCCATCTTCACCAGTTTCGGCGCGCCGGTCGACAAGGCGCAGATGCGGGCCCAGCGACTGGAACTGTATACCCTGCCCGACTATGTCCCGCGCCTGAACAAGACCAACAACTATGGCTTCGATCCGCGACAGCAGAAGACCCAGACCTATACCGGCATGGGTTTCGACATCAACGTGCACGATCAATGGGCGGTCGAAAGCCAGGGGCCGATCCAGGACCGTACCCGTGAGCATCTGGGCAGCACCGACAAGGCCATCGTCAACTACCGTTCCATGCTGATGAAGGCCATCGACCAGGTCGAGCAGGGCGGCGAAAAGCCGCTGATGGTGCTGGATGCCGAAACTGCCAAGGCCATCCGCGGCCCGATCACGGTGGATGGTGTTGCCCCCGCGGCGCAATGGCAGGCATACTGGCGCGAGGCCGATGCACGCAAGCGCCGCCAGGCGCCATGGCTGGCGCAGGCGGCGGAATAAGGGCTGGCATAGCAGCCGGGGGGCATCAGCGTGAGTTTTGTCGAACGGCACGGCCTGTGGACGCCGGAGCAGAAGAAGGCGGCCGAGGCCGTCGAGCGTGAGGTATCGGGCCGCGGCCTCGGCGTGGTGCGGTTTTCCTTTGCCGACCAGCACGGCATCCTGCGCGGCAAGACGGTGGTAGCCGAGGAACTGGCCGGCGCGATGCGCTCAGGCGTCGGCTTCACCACCACGCTGCTGGCCAAGGACACCTCCCATCGTACGGTGTTTCCGGTCTTCACCCAGGGCGGCGGCTTCGGCCTGCCGGAAATGCAGGGCGCCGCCGACATCCTGATGGTGCCCGATCCGACCACCTTCAAGATCCTGCCCTGGGCGCCGCATAGCGGCTGGCTGCTCTGCGATCTCTATTTCGCCGATGGCCGGCCGGTGCCCTTCTCGACGCGGCAGATATTCCGCGACACGCTGTCCAGGCTGAATGCGCAGGGCTACGACTATGTCTCGGGCCTGGAGGTCGAGTTCCATGTCTTCAGGCTCGAAGATCCGAAACTGGCGCCATCCGATGCCGGCCAGCCCGGCAATCCGCCCGAAGTGAGCCTGCTGACGCAGGGTTATCAGTACCTGACCGAGCAGCGTTACGACCAGTATGACGGGATCTATGAAATCCTGCGCAAGGATGTGCAGGCGCTGGGGCTGCCGCTGCGCTCGCTGGAGGTGGAGTTCGGGCCCAGCCAGGCGGAATTCACCTTCCGCCCCGGCAGCAATCTCGAATCCGCCGATACCATGGTGCTGTTCCGCTCTGCGGCCAAGCAGATCGCGCGCCGGCATGGCTATCACGTCACCTTCATGTGCCGGCCGAAGCTGCCCAACGTATTCTCCTCGGGCTGGCACCTGCACCAGTCGCTGAAAAGCCGCAAGACGGGCGCCAATGCCTTTGTGCCGACCGAAGATGGCCAGCCGCTCTCGGCCGTTGGCCGGCATTTCCTTGCCGGACTGCTGGAGCATGCGCCGGCCTCGGCCGCCTTTGCCGCACCTACCATCAATGCCTATCGCCGCTACCGTCCCTATTCGCTGGCGCCCGACCGCGCCATCTGGGGGCGGGACAATCGCGGTGTGATGTGCCGCGTGCTCGGCGCGCTGGGTGATCCGGCCAGCCGTATTGAGAACCGCCTGGGCGAACCGGCCGCCAATCCCTATCTCTACATGGCTTCGCAATTGATCGCGGGCATGGACGGCATGGCGAAACAGGCCGAGCCGCCGCCCTCGGCCGATGTGCCGTATGAAACGCCGGCACCGATGCTGCCGCGTTCGCTGGATGCTGCGCTCGCCGCACTGAGGGGCAATGCCTGCTACCGTGCCGGCTTCGGCGACCGCTTCATCGATTATTTCCTGCATATCAAGGAAGCCGAGATCGCGCGCTACCAGCTCGAAGTCAGCGAATGGGAGCACCGCGAGTATTTCGAGATGTTCTGATGACCCTGATCAGTCTGTTTCCCACCCGCATCTATGCCGCGCCCCTGAAAAAGAGCAGCCTGGACCGGTTCAACCGCGATCTGATCGACGAATGCGAATCCCTGCGGCTGGCCGATGCCGCCGGCCAGGCTTGGAGCGCGAAGAACTATCCCGGCGGCTACACCTCCTATGGCAGCCACGACAAGCTGCACTGCATTTCGTCCACCTTTGCGACTCTGGAAAAGGCCATCGCGCCGCATGCGAGGGCCTATGCGAAGGCGCTGGGCTACGACCTGCGCGGCCGCCGGCTGGAAATGACCGACTGCTGGGTCAACATGATGGCCGGCCCGGTCACCCATGGCCTGCACCTGCATCCCTTGAGCTTCATCAGCGGCACCTATTATGTACAGGCGCCGCGCGGCTCGGCCGCGATCAAGTTCGAGGATCCGCGGCTCGATCGTCTGATGGCCGCGCCGCCCAAACGCGACGACCTGTCGCCGCGCGAGAAGCTGCATTACAGCGTGAAACCGAAGGCCGGCGGACTCGTGCTGTTTGAAAGCTGGCTGCGGCACGAGGTGCCGCCCAGCTTCACAAAGCAGGAACGGATCTCGGTCAGCTTCAATTACGCCTGGCGTGACCAATCCTGAGATTGGTGCGCCGGAAGCGATGCGCTTGAAATCGCGGCGCACAGCGCCACACTTAAGCGGCGTCGTTCCAACCAGCCTCCGGTAATCCCGATATGTCCGCCCTGTTCGAGCCCCTGCAGCTGCGCTCCGTCACGCTGCCCAACCGCATCGTGCTGTCGCCGATGTGCCAGTATTCCGCCACCGATGGCGTGCCGAACGAGTGGCACCGCATCCATCTCGGCCGCTATGCCGCCGCCGGCTTGGGCCTGATCATGGCCGAGGCCACTCATGTCAGTCCGCAGGGCCGCATCACGCCCGGCTGTCTCGGACTCTATAATGCCGTGCAGGAAGGGGCCATCGCCGCGGTTGCGGCCGATCTGAAGCGGTTTGGTCGCACGCCGGTCGCGATCCAGCTCGCCCATGCCGGCCGCAAGGCCTCCACCGACCTGCCCTGGCGTGGCGGCAAGCCGCTGACCGGGCCGGAAGCCTGGCTGACCGAGGCGCCCAGCGCGCTGCCCCATGGCGAGGGATGGCATGTGCCGCAGGCGCTGGACGAGGAAGGCCTCGCGCGGGTGAAGCGCGATTTCATCGAAGCCGCACTGCGTGCAGATCGTGCCGGTATCGACCTGATCGAGCTGCACGGCGCCCATGGCTATCTGCTGCACCAGTTCGTCTCGCCGATCTCCAACCGGCGCAATGACTCTTATGGCGGCAGCCTCGACAACCGCATGCGCTTTCCGCTGGAAGTCTTTGCCGCCGTGCGTGCCGCCTGGCCTGCGCACAAGCCGCTGGGCATGCGCATCACCGGCAGCGATTGGATGGGCGCCGAAGGCCTGGAGGTGGCCGATGCCATCCGCTTCGCGTCAGCGCTCAAAGAACTGGGCTGCGATTTTGTCGATGTCAGCTCCGGCGGCGTCTCGCTGCAGCAGAAGATCGCCACCGGTCCGGGCTATCAGGTGCCGTTTGCCGCAGCCGTGAAGAAAGCCACCGGGATGGTCACCATGGCGGTCGGCCTGATCACCGAACCGGCCCAGGCCGAAGCCATCGTCAAGGACGGCCGTGCCGACCTGGTGGCGCTGGCGCGTGGCCTGCTCAACGATCCCTTCTGGGCCTGGCGGGCGGCCGATGCGCTGGGCGGCGAGGTCTATCTGCCGCCGCAATATCTGCGCGGCCGGGTGCGCGGCGTGGATGTGCCGCGCGAACTGCTGAAGGCCGTGCGCTGAGGTCTCAGCCCTTCCTGATGAACTGCGCGATCCGCTCCACCGCGCCGTCCAGCTTGTCGTAGCTTTTGGCGAAGCAGAAGCGCACCACGCTGCGCACATGGTCCTGGGCGTAGAAGGCACTGACCGGGATGGCGGCCACCTTGGCCTGTTCCACCATGCGGGTGCAGAAATCGGCATCGTCGATGGCGTTGCTGCCCCTTTTTGCATAGATCGGCGCCAAGTCGACATTGAGGAAATAGGTCGCCTTGCTGGGCAGCACGGCCAGGCCGGCTTCGGTCAGGCCGGCCGCGAAGCGGTCGCGCGCCGTCTGCAGGGTCTGGCGCATGCCGGCGAAATACCCGTCCGTCTTGCCCAGGCCATAGGCCACGGCGGCCTGCAGGTTGGGCGGCGTGGTGAAGGTGACATACTGGTGCGCCTTGGCCAGCACCTTCATGATCTGCGGCGCGGCGCAGACGAAGCCGACCTTCCAGCCGGTGAGCGAGAAGATCTTGCCGGCCGAGCCGATCTTGATGCAGCGCTCGCGCAGGCCGGGAATGGCGATCAGCGGCGTATGCGTCAGGCCGTCGAACAGCACATGCTCCCAGACCTCGTCGCAGATCGCGATGGCGTTGTATTGAGTCAGGAAGCGGCCCAGCAGCTCCAGGTCCTCGCGCGGAAAGACCGTGGCAGTGGGATTGAGCGGGTTGTTGAACACCACCGCCTTGGTTTTCGGCGAGAAGGCGGCGGCCAGCGACGCCTCGTCCAGCCGCCAGTGCGGCGGACGCAGGGTGACGAATTTGGCGATGCCGCCGGCGCGCTGCACCAGCGGCAGATAGGCATCATACATCGGCTGGAACAGCACGACTTCGTCGCCCGGCTCCAGGATCGCCAGCAGGCTGTCGGCCAGGGCCTCAGTGGCGCCCGAGGTGATCATCACCTCCGACTGCCAGTCGAGGTCGAGTTTGTGAAAACGTTTGTAATGCTCGGCCACCGCCTGGCGCAGTTCCGGAATGCCCATCATCGGCGGATACTGGTTCCAGCCCGACACCACGGCCTGCGCGGCCTTGGCACGCACATCTTCCGGACCGGGATCGTCGGGGAAACCCTGGCCCAGGTTGATCGCATCATGCTGCAGCGCCAGCCGCGACATGGTTTCGAAGATCGTGGTGGGCGCGTCGGCGAAGATCGGGTTCAGGCGGGTGGTCATGGCGGCGGCCGGACTGGTTTTCAGGGATGGCGCCATGTAGCACGGCGCCGCCTGGCTCAAAAGGGTCGGATCGGATGGATCAGGCCCCGTTAACCCGCTTCATCTGGCGCCGGCGCAGCGTGGCGAGCGTCAGCGCCACCAGCAGCGAACCCACCAGCCCCAGTCCGAAGGCGGCAAATCGCGGCAGGCCCTGGGCGGCGAAAGCCGGCCCCAGCAGGATCAGGCAGCAGAAGAAGGGGATGTGGCTGACCATGCCGATCTGGGTGGCGCGCATGGCGGCACGGATGCCGGCCGCATCCAGTCGACGTGGCAGGAACCAGCATACGGCCAGCAGCGCGACCGGGAAGGAAGCGAAGATGCCGGCAATGCGTGGGCCGAACAGATCGGCCAGCAGGCTGACACCGATCACAAGCCCGCCGGCCATGGCGCCGCGCAGCACGATCTCGGACAGCGGCGAGCGGCCACGCGCCGCCGGCGCGGTCAGCGGCACGCGGCGGCCGCCCAGCCAGGCCAGCAGGCCGGCAATGGCCATGACCGCCAGAGAGGTGAGCAGGTGCGGCGGCAGCAGGCGGATCAGCAGACCGACGGCAAACCAGATACCCAGCGCACAGGCCAGCACGGCCGGCATCGGCAAGCGGCGCACCAGCGCAATCACGGCGGCGATGAACAGCAGCACCGCACCGATGGTGCCGAGGCTGCCCTGCGCGGCGACGGCGATGAAACCGGCATCGTGCTGCAGCAGCAGGAACAGATAGGCCGGTGCCGTCACGATCGGCAGGGCCAGCACGATGCCGCCGATGAATGGCGAGCAGCGTTCCATCAATGCAATCACGCCGCCGACAAAAGTGGCGGCAGCCAGGCCACGGACCAGCAGGGCCAGGCCGGCAATTTCGGGAATGGCAGTCATGGTTTGTCGGGTGGCAGCGGGCTGCCCTGGCTCAGGCGCTGGGTCGGTGCGAACAGGCGGTGCCCGCTCACCGCAGCGCCCGCATCCGCCGGCAGGCGCAGGAAGATGATGGCCGACAGCATCGCCGTCAGGCCAACCGTGAGGAAGGCGGGCATGAAATCTCCCGCGCCGATCCGTTCCGGTCCACCGCCCCAGGTGACGGTGGCGTGCAGCACCATGGCGCCCACGGCAACGCCGGCGGAGAGCGAGAGCTGCTGCATCATGCTGGTGAAACTGGTCGCACGGCTCATGCGGGCATTCTCGATATCGGAAACGGCCAGCGTATTGATGCTGGTGAATTGCAGGGAGCGGAAGAAGCCACCGAACAGCAGCAGGCCGAGAATCAGCAGATGCGGCGTATCGGGCCGGAACAGGCCGCAGACGGCGATGAAGGCCCCGCTCAAGACTGCGTTGCCGATCAGTACGTGGCGGAAACCGAAACGACGCAGGATCGGCGCGGCCGCCATTTTCATGGTCAGCGCGCCGGCCGCCGAGGCGAAGGTGAGCATGCCGGACTCGAAGGCCGAGAGGCCGAAACCAAGCTGCAGCATCATCGGCAACAGGAAGGGCAGGGCGCCGACGCCGATGCGGAACAGGAAACCGCCCGCCACACCGGCGCGGAAGGTCGGCACGCGCAGCAGTCTCAGGTCCAGCACCGGATGCGGATGCCGGCGTGCATGGCGGATATAGAGCCCGATGCCCATGCCGCCCATGACCAGCAGGATGGCCACCACGGTATCCGGCAGCAGGCCGCGGCCGATGGTCTCGAAACCGAAGACGAGGCCGCAGAGCCCGATGGCCGAGAGCAGGAAGCCGCGCCAGTCCAGCGGCGGCACATTCTCTTCGCGCACATTGGGGATGTAGAGCGTCACCAGCACCATGCCGAGCAGCCCGATGGGCAGGTTGATCCAGAAGATCCAGCGCCAGGAGAGGTAGGTGGTGAGGAAACCGCCCAGCGGCGGCCCGATCACCGGCCCGATCAGGGCCGGCACGGTCAGCCAGGCGATCGCGCGCATCAGTTCCGATTTCGGAATCGAGCGCAGCATCACGAGCCGCCCGACCGGCACCATCATGGCGCCGCCCAGGCCTTGAAGCACGCGTGCGCCCACCAGGGTCCAGAAGGAATCGGCCAGGCCGCAGAGCAGGGAACCGATGGTGAAGACGGCGATGGCGGCGCGGAATACCGTGCGTGCGCCGAAGCGGTCGGCAACCCAGCCGCTGACCGGGATGAACACGGCCAGACTGAACAGGTAGGAGGTGATGGCGAGGTTCAGCTTGAGCGGACTCTCGCCCAGTGACTCGGCGATGCTGGGCAGGGCTGTGGCGAGCACGCTGGAGTCGAGGTTCTCCATGAACAGCGCGCAGGCAACGATCAGGGGAATCAGCATTGGTGGGGAATGGCTGGCGGACAGGATACGGCAGTCGGCATCATACACGCCCGGCCGGCCGGGATCCCTGCAAAAGCTGCAGGGCGGCCATGTCGTTTCTACGCGGTGCCGCCTGCCTGCGCCTGCTGCTCATGCTGCTGCTGCGAATAGCCGCAGGCGGTCAGTGCCGCCAGCATATGCGCGGGCGGTGGCGCGGTCACGCTCACCGGCGCGCGCGAGGGATACAGCGGCAGGGTAATGCTGCGGCTGTGCAGGTGCAGCGGCTGCTGGGGTGTCTCGCCATATTGCGTATCGCCCAGGATCGGGCAGCCCAGCGATGCCAGATGCACGCGGATCTGGTGCGTGCGGCCGGTGCGCGGCCGGCATTCGATCCAGCTCAGCTCCTCCGTGCCACCCAGCAGGCGGTAGTCGGTCACGGCATGCTGGCCGTCTTCGGCCACCACCATGTGCCAGCCGCCATTGCGCGTCGAAAGTTTTTTCAGCGGCATGTCCACCCGGCCCTCGGCCTGCTGCGGCCGGCCGCGCGCCACCGCCCAGTATACCTTCTCGACCTTGCCTTCCTGGAACAGCTTGCCCAGCTTGCGCAGGGCTTTCGGGTGCCGGCCCAGCACCAGGCAGCCCGAGGTGTCGCGGTCAAGCCGGTGCGCCAGGGCGGGCGGGCGCGGCAGGCCGAAGCGCAGGAAGCTGAAATAGCGCTCCAGATTGTCGCCGCCGCCCGGACCGGCATGCACGGCCAGGCCGGCCGGCTTGTCGAGCACCAGCATCAGTCCGTCGCGGTAAAGCAGGCGGGCCTCGATCTGGGCGGCGGTGAGGATGGATCTCATGCCCGACACCTTCGACATCCCGGCTGCCGCGTCAAGGTGTCGGCTGATTCATGGCGCCGCCTTGCCGCGATCCGTGCAATCGGCGCGGCGATAGCCCAGCCAGCCGAGCAGCCGGCCGTCGCGGGCCAGCACCGGTTCCGGCAGCAGGCAGGGGGCAAAGGGCTCCGGGCGGTTCGCCGGCGTGAAGGAGGGACCCTGCTGGCGCCAGTCCTCGGTCGGCGCGAGCTGCGGTGCCGGCTGGCCGCCGCTGCCTGCCTGGCAGTCCAGGCTTTTGCCGTCGGCACCGATCACGCGGACCAGAATCATGCCGCGATTCTGCGGCACCACGCCCTCGGCGAATGCCGGCTGGCTCGGATGCGCGGCGATGCAGGCGCTCAGGCCTGGAAACAGTGCGGGCAGGAAACGGCTCCAGTCCTCGGCGCGCGCGGCACGGTCGGGCAGCAGGACGGCATCCGGCGCCGGACCCGCGCAGGCGACAAGGCCGAGCGCAAGCAGGGGAAAGACGAAAGGCGCATGTTTCATGCAGCGATCCAGACAAAACAATAAGGCGGCATCGCGGCGGCTTGACCGCTCCGTTCACGGATTCCTACCCTCGCATCCATGCCGCTGCCCGAAGATATAGTACTCGCGCCGTATCGTCCCAACGACGCCGACGCCGTCCGCACCCTGCATGCGCTGGCCTTCCGCCGGCTTGCTGCCGGCCATCACACGCCGGCGCAGATCGCGGCCCACGAAGCCCTGATCGCCGCCCCCGATTATGCAGATGATCTTGCGCGGTCGCATCTTGTCCTGGCGCGCCATGCCGCCGACGGCCTGGTCGCCACCGCCGGCTGGCTGGAATTTCCCGACCGGCCGCATACGGCACGCATCCGCAAAGTCTTCGTGCATCCCGGCTGGGCGCGGCGCGGCCTGGCCAGTGCGCTGGTGCGCGCCGCCGAGGCCGCGGCAATGCAGGCCGGCTATACGCACCTGTATGTGCGCGCCAACATCAACGCGGTGCCGCTGTACGAACGGCTTGGTTATGTGGCCGAAACCGCGGGCGTGATGCCGGCGGCGGGCGAAGAGCTGCCGGTCGTCTACATGTCGCGCCGCGCTTTCTAGACCGCAAGTCTGCCATCGAAATCGGCATTCCCAAGGCATTGCGCTGCCGCTTAACGCGGCATTGCTCAAGGACCGCATGTCTGTGCAGCAGCGGATTGGTTCGCGTTTGCGGAAGGAGGGATCGGCAAAACAAGGCTGTACCAATTTATGCGGCGCCGCGCCGCGATGGCATATCGATTGCATACACGGTCAGGTCATTCCCGGACCTTCCATGCAGCAACAAAAGAGGCATGCCATGAAACGCCGTTCCTTCGTGAAAGCCGGTCTGCTCGGCGGCGCTGCCGCAGCCGCCACCTTCGCCAAGCCCAACATCGCCACGGCGCAGGGCAAGACCTTTCAGTGGAAGATGACCAATGCCTATGGTCCCGGTTCGCCCTTCTATGTGGCGGGCCCGGGCAGCCCGACCGATTTCTGCGAGATGGTGAAGAAGATGTCGGGCGGGCGGCTGGTGATCCAGCATTTCGCCGCCGGCGAACTGATCCCGGCCCTGGAAGGCTTCGATGCCGTGTCGAAGGGCATCGTCGAGATGAATGCCGCCAACAGCTATTTCTGGGCCGGCAAGATTCCCGCTGCGCAGTATTTCACCACCGTGCCTTTCGGCCTGAATTTCCAGGGCATGACGGCCTGGATCTATCACGGCGGCGGCCAGAAGCTGTGGGAAGAGCTGTATGCGCCCTTCGACCTAGTACCGATGGCGATGGGCAATACCGGCGTGCAGATGACCGGCTGGTACCGCAAGCCGATCACGGGCCTCGATGACTACAAGGGCCTGAAGATGCGCATACCCGGCCTGGCCGGCAAGGTTTACGCCACGCTGGGCGTCGACGTGAAACTGCTGCCGGGCGGCGAGATTTTCCCGGCGCTGGAGCGCGGCGTGATCGACGCGGCCGAATTCGTCGGACCCTATCAGGATCGCCGCCTCGGCCTACAGAAGGCGGCGAAATACTACTACACCACCGGGTGGCATGAGCCTTCCAACGTCACCGAGCTGATCGTCAACAAGAAAGCCTGGGAATCCCTTCCCGGCGATCTGCAGGAAATCGTGCGTGCCGCCGCTGCGGCCTGCAACGCCATCAGCCATACCTGGTGCGAGGCCACAAATGCCGAAGCGCTGGACGATCTTGTGAAGAACCATGGCGTGATCGCCCAGCCGCTGCCGCCGCAGGTGGTGGCCAAGCTGAAGGAGGCGACCGAGGCCGTGCTGAACGACGGCGCTGCCAAGGATCCCGCAATGAAGAAAGTTCACGATGCCTTCATGGCCTTCAAGGCGAACCACGACAAATGGGCCGGCATTTCGGAATCGGTGTATCAGACCCAGATTCGCGGTCAGATGAGCAAGGCGTAACCGGCCTCCATCATGCTGGCGTCCCGTCTTGAGTTCGGTGCCCGCATGCTCGATCTCATGGTCGAGCATGCGGGGCGCCTCGCGTCCTGGACCGGCTTTGCGCTGGTCTGTGTCATGGCCTTCAACGTCCTGCTGCGTTACCTGTTCCATACCGGATCGGTGGCGATGCAGGAGCTGGAATGGCACCTCATGGCGCCGGTTTCGCTGCTGTGCATAGCCTATGCGATCAAGCATGAAGGCCATGTGCGGGTCGATATCCTCTATGGGCGTTTCCCGCCGCGACTGAAGCAGGCGCTCGAGGTCGTATCCTGCCTGGCCGCCGTGACCTTCTCGATCATTATCATCAAGCTGTCCTGGGGCTATGTGATGCAGTCCTACCTGATCAGCGAGAAGTCGCCCGATCCCGGCGGGCTGCCATATCGTTTCATTCTCAAGGCGATGATCCCGCTTGGCTTCCTGCTGCTGCTGATCCAGAGCCTGGCAGCCACCCTGCGTGCCCTGATCCCCTTCTTCGGTGGCGGCGTTTCACCCGAATCCCAACCTGACCGGCCGTTCGAACATGCCGCTGAATGAAATCCTGGCGCTGTCCTGCATCGCCTCCTTCTTCGTCCTGCTCGCGCTTGGCATTCCGGTTGCGCTCACGCTGGCCATCAGCGGGTTCTTCTTCGGCTGGATCGGATTCGGGCCGCTGCTGTTCAATCTGCTGCCGGCGCGCATCTTCGGCGTCACCGCCAATTACACGCTGATCGCCATACCGCTATTCGTCTTCATGGGCATGATGCTGGAAAAATCCCGCATCGCCGACGAACTGATGGAAGTGATCGGTCATCTCTCCGGCGGGCTGCGCGGCGGCATGGGCATCGGCATCGTCCTGGTCGGCGTGCTGATGGGGGCTACCACCGGCATCGTCGGCGCCACCATCGTGACTCTGGGACTGCTCACCCTGCCCACGCTGCTGCGGCGCGGCTATGACAAGAGCATCGCCTGCGGCACCATCTGTGCATCGGGCACGCTGGGCCAGATCATCCCGCCCAGCACGCTGATCATCCTGCTCGCCGACATTCTGGGCCAGTCGGTCGGCACGCTGTTCGCCGCCGCGCTTATTCCCGGCATGATGCTTGCCGGCATTTTCTGCATCTTCCTGCTGCTGCTCGGCATGTTCAAACCCGAGCTCGTGCCGCCGATTCCGCAGGAAGAGCGCTTTGCCATGAGCCGGCAGGACTTGCTGCGCAAAGTGCTTAAGGTCGGCCTGCCTCCGATCGCTCTGGTGCTGGCCGTGCTGGGCTCGATCATCGGCGGCATCGCCGCACCCACCGAGGCGGCCTCGATGGGCGCGCTGGGCTCCATTGTCGTGGCCGGCATCGCTGGTCGGCTCAACTGGAACATGCTGAAGGAAACCGTCTACGCCACCGGGCGCATTACGGCTTCGATGATGTTCATCCTGATCTGCGCCCAGGTTTTTGCGCTGGCCTTTCGCGGCCTGCAGGGCGAGCAACTGGTGCATGACTTCTTCAAGCTGGTTCCCGGCGGCATCGAGGGCGTGCTGTGGTTCATGATGATCCTGATCTTCATCCTCGGCTTCTTCATCGAATGGATCGAGATCAGCTACATCGTCGTGCCGCTGTTCCTGCCCGTGCTGCAGGCGGCGAATGTCGACCTCGTGTGGGTCGCCACCCTGATCGCGCTCAACATGCAGACGTCGTTCCTCACGCCGCCATTCGGCTGGGCCCTGTTCTACCTGCGCGGCGTGGCGCCGCCGCAGGTGACCACCATGGATATCTACAAGGGCGTGGTGCCGTTCATCGCCTTGCAGATACTGGCTGTGGTGATCCTGTTCTACACGCCCGGCATCGCCACATGGCTGCCGCGCGCCATCGGTTGGTGAAGGGCGGCTGGTGAAGCGGGGGCGGTGGGGCTGGTGCGGCTGCGGGCCTTGTCGTAGAAAGCCGGCATGCTGAACACACCGCGCGCCCGCCGGGGCATGGTCACCGCTCCCCATCATCTGGCTGCCGAGGCCGGGCTTGCCGTGCTGCGCGAAGGCGGCAATGCCATCGAGGCCACCGTGGCGATGGCTGCCTGCCTCACCGTGGTCTATCCGCATATGACCGGCATCGGCGGCGACGGCTTCTGGCTGATCGGGCTGCCGGGCGGCGATGTGGCGGCTGTCGAGGCCTGCGGCCGTGCGGCGGCAAAGGCGACGCCGGATCTGTATAAGGCCCAGGGCCTCGGCGGCATACCCTGGCGCGGCCCGCTGGCGGCCAACACCGTGGCCGCGACAGTCAGCGGCTGGGGCGAGGCGCTCAAGCTCAGTGCCAGTCTGGGCGGCAAGCTGCCGCTCTCCCGTCTGGTGCAGGATGCCGTCTGGCATGCCGAAAACGGCTTCGCGGTAACGCTGAGCCAGCACGACCTCACTCGCGAGAAGCTGCCCGAGCTGAAGGATGTGCCCGGCTTTGCCGCGCGCTTCCTGTCACAAGGAATGCCGCCAGCCGAACGCAGCGTGATGAGGCTGCCGGCCCTGGGCGCCACGCTGAAGGCGATCGGCGCGAAGGGCACGGAGGATTTTTATCGCGGCGAACTGGCCCGGCGCATCGCCGCCGATCTCGCCCGTATCGGCAGCCCGGTCTCGGCCGAGGATCTGGCCCGCCACCAGGCCCGCTGCGTCGCGCCGCTCAGCGTCAATACCGCGCAGGCGAAGCTCTTCAACTTCCCGCCGCCCACGCAGGGTCTGGCCTCGCTGATGATCCTGGCGCTGTTCGACCGCCTCGACGTGCGTGCGGCGGAAGGTTTCGACCACGTCCATGGCCTGGTCGAAGCCACCAAACAGGCTTTCATCGTGCGCGACCGTATCGTCGGCGATCCGGATGCGATGCCCGAGGCGCCGGAGAAATATCTCGAAGCGGCAACGCTCGACGCACTGGCGGCAAAGATCGATCGCAAATGTGCTCTACCCTGGCCGCAACCGGCTTCGGCGGGGGATACCACCTGGATGGGCGCCATCGACGGCAACGGCATCGCGGTCAGCTTCATCCAGTCGATCTATTTCGAATTCGGCTCGGGCTGCGTGCTGGAGGAAACCGGCATCAACTGGCAGAACCGCGGTTCCAGCTTTCTGCTCGACGGGAACACCCCGCGCAAGCTCGTCCCGGGCCGCATGCCTTTCCACACGCTCAATCCCGCACTGGCGCGTTTTACCGATGGCCGCGTGATGGTCTATGGCACCATGGGTGGCGAGGGCCAGCCGCAGACGCAATCCGCGCTCTTCACGCGGTATGCCATGTTCGGCCAGGGCCTGCAGCAGGCGATCACCGCGCCGCGCTGGCTGCTGGGCAAGACCTGGGGCGAAAACAGCGTGACGCTGAAACTGGAAAACCGGTTTGATCCGGCGCTGGTGGCCGCCCTGAAGGCCGCCGGCCACGATGTGGAAATCCTGCCGCCTTTCACCGGCACCATGGGCCATGCCGGCGCCATCGTGCAGTATGCGGATGGCGTGCTGGAAGGCGCCACCGATCCGCGCAGCGACGGCGCCGCGGCAGGATTCTGAGCCGTTCTGCCTAAAATTCCACCGCTGCGGTCCGGCTTTGGGCAACAAGGTTGTCGCATCGGCGGTTTAGGCTGGACAGCAGGCCGGCATACCGATTGCATCGTGCCGGTAGGAAACCGCCGGGATCGAGCATGAGCATTCAGGTCGCGCTGCACCATCGCACCACCTATCGTTACGACAGGCTGATCAGTCTTGGGCCGCAGACCGTGCGCCTGCGCCCCGCCCCGCATAGCCGTACGCCGATCCTGAGTTACTCGCTGAAGATCCAGCCGAAGGACCATTTCATCAACTGGCAACAGGACCCGCAGGGCAATTACCTCGCCCGGCTGGTGTTTCCCGAACGCACCGATCTGTTCGAGGTGGTGGTCGATCTGGTCGCCGACATGGCGGTGATCAACCCCTTCGATTTCTTCCTCGAACCCGACGCCGAGCATTTCCCCTTCGACTACGATCCGGGCCTGGAGCAGGAGCTGGCGCCGTTCCAGCGCGTCGATCCGCCCGGCCGCCTGCTCAGTCAGTGGCTGGCCAGCGTGCCGCGCGACAAGGCACGGACCGTCGATTTCCTCGTCGGTCTCAACCGGCGCCTGAGCGAGGAGATCAAATATCTCATCCGCCTGGAACCGGGCGTGCAGAGCGCGGAAGAAACGCTGCAGCGCAAAAGCGGTTCCTGCCGCGATACATCCTGGCTGCTGGTGCAGGCCCTGCGGCATCTGGGCTTTGCCACGCGCTTCGTCTCGGGCTACCTGATCCAGCTCGTGGCCGATATCAAGCCGCTGGACGGACCCGAAGGTCCGGCCGCCGATTTCACCGACCTGCATGCCTGGGTCGAGGTCTATCTGCCCGGCGCGGGCTGGATCGGGCTGGACCCCACCTCGGGCCTGATGGCGGGCGAAGGCCATATCCCGCTTGCCGCCACGCCCGAGCCGCAATCGGCGGCACCGATCAGCGGCGCACTGGAAAAGGCCGAGGTGGATTTTTCCTACGAGATGAAGGTCACGCGCTTCCATGAGACGCCGCGCGTCACCAAGCCGATCTCGGACGAGAACTGGCAGAAGATGCTCAGCCTCGGCGATGCAGTAGATGCCAGGCTGCAGGGCGGCGATGTGCGGTTGACCATGGGCGGCGAGCCGACCTTCGTTTCCATCGACGACATGGACGGCGCCGAGTGGAACACGGCGGCGCTGGGTCCGAACAAGCGCCTGCTGGCCGGCCGGCTGCTGCGTCGTCTGGCGGATCGGTTCGCGGTCTCGCCGCTGCTGCATTACGGTCAGGGCAAATGGTATCCGGGCGAGCAACTGCCGCGCTGGGCGCTGTCGTGTCACTGGCGTCGCGACGGCGAGCCGGTCTGGCGCGACCGCGCGTTGCTGGCGGCTGACGAAGACGCTGGCGACGGCGCCACCTCACAGGATGCCGACATCTTCGCCGCCGCGCTGGCCGAACGGCTGCAGCTCGATCCGGCCTATCGCATCCCGGGTTATGAAGACCTTTGGTATTATCTGTGGCGCGAACGCCGCCTGCCGGTGAATGTCGATCCGTTCCAGTCGCATCTGGACGACCCGGAAGAGCGCGCGCGGCTGGCGCGCATCTTCGAACAGGGGCTCGACAGGGTGGTGGGATATGCCCTGCCGCTGCAGCGCGAGGGCCTCAATGGATCGAAACGCTGGCGCTCGGGACCATGGCTCTTCCGGCCGCAGACCATGTATCTGCTGCCTGGCGACTCTCCGATGGGATTTCGCCTGCCGCTCGACTCCCTGCCTTGGGTGGTTGCGGCGGATTATCCCTATCAGTATGCCCCCGACACCATGACAGACCAGCCGCCGCTGCCGCCGCACGAGCGGTTCCGCCAGGCGCATCATGTCATCGCCGACCGCATGCAGGCCTGGGCGCGCGGGCAGACTTACGCGACGCTGCCGCGCCAGCAGCAGCCCTTGCCAGCCAACCAGCAGTCGGATGCCTCTGTGGTGCGCACCGCCATGTGCATCGAGCCGCGCGGCGGCCTGCTGCATGTCTTCATGCCGCCCCTGGAGCAGGCCGAGGATTATCTCGACCTCGTCACCGCCATCGAGGACACGGCGGCGATGCTGGGCCGCAAGGTGGTGGTGGAGGGTTATCTGCCGCCACGCGATGCGCGGCTGCTGCATTTCAGCGTCACCCCCGATCCCGGCGTGATCGAGGTCAACATCCATCCCTCGGCAAGCTGGAGCGAGCTGGCCGAACGCACAACAGTGCTCTACGACGAGGCGCGGCAGACCCGGCTCGGCACCGAGAAATTCATGCTCGACGGTCGCCATGTCGGCACCGGGGGCGGCAATCATGTCGTCATGGGTGGCGCCACGCCATCCGACAGCCCCTTCCTGCGCCGGCCCGATCTGCTGCGCAGTCTGGTCGGCTACTGGCAGAACCATCCCTCGCTGTCCTATCTGTTCTCCGGCCTCTTCATCGGACCGACCTCGCAGCATCCGCGCGTGGACGAGGGCCGCGACGATGCGCTGATCAATCTGGAAATTGCCTTCGAGCAGGTGGCGAAAAATCCGAACCCGCCGCTATGGCTGGTCGACCGCATCTTCCGCAACGTGCTGGTCGACATCACCGGCAATACCCATCGCACCGAATTCTGCATCGACAAGCTCTATTCGCCCGACGGCCCCACCGGCCGGCTTGGCTTGGTCGAATTGCGCGCCTTCGAGATGCCGCCGGACGCGCGCATGAGCCTGGCGCAGCAGTTGCTGCTGCGCGGCCTGATCGCCGCCTTCTGGGATCGCCCCTATGCGCGCAGGCCGGTGCGCTGGGGCACGCGCCTGCATGACGAATTCCTGCTGCCGCATTTCTGCCTGCAGGATTTCAACGACGTGCTGGAAGACCTGAACGAGCGCGGCCTTGCCTTCGATCCCGAATGGTTTGCCGCCCATGCCGAATTCCGCTTTCCGAAGATCGGCGGGATTGCGGCCCGCGGCATCGAACTGGAACTGCGCCATGCGCTGGAGCCCTGGCATGTGCTGGGCGAGGAGGTGGCCGGCGGCGGCACGGTGCGGTTCGTCGATTCATCCGTCGAGCGCATGCAGGTGAAGGTGAAGGGCCTGATCGATGACCGGCATGTGGTGGCGGTGAATGGCCGCGCGCTCCCCCTGCGCGCCACCGGGGTGCCGGGCGAATACGTCGCCGGTCTGCGCTACAAGGCCTGGGCACCGCCCAGCGCCATGCACCCCACCATCGGCGTGCATACGCCGCTGACCTTCGACCTGTTCGACGGCTGGAATGGCCGCTCGCTCGGTGGCTGCAGCTACCATGTGGCTCATCCCGGCGGGCGCAACTACGACACCTTCCCGGTGAACGGCAACGAGGCCGAGGCACGCCGGCGTGCGCGCTTCTTCGCCATCGGCCATACGCCTGGCCCGATGCCACCGCCGCCGCTGGGGCTGCCGCGCGAACAGCCGCTTACCCTCGATCTGCGAACCGGGTAAACTCGCGTCCGATTCGGACGGGATGATGAATTCGCCCCTGCAGGCCAAGCTTTCCCCCACCGCGACGCCGGCCTCGCCCGCGCCGGGGGAAGCCTATGACGAGATGGTCACCGGCCAGGGCGTGATCCGTGCGCACTGGCAGCCGCTGCTGGCGACGTTGAGCGAACTCGGCGCCGCCGGCCTGGCCGAGCGCGCCGAACGCGGCCGCCAGTATCTGGAAGACGAGGGCGTCACCTACAATCTGTATGAACTGCCGGGCAGCCCGGGGCCCAGCGGCGCGGCCATCGCGCCGCCTCTGCCGGAACAGCGGCCCTGGCGCCTTGATCCGGTGCCGGTGCTGCTCTCGGCAGAGGAATGGGCCGGCATCGAAGCCGGCCTGATCCAGCGCGCCCGCCTGCTCGATGCCCTGCTGCGCGATCTCTACGGGCCGATGCAGCTTTTGCTGCAGCATCGCCTGCCGCCGGCATTGGTCTATGGCCACCGCGATTTCCTGCGCGCCGCGCGCCGTACCGATGGCAAGGCGCAGGGCAGGATGCTGCAGCATTACGCCGCCGAACTGGTGCGCGGACCCGATGGCATCTGGCGCGTGATCGCCGACCGCACGCAGGCGCCGGCCGGCGCCGGCTATGCCTTGCAGAACCGCCGCGTGATGTCGCGCCTGCTTGGTCAGGCTTTGCGGCAATGCCGGGTGCGGCCGCTGAATGCCTATTTCGAATACTGGCAGGCCGATCTGGCCGCCCGCGCGCCGCAGCAGTCGGACAACCCCCGCGTCGTGCTGCTCACGCCCGGTCCCTACAACGAGGCCTATTTCGAGCATATCTATCTGGCGCGCGAACTGGGCGCCACGCTGGTGGAAGGCGCCGACCTCACCATGCGGGATGGCCGCATATTCATCAAGACGCTGGCCGGGCTGGAACCGGTCGATGTGATCCTGCGCCGGCTGGATGGCGAATGGTGTGACCCCCTGGAGCTGCGCGCCGATTCAACATTGGGCGTGGTTGGCCTGATGCAGGCCGTGCGCGATGATCAGGTCTATGTCAGCAATGCCGTCGGCAGCGGCCTGGCCGGCGCTCCGGCCCTGCAGGCCTTCCTTCCCGGCCTGAGCGAGCATCTGCTGGGCGATGGCTTGGCGCTGCCATCGATTGCCTCCTGGTGGTGCGGCCAGGCCTATGCGCTGAAGGAAGTGGAGGCGCGTTTCGACGATCTGGTGGTGCGCAGCGCCCACGGCCTGAATGACCGCCCCGTGGTGGTTGCCAGTCTGCCCGAGACCGAGCGTGCCAGTTTCCTGGCGCAGATCAAGGCGCGCCCCGGCGACTACGTGGCGCAGGAGCGCATCATGCCGTCCGTCTCGCCCGGCCTGGGCGAGAAGGGACTGGAGCCGCAGCCCATCCTGCTCCGCGTGCAGGTGGTGGCCGATGGCGAGGATTACGTGGTGATGCCGGGCGGGCTCGCCCGCGTGCCCAGCAGCAACGATCCTTTTGCCGCCACATTGCAGCGGGGCGGCATCAACAAGGATGTCTGGGTGGTGGCGAAGGATCAGGGCCCCACCGTGATCCGTGGCGCGGCAACGCGCCAGCGGCTGGCGCTGCGCCGCTCCTCGGGCACGCTGCAGAGCCGCGTGGCCGACGACCTCTACTGGCTTGGCCGCAGCGTCGAGCGGATGGACGGCGGCGCACGTCTGCTGCGCGCCGTGCTGTCGCGTGTGGTCGGCGATTTCTCCTCGGCCCGCGACATGGTCGAGATGGCGGTGCTGGCGCGCGCCATGGTGCGCTGTGGTTTGTTGGACCAGAAAGCCGCTGCCGCGTCGCCGGATTCGGCTTTGTTCGTGGGCAGCATCACGCGCGCCTGCACGCCCAGCCAGCTTCTGGGGCAGACCGTCGACGGCATCGAGCGGCTGGCGGCCGTGTCGCGCCACCGCTTCTCGGCGGATATGTGGCGCATGCTCAATCATCTGCTGGGCGAATTGCGCATCAGCCAGCCTGCGGCGGCCGGCGACGCCGACGCCATGCTGGAATTCTGCGACCAGATGATCCGCGCCACGGCGGCGATCGCCGGCATGCTGGCCGAGCATATGACGCGCGGCTCGGGCTGGCGCTTTCTCGATTTCGGCCGCCGGCTGGAACGCGGCATCTTCATCACCCGCAGCGTCTCCGCCGCCACCACCGTGCTGGGCCAGAACAGCGAATCCGCATTCCGTGTCGCGCTGGAGGTCAGCGATTCCACACTCACCTACCGCCGTCGCTACCGCGCCGCCCTGCAGGCCGCGGCGGTGTTCGACCTTCTGCTGCTGGACGGCAGCAATCCCCATGCCCTGGCATTCCAGTTGCAGACCATGGCGCAGCATCTCGATGCCTTGCCCAATCCCGACGCACCGCCGCGAGGCGCCGATTGCCTGGCGCTGGCCAAGCCGTTCGCCGATCTGGTCGCGCTGTTCGATCGGGATGAAATTCCGCGCGAGGACATGATCCAGCTCAGCACGCGCCTGCGCGGCAGTTTGGATGCCGCCTGCGACGCATTGATGGATGTATCGGACCAGCTCTCGCGCAGCTACTTCAGCCATGTGCAGGTGGCGCGCGCCTTCGGGTTCGGCTCATGATGGGGTCGCAATGAAATACCGGCTGCGCCATACCACCTCCTACAGCTATTCCTGGGCGGTCGACATTTCGCATCACCTGCTGCATCTGTCGCTGCCGGAATTGCCGCGCCAGCGGGTGAAGTCCTGCATCGTCACCACCAATCCCAATGCGGGCCGGATCGCGGCGCAGATCGACCATTTCGGCAACCGCGTCGCCAATCTCACCATTGATGCGCCGCATACCCGCTTCGATGTGGAGCTGCGGGCCGAAGTCGAGGTCGATCCCTGGCAGCCGCCCGATGCGAAAGCCACGCCGGCCTGGGAGGCCGTGCGCGAGATGCTGTGTGGCGATGGCTTCCCCGAACCGGTGCGCGAAAGCGAATTCGTGCATGATTCCCCGATGGCCCAGGCCAGCGACGAGGCACTGGCCTATGCCCAGGCCAGCTTCCCGCCCGCCCGCCCGATCCTGGAAGCGGTGACCGACCTCACCGATCGCATCTATCGCGATTTCCGCTACGATCCCGCCGCCACCGAAATCTTCACGCCGGTCGCGGCGGTGATGCAGAAGCGCGCCGGCGTCTGCCAGGATTTCGCCCATCTGCAGATCGCCATGTTGCGCGGCCTGGGCCTGGCCGCGCGCTATGTCTCGGGCTACATCCGCACGCTCAGGGCCGGCGATGAGGCAGAGGGCGGGCTGCGCGGGGCCGATGCGAGCCATGCCTGGATTTCCGTCTGGTGCGGGCCTGACCATGGCTGGGTCGACCTCGACCCGACCAACAACCTGATCTGCTCCGACGAACATGTGACCGCCGCCGTTGGCCGCGATTACGGCGATATCAGTCCGGTGCGCGGCGTGGTGCTGGGCGGCGGGCCGCATCGCGTCGGCGTTGCTGTCGAATTGCTGCCGCTAGGCTGATGCCCTGGCCGAAACGCCGGCGCGTGCCATCTTCTTTCCATCGTTTTCCGAGGAATGCCATGGCCACCCATCTGCCCTACACCGCCCGCACCAGCAGCGGCGACGTTTTCGAGATCAGCTTTCCACTGCATGCCGAAACCGGGTCTCCCATGCGCGTAGCCCAGTTGCTCACCGCCATCCTGGAAACGCTGGACCGCGAGATCGCGGTGCTGGGCGAGACCAGCAACGGCGATGTGCTGCAGGCGCTCAGCATGGCCAGCGCGATCCGCACGGCCATGATCCATGCTCCGCTGCCGGTCACCCAGCGGCTGGCGACGCAATTGCACGCCGCGGCGCTGCGCGCCATGGAAGCCGCCGAGCGCCAGGCCCCCCAGGCTGGCCATGCGTGAACGGATTCCGTCCCCCGCGCTATGGCTCGGCGCCGCCGGCGCTTTGCCCTTCATCGCCCTGGCCCTGGCGGTCCGCTTCGCGCCCGTGCCCGGCAACTTCGTGGCCGAAACCCTGCTCACCGGCTATGGGATCGCGATCCTGAGCTTCATGGGCGGCGTGCATTGGGGTCTGGCGATGCGCCACCATCGCCCGCACCAGTATGCCGCCAGCGTGGTGCCCGCGCTGTATGCCTGGCCGGCTTTGTGGCTGCCGGCGGAAACCGGATGGCTGTATCTGGCCGCCGGTTTCGTGCTGCTGCTGGGCTTCGATTTCTGGGCCGGCCTGCGCGGCTGGACTCCGTTCTGGTATGTACGGCTGCGCCCGCCGCTGACACTGGCGGCAGCCGGCAGCCTGCTTTTCGCCGCGCTGCTGGCCTGATCCGGTTACGGGCGGCCGGGCGCGCGGCGATCTGCCTTGCGGGTGGGCAGGTGCCGGCGGCATCGCCCGCTTCTTGCGCATCGAACCGGCCGAAAGACGCTATAACGGGCCGGAATCCGGGCGTGGATGCTGGCATGAAACCTGCTTTGTATTCGTCGGCATCCGATGCGGAGGCGCATCGGGCTGCGAGTATCCCCGGCCCTGGATCTCCCTCGGCCGGGTGGCGAGACGGACACTTGCGCCGGCCGTGCCGGGACTCCCCGGGCACTGCCGGCGCTCTTTTTCTTTTCCCTCAATGTCGCAATTGTCCGCATGGCGCCGTTGGCGCCCGGCCGCTAGTCTTTTGGCCATCGTCAACGAGGAAACCCCATGAAACTCTATTATTCCCCCACCTCGCCCTATGTGCGCAAAGTGGTCATCATGGCGCTGGAGACCGGACTGGATGCGAAGATCGAGCGTATTCCGGCCGCCACCACGCCGATAGCGCAGAACCCGGATGTGGCCAGAGCCAATCCGATCGCGAAGGTGCCCACGCTGGTGGCTGATGACGGCCTGCATCTCTTCGACAGCCGCGTGATCTGCGAATATCTCGACACGTTGCATGCGGGGAAGAAATTTTTCCCGGCCGATGCCTCGCGCTGGGCCGTGCTGCGCCAGCAGGCGCTGGGCGACGGCCTGCTCGATGCCGCCCTGCTGGTGCGCTACGAAGGCTTCCTGCGGCCGGAAGACAAGCGCTGGTCCGACTGGGCCGATGGCCAGATGAAGAAGGTGCTTGGCGCCATGGCCGAGATCGAGAAGCTCGCGCCGTCGTTCGGCGACCGCGTCGATATCGGCACCGTTTCGATCGCCTGCGCGCTGGGCTATCTCGATTTTCGTTTCGGCGACATGAACTGGCGGCAGAAATATCCGCAGACCGCGGCCTGGGCGGCGCGTTTCTTCGAGCGGCCTTCGGTGAAGGCCACGGTGCCGGTGGGCTGAGACGTGCGCCGCTAGGTGGCTAGGCCGCCAGCGCCCGGCGGCGATCCTCCACCACGCGGTCGGCCAGCTTGCCTGCCAGTTCCTGCAGATGGTCGAAGCGCGCGGTGAAGCCGCCGACGCCCAGCGTCATCGAGCGCAGCTCGACGGCCAGATCGTGCATCTCGGCTTCGGGCATGTAGCAGTCGATCTGGTCCCAGCCCGGCCAGTCCTCGCGCGCCGTGATGCCAAGGATCTGCCCGCGCCGCGATGACACGATGGCATGCACCTTCGCCGTGTATTCGTTCGGCACGGTAAAGGTGACCGACTGAATCGGTTCCAGCAGCACGGGAGCGCATTTCGGCAGGCCTTCGGCCATCGCCAACCCACCGGCGGTGCGGAAGGCCTGATCGGAGGAATCCACCGAATGGTATTGTCCATCGGTCAGCGTCACCGCAACATCCACCACGGGAAAACCGAGCGGCCCGCGCTGCAGCGCTTCCCGGATGCCGTCATCCACGGCGGGGATAAAGTTCTTCGGTATCGCCCCGCCGACAATGCGGTTGACGAAAGCATAGCCGGCGCCGCGCGGCTGCGGCGCGATCTCCACCTTGATGTCGGCGAACTGGCCATGGCCACCGGATTGCCGCTTGAAGCGGGCATGCTGGTGCGAGCCGTGGCGGATCGTCTCCTTGTAGGCGGTGAGCGGCGCGCTGCCATGTACGCCGACATTGAAACGCTGCCGCAGCTTGTCGAGGCTGAGTTTCAGGTGGATTTCGCCCTGGCCTCTCAGCAGCAGCTGTCCCGCCGTCTGTTCGATCACCAGGCTGGGATCCTCCTCCCGCAGCCTGGCCAGCGCGGCGGTCAGTTTCACCTCGTCCTTGCGCTCGCTGGTATGGAGCGCGATGGCGTGGACCGGCTGCGCCGGTTCCGGCCAATCGACGATGGCGCGGCCTTGGCCTTCGGCATTCAGGGTCTGGCCCGTCGCGATGTCGTCCAGCTTGCCCAGCCCCACGATGTCGCCGGCCTGCGCCTGCGCGGTCTTTTCGACATGATTGCCCATCACGCGGTACAGCCCGCCCAGCCGCTTGCTGCCCAGCATGGCATTCTCGGCGATGCCGCCGTGCCAGATGCGTGCCAGGCTCAGCTTGCCGGTATGGCTCTGATGCAGGGTCTTGAACACGGTCGCACTCAAGGCCCCGCCATCGGAATTCACGTCCAGCCGCGTGGCGGTGGCGTCATGATGGGGTGTCTCGTGGCGCAAGGCCTTCCACAGGCGCAGCACGCCGTTGTCGCGTTCGGCCGAACCGAAGAAGACCGGCACGATCAGATCGTTGGCGACGTCCTTGCGCAGCAGGGCGTAAATGTCCTTCGGCGCCGGGACGCGGTCCTCCAGCAACTGCTCCAGCAGGGCATCGTCGAAATCGGCGATCGTTTCCAGCAACTGCTGGCGCGCCTCGTTTTCGCGCGGGCGTATGTCGGCCGGCATTTCGATCAGGTCGGAAGGCTTGTGCTCGCCATAGCGATAGGCGCGCTCCGACACCAGATCGACATAGCCGGTAATCGCGTCATTCTCGCGGATCGGCACCTCGCGCAGCACCAGCGGCCGGCCGGAAACCTGCTGCAGGGCCGCCAGCAGGTCGCGCATGCGGGTATTGGTCCGGTCCAGTTTGTTGACGAACAGCAGATGCGGAATGCGCCGGGCGTCGAGGAATTTCAGCAAGGGCGCCAGCGTCACCGCGCGGGCCGGATCGGGCTCCACCACCACGATGGCAATATCGGCCACCATCAGCGTGCTGAAGGTTTCCTGCGCCAGTTCCACCGAACCGGGGCAGTCGAGCAGAACCCAGGGTTCGCCAAGGAACTCGCAATGCGCCAGGTTCGGCTCCACCGTCATCTGGCGGCTGCGCGCCTCGGCGGAAGCATCGCCCACGCTGGTGCCGGCCGCCACCGAGCCCTTGCGCTGGATCGCGCCGGCGGCGAACAGCAGGGCTTCCAGCAGGGTGGTCTTGCCGGCCGTATATGGACCGACCAATGCGGCGACTCTGGGGGCGGCGACCCTGGGATGGGAAGAGGAGGATGCATTCGGCATGACGGTCTCCCTGTCTGGCTCCGAATTGACTGGCGGCGTGCGATGACGCGCCAAGTCTGGCGGCTGCGACTGTGATGGGACCGGTTCTGCTGCCGGTCCTCGGGAACGCGGCACTCAACCCTCTGGCAGAGAGGATTCCACAAGCCCGGTGCCAGCGATAGGGATGATTTGGCCCACGATGCCGCACCTCTTGTTATTTTAGGATCTGCTAACACATACAGGAAAAGCCGCCGGCGGCGCGCCGGGTCCCCAGCCGAGGATTTCCGTATGTCGAATCAGGTCCTTATTCCCTGTCCGCACTGCAATACCGTCAATCGGTTGGCGGCAGAGCGCCTGACCGACCATGGCAAATGCGGCAAATGTAGCCAGCCGCTGTTTGCCGGCCGGCCGCTCGCGCTCACCGCGGCGAATTTCGAGCGCCATGCCGGTTCGGCCGACCTGCCGCTGCTGGTGGATTTCTGGGCGGCCTGGTGCGGGCCCTGCCGCATGATGGCGCCGGTGATCGACGAGGCCGCCGCCGCCTTCGAGCCGCGCCTGCGTGTGGGCAAGCTGGATACCGAAGCCGAGCAGGGCTTGGCGGCACGTTACAACATCCGCTCGATCCCCACGCTGGCGCTGTTTCGCGGCGGGCGCGAGATCGCGCGCATCGCCGGCGCCATGCCGCTGCCGCAGCTCACACGCTGGGTCGAGCAGTATATTTAGAGCGGCCAGAAGATCGGCAGCACCAGCATGCTGGTGACGAACACCACCACCTGCAGCGGCAGACCGAGCCGCCAGTAATCGCCGAACCGATAGCCGCCCGGCCCCATCACCAGCAGGTTGTTCTGGTGCCCGATGGGGGAAAGGAAGGCGCAGGACGCGCCGACCACCACCGCCATCAGGAAGGCGTCGGGATTCACGTCGATCTGTCTGGCGATGTCGATGCTCAGCGGCGCCATCAGCAGGGCGGTGGCGGCATTGTTGACCATGTCGGATACCCACATGGTCAGCAGCAACGTCAGGCCGAGCAGCCAGATCGGTGCGATCTCGCCCGACAGATCGACCAGCAGCTTCGCCAGCAGGCCGGTCGTGCCGGTGCTGTCGAAGGCATCGCCCACCGGCATCAGGGCCGCCAGCATCACCAGCACCGACGCATCCACCGACTGATAGGCCTCGCGCAGGTTCAGGCGCCTGGTGACCAGCAGCAGGGTTGCCGCGGCGCCGAGGCAGATTGCGGCCGGCGCCAGTTCGAGGATCAGCGCCAGCAGACCGGCCAGAGGAATGCCGAGCGTCAGCAACAGATTGCCCGGCCGGCGCAGGGGCAGGTCGCGCTGCGCCAGCGGCAGCAGGCCCAGCGCGCCGATGGCCTCGTTCACGCGGTCGGCCTCGCCCTGCAGCAGCAGCACGTCGCCGGCATGGAAACGCCAGTCCTTCAGTCCGCCGAACCGGCTGCTGCCCTCGCGCGCCACCCCCAGCAGGTTCACGGCATGGCGCTGGCGCAGACGCAACTCGGCGGGCGTCAGGTCGATGATGCTGCCATAAGGCCGCACCACCGCCTCTGCGATATGCAGGTCGCTGGCTTTGTTTTCGGGCTGTACATCCTTGCCGGGCTTGACCAGCGCCAGGCCCAATGGCTTCAGCATCGCACCGGCTTTCTCGGGTGCGGCCTCGATCAGCAATGCATCGCCTTCGCGTACCGGCGTCCATTGCGCGGCGCCGGGTATCTGCACGCTCCCGCGCTTCAGGCCGAGCAGGGCGGCATCGTATTCTTCCACCATGCCGAACACGTCGCCGAGCAGCTTGCCGATCAGGGTGGAATCCTTCTCCACCGTGGCTTCCAGCAGGTATTCCTGCACGCCGCCATGATCGTCGCGGCCGGCCGCCACGCGCTGCGGCACGATGCGCCAGCCGACCAGCGCGATGAAAGCCACGCCGGCCAGGGTGACGGGAATGCCGATGGGCGCGAAATCCAGCAGGCCGAAACCTTCCCCCAGCTTGTCGGCGCGCACGCCAGAGACGATCACGTTCGGCGGCGTGCCGATCAGCGTGATCACGCCGCCCAGCACGGTGGCATAGGACAGCGGCATCAGCGCCAGGCTGGGCGAGCGCCCGGCGGCCTGGCAGGCGGCGATCGCGGCCGGCATGATCAGCGCCAGCGCCGCCACGTTGTTCATCACCGCCGAGGCGAAGGCCGCCGGCAGGCAAAGCAGGAGCAGCAGCAGGGTCGGATTCCGCGCCCTGCCAGCCAGCCAGGTGGCGGCGGCATCCAGCACGCCGGTGCCGGCAATGGCCCGGCTGATCACCAGCGCGGATGCCACCGTGATCACGGCCGGGTGGCCAAAACCGGCGAAGGCCGATTCCGGTTTCACCAGGCCGACGGCCACCGCGATGAACAGCACGGCCAGCGCCACCACGTCGTGCCGCCAGCGCCCCCAGACGAACAGCGCCAGGGTCACCGCAAGCAGGGCCAGTATTTCGATCTGGGGAAGGGTCATCGGTCGGTCTGTTGTTAACGAACGGGTAGGCCGGAAGAAAGTTTCATACTAAAGTCGAATGCAGCGACTCGACCGCAACGGCATGCCGGGGGGCATGGGCGGCCGGGCGACGACGAGGGGGATCACACAAATGCTTGATCGGTATTTCAAGCTTGCCGAAAACGGCACCACCGTCCGCACCGAGGTGCTGGCCGGCGTCACCACCTTCCTTACCATGGCCTATATCATCTTCGTCAATCCGGCGATCCTGGGCGATGCCGGCATAGACAAGGGTGCGGCCTTTGTCGCCACCTGCCTGGCGGCGGCGATCGGCACAGCGATCATGGGCCTGTACGCGAATTATCCGGTCGCGCTGGCTCCCGGCATGGGGCTGAACGCCTATTTCACCTATGGCGTGGTGCTGGGCATGGGCCATACCTGGCAGGTCGCGCTCGGCGCGGTCTTCGTGTCGGGCATCCTGTTCCTGATCCTGTCCCTGCTGCCGGTGCGCGAAAAGATCATCAACTCGATCCCGATGTCGCAGAAATATGCCATCGGCGCCGGCATCGGCCTCTTCCTCGGGCTGATCGGCCTGAAGAACGCCGGCATCGTCGTCGATCACGCCGCCACCCTGGTCGGGCTGGGCAAGCTGATGAGCCCGGCGGTCGGCATGGCGATCCTCGGGTTCTTCATCATCGCCGTTCTCGATTACCGCAAGGTGCCGGGTGCGATCATGATCTCGATCCTGGGCGTCACCGTGCTTGGCATCGCGCTGGGCCTGTCGCCCTTCGGCGGCATCGTCTCGGCGCCGCCCAGTCTTGCTCCCACCTTCCTGCAGATGGATGTTGGTGGCGCGCTGTCGCTCGGCCTGCTCACCATCGTCTTCGCCTTCCTGATGGTCGACCTGTTCGACACCGCCGGCACGCTGGTGGCGGTCGCGCCGCGCGCCGGCCTGATGGACTCGGAGGGCAAGCTCAAGCGTCTGGGCCGTGCGCTGGTCGCCGATTCCACGGCAACCATCGCCGGCGCGGCGCTCGGCACCTCCACCACCACCAGCTATATCGAGTCGGCGGCCGGCATTCGCGTCGGCGGCCGCACCGGGCTCACCGCCGTGGTGGTGGCGATCCTGTTCCTGCTGGCCTTGTTTTTCGCGCCGCTCGCCGGCTCGATCCCCGTCTATGCCACCGCGCCGGCCCTGATCTTCGTGGCCTGCGTGATGGCCAGCAGCCTCGCCCGCATCGACTGGGAGGACATCACCGAATATCTGCCGGGCGTGGTTACCGCGGTGATGATGCCCTTCACCTTCTCGATCGCCACCGGCATCGGTCTGGGTTTCATCACCTATGTCGTGCTGAAGGCCTGCACCGGCCGCGTCAAGGACGTCCATCCGGTGATGGCGGTCGTTTCCCTGGTCTTCCTGATCAAGTTCATCGTGGCGTAACGACGCCAGTCTTGAATCCGGTCAACGGGCGGCGGGGCAACCTGCCGCCCGTTTTCATTTCCGCACGGCGAGGCCGAGCAGGATGCCTGCCAGCAGGACGATCACGCCAAGGATCTCGCTGCGCGTCGGCCGTTCGCGGAACACCAGATACGACATCAGGAAGGTGAAGACCATTTCGGTCATGCCCAGCATGCGCACATAGGCCGCCACCTGCAGGGCCATGGCGGTGAACCATCCGGCCGAGCCGGCAGCCGAGGCCATGCCTACGATCAGGCCCGGCCGCCAGGCCTGCGCCACGCGGCGCAGTTCGCCCGGCTCGCGCCAGGCGAGGTAGCCCATCATCAATGCGATCTGCAGCAGGATGGCATGCACCAGGGTTGTTGCCGCGGCCAGCGGCAGGAAGTCTTCGCCCAGCGACAGCGAGGCGGCGCGGAAGCCGATGGCCGAGACAGCGAATAGCGCGCCCGAGCCGATGCCGATCAGCGCCGAACGTTCGGTCCAGCCCAGCAGGAAGGCCCTTGTCGGGTTGTCGCTGCCCTTCAGCGAGATCAGCAGCACGCCCAGCGTACCGATCACGATGGCGGCCACGCCGCCCGGAGATACCGGCTCGGCCAGAATCAGCATGCCGAAGGCGGCCGCCTGCAGGGCCTCGGTCTTGGAATAGGCGGTAGCCACCACGAAATTGCGCATGGTCAGCGCCAGGATCAGCAGGTTGGTGGCCAGGATCTGCGCCACGGCGCCAAGCGTGGTCCATAGATAGAATTCGGCATGGCCTGCCGGCATGGCCTTGCCGGTGGCCCAGATAGTGGCGCCCAGATAGGCGGCAGCCAGCGGCAGGCCGTAGGCGAAACGGGTGAAGCTGGCCCCATTGGTGCTCAGGCGGCCTTTCAGCTGCTTCTGCAGGCCGGTGCGGATGGTCTGGCAGAAAGCGGCCCAGATCGTGATCGGTATCCATGCCCACTCCATGGGCACAGGCGTAGCCGGACACCGATACGCTGGCAAATGAGAAGCGCTCCGTATCGGCTTGAAAACATTTCGTCGCGTGCAGGATTTACTTGCATGCTGCACCGCAACCGGGTGAAGTGTCGTCTCCATCACGCGGAACGCGATGTCTCGATGCGCAGGCTTGTGCTGATTCTGATCGCGCTGCTTCTGGCCAGCCCGGCGGCAGCGCAGGTTTGGCGCATTGCCTGCGATGAGAATTTCCCGCCCTACAATTTCATCGAACAGGGACGCGTGGCCGGCCTGGATGCCGAGATCATCGATGCGCTGGTGCGGCGCGCCGGCGCCGTGCCCCAGATCGATCCCCAGCCCTGGGTGCGGGTGCAGGATCTGCTTGAACGCGGCGAGGTGGATGCCGCCTTCCAGTTCGTCGGTCGGCCCGACCGCTTCGAGAAATATTTCATGGTCGGGCCTTTTCGTACGGGTCAGACCGTCTTCGCGGGACGGCCAGACAGCGACCTGCGCTGGAACGAATTGTCCGACCTGCGCGGTTATCGCATCGGCACGATCCGTGGCTACACCTATGGCGAGGCGTTCGACACCGCCCTCGGCCTGACGAAGGAGGCCGCCGCCGGCGATAACAGCCAGCTCGTGCGCATGCTCGCCGCGCGTCGCGTCGATCTGATCGTCGGCGACCGCGAGACGCTTACATTCTTCGCCCGGCGCGAGGGCGTGCGGCTGCATGTGCTCGCTCCGCCGCTGGCTGAGGTGCCGCGCTACATCGCCGTGCCGAGAACCAGGCCCGATCGCGCCGAACGGCTGGCCGGGGCGCTGGCCGCCATGCGGCGCGACGGCACGCTGGCGGCCATCCTGAAGCGCTGGGAATAGCCCGATTTCCTGTTGCCTTGTTGTTCTGAACGCGCAGCCGACGGCTGCCAGAATTGTCCGGGCGACCCTTGTTTCACGCGGCGCGGGCAGTTTACCAAGAGGCATGAACATGCCTGAAAAAACGCCGCGCAACCCGGGTTCCTTGAAATCGGTCGTCATTGCCGTGGATGGCCCGGTTGCCGCCGGCAAGGGCACCCTGGCGCGCCGGCTGGCCGAGCGGTTCGGCTACGCTTATCTCGATACCGGTGCCCTCTATCGCGCCGTGGGGGCGAAAGTGCTGCGCCAGGGCGGCGATCCGGCCGATCCGGTGATTGCCACCAAGGCTGCGGAATCGCTGGATGAATCGGATCGCGCCGCCCCGGAACTGCGCAGCGAGGTGGTCGGGCTGGCGGCCTCGAAGGTGGCGGCCATCCCCGGTGTGCGTGCCGCCCTGCTGGAATTCCAGCGCCGTTTCGCCCACCAGCCGCCCCATGGTAAGGCCGGCGCCGTACTGGATGGCCGCGATATCGGCACCGTGGTCTGCCCGGATGCCCCCGTGAAGCTGTTCGTCACCGCCCGCGACGAGGTGCGGGCCGAGCGGCGCTACAGGGAATTGGTGGATAAGGGCGAAAATGTCAGTTTTGAGCGGGTGCTGGCCGATCTGCGCCAGCGCGACGCCCAGGATCAGGCCCGTGCCGCCGCGCCACTCAAGCCCGCCGCCGATGCCCACTTGCTGGACACCTCGGATTTGGCTATAGAAGCCGCCGTTGCTGCGGCTGCCGAGGCCGTCGCGGCAATCCTGAAGCGCTGACGCCCGCTTCAGGCGGCCCACTCAACCCACCCGGTTCGCTTGCGTCGGCGCCGGATGCCTGCTTGCCCCGCGGCGGTGCCTTTTTGATCAGCACCCCGGCAGGCCCAACATACAGGGGCGTCTAGGAGAAAATATGGCTAAGCGTAGTGCAGCTCAGGCTGCGGAAACCTATTCCGCGGATAACGAGAATTTTGCGACCCTGCTCGAAGAGTCCTTCACCAGCTCGTCTGCGATGGAAGGCTCGGTGGTCAAGGGCATCGTTGTCGGCGTCGAAAACGATTTCGCCCTCATCGATGTGGGCCTGAAGTGCGAGGGCCGCGTCCCTCTGAAGGAATTTGCCGGTCCGGGCCGTTCCGCCGAGATCAAGATCGGCGACGTGGTCGAGGTGTTCCTCGACCGGATCGAGAATGCCATGGGCGAAGCGGTGATCAGCCGCGACAAGGCCCGCCGCGAAGAAGCCTGGGAGAAGCTGGAGCAGAGCTTCAACGCCAACCAGCGCGTCGAAGGCGTGATCTTCGGCAAGGTCAAGGGCGGTTTCACCGTCGACCTGTCGGGTGCCGTCGCCTTCCTGCCGGGCAGCCAGGTCGATGTGCGCCCGGTGCGCGATATCGGCCCGCTCATGGGCCAGCCCACCCCGTTCCAGATCCTCAAGATGGATCGCCGCCGCGGCAACATCGTCGTGTCGCGCCGCGCCGTGCTGGAGGAAAGCCGCGCCGAAGCCCGCAGCGAGCTGGTCTCCAACCTCAAGGAAGGCCAGATCCTCGACGGCGTGGTCAAGAACATCACCGATTACGGTGCGTTCGTTGACCTGGGCGGCGTCGACGGCCTGCTGCACGTCACCGATATCGCCTGGCGCCGCGTGAACCATCCCTCGGAGGTTCTCTCCATCGGCCAGACCGTGAAGGTGCAGGTCATCCGCGTGAACCCGGAAACCCAGCGCATCAGCCTCGGCATGAAGCAGCTCGAGGCCGATCCGTGGGAGGGCGTGAAGTCCAAGTACCCGGTCACCGCGCGCTTCATGGGCCGCGTCACCAACATCACCGACTACGGCGCCTTCGTGGAGCTGGAGCCGGGCGTCGAGGGTCTGGTGCACGTCTCCGAGATGAGCTGGACCAAGAAGAACGTCCATCCGGGCAAGATCGTCTCGACCTCGCAGGAAGTCGAAGTGATGGTGCTCGAGGTCGATCCGGCCAAGCGCCGCATCAGCCTGGGCCTGAAGCAGTGCATGTCGAATCCGTGGGATGCCTTCGCCGAGAAGCATCCGGTCGGTTCGACCATCGAGGGCGAGATCAAGAACATCACCGAATTCGGCCTGTTCATCGGTCTCGATGGCGGTGTCGACGGCATGGTGCACCTGTCGGATCTCGACTGGAACAAGCCGGGCGAGCAGGTCATCGGCGAATACCAGAAGAGCCAGGTGGTGAAGGCGCAGGTTCTCGACATCGACGTCGAGAAGGAGCGCATCTCGCTCGGCATCAAGCAGCTTGGCAACGATCCCTTCCAGTCGCTTGGCGACCTGAAGAAGGGCGGCGTGGTCACCTGCACCGTGGCGGCCGTTGATCCGCGCGGTATCACCGTCACCGTCGGCGACGGCGTGCAGGGCTATATCCGCAAGGCCGAACTGAGCCGCGACCGCGACGAGCAGCGTCCAGACCGCTTCTCGGTCGGCGACAAGCTGGATGCCAAGATCGTCACCATCGACGGCAAGGCCCGCAAGCTGACCCTGTCGGTCAAGGCGCTGGAAATGGAAGAGGACCGCAAGGCGATGGAGCAGTACGGCTCCACCGACTCGGGCGCCTCGCTCGGCGACATCCTGGGTGCCGCCATGCGCAAGAAGAAGGACGAAGACGCCGCCCAGTAAGGCGCGTATCTCTACCGAAGATGGAACCCCGGCGGAGCGATCCGCCGGGGTTTTCTTTTTTGCCGGCAAGCGGCCGTATTGCCGTCCCCCGCCCGGTTGGCGGTATACTGGCGCCAGGCGGGGCAGGGGGATGCTATGGGAATTCGTCTTGTACTGGTCGCGCTCATCGGCGGTCTGATCATGGCTGGTCCGGCGCTGGCCCAGCAGAAGGCCGCCGCCGTGGTCGAGGACCTATCGGCGCCGGTGGCCGGCATCGAGGTATTCGATTTCCTTGAACCTGGCCGCGTCATCACGCTGCCTGCCAACGGCCGGATCACGCTGGGCTATATGCAGTCCTGCCTGCGCGAGACCATCACCGGCGGCACTGTCACCATCGGCGCACAATCGTCGGCCGTCAGCGGCGGCAAGATCCAGCAGGAACAACTCAAATGCGCCGCCAACCTGGCGCTCGGCGGCAGCCAGGCCGGCAAGAGCGGCGCCATGGTGTTCCGCCGCGGCCCCGGCACCGGCAAGACGCCGGCCAATGTGCCCGAGCCCAGCGTGACGCTGCTCTACACGGCCCCGGTTTTTGCCGTCGAGCAGCCGGGCGAACTCACCATCGAGCGGCTGGATCAGCCCGAAACCGTGCTGGTCTACAAGGCCGGCGGCAAGCTGTTCGATCTGGCCAAGGCCGGTAAGCCGCTTTATGCCGGCGGCATCTATCGTGCCGTTCTGCACGGCAAGACCACCATATTCCGCATCGATCCCGGCGCCGCGGATGGCGGCGGGCCGCTGCTGCTGCGCCTCGTCCGCTTCTGATCCCGGCATGAGCCGCCAGCGCCTGCGCGATCTGGCCGTCATCGCCGCGGCGGCGCTGGGGGCGGCAGCCCTGCTGGCCAGCCCTGCGGGGATGTGGCTGCGCGGCCCGTCCCTCGATCTCGCCTATCCGTTGCGCCACCTGCTGTTCGGGCCGCAGGCAGAGCCGGAGCGCAGCCATGCCGTGGTGGTGGCGATCGACGAAGCCACCTATCGCACGCCACCCTTCAGCGACATGCCGCAGGCCGCCTGGCCGCCGCTGCTGGCGCCGGTGCTGAGCGCCGTGGCCGCAGAGGCGGCTGTGATCGGCTTCGACGTGGTCTACCCCACCACGCTGGATGCCTTCCAGCGTGGGTTTGAGCGCGATTTCCTGGTCGCCATGCGCAATGCCGCTCGCGCCGGCAAGCTGGTACTGGGCAAGGTGCAGCATTCGCACCAGCCGATCCTGCCGCATCAGGCGCAGCAGGTCGCCGTGGGCGGCGGCGGCAATATCCGCGCGCTGAACGTGTTCGAGGACCCCGACGGCATCATCCGCCGCGTGCCGCTCGATTTCGCCACCGCCGATGGTGGGCGCGAGCCGGGCATCGCCGCCGAACTGGCACAGCGCCGCGCCGGCACCCCCCTGGTGCGCGATACCGGCGGCTATGCGCTGGGAGCGCGCCGGATTGCCGCCGATGCCCATGGCAACATCCTGATTGGATTCAATACCGGGCCAGGCGATGTGCCCAGCTACTCGCTGGCCGATCTGCAGGCCTGCGCCGCGGCCGGCAACACGGAATATTTTCGCCGGCATTTCGCCGGCCGCGTCGTGTTGATTGGCACGGTGCTGGATGTCGAAGACCGCCGCCTCACGTCCAAGCGGCTGGTGACCGCGCGCGACGGCGCGAATCCGCCGCCGCCCTGCATCCTGCCGCGCCCGCAGCCCGCGCCCTTCGCGCGCGACAGCCTGCCCGGCGTGTTCATCCATGCCGCCGCGATCAACAACCTGCTGGATGGCAGCGAGCTGCGCGAATGGTCTTCCGCCGCGCTTTTCATCGCGGCATTGCTGGCGGCCCTGGCGGGCGGGCTGGCAGTCTTTCTCCTGCCGCTGCTGCCGGGTCTGGCGGCGGCATTGGGCGGGGGCGTGTCGTTGCCGTTCATTGCCGCGCTGCTGCTGCGCCATGACATGGTCATGCCCTGGCTGAACGTTGCTGCTGCGCTGCTGCTGGTGCTGGGGGCCGCCATCGCCTACCGCTTCACGGTGGCCGATCGCGACAAGCGGCTGATCGCCCGCCTGTTCTCGCTCTATCTGCCCTCCACCATGGTCGACCGCATGGTGGCCAGCGGCCGCCTGCCCAGCCTGGGCGGCGAGGAACGGGAGGTCACCATCCTGTTCAGCGACATCGCCGGTTTCACGTCGATTGCCGAAAGCTGTTCGCCGGCCGAGCTGGTACAGGCCCTGAACGGCTATTTCTCGACGATGACGGCAATCATCGAGGGCCATGGCGGTTTCGTCGACAAGTATATAGGCGATGCCATCGTGGCGGTTTTTGGCGCGCCGCTGAACGACGCCAAGCATGCCGCCCATGCCCTGCGCGCGGCCCTGCACATGCGCGACGCCTTGCTGCGCGAGCCCGAGCGCTTCGCCGTGAAGGGCCGCGTGCTGCATACCCGCATCGGACTGAATACCGGTCGCGCCCTGATCGGCAATATCGGTTCGCCGCGCCGCTTCAACTACACCGCGATGGGCGATGCGGTAAACCTGGCGGCCCGACTGGAAGGCGCCAACAAGCAATACGGCACCACGATCCTGGCCAGCGAGGCGACGATGAATGCCGCAGGCGATGCCGTGCTGGCGCGGCGCATCGACAGCGTGCAGGTGGTGGGCCGCTTGGCCGCCGTGCAGATCTTCGAACCGCTGGCGCGCAAGGGGCGGGCCACGGCATGGCAGAACCAGATTCTCACTGCCTATGATGCCGCCATGAAGGCCTTGGCGGCCGGCGATGCCAATGGCGCGCAGGCGATCCTGCGCGGCTTGCCCGACGATGCCGCCGCGCAGCGCTGGATCGCGCGCCTTGACCGCGATCCGGGCGCGGGCATCGCGCCCCGCGCGCTGACCGAGAAGTGACCGTCTAGCCGCCGTCGCCCATCAGGCTGTAGGGCGCCCAGAAGATCGGGTGGGCATAGCTGAACAGCGTCTGGCCGCCCTCCTGATAGCCCGGCCCGTCCAGCAGCGCGACCATCGCTTGGCGCAATGCCTCGGCGCGACCCAGCCGCGCATCGGCGGACTGACGGCGGAACAGGTCGGTCACCAGATCGCGCGCCGAGGCCGAATGCACCGACCAGTTGGTAAGCAGCAGGGCGCGGGTACCGGCATAGAAGAAGGCCCGACCAAGCCCCGAGGCCGCTTCCGCGCCCGCGCCCGCGCCGGTGCCGGTGTTGCAGGCCGACAGCACCACCCAGTCGGCATCCAGCTTCAGCCCCAGGATCTCGTCCATGGTGAGCAGGCCGTCGCCGTCCACATCGGCCACCTGAGGTGCGGTCAGCGCCAGCGCCGGCTGGGTCAGCCCGTTCAGATCGCCCGGGATCAGGCCATGGGTGGCGAATGCCACCACGCGATAATTGTCCAGCCGCGTCTGGCGAACGGTACGTTCATTGGCCTGCTTGCCCAGGAACAGCGCCTTGGCCGGATCGCTCTGCATGGCGAGCGCCACCGAGCGCAGTTCGTCGGCCGTGTCGGGCAGTCGCGGCAGCAATCCCAGTTCGGCACTGTCGACGCCCGTGGTCTGCGGCGCGTTGCGGCGCTTCAGCTTGGCGCCGCGCACCGCAACCGGATCGCTCGAGGCGATCTGCAGCGGAGCCTCGGTGGCGGCCTCGGCGGCCTGTTCGGCGCTGAAGTAGGGATCGCCGAAGCCGATCAGCGGCTCGCGCTTCGTCGCGCCCGCCGGCAGGCCGCGCAAGGTTTTCAGCGCCGCGGTGGAGGGCAGTTGCGTCACGGCATGGCTGCGCGCCAGCCAGGGCACGGACTTGTAGCCGCTGAACAGCGGAGCGGCCTTGGCGTCGGCTTGCGCGGGCGCGGTTGGCAGCAAGGCCAGCGGCAGCAGGCCGAGCGCGCCGTTGGTGACGACGAACAGGCTTTTCGCCGGTTTCCAGCCGGCCTCCACCGGCTGCAGCAGGGCCGCGTAGAGTTCATGCGCAAGCGCGAGATCGAAGGGCGGGATATCGCCCAGGGTTTCCGCCTGCGGTTCCAGCGCGAGGCGCAGTTTCTGCACCTTGGCCTCGATGGCCTTCGCGCCCAGCGGCGCGGTCGCGAAGGCGACGGCGCCCTGCTTTGGCACAACCCACACGAAACTGTTTTCCTGTGCCAGATAGAACGACACCAGCGCCTCGCCCTCGCGCAGCGTGGCGCGAATTTCGTCTACCGCCGGCGGACGGGGGTCGATCAGGCTGGCATAATCTGGAAACTGCTTCTCGATCTGCTGGCGCGTCCGGGCACGGCTGTCGCGCAGGGCATCGACATCCTTGCGCATGACCTGGATCGTCTTGTCGTCGCGCTGTTCCGGCGGCAGGGCCAGCAGGTTCGACAGCAGCCCGAACTGGGCCGCGATCTGTTTCTGCTGGTCCTGTTCCTGACGCACCAGCTCGGCCAGCTTGGGGTCGCGCACCGAGGCGCGCGCCGCCGAGGCCGCCAGGGCGCGCTGCACGTTACGGCCGCGCGCCGCATCGGCCAGGCGGAAGCTCTCGCTGCCCGCGTCGATTCCGGCGCCGGCCGGCTTACCCTGCACGCGCGCCAGCAGCACGATGTAGTCCTCGATGATGGTCTGCACGAAGAAATCGCGCGTGGCCAATCCGGATTCCTCGGTTTCGGCCTGCCGCGAGGCCGACAGCAGGATCGGCACGGCATCGCGGAAGGCGGCCATCGCTTCGGGGTCGCGGCCGGCTGCGGCCAGCGCGATGCCGTGCAGGCCGCGATCCATCGCCACCTCGAAATGCTTGTCGCCCATGCGCTCGGACTTGTATTGCACCGTCTGCGCGGCGACCTCGGCCGCCGCGCTGCCCTGCCCCGTGCGCGCCATGGTCAGGATGCGGGCCGGGTTGCGGCGGACCGCCCTGGCGCGGGCATCGCTCCAGTCGGCGGTCGCGGCCATCATGCGCTGATACAGCTCGGCGGCTTCCTGCCAGCGGCGCTGCAGCACCAGCGTATTGGCTACGGCGCGCATCGTGGCCAGCGCAGCCGGCGCATTCTCGTCATAGCCGATCTCGCGATAGATGTCGGCCGCAGTGCGCGCCATCTTTTCCGCCTCGGCCAGGCGGCCCTGTTCAAGCAGCACGTTCGACAGGCTGCTGACATAGATCGCCGTGCGGAACGTGTACTTGCCTTCGCGTCGCAGCGCACTGAGCAGGGCCTGGCGGATGTCGACTTCCGCCTCGGTCATGCGGCCCTGCGCCAGCTTGGTTTCGCCGAGGTTGGAGAGAAGCATGTCGCCGCCGGATTCTATGGTGCCGGCCGCCGGAGGGTCGGGCCAGTGTTTCGAACGGTTCAGGGCTTCCCGGTTGTTGGCGAGGGCGGAAACCAGATGGCTTTCTGCCTCGGCATACTGGCCGCGATTGGTGGCCAGGATCGACTTTGCAGTGTCGATATCGGCCTGCCACGACGAAACGAACATGAATACGTTCTGGCTTCGTACATTGTTGGTGATTTCGCGCAACTGCTGCTCGGCATAGCCGAGGTAGCGCTGCGCCATGGCGAAATCGCCGCCTACCGTCGCGCCCTGCACGATGCTGCGATAGATGCTGAACAGTCGGCCGCGCTGCCGCCCTCGGCTTTCGGTCTCGGCAATCTCGATGTAGTAACGAAGCGACTCCTGCGGCTTGCCGGTCATGCGCAGCAATCCGGCATATAGCTGCTGCATGCGATAGACGTCGTCGCCCACGGATTGGCCCAGCCTGATCGCCGTCTCGGTATCCGCGAGCGCCGCCTCGGTGCGCCCGACCTGGTTGGCTGCCTGGGCGCGCCCATAGAGGAAGCGGCTGCGCTCGCGGGCATCAAGCCCCGGGGGCTCGGCGGCTTCGGCGGCTGCAACAAGCCGGGCGCGGCGCGCCGGATCGGGTTTTTCTTGGTCCAGGATGGCGACGATATCGGCGATGCTGCGCGGCGGCGCCGCTAGCGCGGCGGCCGGCTGTTGCTGTGCCACTGCCACGGTCCAGCAGGGTGCGAACGCCAGCCCCAGGACACTCACAGCCAGCCCGGCGAAGAAGCGGCGCATGACGGCCCCCGAATTTTGATTTGTAGTTGCCCCACAGGCTAACCCTCCTGCCAGTGCTTGAGAAGGGGTGATGATCGATCGCCGGCCTGCGCGAATGCCGGGTTGCCATTCCCGCATCGCGCTTTCTGGTTGCGGCCCGAAGCCAGCGGTCTTCTGCCCCGCGCAGGAACCCGGGGTCCGGCCCGGCGTTTCCGTACTGTAATGCAAACAGGAGGATGCCATGCCGGAACGTAAATCCAGCCGGGACGATGCCCTCGATGCCGGGTTGCGCGACAGTTTCCCTGCCAGCGATCCGGTGGCGGCGAGCCAGCCGACCACCGCGACCCCCTCGCAGGAGGGGCATCGCAATGCGCGGGCTGGCGACAGGGCGCGGGAAGTGCTGGCGGCCCGGTATCGCCGGGTGAATGTCAGCACCGAGCAGGATGTCCGCTACTGGGCAAACAGGTTCGGTGTTGCGGAAGACCGGCTGAAGGAAGCGGTGCGCAAGGCGGGCTTCCTGCCGCAGAATGTGGCCGATTATCTGGGCCGTTCGCTGTAAAGCCGCCCGGTGCGGCCACGCTCGTCTCAGGCCTTCGCGCCGGCTAGCGGGTCGAAATACAGCGCCACCTTCTTGGCCGCCTGGGTATCGAGGCAGCGGTATTTCATCGCCACGAAGCCCTCGTCGGTGTAGCGCACCACATCGCCCTCGGCATCGAAGGTGATCTGCAGCTTCGGATTCTTGATCTTCACCGTCAGTTTAAGCAGCTCTCCTTCCAGGAAGGTGCCGCTGATCGGGCCGAACAGCAGGCCGATGGCGCTCCAGTTCTTCAGCGGAATGCGAGCGCCTTCCAGAACCACATGATCCTCGGGGCCGCACTGGTTGCGGGTCGAGCGTCGCTGGTCGCCCTTTGACAGGCGCTGGATCAGCGGGTCGAGAATGCCGAGGAACTGCTCGCGGCGGTGATCGGAAAGCCCCGTACTGATCGTCAGCTTGCGCAGCTCGTTGGCGATTTCGACCTTTTCCTCTGTGGTGTAGGCGGGATCGACGAATTCCTTCTCCAGATCGCGGTGCTCGTAGAGATAGGCGATGTATTTGAGCAGGATTTCCTTCGGCCCGTCACCGATCACTTCCTCGAACAGCTTGAGCGCGGTCATCAGCTTGGGAGCGGAGTAATAGCCCGGTACCAGCTTGTTCAGCTTCTCGGCCGTCACCAGGCGCACCATGCGCTTCTCGAACAGATCCGCGGCCCCGAGTTCCAGGGCGAAATCGCGGTCCTTGGTGAGCAGCGCATAGACCTCGCGCGTGGCGGGGAACTCCTCTGCCGGTTCCTCGGACAGCAGCGGCACCGATGAAATCAGCAGCCGCCGCAGCAACTGGATCACCGCGTCCCGCAGGGCAGGCATGCTGTGCTTGGCCACCACGGCATGCAGGCGTTGGGCAAACTCGGTGTCGTAGGCCGCATCGTCGATCGCATAGCGTTTGTCGAGGATGGCCATAAGCTGGATGATGCGCAGGCGGGCATCGCGGAATTTGCCGAGCAGTTCGGGGACCGACGATTTGGCCTGCAGGATTTCCGCCAGGGCCTCATCGAGGATGCCGATGGCGCCCTGGTCGATGCCGGTGTCGAACAGCGCCAGGCAGCGGTCGGCCTTTTCCGTCCAGTTCTTGGAGAATTCCAGGTGATGCGCCAGGGCGGAGTAGGCGATGCGGGTGCCGTAAAGCGGGTCAGAGGCGATCAGCTGGGCCAGCAGGCGGTGGGTCAGCGGGGTGGACGGCAGGCGCTTCTCGAAGGTCTCCACCTGCGTGATGGCTGCCGTGGTGATGGCATACAGCTTCTTGACCTTGTCGCGAACCGGCGAATTGGTGGCCTGGGCCTGGGCGACGGCGGCCTTCTGCACCAGCGCGGCGCAGAGGTTCTCGGCGCCGTTGAGCAGCTTGGCATGGCCGCTGTGATGCAGCAGCTCGATCGGAATCAGGATGTTTTCGTCCAGATAGTCGCGGCAGACGCGGCCGATCATGGCGCGTGCACGCCGTTCCGACAGCGCGTGCGCATCCTGGCACAGGACGACGCCGCCGGTGGCTTCGGTAATGCCCGTCGGTGCGCTTACATTCATGGCCGCGTGCCTGCTTTCACCCCTGGCCTTCTGTTACGAGCCAATTACGGCCTACTATGGCAGGCAGAGGGTTAAAAGGGAATGAGCAGAGCCTTGATTCTATTAGAAATCGGGCACAACACCCTGCTGCTTAACCGGAGATTGCCGCGACCGGTCCGGCCGGCCCTCAGTCGCGAGGCTGGGTGGTCCTCTTGGGGTGCCGGCCGCCCGGATTGGCTCCGCCCTCGATCCCGGCCCCGATCCCGGCCCCGATCCCGGCCTTGTCCCTGGCCAGGGGGGAGAGCGGCCGCTCGCCGAATTTCCCAAGGGTGATCAGCCGGTCGTACATCACGATGGCGCCGGCCACGCCGACATTGACGCAGAAGCTGGTTGGAATCTTGATCACATGATCGCAGCGGGCAACCAGTTCGGGGCTCAGCGAGCCCATCTCGGGGCCCAGCACGTAGGCGGCGCGCAATGGATGGCGGAAGCGCGGCAGTTCCACTGCCTCATCCAGCAATTCGATGCCGACGAGTTGGCAATTCTGCGGCAGGCTGAGCTGGGCCACGCTGTCGTAGGCATACCAGGGCAGATTCTCAGGCGTCTTGCTGGTGTCCGAACGTGCCGCCGTCACCGAATAGGTCGCCCCGATGGTGAAGACGAAACTGGCGCCGAAGGCGTGCGCCGTGCGGAACAGGTTGCCCGCATTCATCGGCTTGCTGAGGCGTTCGACGCCGATCCCGAAAAAGCCGCGCATCGGCAACCCCGTTCTCTGCTTGCCCGTTCTTTGACTGTATGGGCCTTGCGTGTATAAGCGCCCGGAGACAATTCAGGAGTACAGCCATGGGCAATCCCTTCGGCCCCCTGCCGGCTCCCGGCACGCGGCCCTTTATCGTCGAGGTCAGGCGCGGTTCGCAAGTGGAAAGCCGCCATCCGGTGATTGCCGCGGTGGTCGATGCGGACGGCAAGACCGTGGCGGCCTGGGGCGATGTGGCGCAGGCGATTTTCCCGCGCTCGTCCAACAAGGCCCTGCAGGCCCTGCCGTTGGTCGAGACCGGTGCGGCCGATGCCTTTTCCCTGAGTCAGGCCGAACTGGCCATGGCCTGCGCCAGTCATGGCGGCGAAATACGCCACACCGAAACCGTTGCCGCCTGGCTCGCCCGCATCGGCCGCCAGCCGGATGACCTCGAATGCGGTGCCCACTGGCCCTATCACGAGGAAACCTCACGCCAGCTTGCCCGCGACCGCCTGTCGCCCACCAGCCTGCACAACAACTGCTCGGGCAAGCATGCCGGCATGGTCTCGGTCGCCACCCATCTGGGCGAGGATATCCGCGGCTATGTCAGCCCCGATCATCCGGTGCAGCGGCGCGTCACGGCCGCCATCGAGGATGTCTGCGCCGTGAAGCTGGCACCTGGCATGGTGGCCACCGATGGCTGTTCGATGCCCACCATCGCCCTGCCGCTGCATGCGCTGGCCCATGGCTTCGCGCGCTTCGTCACCGGCCATGGTCTGGCGCCCGAACGCGCGAGGGCGGCGCGGCGCATTGCGGCCGCGGTGGCGGCCGAACCCTTTTTCGTGGCCGGCACGGGCCGCTTCTGCACGGCGGTGATGCTAGCCGGCCAAGGCCGCTTTATCGCCAAGACCGGCGCCGAGGGCGTCTATACGGCCGCCTCGGCCGAGGCCGGCTTTGGCATCGCGCTCAAGGTCCTCGATGGCACGGCACGCGCCGCACAGACCGCACTGGGCGGGCTGCTCGAGCATCTCGGCTGGCTGGACGAGGCCGGCCGCGAGGCGATCCGCCCGCTGGTCGAGCAGCCGCTGAACAACTGGCGCGGCATCAGCGTGGGCAGCATCGGTCTGGCCGCGCCCGGGTTCTGACCATGCCGATGATTGCCATCGAAAACCCCGCTCAGGCTGATGTGATCGCGCTGCTGCAGGCGGCCGATGCATGGTATGCCAAGCTTTATCCGGCCGAGAGCAACCATCTGCTCGATGTCGCCAGCCTGCAGGGAACCGAGGTCAGTTTCTTCGTGGCCCGGCAGACGGACGGCGCTTTGCTTGGCTATGGCGCGGTGGTGGATCAGGGCGGTTATGCCGAGATCAAGCGCATGTATGTGGCGCCGGCTGCGCGCGGGCTTAAACTGGGCCGCCGCCTGCTGGAGCGGCTGGAGGCCCGGGTGGCCGAACTCGGCCTGACCTGCATCCGGCTCGAAACCGGTATCCGCCAACCCGAGGCCATAGCTCTGTACCGGAAAGCCGGTTATCGCGATATCGGGCCGTTCGGCGATTATCGTCCCGATCCACTCAGCCTGTTCATGGAATAACGGCTCTGACCGTCGACTGACGCCCTGCGTCAGTCGACGTACTGCGCCAGCGCAGCGCCTATGGCCGCATCGGCCGCGGCCGCCTGGCGCACGTCACGACCGGCATAGGGCGCCAGCCAACGCGCCAGCGTCAGCAGCCAGGCCATGCGGCGCCGCAGTCGGCGTATGGCGTTGCGTGTGTCCGGCATGGCTTCGCGCAGCATCGCGGCTGCGATGCGCGGAAGTTGAGGCTCGACGGTACCGCGATCGTATCGCACCAGCGAATAGAGAAACAGCAGCAGGTCGCGGCCCTGGCGTTCGGCCAGCGTCATGCCGGGCAGGGTGTGGTCCTCGAAATCGAGCAGCCCGGGCCTGCCGTCGGAAAGGCTGAAGTTGCGGATTTGCGCTCCGCCATGCCAGTGGCCGGCGGCGTGCAGCCGGCAGAGCAGCGCGCCAGCCTCGGCGATCAGGCGCCAGCGTTCGGCGGCATCAGTGGCGGCATTCAGTCGCGGCTCAAGCGCCTCCCCGGCATCGCTCAGTACCAGCCATTGGCCAGAGCAGGCGATCACGGCCGGCACCGGAAGGTCGGCCTGCGCCAGCGTCCGGATCGCCGCGGCCTCGGCAGCCAGGCCGAGCGCGCCGGTCTGGTTGCGCGGCGGCAGCAGGATCGGCAGACGGAACAGAGTGGCGATGGCGCGCTGCATCAGCACGGCGGAGCGCAGACGCGGCATGCCCGCCGTCTTCACCCATAGCCGGCGGCCGCCATAGGTGACGGCAAAGACCCGGTCGCGCGCGGTCTTGCGCAGGCCGTTGATCAGCGCGGTAAGCTCCGGATCGGCCGGGTGCTCTACGGTGCCGTTCATGTCTGGAATTTCATGGTGCGGCGGCGGTATCCGGTGCAGCCTGCTGCAACGCGCTCAGAGTCTGCTCGATCACTTCCTGCGGCAGGTCGCGCGTGATGAAAACGATGCGGCTGCGGCGATCCGCATCGGGCCAGGCCGGAATGGTCGCCGGCGGATGGAAAAGGTGCTGCACGCCGTGGATCACCACCGGACGGTCGACGCCCTGCACGTTCACGAGGCCTTTCACGCGCAGAAGGTTGTCGCCGCGATAGGCGGCCAGCAGGTCCAGCCAGGTGGCCAGCGTGTTCCACTCGAAGGCCTGTTCAAAGGTCAGGCAGAAAGACCGGATGCTTGTATCGTGCCTATTGACATCGACGCTGCCATCCGGCTTGAGGAAATGCCCGTGATCATCGTGGTGGTCATGGTCGTGATCGTGCCCATGATCGTGCCCATGATCGTGGCCATGGTGATCATGATGGTGATCGTGATGATGATCGTGATGATGGTGGTGATCCTCCCCATAGGCCTCGGCACGCAGCCAGTTCTGTACATCGAAGCTCTTTGTGGCAGGGTCGTAAAGGCCGGCATTAAAGAGCTGCTTCGGCGCGATGTCGCCGCCAATCGCGGTGAGGACCGGGGCGCCCGGATTGAGGTGCCGCAGGCGGTGGCGCAGGTGCTGCACGGCCTTGGGTTCGGCCAGATCCACCTTGGTCAGCACCAGACGATCGGCCACCGCCGCCTGCTTGATCGCCTCCTTGTGGTGATCCAGCGTGCCGTCGCCGTTCACGGCGTCCACCAGCGTCACCACGCTCTCAAGGCGGCAGCGCTCGGCCACCACCGGATCGCTCATCAGTGTATGCAGCACGGGGGCCGGATCGGCCAGGCCGGTGGTTTCGATCACCACGCGCTTGAATGGCTTGACCTCGCCGCGGTCGCGTTTTGCGGCCAGGTCGCGGAAGGTGTTCACCAGATCGCCGCGAACCGTGCAGCACAGGCAGCCGGAGCTGAGCAGTATGGTGTCTTCCTGGCTGGAGGCGATCAGCGCGTGGTCCAGGCCTATCTCGCCGAACTCGTTCACGATCACGGCCGTCTCACCCATGTCGGGGTGACGCAGCAGCCGGTTCAGCAGAGTGCTTTTGCCGGCCCCGAGAAAGCCGGTGATCACGGAGACCGGAATGCGGGTATCGATCTGTTCGGACATAGCGCGACTCCTGTTGGCACAGGATATTTCGGTCAGCGCACCGGCGATGTCCAGTGGGCCGCGGGCAAATCCTGCTACAGCGTCCAGTATTGTCGGCCGGGCGGGATCGGCTGGCTGCGCCAGATGCCCTTCAGGTCGGCGATCAGGCCGCCCTCGCAGGCCAGCCGGGCCAGCCCGGCCTGATCGATGGCGCGGTATTCCCAGTGCGGCACGGCGGCCACCACGGCATCAAAACCGCCAAGCTGATCGAGCCGGGGGCTGAGCATCACGCCATATTCGTGCTGTGCTTCGTTAGGGTCGGCGAGCGGGTCATGCACGCTCACTCTGTGGCCCAGATCCTTCAAGCTGCCGATCAGATCGGCCACCTTGGAATTGCGCAGATCGGGCACGTCCTCCTTGAAGGTCAGGCCCAGCACCAGGACATTGCTGCCCGGCTTGATGCGCGCCGATACCGCGTTGCCGACATAGGCGCCCATCCCGTCATTGATGGCGCGACCCGAGAGGATGATGCGGGCATGGTGTCCCAGTTCCTCGGCGCGATGGGCCAGGTAATAGGGATCGACGCCAATGCAGTGGCCGCCCACCAGTCCGGGCTGGAATTTCAGGAAATTCCACTTCGTGCCGGCCGCTTCCAGCACATCGTAGGTTGAAATGCCCATCTTGCCGAAGATCATCGCGATCTCGTTGACGAAGGCGATGTTGATGTCGCGCTGGGCGTTCTCGATCACCTTGGCGGCTTCCGCAGTCTTGATCGTCGGCGCCATATGTATGCCGCCCGACGTGACCTTGCCGTAGATATGTTCCAGGCGGGCCGCGCTTTCCGGTGTCTGGCCGGCCACCACTTTGGCGATCTTGTCCACGGTATGCACTTTGTCGCCGGGATTGATACGCTCGGGCGAATAGCCGAGGAAGAAGTCTCTGCCGCAGACCAGTCCGGATTCCTGCTCCAGGATCGGGCCGCAGATATCCTCTGTCACGCCGGGGTAGACGGTGCTCTCGTATACGACGATGGCCTGCGGCGCCGGGTTCTGCCGCAGGGCGCGGCCAACCGTGCGCGAGGCCGAGCGTACCGGGTTGAGGTCGGGAATGTTCTTCTCGTCCACCGGGGTCGGCACGGTCACGATATAGACGGTCTTGCCAGGCAGTTCGGCGGCATCGGCGCTCAGTCGCAGGCTGGAGGCGCGGAGGACATCCGGTGCAACCTCGCGGGTGCGGTCCTCGCCGCGGCGCAACTCCTCGACTCGGCTCTGGTCGATGTCAAAGCCAAGAACGGAGAAATGCCGGGCCAGGGTCACGGCCAGCGGCAGGCCGACATAGCCCAGGCCGATTACGGCAATGGTTTCGGCAGCGCGAGGGGTCACAGGGGGTCTTTCGGTTGCGACTGTCAAGGGGGGTAGCCCGGCCGGCCCTTCCTGTCAACAAACCGGACCAGGAAAGCGGTTTTTGGCGGAAAGCCAAAAGGTGACTTGACCGGTTGCAGGCCAGCCGGTAGAGCGCGGAGATGCCCCGCCGTCTACTCTTTGTCGTTCAGAAAGCCCTCCTCGTGCCGAATGCCGGGCCAGGGCGGCATCGCGATTCGCCGGGGCGGCCTACGGTATTTTTATGCAGCCACTGTTCGTGGTAAGGCAATGTCGCCAACGCGGTGCCGGGGTCTGTCGTTTTTTGCGGGCATTTCGCTGAATGGGCGAAGCGGTTAAGATGAAGCAATATGCCACTTTTGCACGAAACCCTTGGCTGCTGACCTGTTGAAAATCCCGCACATGAACCGCCGCATTCTGCTGGTGGCCCTGCATGACATCGTCATGGCGGCGGCCTCCTTCGTCCTGGCGCTGTGGCTGCGTTACTGGCTGGCCGACATACCCTGGTCGCCGGTGGATGCCTGGGAGGGTATGCTGGCTTTTGCGGTCGTGGCTGCGGTGGTGTTCCGGTATGCCGGTCTTTACCGCGGGATATGGCACTTCGCTTCCCTGCGCGACATGATGGCGATCCTGCGCGCCACCATCCTGTCGCTGCTGATCTTCCTACCTCTGCTGTTCTTCGTCACCCGGCTGGATGCCTATCCGCGCAGTGCCCTGGTCTTGCAGTTCTTTATTCTCGTCACCCTTCTGGCCGGTCCGCGCCTGCTCTACCGCACCTGGAAGGAAGGCAGCCTGATCCAGGCTCTGAAGCGCGGTGAGGATAAGCGCATTCCAGTATTGCTGCTTGGTTCGGGCAAGGCCGCCGATGCCTTCATTCGCGAAATGGAACGCAGCGACGCGGTGTATCGCGTGGTCGGCATCATAGATGAATCCGAGCACCGACATGGCCGCGACCTGCGTGGCGTGCGGGTGCTGGGCAGCCTCGCGAACCTGCAGGCCATCATTGGGCAGCTACGTGAAATGGACCGCCCGCGCCGCATCATCGTGGCCGACGACCGCTTCAGCGGACGCGTCATCCGTGACCTGGTTGAAACGTCGGCCCAGCTCGGCGTCACGGTGGCGCGCCTGCCGCGCCTCACCGAATTTCGCGGCGAGGGCGATGGGCGGCAGGACGTGCAGCCGATCGCGGTAGAAGACCTTCTGGGCCGGCCGCAGCGCGTGCTGGATCGCCGTGCGGTGACGCAACTGATTGGCGGCAGCTGCGTGCTGATCACCGGGGCTGGTGGCACCATCGGATCTGAGCTGGTGCGTCAGGTGGCGGCCCTTGGCCCCGCCCTGATCGTATTGTTCGAGCAGAGCGAGCATGCGCTGTATCAGATCGACATGGAGCTGGCCGAGCATGCGCCGACGGTGCCGCGCATCGCCCATCTGGGCGATGTCCGCAATGCCGAAGCGGTCGAGCTTGCCTTCGCCCAGTATCATCCGGACATTGTGCTGCATGCTGCCGCCTACAAGCATGTGCCGCTGGTGGAAGCCAATATCGGCGAGGGGGTGCTGACCAATGCGATCGGCACGCAGATCATCGCCAATGCCTGCCGTCGCCATCATGTGGCCGTCATGGTGATGATCTCCACCGACAAGGCGGTGAACCCCACCAACGTGATGGGGGCCACCAAGCGTATCGCCGAGATGGTCTGCCAGAGCCTCGATCTCGATCGCTCCGTCGGCGGCAATGCCGGCACGCAGTTTGTCACGGTGCGCTTCGGCAACGTGCTCGGGTCTTCAGGTTCCGTGGTGCCGCTGTTTCAGCGCCAGCTCGGCAATGGTGGTCCGCTGACCGTGACGCATCCCGATGTCACGCGGTTTTTCATGACCACCCGCGAGGCGGTCGAGCTGATCCTGCAGGCCGCAGCCATGCCGCGCGACGGCCTGCATGCCGAAGGCAAGATCTTCGTGCTCGACATGGGCGAGCCCGTGCGCATCCAGGATCTGGCGCGGCAGATGATCCGCCTCGCCGGCAAGCGGCCCGATATCGACATAAAGATCGCGTTCACGGGTCTGCGGCCGGGCGAGAAACTCTATGAGGAAGTTCTGCACCAGGATGAAAGCCTGGTGAAGACGCCGGAGGAAGGCGTGCTGCTGGCCTCGCCACGCGTGATCGACAGTAACGAACTGGAGCAGGCGCTGGCGAAGCTGGCGGCTGCCGCGGCACAGCGCGACAACGCGGCCATGCTATCCCTGCTCAATACCCTGGTGCCGGAATTCCACCATGCGCCTGAAGGGCAGGACAAGGTTGTCCAGGGCAGGCCCGCCGCTGCTGCGGCGGGCTGACCGCGCCGCGTATCCCCGGCCTTGTATTTCTAGCCTTTTGCGATCAGTTCCGCCTGCCTGACGATGCCCTCGGCCTGGCGGATCGAGGCGATGTCGATCAGCTTGCCGTCCAGCGCCACGGCCCCCTGGCCCTTGGCCTGCGCGTCCTTCATGGCTTCCAGGATGCGGCGGGCCTTCTTCACTTCCTCGTCCGGCGGGGTGTAGACCGCGTTGGCCAGCGGAATCTGGTTGGGATGGATCGCCCACTTGCCTTCGCAGCCCAGGATGGCGGCGCGGTTGGCCTGGGCGGTGTAGCCCTCGTTGTCCGAGAAATCGCCGAACGGGCCATCGATCGGCCGCAGGCCGTTGGCGCGGGCCGCCACCACCATGCGGGCGATGGCGTAATGCCACATGTCGCCCCAGAAATACTCGCGCGGCTTGTCACCGTCCTTGTCGGTCAGCACGCCATAGAGCGGGTTCGGGCCACCGATCGAGGTGGTGCGCGCCCGCGTCGAGGCCGCGTAGTCGGCCACGCCGAAATGCAGGCTTTCCAGGCGCGGCGAAGCGGCGGCGATTTCATGGATATTCTGCATGCCAAGCGCGGTCTCGATGATCGCCTCGATGCCGATGCGCTTCTTGAAGCCTTTCGCCGTCTCGATCTGGGTCAGCAGCATGTCGACAGCATAGATATCGGCCGCCGTGCCCACCTTGGGCACCATCACAAGATCCAGCTTGTCGCCGGCCCCCTCCACCACCTCCACCACATCGCGGTACATGTAATGGGTGTCGAGGCCGTTGATGCGCACCGACATGGTCTTGTTGCCCCAATCCACGTCATGCAGGGCCTGGATGATGTTCTTGCGCGCCTGCGGCTTGTCGTCGGGCGCCACGGCGTCTTCAAGATCGAGGAAGATCACGTCGGCGGCGCTTTTTGCCGCCTTCTCGAACAGCTTCACATTGCTGCCCGGCACCGCCAGTTCGCAGCGGTTCAGCCGGGCCGGGGCGGGGGTGATGGTCTTGAAGCTCATGGCACTGACTCTCCCTTTGGTCTTGCTGCATCTGCTAACTGGAGCGGAGGGGCTTGGCAAGTCTGACGTTGGGAGAAGCGTTTGCGAAATAAAATTACTTCCGTTGGTCAGTTTTTCGCCAGCGGATGATGCTGGCGCACCAGCGCCTGCTTCCGCGCTTCCAGAACATGGGTGTAGATCTGCGTCGTGCTGATATCGGCATGGCCCAGCATCTTCTGCACGGCGCGCAGGTCGGCGCCATGGGCCAGCAGATGGCTGGCGAAGGCATGGCGCAGCACATGGGGCGACACTTTCGCGGGATCGATCCCGGCCGCCACCGCTAGGTCCTTCAGCAGCTGACCAAACCGCTGGCGCGTCAGGTGGCCGCTTTCGCCGCGCGAGGGAAACAGCCAGGGTGAACTTTTGCCGGTGATGAAATCGCCGCGCCAGCCGGCATAATCCTCGATGGCCTGCCGTGCCGGCTCGCTTAAGGGCACCAGCCGTTCCTTGCCGCCCTTGCCGCGGATCACCAGGAAACGCGGATCGTCGCCGAAAGGCGGCCAGCGCAGAGACACCAGCTCGCTTACCCGCAGGCCGGAGGCATACAGCACCTCCAGCAGGGCGGCGAGGCGTGCAGACTCGGCTGGATCGTCGCGCAATGCGCGCGCGGCCTGCAGCAGGCGGTCGACCTCGTCCTCGCTCAGCAATTTGGGCAGCGGCCTTGCACGCTTCGGCGCATCCAGCAGGGCGGCGGGATCATCGCGCCGGATGCCGTCCTGCAGCAGGAAGCGGAAGAACTGCCGCAGGGCCGACAGCCGCCGCGCCGCCGTGGCCGGTTTCAGTCCGGCATCGGCCAGGCCCTGCACATACAGGCGCAGGCTGTCGATCCCAATATGCTCGACGGCTTCCTTGCGCGCGGTCAGGAAGCCCGCAAAATCGGCCAGGTCGGTCTGATAGGCCAGCAGGGAGTTCTTCGCCAGCCCGCGTTCGGCGCTGAGCATCTCCAGAAAGGCGTCGATATGCCGGTCGGCCGAATGCCTCATGGCTTGGCCATGGCGGGATCAGAAGCCGCGCAGCAGCGCCGCTTCCAGCGCGATCTGGCGCGCCTCCGCCGCCAGCCCGACATTGCGCAGCGCGCCCAGCGCGGTCGCCAGGCTCTGGCCGTCGGCATCCAGGCCGCCATTGGGGCCTAGCAATGCCAGCGCGAGGGCCACGGTTTCACCCTTTGCCTTGGCCTCGGAAGCGCGCAGCAGGTTGCGCCAGACCGCTACCGGCGGCACCCTGCCGCCAGTGACGGCGGCGTTGAGCAGGCTGTCCCAGCGCTCGGTCGGCACGGCGATCCCGGCGCCTTCGGCCAGGCTGAGCAGCAGCGCGGCGCGGGCATTGCGCTGCGCCGCCGGCATGTCCTTGTGTGCGGCCAGCCAGGCCTCATATCGGCTGTCGCGCCAGTCGCCGTCTTCGCCGGCGATCAGCAGCAATGGCCAGGCTTCGGCGGCGATCTCGCCGGCATTGTCGCGTTCGGGCGGCAGGGCCATCAGGATATTGCGCCACAGCCGCGCGGTGCCGGTCTCGCCAGCCGCCAGCGCCATGCGGATCACGGCGGGCGCGGCGGCAATGCTGGCCTCGTTGGGCACCAGGTTGTTCAGGAGCGGCTTGTAGGCGGCCGCCGTGGGCAGCAGCAGGTCGCGTGCCATCGCCAGATCGTAGGCCCGGCGCACCAGTTCGGCCCGTGTCTTGGCATCGCCGGCCGCCCGGGCGGACTGATACAGATAGGCAGCGGCCCGCGCGCTTTTGTCCTTGCCGCCGGCGATCGCCGCCGTCAATGCCGCGCGTTGCGCCTCGGGTATCTCGGCGGCGGCATAGGCCTCTGCCAGCAACTCGGCGGGCAGGGCGCCGTAACGTACGGCGCGCTCGGCGGCATTCAGCCGCAATTCGGCATCGGCCTTGTCATAAGCGGCCAGCGCGACCAGCAGGGCCGGCGGTGCGACATCCAGCGTGTCTTTCGGCAGCGGCCGGCCGGCGGTGCGCAGCATGGCGAAATGCAGCGGGCTTGCGCCGCCGAGCGTTTCCACCTTGGCCCGCGCATCGCCGCGCAATGCGGCGGCCAGCGCGTTGAAGGCGGGATCCTCGCCGCCGCCGCCATCGCGCCACAGGCTGAGCGCCAGGTCGCCGCCGGCAATGTCCTTGGCGCTGTACCGGCACAACACGGCCGCCTTCTGCCAATAGGGCGAGGCATCCTCGCGCAGGGCCGCCGCGGCCAGGTCGCAGGCTCGCGCCAGCTCGTTTTTCAGCAGCGCCACCTCGAAGGGCATCTGGCGGAAGATCGGGTCCTTCAGATCGGGCGGTTGTGGCGTGCCAAGCTGTTCGGCAGCGGCGATCTGGCCCAGGCGATAGAGCTGCTCCACGCGCAGGCCCAGCAGGCTGGGCGTGCCGCCGCTGCCGGCCGGCGGCTGGGCGGTGGTGAGCAGCAGGCGGCGTTGCAGGTCGCGCAGGGCGCTGGCGCTCACGGGGGCGGGCAGTATGCCGATTGACTGCACGGCCTGGGCGCGGCTGGTGCCCTGCCACATGTCGGCGCCGAGCCCGCCATTGGTGTCGTCCAGCAGGCCAGCCGTCGATGGATCGGGGGCCGACAGCGGCTGAATCACGAATTCGGGCGATTTGCCGTTGGGCGGGGCGAGCTCGGTGGAGGGCTGCGGCGAAGCCAGGGGGGCTGTCTGTACGCCGCCTGGCTGGCCCATGCCGGGCTGGCCGATAGGGGGGGTACTATCCTGCGGCGGCGTGTCAGGGCGCTGCTCCGTTCCGGGCGGGGTCAGGCGTATAGGCTGGGCCTGCAGGTCGAAGCCCGCTGCCAGAACCGCCTGCAGGGTTATCCCGGCAAGCAGGATGCCGCGGCCCGCGAGGCGGCGACGGCGGTGTGCGGGCCCGTCGCGCATCGCCTATTTCCCAAGCCGGTCGGCGGGGATCACCTTCTCGACCTTGGCGCGCGGGGCCGGAATGTCCCAGCTAGCCAGGAAGGCGCCACCGCCGCCGATCAGCAGCACGAGAAACAGGAGCAGGATGATCGACATACGGGCCATGCGGCGCGGACTCCGTGTTGCAGCGCGACCAGATGGAGGGGTGCGCGCTGGAATTGTGACGCAATTGCTTTATTGTACCGGCGCGGCCCGAATGAGGCAATCGCGGGCCGCATGGGTATGTCGAAGCGGCCGGCGGAAACCGGCCCGAGAATGCGGGCCTGGATCACGGGAATGGGCGTGAGCTTTATCGATACCGTCGCTGCCGTTGCCGCGCCGTCCGACTCGAGCGGCGGGGCGCAGACGGGCGGGTCCGACAAGGCCGTGTCCGACAGGGCCGGGTCCGACAAGACGGGGGCTGATGCGGACGGTCTGCGCAGCTTGGTGCTCGTCGGCCTGATGGGCGCCGGTAAAAGTTCGGTTGGCCGTCGCCTGGCCGGACGATTGGGGTTCGACTTCATCGATGCCGATACCGAGATCGAAAAGGCTGCCGGGGCCACGATCCCGGAAATCTTCGCCGCCCATGGCGAAGCGGCCTTTCGCGACGGCGAGCGCAAGGTGATTGCCCGCCTGCTGGAGCAGCCGCGCATCGTATTGGCCACCGGGGGCGGTGCCTACATGAATCCGGAAACGCGGGTCCGCATCGGCCAGCGCGGCATCTCGATCTGGCTCAAGGCCGAACTCGATGTGCTGGCCAAGCGCTGCGCGCGGCGCGGCAACCGGCCGCTTCTGGCCAACGGCGACCTGCGCGGAACGCTGGAGCGGCTGATGCGCGAGCGCTATCCAGTCTATGCCGAGGCCGACATCACCGTCACCAGCATCGACGGGCCGCACGAGGCGGTGGTCGAACAGATTCTGCTGGCGTTGCCGCCAGCCTATCGCAAGCTGGCCGAGCGGCATCATGCCGAGCCGGTCGCGCCTTTCCCGACCGAGTAAGAGCAATGACAGAGCAAAAGGTGCGCGTTGCGCTGGGCGATCGCGCCTATGACATTCTGGTCGGCGGCGGCCTGCTGGAGCGGGCCGGCGAACATATCGCGCCGCTGCTGCGCCGGCCTTATGCCGTGATCGTCACCGATGAGAACGTGGCGGCGAAACACCTCGACACGCTGAAGCGCGCGCTGGCGCTAAAGAATGTCGGCTGCGAGGCCGTGATCCTGCCGCCGGGCGAAAAGCAGAAATCCTATGCCGGTTTCGAGCAGCTGTGCGAAGCGCTGTTGGCGCTGAAGGTCGAGCGGCGCGACCACGTCATCGCCCTGGGCGGCGGCGTGATCGGCGACCTGGTCGGCTTCGCCGCGTCGGTATTGCGTCGGGGCATGGATTTCATCCAAGTGCCCACCTCGCTGCTGGCGCAAGTGGATTCCTCCGTCGGCGGCAAGACCGCGATCAACAGCCGCCAGGGCAAGAACCTGATCGGCGCCTTCCACCAGCCGCGGCTGGTGCTGGCCGATGTCGCCCTGCTCGATACGCTGTCGCCGCGCGAATTGCGCGCGGGCTATGCCGAGGTGGTGAAATACGGCCTGCTCGGCGATGCCGAATTCTTCGCCTGGCTGGAGACTAACGGCGCGAAGCTGCTGGCCGGCGACATGGTCCTGCGCACGCAGGCCGTGGCGCGCTGCTGCGCCCACAAGGCGCGCATCGTGGCGGCCGACGAGCGCGAGGAGGGCGAACGCGCCCTGCTCAATCTTGGCCATACTTTCGGCCATGCGCTGGAGGCCGAGACCGGCTATTCCCAGCGCCTGCTGCATGGCGAAGGCGTCGCCGTGGGCATGGGGCTGGCCTTCCGGCTGTCGGCCATGCTTGACCTGTGCGATGCCGCTCTGGCGCCGCGCGTGGAGCGGCACCTGGCCGAAAGCGGCCTGCCGGCGCGGCTCGGCGATGTCGATGGCGCCCGGCTGTTTTCGCCGGCAGTGCTGCTTGAGCACATGAAGCAGGACAAAAAGGTGCGCGACGGCAGGCTGGTCTTCATCCTGGCCGAGGCCATCGGCCGCGCCGTGCAGCGCAACGACGTGGCGCCCGAGGCGGTGGAGACCCTGCTGCGCGAGCAACTCGCCGCGGCCGCATAAGCGCCGCCATGCCGCTCACCCTGATCGCCGAGGTTTTTTCGGTCATTGCGCCGCTCTTCGTGCTGGCCGGCTTCGGCTGGCTGTGGGCCAAGCGCGGCCGCCCGTTCCAGGTCGAGACCGTCAGCCTGCTGGCCACCAATATCGGCACGCCCTGCCTGGTGCTGCACAGCCTGCTGTCATCCGAGATCGACCGCGGCATGCTGGGCACGATGGTGCTGGCCAGCGTGATCGCCCTGGCCACGGTGATGGCCGTCAGCGCCGCGGCACTGAAGCTGCTCGGCCTGCCGGTGCGCAATTTCGTCTCCTCGCTCACCTTTCCCAATGCCGGCAATGCCGGGCTGTCGCTCTGCCTCTTTGCCTATGGACCGCAGGGCCTGGCGCTCGGCATCCTGTTCTTCGCCGTCGCCTCGCTCGGCAACTGGACGTTCGGCCAGTCGATCATGGCCGGCCGCGGCAACCTGCGCGAAGTGCTGCGCTCGCCGATGATCTATGCGATCCTGTTCGGCATCCTGGGCAACATGATCGCGCTGCAGCCGCCGCTCTGGATCATGCGCAGCCTGCAGGTAGCCGGCGGCATTGCCATTCCGCTGATGCTGCTCACACTCGGCGTATCGCTGGCCACCCTGAAGGTGCAGGACTTAAAGAACGGCCTGATCCTGTCGCTGCTGCGGCTGGGCCTGGGTATCGCCGTGGGTTTCGGACTGAGCGGGCTGTTCGGGCTGGAGGGGGCGGCGCGCGGCACATTCATCATCCAGTGCGCCATGCCGGTAGCGGTGGTGAACTACGTGTTCGCGGTGCGCTTCAATCGCGATCCGGCCGCCACGGCCAGCCTGGTAGTGATATCCACCCTGCTCAGTTTCGCGACTCTTCCTGTCCTGCTGCTGGCGGTTTTGCGCTGAAGCCGTGCCGGTCACCATGGCCGTTGGGCAGGGCGGCATTCTGCATGGTGGCCGCCTGCAGGGCGCCGGCAATGCCGGTTCCCGCGATGCCCGTGACGCCGACGCCGGAGCGAACCACGAAATAGGCCAGGATGGCGCTGCGCACCCGCGAGGTCAGGGTCTTTTCCCGACGCATGGGATCGCGGTCGACCTGGGTGGCGAATTGATGCCGGTCGATGCCCTCGACGGCGCAGATGGCATCCAGCGCCGCCCATTCCAGGTGTTCCAGGCGGATGCTGGTGCGGCCCCGGCCCAGCCTGAGGTTGCGCGTCACCAGGCTTGGCGCGTTGGTTGTGGCTGCACTTGCATGCTGAGGGCGGCGTGTCATCGGCATGTTGCAACCTATAATGGGCAGTCGTGAAATAATCAAATGAAAAGGTTGCATTATCCACATGAATCTGTCGCGACTAGTTGTGCTGGAGAATCAACTAGATGCAGAATCGCGCGACTTATTTTCCGGCTGCGGCCTCGGCGGGGGTGAGGGCGGTGATGCCCAGGGCATGCACGCCGTCGGCCAGTTCAGCCTCCAGGATCGCGTAGATCCGCCGCTGGCGCTGCACCCGGGTCATGCCGGCAAAGGCCTCGGCCACGATTTTCAGGCGAAAATGGGTTTCCCCCGCCGGCAGGCCCTTCATCGCGGCGTGGCCGGCATGCATGGCGGATTCATCAATCAGTTCCAGCATCTGGGGTTGCAGGGCCCGGGTCAGGTTGGTGTGGATCCGCTCGGCCAGCGACATGACGAAATCTCCCCGATCGCTCAAGAAAAATGCAGGTCGGCCATAACCCTATGGCAGGGGCTATTGCCTTGCCAGTGTCACCCCTTGGACCCATACTTTATCGGTCATGACGCGTGCCCGTTCCGCCCAGCAGAAAATCTTTCTCGACGCCGAGGCGGAAGCCGCTTTCGGCCGCCGTGGGCTGCGGCGCTGCGATCATCCCGGTTGCCGCGAAGAAGGGCGTTTTCCCGCGCCGAAAAGCCGTGAGCCGCGCGACGGGCGCTGGCATTTCTGCCTGGATCATGTGCGGCAGTACAATGCCGGCTGGGATTTCTTCCGCGGCATGAGTGCTGACGATGTCGAACGCTATCAGCGCCAGGATGTGCTGGGGCATCGCCCCACATGGCGGCTGGGCACCAAGCCGCAGCGCGAAGAGCCTCAGGTCTGGGTCAAGGACGATCTGGGCATCCTGGCCGAGGTGGGCATCACGCTGGGCGCCGGCCGCCGCAAGACCAAGGCCGAACTGCAGATCGATCCGCGCGAACGCGAGGCGCTGCTGCAGCTTGGCTTCGATCTGGGCAAAGTGACGCTGCCGCTGCGGAAGTCCGACCTGAAGGCGCAGTACAAGCTGATGGTCAAACGCTACCATCCGGATGCCAATGGCGGTGACAAACAGGCCGAAGAACGGCTGAAAAGCATTAACCAGGCCTATGCCTTTCTCCAGACACGCGGCTATACTTGAACAAATGATCTCCCCCACGGCGCGAATTCAAGCCCAAGCAAGAACCCGAGAGTGACGATGACGGCCCTTCAGACCAAGCCCGTTTCCATGCCGGCGAACGATCTGCCGGATATCACCGTTTCCGTGCGTGACGTGTTCGGCATCGACAGCGACATGAAGGTGCCCGCCTTCAGCCAGCCCACCGAGCATGTGCCGGATCTGGATCCGAGCTATCGCTTTGACCGCGAGACCACGCTCGCGATCCTGGCCGGCTTCGCCTACAACCGCCGCGTCATGGTGCAGGGCTATCACGGCACCGGCAAATCCACCCATATCGAGCAGGTCGCCGCCCGCCTGAACTGGCCCTGCGTGCGCGTCAACCTCGACAGCCATATCAGCCGCATCGACCTGGTCGGCAAGGACGCCATCGTGCTGCGCGACGGCAAGCAGGTCACGGAATTCCGCGAAGGCATCCTGCCCTGGGCGTTGCAGTCGCCCGTGGCGCTGGTCTTCGACGAATACGATGCCGGCCGTCCGGACGTGATGTTCGTGATCCAGCGCGTGCTGGAAGTGGAGGGCAAGCTCACGCTGCTCGACCAGAACCGCGTGATCCGGCCGCACAAGGCCTTCCGCCTCTTCGCCACCGCCAACACCGTCGGCCTGGGCGACACCACCGGGCTTTATCACGGCACGCAGCAGATCAACCAGGGCCAGATGGACCGCTGGAGCATCGTCTGCACGCTGAACTACCTGCCGGCCGAGGACGAGGTCGCCATCGTGATGGCCAAGTCGCCGAGCTATACCGGTGAGCAGGGCAAGAAGACGATCCAGAACATGGTGGCCGTGGCCGAACTCACCCGCGCCGGCTTCATCAACGGTGATATCTCCACCGTCATGAGCCCGCGCACGGTGATCACCTGGGCCGAGAATGCGCGCATCTTCGGCAGCGTCGGCTTCGCCTTCCGGCTCACCTTCCTCAATAAGTGCGACGAGCTGGAGCGGCCGATGGTGGCCGAATACTACCAGCGTTGCTTTGGCGAGGAACTGCCGGAAACCGCGGCCAAGGCCGACCTGAACTGAACCGGCAGCGGCATCGTAGTCTGGACCTCCTGGCATGGCCAACAAGCCGGAAAGCCCGATCGAGCCTTTCAAGCGCGCGCTGACCGCGGCGACGCGGGCCATTTCGCATGACCGCGACCTGCAGGTCAGTTTCGGGCCGGAGACGCCGGGCCTGCGTGGCAAACGCGCGCGCCTGCCCGTGCCGGGCCGCGAGTTGCCGGCGGCGGAAGTGGCGCAGATCCGCGGCATGGCCGATGCCATGGCGCTGCGGCTGCGCCATCACGACGATGGCCTGCATTCCCGCCTGCTGCCGCAGGGCGGCACGGCACGCGCGGTGTTCGATGCCGTCGAGCAGGCGCGCGTGGAGGCGATCGGCGCCAACCGCATGGCTGGCGTGGCGCAGAACCTGAACGCAGCGCTGGAAGAACGCTGCCGCAGCAAGGGCTACGCCAAGATCAGGGAAAAATCGGAAGCGCCGCTTGCCGATGTTCTGGGGTTGCTGGCGCGCGAACGTCTGACCGGCGAGCCGATCCCGGCCCAGGCGCAGAAGATGGTGTCGCTGTGGCGGGACTGGATCGAGCAGAAGGGCGGCGCCGACCTGGACGGCATGCTGGCGCGCATCGACGATCAGCGTGCCTTCGCCAAGGTCGCGCGCAAGCTGATCAAGGATCTTGAGCTGGTTGACGACGAAGACGGCGACCTGAACGACGAGGACGAAGGCGAGGATCAGGACAGCCAGGGCCAGCAGCCGCAGAGCCAGTCCGACGGGTCCGAGTCCGAACAGGGCGAAGCCTCATCCAGCGGCATGGAGCAGGCCGATGCGGCCGATGCCGCGGGCGGCGAGGCGGTCGAGATGGATGCCGAGGCCGGCATGGAAGAGCAGGTGGCCGGCTCCGGCGAGGAAGCCGGCAAGGGCCGTCGCCCGCCGGCTTCCGACATGATGGGCCATAACCGCGAAGCGACCTACAAGGCCTATACCAAGCAGTTCGACGAAGTGGTGGGCGCCGACGACCTGTGCGATGCCGAGGAGCTTGCCCGCCTGCGTCACCATCTGGACCAGCAGCTTTCCAACCTGCAATCCGTGGTCGGCAAGCTGGCCAACCGGCTGCAGCGCCGCCTGATGGCCAAGCAGTCGCGCTCGTGGCATTTCGATCTTGAGGAAGGCATCCTCGATGCCGCCCGCCTGGCCCGCGTGGTGGCCAACCCGACCCTGCCGTTGTCCTACAAGCAGGAAAGCGACACCGATTTCCGCGATACCGTCGTCACGCTGCTGATCGACAATTCCGGTTCCATGCGCGGCCGCCCGATCACGGTGGCGGCGATGTGCGCCGACATCCTGGCCCGCACGCTGGAGCGCTGCGCCGTGAAGGTCGAGATTCTCGGCTTCACCACGCGGGCCTGGAAGGGTGGTCAGAGCCGCGAGAAATGGCTGTCCGACAACAAGCCGGCCCAGCCCGGCCGCCTGAACGACCTGCGGCACATCGTCTACAAGGGTGCCGATGCGCCCTGGCGCCGCGCCCGGCGCAATCTCGGCCTGATGCTGCGCGAGGGCCTGCTGAAGGAAAATATCGACGGCGAGGCGCTGATGTGGGCGCATGACCGCCTGCTGGCCCGCACGGAGCAGCGCCGCATCCTGATGGTGATCTCCGACGGCGCGCCGGTTGACGATTCGACGCTGTCGGTCAATCCGGGCAATTACCTCGACCGCCATCTGCGCGAGGTGATCGACTGGATCGAAAAACGCTCGCCGGTCGAACTCACCGCCATCGGCATCGGCCATGACGTCACGCGCTACTACAGGCGCGCCGTCACCATCGTGGATGCCGAGCAGCTCGGCGGCGTGATGATGGAAAAGCTGGCCGAGCTGTTCGACGAGACGCCGCCGCTGCAGCAGGCGAAGGGCCGGGGCCGCGGCGGCCGCGCGGCCTGATACGTTTCCGCGGCTGCGGGTTCAGTTCAGCTTTTTCAGCGATGCCAGCAGGCTGTTCAGGCCGGTCTTGGCTTTTTCGCTCAGCGTTTCATCAGCCACGGCCGCGTCCGGCGCCCCCCCGCCAGCCCGCGAGCCGGGAGCGGCCGGGGGCCACGGCGAGCCCAGCACGC
>NZ_JBKBHC010000002.1:0-50550 GCF_046297895.1 Ferrovibrio sp. | reverse complement strand
GGTGGGGGGTGTTCGCCCCGGGGTACCCCCCGCCCGGGCGGCGCCCGCGGCGGGGGGCCCCGCCGCGGCCCGCCACGCGGCCGTGGCCGAAGGCGTGCCCAGCACGCGGTTGATCGCGGCGATCAACTGCGGCAGCGCGATCGGCTTGGCGACGTAATCGTCCATGCCGCCGGCAATGTAGCGCTCGCGGTCGCCTTCCATCGCATTCGCGGTCAGCGCGATGATCGGCAGCCTGGCGCAATCCTGCGGCAGGCGGCGGATGGTCTGGGTGGCGGTCAGGCCGTCCATCTCCGGCATCTGCATGTCCATCAGCACAAGATCGTAAGGAGCCTTCTGCACCTGTTCGCAGGCCTCGATGCCATTGGTCACCAGATCGACCTGGTGACCGAGCTGGCGCAGCATCAGGCCGATCACCATCTGGTTCACCTGATTGTCTTCGGCCACCAGGATGCGCAGCGACTTCTGCGTGGCCGGGCCGACGGCCTGCTCGGCCGGGATGTCGATTTCAACGGGCTGGCCGTCGCGCAGGGGCAGGGTGAACCAGAATATGCTGCCTTCGCCCTCGGTGCTTTCCACGCCGATCTTGCCGCCCATCAGTTCGGCCAGCTGCTTGGAAATCGCCAGGCCAAGGCCGGTGCCGCCGAAACGGCGCGCAATCGAGCTGTCGGCCTGGCTGAAGCGGCCGAACAGATGCTTGATCTTGTCGGGCGCGATGCCGATTCCGGTGTCGCGGACCTTGATGGTCAGGCTGAAGCGTTCTTCATCCAGCCGCACGGCATCGACGATGATCTCCACCTCGCCGCGGTCGGTGAACTTGATCGCGTTGCCGGTCAGGTTGAACAGGATCTGGCGCAGGCGCGCCGGATCGCCCTTGGCAAAGCGCGGCACTTCCGGCGCCACGCAGGTACTCAGCCGCAAGCCCTTCATCACCGCGCGCGGGTTCATCATCGAGACGGCGCTTTCGATCAGGCGCGGCAGATCGAAATCGATCGATTCCAAGTCGATGCGCCCGGCCTCCAGCTTGGAGAAGTCGAGGATGTCGTTGATCAGGGTGAGCAGATGCTCGGCGGATTCGCGTGCCGTCACCACCAGCTTGTGCTGCTGTTGCGACAGCTCGGTGTTCTGCAGCAGGCCGATGGTGCCCAGCACCCCGTTCATCGGCGTGCGGATCTCATGGCTCATCATGGCCAGGAATTCCGATTTCGCGCGGCTGGCCTCCTCGGCGCGCTCCTTCTCCTCCGAGAAGCGGTCGGCCAGTTCGCGCAGGCGGAAGGATTGCTGTTCGACCTGGCGATTGGCGGCTTCCAGGTCGGTGATGTTGCGTTGCAGAATCTCCTGCTGCTGCTTCAGGGCCGTGATGTCGGTGCGGATGCCGACCACGCCGCCGTCGCTGGTGCGGCGTTCGGTGTTGCGGAGCCAGCGGCCGTTGGCCAGCCGCGTTTCGGTGCTGCCGCTGCCCTTGCGGAACAGTTCCACCCGCTCGGCCAGCCATTCCTCCAGGAAGGAGGGCTCCATGTCCACCATCTGGCGCTGGATGCTGGTGCGCAGGATGTCGCTGAATTTCGCGCCGGGCACGAGCAGGTCGCTGATCTCGCTGTAGAACTCGCGATATTTCGAGTTGCACAGAACCAGGCGCTCGTCCTTGTCGTAAAGCACGAAGCCGTCGGGGATGCTTTCGATGGCATCGAACATCTGTCGCTCGGCCTGTTTGATCGCGGTAATGTCCGTGCCGATTCCAACCAGGCCCCCATCGACGGTGCGCTGCTCGTGGATCAGCAGCCAGCGGCCATCGCTCATCTGCCGCTCGATCGAGACACCTTCCGGGTTGCGGTGCTGCCAAAGTCGCTCGGCGATCCAGGCCTCCCTTTCGCCCTCGGGAACGGCGATGGCACCGCGGGCCAGCGCCGTGCGGATCATCTCCTCGAAGGTTATGCCGACTTGGATGATGTCCTGCAGGGCCGGGAAGTATTGGACGAAGCGTCGGTTGAACAGCACGACACGATCATCGGCATCGTAGAAAACGAAACCCTCGTTGATGGCCTCGATGGCGTCGCGCAGGCGTTGTTCGGCCAGTTTCAGATCGGTGATGTCGTCGATGATGGCGATCACGCCGCCCTCGGCGGTGCGGCGGCGCTGATTGCGCAGCCAGCGGCCATGCCTGAGCTGCACGTCGATCGGCTGCCCCGACGGAGCGTGGAAGTCCGCCTTCAGGCGCGCGACGTAGTCATTCACGTCCACGCTTTCATCCATGCGGTCCTGCTGGCGGGCCACCAGTTTCATCATCTCGTCGAAATGGATGCCGACGCGGACCGTCTGCGGGTCATGTCCGGTCAGGTCGTAGAAACGGCTGTTGACCATGGCCAGACGGCCGTCGCGGTCATAGAGGGCAAAGCCCTCGGCCAGCGATTCGATGGCGTCGCGCAGGCGCTGCTCGGCGTTCTTGAAATCGGAAATATCAGACACCATGCCGATCACGGTGCCTTCGGGCGTGCCGTGGCGCACGGTGCGCAGCCAGAATCCCGGCCTGGCCTCGATGTCGAAGGGCTGTCCGCTCGGTTGTTCGAAATCACGGCGCAGGGCATCGACATAGGCCTGGGCCTCGGCCATGCGGCCCTGCGCCTGGCCCTGGGCCAGGATGCCGGCCAGGATCTGGTCGTTGTGGGTGCCGGGCCCGACCAGGGCCGGATCGTGGCCGGTCAGTTCGTAAAACCGCCGGTTCAGGGTGATGATACGGCCGTCGCGGCTGTACAGCACGAAGCCTTCGGCCAGCGATTCGATCGCATCGCGCAGCCGTCGCTCGGCCAGTTTCAGGTCGCTGATGTCGTTGAATACGGTGATCACGCCGCCATCCAGCGTGCGGCAGCGCTGCATGCGCAGCCAGACGCCGGGATAGGGTTCGCTGTCCACCGGCTGCCCGGTCGGCTGCGAGAATTCGGCGCTGATCGCATCGATATAGCCCTTGGCGTCGAAGCCCGGCGCGAATTCCCTGCTCCGCTCGGCGGTGATGCGCATGATGTCGCGGAAGTGGATACCGGGTTTTACCAGGGCCGGATCCTGCCGCGTCATCTCGTAGTAGCGTTGGTTGGCCATCACCATGTAACCATCGCGGTCGTACAGGATGAAGCCTTCGGTCAGGGCCTCGATGGCGTCGCGCAGGCGCTGCTCGGCCAGCTTCAGGTCGGTGATGTCGCTCACCACCGAGATCGTGCTGCCGTCGGCGGTACGATGGCGCACGCTGCGCAGCCAGATTCCGGGGCGGATCTCCCCGTCGATCGGCCGGCCCGACGGGTTGCGGTAATCGCGTTCCAGCGCGGCGGCAAATCCGGCGTGATCGGAACTGGGCCAGTGCTTCTGCCGCATGTTCAGGATTTCCCGGAACACATCGTCGTAGGTCGCACCGGGCTTTATAATCTCGGGATTATGGCCGGTCAGGCCGTAGAAGTGGCTGTTGGCCAGCCGCAGGCGGCCATCGGGACCATACAGCACGAATCCATCCGACAGGCTTTCGATCGCATCGCGCAGGTTCTGTTCTGCCTGCTTCAGGTCGGTGATATCGTCGATCACCGAGATCACGCCGCCGTCGATGGTGCGATGCCGCTGCGTCCGCAACCAGTAGCCGGGGCGAACTTCCGAATCCATCGGTTTGCCCGACGGGTGCCAGAATTCCCTGCGCTGCATTTCCTTGAAGGCAGCGGTATCGAAATCCGGCCAGCGCGCCACGCGGCGCTGGGTGATGATTTCCAGCATTTCCTCCACATGGGTGCCGGGGCGGATCTGTTCGGGATCGTGGTTGGTCAGTTCGTAGAAGCGGTGGTTGGCCACCATCAGGCGGCCGTCGTTGCCGTACAGAACGAAACCGCTGCCTAGCGCCTCGATGGCGTCGCGCAGGCGCTGTTCGGCGATCTTCAGGGCGGTGACGTCGCTGGTGATGCCGACCGAGCCGCCCTCGCTGGTCGGGCTGATCGAGAAGCGCAGCCATCGGCCATCCGCCATGCGCCATTCATACAGGTAACCGCGCTTTTCCCGCTGCAGGCGGTTGGTCCGGAATGCCAGGTGGCGTTGCCGGGCCTCCGGTGTTGAGGCCGCGCCGAAATCGGGCGCGGTGATTTCAAGCACTTCTCGGTAACTCACACCCTCCCGACCGATGAAGGCCTTGAAGTTCGGCAGCATGTCGAGGGTGTTGTGGTTGAACAGGGCCAGGTTGTCGTTCTTGTCGAACAGCACGAAACTGTCCGGCATCGATTCCACGGCATCGCGCAACCGCTGCTCTGCCCATGATGCGCGGCGGATCTGGTTCTGCAGGATGATCAGGAAGCCAAGGCCGGCCAGCACGGCCAGCAGCATGGCGGCGGCACTGAAGGCGAGATTCTCGTTCCAGGTGGCCAAGATGTCGTCGCGCGACACGCCGGCGGCGACGATCAGCGGAAAACCCGGCACGCGCCGGAAGGCCAGATAGCGCGGCACGCCGTCGGGCAGGCCGGTGGTGAGATACAGGCCGGCATCGACGCTGTCGTATTCGCCGCTGAACAGCGGCACGCTGCGCGCATCGCTGCCGATGCCGGGTCCGATCTCCGGCGTGCGGGCGATGCGGATGCCTGCGGCATGATGCAGGGTCAGCGAGGTGTCGTGGGTGATTGCCGCCTCGCGGTAGAAATTCACGAAATAGAAGGGGTCGACGGCGGCCACCACCACGCCGCCGAAACTGCCATCGGGTTTGTTGAAGCGCCGGCTGACGCTCAGCGCCCACTGGCCATTGATGCGGCTCTGCACCGGCAGGCCGATGAACAGGCCGGTATGACGCCGCTCGGCATGGACGCGGAAATATTCGCGGTCGGCGCCATTGAACGGACGCGGATCGAGGCTGCCGCTGTCGCTGATGGAAGTGCCGTCCTGGTCCAGCACCAGGAAGGCGCGCACCTGCGGCAATTCCGCCAGGCGGGCATTCATCCGCTCGCGCAACGCGGCCAGGGAATGGAAGGGCTGCGTGCCGGCCATGCCGCCCAGCGTCTCGGTATAGTTCAGCAGGAAGACGTCGACAGCCGAGAAGCTGCGGCTGGCATGCTCCTCCATCATGACCGCCAGCGAGCGGGCCGTGGCCTCGCCATTCGCGATCTCGTCATGATATTGGCGATAGAGTTGCACGCCGAGCACGCTGCCGAGCAGGATCACCAGCATGGCGACGAACAGGGTCGGCAGCGCCATGACGCCACGGCCGGCCGGCGCGATTCTGGGAGGCAGGATCGGTGCTGCCGTCATGGCTGGTCAGGCCCCGGCAGGGCTGCGGAGAAACATGCGGGTCATCATGGGATTCAAATCTAAACAATTGATAAGTCTAGTCCTGCTTCTTCTGCTCGGCAGCGGCCAACCGCTGCCGGGGCGGGCCATGGGGCAATCTGCCGCGGAAACCCTGGCGGTGCGCAGCGCGGAACTTTCGCTCGATCCCGGCCAACCTGAGCGGGTTCGGGTCGGCGCGCTGCGCTACCTCGGTGGCCTGATCCTGGCCGCCGACGGCGATGTTTTTGGCGGATATTCCGGAATAGTCGTTGATTCCGACGGCGCCGGGCTGTGGGCGGTATCCGATCTGGGCCATTGGCTGCGTCTGGATTTCGACCGAGATGCGGCCGGTCTGCCCGTCGCGGTCGCCGCCGCCCGGCAGGTTCCGCTCAAGGATGCCCGCGGCCAGCCGCTCCTGCGCAAGGGGCTGAACGACGCCGAGGCCCTGCGCCGCCTGCCCGATGGCTCATGGCTGGTCGGTTTCGAACGGTCCCATCGCTTGTGGACCTATGACGAACCCGGCTCCGCCGCGCGCCATGCCTTGCCGTTGCCACCCGGCTTCGAGGCCCAGCCCGGCAATGGCGGGGCCGAGGCGGTGGCCGTATGGCCTAGTGGTGACCTGCTGGTGCTGAGCGAGGAGAAGGAGGCCGGGGCGGGCCATACATCCGTATGGCTGCGCCAGGGCGGAATGCAGGGCGAGGCCTGGTCGGACCTGTCCTGGCCAGCCCGCGACGGCTTCCGGCCCACCGATGCCGTCGCCCTGCCCGGTGGCGACGTGCTGGTGCTGGAGCGCTACTTCACGCCGCTGACCGGGCCGAAGGCGCGCATCAGCCGCGTGGCCATGGCCTCCATCCGTCCTGGTGCGGTGCTGCAGCCGGAAACGCTGGCGGAATGGGCGCGGCCGTTCTCGGTCGACAATATGGAAGCGCTGGATCTGCGCCGCGCCGATGACGGCAGCCTGTGGCTCTATGTGATGTCGGACGACAACCGCAACAGCCTGCAGCGCACGCTGCTGATGGTGTTCCGGCTGGAGGAGTGAGTGCGCATACAAGCGTAAGTTTTTTGATTGAAGCAAGAATCTGAATCACAACCCTCAGCTTTGTGACTAGCATTGTGCAGCAAAAAGGAGCTGCCGATGAAACAAATGCTGACCTGCACTCTGTTCATTGGTTGTGCAATCTATATTACCCTTATCGGAATTTCGTCTGCAGGGGCGCAGACCAGCATCGACCTCTCACGGATTTCCAATCTGCGGTCTGACTCGAGTAGAAGCGATTTTGTGCTTCTGGCCGGATTTCATTTCTCGAGCTCAAGTTTCAAGTCAGGTAAATGCCAAGGCGAAAACTGTCTGGGTGGATACTCTGGTCTTTTTATCTCAGAGGATGGTCGGACATTTACGGCCATATCGGATCAAAGGCACTGGCTAGAGGCCGATATTGAAACTCAGAATGACCTGCCTACTGGTTTGAAGAATATACGAGTCACGAAGATAACCGATAACCGGCTTCCCCATAATCCGGAAGCACTTCAATGGCATGCCAAAAGCAGGCGATGGCTTGTTTCGTTTGAGGACGACAAATCCACACGCCAGGAGATTCTGGCCTGGGCGACTGCTGATAAAAAATTTGGGCCGCCAATAAATTTGGGGCACATCCCTAATAGTTTGTTGAAGGATCGGGGCCTTGAGGCCGTCGCTCTACTGCCTGATTTGAGTGCGTTACTATTCGCAGAGGGCAAGAACGATTCTGTTGAAACCGTATCTTTGGTCTGGTTTCTGCCCAAATTATCAACACCAGATGCCACATCAGCGCAGCATGCTTTGGTTATTCAAAAATTAGCTTGGCGCCAAACAGATTTTTTTCAGGTTACGGATGCATTTGCTTTGCCCGGTGGCGGTGTTCTGGTGCTAGAGCGTCGCTTTCTTTCCAAACCAGTTACGAAACATGAAGGTATAACGCGCATTCCTGCAACCAGACTGAAATGGGTAAAACAAAGTGAAATGAATGCCGTGCTTTGCCGTGATCAGAGTGAGGCGGTGTGTCCGGAGTGGTCGAAAGAAAAGCTGCCAGTATTGAAAGCCGAAGTGCTTATGGCCTTGGAAGGGACCATATCTGAGCCTGGTAGGCCCCACAGTCCTGTCGACAACATGGAAGGCCTCAGCGTGCGATGTGTGCACAACAAGGCCTGGGTCTACGTGATCTCGGACGACAATCCGCAGCTTGACACCCAGCAAAGAACCATCCTGCTGGTTTTTGAGTCGAACAATGACGAGTTAAACAAGGTCGCCTGCATCACGCCGGCCAGCCAATGAAAAACGCCGCTGGCATCTCTGCCGGCGGCGTTTGCAATCCGAAAGCTTAGGAGGATCAGGCGGCCTTGGCGGCCAGGGCCTTCTTGATCTTGCGCTTCAGCACCTTGGCTTCGTCCGACAGGCGGTCGTCGCGGGTCTTCAGCAGCCAGTTGTCGATGCCGCCGTTATGCTCCACCGAGCGCAGGCCGTGGCTGGAGACGCGCAGGGTCACATCGCGGCCCAGCGCCTCGCTGATCAGCGACACGACATGCAGGTTGGGCAGGAAGCGACGCCGGGTCTTGTTGTTGGCGTGGCTGACGTTGTTGCCGGTCTGAACGCCCTTGCCGGTCACTTCGCAACGACGGGCCATGATGAACCTCTAACTTTCCAGTGTGAGTCGTAAATTTGGCGGCCGGTTATAGGGGCTTACCCCCCACCCGTCAACTCGAATCCCGGCCCGGCCCGTCGCTTGGGAAAAACCCCGGTTTTGCCGGGCTTTGTGCTGGCCGGGCTTTGCATAAAGGCGCGTTGACTCCACCGGCCCGACCCCGTATACAGCGGGACCGATTTTGCCGGGGGTCCGCAGGCCCCCGGTTCTATTTGCGTGTATTCGTCTTTTTCCGCGGTTTTCCGGGATAAAGACGGCTGTCAGACGGAGAGCCGCTGTGAAACGGACCTATCAACCCTCCAAGCTGGTGCGCAAGCGCCGCCATGGTTTCCGCGCCCGCATGGCCACCAAGGGCGGCCAGAAGGTGCTGGCGTCCCGCCGCGCTGCCGGCCGCAAGAAGCTCTCGGCCTAATTTATCCGCGATGGCGACGGGCGGTGTCGAACGACTCCGCCGCCGCGCGGATTATCTCCGGGTGCAGGCGGCCGAGCGGCGTGTGGCGCTGCCCGGTCTGCTGCTACAGGCCGCACCGGGCGAAGCCGGGTGCCGCCGTGTCGGGTTCACCGCCTCCCGCAAGGTCGGCAATGCCGTGGCCCGCAACCGGGCCAAACGCCGTCTGAAGGCCCTGGCTGGCGAGATCCTGCCGCTGCATGCCGCCAGTGGCCATGATTACGTGCTGGTGGCCCGCCAGGCCACGCCGGCTCGCGAGTTCCAGGCGCTGCGCCGCGATCTCGAAAGCGCCCTCAGGAAACTGAAACTCTGGCAGCCCGTCATGGCTGCCGCAGCGGGGGAGGGAAGCGCGGCATGACATTTCTGGCCAGCCTGCTCAGCCTGCCCATCAAGGCCTATCGCCTGATCCTCTCGCCGTGGGTCGGGCATAACTGCCGCTATCAGCCGACCTGCTCATGCTACGCGCTTGAGGCGCTGGAAAAGCACGGCGCGGCGCGCGGCGGCTATCTCGCCGTGCGCCGGCTTGCGCGCTGCCATCCCTTCGGCAGCAGCGGCTACGACCCGGTTCCCCCGGTTTCCGTTGACAACACCTCCGTACAGCAAGGCTCAGTCTGATGTCCGACCAGAAGAATCTCATCATCGCGATCGTCCTGTCGGTGGCGATCCTGTTCGGCTTCCAGTTCCTGGTGGAGGCGCCTCGGCAGGAGCGCCTGCGCGAGCAGCAGGCAACCCAGCAGAGCCAGACCCCGGGCCAGGCCCCGGGTCAGGCCCCGGCCGCCGATGGCGCCAGCGTGCCGGGCGCCTCGGGCCTGCCGCAGATGCCGAGCCTGGCGCAGCAGGCCGCCGACCTGGCGGTGAGCCGCGAGAAGGCGCTGGCCGAAAGCCCGCGCGTGAAGATCGAGGGCAAGCGGCTGGTCGGCTCGATCAATCTGCTGGGCGCCCGCATCGACGACGTCGTGCTGCCTGAATACAAGGAAACCATCCAGCCCGACAGCAAGCCGATCCATCTGCTCTCGCCGGCCGGCGGGCCGTCGCCCTATTACGCCGAATTCGGCTGGACCGTGGCGGGCAACGGCGTGGCGCTGCCGAACGCGCAGACGCGCTGGACCGCGGACCGCGAGGTGCTCAAGCCGGGCCAGCCGGTGACGCTGCGCTGGGATAACGGCCAGGGCCTGGTCTTCGTGCGCAAGATCGAGATCGACGACAATTATCTCTTCACCGTCACCCAGTCAGTCGAGAACAAGGGCGACAAGGCGCTCACCCTGTTCCCCTATGCGTTGGTCTCGCGCCACGGCACGCCCAAGACCGACGGCCTCTACATCCTGCATGAAGGCCCGCTCGGCGTATTCCGCGACAAGGCCGGCGACAACGGCACCCTGCGCGAACTGGGCTATGGCGACCTGGCCGACGACAAGGTGCGCGAATACGACACCGTGGGCGGCTGGATCGGCTTCACCGACAAATACTGGCAGACCGTGCTGGTGCCCGGCGTCGAGCAAACCGTGAAGGCACGCTTCACCCATGCCAAGCCCAACAACGGCACCGACCGCTATCAGGCCGACTATCTCGGTGCCGGCCAGCAGCTCGAGCCGGGCAAGAGCGTCAGCGCCACCACGCTGCTGTTTGCCGGGGCCAAGGAAGTGAACCTGCTCGACCGCTACGAAGAGCAGCACAAGATCCTGCGCTTCGAACTGTCGGTCGACTGGGGCTGGTTCCACTTCCTGACCAAGCCGATGTTCTACAGCATCGACTTCCTCAAGGGCGTGCTCGGTAATATCGGCCTGGCCATGCTGGCCGTCACCGTGATCGTCAAGCTGCTGTTTTTCCCGCTCGCCTACAAATCCTACGTGGCGATGAGCGCGATGAAGAAGCTGCAGCCCGAGATGCAGAAGCTGCGCGAGCGCTATGGCGAGGATCGCGCCAAGATGCAGCAGGAACTGATGGCGCTGTACAAGAAGGAGAAGGTCAATCCGGCCGCTGGCTGCCTGCCCATCCTGCTGCAGATCCCGGTCTTCTTCGCGCTCTACAAGGTGCTCTACATCGCCATCGAGATGCGCCACGCGCCGTTCTATGGCTGGATCCGCGATCTCTCGGCGCCCGATCCCACCTCGTGGATCAACGGCTTCGGCTTCCTGCCCTGGGCCGTGCCTGATCTCGGGCCGCTGTCGATCATCTCCATCGGCGTCTGGCCGATCATCATGGGCGTCTCCATGTGGCTGCAGATGAAGATGAACCCGACGCCGCCCGATCCGGTGCAGCAGAAGATTTTCGCGCTGATGCCGGTGGTGTTCACCTTCATGCTCGGCCATTTCGCCGCCGGCCTGGTGATCTACTGGAGCTGGAACAACACGCTCAGCATCCTGCAGCAGTATGTGATCATGAAGCGGATGGGTGTGAAGATCGGCGGCGGCGCCGAGACGCCCGAGCCCGCGTCCAAGCCGAAGAAGTAAGCCGCATGGCCGACCTGCCGGCCGTGGAAGAGGAATTCGGCCCGGCCGCGCTGGAACGCGGTCGGCTGCTGTTTGCCGGGCCCTGCGAGTTCTTCGCCGGCGCCATGACCATGGCGCAGTTGCCGCCCGCCCGCGGACCGGAAATCGCCTTTGCCGGGCGCTCAAACGTGGGTAAGTCCTCGCTGGTCAACGCACTCTGCGGCCGCAAGGCGCTGGCCCGCACCTCCAACACGCCGGGCCGCACGCAGCAGCTCAATTTCTTCGATCTGGGCAACGGCACGCTCAGCCTCGTCGACCTGCCGGGCTATGGCTATTCCTCAGTCGGCAAGGCCAAGGCGGCGGCCTGGACCGACACGACCCGGGCGTATCTGAAGGGGCGGCCCGAACTCAAGCGCGTCTGCCTGCTGGTCGACAGCCGACACGGCCTGAAGGCCGGCGACGAAGAGATCATGACCCTGCTCGACAAGTCGGCCGTGGTCTATCAGGTGGTGCTGACCAAGGCCGACAAGTCCTCGGCCGCCGACCTGGCCAAGGTCAGGGCCGTCACGGCAGAGACACTGAAACGTCACGTCGCCGCCCATCCCGTCATCCGCGTCACCTCCAGCGAAATCGGCTTCGGCATCCCGAACATGCGGGCCGAGCTTGCGGCCCTGGCTTAGACCCTCGTATAACCGCTGCACCAACCTGAAACGCCGAGAAGCACCATGAAAACGACCGGCCCGAAGCCGCTGGAAGCGCATCTGCAGGAAACCGCCCTGGTTCTCTCCGAGGCCCTGCCCTACATGCGCCGCTTCGCCGGCCAGACCATGGTGATCAAATACGGCGGCCATGCCATGGGCGACGAGGCCCTGGCGATGCAGTTTGCCCGCGATGTCGTGCTGATCAAGCAGGTCGGGATCAATCCCATCGTGGTGCATGGCGGCGGGCCGCAGATCGGCGCCATGCTGGAGCGCCTGAAGATCAAGTCCGAATTCGTCGACGGCCTGCGCGTGACCGATCAGGCCACCGTCGAGATCGTCGAGATGGTGCTGGCCGGTTCGATCAACAAGCAGATCGTCACCGCGATCAATGCCGCCGGCGGCACCGGCATCGGCATCTCGGGCAAGGATGGCCGCCTGATCGAGGCACGCAAGCTGCGCCGCTCCGTGCGCGATCCCGGCTCGAATATCGAGAAGCTGCTCGACCTCGGCTTCGTCGGCGAGCCGATGCGCATCAATCCCGACATCCTGCGCAGCCTGCAAAGTTCCAATCTGATCCCGGTGGTCGCCCCCATCGGTGTCGGCGAGAATGGCGAAACCTACAACATCAACGCCGATACGTCGGCCGGCGCGATTGCCGCCGCGGTCGGCGCCAGCAAGCTGCTGATGCTGACCGACGTGGCCGGCGTGCTGAACAAGGACAAGAAGCTGATCCCCAGCCTCACCGCCAAGGACGCGCTGGTGCTTATGGGCGACGGCACCATCTCGGGCGGCATGATCCCGAAGGTGGAGACCTGCCTCGATGCTGTACGCGGCGGCGTGAGTGCCGCGCATATCCTCGATGGCCGCATCCCGCATGTGCTGCTGTTGGAGCTCTTCACCGCCCATGGCGTCGGCACGATGATCGAGAGAACGCCCTGACGGGCGCTCGACCGCACGCCGTAAAGACAAAGTCACGGAGACGGAAAAGCCGCCAGGGTTGCTGGCGGCTTTTTATTGCGCCGCCGGCCGCCGGTTCACCAGCGCGATGCCGGCCACGATCACCAGCACGGCCAGCCAGGTGATCAGGCCGTAACGCTCGCCGAAGACGAAGGTGCCGATCCCCAGGCTGGTCGCGGCCATCACATAGCCGATCTGGCTTAAATAGACCGGCCCGGCCACGCGCTGCAGCTCGAAATAGGGGATGAAACTCAGGCAGGCGAACAGGCCGGCGGCGGCCAGCACCCAGTCGGCATCCAGGCTGCCCATGGGCAGATGGACCGCGCCGAAGGCCACGCCGCCCAGCAGCAGCCATAAAGCCGCGCCCAGCAGCGTGCCGGCGGCCAGCGCCAGCGGGGCGGCATCCTGCGGCCAGGCGCGGGTGCGATAGATGTTGCCGGCCGCCAGCGATACCGGTGCAATCAGCGCCAGCAGCATCCAGGGCAGCGCGGCATCGTCCACCGGGCCTGAACGCGGCAGCAGGATCATCAGGATGCCGGCCAGGCCAAGCGCGATGCCGCCGGCGCGCAGCCAGGCCAGCTTTTCCATGCGCAGGGTGAGCGCGAAGATGTAGGTCAGCATGGCGGGGAAGGCATAGACGATGCTGGGCAGGCCGGCGCCGACCTGCGAGACCGCCAGAAAGACCATCACGTTCGGCAATGCCAGCGTGATCAGGCCGCTGATGGCGTAATAGCGCAGGTGCCGCGGCTGCAGCGGCGGCCGGGCGCCGCTGGCGATGGCCAGCAGCAGCAACAGCAGGCCGCCCAGCAGATTCTGCCAGAAGGCGAAGCCGATCATCGGAATGCCGGCACCCGCCGCCAGTTTGGCAAAGGGTGGTGCAAAACCGAGTGCGACGCCGGTGGCGATCAGCAGCAGCAGGGGATAGAAGCGGGACTGGCGCATGGTCTCATGACGGAGCGGGATGGGCTGCACCAGCTATCGCGGCGGGTGTGCCGCGTAAAGCCGCCTTCGGGGTTATTGTGCGGGCCATCACGTCAGCGCAACAGCCAGTCGCGGAAGGCGCGGATCGCCGGTTCGCGTTCGCGTCCGGCCAGGTGCAGCAGGTAATAGCCGCCCTTGCGCCGGACGCGGCATTTCGGCAGCGGCTCGATCAGCCGGCCGCTGCCCAGCTCGGCCTGCACGAAGATGTCGGGCACCAGGGCCAGGCCCAGGCCGTTCACGGCGGCCTCGATCGACATGAAGAAATGCTCAAAGGCCGGGCCGCGGATCTGGGCGGGCGGTTTCAGGGCGGCGGCCTCGAACCATTCGCTCCAGGCTTCCGGCCGCGTGGAATGGGTCAGCAGCACATGGCGCTTCACGTCTTCGGGCTTCTTCACCGGCCTGGCTTTCAGCAGGGCCGGCGCGCCGACCAGGATCACGGTTTCGGCAAACAGGAATTCCGCCTTCAGCTCGGCGGGCCAGGTGGCGCTGCCGCCGCCATACTGAATACCCACATCCACCGGCTCGGCGACAAAGTCGATCGGCCGGTCGGCGCTGGTCACGTCCACGGCGATCTCGGGATGCAGATGCTGGAAATCGGCCAGCCGCGGCATGAACCAGCGCATGGCAAAGGTCGGCAGCATGGTGATGGCCAGCCGGTTGGCCGGGCGGCCGGCGCGGGCGATCAGGCGCGTGGCGGCGCTCATGCGCTCGAAGGCATCGCTCAGGGCCGGCAGATAGGCGGCCCCGGCTTCGGTGAGCTGCAGGCCGCGCGGGCCGCGCTGGAACAGCGTCACGCCCAGTTCCGCTTCCAGCTGCTTCACCAGCCGGCTCACCGCGCCCTGGGTGACATGCAGGTCCTCGGCGGCGCGGGTGAAGCTCAAATGCCGACCGGCCGCGGCGAAGGCGCGCAGGGCGTTCAGCGAGGGCAAGTCATGAGAAAAACTCATAGCGAGACGAGATTAAATCGATTGTGGCCGATGCGCCAGCCGCTATGATCCGGCCGGTTTCAGCCCCCGGATATTCAGAGGCCCCGATGAACGCCCTTGCCCCGACCAAGACCGCCGCCGCAACCACCAAGGCGATCCGCCCTTTCCATCTCGCCTTCCCGGTGCGCGACATTGCCGAGGCGCGCAAATTCTACGGCGAACTGCTGGGCTGCGCCGAGGGCCGCTCGTCGGACACCTGGGTCGATTTCGACTTCTACGGCCATCAGGTGGTGGCGCATCTGGCGCCCGAGGAAGTCGGCTACAAGCAGGCCGGCGCGGTGGACGGCCATGACGTGCCGGTGAAGCATTTCGGCGTCATCCTGACCATTCCGGACTGGAAGGCCCTGGCCGAGAAGCTGCAGGCCGCCGGCATCAAGTTCATCATCGAGCCCTACGTGCGCTTCGAGGGCGAGGTGGGCGAACAGCACACCATGTTTTTCCTCGACCCCTCGGGCAACGCGCTCGAATTCAAGGCCTTCGCCCACGACGAGATGATCTTCGCGAAGTGACGGCGGCCTGCTGCCGTCATCCCGGGCTTTTGACCCGGGATCCCATTCTGCGCATGCTATGAAAATGGGACCCCGGCTTGAGGCCGGGGAGAAGATTGGAGTTCAGAATCTGGCGAGCGCTTCCGTCGCGACGCGCGCGCCCCATTCCTGCACGAAATGGCCGGCCTCGGGCAGTTCCAGCGGTTCGGGACAGCCCTTGATGATCTTGTGCAGGGCCCGCATCGCCGGCGGGCCGAGCACGGGGTCGGTCATGCCGATCGCCATCAGGCTCTTGCCCGTCCACTCCTTCATCCAGAAATCGCGCGCCCGCCGCGACAGCGCGGCGCCCGGCGCCTCGGGTGAATCCGGCACCAGGTTGGGAAAGCGCCGCACGCCGGCCTTGTAATCGGCATCGGGATAGGGCGCCTCGTAGGCAGCGGCTTCCGCCTCGCTCAAATGCGGGCAGCTGCGCTGCATCAGCCGGGCGATCTGCATATCGGGGTTCTTGTTGTTCCAGTCGCGCCAGGCTAGGAAGCCCTCGCCGAGCGGCACGTCGCCGGTGCCGAGCGCCGTGTTCATCACCACGAGACCGGAGAACCGCTCGGGCATCTTCATCGGGATGGTGAGGCCCAAGAGCCCGCCCCAGTCCTGTACCACCAGCACCACGTCGCGCAGGTTCAGCGCGCGGATCAGCGCGACCAGGCTGTCGCGATGGAAATCGAAAGTGTAGATGCTCTCATCGCGCGGCTTGTCGGACTTGCCGAAGCCAAACAGGTCGGGCGCCACCACGCGGTGGCCGGCCGCCGTGAAGACCGGGATCATGCGCCGGTACAGGTAGCTCCAGGTTGGCTGGCCATGCAGGCAGAGGAAGGTGCGCCCGGCATGCCGCCCCTCGTCGAGGTAATGCATGCGCAGGCCATTCTCATGGGTCAGGTAATGCGGCCGGAAATCGTAGCCCGGCAGGTTTTCAAACCGCTCGTCCGGCGTGCGCAGGGCCTCGATCATGGCGTCCTCTCCCTTTTCTTTCAGGAGAGGCCGCCGCGATCGGGATGTCAACGCTTCTTTGTCTTGGCCTTCGGCGCCGCCGTCTTCTTCGGTGCGGCCTTGCGGGCAGGCTTGGCCCCGATGCCCGGCGTCACGCCTTCCTTGCCGAAGACGCGGGCGAAGATCGTATCCACATGCTTGAGGTGGTAGCCGAGGTCGAACAGCGCGGTGAGCTGGGCGGGCTTGAGCTTGGCGGTGACTTCCTTCTCGGCCAGCAGGGCCTGCAGGAAGTCGCCGCCATGCTGCCATATCTTCAGCGCATGCTTCTGCACCAGGCGATAGCTGTCCTCGCGGCTCAGGCCCGCCTGGGTCAGCGCCAGCAGCACGCGCTGGGAATGCACCAGGCCGCCGAAGCGGTCGAGGTTCTTCATCATGTTGTCGGGATAGACCACCAGCTTTTCGATCACGCCGGCCAGGCGGTGCAGGGCGAAATCGAGATGGATGGTGGCATCCGGCCCGATGCCGCGCTCGACGGAAGAATGGCTGATGTCGCGCTCGTGCCACAGCGCCACGTTCTCCAGCGCCGGGATCACGGCCGAGCGCACCAGGCGTGCCAGGCCGGTCAGGTTCTCGGTCAGCACCGGGTTGCGCTTGTGCGGCATGGCGCTCGAGCCCTTCTGGCCGGGCGAGAAGAACTCTTCCGCTTCCATCACCTCGCTGCGCTGCAGGTGGCGGATCTCGACCGCCAGCCGCTCGACCGACGAGGCCACCACGGCCAGATGCGCGAAATAGGCCGCATGGCGGTCGCGCGGGATCACCTGGGTGGAGACCGGCTCGGGGGCCAGACCCAGCTTGGCCGCCACCCATTCCTCGACGAAGGGGTCGATATTGGCAAAGGTGCCGACCGCGCCCGAGATGGCGCAGGTGGCCACTTCCTCGCGCGCCATCACCAGGCGCTTGCGCGCGCGCTGGAACTCGGCGTGGAAGCCGGCCAGCTTGAGGCCGAAGGTGGTGGGCTCGGCATGGATGCCGTGGCTGCGGCCGATGGTGGGCAGCAGCTTGAATTCGAAGGCGCGCTCTTTCAGCGCGGCCAGCACACGGTCGACGCCGGCAATTAGCAGGTCGGCGGCGCGCACGAGCTGAACGTTAAAGCAGGTATCCAGCACGTCCGACGAGGTCATGCCCTGGTGCACGAAGCGCGCCGCGGGGCCGACATATTTGGCGAGATTCGTGAGGAAGGCGATCACGTCATGCTTGGTCTCGCGCTCGATGGCGTCGATGCGCTTGATCTCCCACTTGCCCTTCTTCCACACCTCCTTCGCGGCCGCCTTCGGAATCACGCCCAGTTCGGCCTGCGCGTCGCAGGCATGGGCCTCGATCTCGAACCAGATGCGGAATTTCTGCTCCGGCTCCCAGATGGCGGCCATTTCGGGTCGGGTGTAGCGCGGGATCATGCGGATGCCTCAGCAGGGAAGAACGGGACCGGGAGGAACGCGACTCGGGGCGCGGGAACGGCGCCGGAAAGCCGCGCCGTGTTTACGCCCTCCGGCCCCGCCGGGCAACTGGCCTTCCGGCGGAGGCGGGATGGCGGGGCGGGCGGCCAGTTTTGCGTCGGGCGGCAGCGGTTTTGCGTCGTTTTGCGATGGTTTTGTTATGTTAACCCATTGAAATGTCGTGAATCGGTGAATCTGCTCCAACGGCCTGGCCTGTTTCTAAAGGGCAGCCGGGCAGACCGGCGGCAACATGGAACATAATGCGAACATGGCCGCGATCAAGCCCCCGTTTGACAGCGTCCGATTGACAGGGCCCGTTCGTCCCGCCAGCAAGGAGGCATGACCGGCCTGCTGATTTCCGACCTGCGCGACCGCCCGGCCTTTGCCGATACGGTGGCGCAGCGCATCTGGGCCGCCTTCTGGCGCCACAAGGACGTGCCGTTCGAGGATATCCGTGCCGGCTTCGCCCGGCACATGGAAACAGACGGCATGCCCTTCACCCTGGCGGCCGAGCGCGACGGGATGTTTTGCGGAACCGTCTCGGTGATCGCCAGCGACGAACCGGCGCGGCTGGATCTCACGCCCTGGATCGCCGCGCTCTGGGTGGATGAAGAGGCGCGTGGCTGCGGCGTGGCGCGCGCCCTGCTGGACGATGCCGCCATGCGCTGCCGGGCTTTGGGCGTGGAAACGCTGTTCCTCACCGCACGGCCGCACCTGCGCGGGTTCTATGAAAGCTTAAGCTGGCGCGCCATCGATGACGGGATCGGCCCGGCGAAGCTGATCGTGTTCGAGAAGGCGACGGGAGCATAATCTCCGCCGTCATGGCCGGGTTTATCCCGGCCATCCACGACTCCGGTGTTGCAGGGGCAAGACGTGGATGCCCGGACAAGAAAAAGTCTCTGGGGCCGGGCATGACGAATGAGGGAAATGATCGGATTGTCAGCGCACAATTCTTCCGCTGCACATCGCCGATCTCCGCGTTAGGCTGTTCGCACCCCAGCCGGAGCCTGCCCATGCCCACCACCGCCAACCTGATCGCCTTCGCGCTTGTTGCTTTTGGCATGGTGCTCACGCCCGGGCCGAACATGATCTATCTGATCTCGCGCTCGATCTGCCAGGGGCGCATGGCCGGACTGATCTCGCTGGGCGGCGTGGCGCTGGGTTTCGTGGTCTACATGCTGGCCGCCGCCTTCGGCATCACGGCTTTGCTGCTGGTGGTGCCCTATGCCTACGAGGCCTTGTGTTACGGCGGCGCGGCCTATCTGCTCTGGCTGGCCTGGCAGGCGTTGAAACCCAACGGCCGCTCGCCCTTTCAGGTGAAGCAGCTGCCGCAGGATTCACCGCGAAAACTCTTCACCATGGGCTTCATCACCAATCTGCTCAATCCGAAGATCGCGATGCTTTATCTCTCGCTGCTGCCGCAGTTCATCGATCCCGAAGCGGGCCATGTCTTGGGCCAGTCGCTGATGCTGGGCTTCACGCAGATCTCGATCAGCGTCAGCATCAATGCCCTGATCGCGCTCACCGCCGGCAGCATCGCGGGATTCTTAAGCACGCGGCCGCTCTGGCTGCTGATCCAGCGCTGGCTGATGGGCACCGTGCTGGCCGGCCTGGCCGTGCGCATGGCGCTGGAAGCCAGGCGGTAGGGCGCTAGCCTTTGCCGTCTCCGCCGATGCGGCCGTAACGCTTTTCCTTAGGGCGCAGAGTCGGGCGCTTAACCTCGCCCTGCCTGTCCTGCAGACCTTCGGGCAGAGCGGGATCGTTGCTGATGTCGTCATGATGCTCGGCGGCGAACTGGTCATTGCCATAGGTGCCGGGGCCGTAGCGCCGCTGCGCGGGCGAGCCCTTCACCAGCGGCGTGGTATGGGCCGGGCCATGCGGGCTGCCGCCATCGCCGGGTTCCAGGGTGAACTGGCGTGGCGGACGGGGTGGGGTGATGCGATCGGGCATGGTTTCCTCCTCTGCTGCAGAAGAGGAAACCATCCGCCGCAACCCGGGTTCCCGCTGGGCGTTCAGGCAGGAATGGCGCCTTTCCGGTAGCGCTGGGCAAAACGCAGCAGCCAGCCGATGAAATAGCCCGCGCTCACGCCGGAAACCGCCACATCGACAGGGTAAAGGGTCATCGGGTCGGATAGGCCGAATCCGATGGCGATGCCGATGGCGTATTTGGCGAAGAACAGCACCATGTTGCGCAGCAGCGGGAAGATCGAGCCCTCCACGCGCACGCGCCGCTGCGCCGGGTCGGGCTGCATCGAGTCGAGGTTGGTGCCATACCATGCGCCCAGCGAGGCGACCGCCAGTGCGGCGGCCCAGTACAGCGGCAGCAGGGCCGAGGCATCCAGCCTGAGCAGCAGGCCATAGACGCCCCAGGCAATGAACACGGCGGGCGCCACCAGCAGGCGCCAGACTTGCACCGTTCGGGTGCGCAGGCCGATCAGGCCGAGCGCCAGCAGGATGGCAAACAACACGAACACCCAGATGGGCGTGTTCTGGAGGATGGTGAGGAGGTTCGGCATGACGGGGCCTCTTGGGGGTGGAATGGTACTCACGGGTACCAACATGACAAAGCTATATGGTACGCTATAGTACCAGTCAAGAGGGCCTCGTGGGCAAAACAGCCAAAACAGCAGAATCCGAAGAGCGTGCCGAAATGCGGGACCGCGTGCTGCGGGCCGGGTTCGCGGCCTTCCGCGAACTGGGGTTTGATGGCGCCAGCACCCTGGAGATCGCCACCCGCGCCAGGGTTTCCAAGCGCGAGCTTTACGCCCTGTTTGCCGACAAGCAGTCCATCGTGGTGGAATGCATCAAGTGGCGCACGCGCCAGATGCAGGTGCCGCTGGCGCTGCCGCGGCCGTCAGACCCGCAGGCGCTGCTGTCCACGCTGACGAAATTCGGCACCGCGGCGATGGCTGGCATCTGCGATCCGGATGTGCTGACCGTGTTCCGCTTCGCCATAACGGAAGCGCTGAGAACGCCCGAGATCGCCCGGGCGCTGGACGAACGCGGCCGCGAGCCGATGCGCCGCATGTTCATCGACCTGATCAAGAAGGCGCAGGAAGACGGGCTGCTGGCGCCTGCGCCGCCGGTCGAGGTCAGCGCCTTTTTCTTCTCGCTGCTGTGGGGTGACCTGCTGCTGCGCCTGCTGATGGGTCTGGTCAAACCGCCGACGAAGGCCGAGATGGAGCAGCGCGCCCGCCACGCCGCCGAACGGGTGATGGCGGCCTATGCGAAAACCGGCAAGGCGCGGTAGCCAAGACGCTGCAGGTTCAGCCGCGCCGCCACCGCGCCAGCGCCAGCATGGCGCCGCCGGCGATCAGCCCCCAGAAGGCGCCGCCGATCCCGAACAGCGTGAGCCCGCTGGCGGCCACGATGAAGGTGATCGCCGCCGCCTCGCGGCTTTCGGTGTCGCTCAAGGCGGCCACCAGCGAGGCGGCGAAGGCGCCCAGCAGGGCAAGGCCCGCCACCGCCTGGATCAGGATCGGCGGCGCGGCGCTGAAGATCGCCGTTGCCGCCGTGGCTCCTAAGCCGAACAGCACATAGAAAATCCCGGCCACCAGGGCGGCCACCCAGCGCCTGTTCGGATCGGGATGCGCCTCGGGTCCGGCGCAGATCGCCGCCGTGATGGCGGCGAGGTTCACCGCATGGCCGCCGAAGGGCGCGGCCAACAGCGAGAAGAGCCCGGTGGCGCGGAACAGCGGCGTGGGATCGGGTCTGTAGCCATTGGCCTGCAGCACGGCGATGCCGGGGATGTTCTGGCTCGCCATGGTGACGATGAACAGCGGCAGCGCGATGCCCAGCATGGCGGAAGGCGAAAACACCGGCATGACGACCTCGGCCTGCGGCCACAGGTCGCCCAGGCGGTCGGCCGAGATCTCGCCGCCGGCGAGGATGAAGCCCAGCGTCACCAGCACGGCGGCCGGCATGGCATAGAGCCGTTTCCATTTCGCCACCAGCGCCCAGACGATCACGATGGAAAGCCCCGCCACCGGCATCGCCGCCACCGCCTTCACCGGCGCGAGGCAGAGCCCGAGCAGAATGCCGGCCAGCATGGCGTTGGCCAAGGCTGCGGGGATGGCGGCCACGGCGCGGCCGAGCGGTTTCCACAAACCGGCCAGCGTCAGCAGGATGCCGCAGGCGATGAAGGCACCCACGGCGGCATTGAAGCCGCACTCGGCGATGGCCGAGGATGCCAGCAGCGCGCCGCCCGGCGTGGACCAGGCAATGCTGATCGGCAGGCGCGTCTTCCAGCTCAGAATGATCGCGCAGAAACCCATGGCAAGGCTGAGCGCCATCAGGCCCGAGGCGGCCTGGGCCTGGCTGGCACCCACGGCGGTCAGTCCCTGCAGGATCACGGCGAAGGACGAGGCGAAGCCGACGAAGGCCGACAGCAGCCCGGCGGCAATCGCAGGCATGAACGAGGCGGCGGGATGCTGGCTGGCGGCAATGTTGGTCATGGCTGCCCGTGTGTAGCGCGATATGCCGTCTGCGCCAATGCGTCGGCATCGATGCTGCATACGTGTTTGCCCGCTGGACCCTGAATCGGCCAACCGTATACAATCCGGCCACCGGATTGTCCGGCCGATTCGACGGCCGGCAGCGGCGCAGTCGACGCGCGGGGGCGCAGCATATGGTGCGGGCAACCATGAAGCAGGCTGGCGTGAAACAGATCCCGGCTAAACAGATTCCTGTGGCTGGCCGCAAGATCACCGCGGCCGAAGCACAGGCCGTGCCCCAGCGCATGGCCCGCCGGCGCGGCGCAAGCGCCCCGGCCGGCCGGCGCGGCGCCATCGACGACGCCACCATCTACCACAGCGTCTACACCGCCATCGTCGACCACATCATCATGCCGGGCACCAAGCTGCCCGAGGATGTGCTGGCCCGGGCCTTCGGCGTCAGCCGCACGCGCATCCGCAAGGTGCTGCTGGCGCTGTCGCACGAGAATCTGGTGACGCTGCAGCATAATCGCGGCGCCTCGGTGGCCAAGCCCAGCGTGCAGGAGGCGCGCGAGGTGTTTGCCGCGCGCCGCATCGTCGAAACCGGCATCGCCGCCGAACTGGCCCGCCGTGTCACCCGGCCGCAGCTTGCCGCGTTGCGTCGTTTCGTGGCCCGCGAACATGCCGCCGAGACGGCGCGCGACCGCAGCACCGGCATCCGGCTGTCGGGCGAATTCCACCTCGAACTGGCCAGGCTGATCGGCAACGAACCGCTCAGTGGCTTCCTGCGCGCGCTGATCTCGCGCACCTCGCTGATCATCGCGGTTTACGAGGCGCCGGGCAACACGATGTGCAGCCATGCCGAACACGGCGCGCTGCTGGATAAACTCGCCGCCCGCGACGTCGCCGGCGCCGTGCGCTACATGGAAGAACATCTGCAAAGGCTGGAAGACGGCCTCGACCTGGCGGCGGCGAAACGCCGGCCGGTCGACCTGCAGGGCGTCTTCGCGCAGATGGCCGCCACGCGGCGCTAGCGGTTCTAAAAATCGTCATGCCCGGCCTCGTGCCGGGCATCCACGTTTTCTTGAGCAGGTCGTGGATGCCCGGGTCAAGCCCGGGCATGACGCTTGTTGTTAGTCGGATTTATGTTTCCCGATCAGGCATTGGTGCCGCCATCCACGGCGATCTGCGCGCCGGTGATGTAGCTGGCGCCCGGTCCGGCCAGGAAGGCCACTGCGGCGGCGATCTCGTGCGGCTTGCCGTAGCGGCCCAACGCGGTCAGCGCCGCCTGCGAAGCGGCATCGCCGCCATCGGCCGGATTCATGTCGGTGTCGATCGGGCCGGGCTGCACCACATTCACGGTAATGCCGCGCGGGCCGAGGTCGCGCGCCAGGCCGCGTGTCATGCCGGTCAGCGCCGCCTTGCTCATGGAATAGAGCGTGATGCCGGGGAAGCGCACATTTTCGCCCAGGCAGGAGCCGATGCTGACGATGCGGCCGCCATCGGGCATGTGCGGCAGCACCATCTGCGCCGCCAGGAAGGGCGCGCGGGTGTTGACCGCCAGCATGCGGTCGATGGCGGCCAGGTCGTGATCCTGCGGCGCGCCCATCTCGGCGATGCCGGCATTGTTGACCAGAATGTCGATGTGGCCGAATTCCGCCGCCGCTTTGTCGATGGCGGCCTTCAGTGCGGCCGGGTCGGCGGCATCGGCCGGCAGGGCCAGCGCGCGGCGGCCCAGCCGGCCGATCTGCTGCGCCACCGCCTGCGCCTTGTCGGGCGAAGCCGTGTAGGTGAGCGCGACATCGGCGCCCGCTTCGGCCAGTTTCAGCGCGATGGCAGCGCCGATCCCCCTGCTGGCGCCGGTGACGAAGGCGGTCTTGCCGGAAAGCTCGGTCATGTCTGGTTCTCCATTTTATAGTGATTGATACAGAATGGAGGACGACAGATAGGGGCCTTGTCTGGGCGGGTCAATCCCATTATTTATCATTTGCTACAGAATCGAATGGAAAGGCAGGAACCGGATATGGCCGGCCGTCCGCGCAGCTTCGACCGCGCCGCCGCGCTGAAACACGCCATGGCGGTGTTCTGGCAGCGCGGCTACGAGGCTGCCTCGCTGAACGACCTGACCAGGGCCATGGGCATCAACGCGCCCAGCCTCTATGCCGCCTTCGGCTGCAAGGAAAAGCTGTTCGAGGAGGCGGTCGGGCTGTATCAGGCCACCGAGGGTGTGGCGGCCGGCCGCGCGCTGGCTGACCAGCCCACGGCGCGGCAATCCATTGAGGCGATGCTGCGCCGGCATGTGACCGACTATACCGATCCGGCCAAGCCGGCCGGCTGCATGATCGTGCTGGCCGCCACCGTGGGCACACCCGACAGTGCGCCGGTGCGCAAGTTGCTGACGCGCTGCCGCCGCCAGGCGCTGGAGGCCATACAGGCGCGGATCCGGCGCGGCATCCGCGAGGGCGACGTGCCCGCCGGCAGCGATGCGCGCCGCATCGCCGCCTTCTACGCCACGGTGATCCAGGGCCTGTCGATCCAGGCCCGCGACGGCGCCCGGCGCGCCGACCTGCAGGCGGTGGTGGACGGCGCCATGGCCGCCTGGGACGGGCTGGTGGGGAAGAAGACCCGATAGAAGAAATCGTCATGCTCGGGCTTGGCCCGAGCATCCACGAATTCATTTTCAACGAAACAAGGCATGGATGGCCGGGTCAAGCCCGGCCATGACGGTGCAGGACGGGGTTACCCGGCGTTGAACGGATGCGCCTGCATCCAGTGGCGCGCGATGTCGATGCGGCGGGCGAACCACACCTTCTCGTGCCGCTGCATGTAGTCCATCAGCCGCGCCAGCGCCGCCGCCCGGCCAGGCCGGCCGATCAGGCGGCAATGCAGCGCCACGGTCATCATCTTCGGCGCGCCGTCCTGCCCTTCGCGGTAGAGCAGGTCGAAGGCATCCTTCACATGGCTCTCGAAATCGGCGCCGGTGGCAAAACCATGCAGCTGGCCGAATTTCATGTCGTTGTTGTCGAAGGTATAGGGCAGCATCAGCAGGGGCTTTTTGCCGATGCGGGTCCAGTAGGGCAGGTCGTCGTCGTAGGAGTCCGAGCAATAGGCGAAGCCACCGTCCTCGGCGACGAGCTTCAGCGTGTTGCTGGAAAGCCGCCCGGTATACCAGCCCAGCGGCCGGTCGCCTGTCGCCTGTCTGATCGCCTCGATGGCGAGCTTCATATGGGCGCGTTCGGTGGCCAGCGGGATCTTGCTGTAATCGAACCAGCGCCAGCCATGGCTGGCCACTTCATGGCCCTGTTCGTGCATCGCGGCGGCCGCTTCCGGGTAACGCGCCACCGCCATGCCCACGGCCCAGGAGGTGAAGGGAATGCCGCGTTCAGCAAACAGGCGCAAGATGCGCCACAGGCCGGCGCGGCTGCCGTAGTCGTAGACCGATTCCACCTGCTCGTCGCGCATCTTCTCGCGCGGCACGCCGCCGGGCACTTCGGTGAGGAAGACTTCCGAGGTGCGGTCGCCATGCAGGATGCTGCGCTCGCCGCCCTCCTCGTAATTCACCACGAAGCTGACCGCGATGCGCGCACCATTCGGCCATTTCGGGTCGGGCGGGTTGGCGCCGTAGCCTTTCAGGTCGCGCGGATAGGGTTTGCTGCCCAGCGCCTTGGCGACGATGTCGGGCGCCTGCTTTTTCTTCGCGGTTTTTTTCTTCGCGGCTTTTTTCTTGGCCATGGTTTCAGCCCAGCAGTTCGGCCAGCGTGCGCGCCACCACCTCGGTGGCCTTGTAAAGATCGCTCAACACCAGCTTCTCGTCGGCGCGGTGGCCGTTGGCTTCCAGCAGGTTGCGCGGGCCGGCGCCATACAGCACGGTCTTCACGCCGGCGGCCGAATAATGCCGTGCATCGGTATAGAGCGGGATGCCCTCGGTGCCCACGGGTTTGCCCATGATCTCGCTGGCATGGCGGGTCAGGATGTTGATCAGCTTTTCCACGCCCGGCACAATGCCGAAGGGGCGGGCCAGCATGATGCGGCTGACATGGGCGGTGATGCCGGGCAGGTCCTGCACCGCATGGGCGATCAGGTTGCGCAGGTTGGCTTCCACCTGCTCGGGGTTTTCTTCCGGGATGATGCGGCGGTCGAGCCGCAGGCTGACCTTGTCGGGCACCACGTTGGTGTTGATGCCACCCTTGATCAGGCCCACCACCAGCGAAGGCGAGGTGATGCCTTCGGTCTTTGAGTGAATCCCCGACAGCGTATCGCGATAGGCATAGAGCGCGGTCAGCACCTTGGTGGCGGCTTCCAGCGCGTCATGGCCGGTATCGGGGCGGGCGGCATGGGCCGACTTGCCGTTGACGGTGACTTCCAGGTGCAGGCAGCCGTTATGGGCGGTGGTCACCGCATAGGAGAAGCCGGCCGAGAAGGCGTAATCCGGCTTCGAGATGCCCTGTTCGATCAGCCATTGCGGCCCGATGGCGCCGCCGGCCTCCTCGTCATAGGTCAGGTGCAGTTCGACGGTGCCGTTCAGTTTGGCGCCGGATTGCTCCAGGGCCAGCAGGGCATAGGCATAGGTGACGAAATCGGATTTCGACACCGCCACGCCGCGGCCATACATCACGCCATCCTTCACCACGGCCGCGTAGGGATCGACGCTCCAGCCCTCGCCGGGCGCCACCACGTCGCCATGGGCATTCAGCGCCACGACCGGGCCGCCGCTGCCGAATCTTTTGCGGATCACCAGATTGGTGCACGAGATCATGCCGTTCTGCTTCACCAGATCGTCGGGCACCGGATGGCGCTCGACGGCGAAGCCCAGCTTCTCCAGCAGTTCGGCGGCGCGTTTGGCATGCGGGGCGCAGTCACCCGGCGGATTGTCGGACGGCACCTTCACCAGTTCGGCCAGCAGGCTTTGCATGTTGCCCTGCTGGGCGGCAACGAAATCGTGGATGGCCGCGATGGTGGCCTTGTCGAGGGACATGGAAAACTCGTTCAGTTGGCGGCGAAGGACGGGTCAAAATGCTCGATGAAATGCAGCAGGGCGCGGGTGGCCAGCTCGACGTCGTCGGGCAGCACGGCTTCCAGCGGGTTGTGGCTGATGCCGCGCGTGCAGCGCATGAACATCATCGCCACCGGGCAGAGCGGCGCCAGCGTGGCGGCATCGTGGCCGGCGCCCGAGGGCAGCCGCATGGTGGGCAGATGCTGGGCCTTGATGGCGGCCTCGGTCATGTCCATCAGCTTCGGGTGGCAGGGCGTGGCGGTGCTCTTGTACAGCTCGGTGACCGTGAAGGTCAGCTTGCGGCGGGCGCAGACCAGCTCGATCTCGCGCAGCACGGCATCGGCGGCGGTATCGCGCACGTCATCCTCGCCAGCGCGGATGTCGATGGAAAACACCGCCTTGCCGGGAATCACGTTCATCGCGCCGGGCAGGGCCTCCAGCATGCCGACCGTGCCGACCAGCGTGGGCGTGCCGGTGCAGCGTTCCTCGATGAACTGCACGATCTCTGCCGCCGCCACCAGGGCATCCTGACGCTGGCCCATCGGCACCGTTCCAGCATGGCCCGCCAGGCCGGTGATCTCGACGCGCAGGCGGCGGGCGCCGGAAATCGCCGTCACCACGCCCAGGGCCAGGCCCTCGTTCTCCAGCACCGGGCCCTGTTCGATATGCAGTTCCACGAAGGCGGCGATGCTGCCCGGCTTGCGGGCGCAGAAACCCACCTTGTGCGGATCGAGGCCGAAGGCCCTGTAGGCCTCGCCCATGCTGATGCCCTGGCGGTCCTTCACCTCCAGGATGGCGGGATCGAAGGTGCCGGCGATGGCGCGGCTGCCGGTCATCGACGAGCCGAAGCGGGTGCCTTCCTCGTTGGCGAAGCCCACCACCTCGATCGTGAAGGGCAGGCGCTTGCCGCGCCTGTGCAGGTCGGCGATGCAGGCAATCGGCGCGATCACGCCCAGCATGCCGTCGTATTTGCCGGCGTTGCGCACGGTGTCGAGATGCGAGCCGGTCATCAGTGCGGGCAGCTTGGGGTCGGTGCCGACATAGCGCCCCACCACGTTGCCGGCGGAATCGTGTTCCACCTCCATGCCGGCCTCGCGCATCCACTCGGCCACCCGTTCATGGGCCTGCTTCTGTTCGGGCACCAGGAAGGTGCGCACGAGGAAATCCGGGCTTTCGCTGATCCGGCCCAGTTCATCGAGCTGGGCCAGCATGCGGTCGGCAAAACGGTTCGCGGCCATGGAAGCGATCCTTGCGGGAATATCGGCTGGGGATTGTATACACTTTCCCGGAACGATAACACCGCCGCCCGGCTCTGGCCAAGCGCGGCGGCATGGATTAGCCATGCAGGGCAAGGGGGAATTGTGGAAAACCGATGCTCGACCCGGAAGCACTGCTGAAAGCGATGTTCGAAGCGGCGCGCGCCGCCGCCGATCCGGCCGTCTGCCTGCCGCCGCATCTGCCGTCGCCGCCGATGGGTCGCACGGTGGTGGTGGGCGCCGGCAAGGCGGCCGCCAGCATGGCGCAGGCGCTGGAGCGGCACTGGCCGCAGGATGCGCCGCTGGATGGCATCGTGGTCACGCGCTACGGCCACGACCTGCCCTGCGAGCGCATCGTGGTGGTGGAGGCCGCGCATCCGGTGCCCGATTCCGCCGGCGAAAAGGCCGCCGACCTGATCCTGAACAAGGTGCGGGGGCTGGGCGCCGAGGATCTGGTGATCTGCCTGATCTCGGGCGGCGGCTCGGCCCTGCTGGCGCTGCCCGCGCCGGGCCTGTCGCTGGCCGACAAGCAGGCGGTGAACCAGGCCCTGCTGAAATCGGGCGCCAACATAGCGGAAATGAACTGCGTACGGAAACATCTCTCCGCCATCAAGGGCGGCAGGCTGGCCGCTGCGGCCGCGCCGGCGCGGCTGGTGTCGCTGCTGATTTCCGACGTGCCGGGCGACGATCCGGCGGTGATCGCCTCGGGCCCCACCGTACCCGATCCGACCAGCTTCGCCGATGCCCGCGCGGTGATCGAGAAATACGCCATCGACCTGCCCGCCAGCGTGCAGCGGCATCTGCAGGCCGGCGAAGGCGAAACGCCCAAGCCCGGCGATGCGGTCTTCGCCAACACGCAGACGGTGATGATCGCCACGCCGCAGATGGCGCTGGAGGCTGCGGCAAAGGTGGCGCGCGCGGCCGGCGTCACACCGCTGATCCTGGGCGATGCCATCGAAGGCGAGGCGCGCGAGGTGGCCACGGTGATGGCCGGCATCACCCGCCAGGTGCGTCGTCATGGCCAGCCTTGCGCCGCGCCGTGCGTGCTGCTCTCAGGCGGCGAGACGACGGTGACCGTGCGCGGCAAGGGCCGCGGCGGCCGCAACGCCGAATTCCTCGCCGCCCTCGCCGTCGCGCTGGACGGCATGGAGAATGTCTACGCGCTGGCCGCCGACACCGATGGCATCGACGGCAGCGAGGACAATGCCGGCGCCATCCTCGCACCCGACAGCATCCTGCGCGCCGCGATCAAGGGCATCGACGCGAAGGCCTGCCTGGCCGACAACGACGGCTATGGATTCTTCCAGGCCGCCGGCGGACTGGTCACCACCGGACCGACGCTGACCAACGTCAACGATTTCCGCGCGATTCTCATTCTGTGAACAAGAGTTTGACATGGATGCCCGGATCAAGTCCGGGCATGACGGTTATGGTTTGTCATGGCCGGGCTTGACCCGGCCAGCCATCGCGTCATGCTGGCGGAACCTGACCCGATCGGTTCCGCCCATGTCGCCCGCCTCCCTCCGCCTTGTCCTGCTGTTGCCGTTGGCGCTGGCCGCCGGCTGTCGCGAGATGCAGTCGGATTACCGCGCATCGGCGCCGGCTGCGATGCCGGCGGAGCAGCCTGGCATCCGCTTCAATCCCGGCGGTCCCGATCTCGAACGCTACACCAATTCCGCCGGCCAGTATCCGCGCGCCACCGCCGCCACCTGGTGGCAGCCCGCCTACAGCGTCGACGGCTTTTCGCGCCTGGACGATATTTTCTCCGCCCGCCCGGTGCCGCGCGCGCAGACGCCCAGCCCCTGGCGCCGCGCGGCAGTCGAACCGGCAGTGCGCTATGCCGTGCCGCCGATGCGCGGCGGCGGATCGCAGACCATCGACGGTTATCTGGCCCGCAATCCAGCCACCGGCCTGCTGGTGGCGGTGGGCGACACCATCCATGTCGAGCGTTACCAGTATGGCCGCACCGATACGCATCGGCTGACGTCGTTCTCCATGGCCAAGACGGTGACGGCGCTGCTGGTCGGCCTGGCGGTGGCCGATGGCGCCATCGCCGCCATCGACGATCCGGCCGAACGCTACGTGCCGGCGCTGAAGGGCAGCGAATACGGCCGCACGCCGATCCGCCACCTGCTCACCATGTCGTCGGGCGTGCGTTTCCGCGAGGAGTATGACGGTCTGGACGATACGGTCAGGCTGTCGCGCGCCGTGCTGTTCGGTCCCGGCGGTGCCGGCGCGGTGCGCCAGTTCGACACGCGCGAGGCCGAACCGGGCGTGCGCTGGTCTTACGCCTCGGCCGAGACCCAGGTGCTGGGCCTGGTGCTGACCGGCGCGCTGAAGCGGCCGGTCGCGGGGTATCTGTCCGAGCGCATCTGGCAGCCCATCGGCGCCGAGGCCGATGCAAGCTGGGTGATCGACCGCACCGGGCAGGAAACCACCTATGCCAATTTCAGCGCGGTGCTGCGCGATTATGCGCGCCTGGGCATGCTGCTGGCCAATGGCGGCAGGGTGGGCGAGCGCCAGGTGATCCCGGCCGACTGGCTGCGCGAGATGACGCGGGCGCATTTCACCAGCACGCAGACCGGCCGCTGGTTCGGCTATGGCTTCCAGACCTGGGTCTTCCCCGAGAATGACGGCAGCTTCGCCCTGCTCGGCGTGCGCGGGCAGACCATCTTTGTCGATCCGGCGCGCCGGCTGGTGATGGTGCATACCGCCGTGCGGCCGCAGGCGCGCGATCCCGGCGGCGCCGAGGCCACCGCGCTGTGGCGCGGCCTGCGCCAGCATTTCCCCCGCCAGGATTTCCCCCGCCAGTCCGGATAGGCTATACAGGACGCCGCAATCCGGAGGCCGCATGCCGCATGCCGCGCTGACCCTTGTCGACCTGAACCGCATGCCCGCTGCCGATTTCGTGGCGGCGCTGGCCGGCATCTTCGAACATTCGCCCTGGGTGGCCGAGCGCGTTTCCGCCCGGCGGCCGTTTTCCAGCCTCGACAGCCTGCATGGTGCCATGGTGGAGGCGATGTGGGCCGCGAGCGACGCCGAGAAGCTGGCCCTGTTGCGCGCCCATCCCCAGCTCGCCGGCAAGGAAGCCGAGGCCGGCACGCTGACCGCGCATTCGACATCCGAGCAGGACAGCGTCGGCCTGACGCGGCTCACGCCGGAGGAGAAAGCCAGAATCGTGCAGCTCAATGCCGCCTATCTGGACAAACACGGCTTCCCCTTCATCATCGCGGTGAAGCTGCGCACCAAGGCGCAGATTTTCGCCGCCTTCGAACAGCGGATCGGCAACGACCGCGATACCGAATTCACCACGGCGCTGTCGGAGGTGGGCAAGATCGCCCGCATCCGGCTCGAAGCGCTGCTGGGTCAGTGAAGGAGAGAGACGGATGGGCCGCCTGAGCACCCATGTGCTGGATACCATGAACGGCAAGCCGGCCGCCGGCGTGGCCGTGGAGCTTTATGCGCTGGAGGGTGAAACACGCCGGCTGGTGAAAAAAGTGCTCACCAATGCCGATGGCCGCACCGACGCGCCTTTGCTGATCGGCGAGGAATTCAGGCCCGGCCAGTATGAACTGGTGTTCCAGGCCGGCGATTATTTCCGCAAGCTGGGTGCGGCTTTGCCGCAGCCTGCCTTCCTCGACATCGTGCCGATCCGTTTCGGCCTGGCGGAACCCGACGGGCATTACCACGTTCCGCTGCTGGTTTCGCCCTGGAGCTTTTCCACCTATCGAGGCTCGTAAGCCATGACCGACCATGCCGCCTTCATGCGCCGCGCGATTCATTTGAGCCGCGAACACATGAATGCCGGCCATGGTGGGCCGTTCGGTGCCGTGGTGGTGCTGGATGGCGCAATCGTCGGCGAGGGCTGGAACCGCGTCACATCTACAAACGATCCCACCGCCCATGCCGAGGTGACGGCGATCAGGGAGGCCTGCGCGAAACTGGGCCGCTTCGACCTGAAGGGCGCGGTGCTCTATACCAGTTGCGAACCCTGCCCGATGTGCCTGGCCGCCACCTACTGGGCGCGCATCGACACGGTCTATTACGCCAACGAGCAGGCTGATGCGGCGGCGATCAATTTCGACGATGCCTTCCTCTATCGCCAGCTCGCCCTGCCGCGCGAACGCCGCACCATGAAATGCGAGCAGATCCTGCGCGACGAGGCGCTGGCCGTGTTCCGCGAATGGGATTCCAAACCCGACAAGGTGCCGTATTAAGGTGGCGGGATCACCCTCGTCTGCCGGAGACTGGCTGGCCCGCCACGCGGCGACGGCGCGGCGTAGGCATCTGGCCGCCGGCGAAAGCCTGTTCCGTCAGGGCGACCGCGCGACGGCGATTTTCCGGGTGGAATCCGGACGCCTGCGTCTGGTGCGGCATCTGCCCGATGGCAGCCACGTCACGCTGCATGTGGCGCGCCATGGCGAGAGCTTCGCCGAAGCCGCATTGTTTTCCGACCGCTATCATTGCGATGCCGTGGCCGAGGTGGAGAGCGTGGTGACGGCGCTGGCCAAGCGCGATCTGCTGGCCGGCCTGCGGCAGGATCCGGAAGCCGCGCTGGCCTTCGCTGCGCAGATGAGCCGGCAGGTGCGCGACCTGCGCCTGCGGCTGGAACTGCGCAATGTCCGTTCCGCCGCCGCGCGGCTGGAAATGTGGCTTCACCTGCAGGCCGACGAGCGCGGCCGGGTGGCGCCGACGCAGACCTGGACCGAGATCGCCGCCGAACTGGGCCTCACGCGTGAAGCGGTCTACCGCGCTCTGGCGCGTTTGCAGCGCGACCGCCGCCTGCGGCGCGATAAAACCGGCATCACATTGCCGCGCAGCCTATGATCCGGATCATATGAGACTGGCCGGTTGCCGCCTATCTTCGGCGGCATATCGGAGGTTTCATGTCCCGTTTCATCCTTTTCATGTCTGCCATGCTGATCCTGTCGCTGCCGGCGATGGCGCAGCATGCCGCGCCCTATGCCGGCCAGCAGGACCGCGAAATCAAGGCTCTGTCCGAGTCCGAGATTGCCGATCTGTTGGCCGGGCGCGGCATGGGGCTGGCCAAGGCAGCCGAACTCAATTCCTATCCCGGCCCGCTGCATGCGCTGGAGCTGCGGGAGGCCCTTGGCCTCGATGCGCGCCAGATCGCGGCGCTGGAGGACCAGCAGCGTCGCATGGCCGCTGCCGCCATCGCGCTGGGACAGCAGATCGTCGCGGCGGAACAGGCATTGGATCGTCTGTTCGCCGAACGGCGGATCGATGCGACCGAGATCGAAACGCGCAGCGAGCAGATCGGCCGGCTGCAGGGCCGCCTGCGCGCCGTGCATCTGGCGACGCATCTGGAAACCCGCGCCACACTCAGCGACGCGCAGGTGCGGCGGTACGATGAACTGCGCGGCTATGCCGGTTTGCCGGCATCAGGCGGGCACCGGCACCGGCACTGAAGCGGAACCTAGTCCAGCTTGGCGCCGGCCGCGATCCAGGCGCCGAGGATGGCGCGTTCTTCCTCGGTCATCTCGGTGGCGTTGCCCGGCGGCATCGCCTCGCTGCGCACGGCCTGCTGGTTGATCAGGGCGGCGAAGCGGCGCATCTGCTCGGGCGTTTCCAGCATCACGCCTTTCGGCGCCTCGGCGATGCCGTCGAATGTGGGCCGCGCGGCATGGCAGGCGACGCAGCGCGCGGCCACGATCTTCTGCGCATCCTCGAATGTGGCGCCGCCGGCCAGGGTCTTGTGGCGCGGATCCCACTGGCTGAAGAACACCAGGCCGACCGTGAGCAGGAAAGCCACGACGAGGAATTCGTAGCGCTGGCCGCGGCCCTGGTTCTTCAGGTTGAAGAAATGCCGCACCAGGCCGCCGATCACGATCACCACGGCCAGGATCACCCAGCCATAGGGATGGCCGTAGGTGACCGGGTAATGGTTGCTGATCATGGCGAACAGCACCGGTAGGGTCAGGTAGTTGTTGTGCAGCGAGCGCTGCTTGGCCTGTTTGCCGTAGCTCGGGTCCGGCACCTGGCCGGCCAGCATCTGCGCCACCGCCTTGCGCTGGTTGGGGATGATGTTGTGCGCCACGTTGGCGGTCATGATCGTGCCGATCAGGGCGCCGACATGCAGGTAGGCGGCGCGCGCCGAGAAAATCTGCGTATAGCCCCAGGCGGCCGCCACCAGCAGCACGAAGCCCACGCAGGCCAGGGCCGCGTCGTTTTTGCCCAAAGGCGATTTGCACAGCAGGTCGTAGACGATCCAGCCGAGCAGCAGCGAGGCGATGCTCAGGCCGATGGCCTCCCAGCGGCCGAGCGGCAGCACCTTGTCGTCGATCAGGTAGAGGTCGGCGCCGACGTAATACAGCGCGCCCATGAGGAAGAAGCCCGACAGCCAGGTGAAATAGGACTCATACTTGAACCAGTGCAGTTCCTTGGGCAGCTGCGGCGGGGCGACCGAGTATTTTTCGGTGAAATAGAAGCCGCCGCCATGGATCAGCCAGGCCTGGCCCAGCACGCCGGGCTGCTGGTCGAGCCCCTTGCGGAGCGAGTTGTCGAGCCAGACGAAAAAGAAGGACGAACCGATCCAGGCGATGCCGAAGATCAGGTGCATCCAGCGCAGCACCAGATTGAGCCATTCCAGGGCCAGGTCGATCATGCTCATCCCTCGGGCCGCGCCGGAAGCGGTGTTGTGCGGCGCGGCAGCGGGGTCAAGCCGTAACGAGCGGGGGCAGGATCGTCAACCCGGATTGTGTACAATTTTGCCGCCCGCCGGGTCGCCGGCGCGGGCGCGGCTAGGGGGCCAGCGCCTTCGGCGGCACCGGCACCGGCAGGCCCGGCACGTTGCAGGTGATGATGCGCGCGATGCGGCCTTCGGCATCCCATAGCGGCAGCACGATGCGGTCCCAGCTGTTGATGGTGATTTCCATCGGCATCTCGTGCCAGCTATAGACCGGCTCGGGCCGCCGCAGCATGGCGCGATAGATGGCAAGGTAGAAATCGCTGGCCAGCGAGCCGGTCGCCATTTCCGAGGTGCGCTTGCCGGTCATGTCGAAGCTGGCGATGCGGGCCACCTCGCTGCCATAGAGGCGGTAGCGATAATCGGCGCCATCCTCCAGCACGTCGAGCAGCAGGATGTAGCCCAGCGCCGGCCGCAGTTCGAGGGGGTCGATATGCTCGGGCCGCACGGTGCCGTGGCGGTCGCGCAGGGCCATCCAGTGCCGCAGCAGGAAGGGCAGCTGCTGCGTCGGCAACTCGTCGGGTGCCGGATTCCAGCGCACCACGGGCGGCCGCAGGCCGCGCGCGAGGAAGGGTGCGGCCAGCCGCGTCTGGTTGCCGGCCAGAAGGTCGTCGCGCATGGCATCGATGACGGTCAGGTCGGTCAAGCAGAGTCTCCGGGTTGGCGTGCCAGCTTGACGGTCTTACCCGCGCGCCGCAAGGCCACTCAGTTGAGCCGGCGCGGCGGCGCCGGCGACAGTTGCGCCAGCATGGCGCGCGCGCCGTCGAGATGCGGGTTCAGGTACAGCGCGGCGGCTAGGGCCTCGATGGCGGCGGCAATCTCGCCCTGGCGCAGGCAGATCTGTGCGAAGCCGCAGATGGCGCCGAAATGGCGCGGTTCCAGTTCCAGGGTGCGGCGGATGTCGGCGATGCTGGGGTCATCGCGCTGGGCCAGGAAATGCAGCGTGGCGCGCTTGTTCCACGCCTCGGCCCAGTCGGGCGCATCCTGCACCAGGGTATCCAGCAGGGTCGCGCCCTCGGACAGGCGGCGCCGCGCGATGGCCGAGATGGCGCGCTGCATGCGGGCCTCCAGCGCGGGATCGTCGTGGCTGGTCCAGATCGCCCAGATCTCGTCCTCGATCTCGTGCGCCGGCCGGGCCGGCGGCACGGCCTGCAGGGCGAGAAACAGTGCCGAGAGGCGGCCGTGGCGCGGCAGCGCTATCCGCGCCGGCGGACGCAGGATCAGTTTCAGGGTTTCGGCAACCGGTTGAAGCATGGCAGTTGCAGCCTGCGGCGAAATTTTCCGGATCCCGCTGGTCGGGTCCGTGTTCCGACCTATCACTTAGTCCGCTGTTTCGGAGAGGCGAGGGCATGCGGAATCTGGTTCAGGTTGCCATTATCCTGGTGCTGGCCTGCGTCGCGGCACCGGCCCGGGCAAGCGATGCGCCGGCGAATGCGGAATTGTGGCAGGCCCTGCGCGAGGGCCGGGCGCTGGTGCTGATGCGCCATGCCCTGGCGCCGGGCACCGGCGATCCGCCCGGTTTCCGGGTGGACGACTGCGCCACCCAGCGCAACCTGTCGGCCGAGGGCCGCGCCCAGGCCCGCCGCACCGGCGAATTGCTGCGCCGCAACGGCATCGCGGCGGCCACCGTGAAAAGCAGCGCCTGGTGCCGCGCGCGCGACACGGCGACCGAGCTGGGCCTCGGTCCGGTGGAAGCCGAACCGTCGCTGAATTCCTTCTTCGGCGATTCCAGCCGCGCGCCAGAGCAGATGGCGGCATTGCGCCGCGTGATTGCCGCCCTGCCGCGCGACAGGCCCGTCATCATGGTGACGCATCAGGTGGTGGTGACGGCGCTCAGCGGCGTCTATCCGCAGAGCGGCGAGATGGTGGTGCTGGCGCGCGAGGGGCTGGCCGTGCTGGGGCGCATTCCGGCGCCCTGACGTCACTCATAATGTTCGATGGTCAGCGTGACGTGGTCGGCTACGAAGCGCGCCCGCACGAATTCCACCGGCTTGCCCTGCGGATCGATATTCACCGTTTCGCTCACCAGCACCGGGCGGGTGCGCGGCAGGTCGGCCAGGCGCGCATCGGCCGCGCTGATCAGACGGGCTGAGACGCGCGTGCTGCGGCGGCGATAGTCGTTCACGCCGGCCGATTTCAGCGCCGCGGTGATCGTGCCCTCGCGCTGGAAGCGCTCGGGCATGTCGGGAAAGCGGCCGGCCGGGAAATAATGGCTGCTGACGCCCACGGGTTTGCCATCGGCCTTGTTCAGCGTCTCGATCTGCCACAGCGGCGCGCCGGTGGGGATGCCCAGCGCGCGGGCGATGTCGGCCGGCGCGGCCACCTGCTCGGCGAAGACCATCTCGCGGGTCGGTTTCTTCTGCATGGTCTGCAGGTTTTCGGTGAAGCGCGTGCGCGCCCCCAGCATGTAGTCGAAGCTGTCCTCGGCCACGAACATGCCGCGGCCCTGCTCGATGCTGACCAGGCCTGTCTCGGCCAGGCGGTTCATCGCCTGCCGCACGGTGTGGCGATTCACGCCGAAGCCCTGCGCCAGTTGCTTCTCGGTCGGCAGTTGCACACCCGGCTTGTAGTCGCCGCGCCGGATCGCCTGCTCCATCGCCGCCGCGATCTGGCGCCAGACCGCCATGCCGCTGCCGCGTTCGATGATGGCGGCTGCGGTGGCGCCGGATTCGGTTCGGCCTGTCGGGTCGGTCATAAAAGCTTCTCCGAAACGTGGCTTGATGAAACCGCGCTGGCGGGCTAGATATATAGATGTCTAGACGAATTTAGACCCTTGCGCAAGAGGTCCAGATGTCCGCCCAGTTCCCAGTTCCCCCGGCCCCGCTTCCCCCGGCCGCCGACGATCAGGCCGCGCGCCGCCGCCGCATCGGCCTGCTGGCGCGCGCGGATCGCGCCATGCTGGAACGCGCCTGGGACCGGCTGGACCCCAAGCCGGCCTTCCGCCGCCTCAAGCAGCCCGAAACCGGACTGGCGATGGTGCGGGCGCGGGCCGGCGGCAACGGCCAGCGTTTCAATCTGGGCGAAATGACCCTCACGCGCTGCGTGGTGGCGCTCGATGCGGCCGGCATCATGGGGGTGGGCTATGTCGCCGGGCGCGACGCGCGGCGCGCCGAACTGGCCGCCCTGTTCGATGCCCTGGCCCAGCAGCCGCAGCATGCCGCGACGATCGAGACCGAGTTGCTCACGCCCGTGCAGCAGGCTGCGGCGGCGGCGCGGCAGGCCCGCGCGGCCAAGGTGGCGGCCACCAAGGTCGATTTCTTCACGCTGGTGCGCGGCGAGGACTGAACCATGAGCCAGATGTCCATCACTACACCCGCCGCCGGTTTCCACGATCCGGTGCATCAGAGCCAGCAGGCCTTCCGCACCCTGCTCGATGCCATGGCGCGGCCCGGCCGTGTGCTGGAACTGGGCGGCGAATGCGGCCATCCCGAGGGCGTGGCCCCGGTGCTGGCGGCCGGCCTGCTCACGCTGGCCGATCTCGACACGCCGGTCTGGCTGGGCGCGGGCCTTGATACGGATGCGGTGAAGGCATGGCTGCGCTTCCATACCGGGGCGCCGCTGGCGGCCAGACCCGATCAGGCGGCGCTGGCTTTGCTGGATGCCTCTGCCATGCCGCCGCTGGATCTCTTTTCGCTGGGAACCGACGAGGCACCCGAGCGCGGCGCCACCCTACTGGTGCAGGTGCCGCGGCTGGAAGGATCGGCCGCCATGACCTGGCGCGGCCCCGGCATCAGGGACAGCGTGGCGCAGCCGCCCTTTGGACTGGATGCGACTGTGTGGCGCCAGCGCGCGCAGCTATCGGCGGTGTTTCCGCGCGGGCTGGACATCTATCTCGGCTGCGGCCGGCAGGTGGTCGGCCTGCCGCGCAGCACGGCGATTTCGTTGACGGAGGCCTGACATGTATGTGGCCGTGAAGGGCGGCGAAGCCGCCATCGGGAATGCCCATCGGCTGCTGGCCGAAGACCGCCGCGGCGCTGCCGCCGTGCCCGAGCTGAGCGTGGAGCAGATCCGCGAGCAGCTTTCGCTCGGCGTCGACCGCGTGATGACCGAAGGCTCGGTCTACGATCCCGACCTGGCCGCGCTGGCGATCAAGCAGGCGCGCGGCGACATGGTGGAGGCGATCTTCCTGCTGCGCGCCTATCGCACGACGCTGCCGCGCCTGGCGGTCTCGCTGCCCATCGATACGGCGAAGATGCAGGTGTCGCGCCGCATCTCCTCCTGCTTCAAGGACATGCCGGGCGGCCAGCTGCTCGGCCCCACCTTCGACTACACCCACCGCCTGCTGGATTTCAGCCTGCTGGCCGGCGGCGCGGTCCCGCAGGCGGAAGGCCGCGGCGACCTGGCGGCTGAATTGCCGCAGGTGGTCGACCTGCTGAATGCCGAAGGCCTGATCGAGCAGGAAACGCCCGATGCCGACGAGGCGACGGTGGGCGACCTGACGCGCGAACCGCTGGCTTTCCCGGCCGGCCGCGACGTGCGGCTGCAGAGTCTGGCGCGCGCCGACGAGGGCTATCTGCTGGCGCTCGGCTATTCCACCCAGCGCGGCTATGGCCGCTCGCATCCCTTCGTGGGCGAGATCCGCTCGGGCGAGGTGGGCGTGGAGATCGAAATCCCCGAACTGGGGCTGACCGTCGATATCGCCGACATCACGGTGACGGAATGCCAGATGATCAATCAGTTCACCGGTTCGAAAAGCGAAAAGCCGAAATTCACCCGCGGCTACGGCCTGGCTTTCGGCTATGCCGAACGCAAGGCGATGGCGATGGCGCTGGTCGACCGCAGCCTGCGCGCGCAGGAGCTGGGCGAGGATGTCACCGCGCCGGCGCAGGACACCGAGTTTGTGCTGTACCACGCCGACAATGTGGAGGCCTCGGGCTTCGTGCAGCACCTGAAGCTGCCGCATCACGTGGATTTCCAGTCGGAACTGACGCTGGTGCGCATGATGCGGGCCGAGATCGAGGCTGCCGAGGTCGCCGCAGGGGCCCATGCCCGGCCGCAGCCGGAATTCGAGGAGGCCGCGCAATGAGCCTGCAGCAGGATTACGCCGCCGGTGCGGCGCAGGCGCCGCTGGAAGGCTACAACTTCGCCTTCCTCGACGAGCAGACCAAGCGCATGATCCGCCGCGCCATCCTCAAGGCCGTGGCCATTCCGGGCTACCAGGTGCCGTTCGGCAGCCGCGAGATGCCGCTGCCCTATGGCTGGGGCACCGGCGGCATGCAGGTGACGGCGGCGGTGATCGGCGGCAGCGATGTGCTGAAGGTGATCGACCAGGGCGCCGACGACACCACCAATGCAGTGTCGATCCGCCGCTTCTTCGTGCGCATGACCAACGTGGCCACCACCGAGAAGACGCGCGAGGCCAGCCTGATTCAGACACGTCACCGCGTGCCGGAAACGCCGCTGCAGGAAGGCCAGATCCTGGTCTACCAGGTGCCGATCCCCGAGCCGTTGCGCTGGCTGGAGCCGCGCGAGACCGAAACGCGCAAGATGCATGCCCTGTCGGAATACGGCGTGATGCATGTGAAGCTGTACGAGGATATCTCGCAGCACGGCCATATTTCCACCACCTACGACTATCCGGTGCTGGTGAACGGCCGCTACATGATGCGCTGCTCGCCGATTCCGAAATTCGATACGCCCAAGCTGCACATGAATGCCGCCTTGCAGCTATTCGGCGCCGGCCGCGAGAAGCGCATCTATGCTGTGCCGCCCTATACCGAGGTCAAGCCGCTGGACTTCGACGACCATCCCTTCGAGGTCGAGCGCTGGCCCGAGGCCTGCGCGCTGTGCGGATCGCAGGACAGCTTCCTCGACGAGGTGATCCTGGACGACAAGGGCGGACGCATGTTCGTCTGCTCGGATACCGATTACTGCGGCGAACGCCGGGCCGCCGGCCATCGCGGCCACATGGCCGCGCCCTACGCCGAATCCTCTCTTGGGAGTGCCGCGGAATGACCGATGCGCCAATGACCGAGATGCCGCTGCTCTGCATCGAGGGTCTGAACAAAAGCTTTGGCCGCCAGGCCGCCTGCCGCGATGTGAATTTCGACCTCTGGCCCGGCGAGGTGCTGGGCATCGTGGGCGAATCCGGCTCGGGCAAGTCCACTCTGCTCAATGCCATTGCCGGCCGCCTCAGCATCGATTCAGGCAAGGTGCTCTATCGCACGGCTGACGACCGGATCGTCGATCTGGCCGCCGCGCCGGAATCCCAGCGCCGTCATCTGATGCGCACCGAATGGGGCTTTGTGCAGCAGCATGCCCGCGACGGCCTGCGCATGGATTTCTCGGCTGGCGCCAATATCGGCGAACGCCTGATGGCCCTGGGCCAGAAGCATTACGGCAACTTGCGCGAAACCGCGCTGGACTGGCTGCAGGCGGTGGAGATCCCGCCCGAGCGGATCGACGACCTGCCGCGCACCTTCTCGGGCGGCATGCAGCAGCGCCTGCAGATCGCCCGCAACCTGGTGACGCGGCCGCGCATCGTGCTGATGGACGAGCCGACCGGCGGCCTGGACGTCTCGGTGCAGGCGCGCCTGCTCGACCTGCTGCGCCGCCTGGTGCAGGAATACAACGTGGCGGTGATCGTGGTGACGCACGATCTGGGCGTGGCCCGCCTGCTGGCCCATCGCCTGATGGTGATGCGGCGCGGCGAGGTGGTGGAGGCCGGCCTGACCGACCAGCTGCTCGACGATCCGCAGCATGCCTATACGCAGCTGCTGGTCTCCTCCGTGCTCAGCGTGTGAGACCGTCATGGACATGATCCGCGTCGAAAACCTCGACAAGACCTTCACCCTGCATCTGCGCGGCGGCGTGGCCCTGCCGGTGCTGCGCGGCACGTCTTTAAGCGTTTCCGCCGGCGAATGCGTCACCCTGCACGGCCCCTCGGGCGCCGGCAAATCGACGCTGCTGCGCTCGATCTACGGCAATTACCGGCCGCAGCAGGGCCGCATCCTGATCCGCCACGATGGCGAGATGGTCGATATCGTCGACGCCGCGCCGCGCAGGGTGCTGGACATCCGCCGCCGCAGCCTGGGCTATGTGACGCAGTTCCTGCGCGTGATCCCGCGCGTGTCCACGCTGGATATCGTGGCCGAGCCCCTGCTGGCGCGCGGCGTGGCCGATGACAAGGCGCGCGAACGTGCCGCCGAACTGCTCACCCGCCTGCAGATCGCGGAAAAGATGTGGGGCCTGCCGCCCTCGACCTTTTCGGGCGGCGAGCAGCAGCGCATCAATATCGCCCGCGGTTTCTGCGCCGACTACCCGATTCTGCTGCTGGACGAGCCGACCGCCTCGCTGGACGAAACCAATCGCAAGATTGTCATAAACCTGATCGATGATGCGCGCCGGCGCGGCACCGCCATCGTCGCCATCGTGCATGATGCGGAAACCCGCGCCGCCATCACCACCCGCCTGTTGCCGTTGCAAGCCCATGGAGTTGCGGCATGAGTCCCGAACTGGTCATCACCAACGCCCGTATCGTTGGCCGCGCTGCCGAAATCCCCGCCGGCAGCCTGCTGGTGCGCGACGGCGTGATCGCCGATATCGACACCGGCAGCCGGCCCGTTGCCGGCGCCGTCGATTTCGGCGGCGACTACCTGCTGCCGGGCCTGGTCGAGCTGCATACCGACAACCTGGAAAAGCATTTCGCCCCGCGCCCCGGCGTGCGCTGGCCCGGCAAGCTGGCGGTGATCAGCCACGATGCCCAGGTGGCCGCCGCCGGCATCACCACCGTGCTGGATGCGATTGCCGTGGGCGACGTACGCGACGGCTCGGTGCGCATGGAAATCCTGCGCGACATGATCGCCGCCATCGAGGCGAGCCAGAAGGACGGCATGCTGCGCGCCGAGCATCTGCTGCATCTGCGCTGCGAGGTGTCGTTCGGGGCACTGATGGAGCTGATCGAGCCGATGTCGCACATAAGCTGGCTCAAGCTGGTCTCGGTGATGGACCACACGCCCGGCCAGCGCCAGTTCGTCAGGCCCGAGAAGTATCGCGAATATTATCAGGGCAAGTTCGGCATGACCGACGAGCAGATGGATGCCTTCATGGCAACCCAGATCGCCGCCGCCGAGGCCCATGGCGCGAAGAATCGCCGCGCCCTGGTCGAACTGTGCCGCGCGAAAGGCCTGCCGCTGGCCAGCCATGACGACGCCACCCCCGAGCATGTGGCCGAGGCGGCCGGCGATGGCATGGTGGTGGCGGAATTTCCCACCACCTTTGAAGCGGCCGAATTGTCGCGCCGGCATGGCATGCAGGTGATGATGGGCGGGCCCAATCTGGTGCGCGGCGGTTCGCATTCGGGCAACATCTCGGCCCGCAGCCTGGCCGAACGCGGCCATCTCGACATCATCTCGTCGGATTACGTGCCCAGCAGCATGATCCAGTCGGTCTTCCTGCTGCCCAGACAGGTGCCCGGCATCGACCTGCCGAAGGCGGTGGCGATGGCGGCGACCAATCCGGCCGAATCGATCGGCCTGACCGATCGCGGCACCATCGAGCCGGGCAAACGCGCCGATCTCCTGCGCGTCAGCCTGATCGACGACACCCCGGTGGTGCGTGCGGTCTGGCGCGCCGGCCAGCGCGTGATGTAGCCTCGGGAGGTATCGCCATGCAGATCGTCGACCAGATCATCGCCCTGCTGGGGCAGGCCGGCGCCGAGCGCTACGGCATGGAAGCCGTCAGCCAGCTCGAGCATGCCCTGCAATGCGCCATGCATGCCGAACGCATGGGCTCGACGCCGGAACTGATCGCGGCGGCCCTGCTGCACGATGTCGGCCATCTGGTCGGCGCGGGCGACGAGGGCCTGGCCGAGCAGGGCGTCGATGCCGGGCATGAGCATGTCGCCGCCGACTGGCTGGTGCGGCATTTCCCCGAGGCGGTGGTGCAGCCCGTGCGCCTGCATGTCGATGCCAAGCGTTATCTCTGCCAGGCCGAGGCGGCCTACTGGGCCGGCCTGTCGCCCGCGTCGAAAACCAGCCTGGAGGTGCAGGGCGGCATCTACAGCGCGGCCGAGGCCGCCGCCTTCATGGCGCGGCCCTTTGCGGCGGATGCCGTGAAGCTGCGCCGTTGGGATGACGCCGCCAAGTCGCCGCGGCTGAAGACGCCCGATCTGGCGCATTACCGCCCGATCATCGCAGCCGCGCTGAAGCCGGCGGCCTGACCGCATGGGCCAAGGCGTGGGCAAGCCCGGGCGCCTTGTGCTTGTCGTCGGCCCCAGCGGGGTCGGCAAGGACAGCGTGCTGGACGGCGCCCGCGCTGCCCTGAAGGATGATCCCGATGTGGTGTTCCCGCGCCGCGTGGTGACGCGCGCGCCGGGCCTGGGTGGCGAGGATTACATATCGGCCAGCGAGGCCGATTTCGCCGCCATGGCAGACCGAGGCGACTTTGCGCTGCACTGGCCGGCCCACGGCCTGCATTACGGCATCCCGAGCAGCATCGAGGCCGATCTGGCCGCCGGCCGCCAGGTGGTGGTGAATGTCTCGCGGGCCAGCATCGCGGAAGCGCGGCGCAAATATCCCGGCCTGCTGGTGGTGGGCATCACGGCCTCGCCCGAGGTGCTGCGCCGCCGACTGCACCAGCGCGGCCGCGAAAGTGCTGCCGAAATCGAGGAACGCCTCAGCCGTGCCGCCGCTTTCAGCCTTCAGGGCGACGACGTGGCGATCCTCAACAACGACGGCGCCCTGGCCGACACCGTGCAGGCCTTCGTGGCCCTGCTGCAAAAGCGGCCCTGATCCGGCATACTGGCGACCGTTTCTTGCCGGAGTCGCCGCCCCATGGACAATCTGGATATCCTGCTTCCGCTGTTCAGCATCACCGTTGCCATTGCCCTGGGCGCGGCCAGCCCCGGTCCCAGCTTCGTGCTGGTGGCGCGCACGGCGATTGCCGCCGGCCGTCCGGCCGGTCTGGCCGCCGCTTTCGGCATGGGCATCGGCGGCGCGGTGTTCGCCGGCTTGGCCCTGCTCGGCCTGATCGCCCTGCTGGCCCAGGTGGGCTGGCTGTATCTGGCGCTCAAACTCGCCGGCGGGCTGTATCTGTGCTGGCTGGCCTGGCGGCTGTGGCGCGGCGCCAGGCAGCCGCTGATCGTGGCAGATGACGGTGCCACCACCAATGGCTCGGCGGAACGCGGCACCCTGCGGGCCTTTTGCATGGGCCTGCTCACCCAGCTTTCCAACCCCAAGACCGCCGTGGTCTATGCCGGCATTTTCGCGGCGCTGATGCCGGCGCAGCCATCCGTCTGGCTCGCCGCACTGCTGGTGCCGGCGGTGTTCGTGGTGGAATGCGGCTGGTATGCGCTGGTGGCGGTGGCGTTTTCCGCCGGCCGGCCGCGGGCGCTGTATCTGAATGCCAAGCACTGGATCGACCGTATGGCCGGCGGTGTGATGGCGCTGCTCGGGATTCGCCTAATCGTCGAGGGCGTGCGCGGCTAGCCCGTCAGGCGGTAGCGCCCGGCAACGCGGAAGGGGCCGTCGCTCTGCATCTGCACGAACAGGCAGATGTCTTCCACATCGAGGCCCCGCCGCAGCAGCGGCGCAGTCTGGGCCGTCAGATGTGCCAGCACGGCCGCACGCTCGGCCGCATCCTCGATGCGGCCGGTCAGGGTGAAATGCAGGCGGAAATCCTCGAACACGTAAGGATAGCCCCACTGGATCAGGTTGGCGTCCTGGCGGGCGGTCAGTCCGGCGCTGCGCCGTCGCGCCAGCTCCGTTTCCGATGATGGCGCGCGCAAGGCATCGAAGGCCTGCACGCAAGCGCCGGCCAGCGCATCGATGTCAGGGCAGGGCAGGGATGGCCGCAGCGCGATGAAGCTGCCCAGCACCGCGACCTGCAGCGGCGGCAGCCGCACCGGCGCATGGGCGGCGGCAAATTGTTCCAGCGCCACGATCAGCATCCCCTCGTCGCAGCCGTGCCGCAGACGGAAAGGCGGCTTCAGGGTGCCGTGCAGGCCATAGCGGCGCGGTTCGGCGGTGATCGCGGCTATGCGTTCGGCCGGCAGGCCGGCGGCCGGCTGGGCGTCATGCGACTCGCCGCTTTCGGCGTCCCAGCCGAGCCAGCGCGCGGCGAAACCGTGCAGCGGATGATTGGCCGGCGGGGCGGCATAGAGGGCGAAGCGGGGCGCCATGCGGGGTCGAATCCCTAGACAAGTCGGCAAAGGGTCTTGTGGGTAAGTTAACGGCGCGGCAAACGGCCGGGGATTTCACCCCCGCGTCGCCGAACCGCAATCGAACTGTCACATGGCATTGCTATAGCGCCCCTGCTTGCGACGACACAGACCGCAGAGGGGAAGCGCATGCGCGCCGCCATCGAGATCGCCCATCTATCGAAAACCTTTCGGACCGGCAAGCGGGCGCTCGACAATATTACCCTTACCATCCAGCCCGGCGAAATGGTGGCCCTGATCGGTGCCTCGGGTTCGGGCAAATCCACCCTGCTGCGCCATGTCGCCGGACTCACCGTAGGCGACCGCGACGCGCATGCCCAGATCGTGGTGGATGGCCGCATGGTGCAGGCGCATGGCAGACTCGGCAAGGGCATCCGCGAGACCCGCGCCGGCATCGGCTTCGTGTTCCAGCAGTTCAACCTGGTCGGCCGCCTGCAGGTGATCACCAACGTGCTGGCCGGCAATCTCGGCCGCATGCCGCTCTGGCGCAGCCTGTTCCGGCGCTTCTCCGACGAGCAGCGTCGTATCGCCGTCGCAGCCCTGGACCGCGTCGGCATCGCACCCTGCGCCTTCCAGCGCGCCTCCACGCTGTCGGGCGGCCAGCAGCAGCGCGCCGCCATCGCCCGTGCCCTGGTGCAGCAGGCCAAGATCATCCTGGCCGACGAGCCGATCGCCTCGCTGGACCCCGAATCCTCGCGCAAGGTGATGGAGGCGCTGGCCGGCATCAACGAAGCCGATGGTGTCACCGTCGTGGTGTCGCTGCATCAGGTGGATTTCGCCCTGAAATACTGCCGCCGCGTGATCGCGCTGCGCGACGGCAGGGTGATGTTCGACGGCGCCGCCTCGGCCGTTACCGCCGCGCTGCTGCGCGGCATCTACGGCAACGACACCGATCTCGACTTCGGCACCCTGGAGACGGGAAGCCTGCCGCAGCCCGCCGCCGACAACGTGGCCCCCGAGGCACCCGCCGCCGCCAGCCGCGCGGTGCCGCGCATGCTGCCGGCACTGGCCTGACGATTCTTTCGTTCCGCAGTTCCAACCAACCGGGAGACAAACCTATGCTGCGCCGTACCATGCTGAAAGCCGCCGTCGCGGCCGTTGCGCTTGCCGCCGCCGGCGGTGCCCAGGCCGCCGACCTGAAGGAGCTGAATTTCGGCATCATCTCGACCGAGTCGAGCGCCAACCTCAAGACCGTGTGGCAGCCCTTCCTGGCCGACATGGAAAAGCAGCTCGGCATGAAGGTGAACGGCTTCTTCGCACCTGACTATGCCGGCATCATCGAGGGCATGCGCTTCAACAAGGTGCAGATCGCCTGGTACGGCAACGCCTCGGCCATCCAGGCCGTCGACCGCGCCGACGGCGAGGTCTTCGTGCAGTCGGTTGCGGCTGACGGTTCGCCGGGCTACTGGTCGCTGCTGCTGGTGCACAAGGACAGCCCGATCAACTCCCTGAAGGACCTGCTCGCCGCGCCGGGCAAATACACGCTGGGCAACGGCGACCCGAATTCCACGTCCGGCTTCCTGGTGCCGAGCTATTTCGCCTGGGGCCAGAACAATATCGACATCCGCAAGCATTTCACCCGCGTGGTGACGGCCAATCACGAGACCAACGCGCTGGCCGTGGCCAACAGGCAGGTCGATGTCGCCACCAACAATACCGAGAACATGGATCGCCTGAAGACGACGGCGCCGGAAAAGTATGCCCAGATCAAGGAGATCTGGAAGTCGCCGCTGATCCCGTCCGATCCGATCGTGTGGCGCAAGGACCTGTCGGATGCCGACAAGAAGAAGATCAAGACCTTCTTCCTCACCTACGGCACCAAGGACGAGGCGGAGAAGAAGGTTCTGGCGGGCCTGCAATGGGCGCCGTTCAAGGAATCGTCGAACAAGCAGCTGCTGCCGATCCGCCAGCTCGGCCTGTTCCGCGACAAGCTGAAGATCGAGGCCGATGCCAACATGGCCGCCGACGAGAAGGCCAGGAAGCTGGCCGAGATCGAGGCCAAGCTGGCCGAGCTCAACAAGCAGATGGGTTCGTAACCATCCTATTGCGCGGCGGAGCGGCGCAGGTCGCTCCGCCGGTTTCCTTGCCGGGGATTGATCCATGTCCGTCAGCACTGCCGTCATCCACGACCATCCGATCCATCCGCCGAAGCCGGGCCTGAAGACCTCGCTCGGCCGCATGCTGATCTACGGTCTGATCGCGGCGATGCTGGTCTGGTCCTGGCGCGGCGCCGAGATCGCGCCGATGAAACTGGTCACCGATGCCGGCAACATGGCCACCTTCCTGGGCGATTTCTTCCCGCCCGATTTCACCGACTGGCGCTACTATCTCGACGAACTGATCGTCACCCTGCATATCGCCATCTGGGGTACCCTGCTCGCCGTGATCTGCGCCGTGCCGCTCAGCCTGCTGGCGGCCTCCAACATCGCGCCGGTCTGGATCTACCAGCCGGTGCGCCGCATGCTGGACGCGCTGCGCTCGATCAACGAGATGGTTTTCGCCATGCTGTTCGTGGTGGCGGTCGGCCTGGGCCCCTTTGCCGGGGCGCTGGCGCTGTGGCTGCACACCACCGGCACGCTGGCCAAGCTGTTTTCCGAAGCCGTGGAGGCCATCGACCCGCAGCCGGTGGAAGGCATCCGCGCCACCGGCGCCAACGCGCTGGAAGAGATCGTCTATGGCGTGATCCCGCAGGTGATGCCGCTCTGGGTGTCGTATTCGCTCTACCGCTTCGAGGCCAATGTGCGTTCGGCCTCGGTGGTCGGCATGGTCGGCGCCGGCGGCATCGGCGTGGTGCTGTGGGAAGTCATTCGCGGGTTCCGCTTCGATCAGACCTGCGCGGTGATGCTCATGATCATCCTGCTGGTCAGCGCGGTCGATCTGGTATCGGCCCGCATCCGCAAGGTTCTGATCTGAGGCTTCAGTGCCGCAGGGCGGCCATGCGCGGCCGCTCGGCCGGCTCGCGGCGCCGATAGGCCGCCAGATCCAGGTGCGGCGCCGGCTGCCCCGCTTTGGCCCCGGATTTGCTCGTGGGTTTGGTCGCGGGCGTGCCGTCGGCGCCGGATTTGTCCTTGCGCCGGGCGGCCAGCCGGGCGCGGGTCTTGGCCAGCGCTTCCTGGGTGATGCAGATCAGCAGCGTGTTGGTCAGCATGGAGGCCTCCCTTGCAATGGTTCTGAATACGATCCGCGCGGCAGAATCCTGCGGCGGCGCGCCGTGGCGGTTCAGCCGTCCTTCTGCCATGCCCCGTCGGGCCGGCGGCAGGCCGTGCCGTAGACCTGGTCGTCGCGGCCGTCGCGGGTGGCGACGGCGCGGAAGTCCCGGCAGTAGAATCCGTTGCGCTCGAACGTGGCGAGCGGCGTGAAGGCATAGGCCGTGTCGGCGTAACCCGCGCGCCCGGCGCCGTACCAGCGGATGGTCTGGCGGTCGGGCGCGAATTCCAGCACGCGGCTGACGCAGCCCTGGTCGATGGCATCCATGCCGCGCAGCATTGCCGCTTGGCCGGCCGGGCCCGGCGGCGTTTCCGGCTGGCCCGAGGCGGCGGTCCTGTGCCGGCCGGTCAGGTCGCGACCGGCCATGTCGCGGGCCACCAGGCTGCGGTCGCAGGTGCCGCGGTCGATGCCGAACCGCGCGGAATAGACGGCGTAAGGTGCCGCCGAGGGGCCGCGCAGCATGCCGGCCGGCGCGGAATGGGCAGCGGAATTATGGATCAGCGGATCAGCCATCGCCGCCCCGGACAGCACCGAGGCGACGATGGCAGCGGCCAGGCCGAGGGTGGGTCGGCGACCAGGCCACGGCGCGACGATGGAGGGGGTGCTCCATCGCGGGGTTGAGGCAGGCATGACGCGCCGCTCCGCTAAACCCTGAAGGCGTTACTTCACTTCTTCTTGCCCTTTTCCGACTCGTGATAGAGCAGGCCGCCGGCCGTGCCGGCCGCGGCGCCGATCAGCGCGCCGGTCACCGTGCTGCCCGTCACGGCGCCGATCACCGCGCCGCCGGCCGCGCCCAGCGCGCCGCCGGACAATGCCCGCTGCTGCTGGTCGTTCATGCCGCTGCAGCCGACCGCGAACAGGCCGACCAGGGCGAGGGCGGCCAGGCGCGGGGCGAGCCTGGAGGCCGAATATCCAGTGGAATGCGTCGTCATGGGAATTCCTCCTTCTGTGCGCGAACGGGCCGGCCATAAAGACTGGATCAAAAGACTGGCCAATAAGACTGGGGAGGCCGGGAGGCCCGTCGCTCGATGACCAGACTTGGCGATTCCGAAGTATTCGGCAATGTGTATTTCTCTAGGTCTCCGCTTTATTTCATCAGTCACAAGTATATACCGGCAATGTCACAGGTTTATCCCAGGAATTACTATTGTGTTTACTTAGGAGGAGCCTGTAGTTGTTTAGGCAGGTTCAGAAAACCCGATCGCCCATGGCTTCCCCCCTCAACGCGGCTTGCGTATCGTCCCGGACATGTCGATTCGCATCCGCCCAACCGCAATACCGGGTCTCGTCGTGACGCTGCCGCTGCTGCTGGCCGGCTGCGAAGCCGTCATGCCCGGGCGCCAGCCGCCGCCGCCCGCATCGCCGATCGCCGCGCCGC
>NZ_JBKBHC010000001.1:0-524761 GCF_046297895.1 Ferrovibrio sp. | reverse complement strand
GCGCACTATACCCAGCCATGAATCCGATGCAAGCGTCTCGTAAAACAAAAAGCCCGGCTTTCGCTTAGCCCGCCGAGGGGGCCAAATCCCTGTGCCGGCAGCAGGATTTCCGGCGCCGCGCGGGCCGGCCGGGGCGGCGCCGGGGCGAAAGCCCTTGCACCGGAAGGCCGGCTCCTGTATCAGGTGCGCCTCGCGCGGCGCACGGTTCGCCGCGGCTATGGGTCCCCATCGTCTAGAGGCCCAGGACGGCGCCCTCTCACGGCGCAAACCGGGGTTCGAATCCCCGTGGGGACGCCAACTTCTTTCCGCACAATTTGATAACGTATACTCACTTGGCACGTATCGTTGTCCGGATGAAACATGACGCATGGATGCGACAATAGGGGCAAGTTTAATATGCGCCCCGATTACCGAGACCTATGGGTTATGTCAGGTTATCGGAGTGACATGGGTAGTGCTGTTACATCAAGACCGCCCGGCCCGGACTTCCGCCGCCTTTACCATCTAACCTCTGCAGAATTTGCAGTTAGTAATCTTTGGCTTGGCCGCCTTAAGGTGGCCCGCATCAACGATCTCAATGATCCATTCGAGTTCATGCCGTACAAAAATACAAAAAAAGGCGGATGGCATGAGGAATCTATGGTCGCCAAAGCGGCGGCGCACGAGAAGTATGGACTACTCTGTTTCAGCGAAGATTGGACAAGCCCCGCGCTTTGGGGACACTACGGCGACAAGCACCGAGGGGTATGCCTCGGCTTCAACGTCCGTTGCTCCTCTTCGGTATTCAAAGTGCAGTACAGACCTAGTCGAGTAGAAGCGGCGCGCGCTAATGGCAACGCTCTTGAAGCGCCATTGGATGTTCATGAGCGGCTCAGTATAAAGAGCGCCGACTGGAGTTTCGAGAGAGAATGGAGAAGGATTATTGATCTGTCTCAAGCGCAAGAGAAAGGCGGGCTGCATTTTGTGCCTTTCGATGCCGATCTGGAGCTTGCGGAGGTAATCTTAGGCGAGCGGTGTAGTCTTCCGATAGATGAGATGTGCGTTAGAACGCGAGAAAGATATCCGCGCGCCTGCGTCATAAAGAGTCGAAGCGCCCGACAACATTTTTCTGTGGTACCGGACGAAGGCACAATTCCTACTCTTACTGATTAAGCAATACGAATACTCCGTGAGTAATTAAGATACTGCTCGTCGACTGGCCTGCGATTCTGATGCGGTGTCTGTTGTTAGCTTGTATGTATTCGAGAAAGCAGGCAGGGAGGAGGCGCTAATGGCAAAGGCGTTATTGATGGCTTGCATCTGTTTATTTTCTCTCGCGAGCGTGTCGTCCGCATCAGCCACAGACGGCAACACTCTTCATCGTTGGTGCGAGGATAAGCGGAGTGATTTCAATGCAGGTTTATGTTCGGGCTACATAATCTCGTCGGCCGAAGCGTTCTTGCTCTTGAGCACCGTTTGCCTGCCAGAAGGTGTAACCAATGGTCAGGCCGTGGATGTCACAACCAAGTTCCTTAAGGAGAACCCGGCCCGTCGTCATGAACTTGCGCATACCCTAATTCGAGATGCCCTCCGCACGCCGTTTCCCTGTCGAAATTAATTCACTCCGAACAGTCCGATCCGCCGCCGCTTTTTTATAATCATAAGCCATCTTTCGGCCTTCCCTACAAAGCCGGCCTTGATCCCCGCCGCATCGTTCCCATATTGTTCTATTTGTCCGGACCATGGCCAGACGCGGCTTTTCCGCCGCCGGCCGCCGGGCAACAAAATCGTCCAAACTGTCTGAAAAGGAGCGCAAAAGGATGCAAAACCGCGGCCCGGCGCCGCAAACCGCCGGAACCCGTCGCCCGTGGCGCAAACCGGCGCCAAACCGACTCAAAACGCCGGATTTATACCCGTGATATCACTGATATCGGATTTTAACCCTTCGGGCGGGATGCCCGGGCCGTGTGATCGGCCGCCCGTTATTCGGCGGCGTCTTCCTCGGCCGGCATGTCCACCGGCACGCCCGGCTCGCTCTTGGAGCAGCGGATGGTCAGCGCGGTTTTCACATGGGCCACGTTCTGCAGGGCAGTGAGTTCCTTGGTCAGGAAGGTCTGGTAGGCGTCCCAGTCGCGGGCGACGATCTTCAGGATGAAGTCGTTCTCGCCGGCCAGCATGTAGCATTCGCGCACCTGGGCCCAGCCGGCCACGGTCTGCTCGAAGGCCACCAGGTCATGCTCGGCCTGGCTGTTCAGGCCCACCATGGCAAACACCGTCACGCCATAACCCAGAAGCTGCGGGTTGAGGTCGGCGTGATAGCCCTTGATGAAGCCGGCCTCCTCCAGGGCGCGCACGCGCCGCAGGCAGGGCGGCGCCGAGATGCCCACGCGCTGCGCCAGCTCCACGTTGGTCATCCGCCCGTCGGCCTGCAGGTCGGCCAGGATCTTGCGGTCGATGAGGTCGAGCTTCACGCGCTGCATGGAAATTTTCTCACTGTCTGAACTGGGGGTTGCGCAACAATATTATAAATCCGGGCAAGATTCCAAGCCCCAGGGGCTAAGAAAATTGCGCGTATACGGAGCGGGCCGGGGCAGGGTCCGGCGGGAGTCCGGGGCAAAAGCTTTGCCCGCCACCGATTCCCCGCCGCCCGGCTTGGTGCTACATCTGCCGGCCTCGGCCGCGCTCGGGGACAGGGCGGCCGCGGGGGCGTGACGAGTTGCCGGTGGGGTCCGGATTTTATGGCGCTGAAGATCGACACCTTTTCCAATCCCGACAGCCGCAACGGCTGGCGGCCGGGCAACAATTTCGGCGGCCATTCCCTGTTCAAGGCGCTCGGCCATCCCAGGGTGGCCGCCCAGGCCCGCGCGCTGGTGCAGGGGCTGGCCGGCTTTACGCGCCTGGCCGTCTACGACCCCGATCCGGTGGCCGCTGCCGAGCCGCTGGATGCGTTTTTCCCGATCCCGCGCCAGCATCTGGCCGGCGTGTTCGTGCAGCGGGTGGAAGACCTGGGCCAGACCCGGCTCGGCCTGCCCACCCAGCCGATCACCGCGATCGCGGCGCTGCAGCCCGATGCCGTGCTGGTCACGGCCTTCGACGCCGAGATCCACAAGGCGCAGATCGCCCGCCTGCTGCCCCCGGGCTGCCAGGTCTTTACGCTGGATGCCATGCGCCTGCCGCAGGACTGGCTGTCGAATCCCGCCCGCTATCTCGACCCGATCAACTTCGCCACCAATTTCGCCTTCCTGCGCGACGTGGCCGACAGCGGCGACGGCGAGGGCCTGCATACCAAGGTGGTGACGGCCGATTACTGGTCGGGCTACGGCGCCGCCAGTCCCGCGCTCTGGCTCTGCCTGTTCGGCGCCGATGGCAGCGTGCTGGCGGAATGGACCGAGGCCCTGCCCGGCGCCTTCCGGGCCGTGTCGATCGACAGCCGCGATGTGCGCCGCCGCTTCGGGCTTGGCGACTTCGCCGGCTCGCTGTTCATCCATGCGCTGCGCATCAAGGGCCACGACGTGGTGAAATACGCGCTCGACAGCTTCTCGGAGTCCGGGCGGCAACTGAGCTGCACCCACGATGCCAATGCCTGGCCGGCCGATCTCTATGCCGGCGTGCCGGCGCCCAAGCAGGGCGAAAGCCTGCTGCTGTGGGTGCAGAACAGCCATCCGGTGGCGATCCCCGCGGGCGCCATCGGCATCAACATCGTGGGCGCGCAGGACATCGCCTGGTGGGACGGCGAGGTGCCGCCCTTCGGCACCACGCCGGTCGATCTGGGCAAGCTGCTGCCCCAGGCGCGCTTCCCCGACCAGATCGAGATCCAGGCCGGGCGCTATTTCGTGCGGCCGCGCTACGAGATCGTGCGTGCCGACAATGCCCGGCGCCGCATCGCCCATGCCAATGTCGAACGCACCGATCTGAAGCCCGACGCGCGGCTGCCCGAACTCGCCGCGCTGATCGGCAAGGGCTACATCATGCCGCTGCCGGTACTGCCGCTGAAAGAGTGGAAGTCGGTCACCTTGCCCACGCCGATGTCGACCGCGCAGCAGGAGCTGCCGATCCGCGCCGTGCTGGTCGATGCCGATGGCTCGGTCGTGCTGGAACAGTATCTCGGCCGGCTGTCGCGCCGCGACTCCCGCCCCGCCGATATCGATGCCTGGCTGAACGAGGCCAGGGCCGGGCTGAAATCGGGCTACGGCCATGTCGAATATCTCTACGACTTCCGCGCAGGCGGCGAGGCCGATGGCTGGCTGCATGCGCTCGGCCTCTACGAGCAGCGGGCCTCGGGCCATGCCGCCGAGACGATCTTCGGGGCGCATATCTACAACATGCCGATCACCTACCGCGACGAGCCGCAGAGCTACACGCACCGGCCGCCGGGGCTCACCACGCGGCTGTTCCTGCGCATGGGGGCACGGCCCTTCGACACCATCTGCCACCTGGTCTATCCGGCCTCGCTGCCCAAGGCGGCCTATGGCCAGGATGCCTCGCAGACCATGCTGGTGCTGTTCAATGCCCGCGCCGAGAAGGTGGCGGAAACCCCGCTGCCGATTCCCTATGGCGGCTCGCGCTTCTTCCGGGTCTCCGAGGTGTTCGCCGCCGCCGATCTGGACCGGGCCGGGACGGATGCCTGGGTGCAGGTGCGCGACACCAGCTGCCGCCTGTTCGGCTTCCACGGCCTGCAGAACGGCCAGAGCAGCTTCTGCATCGATCACATGTTCGGCTTCTGACGGCTGCCGGGCGGCCGGGGCTGCCCTATATCGGCTGCGAGTCGCCGGGCGGCTGTCATCGGGGCGTCACATCCGATGCGCCGAAAAGCCGCATCCGCCGCGAGTCCGGGCCTTTCCCTTGGCGGGAGGGGCGCCCGCTGTCATAATCCCAAAACGCCGAATTTCAGCGTTTTAAGCCCGCGTCCGGAGTGTCACCATGGCCACCACCCATCGCACCAAGGTTCTCATCCTCGGGTCCGGTCCCGCCGGCTGCACGGCGGCGATCTACGCCGCCCGCGCCTCGCTGCAGCCGATCATGGTGCATGGCCTGCAGCCGGGCGGCCAGCTCACCATCACCACCGATGTCGAGAACTATCCCGGTTTCGCCTCCGTCATCCAGGGCCCCTGGCTGATGGAGCAGATGGAGGCGCAGGCCAAGCATGTCGGCACCACCATCATCAACGACTACATCGTGTCGGTCGATCTCTCGAAACGGCCCTTCGTGGCCCAGGGCGATTCCGGCGACACCTATATCGGCGACACGCTGATCATCGCCACCGGCGCACAGGCGCGCTGGCTCGGCCTGCCCAGCGAGCAGAGCTTCCAGGGCTTCGGCGTCTCCGCCTGCGCCACCTGCGACGGTTTCTTCTACCGCGGCAAGAAGGTGGTGGTGGTCGGCGGCGGCAACACGGCGGTGGAAGAGGCGCTGTATCTGACCAATCACGCCAGCGAGGTGGTGCTGGTGCATCGCCGCAACAGCCTGCGGGCCGAAAAGATCCTGCAGCAGCGCCTGTTTGCCCATCCCAAGATCAAGGTGGTCTGGGATCACGTGGTCGACGAAATCCTCGGCGCCGAAGGCCAGGGCGTGACGGCGGTGCGCCTGAAACACGCGCAGACCGGCGCGACGCAGGACATCGACACCGACGGCGTGTTCATCGCCATCGGCCACACGCCGAACACCGAATTGTTCAAGGGCCAGCTGCCGCTCGACGCGGAAGGCTATCTGGTCACCAAGCCGGGCACCACGCAGACGGCCGTGGCCGGCGTATTCGCCGCCGGCGACGTGCAGGACAAGATCTACCGCCAGGCCGTGACGGCGGCCGGCACGGGCTGCATGGCGGCGCTGGAAGCCGAGAAATTCATCGCGCATCACGCGCAGCCGGCGGCCGAAGCCGCCGACTGACGGTCGCGCGCGACAGATTCTGGGGGGTTCATGTCGGCGCTTGACTGGGACAAGCTGCGCATCTTCCACGCCGTGGCCGAGGCCGGCAGCCTGACCCATGCGGGCGAGACGCTCGGGCTGAGCCAGTCGGCGGTCAGCCGGCAGATCGGCGCGCTGGAATCCCAGCTCAATGCCACGCTGTTCCACCGCCATGCCCGCGGCCTGATCCTGACCGAGCAGGGCGAGCTGCTCTACCGTACGGCGCGCGACATCTTCGCCCGGCTGGCCGTGACCGAGGCGATGATCGCCGATGCCAAGGACAAGCCCTCGGGCGAGCTGCGCGTCACCACCACGGTCGCCTTCGGCACCATCTGGCTGGCGCCGCGGCTGAAGGAATTCATGGACCTCTATCCCGACATCAGGATCGAGATGGTGGTCGACGACCGCGAGCTCGACCTCTCCATGCGCGAGGCCGACGTGGCGATCCGCATGTGGAAGCCGACCCAGGCCGATCTGGTGTATCGCAAGCTGCTGACCGTCCACAACCATGTCTATGCCGCCGTCGAATACGTCACCCGGCACGGCGCGCCGCAGACCATCGGCGACCTCGACCGCCACCACCTGATCGTCTACGGCGAGGAAGCGCCGGCGCATTTCAACAACATCAACTGGCTGCTGAAGGCCGGCGATCCGGCGGTTCCGCGCGAACCGATCCTGACCATCAACAACGTCTACGGCGTGATGCAGTCGATGGCCAGCGGACTGGGCGTCGCCGCGCTGCCGGATTACATGGTCGAGGGCAATCCCCGCATCGTGCGGGTCATGCCCAATGTCGATGGCCCCAGCTTCGATACCTATCTGGTCTATCCGGAAGAACTGCGCAACACCAAGCGGCTGGCGGTGTTCCGCGACTTCCTGCTGCGCAAGGTGGCCGACTGGCAATATTGATGAAGTGGCAGCGCGACAGCATCGGCGGCATTGCGCGCCGTAACGAACTGCTCGTCCGTGTTCGCCGGCCGTACGACATGGCGGCGCAGGCGATCGTCGCGGTATTCGTCGCCGTCCTGCTCGATGGCTATCTCGATCTGGCCTGGCGCGTGGCCTATGTGGCCGGAACGCTGCTGGTGGTGGGGCTGCAGTATTTCACCCATCGCGCCTTCCTGGCCAATCGCGAGCGGCGGCCTCATGCCGTGGCCTGGCGCTGGCGCCTGATTGTCGGCTACGCCCTGAACGGCGCCCTGTTCGGGGCCATGGCGGCGGTGATAACGGCGCTGCCGCGCGAACCTGCGCCGTTGCTGGCGCTGATGTGCATCGCCGGCATGATCGCATCGGTCAGCCTGACGGTAGCGGTGCAATTCACCGCATCGGCCTCTGTCGTTCTGCTGGCTGTTGTGCCGACCGTGCTGCTGCTGCTGCTGGAGCAGGAGCCCACCAGCCGGTTGCTCGGCGCCGTCGGCTTGGTGGTCATCCTCCTTCTGCTCAGCTTCGCCTATCGCCTCAATCGGTATTACCGGCGCAGCAGCGAGATGGTCGAGCGCCTGCGCGGCATGCTGCAGGACCGCACCCGCGTCAGCGCCGATGCCGAGGCAGCGCAGAACCGCCTGCGCTCGATCCTGGATGCGGCGCCGTTTCCCATCGTGGTCACGCGCCGCAGCGACGGTGCCTTCCTCTACAGCAACCGCCGCGCGGCCGAGCTGTTCGGTATCGACGATGGCGGCGCGACTGCCGCCTCGCCGCGATATGTCCTCGATCCGGCGCATCGCGAGCGGATCTTCGGCGCCACGCCGGTCCGTCCGGACGAGGAATTGCAGATCGCCACCGCTCAGGGCCGGGCGATCTGGGCCACGGTCGCGGCGGTGCCGATGCAGTATGCCGAGCAGGATGCGGCCCTGGTGGTGGTGAACGACATCACGGATCGGAAGGCTTCGGAAGAAAAGCTGCGCGCGGCCGAACAGCATCTGAGCGATGCGCTGGCGGTGGCGCCGGACGGCGTGGCGCTGTTCGATCCCGAACAGCGGCTGGTGATCTGCAACCAGGCCTATGCCGACATCATCGGCGTTCCGCTGCCGCGCACCGCCGGCATGTTGCACGACGATATCTGCCAGGCATCCGTGCGCGGCAGGCCGGCGCCCGAGCAGGCCGGGGTGCGTACGGATTACGGGGAATGGGTCGCCACCCGGCGGCGCATCTTCAACGCGGCCATCGGCGAGCCGCATATCTTCTACGACACGCGCGACCGGCGCTGGCTGCAGATCCGCGATTTCCGCATCACCTCCGGGGGTACCGCATCGCTGATCACCGACATCACCGCGCTCAAGCGCAGCGAACGGGAATTGCGCGAGGCGAATGAAAGCCTGGCCAGCCAGGCCGAGATGCTGGCCGGCCGCACCGAAACCCTGGAAGCCGCGCGCCAGGCCGCGCTCAAGGCGCACCAGGAGGCCGAATATGCCAACCGGGCGAAATCGCAGTTCCTTGCCCATATGAGCCACGAACTGCGCACGCCGCTCAACGCCATCATCGGTTTTTCCGAGATCATGTCGCTGCAGCTGCTAGGCGCTTCCGGCGTGCCGCAATACGACCGTTACGCCCAGGACATCCTGGCTGCCGGCCGGCATCTGCTGGCGGTGATCGACGACATCCTCGACCTGTCCAAGGTTGAGGCGGGGAAGATGAAACTGGTGGCCGAACACGTGCCATGGGCCAAGCTGGCGCAGGATTGCCTGACATTGCTGCGACCGCTGGCCTCTGATCGCATGGTGATCCTGCAGGCCGCGCCGGCAGCCGAGGGCGCCACGCTGTATGCCGACGAGCGGCTGGCCAAGCAGATTCTGGTCAACCTGCTTTCCAATGCGGTGAAATACACCCCCTCCGGCGGCCGCGTGGAATTCCGCCTGCTGCCGGCCCAGGATGGCGGCGCGGTGGTGGAGGTGAGCGATACCGGGGTCGGCATGGCACCCGCCGATATCGAGAAGGCCCTGGAGCCGTTCGGGCGGATCGATTCGGCTCTGGTTTCCCAGATGCGGGGCACCGGATTGGGCCTGCCGCTGGTGAAGGCCCTGACCGAACTGCATCGCGGAAGCCTGGAAATCATCAGCGAACCGGGGCGGGGAACGCTGGTGCGGCTGTATTTCCCGCCGCCACCGAACCTGGCCGGGGTTGCCAGCTGATTGGAATCCCTGGGTTTCCCGGCAACAGCCAGTCATGCGCGCGCCGCATAGCTGGCTTGACAATTCGATGGATACTCAAACGGGCCGACACACCTTACATCTGTGCCTGTCAGATGTTGCGTCGCAGCATCTTCTCGGTTTTTGGCCCCGGCCAGAAACTCGGCCGTGGCAGCTCCCCCGCTGTTTCGGCCTTCCGCGCGTCTCGCGCGGAGCCTCCCTGTTAAGACTTAGCCGGCCTGATTTCAGGCCGGCTTTTTTTTGCGCCCAGCAGTTCGGGCAGAAGCCGCATGTCGTGGAAGACATGGCAGCCCATCTCGATGAAGGCCCGGTCCTGCCCAGACTGGGCCTCGAGGCGATAGGCAAACACCGTCATGCCGGCGCGGATGCCGGCGGTCGCGCCGGGCAGGCTGTCTTCCACCACGGCGCAGGCGCGCGGCGCATGGCCCATGCGGTCGGCGGCATACAGGAACAGGTCGGGATGCGGCTTGCCGTTCTTCACCTGCTGCGCGCTGAAGGTATGCGGGCCAAAATGGGCAGTCAGGCCGCACAGGTCCAGGCTGAGCGCGATCTTGTCGAGTTCGGAGGAGGACGCGACGCATTTCGGCCGCGCCGCCACCTGCCGCAGCATGTCGGGCACGCCCGCCACCGGCCGCAACTCGCCGCGCAGCCTTTGGAAGGTTTCTGCCTGCAGGTCGGCTTCGAAAGCATCCGGCAGGATGATGCCGTAGCGGTCGCGCACGATGTCAAAGCAGGTTGAAAGGGCCAAGCCGGTCAGGTCGGCTGCGATGCTCGCCTCGTCAAAACGCGGTGGCAGCCCGAGGGCCACCAGCTTCTCGTAGAACACGCGATTGGCGATGGGCTCGCTGTCCACCAGCGTGCCGTCCATGTCGAAGATGATCAGGTCGAAGGCCATCCGCCATGGATAGCCGAAGCCCGATTACATGAACAGCTTCTCGCCCGCCATGTCCTTGTAGAGGTCGGCCACCTGTTCGCCATAGCCGTTGTAGATCAGTGTCGGCACCCGCTTGCCGGTGCCGATCACCTCCTCGGTGGCCTGGCTCCAGCGTGGATGCGCGACGGCGGGATTCACATTGGCCCAGAAGCCGTATTCATCGGCCGCCATGGCCTCCCAGAAGCTTTTTGGCCTCTGGTCGGTGAAGGTGAAGCGCACGATCGACTTGACTGACTTGAAACCGTATTTCCACGGCACCGCCAGGCGCAGCGGCGCGCCCATCTGCTTCGGGATCGGCTTGCCGTAGACACCGGTGGCGATATAGGCCAGATCGTTGCGCGCCTCGGCCATGCTCAGGCCCTCGACATATGGCCAGGGATACCAGAACTGCTTCTGGCCGCTGGCCTCCTCGGGCCGCTTGAAGGTTTCCATGCGCAGGTATTTCGCGCCCGAAAGCGGCTTGGAAAAATCGATCAGGGCTTTGAGCGGAAAGCCGCTCCATGGCACCGCCATCGACCAGGCCTCGACGCAGCGATGGCGATAGAGCCGTTCGTCGATGGGCATTTTGCGGATCAGGTCCTCGGCGTCGATGACGATTTCCTTTTCCACCATGCCATCGATCTTTACCTGCCAAGGCTTGATGGTCAGGGCCTGGGCTGGCCGCACGACGTTCTTGCTGGTGCCGAATTCATAGAAGTTGTTGTAGGTGGTGGCGACCTTTTCCTCGGTCAGGTCGCGGTCCAGCACATAGGCGGGATTGCGCTTGGCGGGATAGAGCTCGGCGGCGATGCCGGCGGCCTGAGCCCTTGCAGGCCGCATGCCTGCCGCGACAAGACCGGCCATGCCCAGACCCGCGACGATCTGGCGCCGGTTCAGAAACACCGCCTCCGGCGTGGCCTGGCTTTCAGGAATTTCCCAGCCCTGGCGTCGCTTGATCAGCATGATGTGCACTCCGTTTCAAAACAGGGCCCGAAAATCCGGCCCGCAATCCGTCAGGCGTCAACCTAGCGGCTTGCAGGCCAGTTTCTAATCAAGCTTCGGTGAAACGGGGTGAAACGTTACGGCCGGGCGGCACGATTTCCGGTGGCTTACTTCTTTTCCAGCAGGCTGCGCAGCATCCAGGCGGTCTTCTCGTGGATCTGCATGCGCTGGGTCAGCAGGTCGGCGGTCGGCTCGTCAGAGGACTTCTCGACCACCGGGAACAGCTCGCGGGCCGTCTTGCTCACGGCCTCGTTGCCCTTCACCAGGTTCTTGATCATGTCCTGCGCGCCCGGCACGCCGGTCTCCTCGCTGATCGAGGACAGCTTGGCATACTGCGCGTAGGAGCCCGGCGCGTAATGGCCCAGGGCGCGGATGCGCTCGGCGATCAGGTCAACGGCCAGCGCCAGTTCGGTGTACTGGGTCTCGAACATGGTGTGCAGGGTCTGGAACATCGGGCCTTCGACATTCCAGTGGTAATTGTGGGTCTTGAGATAGAGCGTGTAGGTATCGGCCAGCAGGCGCGACAGGCCGTCGGCGATTTTCTTGCGCTCCTTGTCGGGAATGCCGATATCAATGGCCACAGCCATGGGACAACTCCTTTTCGTTCTGGTTCTGTTGATAAATTTAGAACTATTATAAGAAACTGCAAGAGCAGGATGCCGCCACGTTAACATGTCGGCTATGCGAATCCTGCAGCGTTATGCTTCGGATCATAAAAGCCCAATATGGCAGGGATGCGGCAGGTATCTGCCGCAAACGGGGCAGGGCAATTCGGTGCGAAAAGTTACAGGGCGTGCAGAAAGGAACGTCACTCGGCGGGTTCGAGTTCCACGCCCTCGCCGGTCAGCAGCTTTTCCTTGCGCTCCAGCCCCCAGCGATAGCCGCCCAGGCTGCCATCGCTGCGCAGCGCGCGATGACAGGGCACCAGCACGCCGATGATGTTGTTGGCGCAGGCCGAGCCGACGGCGCGCGAGGCCCTGGGTTGGCCAAGGCTGGCGGCGATTTCGCCATAGCTGCGCGTCTCACCGGCCGGGATCGCCTGCAGGGCGGTCCAGACCCGGATCTGGAACGGCGTACCGCGCAGGTCCAGTCGCAGGCCTTTCGGCGGTGCCTTGCCCGCCAGCATGGCTTCCAGGGCGGCAAAGGCCGATGCCCCTGCCTTGTCGTCGCGGTCGATGCGGGCGGCGGGGAATTCGTCGTGCAACTCGGCCAGCATGGTGTTTTCGTTGCTGCCGAACAGCAGGGCGGCGATCCCGCGCGGACTTTCGGCGACCAGGGTCAATCCCATCGCCGAGCGACGGATCGCCACCGTGAGGGTCAGGCCCTCGCCGCCGCGGCGATAGGCGGCCGGGGTCATGCCCAGCCAGCGGTCGGCTTTTTCGTATACGCGGCTGGCTGCGCCGAAGCCGGCGCCATAGATCGCATCCGACACGCCGTTTCCTTTCTTCAGTTGCTGCTTCAGGGCTTTGATGCGCTGTGCCTCGCCATAGGCGCGTGGGCTCAGGCCATAGGCGGCGGCAAAACGGCGCTGCAGGTGGGTGGCGCCCATATGGGCCACGCGGGCGAGCTGGGCCAGCGTTGGGGTATTCTCGCCGGCGGCCAGGCGCTCGTCGATCAGCATGCGCGCCCGCTCCAGCCTTGCATCCGTGGCCGGCATCCGGTCGGGCCGGCAACGTTTGCAGGGGCGGAAGCCGGCCGCCTGTGCGGCATCGGCATCGGCGAAGATGCGCACATTCTCCCGCTTTGGCGCGCGGCTGATGCAGGAGGGGCGGCAGAAGATTTTTGTGGTGGTCACGCCGTACAGGAAGCGGCCGTCGGCTTCCGGGTCGTTGCCTTTGACGGCTGCGAATTCGGCATCGGTCGGCGGGCGGCCAATGGAGGAGCGGCCAATGGAGAGACGGGGTGTCTGTTTCATGGGGCTGAACGTAATCCCGCCCGGGCCAACCCGCTATCCGGCTTTTGCGTTGCTATTGATCCGAAAGCCCCCAGGCCACCGGCACGGGAATGGGGTAATCCAGCAGCATCTGGGCATAGGCCTTGCCCTGCGGGTCGTTGCGCAGGCTGGCGATGCCGCCGCCGCCCAGGGCATGGCGCAGCAGGAAATTCAGGCCGTGGATGCCGGGCCATTCGAACCGCTCCACCGGTCCGTCCACCAGATGGCCGAAATAGCGCTGCACGGCATCCTCGGTCAGGGCCGCGCGGATCGCCGGCAGGTATTCCGGCCTGCGCGCGATGACGCCGATGTTGCTGTCGTCGCCCTTGTCGCCCGAACGCGCCCAGGCCAGCCGCACCAGCGGCACGGCGCGGCGCGGGCCGTCCGGCATCGGCTGCAGGTCGGGTTGTCCCACAGGCTCGCCGCTGGTGTTGCCGCTGATCAGCGGCAGATCGAACGGCTCCGGATTGCCGGCAAGATCAAGAGCAACGGGCAGGGCAGCTTTCGGGATGAAACAGGAAAACAGTTTCACCACCGGCTGCGGCGTCGGGCGGCCGCCGAAGAAGCCGGTGGTACCGGCAGAGAACGAGGTGCCGGCCGGCGCGATCTCGCGGGCGAAGATGTCGAGTGCGGTTTTATCGGTGTGGCTGACGCTCAGCTTCAGCACCACCTCGCGGCTCGCCAGCGCGCCGGGCTGCGCATGCGGCCCGTACATCGCTTCCGTGCCCAGCACCTCGATCGAGGTGGCGCGGTAATCGCCCAGGTTCAGCATGGTGAACAGACGGCGCGTGCGTTTGAGGATCGCTTCCGCCGTGCGTTCGGCCTTGGCGCGCGCCTCGATGCCGCCGATGGTCAGATGCGCCACGGCACGAAAGCCGTCCAGATAAGTGGCCGAGACCTTGTAGCGGTCGGTCGGTGGGCGACCCTTAGCCCCCGAGACCCGCACGCGGTTCTCGCCTGCCTGTTCAATCTTCACGGCGGTGAAATCGCAGGTCACGTCGGGCAGGAAATAACTGGCCGGGTCGCCGATCTCGTAGACCAGTTGTTCGGATACCGTGCCGACGCTGACCAGGCCACCGGTGCCTTTCGGCTTGGTGACGATGAAGCTGCCATCGGTACTCACCTCGGCGATGGGATAGCCGATATTGTCCCAGTCCGGCACCTCGCGCCAATCGGTGAACAGGCCGCCAGAAGCCTGGGCGCCGCATTCGATGATATGGCCAGCCAGGCTGCCGGCGGCGAGGCGGTCGAAATCCCGCAGGCTCCAGCCGAATTCATGCAGCAGGGGCCCGAGGCAGAGCGCGGAATCCACGCAGCGGCCGGTCACCACGATATCGGCGCCGGCCTTCAATGCGGCGGCAATCGGCGCCGCGCCGAGATAGGCGTTGGCCGACATGAAACGCTCCGGCACGGGCGCGCCATGCTGCATCGGCTCCAGCTTCGGTTTCAGCGCCTCGATCTGCGGCAGCAGGTCGTCGCCCAGCACCACGCCCACTTTCAGCGACAGGCCTGCCTCGGCAATCAGCGCGCGGATCGCGGCGGCACAGGCAGCGGGATTCACGCCGCCCGCATTGGCCACCACCTTCACCTTGCGCCGCGCCAGCTCGGGCAGTAGGCGTTTCATCGTCACGGCAACGAAATCGGTGGCATACCCCTGCGTCGGATCTTTCGCGCGCATGCGGGCCATGATCGACATGGTGATCTCGGCCAGATAGTCGAAGATCAGGTAATCGACCTCGCCCTGCATCAGAAGCTGCGGCGCGGCCACCATGGAATCGCCCCAGAAAGCCGAAGCGCCGCCGATGCGGATGGTCTTTTCGCTGCTGCCGCTCATGGTTCCGTTTCCTCCAAGGCGTATTTTTATGCCACCATACCGGCCGGCAGACCGCGCGTCATGTCCCGGCATGCGCCTGCCGTCGCGTCAATCGTCGCTGAATCTTGCATGCTGAACGCCTCATCGCGCGACTGGTCGCTGTTTCCGCTGCGTGCCGCCCGGCAGGCCTGGCGCGGCGTGGTCGATTCACTGCTGCCGCCGCAATGCATGCTCTGCACGGCGACAGTGGACGAACCCGGCCGTCTCTGCCCCGCATGCTGGCCGGAAGTCGGGTTCATCGCCGAGCCCTGCTGCCCGACCTGCGGCACGCCCTATGCCGTGCCGGTGCCGTCCGGTCTGGTCTGCGGCGCCTGCCTGAAGGAACCACCGCCCTTCGACGGGGCCCGGGCGGTCTTCACCTATGCCGGGGGTGGCCGCGACCTGGTGCTGCGCTTCAAGCGCGCCGACCGCACCGACCTGGCGCCGGGCCTGGCGGCCATGATGCTGACGGCGGGCGCGGCGCTGGTCCGGGACTGCGATGCCATCGTGCCGGTGCCGCTGCATCGCTGGCGGCTGTGGCGGCGGCGCTTCAACCAGTCGGCCCTGCTGGCGCAGGCGCTGGGCCGCCTGAGCGGCAAGCCGGTCTGGCTCGATCTGCTGGAACGGCCGAAACCGACCCGCAGCCTGGGCCGCCTCGGCCGGGTGGAACGCCGCCGGGTACTGGCCGGCGCGATCCGGATTGCGGAAGCATATCGCGACGGGGTGGCTGGTAAACGTCTGCTGCTGGTCGACGATGTGTTGACCACCGGCGCCACGGTGGGGGCCTGCAGCCGGGTGCTGCGGCGGAATGGCGCGGCGGCGGTGACGGTGCTCACGCTGGCCCGGGTTGTTCGGGTCGAGCAGGGCGCCATATAATGCCCCTGAAAAGCGAGGGGCTTTTCTGTCGAGGATTCCCCATGGCCCAGATCGAGATTTACACCACCTTCATGTGCCCCTATTGCGCGCGCGCCAAGGCGCTGCTGGAGAAGAAGGGCCAGAGCTACAACGAGATCGACGTCTCCTACGATGCCGCCAGGCGCGAGGAAATGACGCAGAAGGCCGGCGGCCGCCGCACCGTGCCGCAGATCTGGATCAACGGCACCCATGTCGGCGGCTGCGATGACCTCTACGCTCTGGAGCGCGAGGGCAAGCTCGATCCGCTGCTGGCGGCGGCATAAAAGGAGCGGTCCCATGGCGCAGCGCTTCAAGGTCGGCCTGGTCCAGCCCAATATCTGGGATGACATGGATGCCAACATCGCCCATGTCTCGGCCCTGGTGCGCAAGGCCAAGGAGGCTGGCGCCGACCTGATCGCCACGCCGGAGAATTCCGGTTTCATGGGCGCCAATGCAGCCGCCAGCGTGGCGGCCGGACGGCCGGAAGACAGCCATCCGGCGCTGCAGGCGTTCCGCGCGTTGTCGAAGGAGCTGAGCAGCTGGCTGCTGGTCGGTTCGCTGGCGATCAAACCCGAAGGTGCCAACCGCAACTTCAACCGCTCGTATCTGCTGGCGCCCGATGGCGGCATCGCCGCGCGTTACGACAAGATCCATCTCTTCGACGTCGACCTGCCCTCGGGCGAAACCTATCGCGAGTCCAACTCCATCGCGCCCGGTGCCGAGGGCGTGCTGGCGCCGCTGCCCTATGCCACGCTGGGCATGTCGATCTGCTACGACCTGCGGTTCCCGGGCCTGTATCGCGGGCTGGCCCAGGCCGGCGCCGACATCATCTCGATCCCGGCCGCCTTCACCCGCACCACGGGGCAGGCGCACTGGCATGTGCTGCTGCGCGCCCGGGCGATTGAGACCGGCGCCTTCGTGATCGCGCCGGCCATGTGGGGCGACCACCCGGGCAACCGGCAGACCTATGGTCATTCATTGGTGATCGATCCCTGGGGCCGGGTGCTGGCCGATGCCGGCGACGGCGTGGGCGTGGTGACGGCCGAGATCGATCTGGCGCAGGTGGCCAAGGCGCGGGGGCAGATCCCCGCCTGGCGGCACGATCCGGCTTATACCCTGCCGGCGCGGGCCGCCGAGTAGCCATTCGTTTCGCTGAATTGCGGCAGGGCGATTCCGGTCGCCTTGGTGAAGGCAGGCCACAAAGCCGGCGTCAATGCCAGCACCGGCTCGGCACGCTGCAATCCGCCCAGTCCTTCGTAATCGCAGGTGACGCCGCCGGCCTCGCGCACCAGCAGCAGGCCGGCCAGGGCATCCCAGGCCTTCATGCGGTGTTCGTAGAAGCCATCCGTGGCCCCTTCGGCGGCCAGGGCCAGCAGCAGCAGGCCGCTGCCCAGTCGGCGATACTGGCAATGGGCGCTCAGCAAATGCTCGACGAGGGCGGCATGCGGCCCCGCCGCCTCGCCATGGCCGTAGCCGATGCCGATGCAGGCGCGATCGAACTGGCGCGTGGCGCTGACGCTGATCGGCTTGCCGTTGCAGAAGGCGCCGTGGCCGCGCCGCGCTGTATACAGCCGGTCGGCCATCGCATCGTAGATCAGGCCCAGTTCCAGCGTATCCTTCACCACCAGGGCGATGGCCGTGCACCAGTAAGGCAGGCCGCGCACGAAATTCGCCGTGCCGTCGATGGGGTCGATCACCCACAAGGCATCGGTCTCGCCGCCGCGCCGGCCGCGCTCCTCGCCCAGGATGCCGTCATGCGGGAAAGCAGCCAGCAGGCGCGAGGCGATCAGATCCTCGGTCTCGGAATCCGCCTGGCTGACGAAATCCTGCACGCCTTTCAGCTTCACGACCAACTCGCCGCGATTGTCGTAAAAGCCGCGCGCCAGTTTACCGCCTTCGCGGATCACCTGGGCGGCGTGGGTCAGTCTGTGTTCGAGATCGATCATGGCCGTGCCTGTGCTGCGCTGCTGCCGGAACGGACGGTGCGGGGCGATGGTAACGCCAACACCAGCGCCGGCCCAACAGCAAATTTGCCCTATTTCATTTCATTGATATGATGGGCGCGTCAGCTTGCCATGCTTCGCGCGGCAGGGCGAACCAGCTTACGATCCGCTCCCAAAGTGGCGCCTCGCCATCGTAGCGGAATCCCAGCTTTCCCAGCACGCGCTGCGAGGCCTTGTTGTCCGGCGCGGTCAGCGCGATCAGCTTGTCCAATCCCCCGGACTCGAAACCGTATCGCAGGGCCGCCTGGCCGGCCTCGGTGGCCAGGCCACGACCCCAGACTGTCTTGGCAAACAGATACAGCAGTTCGGTCTGCTCGGCCTCGGCGATCCAGCGCAGGCCGCATTGTCCCAGCAGACGGCCGCTGGCGCGGTCTTCCACCGCCCAGACGCCATAGCCGCGCCGCTCCCAATGGTCGTTGAAATTGTGGATGTTGCTCTTGGCGCGTTCGGCGGCCTCGGCGCGCGGCAGGCCGCGCCCGGGCAGCATGTGGCGCATCACCGTATCGTCGGCATAAAAACGTGCCAGCGTTTCCCAGTCGCCGCAGGCAAAGCGCCGCAGCACCAGGCGCTCGGTTTCGATCCTCTGGCTGCTCATCGCTTGATCGCGCAGATGCGCTGGCGCATGGCGGGTTTGGGGGCGCTGTCTTCGCCCTGTTCGAAGGCCACGATGTCGAAGGCATCGCGGCAGCGCTCGAACAGCTCGTTCTCAACCAGCAGGAAATCCGGGCTGGCGGGTTTGCTGAAGCGCTCGTTGCCGCGCATGAAGGTCTCGTAGAGCAGCAGGCCGCCAGGCTGCAGTGCGGCGATGATCTGCGTAAACAGGGGCCGCCAGAGATAGTTGGTCACCACGATGGCATCGAAATGCCGGCCGGCCAGCGGCCAGGGGCCATTCTCGATATCGGCCCGCAGCAGCTCAGCGCCGGCCGCGCCCCGCAGATCTTCTACGCCGCTCAGGTCACGGTCGAGAAACAGCGTGGGGGTGCCGTTGGCCAGGAACAGCCGGCCGTGCCGGCCGCTGCCGCAGGCCAGGTCGAGCACGCAACCGGCATCGGCTGCAACCAGAGGTGCGAACCGGAGGATCCAGGGCGAGGGCGCGGGGCGGTCAGGCGCGGATGGCCCCATCGGTTACCCCCTTGTTGCGCCATTGTGACAGCACCATGTATAAACCGTTGCCTCTTATGAAAGACTTGAGCCGAAGCCGAATCGACCGGTTGCCATGATCAAGTACGAACTCAAATGCCGCAAGGACCACGTCTTCGAAGCGTGGTTTTACGACAGCGCCACCTACGACAAGCAGGCGGCGGGCGGCAAGATCGTGTGCCCGGTCTGCAATTCGCGCAAAATCACCAAGGCGCCGATGGCGCCACGCATCGGCAAGTCCAAGGGCGAAGTCGCCGCCGCCGAGGCCAAGGAAGTGGCCATCGCCATGAAGGCCCTGCGCGAGCTGCGCGACCATGTGGAGAAAAACGCCGATTACGTTGGCGACCAGTTCGCCGAGGAAGCGCGCAAGATCCATTACGGCGAGACCGATAAGCGCAACATCTACGGCGAAGCCACCAAGGAAGAAGCCAAGGAACTGACCGAGGAAGGTATTGACGTCGCGATGATCCCCTGGGTTCCCAGGGGGGATGCGTGATCCCCGGTCAGGCGTTCTTCACCGCCACCATCATGTAATTCACATCTGTATCGCCGCTGATCGACCAGCGGTCGGCCAGAGGATCGTAGCTGACGCCGGTCACGTCCTGCATGGTCAGGCCGGCCTGGCGCAGGCCCTGGGCCAGCTCGTGCGGCTGCACGAACTTCTTCCAGTCATGGGTGCCGCGCGGCAGCCAGCCGAGGATGTATTCCGCGCCCACGATGGCCAGCGCATAGGCCTTCAGGGTGCGGTTCAGGGTGGCGGCGATCAGCAGGCCGCCGGGCTTCACCATCTGGCCGCAACTGCTGAGGAAGCCGTTCAGGTCGGCCACATGCTCCACGACTTCCAGCGTCAGCACCACGTCAAAGCGTTCGCCGGCGGCCGCCAGGGCTTCGGCGCTGGTGCAGCGGTAGTCGATGCCCAGGCCGGATTCGGCGGCATGGGCCCGGGCCACGCCGATATTGCGTTCCGCCGCGTCAGCCCCCAGCACGCTGGCGCCCAGCCGGGCCATCGGCTCGGCCACCAGGCCGCCGCCGCAGCCGATATCCAGCAGCCGCAGGCCCGAAAGCGGCGCCTTGACGGTGACGTCGCGGCCGAAATGGGCAGCGATCCGGTCGCGGATGAAAGCCAGTCGCACCGGATTGAATTTATGCAGGGGGCGAAACTTGCCCTGCGGGTCCCACCATTCCGCTGCCATGGCGGAAAAGCGCTCGATTTCGGCGGGGTCGACGCTGGCGGCGGTCTGGCTCATGACTTCCCGGCAAGGGCTTGGTTGAAAACGGGTATTTTTCCCCCGGGTCGGCTTGCCTGGGGAGGGTCCCAAGAGTATTAAGTACCCGCCTTTAAACCGGCAAGTTCCGCCGGCCAATTATCGACAACGGATCGGGAAACGGGATCGAGCGGCATGGCGCGCTTGGTGATGAAATTCGGCGGCACATCGGTCGGCTCGGTTGACCGGATCAAGAATGTCGCGGCTAAGGTGAAGCGCGAGGTCGAGGCCGGCAACCAGGTTGCCGTGGTCGTTTCGGCGATGTCGGGCGAGACCAACCGCCTGGTCGACCTGTGCAGGCAGATCGACCCGGTGCATGACCAGCGCGAATACGACACCGTGGTCGCCTCGGGCGAGCAGGTCACCACCGGCCTGGTCTCCATCGCCCTGCAGGCGCTGGGTGTGAAGGCCCGTTCCTGGCAGGGCTGGCAGGTGCCGATCCGTACCAACGACATGCATGGCAAGGCCCGCATCGAGGAGATCGACGGCTCGGCCATGATCAGGGACATGGAGGCCGGCATCGTCCCGGTGGTGGCCGGTTTCCAGGGCGTCGGTCCGAACCAGCGCATTGCCACCCTGGGCCGCGGCGGCTCGGATACCTCGGCCGTGGCGCTGGCCGCCGCCCTGAAGGCCGACCGCTGCGACATCTATACCGACGTGGACGGTGTATACACCGCCGATCCGCGCATCGTGAAAAAAGCCCGCAAGCTGGATAAGATCACCTACGAGGAGATGCTGGAACTGGCCTCCCTCGGGGCCAAGGTGCTGCAGACCCGCTCGGTGGAAATGGCGATGAACCACCGGGTGCGGACGCAGGTTCTGTCGAGCTTTGCCGACCTTCCCGGCACGCTCGTAGTCGATGAGGATGAGATCGTGGAAAAGCAGATTGTTTCCGGCGTCACCTATTCGGCCGATGAGGCGAAAGTCACCCTGATCGGCGTGGCCGATCGTCCCGGCATCGCGGCCGGCATTTTCGGCCCGCTTTCGGATGCCGGCATCAATGTCGACATGATCGTCCAGAATATCTCCGAGGACGGCAAGAAGACCGACCTGACCTTCACCATGGGCCGCGGCGATCTCGATCGTGCCGTGCAGATCCTGGAGAAGCAGGAGAAAAGCCTGGGCTGGGCCAAGCTGGTACCCGACCGCAATGTCGTGAAGGTCTCGGTCGTCGGCGTCGGCATGCGCAGCCATGCCGGCGTGGCGCATATCATGTTCAAGGCGCTGGCCGAGAAGAACATCAACATCCTCGCCATCACCACCTCCGAGATCAAGGTCAGCGTGCTGATCAGCGCCGATTACACCGAACTTGCGGTGCGCGCCCTGCACACGGCTTTTGGGCTCGACGCCGAATGAAAACGGGCCGAACGGAGGGCCGATGCGGGGAGGGCATGCCAGACCAGCCGCTCCGGTAATCGTTAGCGGAGACCGGCCGTGATGCCGGGCCGGGCGCCACCGCCCGGGCCGCGCGGCCTGCTGCGCCGTCTCCGCGAGGTGATGGCGGAAGCCGGCACCGTCGACGAGCGCCTGGGCCGCGTGGTGCGCAACATCGCCGCCAACATGGTGGCGGAAGTGTGCTCGGTCTATCTGCTGCGCAACGACGAACTCGAGCTTTACGCCACCGAGGGTCTGAACCCCGAAGCCGTGCACAAGACGCGGCTGAAAGTGGGCGAGGGTCTGGTCGGCGATATCGCCGCCAATGCCCGGCCGCTGATGCTGGCCGATGCGCAGACCCATCCGCAATTCGCCTACAAGCCGGAAACCGGCGAAGAGATCTATCACTCGCTGCTCGGCGTGCCGATCCTGCGCGACAACCGCGTGATCGGCGTTCTGGTCGTGCAGAACCAGACCCGCCGGCAATATGCCGAGGAAGAGGTCGAGGCGCTGGAAACCATTGCCATGGTGCTGGCCGAGATGGTGGCCTCGGGCCAGCTCAGCGGCGGCGAGGAACTGGCCGCCGTCAGTCGCACCGCCACCATGCCGTTCCGGGCCGATGGCCGGCTGCTGTCGGAGGGCCTGGCGATCGGCGTGGCGGTGCTGCACGAACCGCGCATCCATGTCGAGAAGACAATCGCCGACGACATCCCCTTCGAGAAGCAGCGTCTGGACGCCGCGGTCACCTCGATGCGCGATCAGGTCAACAGGATGCTGGAAGCGCCCGACAGCGACATCGTCGGCGAAAGCCGCGACGTGTTGGAAACCTACAAGATGTTCGCCCATGACACCGGCTGGCTGGCCAAGCTGCACCAAGCGGTGGAATCCGGCCTGACGGCCGAGGCCGCCGTGCTGCGCGTGCAGGGCGACACGCGCCATCGCATGCAGGCGATCACCGATCCCTACCTGCGCGAACGGCTGGCTGATCTGGACGATCTCGCCAACCGCCTGCTGCTGCATCTGGCCGGCAAGCCCTATCACTCGGCCGCCGAGAACCTGCCCGACAACGCCATCCTGCTGGCGCGCAGCATGGGGCCGGCGGAATTGCTGGATTACGACCGTCGCAAGCTGCAGGGCGTGGTGCTGGAGGAGGGCTCCAGCGTCAGCCATGTCGCCATCGTGGCGCGCGCACTCTCCATCCCGGTCATCGGCGGCGTCGAGGGCGTGATCGCCAAGGTCGAGCCGGGCGACACGGTGGTGGTCGACGGCGATCATGCCCAGGTCTTCGTGCGGCCCGCGCCGGATGTGGTGTCGGCCTTTCATCAGGGGGTTGCCCTGCGCAGGGCGCGGCTCGCGAAATATGCCGCGCAGCGCGAGGATCCGCCGGTCACCCGCGATGGCCAGCGCATCGCCCTGCTGGTGAATGCCGGCCTGCTGATCGATCTGGGGCATCTGGACGAGACCAATGCCGACGGCATCGGCCTGTATCGCACTGAACTGCAGTTCATGGTGCGGCCGACCATGCCCAAGGCCGAGGCGCAGACCGCGATCTACCGCCGCGTGATCGAGCATGCCGGCGACCGGCCGGTGGTGTTCCGCACGCTGGATATCGGCGGCGACAAGGTGCTGCCCTATCTGGTGAAATATCCCGAGGAGAATCCGGCCATGGGCTGGCGGGCGATCCGCCTGGCGCTGGATCGTCCGGCCCTTTTGAAGGTGCAGTTGCGCGCCATGCTGGAGGCGGCGGCCGGCCGCGCGCTGTATCTCATGTTCCCCATGATCGCCGAGGTGGACGAATTCCGGCGCGCCCGCCGGCTGCTGGATCGCGAGGTGCAGCGGCTGGTGTCATTGCGCAAGCCGGTTCCGCTGCAGATCGCCGTCGGCACGATGCTGGAGGTGCCGGCGCTGGCCTGGCAGTTGCCGGCCCTGCTGCCGCTGGTGGATTTCATCTCGGTCGGCTCGAACGACCTCATGCAGTTCATGTTCGCGGCCGACCGCGGCAATCCGAAGCTGGCCGATCGTTACGACCCCTTAAGCCCGGCGATGCTCAGCTTCCTGCACTGGGTGGTGCGGCAATGCCATGATGCCGGCAAGCCGATCACCATGTGCGGCGAGATGGGCAGCCGGCCGCTGGAGGCCATGGCCCTGCTGGGCCTGGGCTTCCGCCGCCTGTCCATGCCGGCCAGCGCGGTCGGCCCGGTCAAGGAAATGCTCCGTAGCCTGGATGTTCCCCGTTTGGCAGATTTTATGTCTAAACTCTATGCCTCGCCCGACCACAGCATACGCGCCCAGTTAGAAGAATTCGCCCGGGAAAACGGGGTAATTGTTTGAAATAGCTGGCCTTGCCGGCCATTTGCCGTAATATGACCGGCGCGAACAAGGGTAGGCAATCCAGGATGAATGCCCAATCCGGCGAACAGCAGGCTTCGACGGCGTCGACCGTAGCGAATGGCTACGAGGGCGTTGGCCATAGCCTGAAAGTGGTGCGCGAGCGGCGTGGCCTCGCCCTTGCGGATGTATCCGCGCGCCTGCGCATCCGCCGTCCCTATCTCGAGGCCATCGAAGCCGGCCGTTTCGGGGAATTGCCCGGCGCCGTCTATGTCAGCGGTTTCCTGCGCCAGTATGCCGAATTCCTCGGCCTCGATCCCGATCAGGTTCTCAAAACCTACCAGACCGAGGCCGACGGCAAGGTGCAGCGTGTGGTGCTGAATTTCCCGTTGCCGCGACCGGAAGAGCGCACGCCGCGTCTCTGGCTGGTGCTGGGAGCGCTGGTGATCGCGGGCCTCATCTACTTGGTGTGGTACAGGCACCAGGAAGCCTTGCGCGTCGGGCAGGATCTGATTCAGGCGGTACCGGCGCGGCTGGCCGATCTGGTTCCCAGCCCGCAGCCCATCGCCCCTGCGGTGCCGCCGGCACCGGCATCGGCCCCGCCTGCCACCGCCTCGGTTGTCGCAGCGCCCCCTGCCGCCACTACGGCTGCCGCCGCCCCGCCGGTTTCCGCGTCCCCGGCCGCCGCGTCGCCCGCGGCAGTTGCCTCCATGCCCGCACCGGCAGCGCCGCCGGCGCCTGCATCGGATGCCACGCAGCCGCCGGCTGTTCAGGCCGCCGCCCCGGTTCCCGCGCCCGCCTCGCCCCCCGCCGCCCTGCCTCCCGCCGTCCCGCCTGCCGCCGCAGTCGCCGAACAACCGGCGCCGGCCCCGGTCCAGGCCGCTGCGGCAAACCGGACGGCTGCGCCTGAACCGGCTGCGGCCCCGCCGGCCGCCAGCGCCAGCTACGGCGCGGCCGATACCGAAAAAAGCCGCATCCGCGTCGAGGCCACGGGACCGGCCTGGATCCAGGTTCGCGGGCCGAACAACGAGCAGGTCTTCACCCGGCTGCTGAATGCGGGCGAACGCTATGTGGTGCCTGACCGCGAGGGCCTGACCCTGCTGACCGGCAATGCCGGCGCGGTACGCATCGTGGTGGACGGCCAGCCCCTGCCACCCTTTGGCGGCGAGGGCGAGGTCAAGCGGGGCATTCCTCTCGATCCGGATCGGTTGAAAACCGGCGGCCAGGGCTGACTTTGGCCCTGTTCCGTTTGCCCCGCTGGCTTGTCATGGCGGGGCAAAGGCGCCATGTTACGCCGCATCCGGCTCCGCTTGGGACATGAGCGGCACGGTCGCTTCAGGCAGCAGCAATGAGCATCCGACCCTATCGCGACATCCAGCGCCGCAAATCGCGGCAGATTTTCGTCGGCAAGGTGCCGGTGGGCGGCGACGCGCCGATCACCGTGCAGACCATGACGAATACGCTGACCTCGGATGTCGCGGCCACGATCGAGCAGATCCGGCGCTGCGAAGAGGCGGGTGCCGATATCGTCCGGGTTTCCTGCCCGGATGAGGATTCGACGAAAGCCCTGAAAGAGATCGTCCGCGCTGCCCGCGTGCCGATCGTGGCCGACATCCATTTCCACTACAAGCGGGCCATCGAGGCGGCCGAGGCGGGCGCTGCCTGCCTGCGCATCAATCCCGGCAATATCGGCAGCGCCGAGCGCGTGCGCGAGGTGGTGAAGGCGGCCAAGGATCACGGCTGCTCGATGCGCATTGGCGTCAATGCCGGCTCGCTGGAAAAGCATCTGCTGGAGAAATACGGCGAACCCTGTCCGGAAGCCATGGTGGAAAGCGCGCTGGACCATGCCCGCATCCTGGAAGATCACGATTTCCGCGAATTCAAGATCAGCGTGAAGGCGTCCGATGTCTTCCTCGCGGTTGCCGCCTATCAGGGCCTGGCGGAAGCCTGCGACTACCCGCTGCATATCGGCATCACCGAAGCCGGCGGCCAGCGCATCGGCACGGTGAAATCCTCCATCGGGTTGGGCATGCTGCTGTGGTCGGGTATCGGCGATACGCTGCGCGTATCGCTGTCGGCGCCGCCGGAGGAAGAGGTGCGCGTCGGCTTCGACATCCTGAAGTCGATGAATTTGCGCCATCGCGGCGTGAACGTGATTTCCTGCCCGTCCTGCGCCCGCCAGCAGTTCGATGTGATCAAGACCGTCGAGGTGCTGGAGAAGCGCCTGGCCCATATCACCACGCCGATGACGCTCAGCGTGATCGGCTGCGTGGTGAACGGCCCCGGCGAGGCGCGCGAGACCGATATCGGCTTCACCGGCGGCGGCAAGGGTTCGCATCAGGTCTACCTGGCCGGCCAGCCGGCGCACCGGCTGCAGAACGAGGATATCGTCGCCCATCTGGTCAAACTGGTCGAGGCCAAGGCGCGCGAGATCGAAGCCGCCCGGGTGGCGGATAATCCTTCCGAAGCGGCCGACGCCGCTTCCTAGCTTCCACCTTTCAACGACGGAGACACGCCGTGGCCCAGTTGCAGCCCGTGCGCGGCACGCATGACATTCTGCCCGACGATTTTGCCCGGTTCCGCCACGTGGTGGATGTTGCCCGTCAGGCAGCGCTTCTGTTCGGCTATCGCGAGATGGCGACGCCGATCTTCGAATTCACCGAGGTATTCGCCCGTTCGATGGGCGAAACATCGGATGTGGTGTCCAAGGAGATGTATTCCTTCACCGACAAGGGCGGCGAGGGGTTGACCCTTCGGCCGGAATATACGGCCGGCATCTGCCGCGCCTTCATTTCCAACGGCCTGCAGCAGCATGTTCCCTTCAAGGCCTTCGCGTGGGGCCCGATGTTCCGTTTCGAGCGGCCGCAGAAGGGTCGCCAGCGCCAGTTCCACCAGATCGACGTGGAGGTGATCGGTGCGGCCGAGCCGCAGGCCGATGTGGAAGTGATCTCGGTCGCCGCCGAAATCCTGCGCCGGCTTGGCATCCTCGACAAATGCGTGCTGGAGCTGAACACGCTGGGCGATCCGGAAAGCCGGGTCGGCTACCGGGCGGCACTGGTGAAGTATTTCTCCGGCCATGCCGACAGGCTGTCGGAAGACAGCCGCAAGCGGCTGGAGAAGAACCCGTTGCGCATCCTCGATTCCAAGGATGAAGGCGACCGCAGGCTGGTGGCCGATGCGCCGCTGATCCAGGATTTTCTCACGCCTGCCGCCAGCGATTTCTTCAAGGCGCTGCAGGATGGCCTGGGCGCAGCCGGCGTGCCGTTCAAGGTCAGCCCGCGTCTGGTGCGCGGTCTGGACTACTACACCCACACGGCGTTCGAGTTCACCACCGACATGCTGGGCGCCCAGGGCACTGTGCTGGCCGGCGGCCGCTATGACGGCCTGATCGAGCAGCTTGGCGGCAAGCCGACGCCGGGCATCGGCTGGGCCGGCGGCATCGAGCGTCTGGTGCTGCTGTCCGACCCGCAGCCCACGCCGCCGCGCAGCGTTGCCATCATTCCGATCGGCGCCGCCGCCGAGGCCGAGGCCGCCAAGCTGGCGGCCGAGTTGCGCCGCGCCGACGTGGCGGTGGAACTGGCCTATGGCGGCAATGCCGGCAAACGATTCAAGCGCGCCGACAGGCTGGGCTGCTTTGCCGCCGTGGTGATCGGCGATGACGAGCTGGCGCAGGGCGTGGTGAAGCTGAAGGATCTGCAAAGCGGCCAGGAGGTCACGCTCCGCCGCGCCGAGCTGCTTGCCAAGCTGAAGGCCTGAGTCATGGATGTCGCCGGCCTGCCCGAGGCCAAGCTCGACAAGGTGATCGAGCGTTACGAGATGCTGCAGGCCCAGATGGCGGCCGGCGGACTGGCGGCCGATGCCTTCGTGAAGCTCTCGAAGGAATATGCCGAGATCGAACCGCTGGTGCAGGGCATCAACGACTGGCGCCGGCTGCGCCGGGAAGTGGCCGATCTGGCCGCCATGCGCGACGACCCCGCTTCCGATCCTGAAATGCGCAGCCTGGCCGAGGCGGAATGGAAGCAGGCCCAGGCGGCTTTGCCCGATGCCGAGCGGCGCGTGCTGATCATGCTGCTGCCCAAGGACGAAGCCGACGAGAAGAACGCCATCCTGGAAGTCCGCGCCGGCACCGGCGGCGACGAGGCGGCTTTGTTCGCCCGCGATCTGTTCGAGATGTATCGCGGCTATGCAGGCAAGCATGGCTGGCGTTTCGAGGTGGAGAGTATTTCCGACACCGAACTGGGTGGTTTCCGCGAGGCCATCGCCACCATTTCCGGCCGCAACGTCTTTGCCCGCCTCAAATTCGAATCCGGCGTGCATCGCGTGCAGCGCGTGCCGGATACCGAAACCCAGGGCCGCATCCATACCTCGGCCGCCACGGTGGCGGTGCTGCCCGAAGCCGAGGATGTCGATATCGACATCAACGAGAGCGATCTGCGCATCGACGTGTATCGCTCCTCCGGTGCGGGTGGCCAGCATGTGAACACCACGGACTCGGCGGTGCGCATCACCCATATCCCGAGCGGCATCGTGGTGGCGCAGCAGACCGAGCGGTCGCAGCACAAGAACAAGGCCAAGGCGATGAAGCTGCTGCGAGCCAAGCTGTACGAGGCGGAACGCGAGAAGCTGGCCTCGGCCCGCGCGGCCGACCGCAAGGGACAGGTCGGGTCGGGCGACCGTTCGGAGCGCATCCGCACGTATAATTTTCCCCAGGGGCGCGTCACCGACCATCGTATCAACCTGACGCTCTACAAGATCGATCAGGTGATGACGGGCGAGGCGCTGGATGACGTGATCGAGGCGCTGATCGCCGAGGATCAGGCCAGCCGTCTGGCCGAACTGAATGCCTGAGATCGGCGCGCTGCTGCTTGATGCCACGCGGCGGCTGAAGCAGGCCGGGATCGAGGGACCGCGCCAGGATGCGGTGCTGCTGCTGGCCCATGCGGCCGGACTGAGTCCTGACCGGGTGCGGCTGGATTCCGGTGGGGTGCTGTCGCCGGAGCAGGCCGCACGGTTCGAGGCGCTGGTCCAGCGCCGCATCGACCGCGAGCCGGTATCGCAGATTTTGGGGCACCGCGAATTCTGGGGACTGGACTTTCGCGTCACCGGGGATGTGCTCGATCCGAGGCCGGACTCGGAAGCCCTGGTGGCCGGCGTGCTTGCCGCGGTGGCGGATCGTCATGCCGCCCTGCGGATCGTCGATTTTGGCACCGGATCGGGCTGCCTGCTGCTCAGTCTGCTGCATGAATTGCCGCGCGCCACCGGCCTGGGCGTGGACGCCTCGCCGGCCGCGCTGTCGATTGCGCGCATGAATGCCGAAGCTCTCGGACTTGGCGATCGCGCCGAGTTCCGGCAGGGCGACTGGGGTGCGGGCCTGGACGGGCCGTTCGACATCCTGATCTCCAACCCGCCCTATATCGAAACCGCTGTGGTGCCGGGGCTGGCGCCCGAGGTGGCGCGATACGAACCGCGTCTGGCCCTGGATGGCGGCGCCGACGGATTGGCGGCCTATCGCAGGCTGGTGCCAGACCTGGCGCGGCTGGCGGGTGTGGGCGCTGTCGTCGCCGTTGAGATCGGGATGGGACAGGATGCCGCAGTCTCGGCCCTGCTGGCCGGGGCCGGTTTCGCCGATATCGTCGTTTTGCCCGACCTGGCCGGCATCGGGCGCGTCGTGACCGGGCGGAAATCCTGATAAATTCCCGCCGAAAGGGGGTTGGCAGCCGCCGTCGCCCCCCTTATCTTGGGATTCGGGATGACGCGGTCCCAAGGAAGCACGCCCAAGGCATTGATCTGGCCTTGATCAAAGGGGTGAGTTGGCCGGGGGCGGATAAGGCAGGCAGCGTCATCGCCTCCTCGACTGAAACCGGTTTTGGATCCGATCGAGAGGCCGGCTGTATTGCGCGCAGATGTTTGGGCGACGCGATACGGTGCGCAACCAGCCTGATGCGCGATTTGCTGAAAACAAGCGAGATGAACCTGTGAACAACAAGAATCGTCAACGTGGCGGCCGGCCTCAGGGCCGCAGGCCGCATGGTGGTGGTGGCGGCGGTGGCGGAGGGATGAACAATTCCCACCGCAATTTCGACTCCAACGGCCCCGACGTCAAAATCCGCGGCACCGCCAGCACGATCTTCGAGCGCTACTGCCAGCTCGCCCGTGACGCCAATGCGTCAGGCGACCGCATCGCGGCCGAGAATTACCTGCAGCATGCCGAGCACTATTACCGCATCATGCTGGCCCAGGGCGTGACGCCGCTGCAGCGCCAGCAGCAACAGCAGGCGAGCCAGCAGCAGCCACAGCAGGGCGGCGGCCAGCAGCCGCAGCAGCAGGCAGTCGTTGTCGATGGCGAGCAGCCGAGCCTGGAGATGGAGCTTGAGGCGGCTCTTGATCCCAATGCCGAGACCCAGCCGGCCGAACGCGACGAGGCGACGGCGGCCTGACCGCCGCGCCGGTCTTCCCGTCAACGACCGGTCATTCATGCGAATGAAAAGGGCCGCCGGTATGTCCGGCGGCCCTTTTGCGTGTCCGACTTTTTTACTGATGCAGCCGTATTCGGGATCAGTTGCCCGGCTGGATGGTGCCGTGCTCGGCCATGGCCCACAGCGCTTCGTCGGCAATGGTGAGTTCGCGGATCGGCAGCGTCTCGGTCTCGGGCACCACTGGCGCCAGGGCGATATCGATTTCCAGTTCGCGGTCCAGCAGGCCGCGGTCGCCGCCCAGGTAACGCTCGAAGAAATCCACCGTGCGGGAAATGCTGTCTTCCTTGGCATCGCCGCGGAAGGTATGGCCCTGGCCCTTGTAGATCTTCACCTCGTGTTCGGCGCCGATCTCGCCCAGCAGGCTGGCCAGTTCATAGGCCCGGCGAACCGGCACCGTGGCATCACGGTCGCCGTGCAGCACCAGGGTTGGCGGCATGCGGTGCACGCCGCGGCGCTGCACCTCTGACGGCATCGCGCCCACCACGTTCACCACGGCCTGGATGCGCGCGTCGCGGCTGCCCAGGCTGAGGGCATGGAAACCGCCCAGCGACAGACCAAAAACGCCGATCCGCTCGCCGTCCACATAAGCCTGCTTCTGTACATAGGAGACGGCTTCGGCGATCACCCGCTCGCGCTCGTCATGCAGGGTCGGGGCCGCCTTGCGGGCCTGCGGGATGCCGTCGAAATAATGCACCACGAAGGCATTGATGCCGCGCTCGGCCAGCGCCTTGGCCTGCGGATAGAACAGCGAGCCGTCGCCCAGGCCATGGGCGCCATGCAGGATCAGCACGGCCGGGGCGCGGCCATCGGGGCCAAGCAGGTCGGTTTCGGCCTTCACCACATCGACGCGCACGCGGCGGCCGTCGATGTTGAAGCCATTGGTGTTTTCAGCGTCCGCCGCGCGGCGGGCGGGCTCGGCTGACTTCTGGCGGCGCGGTGCGGCCTTGGCCGGTTTGGCATCGGGTTTGGGCGCGACGGCTGCCTTGGAATGGCCGGCGCGCGGCTGGGCCTGGATGGGCTCGACCGGGACCATGGCGACGCTGACCAGAAGCAAGGCCGGCACGGACAGGCGGCAGATCCCGCGCAGGGCGGCGCCCAGCAGCGTCCTGGCATCCAGCAGTGTCGTGGCTTTGCCCCCGGCCATCGATCCCCCGTTAAGCCTTTGTTGATCCTTTCAGCGGGTGAACCCGCCGATCTGTTACGAGTTGTAACAAGCGCGCGCAGGCGTTGTCTACCCTTGATTCGCCGGCCTGATTCCTGCTTTTTCAGGAAAATCAGTGGGTTGTGTGAATTTTTCCACCCGCTTGACGCTTAGGGGGTGTCTTTCTACCTTAAACCGCCGCACCGGAATCGCCTGTCTGGATCGTCTGACCGGGCCGAAGCCGGCACTCCCCCATCCCAACGAGGATTCCCGCATGTCCGCGCCCACCAAAGTTACCGACGCTTCCTTCGAGAGCGATGTCCTCAAGTCTTCCAATGCCGTGCTGGTCGACTTCTGGGCCGAGTGGTGCGGTCCCTGCAAGCAGATCGCCCCGGCCCTGGACGAGATCGCCGGCGAGATGGCCGGCAAGCTGACCGTGGCCAAGGTGAACATCGACGAGAACCCGATGACCCCCTCGAAATTCGGCGTGCGCGGCATCCCGACCCTGATCCTGTTCAAGGACGGCAAGCCGGTCTCCACCAAGGTCGGCTCGATGCCCAAGAGCCGCATCCTGGAGTGGATCAACTCGGCGATCTAAGAGTTTTCCGAAAGGATCCGGCCCGCCAGATAGAGCGAGCCGGTGATCACGACACGGGCCGGGGCAGAAACAGCCTCGGCCTTTATCGTTTCTGCGATCTGCCGCATCGCGGCTTCCGCACTCTCCGTCGGCATCGCCGGCAGGCCGACGCTGCGTGCCGCCGCCGTCAGATCCTCGGCCGACAGTGAATTGGCCTCGCCCGGGATCGCGATGCACCGCGCCGCCCGCATCAGGGGCTGCAGCGGCCGCAACAGGCCGGCGGCGTCCTTGGTGTTCAGCATCCCGACCAGCAGCCAGGTCGGCATCGGCGGCAGGATTTGCAGCGTTTCCGCCAGCGCTGCGCCGGCCATGGCATTATGGGCACCATCCAGCCACACCTCCGTGCCCGGCGGCAGCATCTCGATCAGCGGACCCCTGGTCAGCCGCTGCATGCGCGCCGGCCAGTCCACATTGCGCAGGCCATGCGCGATGGCCTCCGGCGGAATGTCGAAGCCGGCCAGATTCCGTGCGCAGGTTACAGCCGTGCCGGCATTGACGATCTGGTGTTCGCCCAGCAGGGCCGGGTGGGGCAGGGCCAGTTCCTGATCGTCCTGATGCCAATGCATGCCGTTCGGCGTCGCCTGTACATCCCATTCGTGGCCATGGCGGATCAACGGCGCGCGGCATTCCGCCGCCTGGGCTGCGATCACGGCCATCGCCTCGTCAGGCTGCGGTCCCACCACGCACGGGATTCCGGGCTTGATGATGCCGGCTTTCGCTGCCGCGATCTTGGCGATGGTATCGCCCAGGAAGGCGACATGGTCGATGCCGATGGGTGTGATGGCGGTCAGGCGCGGCTGTGGAATCACGTTGGTGGTGTCGGCAATGCCACCCAGGCCGGTCTCCAGCAGCACGAGGTCGGCCGGCGCTTCGGCGAAGGCGAGATAGGCGGCTGCCGTCGTGATTTCGAAGAAGGTGATCGGCTGGCCGGCATTGACGCGCTCGCAATGCTCCAGCAGGGCGATCAGCCTTTCATCCTGGATCAGCCGGCCCGCCAGACGGATGCGCTCATTGAACCGCACCAGATGCGGCGAGGTATAGACATGGACGCGATAACCGGCCGCCTCGGCAAAAGCGCGCAGGAAGGCGGTGGTCGATCCCTTGCCCTTGCTGCCGGCCACGTGGAAGACCGGCGGCAGGCCCAGATGCGGATCGCCCAGCTTGGACAGCAGGGCGCGGATGCGCTCCAGCGAAAGATCGATCGCCTTGGGATGCAGCGCCATCAGGCGCTGCAGAATGGAATCCAGTTCAGCGGCTGCGGGGCGCGGGGGCGCCATGGGGAATCTCACCGGTCGGCGGGATTTCCAGGCCCGGGCGCGGCAGCGACACAACATCGGCCTTCGGCGCGGGGTCGAGCAGCAGGCTGACGATGCGGCCCAGCGTGTCGCGCAGCTCGCGGCGATGCACCACCATGTCGAGCATGCCATGGTCCAGCAGATACTCGGCGCGCTGGAAACCCTGGGGCAGGGTCTCGCGGATGGTCTGCTCGATCACGCGCGGGCCGGCGAAGCCGATCAGCGCACCCGGCTCGGCGATCTGGATGTCGCCCAGCATGGCATAAGACGCGGTGACGCCACCGGTGGTGGGATCGGTCAGCACCACGATGAAAGGCAGATGTGCCTCGCGCAGGCGCTGCACCGCGATCACGGTGCGCGGCATCTGCATCAGGCTCAGGATACCCTCCTGCATGCGCGCACCACCGGCGGCCGCGAACAGGATCAGGGCGGCGCGCTGGGTGACGGCCAGGTTCGCGGCGGCGATCAGCGCCTCGCCGGTGGCCATGCCCATCGAACCGCCCATGAAGGCGAAATTCTGCACCGCGATCACCACGTCCTGCTCGTGCAGCGTGCCGTGGGCGACGGCGAAGGCATCGCGCTGGCCGGTCTTGGAACGCGCATCCTTCAGGCGGTCGGGATATTTCTTTGAATCGCGGAAATGCAGCGGGTCCTGCAGCACGTCGGGCAGTTCGATGGTCTGGTATTCGCCCTTGTCGAACAGCGCGGCGAAACGCTGCTTCGGCCCGACGCGCATGTGATAGTCGCATTTCGGGCAGACGTGCTGGTTCTCCTCCACTTCCTTGGCATAGATCATCTGCCCGCAATTGGGGCATTTCTTCCAAAGGTTATCCGGCGTGTCCTTCTTGGTCGTGAACTCGCGGATCTTTGGCAGGACGGTGCGGGTCAACCAGTTCATGGCGATACTCCTTAACGCTTCAGGCCGCCGCCTTGGCGACACCACGGATGGCCTTGCTCAGCTCGCGCACCAGCGCCAGCACGTGATCGGCCGGATCGATGCCCTTGATCTGGGCCTCGGCGACGCGATCCACAAGGGCCGAGCCTACCACGGCGGCATCGGCCACGGCAGCGATCTCCGCGGCACGCTTGCCATCACGGATGCCGAAGCCAACCGCCACCGGAAGTTTTGTCTTCTGCTTGATCCGCGCCACCGCCTTGCCCACGGTTGCCGGATCGGCCGCCGCCGCGCCGGTGATGCCGGCAATCGACACATAATACAGGAACCCCGAGGTGTTGTTCAGCACCGCGGGCAGGCGGGCATCGTCGGTGGTGGGGGTGGCGAGACGGATGAAGTGCAGGCCGGCCTTAATGGCGGGAATGCACAGCTCGTCGTCCTCTTCCGGCGGCAGGTCGACGACGATCAGGCCGTCCACGCCAGCCGTCTTGGCATCGGCAAGGAAGGTGTCCACGCCATAGGCGGAGATCGGGTTGAAATAGCCCATCAGCACGATGGGCGTGGCATCGTCGTTTTTGCGGAAGCCGCGCACGAGATCGAGCGTCTTGCGCAAGGAGGCGCCCTTGGCCAGTGCGCGCAGGTTGGCGGCCTCGATGGAGGGGCCATCGGCCATCGGATCGGTGAACGGCACGCCCAGTTCGATCAGGTCGGCGCCGGCGGCCGGCAGGCCGGCCAGAAGCCGGGCGCAGGTGTCGTGATCGGGATCGCCCGAGGTGATGAAGGTGACCAGGCCGGCGCGGCCGGCAGCCTTCAGGTCGGCGAAACGCTTGTCGATGCGGCTCACAGCTTCACTCCCAGGGCGCGGGCAACATTGAACACGTCCTTGTCGCCACGCCCGCACAGATTCATAACCATCAGATGGTCCTTGGGCAGGGTCGGCGCCCATTTGATCACATGCGCCAGCGCATGGCTTGGCTCCAGGGCCGGAATGATGCCTTCGAGGCGCGAGCAGAGCTGGAAGGCATCCAGTGCCTCCTTGTCGGTCGCCGAGACGTATTTCACCCGGCCCACGTCATGCAGCCAGGCATGCTCGGGGCCGATGCCGGGATAGTCCAGACCGGCGGAAATCGAATGCGCCTCGGTGATCTGGCCATCGGCGTCCTGCAGCAGATAGGTACGGTTGCCATGCAGCACGCCGGGCACGCCCTTGGCCAGGGAGGCGGCATGCTTGTCGGTATCCAGGCCCTCGCCGGCCGCTTCGACGGCATGGATTTCCACGCTCTTGTCGTCGAGGAAGGGGTGGAACAGGCCGATGGCGTTGGAGCCGCCGCCGATGCAGGCGACCAGGCTGTCTGGCAGGCGGCCTTCCTTGCGCATGATCTGCTCGCGCGTCTCGCGGCCGATCACCGACTGGAAGTCGCGCACCATTTCGGGATAGGGGTGCGGGCCGGCGGCGGTGCCGATGATGTAGAAGGTATCGTGCACGTTGGTGACCCAGTCGCGCAGAGCCTCGTTCATCGCGTCCTTCAGGGTGCGCGAGCCGGATTTTACCGCGCGCACTTCGGCGCCCAGCAGCTTCATGCGGAAGACGTTTGGCTGCTGCCGCTCGATGTCTATCTCGCCCATATAGACCACGCAGGGCAGACCGAAGCGCGCGGCCACAGTGGCGGTGGCGACGCCATGCTGGCCGGCGCCGGTCTCGGCGATGATGCGCGTCTTGCCCATGCGCTTGGCCAGCAGGATCTGGCCGATGCAGTTGTTGATCTTGTGCGCGCCGGTGTGGTTCAGCTCGTCGCGCTTGAAATAAATCTTGGCTCCGCCGAGATGCTCGGTCATGCGTTCGGCGTAATAGAGCGGGCTGGGCCGGCCGACATAGTCGTTGAGGAAATAGTCCATCTCGGCCTTGAAGGCCGGGTCGCTCTTCGCCGCCTTGTAATGCCGCTCCAGATCGAGGATCAGCGGCATCAGCGTCTCGGCCACGAAACGTCCGCCGAACTTGCCGAAATGGCCCTTTTCATCCGGGCCGGAGCGGTAGGAATTCAGCATGGTCATCGGTTCGATCCTAACTCTGCGTTACAGGCGGCGGGCGGCATCGAGGAAGGCGCGGATCTTTGCCGGATCCTTCTTCCCCGGGGCGCTTTCCACGCCGGAGGACACATCGACGGCGCTGGCGCCGGATTGCTGCACGGCCAAGGAAAGATTCTCCGGCGTCAGCCCGCCCGAGAGCAGCCAAGGCCGGTTGAACTTCGCGCCCTGCATGATGCTCCAGTCGAAGCTGGCGGCATTGCCGCCCGGCCGGGTGGCGTCCTTCGGCGGCGCGGCATCGAACATCAGCCAGTCGACGGCATCCTCATAGGCCTTCGCGGCCTTCAGGTCGGCTTTCGACGACACCTTGATCGCCTTGATGATCGGCAGGCCGAAATAGATGCTGATGGCGCGGCAGCGTTCCGGCGTCTCGTCGCCGTGCAGCTGCAGCAGGTCGAGCCGCGCCTTGGCCAGGATCCTGTCGAGGAAATCGGTTTCCGGATCGACGAAAACGCCGACGCGGTCGATGCCCGAGGGCACGGTGTGCAGCAAGGCCTCGGCCTGTTCGGCCGACAGGTTGCGCGGCGAGGCGGGAAAGAACACGAAGCCCAGCATGTCGGCGCCGTGCTGCACGGCGGCCTCCACGGCGGCTTCGTCGGTCAGGCCGCAGATTTTGGCCAGCACCGGCATGGTTATGCGACTGCCGCTTCGCGCAGTTCCTGCGCGATGGCCCGGGCGCTGGCCTCGGGATTCTCGGCTTCGGTGATCGGCCGGCCGATCACCAGATGGTCGGCCCCGAGCCTTAAGGCCTCGCCTGGCGTCATCACGCGCTTCTGGTCGCCGGCAGCCGAGCCCTTGGGGCGGATGCCGGGCACCACCAGCTTGAAATCGGGGCCGCAGGCCCGGCGCAGCATCTCGATCTCGGTGGCGGCGCAGATCACGCCGTCGGCGCCGTTCTCCTGGGCCAGCTTGGCCAGCCGCACCACATAGGCGCTGACATCCTCATTCACGCCCACGGCGCGCAGGTCGGCGGCATCCAGCGAGGTCAGTGCCGTGACCGCCAGAATCCAGGGTTTCTGCTTGGCCGAACGGGCGGCGTCCACGGCGGCGCGGATCATCGCCGGCCCGCCCGAGGCATGTACGGTGAGCATCATCGGCCCCATGGCGGCTGCGGCCGAGCGCACCGCGCCAGCCACGGTGTTGGGGATGTCGTGGAATTTCAGGTCGAGGAACAGCGGCGTGCCCTGGGGCAGGATGGCGCGGACTTCGGCCGGGCCGTGGGCGGTGAAGAATTCCTTGCCCAGCTTGACCCCGAAACCGGCGGCGGCGGCGGCGCGGGCGCAGCGGCCGGCGAAGGCCAGTTCGATGGTGTCGATGGCGCAGAAGACGGGGGCGATGCGGCCCGGATTGGCGGTCTGAGGCATGGGCCGGGCTTATAGCGGAAAGTGCCGGCCAAGTCTCCCCTTTGGCCGGCCGGCCGGCTATGCTGGCGGCCATGAAAGCCCTGAAATTTACCCTTTCCGCTGGTGTTTTGGCTGCCGGCCTGGCTGCCCTACAGCCTGCCACCGCTGCGGACCACGCCAGCATCTTGATGTACCACCGCTTCGGCGAGAACAGCGTACCCAGCACCAATATCCGGCTTGAGCAGTTCGATGCCCATATCGCCGAGCTGACCTCGGGCCGGTATCACGTGCTGCCGCTGCCCGAGATCGTGGCGAAACTGCAGGCCGGCCAGCCCTTGCCCGACCGCGCCGTCGCGATCACCGCCGACGATGCCTATCTCTCGGTGCTGACCGAGGGCTGGCCGCGCCTGAAGAAAGCCGGCCTGCCCTTCACCCTGTTCGTTGCCACCGAGCCGGTGACATCAAAACTGCGCGGCTACCTGACCTGGGATCAGGTCCGGCAGCTCAAGAAAGAGGGCGTCACCATCGGCGCCCACAGCCATCGCCATCCCTCGCTGCCGGGGCTGTCGCCCGAAAAGGCCCGCGAGGACCTGGAAACCTCGATGAGGCTGTTCGAGCAGGAGCTGGGCGAAAGACCCAAGCTCTTCGCCTATCCCTTCGGCGAATGGGACGCCATGTCGCTGAAGCTGGTGAAGGAGATGGGCTACAGCGTGGCATTCGGCCAGCATTCCGGCATTGCCCATGCGAAACACGACATGTTCTGGCTGCCGCGCTTTCCGATGAACGAAAGCTTCGGCAGCGTGGAACGCGTGCGCCAGGCATTGAATGCCCTGCCGCTGCCAGTGAGCGACGTGGAGCCGGCCGACGTGCTGATCCGGCTGGGCCAGACCCCCAATCCGCCGACGCTGCGCTTCACCGTGGCGCCGGGCATCGAGCGGCTGAACCAGATGGTCTGCTATACCGGCCAGGGCAAGCCGATCCAGCCCAAGGCAGTGAGCGGGGCCGAGCGGCGCTACGAGCTGACCCCGGCCGAGGCCTTCACCCCGCCCCGCGACCGCATCAGTTGCACCGTACCTTCGGCCGAGCAGGGCCGGTTTCGCTGGTTCGGCATCCAGTTCACGGTGACGAAGTGACGGTTTGCAGGTGTTTTGCGTGTGTTTTGATGTGTTAAGTTATTGAATCTGCTTAAGACGACATTTTTTGACTCTGCCAGGAACCCGAGCCAATCCGCAGGCGGATGACTGCCGGACAAGTGACCCATCATGGCAGTGGAGATGAGAACATATAGTAAACAAACCCACTGCGGCAAGGCCTCGTTCCCCGCAAACCGGCCGCGTTCGCGGCAGACCGGCGGGCAAGCGCGACTTCGCAAGATTTATCAAACCGGCCTCTGCTAGCGTCCGCCCCAGTCGATCACCGCTGAGGCCAACATGTCCGTATCCCCGTCATCTGAGTCCGCCGGCCGGGCTGGTTACGTCCGCCGCTTCACCCGCGTGGTGGAATACATCTACGCTCATCTCGACCAGGCGCCCGATCTCAACACCCTGGCCGACGTGGCGGCGCTCTCGCCCTGGCACTGGCACCGCACCTGGCAGGCGGTCTACGGCGAGTCGGTCGTCGGCACGGTGAAGCGCCTGCGGCTGCAGCGTGCCGCCGCCGACCTAGCCCATACCGACATGCCGCTGGAGGCGATCTGGCCACGCGCCGGCTATGGCAGCCTGGCGGCCTTCACCCGCGCCTTCCGCGATGCCTATGGCATGCCGCCGGCGGAATTCCGCAAGGCGGGCAGCCATACCCGGTTTTCCATGCTCAACCCCCCGAAAGGATTTTCCCCCATGCATGATGTCGCCATTCGCAAACTGCCGCCCGCCACGCTGGCCGTGATTCCGCACCGGGGCTCGTATATGGAAATCGGCCGGGCCTTTGAGACGCTGTTCGGCACGCTGGGGGCGCGCAACCTGCTGCGGCCGGGCCTGTGCATGAAAGGCCTGTTCTATTCCGACCCCACCTCGGTGCCGGAAGCCGACCTGCAGTCGGCCGCCGGCATCATGGTGCCCGATGCATCCTTTCCGATTGAAGCGCCGCTGCAGCGCGTCGAATTGCGTGGCGGCGAGTATGCCGTGCTGCGCCACAAGGGGCCGTATTCCGACATGAAGGCGGCCTATGACTGGCTGTATGGCGAATGGCTGGTGCAGTCGGGCCGCGAGGCAGCCGATGCGCCGGTCTTCGAGGATTATCTCAACAATCCGCGCGAAGTGCCGCCCACCGAACTGCTCACCGATATCTGCCTGCCGCTCAAATGAGCGGGCCATAAATTCCTGCTTGACGCATGGCGGCGCGGCGCATACCGTCGCGACCACCATGCGCAACGTCATTCTCACCGTAGCCACCATTAAGGTTACCGCCTCCGGCGGGGAGCCCTGGTGTCGCGCGTGAGCAGATAACGCATCGCATACCACCCAGGGGCCCCGCCGGAAACGGACGGGGCCCCGGTCGTTTCAGGGTCCTGTCCGCTTCCGGCACGCTCCGCAAATGAAGGAGTTATCGCCGTGAACCAGAGTATCGACGCCTACGATCACCGGGTGCTGGGCACGAAGCTCGACCTGTTCCACCAGCAGGAGGAAGGGCCGGGCATGGTGTTCTGGCACCCGCGCGGCTTCGCGCTGTATCGCGTGGTGGAGGATTATATCCGCCGGCGCATGCGCGAGGCCGGCTTCCAGGAAATCCGTACGCCGCAACTGCTCAGCTACTCTTTGTGGGAGCAGAGCGGCCATGCCGAGAAGTTCGCCAACGAAATGTATCGGCTGAATTCCGGGAACCGGCCTTTCGCGCTGAAGCCGATGAGCTGCCCCGGGCATGTGCAGGTGTTCAACAAGAAGCTGCGCTCGGTGCACGAACTGCCACTGCGGTACTGCGAGTTCGGCGCCTGCCATCGCGACGAGCCCTCGGGCGCGCTGCAGGGCCTGATGCGCACGCGCAGCTTCGTGCAGGACGATGCCCACATCTTCTGTACGGAGGCGCAGATCGAGGGCGAGGTGCAGCGGTTCTGTGAATTGTTGCGCAGCATCTATGCCGATTTCGGTTTCGGCGCACCACTGGTGTTTTTTGCGACGCGACCAGCCAAGCGCGCTGGCGATGATGCCACCTGGGACCGCGCCGAGGCCGCGCTGGTGATGGCGGCGCGCCGTGCCGGGCTGGATTTCGCCATCCGCAACGGCGAAGGCGCCTTCTATGGGCCCAAGCTGGAATTCCATCTGCGTGACAGCCATGGCCGAAGCTGGCAATGCGGCACGGTGCAGCTCGATTTCGTGCTGCCGGAACGCATGGGCGTGGACTATGTCGGCAGCGACAGTACGAGAGCGCGGCCGGTGCTGATCCATCACGCCGTGCTGGGCAGCCTGGAACGGTTCATCGGCATGCTGCTGGAGCATTACCGGGGCGCATTGCCGCTATGGCTGGCGCCCGAACAGCTCGTCGTCGCCAATGTGACCGACGCCCATGCCGGCTATGCCCGCAAGGCGGCGGCCGCGCTGGGCCGCGAAGGCTACCGCGTGGCGGTCGACAGCCGGTCCGAGCGGCTGAGCCGCAAGATCGCCGAGGCGCATGACCAGGGCGTGCCGCTGGTGGCCGTGGCCGGCGAGCGCGAGGCGGAACGCGGCTCGCTCAGCCTGCGCTGGCGCAGCGGCCGTCAGTTAGAGTTGCCGGTCGCCGAAGCGGCGCGGCAGCTGCGGCAGGAAGCGTTCCGGTGAGCGCGGGGGGCGGGCTTTTCGCGCCGATCCGAGATTTTTTATTGAAGCGGGAAGGCCGCCCACCTATCTAGGAACAATTCCGACACGTCATCGCCGAGAGGAAATCCCCGCGGATGCCCCATCACACGCCGCTGATTGCGACCATCGTCATGGGCCTTGTGCTCGCGTTTGTTTTTGGCGCGGTTGCCAATCGGTTGCGGGTGTCGCCGCTGGTGGGGTATCTGCTGGCCGGCGTTCTGGTCGGGCCGTTCACGCCCGGCTTCGTCGCCGACCAGGCCCTGGCCAACGAGCTGGCAGAAATCGGCGTCATCCTGCTGATGTTCGGCGTCGGCCTGCATTTTTCGCTGAAAGACCTGCTGTCGGTGAAAGCCATTGCCATTCCCGGCGCGGTTGGGCAGATCGCGGTGGCGACGCTGATGGGGCTGGGCCTGTCATGGGCAATGGGCTGGCCCCTGGGCGGCGGTTTCATTTTCGGCCTCGCCTTATCGGTGGCGTCCACCGTGGTGCTGCTGCGCGCCCTGCAGGAACGTCGCCTGATCGAAACCGAGCGCGGTCGTATCGCGGTCGGCTGGCTGATCGTCGAAGACCTCGCCATGGTGCTGGCGCTGGTGTTGTTGCCGGCGCTGGGCGGCGTGCTCAGCCAGGGTGACGACGTATCGCTGCAGGACGGCTTACCCAGCCGCGAAATCCTGATCACGCTGGGCATCACCCTGGGCAAGGTTGCCGCCTTCGTGGCGCTGATGCTGGTGGTTGGCCGTCGGCTGATCCCCTGGATGTTGCATTACGTGGTGCATACCGGCTCGCGCGAGCTGTTTCGGTTAGCCGTGCTGGCGATCGCGCTGGGCGTGGCCTTCGGCGCGGCCAAGCTGTTTGGCGTATCCTTCGCGCTGGGCGCCTTTTTCGCCGGCATGGTGATGAGCGAATCGCCGCTCAGCCACGAAGCGGCCAATGAATCGCTGCCGCTGCGCGACGCCTTCGCCGTGCTGTTCTTCGTCTCGGTCGGCATGCTGTTCGACCCGGCGATCCTGCTGCGCGATCCACTGCCGGTGCTGGCCACCGTGTTCATCATCGTGATCGGCAAGTCGCTGGCCGCCTTCCTGATCGTGCTGGCCTTCCGGCATCCGCTGAACACCGCGCTGCTGATATCGGCCAGCCTGGCGCAGATCGGCGAATTCTCCTTCATCCTGGCGGCGCTGGGCGTGGAACTCAAATTGCTGCCCGAGGAGGGCCGCGACCTGATCCTGGCCGGCGCGATCCTGTCGATCCTGCTCAACCCGCTGATTTTCGCAGGCATCGAGTGGTTCAGGCCATGGCTGGAACGCCGCATAGCCACCCAGGACGGTGGCGAGCCGATGCCCGAGCAGGGCGGACATGCTTCAGACGGCGCGCCCGACAACGAAACCACTCCGCCGACCACTCTGCTGAGCGATCACGTGGTGCTGATCGGTCATGGCAGGGTCGGCAGTCTGGTGGCGGCGGCCATGCGCGAGCGTGGCATGCCGTTTCTGGTGATCGAGGATGTCGACAAACGGGTGAAGGAACTGCGCGAGCAGGGCATCGAGGTGCTGGCCGGCAACGCCACCCGTGCCGATATACTGGCCGCCGCCAACCTGGCGCAGGCGCGGCAACTGATCCTGGCCATCCCGAACGTGTTCGAGGCCGGCGCCATCGTGCAGATGGCGCGCGGCATCAATCCGGCACTCAGCATCATCGCCCGCGCCCATGCCGATGCCGAGGTCGATCACCTGACCGGCCACGGCGCGACCACGGTGATCATGGGCGAGCGCGAAATCGCCCGCGCCATGATCGAGCTGTTTCCGGCGTCTTCGACCGGGCCGAATGCGGGGCCGAATGCGGGGCCGGCAGCCGCCTAGAAGGAATAGCCGAACACCACCTGGCCCAGATAGGTGGTGCGATCGGTGGCGTCGGTGGTGCCGAGCTGCTGGCGTCGGCCGTCGCCGGCCTTGGCCGCGCCCAGCAGGCCAGTGACGCTCAGGCCCTTCACCGGCGTTTCCCACTGCGCATAGACGTTCAGCTCGGTGAGCAGGTCGTCGGAACGCACGCCGTTTGCGGTGTCGGGTTTGTCGTAGAAATGCCGGTAGACCAGGGCGCCGACGGCCAGTTCTTCCGCCGGCTGCAGGCGCAGATGCACCATGTGGCTGTTCAGGTTGGAATTGCCGCCGGGGGTATAGCGCGTGTAGATCTCGCCCAGGTCCCAGGTGCCGAAACCGCGCGCGCCGCCGCCGGTATAGAGCGAATCCCAGGCGGTGTTGCGGCCATCGCCGGAGTTGTTGTCGCCGCTGAAATGGGCGTAGCGATAGCTCAGGCGCGGCGTCCAGGGCAGGGCCGAGAGCGTATATTGCGGCTCGACATACCAGGCATGGGCGCGGCTCTTGCGGCCGGCATCGCCGTTCCGCTGCTGGCCCAGTTCGGAATACAGCGCGAAATCCTGCCAGCCCTCGCCCAGGCCGCTGAGCAGCGCGCCGCCGGCGCGCAGGGCATAGACATCGAGGCCCTTGCGGTTGGTGGAAACGCCGGTATCGGCCTCGTAGACGGTGAGCGCGGTGGCGCCCACATACCACAGGCGCTCTTCGTATTCGAAGCGGCCGTGATCCTTGTGGCTGGAGGCGAACCATTCGACATTGCCGCCGTACAGCTTGGTGGCGGCGGCATCGCTGCCGCGCATGAAGGTCTGGTCGACGTTGCCTTCGAGATGGAAGATGTCGGCCCGCACCGGTGCGGTGTTGAGCTTGAGGATGGCGGTGCGGTCGAAGCTGGCGCGCGGACCCATCACATAGGCGGCGCGGCGGGAACCCTCGGCCGTACCGTCCACCAGCAGGAAGCCGTCGCCGACGCTGAAGGGCTGGCGGCCGAGCGAGACATCGACGGCATCCTCGCCCAAAGCGGCGAAGACGGTGCCGGATTTCCAGCCGAGAAAGGCCTCTTCGATGCCCAGCGCCTCGGGCCGGTCGCTGGTGGTGGAGTCGCGCTGGGCGTCGCCCTGGCCGCGCGTGGCGCTGCCCAGCAGCTTGAAGCCGCCATAGGCGCTGCTCTCGCCCAGATGCCAGTCGAGGCCCAGGCCCGGCGCGATGAATCCTTCGCTCCAGGCGCGGCCGCCGGCGCGTTCGCTGCTGCCGCGGGCCTGGCTGCCCAGACCGTGGATGGCGTTGCTGACGCTGAACAGGCCGAAGCCGGCATCCAGAGTCAGGGTCAGGTCGAGGTCGCCGGCGGCATAGGTGTAGCCCTTCTTCTCATGCTCGTCGTCGGCGGCAAGAGCGGGCAGGGCGGTCAGGGCCAGCAGGGCGGCGGCGCTGGACAGCAGGCGGTTCTTCACGATGGGGTCTCCGGAAAACGCAAGGCTGGTCTCGGGTTGGGGCGCAATTCGGCCGGGATTTGGGTCGGCGTTTGGCACTGTTATAGTATAACAATATCCTGCGCGGCCGCAACGGCCTCGGGCCGGTTGTTCAGCCCGGCGCTATCGACTAGAACCGCAACACCTCGCAGGAACCGAGATTTCAAGGAGAGACCCATGCGTCCGAGCGGCCGCAAAGCCGACCAGTTGCGCCCGATCCGGCTGGAGCCGGGCTTCGCCAAATATGCCGAGGGCTCCTGCCTGGTGAAATTCGGCGAGACCCATGTGCTGTGTGCCGCCACGGTGGAAGAGAAGGTGCCGCCCTTCCTGCGCAATACCGGCCGCGGCTGGGTGACGGCGGAATACGGCATGCTGCCGCGCTCGACCCATTCGCGCACCGAGCGCGAGGCCTCGCGCGGCAAACAGTCGGGCCGCACGCAGGAAATCCAGCGCCTGGTCGGCCGCTCCCTGCGCGCCGTTACGAATCTCTCCGGCTTCGGCGAGCGGCAGATCCGCCTGGATTGCGACGTGCTGCAGGCCGATGGCGGCACGCGCACGGCGGCGATCACTGGTTCCTGGGTGGCGCTGCATTACGCCTTCGCCAAGCTGGTGAAGGACGGCGCCATCGCGCAGATCCCGCTGGTTGGCCAGGTCGGCGCGGTGAGCTGCGGCCTGTGCGATGGCCAGCCGGTGCTCGATCTGGATTACGCGGAAGATTCCACCGCGCAGGCGGATGCCAATTTCGTGCTGACCGATACCGGCGCCATCGTGGAAGTGCAGGGCACCGCCGAGAAGGACCCGTTCTCGGAAGAGCAGTTCGCGTCCATGCTGAAGCTCGCCAAGGCCGGCATCACCGAGCTGATGGCCCTGCAGCGGCAGGCCATTGGGAAGTAAAGCCGTGGCGCGGCGGCATTTCGACGGCGGCCGGCTGGTGATCGCCAGTCACAATGCCGGCAAGCTGCGCGAGATCGCCGACCTGCTGGCGCCCTTTGCCGTGCAGGCGGTGTCGGCCGGCGAACTGGGCCTGCCCGAACCGGAAGAGACGGGCGAGACCTTCATCGCCAATGCCGAGCTGAAGGCGCTGGCGTCTGCGCGCGGTGCCAACCTGCCGGCGCTGGCCGACGATTCCGGCATGGGCGTCGATGCGCTGGATGGCGCACCGGGGATTTATTCCGCGCGCTGGGCCGGGCCGAAGAAGGATTTCGGCTATGCCATGGACAAGGTGTGGCGCGCGGTGCAGGAGAAGGGCGTCGAGCCGCCTTTCCGCGCCCAGTTCGTCTGCGCGCTGTCGCTTGCCTGGCCCGACGGCCATGTGGAAAGCTTCGAGGGCGTGGTGCATGGCCGGCTGGTCTGGCCGCCGCGCGGCAGCCATGGCTTCGGCTACGACCCGATGTTCCTGCCCGAAAGCGAAGTGGGGTTCGGCAACCGGACCTTCGGCGAGATGCCGCCGCCGGAGAAACATGCCATCAGCCACCGCGCGCTGGCTTTCAAGCAACTGATCGATGCCTGTTTCCGGCGCTAGCCCGGTTCACCAGAGCAAGCTGCCGCCGCGCGGCTTCGGCCTCTATGTGCACTGGCCCTTCTGCGTCTCGAAATGCCCCTATTGCGACTTCAATTCCCATGTGCGCGAGCGCGTGGACGCGGCCCGCTGGCAGCGCGCCTATCTGGCCGAACTGGCGCAGTATGCCGAGGCCGGCTATGGCCGCGGCGAAACCGTCACCTCGGTATTCTTCGGCGGCGGCACGCCGTCGCTGATGCCGCCCGAGACGGCGGCGGCGATCCTGGCGGAAGCGCGCAGGCACTGGCGCTTTGCCGATGACGTGGAGATCACGCTGGAGGCCAATCCGAACTCGGCCGAGGCGGAAAAATTCGCCGCCTTCGCCCAGGCCGGCGTCAACCGGCTGTCGATCGGCGTGCAGAGCTTCAATGAAGGCGTCCTGAAATTCCTCGGCCGCGCGCATGACGCCAATGAGGCGCGGCGCGCCATCGCGGCGGCGCAGAAGGCCGTGCCGCGCTATTCCTTCGACCTGATCTATGCCCGGCCCGGCCAGACGGCGCAGGACTGGCGCGTCGAACTGAATGAAGCGCTGGCTTTGGCCGGCGACCATCTCTCGCTCTACACGCTGACCATCGAACCCAATACCGGCTTTGCCGGCGCGGTGGCGCGCGGCGCGCTGAAACCGATGGACGACGATACGCAGGCGGCACTCTATGACCTGACGCAGGAGATCATGGACGCAGCCGGCCTGCCGGCCTACGAGATTTCCAATCACGCCAAGCTGGGCGGCGAGAGCCGGCACAATCTGGTCTACTGGCGCAGTGGGCAATATCTGGGGCTGGGTCCCGGCGCGCATGCGCGGCTGCGGGGCGATCAGGGCTGGCAGGCGATCCAGAACCGGCGCAAGCCGGAAGTCTGGCTGGAACAGGTGGAGCAGCAGGGCGAGGGCCGCGAAAGCCTGACGCCCGTCGGCGCGCGGGAACGCGCGGAAGAGGCGCTGATGATGGGCCTGCGCCTGAGCGAGGGCGTGTATGCGGAGAATTTCCGGGCTGCCTGCGGCCTCGGTCTGAACGAGGTGGTGCCGCCGCAACGCAGCGCGCCGCTGGAAACCGCCGGGCTGCTGATCCGCACGCCACAGAAGATCGTCGCCACAAGAGAAGGCCGCGCCGTGCTGGACGGCCTGCTGGCGAAACTGCTCGCTTAAAAGCCGGTTTAGGCGCGCCGCAGCGCCGTCATGGCAACAGTCAGCAGACCTGCTGCCGGCAGCAGCCAGGCTTCCGGTGCACCCATGCTCCACAGCGTGGCGCCGTCAATGGCGCACCAGAGCAGCGGCAGGATCAGCAGATGGCGCGGCGCCGGCAACGCCAGCAGCAGACCAAGTGTGGCAATCACCGTCGGCCCCGGCGCCAGCGCGAAGATCTCGGCCTGCTTCCAGGGCCGGCCGAGCAAACGCGGCAGCAGCGGCTGTGCGGCGATGGCGAAGACCATGAAAGCCAGGCCGGCGATCGGGTCGCGCGCGGCTGCCGGCCTGCCGCGCAGGCCATGCCAGAGCAGCAGCAGGGCCTGCAGCGCGAAGCCGATGGCGATCCAGTCGGCGGCCCAGTTGATCGTGGCGTAACGCTGGTGGAACCACAGCCAGGCCACCAGCAGCCAGGCCAGTGCGACAAGGCCCCAGGCGCCGCGCGACCGGCGCATGGTCAGCAGGATCAGGCCGATACCGGCGATCAGCGCCGCGACCTGCGCCGGCCACAGCGCGGCGTTATGCAGCTCGAACAGGCGCTGATAGGTCTGCGGCGAGAACAGCAGGAAATCGGACAGGCCGTAGGTCCACCATTCTGCCATCACAGCGTCTCGATATCGGCGATCATGCGCCGGCGCAGGGCGGCATCCGGCAGCGTACCGTGGCCGGCCCCCATATTCTCGCGCAGGTGCTCAACCCTGCTGGTGGCCGGAATCACGCAGGTGACATCGGGATGGGCGAGGATGAATTTAAGCAATACCTGCGCCCAGTTCGCCGCATTTATCTCGGCGGCCCAGGCGGGCAGCGGGCGGCGTTCGACGGCGCGGATCAGATCGCCCTGGCGGAATGGCCGGTTGACGATCACGGCGATGCCGCGGTCGCGCGCCAGCGGCAGGATGCGCTGTTCCACCTCGCGGTCGAGGATGTTGTAGCTGACCTGGATGAAGTCGAGCGGCACGGCACGCATGACCTGCTCGAACTCGCGATGCCGGCGGCCTTCCGAGGTGGTGATGCCGATATAGCGCAGGCGGCCCTCGGCCTTCATCGCGCGCAAGGTGTCGAGATGCGCCTCCCAGGCCAGCAGGTTGTGCACCTGCAGCAGGTCGAACCGGTCGACGCCCCAGAAGCGGCGGGTCTGCTCGATCTGGCCGGGTCCGCTGCGGCCGGAGGATGTCCACACTTTTTCGGCCGAGAACACCCGATCCCTTGTATTCAGCCGCGCCAGACCCTCGCCGATCACCGCCTGCGACGAACCATACATGGGCGAGCAGTCGATCATGCGGCCGCCCAGACGGAAGAAATCCTCCATCACCGCCAGGCTGGCGGCGCGGCCGACCGGATCGTTGCCGACGTTGAAGGTGATCCAGCTGCCCAGGCCGATGGCCGGCAGCATCTCGCCGCTGGAGGGAATCTTTCGGGAGATGAAGCCGCCGGGCTGGCCACGGGCCGCCGCCGGCAGCAGGGGCGCCGCCATTCCGGTTGCCGCCATGCCGGCCAGCAGGGTGCGGCGGGTGAAATGCCGAGTTTTCCGCATCGGGCCTCCGGTCAGGATGAAGCGATGCGACTGGATGTAGGCCTGATGCCGGACGAAACAACCGGGCGGTCGGTCAATCCCACAGGCTGAGGATATGGCCCTCATGCGGCTTCACGCGGCCTTCCAGCGTGGCGCGATAGACGGCTTCGACATCGCGGCGGCTGCCGCTCTGCACTTTGAGCCAGCCTTTCGCCGTGCGCATGAAATCGCGCCAGGCGGCGACCAGCCGCAGATCGAGGCCGCCGGGACCCCAGTCCTTGTTGCGTTTCACGATACGATCGGGGGCGAAGAAGAAAACCGGCTTCGGCCCGGGCAGTCCCTTGCCTGGCGGATTCATCTCGCGATGCGACAGGCCAACGGCGCAGGAATACTTCAGATCGTCGGCGAAACGCTCGTGGATGGCGCGACGGATATCAGCACTGCCGGCGAAATCGACATACACAGCCGGCTGGCGGGGCAGCTCGGCCATGGCATCATAGGTCATCACCCGATCGTAACACCCCAACCCCTCGACGAAGGCGCGGTTGCCAGCCGAGGTGAGGCCGATCACCGTCACGGCCTTGCGCTTGTGCAGTTCATGCGCCAGCGCAAAGGCGGTTTTCGAGGAGGCGGAGGACAGGATCACCGCTTTGGCCCCGAAGAAGCCTTCGTCGGCCAGGAAATCGTCGATCAGGAATGAGGTGATGAACAGCGGCCGCAGGAGCGACTGCATGGCCTCGAAGTCCGGCGCGTAATCGGGATCGCCGGTGACGCGGCCGTAACGCTGGTAGGCGGCCGGCAGGCCGGTGCGGTGCGGCGATGCATCGGTAAAGGCGTCGTCGCTGACCTTGCCCGGCTGCAGCACCACATGACTCGCCATCGGCAGGAAGCCGAAGATGCGCTCGTCCACCGCGATGGTGGCATGGTGCGAGGCGATCACCTCGGCAAAACCCCAGACCGGAATGATGCCCCAGGCGGGATCGGCGGCGGGATAGAATTTCCAGTAGGCCATCCGCTCGCCCAGTTCGGCATAGGTGATGTTGTTCGCGGTGAAGGCGAAGCTGTCGACCTTGAGCAGAATCTGGCCCGGCTGCAGGCTGTTCTGGTCGAAGGGCGCGTCGATGAACTGGGTCTGGCGCAGGTCGTCCCTGCGCACCAGGAAGCTGCGGATGGCGAGGTCGTTTTTTGCGGCGGCCGTCAGGATCTGCGACATGAGTCCTCCCTGTAACGAGGCATTATGCCTCTAATCTAGGGCAGCGACACAGAGACCGATATGACAAGTTTAGAACTGATGACTGCCTGATTTAGCGGTGTTGCGCTGTTATTCCGCCGGATGTTTTTCGGCTGACGCGACGTCATGCCCATGATCCGGTGCTCCATGATCACCAGCCTTGGGCAGCTTGCGGCTGACCCAGGCGCCCAGATCGTCGAGATAGGTGAAGATCACCGGCGTGACGATCAGGGTGAGCAGGGAGGACGAGATCAGGCCGCCGATCACCGCATGGGCCATGGCCGCGGTCTGCTTGGCGCCCTCGCCGAAAGCCAGCGCGAGCGGCAGCATGCCGAAGATCATCGCCAGCGTTGTCATCATGATCGGGCGCAGGCGGATCTCGCCGGCCTCCAGGATCGCCTCCAGCCGGTCCAGTCCGCTGCGGCGGGCATGGTTGACGAAGTCGATCAGCAGGATGGCGTTCTTCGTCACCAGGCCCATCAGCATGATGAAGCCGATGATCGAGAAGATGTTGAGCGTGGAATTCCAGGCCCACAGACCGACGATGACGCCGATCAGCGACAGCGGCAGCGAAGCCATGATGGCAAAGGGCTGCAGGAAGCTGCCGAACTGCGAAGCCAGGATCAGGTAGATGAAGATCACGGCCAGCAGCAGGGCAGCGGCGGCGAAGCCGGCCGATTCCTTCATGTCCTTGGAGGCGCCGCCGAACCAGAAGCGGTAGCCCGGCGGCAGTTTCATCTGTTCGAGTTTCGCCTGGATCTCGCGGCCGGCCTCGCCCACCGGCCGGCCATAGGTGGCGGCCGTCAGCAGCACCTCGCGTGCCAGGTCGCGGCGGTTGATCTGGGTCGAGCCGGCAGACGGCTGGATCTTCACCACCTGGGCCAGGGCGATCATCTTCGGATTGCCGTCGGCGTTCATCTGGTTGGAGGCCACATAGATGCGCTCCAGATCGGGCAGGCCGGTGCGGTCGTCGCGCGGCAGGCGCACGAAAACGTCGTAGCTTTCATCGTCCGGCGCCTTCCAGGTGCCGGCTTCCTCGCCGGCCAGCAGCGGGCGCAGGGTGGCGGCGATGGAGGCGACGCTGACGCCCAGATCGGCGGCCAGCGCGCGATCGATATCCAGCGCCACGGTAGGCTTGTTGGCCTTGAGGCTGGATTCGAGGTCGACCACCCCGGGCACGGTGCGGATGATTGCCATCGCCTCCTGCGACAGGCGGTCGAGTTCGGCGATGTCCTGGCCCTTGAGCGCGATCATGATCGGCTTGTTGAGGCCGCCGCCCAGATTGGGCAGGCCGATGTTGATGTTGTCGATGCCCGCGATCCGGCTCAGGCGATCGCGGAAGGGCTGGGTCATCTGCTGGGGCGTGCGCTTGCGCTGCTCCAGCGGCACGAAACGGACATACAGCGTGCCGACATTGCGCCGGGCGAAGGCGCCGGCATTGATGGAGGCGAAGGAATACTGCACCTCGGGGAATTCCTTCAGCGCGTCCTGCACCTGGCGGATCTTCGCTTCGGTATAGTCGATGGCCGAGCCGGGCGGGGTGGTGATCTCGACCAGGATTTCCGAAAGATCGGGTTCGGGCACGAATTCGGTGCCCAGCCGCCCGACCAGCATGACGCTGCCGACCAGGCTGAGCACGGCGATCAGCAGCACGGCCCAGCGGCGCCGCAGGCTCCAGCGCAGCACATGGCGATAGAACCGGCCGAGCCGTTCCATGCCCCGGTCGACCACGGCGACGGCGCGGCCGACCGGGCCGCGTTTTGCATTGGGCAGGCTGTCGGGGTCGTGCCACACGCTGGACAGCATCGGATCAAGCGTGAAGCTGACGAACAGCGAGATCAGCACCGCGACCGTAACGGTGATGCCGAACTGCAGGAAGAAGCGCCCGATGATGCCGCCCATGAAGGCGACCGGCAGGAAGACCGCGACGATGGAGAAGGTGGTGGCCAGCACCGCAAGGCCGATCTCGTTGGTGCCGTCCAGCGCTGCCTGCCGGTGGCTTTTGCCCATGGCGACATGGCGGGTGATGTTCTCGCGCACCACGATGGCGTCGTCGATCAGAATGCCGATGGCGAGCGACAAAGCCATCAGAGTGAGCTTGTTCAGGGTGAAGCCGGCGGCATAAACGGCGGCCAGCGTGCCGATCACGGCGATCGGCAGGGTCAGGCCGGTGATGATGGTGCTGCGCCAGGAATTGAGGAACAGGAACACGATCAGCACGGTGAGGATGGCGCCTTCGATCAGGGTGCGTTGCACGCCGTTGACCGAAATCAGGATGGCGCGGCTGTCGTCGCGCATGAATTGCAGGTTGACGTCGGACGGCAGGTCGGCCTGCAGCTCCTTCACGGCTTCCTTCAGCCCGGTGATCACTTCCAGGGTGTTGGAGCCCTGTACCTTGATGAAGTTGATCGCCAGCAGGCGGTCGCCATCGAACAGGGCAACGGCTTCTTTCTCCTCGGTGCCGTCTTCCACCGTGGCGACATCGCCGAGCGTGACCGAGGCGCCGCCGCGCCTGGCCAGCACAAGCTGGGCCAGATTGCGCGGGTCGATCACGCGGCCCTCGATCTGAACGACGAATTCGGTCTGCGGCCGTGTCAGGGTGCCGACGGGAAGCTGCTGGTTTTCGCTTTTCAGAACGCTGATAAGCTGATCCATGCCGATGCCGTAAGCCTGCATCTTCTCGGGGTTCGGCAGGATGTTGATGCGGCGCTTCACGCCGCCGACGATGTAGGCCTGGCCGACGCCGCGCACGGTCTGCAGGCGCTTGAGGATCACCTGGTCTGCCATCGTGGTCAGTTCGCGCAGGTCGCGCCGGTCGGTGCGCACGGCGATGGAGGCGATCGGCTGGCTGTCGGGCGAGAAGCGGGTGATTTCCGGCGTCTTGATCTCGTCGCGGAACCCCGGCGTCACCTGTGCGATCTTCTCGCGCACGTCCTGCACGGCTTCCACGGCGTCGACGGTCAGTTCGAATTCGATAATGACGGTCGAGCGGCCTTCCAGCGAACGCGAGGTGAGCGAGCGTACGCCGCTGATGGTGTTGACGGCATCTTCGATGGGCCGGGTGACTTCGCTTTCCACGCTTTCCGGCGTGGCACCGGGATAGCTGGTGCCGACCACCACGATGGGAAATTCCACATCGGGAAACTGCTCGATGCTGAGCTTGAAATAGGCGAACAGGCCGACCACCAGCAGCGATGCCATCATCATGGTGGCAAAAACGGGGTTATCGACGCTGACGCGGGTGAGCCACATGGCCGGCTCTCTCCTCTGGGGTCCGATACCGGCGGGTCAGCGGCCGGCGATGCGGGCGGCCAGCCCGTCGCTCAGGCGCAGGCCCGGGGTGGCGATGACGGTTTCGCCGGCAGCCACGCCAGCGGCGATGGCGACGCGGCCATCGGGCGTGCCGGATAGGGCCACCTGAACGGCGCGGCGCTCCAGCCGGCTGTCCTTCAGCACATAGACGATATCGGCGCCCTGTTCGCGGCGTACGGCCTCTGCCGGAATGGCGACGGCGGCACGCTGCTCGGCCAGCACGGCCTCGCCGCTGCCGAACATGCCGCCCCGCAGAACCTGTTCGGGATTCTTCAGCAGGATATAGACCGGGATGGAGCGCGAACCGCTTTGCGCGGTGGGATTTATGCGTTCGATATGGCCGTCGAACAGGCGTTCGCCGAAGCCTTCCACACGCAGCAGCACCTTCTGGCCGGTTTTCAGCTGCGGCACGTCGCGCGCCGGTACCAGCGCCTCGACTTCCATCACATCCAGATCGGCGATGACGAACAGCCTGGCATCGACGGCCACGCGCTCGCCCGGATTGACAAAGCGTTCGGCCACCAGGCCATCCAGCGGGGCGTATATGGCGGCGTCGTTCAGCGCCTTGCGCGCCATCGTCACCTGCTGTTCCAGGGCGGCAACATTGGCGCGGGCATTGCGCCAGGCATTTTCAGCCTCGTCCAGTGCGGTCTGGGATTTCACGCCGCGCTGGGTGAGGGTGATGGCCTTGTCGCGATTGGTCTGGGCCAGCGTGAGGGCCGAGCGTGCGCTTTCCAGATTGCTCTGTTTTTCGCGCAGGCGGGCGGCGAGGTCGGCGGTATCCAGCCGGGCCAGCAACTGGCCCTTCTTCACGCTTTCGCCGCGCCGCACGGACACATCCTGCACCACGGCTGCGACCTCGGCGCGGATCTGGCTCTGATTGAGGGGCTGCAGGCTGCCGCTCATACGCACGACCTGGCGCAGATCGGCGATTTTCGCCTGGGTCAGGTCGGCCGGGGAGAATTCGATGCCCTCGAAACGGGCCGGTTCAGCGGTGCTCACAGCCCGCACCGGCTGGCGCCCCTTCGCCAGGTAGAGCCCGCCGCTGACGACGATAGCCAGGGCGAGCAGGGCCAGACCGATCTTGGCAACACGTTTCATGGCACGATATTCCCCCGCCCGGGGATATTTCCCGGGCCGCGCTGTATATATAGATACGCGTAAAACCCGTCCATCCTGTGCAAGTTACCGGTTGGTAACTGTGATCGGGGTCACAAATCCCTTCAGCGGTCCCGGGAGCCTGACGTCCGTGATCTACAGCATCGGCCATTCGAACCATCCGCCGGAGCGCTTCATCGCGTTGCTCCAGGCGCATGGCATCGGCCGGCTGGCCGACCTGCGGTCTCGCCCCGCATCAAGATTCGTGCCGCAATTCAATCAGGCCGCGCTGCGGGACCGCCTCGCAGCCGATGGCATCGACTACCGCTGGTTCGGCGAGACGCTGGGCGGCATGCCTCGCGCGGCGGAGCCTGATTTTCAGGCAGGGATCACGGCGCTGATCGCCTGGGCAGAAGAGAAGCCAACCGCGATGATGTGCGCCGAGGCCGATCCACGGCATTGCCACCGCACGCATCTGGTGACGCCGGCGCTGCTGATGCACGGATCGAGCGTGGTTCACATCCGGTCGGATGGGGCGCTGCTGCCGCATGACGCGCTGCAGCACGAAAAAAATGCCGCGCAACCACAGCTCGATCTATTCAGTTGACTGATCTTTGCTTGACGCGGCGGCGCGGGCTGCGCACACTCGCACGCACAAAAAATCATTCGGGAGGACACCATGCGTCATAACAGCATCAGTCGCGCCGTATTTGTTGCGGCTGTAACCCTCGGTATCGCCGGATTCGCCGGGGCCGACGCGCAGGCACAGACCTACAAGCTGATGACGGGGCCGCAGGGCGGCGTCTGGGTGCCGCTGGGCGGCACCATGAAGGCGATGTTCGAGAAGGCTGTGCCTGGCTTGACCATCCAGACCCTGCCGGGCGCCGGCATCGCCAATGTGAAGGGCGTGCAGGAAGGCAAGGCCGAATTCGGCTTCGGCAACTCGATCTCCACCGTCGATGCGGTCAATGGCCGCGCGCCGTTCAACGAGAAGGCCGCCAATGTCTGCCAGGTCGCCAACCTCTATCCGCAGTATTTCCAGGTGGTGGTGACGGCCGATTCCAAGATCGAGAAGGTCGAGGACCTGAAAGGCAAGGCCATCGCGGTGCAGACCAGGGGCAATACCGCCGAGGCGATTTCGGCCGACATCCTGAAGGCGCATGGCCTGTCGTATGACGCCATGAGCAAGGTCAATTTCATGGCCTCCTACAACGATGCCGCGGCGCTGCTGAAGGATGGGCATGCCCAGGTCTTCACGCTCGGCACCACCATCCCGGCCTCCTCGGTGATGGACCTGGCCACCTCGCGCGACGTCAAGCTGGTGCCGATCACCGACAATGGTCTGGCCGAGATGAAGAAGATCAATGCCGGCTACAACAAGGTGATCGTGCCGGCCGGCACCTATCCGAAGCAGGACAAGGATGTGCCGGTGATCGGTTATTCCACGCACTTCATCACCTCGTGCAAGCTGCCGGAAGACAAGGTCTATGCCGTGACCAGGGCGATGGCCACCCAGGTGGCCGACATGGCCGCGGTGAACAAGGCGATGGCCAAGCTGACCGCCAAGGAGATGGCCGAGGATATCGGCGTGCCACTGCATCCGGGTGCGGCGAAATACTACCGCGAAGTCGGTGCGCTGAAGTAACCGATTGAGGCGTACTGGCCGGCGTCGCTTCTGGACGGGCGACGCCGGTCCTTTTTTTCGCCGCTTCGACAAAGGAAGCGGCGGTCGATCCGGGAGGGGCGGACGATGGATGGCAGAACCCTGGTCAGGCGCGTAGTCGCGCCGATCGGCGTGGCGATGGCGCTGTACCACATGTGGGTCATCGCCATGGGGCCGCCGCAGGCCCTGATCTTTCGTGGCATCCATCTGGCCTTTGCCCTGGCCCTGGTGCTGCTGCTCTACCCCATCGCGCGGGATGCCGTCGGCCGGCGCCGTTTCATCTGGCTCGATGCCCTGCTGTTCGCAGGCGCCGCACTGGCGTTGGGCCATCTGTTCATCAATCTCGACTATTTCATCGACCGCATCATCTACATCGATGACCTTAAGCCACTCGATATCGTTGCCGGCGTATTCCTGGTCGTGATCGTTCTGGATTCCACGCGCCGCGTGATCGGTTGGGCCCTGCCGATCACCGCGCTGGTCTTCATGGGACATGCGCTGTTCGTCACGCAGGTGGATCCGCTCACCCTGCTCGACCAGCTCTACATGACGACCGAGGGCATTTTCGGCTCCACGCTCGGCGTCTCGGCCGCCTATGTGATGATCTTCGTGCTGTTCGGCTCGTTCATGGAGCGCACCGGCACGGGCAAGCTGTTCATGGATTTTGCGCTGGCGCTCACCGGCCGGCAGGCCGGCGGTCCGGGCAAGGTGGCGGTGGTGTCGTCTTCGCTGTTCGGCACCATTTCCGGCTCGGCGGTGGCCAATGTCATGGTCGACGGCCCGATCACCATTCCGCTGATGAAGCGCAGCGGCTTCAAGCCATCGTTCGCCGCGGCAGTCGAATCGGTGGCGTCCACCGGCGGACAAATCATGCCGCCGATCATGGGCGCGGCCGCTTTCGTGATGGCCGAATTCCTGGCCGTGCCCTATGCCACGGTGGTGCTGTGGGCCCTGATTCCGGCCCTGCTGTACTATATCGCCTGCTTCGGGGCGGTGCATTTCGAGGCCAAGCGGCGTGGCCTGCACGGCCTGCCGGCCCATGAGGTGCCGCGACTGCTTGCGGTGCTCAAGGAGCGTGGCCACCTCTTCATTCCGGTGGCGGTGATCCTGGGCGGCATGTTCATGGGCTATTCGGCGCCGCTCTGCGCCCTGGCCGGAACGCTGGCCTGCTTCCCGGTTGCCATGCTGCGCGCCAACACGCGCGAGGGCCTGCGCCTGGAGATGGTGTGGGACGCCCTGCAGGACGGCGCCCGCAACACGCTGGCAGTGGCGCTGGCCTGCGCCTGTGCCGGCCTGGTGATCGGTTCGATCACCCTGACCGGCCTTGGTCTCACCTTCACCAACTGGGTGGTGGGCCTGTCGCAGAACAGCCTGGTGCTGGCGCTGGTGCTGACGGCGGTGGCGGGCATCATCCTCGGCATGGGCATGCCCACCACGCCGGCCTATATCGTCATGGTGTCGCTGATGGTTCCGGCGCTGATGAAGCTGGGCGTGATCGAGCCGGCGGCGCACATGTTCGCCTTCTACTTCGCCATCCTGTCGGCGATCACGCCGCCGGTGGCGCTGGCGGTCTATGCCGCGGCCAGCCTGGCAAAGGCGAACATATGGGAAGCGGGATGGGCGGCCGTGCGCACCGGGGCGGCCGGCTTCATCGTGCCGTTCATGTTCGTCTACGAGCCAGCCCTGCTGGCCATCGGCGACTGGCCAGACATCCTGCATGCCGCCGCCAGCGCAACCATCGGCTGTCTGGCGCTGGCTGCCGGACTGTACGGCTACCTGATCAGGCCTGCGCTGATGTGGGAACGCGCATTGCTGGTCGCCGGAGCGCTCTGCCTGATCAAGCCCGGCCTGGTCACCGATCTGATCGGCATTGGCCTGATCGTGGTGGTGTTCATGACGCAGAAGGCGATTGCCCGCGACCCGAATCTGGGCCGGGCGTCATAGCAGCGGTTTGTAGACCAGCCTGATCACGCCACGGCTGAGCGCCTCGGACTCGAGCAGTTCGAGGCGCAGGTCGCGGCGCTCCGGCGGCAGCAGCGGCAGGCCCTCGCCGATCAGGCGGGGAATGACAAACAGCTCGAAACGGTCGAGCGCGCCGGCCTGCAGGAAGCCTTCCCATAGCCGCGTGCCGCCCAGCAGCCACACGTCGCCCTTCGACACGCGCCGCAGCTCGGCGGCCAGCGCGCCGAAATCGGCGCGGCAGGTTTGCGTATCCGGCGGCAGCTCGCGCAGCGCCTGCGATGTCACCACATAACCCGGCTTGCCGGCATAGGGCCAGTCGCCGCCAAAGCTGCGGCTGATCTCGTAGGTGGCCCGGCCCATGACGATGCTGCCGATGCCGGCCATGAAAGCGTCATGGCCAAAATCGGCAGGATCGTAATCATGCAGCCAGTCGACCGATCCGTCGGGCCGGGCGATGAAGCCGTCGGCGCTGATCGCCAGGTAAGCGCGAAACAGAACGGTCATGTCAGGGCCGCACGACCTTGCCGGGATTGAGGATATTGTTCGGGTCGAAAGCGCGCTTGATCCGGCGCATCATCTCGATCTCGATGGCCGGCTTGTATTGCGTGATCTCGTCGATCTTCATGCGGCCGACGCCATGCTCGGCCGAGATCGAGCCATTCATCTCGTGGGCGATGTCGTGCACGATCTGGTGCACGCGGTCCCAGTAGGACATGAAGTCTTCCGGCTTCCAACCCACCGGCTGGGACGGGTTGAAATGCACGTTGCCGTCGCCGATATGGCCGAAGGCGACGATGCGCACGCCGGGGATCAGGTCCTCCACCGCCTTGCTGGCCCGCTCGATGAACAGCGGCATCTGCGACACCGGCACCGAGATATCGCATTTGATGCTGCCGCCTTCGGGTTTCTGGGCGCTCGACATCGCCTCGCGGATCTTCCAGAAGGCGGCGCGCTGGGCATCTGACTGTGCGATGGCGGCATCCAGCACCAGGCCCTTCTCGAAGCCCTCCGTCAGCACGGCCTCCATGGTCTCGGCAATGGCGCCGTCGTCGCGGCCCGAGGAGAATTCCAGGATCAGATACCAGGGATGGCGCCCGGCGATCGGGTCGCTGGTGGCCGGCGTGTGCCGCAGTACATAATCCAGCCCGATGCGTGGCATGATCTCGCAGCCGGTGACCTGACCGCCGGTGGCCGCCTTGGCCAGGGCCAGCAGTTCAATGGCGGCCTGCGGGCTGGGAATCGCCGTGAAGGCGGTGGCCATCGCCTTGGGCAGCGGATGCAGCTTCAGCACGGCGGCGGTGATGATCCCCAGCGTGCCTTCGCCGCCGATGAACAGGTCGCGCAGGTCGTAGCCGGTATTGTCCTTGCGCAGGCCGCGCAGGCCGTCCCAGACCTGGCCGTCGGCCAGCACCACCTCCAGGCCGAGCGTCAGCTCGCGGGTATTGCCATAGCGCAGCACGGCGTTGCCGCCGGCATTGGTGGAGAGGTTGCCGCCGATCGTGCAACTGCCTTCCGAGCCGATGGACAGCGGAAACAGCCGGCCGGCCTCGCGCGCCGCCTGCTGCACATTCTGCAGGATGCAGCCGGCTTCCACCGTGATCGTGTCGTTCAGCGGATCGATGGCGCGGATCCTGTTCATGCGCTGCAGCGACAGGATGATCTCGTCGCCGCCATCGAAGGGGATGCCGCCGCCGACCAGGCCGGTATTGCCGCCCTGCGGCACCAGTTTGGTCTTGGTCTCGTTCGCCAGCTTCACGATGGCGGCCACCTCCGCCGTGCTGGCCGGTTTGAGGACCAGCGGCGTCGTGCCGGCATAGAGGTCGCGCCATTCGCGTACATGCTGGGCCAGCGCATCGGGCTCGGAGGTCCAGCCCTTGGGGCCGACGATGGCGCGGAAGCGGTCGAGCAGATCGGGAGCGAGAGCGTTCATTCAGTCACCGTCATTGAGGCGGCGATCCTAGCGTCCGCGCGCCGCGCGCGTAAGCCTGTCGTTGATGGCCTGGCCCAGGCCGTGGCCCGGTATCGGCATCACCGCAATGCCGTCCAGGCCGGGCAGGGCATCAAGCGCATGCAGGCCGGCATACAGGTTGGCCGCCGCCTCGGCCAGATCGCCGGCCGCGCTCAGGGGATGCACATGGGCGAAGCCCGGCGCCGCCGGGCCGAAGCTGAGCAGTCCCTCGCGGCGGCCGGACAGCGGCGCGGCCGCATTGAGCCGCACCGGCAGGCGTGGCGCGTAATGCTTCAGCAGCATGCCGGGCGATTCCAGTTTCGCATCCATCGGCCGCGCCAGCGGTGCGCCGAGCACGCGCTCGATCTCCTCCGCCGCCAATCCGCCCGGCCGCAGCAGGGTGGCCTGCGGCCCGGTCAGGCCGACCACGGTGGATTCCAGGCCGACGGGGCAGGGGCCGCCATCCAGCACGGCGATGTCAGGCCCCAAGCTGTCGCGCACGTGGCGTGCGGTGGTGGGCGAGACGTGACCCGAGCGGTTGGCCGAAGGGGCGGCAACGGGCCGGCCAACCTGGCGCAGCAGGGCGCGCGCCTGCGGATGCGCCGGCATGCGCAAGGCCAGCGTGGGCAGGCCGGCGGAGACAGCCGGCGCCACCGGGCAGTCGGGCCGGCGCGGCAGCACCAGCGTGAGGGCGCCGGGCCAGAAAGCCTCGGCCAGCCGGCGGGCACGAGTATCGACCGTTACCAATGCATCGAGCTGAGAGAGGTCGGCGATATGACAAATTAGCGGATTGAAATCCGGCCTGCCCTTGGCCGCAAAAATTTTTGCGACTGCGAAGGGATTGGTGGCATCGGCGCCCAACCCGTAGACCGTCTCGGTGGCGAAAGCGACCACCTCGCCGGCTTTCAACTTCTCGGCGGCCTCTGAAATCGTTACGTCAACCATGGGCCAAGTTTACGCCGGGGGGCATTGGCCTTGCTAGGCGTTCCAGACCATATTATGCAGCGCCTCATTGTACAGTCGCGCGGTTCAAGGGAGACCGAGATGGAATACGCCGCCCCCGTCAAGGATATGCGTTTCACCCTGGAGCAGATCGCTGGCCTGGCCGAACTGGCCACCCTGCCGGGTCTGGAAAATGCTGAGGGCGAAACCGTCGGCGCCGTGCTGGAAGAGGCCGCGAAATTCGCTGCCGGCGTGCTCTCCCCGCTCAACCGCGGCGGCGACAAGGAAGGCGCAAAACTCGATAACGGCGTGGTGCGCACCGCGCCGGGTTTTGCCGATGCCTACAGGAAATTCGTCGATGGCGGCTGGAACGGCATGCCGTTTCCCGAGGAACTCGGCGGTGGTGCCATGCCCTGGGCACTCACCATGGCGGCACAGGAGATGGTGCAGGCCGCCAATCTGTCGTTTTCGCTCTGCCCGCTGCTGACCCAAGGCGCCATCGACGCGATCATGGCGCATGGCACGGATGCGCAGAAGGCGCTGTATCTGCCCAAGATGGTGTCGGGCCAGTGGACCGGCTCGATGAACCTGACCGAGCCGCAGGCCGGTTCGGATGTCGGCGCGCTGAAAGCCAAGGCCGTGCCGGTGGGCGACGGCACTTACAAGATCAAGGGGATGAAGATCTTCATCACCTATGGCGAACACGACATGGCCGAGAATATCGTGCATCTCGTGCTGGCCCGCCTACCCGATGCGCCGGCCGGCACCAAGGGCATCTCGCTGTTCATCGTGCCGAAATTCATCCCAGACGCCAACGGCAACCCGGGCAAGCGCAACGATCTGCGCGTGGTGTCGCTGGAACACAAGCTTGGCATCCATGCCAGCCCGACCTGCGTGATGAGCTACGGCGACAACGACGAGTGCATCGGCTGGCTGCTGGGTGCGGAGAACCAGGGCATGCGCTGCATGTTCACCATGATGAACAACGCTCGCCTGTCCGTGGGCTGCCAGGGCCTGGCGATTGCCGAGCGCGCCTACCAGCAGGCGCTGGATTACGCCGAACAGCGCAAACAGGGCCGCCATCCCGGCATGAATGCCGAGCAGCATGTGGCGATCATTGAGCATCCGGATGTGCGCCGCACCCTGATGCTGATGCGCAGCCTGACCGAGGCCTGCCGCGGCCTGATCTACCTGAACGCTGCCGCCATCGACCGCGCGCACCATCATCCCGACGAAGCGCAGCGCAAGCACTGGAAGGCGATGGTGGAGTTGTTTACGCCGCTGTCGAAGGCCTGGGCCACCGATATCGGCTGCGAGGTGGCGTCCATGGGCGTGCAGCTCCACGGCGGCATGGGCTTCATCGAAGAGACCGGCGCGGCCCAGCATTACCGCGATGCCCGCATCTTGCCGATCTATGAAGGCACCAACGGCATCCAGGCGATCGACCTGGTGACGCGCAAGCTGCCGCTGAATGGCGGCGAGACGGTGAAGGCGCTGTTCGCCGAGATCGGCGGGACCATCGCCGAACTGGCCAGGGCCGGCGAAGGTTTTGGCAGCATCCACGCCAACCTTGACGCGGCGCTGAAATCGCTGGGCAAAGCCTCGGTCTGGATGGGGCAGCAACTGGCCAAGGATCCCAACGCGGCACTGGCTGGCGCCACGCCGTTCCTGCGCGGCTTTGCCACCACGGTGGGCGGCTGGCTGCTCGCGCGGCAGGCGCTGGCGGCGAAAGCCGAGATCGCGGGCGGCTCCACCGATCCGTATTTCACCGCCAAGATCGTGTCGGCGCGGCTGTTTGCCGAGCAGGTACTCTCGACGGTGGATGGCCTATGCCGTTCGGCCACCGAAGGCAGCGCGGCTTTGGCCGAGGTCACGCCGGAATTGCTGCGGGCGTAAGCCGCCTTTTCCGCAACGTCACGAGGGATTAACGGGCCGGGGCGGCAATGCCCCGGCCTTTTTCATGACCGATGTGCTGGACTTCGCCGCATTGACGCTTACGTCAACGGGAAACTACAGTTATCCCACATAACAAAAACTCCAGCCCCGCAGGCCTTTCGTGGCAGACACCGCAGACGATTCCATTCCCATGATCGATGGCACGCCGACGCCGGATGGCGGCGCCAGCCTGAAATATCCCTTTGCCAGGGAGCCGAATGGCGGCAGGCCGGGCGATGGCGCGGTGATGCAGATGCGGCCCGGTGTGCTGTGGCTGCGCATGCCGATTCCAATCCCGGGGCTGGATTACATCAATCTGTGGCTGCTGGAGGATGGCGAGGGCTGGACGCTGGTGGATACCGGCGTGCGGTCGTCCAGGCTGCAGGCGATCTGGGAGCAGGTGATCGCCGCGCATCTGGGCGGCAAGCCGATCACCCGCATCCTATGCACGCATTTCCATCCCGACCATCTGGGGCTGGCCGGCTGGCTGCAGCAGAAATTCAATGCACCGCTGTGGATGACGCTGGGCGAGTGGAGCTTCGGCCGCATGCTGGAACTGGAGCAACTGCCCGAAGTGCCGGTCGATGTGATTGCCTTCTATGGGCGGCTGGGCTTCGACGCGGCGCAACTCGATGCGATCCGGGCGCGCGGCTTCGGCAATTTCGCCAAGGCGGTGACGCCGATCCCGCGTGGTTTCCATCGCATTACGGAAGGCGACATCATCCGCATCGGCGCCCATGACTGGCAGGTGATCGTCGGCCGCGGCCATTCGCCGGAACATGCCTGCCTGTACTGCCCATCGCTGGACGTGCTGATCTCGGGCGACCAGGTGCTGCCGCGCATCTCGCCGCATATCGGCGTCTACCCCGGCGAACCCGAAGCCGGGCCGCTGACGCAGTATCTCGACTCGTTCGCCAAGTTCAGCCATCTGCCGCGCGACATCCTGGTGCTGCCGGCCCATGGCGATCCCTTCATCGGGTTGCACCAGCGCATCGCCATGCTGCAGCGGCACCATGCCACCAGGCTGGATGCCCTGCTGGCCGCGCTGGAGCGTCCGCATACGGTAATCGAGACGCTGCCGCTGCTGTTCAAGCGCGACATCAAGGATCACATGACGCTGGCGGCGGGCGAGGCGCTGGCGCATCTTCATCACCTGATGCGCGAGGGTCTGGTGGAGCGGCGGCTCAACGGGGGCGGCGTCTACGAGTTCCAGCGCTGCGACACCGTCGACGAGGCGGCGCAATAAACAGAAGGCGGGAGGACAACATGACCGAAGTCATCAGGACTGGATCGCTCAAGGGCAAGACCCTGTTCATCACCGGCGCCAGCCGCGGCATCGGCCTCGCCATCGCCCTGCGCGCGGCCAGGGACGGCGCCAATATCGCCATCGCCGCCAAGACCACCGAACCGCATCCCAAGCTGGCCGGCACGATCTATACGGCCGCCGAGGCCATCGAAAAGGCGGGTGGCCGGGCGCTGCCCATCGTGGTGGACGTTCGCGAGGAGGCGGTGGTGGAAGCCGCCGTGCAGAAGACCGTCGAGACCTTCGGCGGCCTCGATATCCTGGTCAACAATGCTTCGGCCATCTCGCTGACCGGCACGCTGGAAACGCCGATGAAGCGTTACGACCTGATGCACCAGATCAATACGCGCGGGACCTATCTGTGCAGCCAGAAATGCCTGCCGCACCTGCTGAAGGCCGAGAATCCGCATATCCTCAACCTGTCGCCGCCATTGAACATGGAAGAGCGCTGGTTCAGCCCGCACGTCGCCTACACGATGGCGAAATTCGGCATGAGCATGTGCGTGCTGGGCATGGCTGGCGAATTCCGCAAGAAGGGCGTGGCGGTGAATGCATTGTGGCCGCGCACCGCCATCGACACCGATGCGATGAACGTGATCACCGGGCCCGAGTTGCGCAAGAAGTGCCGCAAGGTGGAGATCATGGCCGATGCCGCCCATGTGATCCTGACCCGGCCCGCCCGCGACTGCACCGGCAACTTCTTCATCGACGACGAAGTGCTGCGCGGGGCGGGACTGACCGATTTCTCACGCTACCGTCATCCGGGCGCAGCGGAAACCGACCTGATTCCAGATTTCTTCGTATAGACGCACCCGCCGGGAACAAATTCCCGCCGGCGTCGTTCCGGTCCCGACAGCATTCCATCAGGGATGCGCAGACAGAAACGAGGATCGGATCATGCGCAATCTTGCCTTCATCGCCCGCAGCGCCGCAATCGTGCTGATGCTGGGCGGCGCCGTCGCCGCCTGCTCGTCGACGCCGACGCGGGAATCGACGGGCGAATATATCGACTCGGCGGCCATCACGACCAAGGTGAAGGCCGAATTGATCAAGGATCCGGTCACCAAGGCGGGCCAGATCAGCGTCGAAACCTTCAGGGATGTGGTTCAACTGAGCGGGTTCGTCGACGACGCCCAGGCCAAGGCCCGCGCCGAACAGATCGCCCGCAATGTGCAGGGCGTACGCGCGGTCAGGAACGACCTGGTCGTGAAGTAAGGGAAGCTGCCGTCACGTCAGGCTTTCGCCGGGCCGGTCTTCGCCTGCTCGGCGATCGCCTCGTGATGGTGGATCACCTCGCGCACGATGAAGGCGAGGAATTTCTCGGCAAAATCCGGGTCCAGCCTGGCGGTTTCGGCAAGCTGGCGCAGCCGGGCGATCTGGCGCGCCTCGCGGGCCGGGTCAGCCGGCGGCAGGTTCTCGGCGGCCTTCAGCCGGCCTACGGCCTGCGTGCATTTGAAACGCTCGGCCAGCATGTGGATCAGCGCGGCATCGATATTGTCGATGCTGTCGCGCAGGCGTTGCAATTCTGGATGGATGGTCATGGCTGATCCTGCCGGCTGGGCGCGTTCGGGCCGCCCATGATGCGGACCGTGCCGAGGGGGTCAAGCAGGCCAGCAGGCAAAAAAACGCCCCCGCCAGGCGGCGGAGGCGTCGGGCTGCAGTCCGGCGGCGAGGGTGGACGAACCGCCGGACCCGACCCGAGGGCGGACCGGACCCGGCGAACCGAGTCCGGATGCCTGATCAGAACTTGTAGCCGACGCCGATGCCGACCACCCACGGATCGAGGTCGACATCCGCATTGATCACGGTGCCGGCGTTGGTGACCACCTTCACGTCGGTATTCAGGAAGATTTTCTTCACGTCGGCATTGAAGTACCAGTTGCCGGCGATCTTGTAGTCGAAGCCGGCCTGCAGGGCGACGCCCCAGGCATTGTCGTAATCGACGCTGCGCAGGCCGCTGGCCACCTTCTCGTTGTAGAAGACGGCATAGGTGGCGCCGAGGCCGACATAGGGGCTGAAGGCCTGCTTGGGCATGAAATGGTACTGCAGGGTGAGGGTCGGCGGCAGCAGCCACACATTCCCCAGGCCGACATCGCCGCTGCTGCTGCGGTCCACCTGCATCTTGTGCTTGGTGGTGGCGGCGATCAGTTCGGCCGCGATGTTGTCGGTGAAGAAATAGGAGAAGTCGATTTCGCCGGTGAAGGCATTGCTGGCATCGACTTCGCCGCCGATGACCGTAACCGTCGAATCCTCATCGGGCAGCAGGCCAATGATGCGGCCGCGCACCATGATATCGCCGGCTGACTTGCCGTCCTGAGCGAAGGCATCAAAAGGGACCGAGCCAAGCAGCAGAAGGGCCGCGCCCGCCGCGGCCGCGAGAGATTTACCGATACGCATGATGTGCTCCATTGTGATTATCCGCCCCGCCAGACTCTCGGCGGTGCCTGCTCCGCGCGTCCGGGGAGGGACATCGCGCGGGCATGATGGCAAGGCGGGCCCGGCCGGCGTTGATCAAGATCAAACGAAGCCGGCCAAGACTCGGAATGCGCGACAAGATGGCGCAGAGGCGAAGGCGGGGTTCAGGCCGCGAAGAGATCGACGCTGTGGAAGGGATTGTCCGGTTCCTCGTCGTCGCGGCCGACAGCGATCACGGTGACATCATTTCGAGTCGCCAATCCGGGCAGGTAAGCCAGCAGGTAGGCATGGGCCTGGGCAGCGACGGCGGGCCCGTCGAAGGCGATGCCCAAGGCGATCATCCGGCAGTCGAGGCAGTAGCCGGCTTTCATATAATCATGCACCGAGGCCATGTCGTTGAACAGGATGCCGGCATTATGTTCCTTGGCGGCCTGACGGATCTGGTCGGTGCTCATGTCCTGGCCGTCGAAACGGATCGGCCGGTTCAGGGCCTGGAAATAGGTCCAGGCCACCATCAGGGCGGCCCTGGTCTTGCCGCCGCCGGCCGGGCCCGAGAAATAGACGAATTGCGGCACGCTCAGACGCTCCCGCAGTATCTGGAGCTGCGGGATGGAAAATCCGAAATCCGTGAGCGAACGGAAAACCTGCTGGGACATTGCGGCCTGGGAAACACGTAAGGATGGAGTCATGAAACTACTACAGGTAGTTCATTCGACTCCACCGTTCATGCCATACAGGAAGGCCACAAACAGATAAAAATTTGGAAACGGAACGGAAATATTGCCGCCCGCCGCGCGAAGAAGTCCCGGTCAGGGCCGGGGTCAGGCGGCCTGGCGGCTGAGCCCCAGGCGCTGCCAGACATCTAGCAGGGCCGCGGTCAGGGCCTGCATCATCGCGTCGGTATGGACCGGCGTGGGGGTGATGCGCAGCCGCTCGGTGCCGCGTGGCACCGTGGGGTAGTTGATCGGCTGGATGTAGATGCCGTGGTCGGCCAGCAGCATGTCGGACGCGGCCTTGCATAGGGCGGGATCGCCGATCATGACCGGTACGATATGGCTCTGGTTCACCAGCACCGGCAGGCCGGCATTGAGCAACATGCGGCGCAGGGTGGCGGCGCGTTCCTGATGGCGGGTGCGCTCGGCCTGACTCTGCTTGAGATGGCGGATGCTGGCCGTGGCGGCGGCGGCGATGGCCGGCGGCATGGCGGTGGAGAAGATGAAAGCCGGGGCATAGGAGCGCACGGCGTCGACCATCGTCTTCGGGCCGGTGATATAGCCGCCGACCACGCCGAAGGCCTTGCCCAGCGTGCCCTGGATGATGTGCAGACGCTGCATCGCATTGTCGCGGTCGGCGATGCCGCCGCCGCGATTGCCGTAGAGGCCGACCGCATGCACTTCGTCCAGATAGGTCATGGCGCCGTATCTGTCGGCCAGGTCGCAGATGGCATGGATCGGCGCGATATCTCCGTCCATGGAATAGACGCTTTCGAAGGCGATCAGCTTGGGCCGCTCGGCGGGCAGGCCCTCGAGCAGTTCCTCAAGATGGGCCAGATCGTTGTGACGGAATATGTGGCGCTCGCAGCCGGACTGGCGAATGCCCTCGATCATCGAATTGTGGTTGTCGGCATCCGAGAGGATGACGCAGCCGGGCAGCAGCCTGGCCAGGGTGGCAAGCGAGGTCTGATTGGCAATGTAGCCTGACATGAAGACCAGAGCGGCCTCCTTGCCATGCAGGTCGGCCAGTTCGGCTTCCAGTTCGACCACGGCATGGCTGTTGCCGGAAATATTGCGGGTGCCGCCGGCGCCGGCGCCGAATTTGGCCACCGCCTGCTGCATGGCCCCGACCACCGCCGGATGCTGGCCCATGCCGAGATAATCGTTCGAGCACCAGATGGTGATCTTGGCCGGGCCGATGCCGCTGTAATTGTCGGCAACCGGAAAGCTGCCGCAATTCCGGGCCAGTTCGGTGAAAACCCGATAGCGCTTTTCCGCGCGCAATTTGTCGACCGCCTGGCCGAAGAGGGCTTCGTAATCCATGGGGCTGTAACTGCCTGGTCAGGGCCGCTAGGCAATCTGCCTTCGGCGTTAAATTCCTGTGCTGGTGCCGGATATTAGCGCCCCAGGCGCCGGGCTGGCTAGAGGGGCTGGCCGGTTCCGGGCGCGGCGAGGGGTCGCAGGCCGGCCCGTCGCCAGACTGCAACCGCGGCGCGAGGATGCTGCAATGCAGCGTGATGAATCCGGCATCGACGATCAGGCGGTGGGGCGGCGCATGCGGAACTGGGTTTCCGGCGTGGCCTCGAAATAATCGGCCGCGTAGCCACCGCGCATGATCGGCCGCGCCGCCGCGGTGTCGAACAGGCCGTCACGGATGTAGGCCCGGGCGATATGCACGCCCACCACCTGGCCGATCACCATCCAGGCATCCAGCGCCCGGCCCTGCAGATCATGCTGGCGCACGATCTGCAGCAGCCGGCATTCCAGCGCGGTCGGGCTTTCGGCCACACGGGGCGGCCGCACCTGCCGGCAGGGCGCGGGGGTCAGGCCGGCCAGCCTGAATTCATCGATGCCGTGCGCCACCGGCGCAGAGGTGCGGTTCATTGCCTCGGCCAGCGGCCGGGTTGCCAGATTGGCGACGAATTCACCCGTCGCCTCGACATTGGCGACGCTGTCTTTCCAGTCGCTGCTGCCGAAGGCAAGGATCGGCGGCTTGTCGTGAAAGGCGTTGAAGTAGCTGTAGGGCGCAAGATTGACGCGGCCGTCGCGGTCGCAGGAGGAAATCCACCCGATCGGTCGCGGACCCACAATGGCCTTGAACGGATCATGGGCGAGACCGTGTCCCTGCGCCGGATCGTAATAATGGATGTCGTCTGGAGGGGCCGAGGGCATTTTCCTACTCCGCTGATCTGTAGTAACAGAAGGCCATGCCGCTGCGTTGCAAGTAAAGGGCGCGGCGGGGAGAAACGCGATGCCCTACGATCTCAGCCGTCTCGATCTGCTGCTCGTCGAGGCCGAGCCCAGCATGCTGGCGACCTGGCGCAGCCTGTTCGCTGGCCTGGGCATCCGGCGGCCGCTTTGCGTGTCGGGCGTATCGCAGGCATGGACCAGCCTGGCGGACAGGGCCGCGGAAACCGCCGATGGCAGCAAGATCGATGCGGTGATCTGCCGCTGGGAATTGCCTGGCCCGGCAGCCGGCCCCGACGAAGGCGGATTGAGTTTGGTGCGGCGGCTGCGCCGGGACACGGCTTCCCCCAATCCGTTCATGCCATTCATCATCGCCACCACCAGTGTCACCCGCGAGCGCGCGCGGCTCGCGCTCGATACCGGGGTGAATGAAATCCTGGTCTTGCCGCCTTCGGCCAAGGCCGTCGAAGCCCGGCTGCGCGAGATCATCGAGCGGCCGCGCAAATTCGTGCGCGAGCAAAGCTATTTCGGCCCCGACCGCCGGCGCCAGGTGCGCGCGGATTATGCCGGGCCCTTTCGGCGCGGAACCGATGGGCGGAAAACCTGACGATCAGGCGAAGCTTTTCGCTGCTGCGGACCGCAGGGTATCGAGGATTTCAGCACCAAGCTCGCCCGCCTGGCCCTGGATCCGGTTGTCGACCACGGTTCGTAGCGCCGCGACATGGGCGGCAATGATATCGACATCGACCTTTTTGCGCCGGATGGCTTCGTCGACATAGCGGCACAGCAGTTGTCCGATATCGGTCACCAGCAGATAGCCGAAAGTGCTTCCCTGTCCCTTGATGTCATGCGCCACGTCATAGACGGCCCGCAGCTTGTCGGCATCGGTGCCGCCCTGGGCGGCGCTGATGGCGGCATCCAGCCGCTTGAGGTCGGCATTGACCCAGCCGATATACTGGTCCGACAGACCGGCCACGGCCGCCTGGGCATTGGCGACGGCGGTGCCGAAAGCGATGTGGTCGGGATTTTTGAGGTCGTGCTTAGGTGTCATAACGATACGGATGCATCAGGCAGGGGGAGGGCGGGGAGTATTTGAGCCCGCCCGCCATTCCCAGTCTAGGTTATCAACCAGTAACCTAGACGATGCGGCCAGTCACCCAGTCACTCGGCCGCTTCCGGTTTTGCCGTGTCCACGTCCGGGCGCTTTTCCAGTTCGGTCAGCTTGCGGGCGATGAAGCCGGCCGGCTTGGTGTAATGGGCCAGCAGGTTGTAGAGCACCGGCACCACGAACAGGCTGAGCAGGGTGGCGAAGCTCATGCCGCCCACGATCACCCATCCCAGGGCGGAGCGCGACTCGGCGCCGGCGCCGCTGGCGAAGGCCAGCGGCCATGCGCCGAAGATGGTGGCGATCGTGGTCATCAGAATGGGGCGCAACCGGACGACGGAGGCGTCGGTCACGGCCTCCAGGACGGTCTTGCCCTCGTCGCGAAGCTGGTTGGCGAATTCGACGATCAGGATGGCATTCTTGGCGATCAGGCCGATCAACATGATGATGCCAATCTGGCTGTATACGTTCAGCGTGGTTCCGGTGAACAGCAATGCACCCAGTGCGCCGGTGACCGCCAGCGGCACCGAGAAGATGATGATGGTCGGATGAATCCAGCTTTCGAACTGGGCGGCCAGCACCAGAAAGACGATGATCAGCGCCAGGGCGAAGGTCAGATAGATGGCCGCCGAGGTATCCTTGAACTCGCGGCTCTGCCCAGCGTAGCTGACGCGGGCTTCCGGCGGCAGCACTTCTGCCGCCACCTTGTCGAGATAGTCGAGGGCCTCGCCCAAGGTGTAGTCCGGCGCCAGCGATGCAGAGATGGTGACGGCCCGCAGCCGGTCGGTGCGGTTCAGTTCGCGCGCCGCGGCGCCTTCGGTGATGGCCACCAGGCTGGCCAGCGGCACCAGTCGGCCACCATTGGCTCGCACGTAGATGTTGTTCAGGTCGCTGGGCGTGACGCGTTGCTCGGCCTGGGCCTGAACCATCACCTTGTACTGCTTGCCTTCGCGCTGGAACTGCGTCACCTCGCGCGAGCCCAGCATGGTTTCCAGCGTGCGGCCGATCGTCTCGATCGGCACGCCCAGGTCGGCGGCGCGGTTGCGGTCGATGGCGACGCGAACTTCCGGCCGGGTCGGCTTGTAGTCCTTGTCGACACCCAGAAGCTTGGGATTCTCCAGCGCCCGCTCGACAATCCGGTCGGCCCAGCCATCGAGAATGGGATAGGTCGGACCGCCGATCACGAACTGCACCGGTGCCTGCGAACCGCGCTGGCCCAGGCTGGGCGGATTGACGGCGATGGCCCGCACCCCAGTGAGCGACAGCAGCTTCGGGAAGGCCTCGCGCACGATCTGCTGCTGCTTCACCTCGCGTTCGGACCAGTCCTTCAGCCGCACCACCATGAAGGCGGAATTGACCGGCGAGGGCCGGCCGCCCCAGGCCGGCGCGATAAATGACTGCACGGTCGTGACGTTGCCGCTGTCGACGAAAGGCTTCAGGGCGCCTTCGATCTTGATGACGTTGTTGCGTGTGTAGTCGTAGCTGGCACCTTCCGGGCCGGTCACCGGGATGAAGAACACGCCGCGATCCTCCGTCGGCGCGAATTCCCGCGGAATCGCCAGGAACATCAGGTAGGCAACCAGGGAAACGACGCCGCCCAGGGCCAGAACGACCACGGGCGCGCCCAGTGCCTTGCGCAGCAGCCAGCCATAGCCATTCGACATGCCGACGAAGAACTTTTCCGTCACATGATAGAACCAGCCTTCGTCCTTGGCTTCGTGCAGAAGCTTCGAGCACATCATCGGCGTCAGCGTGAGAGCGACAAAGCCGGAGAACAGCACCGAGGCGGCCACGGAGATGCCGAATTCGCGGAACAGACGGCCGGTGTTGCCTTCCATCAGGGAGATCGGCACGAAAACGGCGATCAGGACGATGGTGGTGGCGATGACGGCAAAGCCGATCTGACGCGCGCCACGCAGGGATGCCAGCAGCGGTGGCTCGCCCAGTTCGATGCGGCGATGGATGTTTTCCAGCACCACGATGGCATCGTCGACCACCAGGCCGATAGCCAGGACCAGCGCCAGCAGGGTCAGGACATTGATGGAGTAACCCAGCGCGCCGATGATGATGAAGGAGCCGATGACGGAAACGGGAATGGCAACGGCCGGGATCAGAGTGGCGCGCCACGAGCGCAGGAACAGGAAGATCACGCCGATCACCAGTCCAAGCGCCACCATCAGGGCGTGGAAGACCTCATAGATCGACTGGCTGATGAATTTCGACTGGTCGTAGCCGACCTCCATGGTGACGCCGGCAGGCAACGTGGGCTTCAGGCGCTCGATCGCCGCATTGACGCCAGTCGAGATATCCATGGCGTTGGCCTTGGATTGGCGGATGATGCCGAGACCGACCGCCGTGGTGCCGTTGACCCGCTGTTCGGTGCGTTCATCCTCGGCGCCGAGTTCCACCTTTGCCACTTCGCTCAGTCGCAGCAGGTAGCCATCCTGTTCGCGCAGCACGATATTGGCGAATTGCTGGGCCGAACGCAGGCCGGACTCGGCGCGCACGGTGAATTCGCGCATGCTGCTCTCGACGCGGCCCGATGGCAGTTCCACATTCTGCCGGCGGATGGCTTCCTCGATATCCTGCACGGTCACGTTGCGGGCGGCCATCGCCATGCGGTCGAGATGCACGCGCATGGCATAACGCCGGGCGCCGTAAAGATTCACCGAGGCGACGCCATCGACGATCGACATCTGGTCGACCAGGTAGCGGTCGGCGTAGTCGGTCAGTTCCAGCAGCGAGAGCCGGTCGCTGAACAAGGCGATGTAGATGATGGGGCGGGCATCGGCCTCGGTCTTGGCGATGGTCGGCGGATCGGCTTCGTCCGGAAGGCGCGACATGACGCGGCTGACCTTGTCGCGCACATCATTGGCAGCAGCATCGACATTGCGGGTCAGGTTGAACTCGATGCTGACGGAACTGGATTCCTCGCGGCTGGTCGACGTGATCGCGCGGATGCCCTCGATGCCGGCGACTGCATCCTCGATCACCTGGGTAATCTTGCTTTCGATGATCTCGGCCGAAGCGCCGCGGTAGATGGTGGTGACGCTGACCACGGGAGGGTCGATATCGGGATATTCGCGCACCGACATGGCGCGCAGGGCGAAAAGCCCGAAGATGATCAGCACCAGCGACAGGACGGTGGCAAAGACCGGGCGCTTGATCGAGATATCGGAAAGAACCATGGCGTGCGCTCCGTGCTGCGCGGTTTAGCCGGCGGTCTTCGCGTCCGGCGAGCCCGATACAGGCGGGGTCGCCGGGCGGACGCGGGCTCCGTCGCGCAACTGCTGCAGGCCGGTGACGGCGACCTGCTCATCGCCGTGCAGGCCATTGGTGATCTGGGCCAGGCCGGGCACGCGCTGGCCGATGGTGACGCGGGTGCGGGTGGCGCGACCGTCGCGGATCACGAACACGAACTGCTCGCCGCCCTGGGCCAGCAGCGATTCCTCGGGCACCATCAGTGCATCGGGCACCTTGCCGATGCTGAGTGCCACGGTCATGAACATGCCGGGTTTGATCACGTCGTCGGCATTGGCGATCATCGCGCGCACACGCACGGCCCGGGTGGCCGGATCGATGCGGCTGTCGATGGTGTTCAGCGTGCCTTCGAACTTGCGGTTCGGCAGCGCGCCGGCCATCGCGGTCACCTTATTGCCGACGGCCACGCCGCTCAGCACGGTTTCGGGAATCTCGAATTCCAGTTTGATCAGCGTGGTGTCGTCCAGGGTGGTGATCACGTCGCCGGGCCGCACCAGGGCGCCCAGGCTGACCTTGCGCAAGCCGAGCTTGCCCGAGAATGGCGCGCGGATCACGCTGTCGGAAAACTTGGCCTGTTCGGCGCGCAGACGGCCTTCCGTCGCCTCATAAGCCTTGCCGAGTTCATCCACGCGGGCCTGGGCCACGGCCTTGGTCTCGACAAGCTGCAGCGCGCGGTCATAGGCCAGCTTGGCCGCATCGCGCGCAGCGCGCAGTGCCGAGATGTTGGCCGAGCTTTCGGCGGCGTCGAGTTCCACCAGGATGCTGCCTGCCTTCACATGCTGGCCTTCCTGGAAATTGATGCGCTCGACCAGTCCCGTGGCCTTTGCGGTGATGGTCACGGCTTCATTGGCCTGGGCGGTGCCAACGGCCTCGATCGTGCGGGTGATGTCCATCCGCCGGACCGGAGCATAATCGATCGGCAGCGGGGGCGGACCGGCATTGCGGGTGGCGGTTGCCGTTTCGGGTTTGCCGATGAATGGCAGATTGTCGCGATAAACGAAGGCCAGACCGGCGGCGGCCGCAATCGTACCCACTACAATTACCTGACCCCAAAGCTTCATGACGTTCCGTTACCCTGATCCAATATCTTTCACCGGCCGGCGATGTCCGCCGGCTTCCCCCATCCCCACGATCCCCCATTGGCCGCTGGTATATCCAGCCATCCTATGCCTGGCCCTGCTGGCGCCTCGCGGCGAGGGGCATTGCCGGGATCGTCAGTAACATGATCTATTGTATACGTGCGGTCGAGCAAGGTCCTGCCAAAATTGCGTTATCAAGGCAGGCGGGAGGAGGCCCAAAAATGGTCACTGCGGGAAGAGACGGGCTGGTCGCATGGTAACCGGGTTGTATTCCCATTCCGCCTGCTTTGCGCATGATACGGGAGAAGGGCATCCGGAATGCCCGGAAAGGCTGCGCGCTGTGCTGGCCCGGCTGGAGGCCGAGGAATTCCTGTATCTCGACCGCCGGGAGGCTCCCCGCGCCTCGGCCGAGCAGATTGCCCGGGTGCATCCGGGCGATTTCGTCGACCGGGTGATGCGCGCGATCCCGACCAACGGCCTGCGCTATGTGGATGGCGACACGGTCGTCTCCCCGGGTTCCGGAGAGGCGGCCCTGAGGGCGGCGGGAGCGGTCTGCGCCGCGGTGGATGCCGTAATGCAGGGCGACCTGCGCAATGCCTTTTGTGCCGTGCGGCCGCCGGGCCATCATGCCGAACCCGACCAGGCGATGGGGTTCTGCCTGTTCAACAATGTGGCGATCGGGGCTCAGCATGCCCGGGCGCAATGGGGCCTGCGGCGCGTCGCGGTGATCGATTTCGACGTCCATCACGGCAATGGCACCCAGGCCGCCTTCGCTGCCGATCCGGATCTTTTCTACGCCTCGACCCATCAGTATCCGCTGTATCCCGGCACCGGGGCGGCACATGAGAAAGGCGTTGCGGACAACATTGTAAACCTGCCGCTGCGCGCCTTCGCCGGCTCGGCGGATTTCCGCAATGCCGTCGAAAGAGTGCTGCTGCCCAAGCTGGAGGGATTTGCGCCCGAACTGCTGCTGATCTCGGCCGGCTTCGATGCCCATGCCAGCGATCCGCTGGCGCAGCTTCAACTGCTCGATCAGGATTATTACTGGATCACCGAGCAACTGCTCAAAGTGGCCGACAGCACCGCGGCAGGCCGGGTGGTCTCCGTCTTGGAGGGCGGTTACGACCTGAATGCCCTGGCCAGCGCCTCCGCTGCCCATGTGCGGGCCCTGATGCTGGCCTGAATCGCTAAGCCACTGTAATCGGCCGTCGTTTAAGGACCCCGGTGCGCCGCCGCTGGGACGCCCCGCATTGCGCGCGCGCCATCATTTCTATACAACTCGGCCGACATTTTTGATGACTTTTCGCGGTCTTCCACCGCCGGAGCATGACATGGCGAGTTACCAGTACATCTACGTGATGAAGGGCCTGGGCAAGACCTATCCGGGCGGCAAGCAGGTGCTGAAGGATATCTGGCTCAGCTTCCTGCCAGGCGCCAAGATCGGCGTGCTCGGCCTGAACGGCGCCGGCAAGTCCACCCTGCTGAAGATTATGGCCGGCCTGGACAAGGATTTCACCGGCGAGGCCTGGGCGGCCGATGGCGTGAAGGTGGGCTACCTGCCGCAGGAGCCGCAGCTCGATCCGGCCAAGGACGTGCTGGGCAACGTGATGGAGGGCGTGGCCGAGACCAAGGCCCTGCTCGACCGCTTCGAGGAAGTCTCGAACAAGTTCGCCGAAGTCACTGACGACGACGAGATGAATGCGCTGATCGCCGAGCAGGCGGAGCTGCAGGAAAAGATCGACGCCGCCAATGCCTGGGACCTGCAGCGCAATGTCGAGATCGCCATGGATGCGCTGCGCTGCCCGGCCAGCGACGCCGACGTGACCAAGCTGTCGGGCGGTGAAAAGCGTCGCGTGGCGCTGTGCCGTCTGCTGCTGTCCAAGCCCGACATGCTGCTGCTCGACGAGCCGACCAACCACCTGGATGCGGAATCGGTGGCCTGGCTGGAGCGGTTCCTGCACGAATACGAGGGCACCGTGGTGGCGATTACCCACGATCGCTACTTCCTCGATAACGTGGCCGGCTGGATCCTCGAGCTGGATCGCGGTTCGGGCATTCCGTGGGAAGGCAATTACTCGTCCTGGCTGGAGCAAAAGGAAAAACGCCTGGCCCAGGAAGGCAAGGAAGAGGATTCGCGGCGCAAGTCGCTGGCCCAGGAACTGGAATGGGTGCGCCAGAGCCCGCGCGCGCGCCAGGCCAAGTCCAAGGCCCGTCTCAAGGCCTACGAGGAAATGCTGGCGCAACAGAGCGAGAAGGTGGCTGACCAGGTGTCGATCACCATTTTGCCCGGCCCGCGCCTGGGCAACGTGGTGGTCGAGGCCGAGCATCTGAGCAAGGGCTTCGGCGACCGCCTGCTGATCGACGACCTGTCGTTCAAGCTGCCGCCGGGCGGCATCGTCGGTATCATCGGTCCAAACGGCGCCGGCAAGACCACTCTGTTTCGTATGCTCACTGGCCAGGAACAGCCCGATGGCGGCACGCTGCGCGTGGGCGACAGCGTGAAGATGGGTTACGTGGACCAGAGTCGCGACAGCCTGAACGACAAGAAGACCGTGTGGGAGGAACTCTCCAACGGCGACGACATGATCCTGCTGGGCAAGCGCGAGGTGCCCAGCCGCGCCTATTGCTCGTGGTTCAACTTCAAGGGTGCCGACCAGCAGAAGAAAGTCGGCATGCTCTCGGGCGGTGAGCGCAACCGCCTGCATCTGGCCAAGATGCTGAAATCCGGCGCCAACGTGCTGCTGCTCGACGAACCGACCAACGATCTTGACGTCGATACCATGCGCGCGCTGGAAGAGGCGCTGCTCAACTTCGCCGGCTGTGCCATCGTGATCAGCCACGATCGCTGGTTCCTCGACCGCATCGCCACGCACATCATGGCTTTCGAGGGCGACAGTCACGTCGAGTGGTTCGAGGGCAACTTCCAGGATTACGAGGCCGACAAGAAGCGCCGCCTGGGTGCCGATGCCGACCAGCCGCACCGCATCCGCTACAAGCCGCTGACGCGCGGCTGATCATCGCGCGATGAACCGGCGGGAGCGGCGAGCGCAGAAGAAGCGGGGCGGGGGAATGTCTCCGCGCCGGCCGGTCGCGCCCGCCGCCGGGCCGTCATCGGTTTCCGACATGCTGCTCGGCCTGGGCGGCGTGAAGGCCGCCGTACCGGTGCAGCCGCCGCAACCCGAGCAGATCGATCGCGTCCATTCCGCTTTGGCGCAGTTGCGCGTGGGCGAGACGATGGCGGCCAACCTCGCCAAGCTGCAGCAGGCTCTTGCCGTCAATCCCGATTCGGAAATCCTGCTGCATCAGATGGCCCGGCTGCAGACCCGGCTGGACCGGCGCGCCGATGCCCTGCTGACGTATCGCCGCCTGCTGGCGCTGCGCCCCGACCATGCCGAGGCGCGCCACATGGCCGCCGTTCTGTCCGGCCAGGCGCCGGAAAAAGCCAATGCCGACTATATCGCCGGGCTGTTCGATGCTTTCGCCGACAGCTTCGATGAAAAGCTGGTCGGGTGGCTCGACTACAAGGCGCCGCAGCAGGTGGCCGGAATGGCGGCGCGGCTGCTGGACGGGCGCGTTGCTGAGCGCAGCATCGATCTGGGCTGCGGCACCGGCCTGCTCGGCCCCGAGCTGAAAGGCCTGGTCCGTCGCCTCGATGGCATCGACCTGTCGCCCCGCATGATCGACAAGGCGCGGCAGCGCAATGTGTACGACGAACTCATCGTTGGCGAGATCGTCGTCGGTCTGCTCAGGCGGCCGGCGGCCTATGACCTAGTGCTGGCCGCCGACGTGCTGTCGTATTTCGGCGATCTGCGGGCCCTGTTCATGGCCGTGCATGATTGCCTGAAGCCGGATGGCCTGTTCATCGCCACGGTCGAGAAGGGCGTGGAGGCGCGTTATACGGCATCCAAGACCGGTCGCTATCAGCATGGCGAAACCTATCTGCGCAAGCGAGCTGCCGAGGCTGGTTTCGAGATGGTGGCGCTGGAAGAGGGTGATCTCCGGCAGGAAGAGGGCAGGCCGGTTCGCGGCTACGTCTTCGCCCTGCGGCCGCAGCCACTGGCGCCGGCAGATCCGCTCGCGGCATTGTCGACCGACGAACTGATCCAGGGCCTGGACGCGCCGTCATCGGCGATCCTGCTGGACGCCGCCCGGCGCATGATCGGCAGCGATTTCGCCGTCGGCTGGGCGCTCGATATAGGCGGCTGCATGGGGCGCCACGTCGCCGACCTGCGCAACCTGGCCCAGCATCTGGACATGGTCTCGGCCGATCCCGACCGCAGCCGCCGCGCCTTTGAAGCGGGCCTGTATGACGATTGCGATACCGACGCAACGATCCCGTTCCTGGAAGCGCGACCGGACCATTACGACCTGATGCTGGCCGCCGACCTTCTGGATCGGGAGCAGGACCTGCCGGCCGTATTCTCGGCGGTCAAGATTGCCCTGGCGCTGGCCGGGGTGTTCATCGCTGTCACCACAGCATGCAGCGAGGCCGACCTGCGCGAAATGGCCAAGGCGGAGGGTCTGGTGGTGATCGCCGTCGAGCCGGTCAGCCTGCCCGATGGCGCGCCGGCCCTGTGCCTGATCGCCGAGAGCTGATCAGGCTCTACCGGCACTGATGCGCGTGAGGGCCAGGCCGCCGATCACGATCGCCGCACCGATCAGCTGGATGGCCGAGACGTGTTCGCCAAGGAAACTGACGGCTGAAAGCAGCGCAAAGACCGGTATGAGGTAGGAATAGACCACCGAACGCGCCACACCCAGCCGCGCAATCCCTTCGTACCAGAACAGATAGCCCAGCGCGCCAGCGAAAATCGCGGTGAACAGGAAGCCGGCCCAATGCAGTGCCGTCACGGCGCCCCAGTCGATATCGGCGATGCCGAACAGCATGGCCGGGCTGAGTGCGATCGCGCCGAACAGCATGGACCAGGCCGAGACATACAATGCGCCCAGCCGCGCCAGATATGGCGGCGCGAAAACCGAATAACAGGCCCAGAAGAAGGCAACGCCCAGAAACAGCAGGTCGCCGAGCAGCGAGCCGCCGCCCACGGTGATCGTGGTGATGCTGTTGTTGATAACCAGGAACACGCCGCCGAACGAGATCAGGATGCCGGCCCAGGAAAGGATGGACGGGCGCTGGCCGCGGAAGGTTGAGATCAGCATGGCCCAGATCGGCGACACCGCGACCAGGATCGCGCCTTTCGAGGCGGCAGTCAGCGACAGTGCGTTGGTCCACAACAACTGCATCAGCGTGATGCCGAGCAGGCCGAAACCGATCAGGGGCAGAAGATCCTGCCGGCGCGGCAGGCGCAGCCCCTCGCGCCATGCCAGCACGATCATGAGCGTGACGGCCGCGAGCAGATACCGGGTCGAGGCATAGACATTGGGCGGCAGCACGCCCAGCACGTATTTTGCCGTCGGAAAAGTGTTGCCCCAGATTATGACGGTCAGCAGCAGATAGGCATCGCCACGGTCAAACTTCATGCTGTTCTACTCCGCTGCCGCTCGACGGCGCGCAGGCCCAGCGCCAGCGCCATGCTGGCCAGTCCGGCGGCCAGCAGCAGCCAGCGGCCGTTCTCCCAGCCGCCGAACCAGGTGACCAGGGCGGCCAGTGCCGGTGGGCCGGCAAAGGAACCGATGTTGAGAAGCTGGATGACCACGCCGTTGACGGTGGCGATCTCGGATGGTTCACGCGCCTCGACCGGCACGCTGGCTAGCACGGCGGAGGGCAGCATGCCGCCGAAGCCGCTGGCCGCCATGGCGCAGGCGATTTTTCCTGCCACCGGCATGTCCGGTGCGAAACTGAGAAGACCGAATACCGCCATGACCAGGCCGGCCGCGGCAATCAGCAGCCATCGCGGCAGGCCACGATGCATCAGGCCGGCCGCGGCCGTGGTGCCAACGGCATTGATCAGCACCACGGCGGCGGTGCCGAGCGCGATACCGGTATCGTCCAGGCTGCCGCTCTGATGCAAATAGGTCGGCATCCAGGTGACGATGGAGAACCATTGCGTGGTGTAACAGGCAAAACAGCCCGCCAGCAGCCAGGGGCCGGGGCGGCGCAGCACGGCGGCGTTGAAGCGACGCGCACGGGGCTGGGGAATGCCGCCCGTCATGCGGTGCAGCAGGATCGCGGCAATCAGCAGGAAAACCGCCATGGCCAGCCACAGGCCGCGCCAGTCGAACACGATCCCGACCAGCAGGGCGCCGAGCATCCCGAAGGTCACGCCCAAAGGCATGTAGCTGCTCCAGAAGCCCAGCGCCAGATGACGCTGATCCGTTCGTGCCGCCATGGCGATCAGCCCCGGTCCGGCCACCACCGTGAGGACGAATCCCAGGCCTTCCAGCAGCCGCGCCGCGAGCAGCGGAACGACCGAGTGGCAGAATGCGCCGGCCATGCTGCCGGTGGCGCCGATGATGAGGCCGAATACCAGACTGCGCCGGCCCCCGATGCGGTCGGAAATGAAGCCGGCCGCGATGCCGATGACGCCACCCAGCAGACTGACGGAAGAGGCGAGCAGACCGCCCGACACCAGATCAAGGCCGAATTCCGTGCGCAAGGTGTTGAGCAGCGGCGGCAGCTTGCCGATCTGCATCGATATGATGACGCCGGCGGCCAGCACGGCGACCACGGCCGTCCAATCGGTGCGGGTGGGCCCGGCCCGGCTGTCCGCCAGGTAGGGGGGACTGGAAGAGTCGGTCATTGCGGGAGGCGATACGGCAATCCGGAACAAGAAAAAGGCGGCGGGTTGCCCCGCCGCCTTTCCTGATAGCAGGTTTTACGCCGCCGATCACGGCATCATGCGTTCAGCCTTGGGCGGCAGGAAGCCTTCCTCGAACAGTTCGCTGGCGGCCGGGGCCCTCGGCAGGCCGACGGCGGCGGCCACGGCATCCGACGAACGCTGCAGACGGGCCATGTCGACGCCGCCGAAGCCATTCTCCTTGACCCACTTGGTCAGCACGTTGCGCTCCAGCGACAGCTTCAGCCGCTTCATTTCCAGTGCCTCGTCGGTCAGGCCGTCACGGGTCTTGGTCGCCTTCACGCCGATCTCGGGGTTGGCGGCGATTTCCTTCCAGGCCTTGATGGTGGCTTTCACCACGGCTTTCACGGCAGCCGGGTTTTCCTTGATGAATTTCGGCGAGGCGATGATGGCATTGCCGTAGAAATCCATGCCGAAATCGGCATACGGGAAAGCCACGATCTCATCGGCCTTCACGCCGATCTTTTCCAGATCCAGGATCGACGAGAAATAGTGGCCGCTGATGAAGTCGACGCTGCCATTCTTCAGGCTCGGTTCGCGCAGCGGCGGCTGAAGGTTGATATGGGTGACCTTGCTCTTGTCGATGCCGACCTTGGCGGCGAAGGCAGGAAACAGCTTGAACGAGGCATCGAAGACCGGAGCACCAAGCTTCTTGCCCTCGAGGTCCTTCGGCGTCTTGATACCCGAGGATTTCAGGGCGTAGACGCCGAATGGCGGCGCATCGTAACCCATCATCACAGCCTTCACCTGGCTGTCGGGGTTCTTCACGTTGTATTCGATCAGGGCATTGATATCGGCATAGCCCATCTCATAGGCGCCGGTGGCCACGCGCTGCAGCGCGCCGGCCGAGCCTTGGCCGGCATCGATGGTGATGTCGAGCCCTTCGGCCTTGTAATAGCCCTTCTGCTCGGCCAGCAGGAAGGCCGAGGTCGGCCCCTGGAAGGCCCAGTCGAGGGTGAATTTCAGCTTGGTCTGCGCGGCGACAGGGCCGGCAGCGCCAAGACCGGCGGCCAGCGCCAGGCTGGCGGCGGCATAGGCGATGGAACGAACGAACGTCATGTCAGAGGTCTCCCCGTAAGCGTCATCCTGGCCGATTCTTGGCTCGGTCGGCTCGGCGCAGGCCGGCAAGTCTATGCCGGGGGTCGCATGGCCGCCAAGGGCGAATCGAACACAGGTCCAGGGCAAACTGTATGCAATTCCGGGACCAATCGGCCATCATTGGCCCGGCGGCGGAATCCGGCCCTGACCACAGGCGTAACCTGCCGGCTGCCTGCGGTTTGGCCGCCCTGCCCGCTTTTCCGGCAGGGTGGCCGGAAATGCCGGCATGCCCGGTTGCGCTGCCCTGGCGGCAGACGTATGGTTCGCCCGCATTTTTCCCTATCCTCCGCGCTAGGAGTCGCAGATACCATGCCGTTCCTGTCCGATGCTCTCGGCCGCATCAAGCCTTCCGCCACCATCGCCGCCACCCAGAAGGCCCGCGCCCTGAAGGCTGCCGGCCGCGACGTGATCGGCCTGGGCGCCGGCGAGCCCGATTTCGAGACGCCGGCGAACATCCGCGAGGCGGCGAAAGCCGCCATCGACCGGGGCGAGACACGCTATACCGATGTGGACGGCACGCCGGCGCTGAAGCAGGCGATCGTCGAAAAGTTCAAGCGCGAGAACGGCCTGACCTACAAGCCCGAACAGATTACGGTCGGCACCGGCGGCAAGCAGGTGCTGTTCAACGCCCTGCTGGCCACGGTGAATCCGGGCGACGAGGTGATCATCCCGGCGCCGTATTGGGTCAGCTATCCCGATATCGTCAACTTTGCCGGCGGCACCCCCGTTTTCGTGACCGGCAAGGCCGAGGACGGGTTCAAGCTGCGTGCCGATGCGCTGGAAAAGGCGATCACGGCCAAAACCAAGTGGGTGATCCTGAATTCGCCGTCGAATCCCTCGGGCGCCGCCTATACCCGCGATGAACTGAAGGCGCTGACCGACGTGCTGTTGCGCCATCCGCATGTCTGGATCCTGACCGACGATATGTACGAGCATCTGGTCTACGACAATTTCGTCTTTACCACGCCGGCCCAAGTCGAGCCGGCGTTGTATGAGCGCACGCTGACCATGAACGGCGTATCGAAGGCCTATTGCATGACCGGCTGGCGCATCGGCTATGCCGGCGGCCCGCAGCCGCTGATCAAGGCGATGGCCAACCTGCAGTCGCAGTCGACCTCGAATCCGTCGTCAATCAGCCAAGCCGCCGCCGTCGAGGCCCTCAACGGCCCGCAGGATTTCATCCCGAAGAACAATGCCGTGTTCAAGCAGCGCCGCGACCTGGTCGTCAGCATGCTGAACCAGGCCAAGGGCATCCATTGCCCGAAGCCGGAAGGTGCCTTCTATGTCTATCCCAGCTGTGCCGGCGCGATCGGAAAGACCTCAAGGGGTGGGGTGAAGATCAATACCGACCAGGATTTCTGCAACGCCCTGCTGGAAGAGAAGGGTGTTGCCGTGGTGTTTGGCGAGGCTTTCGGCCTCAGCCCGCATTTCCGCATCTCTTACGCTACGTCAACCGAAGCGCTGAAGGATGCCTGCTCGCGCATCCAGGAATTCTGCGCCGAACTTTCCTGACGGTAACTGGTGACGGCCATCACGCTGCAGAGGGAGGCGGTCTTGGTGCGGAAATCTGCCAATGCTAAGCAGTCCCCGTCGCGGCCGCCCGGCCGGGCAGGGTGACGATGCCGACAACGGTAAAGAAACGTTCCGTTGTGGTTGGTGGCCACCGGACCAGCATTTCCCTGGAGCAAGCCTTCTGGGGAGCGCTGCAGACGCTGGCCACCCAGGAAAACAAGACCATCAACCAGATGGTCAGTGACATCGACGCTGCACGCATGGGCAACCTGTCGAGCGCAATCCGGGTCTGGATCCTGGAGCAGGCGCGGCGGGGCAGGCTGCAGCCGGAGGAAGCCGCCAGCAGAGCGGCCAGCCCGGCCGGAACGCAGGATGAGTAGCGTGCGGCACGTCGGGGGACGTCAGTAACATTCCGTAGCAAGGCGCTCCCGCGCGGCCGTCCGACAGGAGAGACGGCGATGTTTGCGATGCGTGAAACACTCGGCAGGGCGGCCCTGGCGGCAGCTCTCGTGATGCTTGTGGCGGCCTGTGACCGCCCGGCCCCGCCGCCCGAGCCGGTCCGGCCCGTCCGCGTCGCCACCGTGACGCCGCAGGCTTTTGAAAGCCGATCCAGCTATACCGGCGAGGTCCGTGCCCGCTACGAAACCAACCTGGCCTTCCGCATCGGCGGCAAGCTGGTCGCCCGCTATGTCGAGATCGGCTCGGAAGTTAAGAAGGGCGCCCTGCTGGCCCGCCTCGATCCTGACGATACGCGGCTGCAAATCCAGAATGCCCGGGCACAGCTGAGCGCGGCGCAAGCCAATTTCAACCAGGCGCAGACCGAGCTGAACCGCTATCGCAAGCTGTTCGACAGCAAGGTGATCAGCCAGGCCGAGCTGGATCGTCGCCAGAACACCTACAACACTGCCGAGGCCCAGCTGGACAGCGCCCGGTCGCAACTGCGCGTGGCGCAGAACCAGATGGACTATACCGAACTGCATGCCGATGCCGACGGCGTGATCACCGCGATCAGTGCCGAGGCCGGGCAGGTCGTGGCCTCGGGCCAGACCGTGATGAAGCTGGCGCGGCCAGAGGAAAAGGAAGTCGTGTTCAACGTGGCGGAAAACCGCCTCGACGAACTGCGCAGTGCCACCGCCATCGCCATCAGCCTGTGGGCGCAGCCGGACAGGGAATATGCCGGCGTGGTGCGCGAGATCGCACCGGGTGCCGACCCGGCCACCCGTACCTACGCGGTGAAGGTGACCGTGCAGGATGCACCCGCCGCCATGCGCCTGGGCATGACCGCCAGCGTCACCATCCTGCGGCGCAGCGACGCCAACGTGATCGCCCTGCCGCTGGCGGCGCTATACCAGAAGGACGATCAGCCTGCCGTCTGGGTGTTCACCGGCACCGAGGCTGAGGGCAAGGTCGAGCTGCGCCCCGTGCAGGTGGCATCCTATATCGAGAAGGCCGTGCTGATCGCCGCCGGCCTGAAAGAAGGCGAAAAGGTCGTGACGGCCGGCGTGCACAAGCTCATCCCGGGGCAGGTGGTGCGACTGTTGCCGGAAGTGGCCGGAGGCCGGTCGTGAACATTCCGCATTCCGCCGGCGACGGCGCCGATCGCTTCAATCTCTCCGCCTGGGCGCTGCGCCATCCTTCCCTGATCGGGTTCCTGATCGTTCTGCTGCTGGCGGCCGGAGCCTTATCCTACGTGCAGCTCGGTCGTGCCGAGGATCCGGATTTCACCTTCAAGGTCATGATCGTGCGCACCAACTGGCCCGGCGCCACGGCGCGCGAGGTAGAACAGCAGGTCACCGACAAGATTGAGAAGAAGCTGCAGGAAACACCGTATCTGGACAATGTGCGCAGCTATTCCAAGCCGGCCGAATCCACCGTGTATGTCACGTTGCGGGACGATACCCCGCCTAAGCTGGTGTCCGACATCTGGTATGAAGTGCGCAAGAAGGTCGGCGATGTCCGCCATACCCTGCCGCAGGGCGTGCAGGGACCGTTCTTCAACGACGAATTCGGCGATACCTTCGGCACCATCTATGCCTTCACCGCCGATGGCTTCACCCACCGCGAATTGAAGGATTACGTCGAGGATGTGCGCGAGGAGCTGCTGCGCATCAGGTATGTCGGCAAGGCCGACCTGCTCGGAGTCCAGCCCGAGAAAGTCTATATCGAATTCTCGAACAAGAAGCTGGCCAGTCTGGGGTTGAACCCGCAGCAGATCATCCAGGTGATCCAGCAGCAGAATGACCAGACCGCATCCGGCGTGGTCCAGACCGCATCCGACCGCATCGCCACGCGCGTCAGCGGGGATATTGAAACTGCCCGCGCCCTGCAGGAATTGTCGATCGAAGCCAACGGCCGCCTGATCCGCCTGGGCGACATTGCCGACATCCGCCGCGACTATGCCGATCCGCCCAGTCCCCGGCTGCGTTTCAATGGCGAGGATTCCATCGGCCTGGCCATCTCGATGGCCAAGGGCGGCAACATGATCGAGCTGGGCAAGGCACTGGATGCCACCATGGCGCGCCTGAAAGCCGATATGCCGATCGGCATTGAGGTAAAGAAGGTGGCCGACCAGCCGACGGTGGTACAGCGCTCGATCTCGGAATTCATGAAGGTGCTTCTGGAGGCGGTTGTCATCGTCCTAGCGGTCAGTTTTCTCAGCCTTGGCCTGCGCAGCGGCGTGGTGGTGATGCTGTGTATTCCACTGGTCCTGGCGATCACCTTCGTGTGCATGCAGATCTTCGGCATTGATTTCCACCGTATCTCGCTGGGTGCGCTGATCATCTCGCTTGGCCTTCTGGTCGACGACGCCATCATCGCGGTCGAGATGATGCAGGTGAAAATGGAGCAGGGTTTCGACCGCTTCCGCGCCGCCAGTTTCGCCTACACCTCCACCGCCTTTCCGATGTTGACCGGCACGCTGATCACGGCGGCCGGCTTCGTGCCGGTTGGCTTCGCCAAGTCATCGGCCGGTGAATACACCTTCTCGATCTTCGCCGTGGTTACCATATCCCTTCTGGTTTCCTGGATCGTTGCCGTGATCTTCACGCCATTCATCGGATACAAGCTGCTGCCGACGCCCAAGAAGGGGCATGAGCATGGCGACGAAGTGTATCGGCGCGGCATCTATCGCTACGTGCGGCCGGTCGTCGACTGGTGCGTGCGGCGCCGCTGGATCGTGATCGGTTCCACCATCGGCATCTTCGTGCTGAGCGTGCTTGGCTTCGGCCTCGTGCAGCAGCAGTTCTTCCCCGCATCGAATCGCCCGGAACTGATGGTCGACCTGCGCCTGCCGCAGGGCGCTTCGCTCGAGGCGACCGAAGCGGAGGCGCTGAAGCTGGAGGCCATGCTGCGGGACGATCCCGACGTGGTCAGCTACGCCACCTATATCGGCAGCGGTTCACCGCGCTTCTACCTGCCGCTCGACATTCAGCTGCCTAACGACAATTTCGCCCAGGTGGTGGTTCTGACCGGCGGGGATCCAGAACGCGAGCGTGTGCGCGAACGCCTGATCAAGGCGTTCCAGGAGGATTTCATCCTGCTGCGCGGCCGCGTCAATCGCCTGGAGAACGGCCCGCCGGTCGGTTTCCCGGTGCAGTTCCGGGTCAGCGGGCCTGACCCGCTGCAGGTACGGCGGATTGCATTCCAGGTCGCAGACGTGATGCGCGAGAATCCCAGCACGCGGGACGTCAATCTGGACTGGAACGAACTGAACAAGGTGGTGAAACTCGATGTTGACCAGGCCAAGGCCAGGCTGCTCGGCATCTCGTCGCAGGATCTGGCGACAACGCTGAACTCCATCGTCTCGGGCATCACCGTCACGCAATACCGCGAGGGCCGCGAATTGATCGATGTCGTGGCGCGGGCCGAACCCTCGGAGCGCCTCAGCCTGACAGGGTTGAAGGATATCAACGTGGCAGGGGCCGACAGCAGCCGCCCGGTGCCGCTCACCCAGGTGGCCGAGGTCAGCTACGGGCTGGAGGAAGGCATCATCTGGCGGCGCGACCGACAGCCGGTGATCACCGTGCGAGCCGATATCATCGATGGCATCCAGGCCCCCGTGGTGTCGATGCAGATCGAACCCAAGCTGGATGCCCTGCGCAAGCAACTGCCGCCGAACTACCGCATCGTGATGGGCGGCGCCATCGAGGAAAGCGCCAAGGCCAATGCGTCGATCGGCGCCGTGGTGCCGGTGATGATCGGTATCATGGTCACCCTGCTGATGATCCAGTTGCAGTCGGTATCGCGCATGCTGCTGGTGCTGCTGACCGCGCCGCTTGGCCTGATCGGCGTCACGCTTGGCCTGCTGATGTTCAATGTGCCGTTCGGTTTCGTCGCCATGCTGGGCGCCATTGCGCTGGCCGGCATGATCATGCGCAACTCGGTAATCCTGGTCGATCAGATCGAGCAGGATATCGGCGGCGGCGAACAGCCCTGGGACGCGATCGTGAATGCGACGCTGCGCCGTTTCCGCCCGATCATCCTAACCGCTCTGGCGGCCATTCTCGGCATGATCCCGCTTTCCACCAGCAATTTCTGGGGTCCGATGGCATTCACCATCATCGGCGGCCTGCTGGTGGCGACGTTGCTGACCGTATTGTTCCTGCCGGCGCTCTATGCCGCCTGGTTCAGGGTAAAGCCCGCGGCCTGATCAGGCCGCGTCGTTCAGGTGGCAGGCCGAGAGGCGGCCCGGCGCGATTTCCTTCAGCGCCGGCGCCTCGGCCTTGCAGCGCGCGAAAGCTTTCGGGCAGCGCGGGTGGAAATGGCAGCCCGGCGGCGGGTTGAGGGGCGAGGGGATCTCGCCCTGGATCGGGGTGTAGTCACGTCGCTCGGCGACCAGCTTCGGCGCCTCGGCCAGCAGCGCCTGGGTATAGGGATGGTTCGATGCGGCGAAGAGCTGCTCGGTTGGTGCGCTTTCCACCACGCGGCCGAGATACATGATCACCACGCGGTCGGATATATGCTCGACGACCGAGAGGTTGTGGCTGATGAACAGATAGGTCAGGCCAAGCTGCTCGCGCAGGTCCATGAACAGGTTCAGCACCTGCGCCTGGATCGAGACGTCGAGCGCGGCCACCGCCTCGTCGCAGACGATGAAGCGGGGTTTCACGGCCAGCGCGCGGGCGATGCCAATGCGCTGGCGCTGGCCGCCGGAGAACTGGTGCGGATAGCGCCGGCGATAGCGCGGATCGAGGCCGACCTGGGCCATGATCTTCTCGACATAGGCGCCCATCTCGCTGCGCGGGACCAGTCCGTGGGCCACCGGCGCCTCGCCGATGATATCCTCCACCCGCATGCGCGGATTCAGCGAGGCATAGGGGTCCTGAAAGATCATCTGCACGGCCAGCTTGTAGTCGCGCCGTTCGGCCGGGTTCATCTCGGCCAGCGTCTTGCCGCGAAAGCTGATCGTGCCATCGCTGGCATCCATGATGCCGGCGACGATGCGGCCCAGCGTGGATTTTCCGCAGCCCGACTCGCCCACCAGGCCCACCACTTCGCCTTCCTGGATGGCCAGATCGACATGGTTGACCGCGTGGACGGCGCGCTCCTTCAGGCCGGCACCGAACAGGTTGGCGATCTTCGATGCAATGTCCAGGCGCCAGACGAAGCGCTTGGAAATGTCCTTCAGTTCGAGAAAAGCGGTCATGACCGAACCTCGGCGAGAGTCAGCGGCTCGGCGCCGAACGGGTGATGGCAGCGCACGCCATGGCCGGGCTGCAATTCGGCAAGATCGGGCATGGTTTCGCAGGCGGCATCGGCGCGGGCGCAGCGGTTCTTGAAGCGGCATCCCGGCGGCAGGTTGACCAGAGCCGGGGTCATGCCCGGAATCTGGAACAGGCGCTTGCCACGCGGCAAGGCGCCAGGCACCGAGCCGATCAGGCCGCGGGTATAGGGATGCTGCGGCCGGTCTATCACGGTGGCGATCGGTCCGGTTTCCACGATGCGGCCGGCATACATCACCATGATGCGGTCAGCCAGACCGGCCACCACGGAAAGGTCGTGGGTGATCCAGACCAGGGCGGTGCCGGTGTCTCGACACAGCTTGCGCATCTCATAAAGAATCTGGCCCTGGATGGTGACATCGAGCGCCGTGGTGGGTTCGTCGGCGATGATCAGGTCCGGCTTGTGCAGCAGCGCGGTGGCGATGGCGATGCGCTGGCGCATGCCGCCCGAGAATTGGTGCGGATAGGATTTCAGGCGTTCTTCCGGAGCCGCGATGCCGACGGCTTTCAGGGTCTCGATGCAGCGGGCGCGCGCCGCGGCTTCGCTCACCTTCTCATGCGCCTGCACGGTTTCGATCATCTGGGTGTCGATGCGCAGAACCGGGTTCAGCGTCATCATCGGGTCCTGGAAGATCATGGCAATGCGCGCGCCGCGCAACTGGCGCAGGCGTTCGGGGCTCGCCGTAGTCAGTTCCTCGCCCTTGAACTTTATGCTGCCATTGGCGATCCGCCCGGGCGGATCGATCAGGCCAAGGATGGAGAACCCGGTGATCGACTTGCCCGACCCGGACTCGCCGACCAGACCTAGGATTTCGCCCGGCTCGACGCTGAAGCTGACGCCATCGACGGCGCGCACGATGCCGTCGCGGCTGGGGAAATGGGTTTCGAGATTCTCGACCTGGAGCGTCGCGACCATGGGGCTCTTAGCGCTTGAGACGGGGGTTGAGCACGTCGCGCAACTGGTCGCCAACCAGATTGATCGCGATGATGACGAGGGTAAGCAGGATGCCGGGGAACAGCGAGATCCAGTACACGCCGCTGAGCAGATAGTCGAAGCCGTTTGCGATCAGCATGCCAAGCGAAGGCTCGGTGACCGGCACGCCGAGGCCGAGGAAGCTGAGCGTTGCCTCCAGGGTGATGGCGCGGGCGATGTTGATGGTGGCGATCACGATCAGCGGCGGCATGCAGTTGGGCAGCAGGTGGCGCAGCAGCATGCGCGTGCGGCTGAGGCCCAGGCAGCGCGCCGCCTCGACGTATTCCTTGTTGCGTTCGACCAGTGCCGCGCCGTGGGCCGAGCGGGCGAAATAGGCCCATTGTACGGCGATCAGGGCCACTATGACCTTGTCCATGCCGTTGCCCAGCATGGCCAGCAGGATCAGCGCGACCAGGATGGCGGGGAAGGACAACTGGATGTCGACGATGCGCATGATCACGGCATCGACCTTGCCGCCGAAATAGGCGGCCGCTAGACCGGCCACGGCACCGATCGCCAGCGAAGCGACGACCGAGACGACGCCGACCAGCAGGCTGATGCGCAGGCCATAGAGCATGGCACTCAGCATGTCGCGGCCCTGACCGTCGCTGCCGAGCAGGAAGGGGATGCCATCCCCGGACACTTCGCCGGGTGGCATTCGGGCATCGAGGATGTCGAGCCGGGAAAGATCGTAAGGATCCTGCGGCGAGAGCCATGGTGCCAGCAGCGCCGCAGCCAGCAGGATGACCAGGATGATCAGGCCGAGGACGGCCAGCTTGCTCTCGGCAAACTCGGCGGCGATCCGCTTCCACGGAGATTCCGTCTTGGCCAGTTCGGCGACAGGCAAGGTGGCGTCGGTCATGCGCGGCGCTCCTGTCACTTCGCGTCGCCGAGCCGCACGCGCGGGTCGAGCACGGAATAGAGGATGTCGACAATCAGGCTGATCAGCACGAGCAGCAGCACGACGACGATCAGATAGGCGACCACGACGGGGCGATCGAGATGCACGATCGAATCGATCAGCAACTTGCCCATGCCGGGCCAGGAGAAGATCGTTTCGGTGATCACGGCAAAGGCGATCAGGGTGCCGAGTTCAAGTCCGGTGACTGTGGTGATCGGCACCATGATGTTTTTCAGGATGTGCACGCCGATCACGCGCTTTTCGTTCAGGCCCTTGGCGCGGGCGAACTTCACGTAATCCATCAGCATCACTTCGCGCGCGGTGGCGCGGGCCAGGCGCACGATAAGGGCGCATTTCGACAGGCCAAGCGTGAGCGCCGGCAGAGCCAGGTATTTCCAGCCTTCAAGCGTGAGGAAGCTGAGCTGGATGCCAAAGACATCCACGGTGGGGCCGCGGCCGGAAGCCGGCAGCCAGCCAAGCTGGACGGCGAATACCATGATCAGCATGAGGCCGACCCAGAAGTTCGGCAGACTGAAGCCCAGCACCGAGCCGGCCATGATGGCGCGGGCGGCCACCGTTTCGTGCCGCAGGCCGGCATAGAGGCCAAGCGGCACGCCGATCACAACTGACATGAAAGTGGCGATGATCGCCAACTCCAGCGTGGCCGGCATGCGTTCCAGGATCAGGCCGATGGCGGGCTGGCCGAAGACGAAGGATTTGCCGAAATCGCCCTGCATGGCCGAGGAAACGAAGGCCAGATACTGTTCCCACATCGGGCGGTCGAGGCCGAGCGAGCGGGCAATCGCCTCGCGGTCAAGCTCGGTGGCTTCGGGACTGACCAGGATGGCCAGCGGATCGCCGATCATGTAGATGCCGACGAAGACCAGCACGGACATCACGGCGACCACGAGGGCGGCCTGCATCAGTCGTCGGATAATGAAGACAAGCATGAGATGAAAACGCCCCGACCCTGGTTGTGCCGGTGCCAATTTCATGGTCGTTGATCCGGCCTGTTCCGACCAGCCTATAGCGGAAACCGCTTGCAGTGCCTAGGCTTTCTTCTCGGTTCGTCGCCACCGGGGCTGGTATTTGCAGCGCGGCCAGGGCCTCTTGCAATGCAAGAGAATGGAGCGATAACGCGGCGACATGGTTTTCCGATGGCGCGGGCGGCCCGAAACGACAACGCCGCCGGGCATCAATCCGGCGGCGTTGCGAAAGTGGTCGTGGGCGATCTTATTCTTCGGTCGGCCGCGCGGCGTCCATGGCGGCATCCTCGGCCGCGGGCTGGGTTTCGGCGACGGACGCGGCCGCTTCGGCGCGTGCAGCCTTGCGAGCCTCGCGGGCCTCGCGCTTCTCCTTGTTCTCGCGGCGCTTGGCGGCGAGGATCAGGACGCGGTCGAGTTCGGTCTGGCTGCAGATGCCCAGCGAGACGGGATCGCGCGGTTTGATGTTGGCATGATTCCAGTGCGTGCGGTTGCGCACGGAGTCGATGGTGGCTTTGGTGGTGCCGAGCAGCTTCTGCACCTGGGCGTCGGGCACTTCCGGATGGTATTTCAGCAGCCAGGCGATGGCGTCGGGACGATCCTGGCGCTTCGACAGCGGGGTGTATTTCGCACCCTTGGTCTTCTGGCGCTGCACGGGCACGGTGGGTTCGAGCAGCTTGAGGTCGGCGGCCGGGTCCTTTTCGCAGCGCTCGACCTCGCCCGGCGCAAGCTGGCCGTTGGCTACCGGATCGAGGCCTACGATGCCGACCGCCACTTCGCCATCGGCGATGCCCTTCACCTCGAGCACATGCAGGCCGCAGAAGCGGGCGATCTGATCGAAAGTCAGCTTGGTGTTGTCGATCAGCCACACGGCAGTGGCTTTCGGCATCAACGGCAATGCCATGGGCAAAATCCTCTTATTGCGGCCGGCCGGCTTCAGGGGCCGCCCGCGGGGCTCAGACGAAATCGCGCGACAATATAGTGGATAGGCCCCCGGGCGCAACCACCCCGGCTTCAGGCCGTTACCCTTTTTGCTTCAAATAGTTAGCAATATCTTGCCAACATGGTCCGCGTGGTCGATCCGGGCATGGGCGGCGGCGGCCTGCTCCAGCGGAAAACGGGAGTCGATGATGGCTTTCATCTCGCCACGGGCGAAAGCAGGCCATACTTTTTCCTCCAGCGCCCGGGCAATGGCGCCCTTGAAGGCCACCGGGCGCGGGCGCAGGGTGGAACCGGTCACGGTCAGGCGCTTGCGCATCACCACGCTCAGGTCTGTCTCGCCCTTCGGGCCGCCTTGCACGGCAATGATCACCAGCCGGCCGTCCTCGGCCAGGCTTTTCACATTCGGGGTGAAATACTTGCCGCCGACCATGTCGAGGATCACGTCGACGCCCCTGCCGCCGGTCAGGTCCTGGATGCGGGCCGCGAAATCCTCGGTTTTGTAGTTGATGGCCGCAGTGGCGCCGATGCTTTCGCAGAAGCGGCATTTCTCGTCGGTGCCTGCGGTGGCGTAGATCTTGCCCGCACCGAGCAGTCTGGCGAGCTGGATCGCAGCGACGCCGATGCCCGAGGCGCCGCCATGGATCAGGATGCTCTCGCCCGATTTCAGCGCGCCGCGGTCGGCGATGTTGGTCCACACGGTGAACCAGTTCTCCGGCAGGGCGGCGGCTTCGGCCATGTCCAGGCCCGACGGCACCGGCAGGCATTGCTCGGCCGGCGCCACGCAATAGGTGGCATAGCCACCGCCGGCCACCAGGGCGCAAACTTTGTCGCCAATTTTCCAACGCCCGACGTTTTTGCCTAATGCCGCGATTTCGCCGGCCACTTCCAGGCCGGGATAATCCGGCGCGCCGGGCGGCGGCGGATACATGCCGGACCGTTGCAGCACATCGGGCCGGTTCACGCCGGCGGCATGCACCCTGATCAGGACCTCGCCTTCGGCCGGCTGCGGCAGCGGGCGTTCGCCCGCTTTGAGCACCTCGGGCCCGCCAGGCTGGCTGATCTCGATCACGGTCATGGTCTGCGGCAGCATCGGTTTTCCCCCGGACTGAAGACTCTTGTTGATCTAGCCGCCCCACGTCGCATCGGCAAGCACAGGCAAAAGCAAATTGTTCGCCCGGCAGGCTGCGGTTAGGATGCAGCCAAAGCGAGACGGGAGGGCGGCATGGACTGGGACGAGGCGGAATCACGCAAGCCGCAGCCGCTGAAATTCGAGGTGATGTCAATCGAGGATCTCGAGGCTCGCATCGCCCTGCTGGAAGATGAAATCGCCGCCATCCGCGCTGTCATAAAGCAGAAGCAGGCGGCGCGCGGCGCGGCCGATAGTTTCTTCAGGAAATAGCCATCATGGGGTTTCCGGCGCGCGGATATGGGCCGGAACCAGATCGTCGACCTGCGACTGCGCCCTGCGCAGAGCGACGCGGCAGGCGGTGACGTCAGGCTCGGCCTGGCTTTGCAGCACCAGGAACTGTCCACCCGCCGCACGCGCCACGGCGCGGTCGTACTCCATCATTCGCCAGCACGCCGCCGTCGCCCCGCTGCCACGCAAGGGGCAGGGCGTCTCGATCCGCGCATAGACGGTGTCGGCAGAAATGCGTTCGACCGGAACCTGTTTCGACGAGGGGAAGCCGCTCTGCCAGGCACGGGCCAGATCACCCAGATCCGAGGCCGGCCGGATGCCCTTGCGGCGGATGGCAATGCCGGCCAGGGCGTGCGACCAGGCAAAACTCAACCGCCGCAGGGCCGGGCGGCGCGCCAGCAGGGCGGACAGGCCAAGCATGATGGCGATGAAGCGGCGCAGGACGAGTTTTTGAATCGGATGCATGGATATGACATATGACAAAAAATGTCATATGTCAACTCAGCGGCTGCGGATCGACCTTAGGATCGTTTCAGCCGCCGCCACAGCCCTGTCCCGCCAGATGGCTTTATCCAGATCGGCCGCCAGCCGCAAATCGTGGAAACGCGCCATCAGATCGTCGATCGTCTGTGCCATGGCTTCGGCAGGATCGGGCCGGAACACCCCGGCGGCCACCCCTTCGGCCAGGAGACCGGCCAGATGCCGACGCACATGGGCGCGATGCTGCAGGAGTATCGCCTTCAGGTTTTCAACCACTTCGTCGAGTACCTCGACCAGGCAGGGATCGGCCAGATAACGCCATGCGGCTTCGGCATCGGCCAGCAGGAAGGCCTGCAGTCGGCTGGCCGGGCTGCGGCCATGGTCGCGGGCGATGTCAGCCAGCCGGGTTTCATCCTCGGCGAGCCAGCGGGTGGCTAGGGCGGCCACGATGGCACGTTTGTTGGGGTAGTAGCGGTAGACCGCGGTGCGGGCGAGGCCGGCTTCCGCCGCAATATCCTCAATCCTGGTTCGCTTGCCGCCCATGCGCCGGAAGCAGACCAGGGCGGAATCCAGCAGCCGGTCCTGGACAGTGCCGGGCGGCGCTTCAGCGTTTTGTGACACGAGATCGGATTTTGTCATGGCCGGACCTTACAGGATCGGGGCCCCTTCACGAAATCTTAAGTGAGCCTGGCCATACTCAACACGCGATTACAGTTGGTCACGGTCATTGTTTCCTCCCTGTTGGTTTACGACCTCGGCCGCCGGCCCGCCCGGCGGCCGTTTTTTGCGTGGCTGAAACAGTTTGTTACATCTGCTTGACTTGGGTTCGGGCGGCATGGATTAATCCCCGCAGTTTCGAGGTTTGAGGCAGAAATTTTCGGGTCGTCTCCTCCGCAAGGAAGGGGCGGCCCACTTTTTATGGCCGCGGCGGTTCCCTATGCTGGCCGCCGATAACGGTCAGGGAGTGAACCAATGCTGGAGCCGAAATTCTTCCGGTTCGATACCCTCAGTCTGCATGCCGGCCAGCAGCCCGATCCAGCCACAGGCGCCCGCGCCGTGCCGATCTACCAGACGACATCCTACGTTTTCCGCGATACCGATCATGCCGCCGCCCTGTTCAACCTCGAGCGCGGCGGCCACATCTATTCGCGCATTTCCAATCCCACAGTGGCAGTGCTGGAAGAGCGGCTGGCGGCGCTGGAGGGCGGTGTCGGCGCGGTCTGCACCGCCAGCGGCCAGGCGGCCCTGCATCTGGCCATCGTCACGCTGATGGGACAGGGCGGCCATATCGTCGCTTCACGCAATATTTATGGCGGCAGCTACAACATCCTCGTCCACACCCTGCCGCGTTTCGGCATCACCACCAGCTTCGTCGATCCGCGCGACCACAAGGCCTGGGCGGCCGCGATCAGGCCGGAAACGCGGCTGGTCTTCGGCGAGATTCTCGGCAATCCCGGCCTTGAAGTGCTGGACGTTCCGGCAGTGGCGAAGATCGCCCATGATGCCGGCCTGCCGCTGATGCTGGATTGCACTTTCGCCACGCCGTATCTGTTCCGTGGCTTTGAGCATGGCGCCGATCTGGTGATGCATTCGGCCACCAAATTCCTCGGCGGCCACGGCGTCGCCATCGGCGGCGCGCTGGTCGATTCGGGCCGCTTCGACTGGGAAGCCTCGGGCAAATTCCCGACGCTGACCGAGCCCTATGCCGGCTATCACGGCCTCGACTTCGCCGAGGAATTCGGCCCCGCCGCCTTCATCATGCGGGCGCGCGCCGAAGGCCTGCGCGATTTCGGTGCCTGCCTGTCGCCCACCAATGCCTTCCACCTGCTGCAGGGCGTGGAGACGCTGCATCTGCGCATGGCGCGCCATGTCGAGAATGCGCGCAAGGTGGCGGCGTTCCTCAAAACCCATCCGGCGGTGGAGTGGGTCTCGTATCCCGATCTGCCCGAACATCCCGATCACGATCTGGCCAAGCGCCTACTGCCAAAGGGCGCCGGTGCGATCTTCAGCTTCGGCGTGAGGGGCGGGCGCGAGGCCGGTCGTGCCCTGATCGAGACGCTGCAGATTTTTTCGCATCTGGCTAATGTGGGCGATGCCAAGTCGCTGGTGATCCATCCGGCCAGCACCACGCACCAGCAGATGTCTGCTGCCGAACTGAAGGCTGCCGGCATCGGCGAGGAACTGGTGCGTCTCTCCATCGGCCTGGAAGACCCGCAGGATCTGCTCGACGATCTAAACCAGGCCCTGCGTGCCGCGCAGAAGGCGGCCAAACCCGCCGCGGCGGAATAACAAGCAAGGGAATGTCACGATGTGGCTCGATGTAGCGGGCAAGCGCGTTTTCGCGGCTACCGGCGGCAAGCCTTTCGATCCGGCCAAACCGGCCGTGGTCTTCATCCACGGCAATGCCTGCGACCATACGATATGGGCGCTGCAGACGCGCTGGTTCGCCTATCACGGCTTTTCGGTTCTGGCGCTCGACCTGCCGGGCAACGGCCGCTCGGAAGGACCGATGCCGGACAGCGTGGAGGCCTTTGCCGACTGGATGCCCAAGCTGCTGGATGCCGCCGGCGTGCAGCAGGCCGCGCTGGTCGGCCATTCGATGGGCGCGCTGATCGCGCTGGAGACGGCAGCGCGGCATCCTGACCGCATATCGAAAATATCTCTGCTTGGTTTCGCCTTCCCGATGGCGGTGAATCCGGAATTGCAGGCCCTGGCCGATAGCGGCACCTATACGGTCGTCGAACTGATGAACGACTGGATGATTGCCAAAAAGAACCAGATCGGCGGCAACCGCGTGCCGGGCCTGTATCTGCTGGCCGACAGCATCCGGCTGGTCGACCGGGCGCCGCGTGAATGCCTGGCACTGGGTTTCCGGCTGTGCAACGCCTATCAAAACGGCAAAACGGCGGTGGCAGCGGTGAACTGCCCCGTGCAGATTCTGGCCGGCGAACGCGACATCATGACGCCGCTGCGCGCTGCGCGCGGCTGGGCTAAGGAATTCAAGGACGGCCGCATCGATGTGCTGCCGGCTTGCGGCCACATGATGATGGGCGAGCGGCCGGACGAGACGCTTGATGCGCTCAAAAGTTTCATTGCCGGTTGATGCATGACCAAGACGCCAGAGCAAAGACTGTACCTGATCACGCCGCCGGCGATTGACCCCAAGGCATTTGCCGAAGACCTGAAGGCTGCTTTGGGCGGTGGCGATGTCGCCTGCCTGCAACTGCGCCTGAAGGATGGCGAGCAGACGGCGTCAGACAATACGTTCCGTCGCGCAGCCGAGGCATTGCTGCCGGTCTGTCACGCGCATGACGTAGCCCTGCTGATCAACGACCGGCCCGACCTTGCCATCAAGCTGGGTGCCGATGGCGCGCATGTGGGGCAGGAAGACACGCCATATGAGGAGGCGCGCCGCATTCTGGGGCCGGACCGGATCGTCGGCGTCACCTGTCACAATTCCCGCCATCTGGCGATGGAGGCCGCCGAGGCCGGCGCCGATTACGTCGCCTTCGGAGCCTTTTTCCCGACCGACACCAAGCAGCCCAAGACCCGGGCCGAACCGGAAATCCTCGCCTGGTGGTCGGAACTGATGGAAGTGCCCTGTGTGGCCATCGGCGGGATCACGGTGGAAAACTGCCCCCCGCTGATCGAGGCCGGGGCCGATTTCCTGGCGGTTTCGGCCGGGGTCTGGCGGCATCCGGAGGGGCCGGCGGCGGCGGTTGTGGCCTTCAACCGGGCGATTGCCAAGCATGGCCGGCGCTGATAGGGTCCGCCCCCTTTCCAGACGAGCTTAAAATCAATGGCCCTGCGATCCGCCCTGATCAATGCGATGGCGAACGCGGCGCGTAAAGCGCAGCGCAGCCTGATCCGCGATTTCAACGAAGTCGAACATCTCCAGGTCTCGAAGAAAGGCCCGGCAGATTTCGTCTCTGCCGCCGACCGCAAGGCGGAGAAGATCCTGCAGCAGGAACTGGCCAAGCTGCGCCCCGACTTCGGCTTCATCATGGAAGAGGGCGGCCGGGTCGAAGCCAAGGACGGCAAGAGCTACTGGATCATCGATCCGCTGGATGGCACTACCAACTTCCTGCACGGGATTCCGCATTTCGCCATTTCCATCGGCGTGCAGCGTGAAGACGAACTGATCGCTGGGATCGTGCTGGACGTGGTGCGCGACGAACTGTTCTGGGCCGAGAAGGGCATCGGCGCCTATGTGAACGAGCGCCGTCTGCGCGTTTCCGCGCGCCGCAAGCTGACCGAGGCCGTGTTCGGCACCGGCATCCCGTTTCATGGCCGGCCGGGACACGCTGCCTTCGTGAAGGACCTGACCACCATCATGCCGGAAGTCGCGGGTATCCGCCGCATGGGCGCGGCGGCGCTGGACTTGTGCTACGTGGCGGCCGGACGTTTCGACGGATTCTGGGAATCCGGCCTGTCAGCCTGGGACATGGCGGCCGGTATCGTTCTGGTGCGCGAGGCCGGCGGCATGGTCACCGACCTGTCCGGCGGGGACCAGATGCTGGCCAACGGCAGCATCGTTGCCGCCAACGACGTGCTGCACGCCCCGCTGCGCAAGTTGCTGACCAAATAGGCCGCATAGCACAAGTCATTGAAATCCGTCGACCGGCGTCCCTCTGCCGGGTTGTCGGCTACGGCCTCCTCGGCTATCGTCTGCGCCAGATCGGGATAACGCACCGGGCAGGGGGACTATAGATGGCTGCCAGGCCACACATGCTGTCGTTTGCCGTCGCATCGCTGGCACTCGTCATGGCCGCGCCGTCGGTGCAGGCCCAGACGATGATCGGCAGCGGGAATATCCAGATCAACCTGCAGGTGCTCGACCAGCTCGGAAACGAAGGCTCTCCGGCACTGAACGGCACAATGCGCCAGGACGGGCGCCAGCCTCTGCTGGGCGCCACGGGCCGGGCGTCGCCATCCAGGAGCATGCAGGCCCCCGCAGCCGCCGGTCCGGCCCCCTTGCTGGGCGAAACAATCATCGCGCGGCCGTCTGCGACACGCCCCCGTCCGGCCCGCCCTGCCACCGCCGCACCGGCTGTTCCTGCCAGGCCGGCCGTGGCCGCAGCCAATGCCGCGACTGCGCCGGCTGCGCCCGCTCCCGGTCTTCCCGCGCCGGCGGAAACGCCACCTGCGCAGCCCGCGACAGCACCGACGGCCATTCCAGCCCCAGCCGGGCCGGGCGCGCCTCAGCCCGTGGTGCCGGCCGTATCCGCCCCCGCCACGGCCGCAGCCCCGGTCGCAGCCCCTGCGGCAGCTCCCGCCGCAACCCCGGCGCCGAGCCCGGTTCCGCCCCCGGCATCCACCACGCCTGCGCCGGCCGCACCGCAGCAGCTGGCCACCGCTCCTGCGGCGCCGGCGGCGCCTGCGCCCAACCCGGCCACCCAGCAAAGCGCCATCGTGCCGCCCCGGCCTGCACCGGCCCCGGCTGTCGCGGCCGGCGTGGTGACGGTGCCGTTCCCGTCCGGTATGGGGGAACTGCCATCCGGGCAACTCGCGGCCCTGGACGCACTTGCTGCGAAATATGCAGGCAACGAAGAGCGCCTCCAGATCAGGGCTTATGCCGCCAACACCGTCGGCGACGGCGGCAGCGGTGCGCGCCGCCTGTCCCTCACCCGGGCACTGGCCGTACGGCAATACCTGATCGACAAAGGCATCCGTTCGACCCGCATCGACGTCCGCGCGCTGGGCACGCCCAGCGATGGCTCGGAGCCTGATCGCGTGGAAGTGGCGCCGCAAGGGCAGTAGCCATCCGATCTTCGGTTGATCAGACTCCGTTGCCTAAGCGATCATCGGAGCCGGGGGAACCGATTCGCCAGCCTGTTTGCTGCCGCCGGCATTGAGCCGTGAAACACTGTGCCGTGAAAATGCCGTATTCGCTCCGTACGGCAGAGACGGAAGGATGGACCGCATGACCAAGCCTGGCCGTTTTCTGTTTCGCATGATCGCATTCCTCATCGCCGTCGGTGCGGTGATTGCGGTGCTGCATACGGCCCTGCTGCGCGCCTTCATGGCCAATCCGGCGCTGAATGGCCTGATCGGCACCGTACTCGTGATCGGCATCCTATATGCCTTCCGGCAGGTCTGGATCGTCGGCCAGGAGGTGAGCTGGGTGGAAGCCTGGCAGAAGGCGCAGCGCGGTTCCGGTGCCGGCAATGTCGGCGAGCCGTCGACCCTGCTGGGGCCGCTCGCCCGCATGCTGGCCAATCGCGGGCCGCGCGGCTCGCTGTCGGCTGCCGCCACGCGGGCCCTGCTCGATTCCGTGGGCTCGCGCCTGGACGAGGCTCGCGACATCTCGCGATATTTCATCGGCCTGATGGTCTTCCTTGGCCTGCTTGGCACGTTCTGGGGACTACTGGAAACCATCACCGGCGTCAGCGATACGATCAATGGCCTGTCGCTGAACACCAACGATGACATCAACGTGCTGTTCTCCAAGCTCAAGGGCGGCCTGGAAACGCCGCTGGCCGGCATGGGCCTGGCCTTTTCCACCTCGCTGATGGGGTTGGCGGGCTCGCTGATTCTCGGATTCCTCGACCTGCAGGCCGGCCAGGCGCAGAATCGTTTCTACAACGATCTGGAGGAATGGCTTGCCAGCTTCACGCGCGTGGGCGGCGGCGCGGTGGTCGATGGCGACCAATCGGTGCCCGCCTATGTGCAGGCCCTGCTGGAGCAGACCGCCGATAGCCTCGACAATCTGCAGCGCACCATGGCGCGTAGCGAGGATAACCGCAGCCAGAGTGGTGCGGCCCTCATGCAGTTGAACGAGAAGCTAAGTCTGCTGACCGAGCAGATGCGCGCCGAACAGGGATTGCTGCTGAAGCTGACCGAGCATCAGATCGAGATGAAGCCGATCCTGGCCAAACTGGCGCAGAATGCCGAAAGCGGCAGTTTCGATGCCGCCAGCCGCGGCCATCTGCGCAATATCGACATCCTTTTGGCGCGTCTGCTTGATGATGCAGCCCAGGGCCGCGCCAAGCTGGTCGACGACATGCGCGCCGAAATCAAGCTGCTGTCGCGCACAATCGCCGCCATGGCCGACGCGCCGCGGCGGCAGGGCTGATCCGCCATGGCGCTGAGCCGGCGGCGCAACGATCATCAGGGCGCCGGCGCATGGCCGGGCTATGTCGACGTTCTGTCGACCTTGCTGATGGTTATCGTATTCGTGCTGGCAGTTTTCGTGCTGGTGCAGTTTTTCCTGGCGAATGCTATTTCCGGCCGCGACAAGGCCATCGATGCCCTGCGCAGCGAACTGGCGGGACTGGCCGAGCAACTCTCGCTTGAGAAAAGCAACAATGCCCGCCTGCGGCTCGATCTCGGGAACCTGCAGGCGACGCTGAACAGCGTGAATGCCGAGCGCGACCAGCTGGCCGCCGTACTGAGCGAGAGCCAGGCCAGGGCCGACGAGGCCGAGAAGAGGCTGGCCGAGCAGCAGCAGATCGTGATCGACCTGCAGGGCAAGTTGGTATCGAGCAGCGGGCAGCTCGAACAGGAAAGGCGGCTGACGGCAGAGGCGCGCAGCCAGATCGACCTGCTGAACCGGCAGCTTCTGGCGCTGCGCGAGCAGATGGGGCAGATCGAACGCATCCTCAGGGAGAGCGAGGAGAAGGACAAGGCCAACCAGGCGCAGATCAGCGATCTGGGTAAACGACTGAATGCCGCGCTGGCTCGCAAGGTCGACGAACTGGTGAATTACCGCTCCGAATTCTTTGGTCGCTTGCGGCAAGCGCTCGGCAACCGGCGCGACATCCAGATTGTGGGCGACCGTTTCGTGTTCCAGTCGGAGGTGCTGTTCGATTCCGCTTCGGCCGACCTGAAGCCCGAGGGGCGCGAGCAGATCGCCAAACTGGCCAAGACGCTGATCGAGATCAGCGGCAGGATTCCCGGCGACCTGCCATGGATCCTGCGCGTCGATGGCCATACTGACAAGTTGCCGATCAACACGGCGCAATTCCCGTCGAACTGGGAGCTGTCTTCGGCCCGCGCCATTTCGGTGGTCAAGTTCCTGGCCAGCCAGGGTGTGCCGATCGAGCGCCTGGCCGCCACCGGATTCGGCGAATTCCAGCCCCTTGATGCGCGCGACGATCAGATCGCCTATCGCCGCAATCGCCGCATCGAGCTGAAGCTGACCGAACGCTGAATGTTCGAGGAAGCGTTCCTGAGGGTGGGAGAGCGCCTCGGCAGTCTGCAGACGAGGCTGGTCCTCGCACTGATCCTGGCGGCTTCGGTTCCGCTCCTGCTGATTGGGGCGGCAATCTATCTGCGGTTCGAACCTCTGGCGCTTTGTCGGCAGCAGGTCAGCAGCCTGTATTTCGGCACGGCGATGCCAGATCGGCGAGAGGTCGAGGCAGGAGAGTGGGGCCGTTTCATTGACGAGGCGATCGTGCCGCGTTTGCCCGACGGGTTCACCTTGCAGTCGGGTCAGGGCGTGTGGCGTTCACCCAAGACCGGCGATACGATCCGCGAAGATACCCGGATCCTGATGGTTCTGCATGAGAGCGCGCGCACCGTAAACGACGCCCTCGATCTCATTGCGGCCGATTACAAGGCGCGCTTCAGGCAGGAAAGCGTGCTGCGCGTCGATCAATGCGCCGTCTACCGTTTCTGATCCCGCTCAGCCGGCATCTCTGAAACGCTCCGGTTCCAGCTGGCAATCCAGAATGGTGGGTTGGAATACAGCGCCGATCAGCAGCCGGCCCTGGTGGTGAACCGCGACGCTGGCGCCCGAAAGCAGGCTGCCGGGATCGGCGAAAACCTCCTGTACGCGCATCACGCCCCGGCTGTCGCGGCCAGCCCGCAGCACCGTGCTCGGGCTTTCCTTGTCCGCATCCATGGCGTGTCCGATAAAGGCGAAGGCGTTGGGATGGCCGGCGATCCACAGATCGCCATCGCTGTCGCGGCGAACGTTGTCGGGACCAAGTGGCAGCGAAAGACTGCCGGTGCGGACCAGCATGCCGCTCGCCGGGTCGCGTGCATAGGCCAGCAGCATGCGCCACAGCGTCGAGGCGGTCAGCAGCGTGCCGCCATCGGCGGAAACCTCGATGCCATTGGCGAATGCGATGTCCTCGGCGACCAGACGGGCAAAGCGGCCATCGTGGTATACGACCGTCGAGCGGCTGAGTTGCAGCAGATTCTCCACCATATGCATCCAGCGGGGTCCGCTGCCGCGGTCGTTGGTCAGGTAGAAGGATTCCGGCCCGGCCGCTGCGATGCCGTTCGGATGCACGAACAGGTCGCTGCTGACGCTGCCGCGATGGCGCAGCGTGGGCGTGCCATCGGCGGCAAGCTGCAACAGGAAGATTTCCACCGTATGGCGGTCGCTGGCGCGGTGGTTGATCACATGCAGGAATATCTGTCCGTCGGCTGTGGCGAACAGGCTCATGCCATGAGGGTGGAAAGGCAGGCTGGGCGGAAGCGGGATCGGGGTGAAGCGCCCTGGGCGGCTGGTCATATCGTAGAGATACAGGCCGCCCTGGGCCATGCGGTCGCGGCGGTCCTGGCTGGAGACGATGGCGGCATGGCCGCCGGGCAGGATCGCCATATCCTCGGGCCCGGGCGGCGCGGCAACGGCGATGCACTGGCCGGCAACGAAGGGTTCGACATCGCGATAAGCGCCGCCGAGCCAGATCGTGTAGCCGAGATAGGCAATCAGTGCGACGAGGATGAACCGCCACCAGAACCGCATCAGGCGGCGCTGTGCCGGGCGATCGGCGCGGCGGCTACGCGGCGGCATTGGTCGGGCCTGACATGAATTGCAGGCGGGCGAGGCGGGCGTAGAGGCCATCTTCCGCCATAAGGCTGTCGTGCCGGCCGGCGGCGACGATGTGGCCCTGGTCCATGACCACGATACGGTCTGCCTTCTGTACAGTGGCGAGCCGGTGCGCGATCACCAGGGTGGTGCGACCCTGCATCAGGCGCTCCAGCGCGCTCTGCACCTTGCCTTCCGATTCCGCATCCAGCGAGGATGTCGCTTCGTCGAGCAGCAGCACGGGCGGATCGCGCAGCAGGGCCCGGGCAATGGCGATGCGCTGACGCTGGCCGCCCGACAGACGCACCCCGCGTTCGCCCAGGTAGGTATCGTAGCCCTGCGGCAGGGCCTGGATGAAGCCATGGGCGGCGGCGGCCTCGGCGGCGGCGCGGACATCCTGGTCGGATGCGTCCGGACGGCCATAGCGGATATTCTCTGCCACGCTGGCGCCGAAGATCACGGGATCCTGCGCCACAAGACCGATGTGGCGGCGCAATTCGACCGGATCGAGACGCGCGATGTCAATGCCGTCGAACAGGATGCGTCCGGCATCCGGATCGTAGAACCGCAGCAGCAACTGGAACAGGGTGGTCTTGCCGGCCCCGGATGGGCCGACAATGGCGACGGTTTCCCCGGCCGCCACATCAAGGCTTAGGCCGTCGAGGGCGGGCATCTGGGGCCGCGCCGGGTAGTGGAACCGTATGGCATCAAACTGCAGCCTACCCGCAGGCGTGACGGCAAGATGTTCGGGGTTGGCCGGGGCCTGCACGGTCGGTTCGGTGGCCAGCAGCTGCATCATGCGCTCGGCAGCGCCGGCTGCGCGCTGCACATCGCCCCAGATTTCCGACAACGCGCCCACGGAAGAAGCGCCGATCACGGCGTAGAACACGAAGGCCGACAATTCGCCGGCCGACATCTCGCCGGCAAAGACGGCCTTGCCGCCGATCCACATCACGGCATTCACCGCGCCAAACACCAGCAGCATGACAAGCGCCGTGAGCCAGGCGCGCGCACGAATGCGGCGCACGGCGCTGCCAAAGGCAGCTTCGGCATTGGCGCCGAAACGCTCGGTTTCGCGTTGCTCGTAGGTATAGGCCTGCACGGTGGTGATGGCGTTCAGCGTCTCGCCGGCCTGGGCCGACAGGTCTGCGATACGGTCCTGACTTTCGCGTGACAGACGCCGCAGCCGTCGGCCCAGCACGACGATCGGAAGGACGACCAGCGGAATGACGAGGGCGACGAGCAGGGTCAGGCGCGGCGAAGTCACCACCAGCAGGGCGGCGCTGCCAAAGAAGAGCAGCATGTTTCGCAGGGCGACCGAGACCGAGGAACCGATCAGGGCCTGGATCAGTTCGGTATCGGTCGTCAGTCGCGATAGCACTTCGCCGGTGCGGGTGGTCTCGAAGAAGGCAGGGCTGAGTTTCAGGACATGGGCGTAAAGCGTGCGGCGGATATCTGCCACCACACGCTCGCCCAGCCAGGTGACGCAGTAGAACCGCGCGAAGGTGGCCACCGCCAGCAACGCCACGACCCCGAACAGGGCGCCGAAATACAGGTCGAGATAATCGCCGGTGCTGTGGCCGAAGCCGACATCGATCACCCGGCGAATGGCCTGCCCTATGCCCAGCACCGCACCGGCAGCGACCACGAGAGCGAGGGCCGCCGCCGCCACCATCCAACGATAGGGGGCAATGAAGCGTAAGGTTCGACGGAGCGCGCCCAAGGAAAGGCGCTTAGGATTGTGATCGGCTAGCGGCATAATTTCGTCTTGTAAGGAATCTGCGGTGGTTATAGCCGCCGCACCCTTGTGTCACAACGCGACAGGTCGATACAGAAGCCCTCCGGTCTGCATGTTAGCGTATGTACTTTTTATGATCGATTATATTTCGCTTTATGTTCTCAAACTGCGCATGTAGGAATCAAATGGATCGAAAAAGCGGTGCGGGGGTGCCATGTGGCGGCTCGTTGTGATGCTGGGTGCTGCGTTGTTTTGCGCAAACTGTCGCAGCGTAGCGACGGCGCCGCCGGTTATAGAGGCCAGGGCGGTGATCCAGGCCGACGGCACAGTGATCGAGCCTGCAAAGGCCAGTGGCGGCATCAAGCCCGATATGCGTCCAATTGGATTCAGCCGAGTACAGACAACGGTGCCGCGTGGCGCGGTGATCGCCGAGGCGAAGTTCAAGCCTCTGACCTGCTACTACAACAGCAAGCTGCACTATGACAGCGATCGCAAACTGCTGAATGCCGTTGCCTACAACGACATCTTCTATCGGGTATTTGACGGGCATGGCTATCGCGTTGTCGGCAACCCGAACGCGCTGTTCGAAACCGGTCAGCGCGATCAGCCCGATTTCCTCGCTGGCGCCAGCATCAGCAATGTCAGTGGCGATTTCTGCCGGCATGTCGATTCATGGTCCGGCGTGCCTGATGGCAACCTATCGGGTACGCTGCGCGTAACCGTCAATTGGCAGATCTACGATCCGCTGCGCCGTCAGGTCGTGTGGCAGCGGGATGTCGAGGGCGTGTTCGAAAGCAAGACTCCTTTGCCCGGTGACTACGATTTGTTCGTGCAACATGCTTTTGCCGACACTGCCAACAAGGTGGCGGCCGATCCCAGTTTGCGCGCCATGGTGTCGCAGAGCCCACAGCGCGAAACCACGGCAGGCGATACGGGAATTGCTATGCCCCGCCGCCCATTGTTGCGCCAGACATTATCGGCTCAGCCGATCGACAGGCATATCGATCAAGTTCGGGCCGCGACGGTACTGATTGAAGTGGGCGAAGGCGGACATGGCTCCGGATTCTTGATTTCCGAAGACGGTCTGGTGTTGACCAACCAGCATGTGGTGGGTGGCCAGCGGTTTGTAAGGGTTCGGTTGATATCTGGCCGTACTCTTATTGCCGAGGTGCTGCGCCGGCATGAAGCCCGGGATGTTGCCTTGCTCAAGTTGGAGGGCAGTGGCTACCCGATGCTGCCGATCCGTGAAAACCCGGCCCGGGTCGCTGAGGAGGTTTATGCGATCGGGGCGCCGCAGATGACCACCTTGGCCTGGACGGTCACCCGCGGCGTGGTCAGCGCCTGGCGGCCGGCTCGACCGCCGGGACAGCCCTACGAACTGATTCAAGCGGATGTTCCTATCCATGGCGGCAATAGCGGCGGCCCTTTGCTTGACCGGCAGGGGAATGTGGTTGGTATCGCAGTGATCGGCTGGGCTTCAGATAGCACCCAGCGGAATACCAGCCTGAACGGGTTCATTCCGATCCTGGATGGACTCGACAAGCTCGGGCTGGATTTGACGGACTCCGTCCCCTACGAGCGGTGGAGGCGCGGGCTTGTGCGAAATTAGTATATTTTAATCAATGACTTGCAGGTCTGCGGCGCGATCACGGTTTTCACCCTTGCGGCAGGGGGTGGTTGTGGCTATAACGCCGGCCCATTGAGCAAATTTTACGGGCTTCTGGCGGATCAATACCCAGGCTGGCCCAGGAGAGCAGTCATGAAGGCCGATATCCATCCGGACTACCACGAGATCAAGGTCCAGATGACCGACGGGACCGTCTACACCACCCGTTCGACCTGGGGCAAACCCGGCGATACCATGATGCTCGATATCGACTCGAGCTCGCATCCGGCCTGGACCGGCGGCCCGGCCCGTCTGAACGAGTCGGGTGGTCAGGTGGCCAAGTTCAAGAAGAAGTTCGGCAATTTCGGCCTTAAGAAGTAAACCGCAGACGGATTTTCTGCCGGGTGTATGGCCCGGCGCAGGAAGCGGCCCTCCTGGGCCGCTTTTTTGTTGTCTGAAGCCGGAAACCGCCCTCATCCTTCTTTAACGAAGCCGCTGCTATCCCTGAAAAGCTGAACAGCGCGCACAAGGGCAACGAGAGCCGCGCCGATGGCCCAAGTCTATCAATCCGCTTCGATCAAGCTCGGCAACGAGATCATTACCGTCATCTACGTTTCCTATGCGGCCATCGCGACCGACGAGATGGCCGCCCGGTCGCTGGCGGCCATGAAGCCGCTTTTCAAGAATTCCACTGTCGTGCTGGCGGCCCAGGGGATTAACCTCGCCCCCGAATTCGTCGGGCCAAAGCATGTCGTCGATATCCTGCGCGGGCGTGCCCTGACCGAATTCAAGTGGTACCCGATCACCATCGGGCAGCCCTGATTCAGGGGGGCTGCCCCCTCTTGAAGCCTGAACGGGCCCTTCCTACATCCAAGCCAAGCCGGGTGCCCGCTGGGGCCCGGCCTTCACGGCGATCCGGCAGATACGCGGATCGTGAAACGGATTCATCGCTCCAGGAGGATGACACCATGCGTGCTTTTGATTTTGCCCCGCTGCTCCGCTCCAGCGTCGGTTTCGACCATGTAAACCGCCTGTTCGAACTGGCCAGTCGCGTCGACGAGGCGACGGCCAGCTATCCGCCCTACAATATCGAGAAACGCGGCGAAGACGCCTATCGCATCACCATGGCGGTGGCCGGCTTCAAGCCCGAGGAACTCGAGGTCACGGTGAAGGAAAACAGCCTTCTGATCACCGGCAAGGCGGCCGAGCAGCCCGCCGATGGCGAAGTGACCTACCTGCATCGCGGCATTGCCCGCCGTGCCTTTGAGCGCCGCTTTGAGCTGGCCGACACGGTCAAGGTGGTCGGCGCCGAGTTGAATGACGGCCTGCTGCATATCGCGCTGAAGCGCGAGGTGCCCGAAGCCAAGAAGCCGCGCCAGATCCCGATCAACGCCAATGTGGTCGGGGCCACCGTGATTGATGCCCAGCCCAAGGCTGCGTAGTTCCCCAACTCAGACCCCGAAACGAAAACGGCCCCGGCAGTAATGCCGGGGCCGTCTGTTTGGGCTGCTCAGGCGTAGTTTCAGGCCGCCTTGAATTCCTGCTCCAGCTTCGGATCGTACTTACCCACGGCCGCCAGGCCGTTCAGCTTGGCGCGGTGCAAATAGCCCTTCTGGGCGTTCGGTATATTGGCGGCCTTGCCGCCCCACAGCTTCAGCGGCAGGGCCTGCAGGGCGCGGCCATAGGAGAAGGTCAGCTTCCAGGGCAGGTTCGGATGGCGCGCATTCATGGCGCCCAGATGGGCCGAGGCATCCTCGTCGGACTGGCCGCCCGAGAGGAAGGCGATACCGGGCACGGCTGCCGGCACGCAGCGCAGCAGCACCTTCACGGTGGCGTCGGCCACTTCGTCCACGCTGGCGCGTACCTTGGCCTGCTCGCCCTGGATCACCATGTTCGGCTTCAGGATCATGCCCTCGAAGGCAACGTTGTGCAGGGCCAACTGTTCGAACACCGTGTGCAGGGTGCGTTCGGTGGCGGCGAAGCTGGTGGCCAGATCGTGGGCGCCATCCATCAGGATTTCCGGCTCGACGATCGGCACGATGTTGGCGGCCTGGCAGATGCCGGCATAACGGGCCAGCGCCTCGGCATTGGCAACCAGGCACTGGCGGCTCGGCTTGCCGGTGGCGGCATCGATGTTGAGCACGGCGCGCCACTTGGCGAAACGCGCGCCAAGCTGATGGTATTCCGCCATGCGCTTGGCCAAGCCGTCGAGGCCCTCGGTAATCTTTTCGCCATCGCTGCCGGGCAGGGTCTGCACACCCTTGTCGACCTTGATGCCGGGGATGATGCCGCGCTTGTTCAGGATGTCGACCAGCGGAGTGCCGTCCTTGGCCTTCTGCCGCAGGGTCTCGTCGTAGAGGATGACGCCTGAGATGTACTGCTCGGCGCCCGGCGTGGTGAACAGCATTTCGCGGTAATCGCGGCGATTGTCCTCGGTGGAGGCTACGTTGATGCTGGCAAAGCGCTTCTCGATGGTGCCGGTGCTCTCATCGGCGGCCAGGATGCCCTTGCCGGTGGCAACCATGCCCTTGGCGATCTTGTTGAGTTCGGTGAGGTTCATTTTGTCAGCTCCCAAAAGCTTCTTTCGATTTCCCGGATGCCGGGGACTCTAAACATGCAGTCACTTCGCCGTCAGCGCGGCCACGCCCGGCAGTTCCTTGCCTTCCAGCCATTCCAGGAAGGCGCCGCCGGCGGTGGAAACGTAGGAAAACTCCTCCGCCACGCCGGCATGGCGCAGGGCCGCTACGGTATCGCCGCCACCCGCCACGCTAAGCAGGCGGCCTGAGGCCGTCAGCGCCGCCGCCGTGCGCGCCACCGTCACGGTGCCGGCATCGAAGGGCGGGGTTTCGAAGGCGCCGAGCGGGCCGTTCCAAACCAGGGTGTGGCAATCGGCCAGGATGGTGCCCAGGCGGGCGGCTGCGACCGGGCCGATATCCAGGATCATCTGGTCGGCCGGGCAGCGGTCGGATGCCACCACCTTGCTGGGCGCGCCGGCCTTGAATTCGCGGGCGACCACAACGTCGTCGGGCAGGATCACGGCGCAGCCGCGGGCCACCGCATCGCGCAGGATGTCGCGTGCGGTGTCGGCCATGTTCTTCTCGCACAGGCTTTTGCCCACTTCGCGGCCCTGCGCGAACAGGAAGGTGTTCGCCATGCCGCCGCCGATGATGATCTTGTCGACCTTGCCCAGCAGGTTGCCCAGCAGTTCCAGCTTGGTCGACACCTTGGCGCCGCCGATCACGGCCGCCACCGGCTTCTCGGGCGCCACAAGGGCGGCTTCGAGATGCTTGAGCTCCACTTCCATGTTGCGGCCGGCATAGGCCGGCAGAAGATGCGCCAGCGCCTCGGTCGAGACATGGGCGCGATGGGCGCAGGAGAAGGCGTCGTTGACGTAGATCTCGCCCAGCGCCGCCATCGACTTGGCAAACGCGCTGTCGTTCTTCTCTTCCGCCGCGTGGAAGCGGGTGTTTTCCAGCAGTACGACGCCGCCGGGCTTCAGCTTGTCGATTGCGGCCTTGGCGGTGTCGCCAATGCAGTCCTCGGCGAAGCCGACCGGCGCGCCCAATGCGGTGGCCAGGGCGGCGGCCACCGGCTTGAGCGACATATCCGGCACCGGCTTGCCATCCGGCCGGCCGAAATGCGACAGCACCACGACCTTGGCGCCCTTGCGCGACAATTCGTGCAGCGTGGGCAGGATGCGGCTGATGCGCAGATCGTCGGTGATCCGGCCATCCTTCATCGGAACGTTGAGATCAACGCGGGTCAGCACCGTTTTGCCGGCAACATCGACCTCGTCGAGCGTGCGGAAACGATTCATGGTACGGGCTCCGGCCTGGGCCTCAGAGTTTCGCCATCGCCACCGCGGTGTCGGACATGCGATTGGAGAAGCCCCACTCGTTGTCGTACCACGACAGCACACGCACCAGATTGCCTTCCATCACCTGGGTCTGCTTGACGTCGAAGGTCGAGCTGGCCGGGTTATGGTTGAAGTCGCTGGAGACCAGGGGGGCCTCATTGATGCCGAGGATGCCCTTCAGCTTGCCGTTCGCCGCCTTCTTCATCGCTTCGTTGATTTCTTCAACCGTGGTGTTGCGCTTGGCGATGAACTTGAAATCGATCAGCGACACATTCGGGGTCGGCACGCGGATTGCGGTGCCGTCCAGCTTGCCCTTCAGTTCCGGCAGCACCAGACCGACGGCTTTGGCGGCACCGGTGGTGGTCGGGATCATCGACAGCGCCGCGGCGCGGGCGCGATAAAGATCCTTGTGCATGGTGTCCAGCGTCGGCTGGTCGCCGGTATAGGCATGGATCGTCGTCATGTAGCCCTTTTCGATGCCGACGGTCTCGTTCAGCACCCAGGCGACAGGGGCGAGGCAGTTGGTGGTGCAGGAAGCATTCGACACCACGGTGTGCTCGGCCTTCAGCTTGTCGTGGTTCACGCCGTAGACGACGGTCAGGTCGGCATTGGTGGCCGGTGCCGAGACCAGCACCTTCTTTGCGCCAGCCGTCAGGTGCAGGGCAGCCTTCTCCTTGTCGGTGAAGATGCCGGTGCATTCCATGGCAATATCGACGTTCAGTTCCTTCCACGGCAGCTTGGCCGGATCGCGCTCGGCGGTCACCTTGATCCAGCCGCGGCCCACGTCGATGGCATCGGCCTTGGTCTTGACCTCGCCGTTGAAACGGCCATGCACGCTGTCATAGCGGAACAGGTGGGCGTTGGTTTCGACCGGTCCGAGGTCGTTGATGCCCACCACCTCGATGTCCGTGCGGCCGTTTTCGATGATGGCGCGCAGCACGTTGCGGCCGATGCGGCCAAAACCGTTAATCGCAACCCGTACCGTCATGGTCTTGTTCTCCGATGGGATGGCGTGGCGAGCGGGTGGGCGCCGGGCGCCCGGAACCGTTCTTTTTTCGGGGCTGGGTTTAGCCCCTTTGGGCCTGAGTCGCAAGGCGAGCCCGGCCGTTTCCTAGCCGTAAACATGGGCATTTCAGGCCCGATTCATCAGTCCGAAGGGGAAGGGGGTCCACCAGCCTGCCGGCAGGCCGGCAGCCCGCAAGCCGGCGCCGATCCATTCGTTACAGGTGCGGATCGGGCTGTAGCGGCCTACCGCCTCGTAAAAGGCGTCGTTCCCGCTGAAACCGGCCCCGGCTATGCGCCGCGGCCCGTCATCCGGCCCCAGTTCAAAACCGCTGCGGATATATGCGGCCAGGGCATGATACTGCAGCGTGTCGATATCCAGGCGGCGGACCCGGTTGGCGCCTGGCTGGTCCGGGTCGGCGGCGTCGGGCCGGGGGATATGCATCACATGCATCGCGGCCGGCCCGCGCCCCAAAAGAGCGCCGATGGCCAGATCGGGGCGTAGATCGGCCGGCCTCCGGGTGGCGAGGTAGAAGGCCCTGTCGCCCCAACCGAAGGCGACGTAGGCGGCCTGAGGCTCCCCCGAGGCAGCCATGGCAGGATCATTTCCAAGCCATCCCTGCCAGGTCTTTCCCCCAGGCAGGCCGGCTTCATGGTCCAGCGGCAGCGCGAGCCAGACGTGCCAGCCATTAGAGATCAGATACACCGGAATCCGGGCCTGCTCGGGCAACGGGTCGCGGTGCGGTGCGGGGGTCATGCCCAGGACGAGGGCGGCAGTCCCATAAGCAAAAGGCAGGGCCAGAACGGCAAGACACAGACCCAGACAAAGGCGGCGCAGGAATCGCATGAATCTTCATTGCCGGCAAAATGTGGCAAGAATGGAGCCAATGGCGGCCTGACTTTCAAATGCGGGCCCTTGCGCCCAATCTTGGGTCGACTAGTATCAGACTGGAATTTATGGGGAAATCGCCAAAAAGACTCGAAGTCGACGGCGATATGGGGGGTAAGGCAGATGCGGAGCAGCAGGCATTTTTGCGCCGTTGCGGCGATGGTCGCCGTGACGATGCTGGGACAGGCGGCTGTCGCCCAGACGGTCAAGGGCGGAGACGACCCGGCCTTCCTGGCAATCAGCGCCGGCTATCACGACGTTCTGGACGACAAGGAGGCCTTCGAGGGCCGTCTGGAATATCGCCACGATAAGAAAATATGGATATTCAAGCCGTTCGTAGGCGCCATGGCCACCCATGAAGAGGCGGCATACGGCTATGCAGGTGTGCTGGTCGATGTGTATCTCGGCCGGCGCTGGGTTCTGACGCCAAGTTTCGCTCCGGGTGTCTATCGCCGGGGCGACGGTAAGGATCTCGGCGGCGCCATCGAATTCAAGTCCCAGCTTGAACTCAGCTATCGCTTCGACAATCGCGGTCGGCTGGGTGTTGGCTTCAGCCACATATCGAATGCCAGCATCTACGACAGCAATCCGGGCGTCGAAACGCTATTCGTCACCTACGCCATCCCGCTTGGCCGCCGCTGATCGGTCAGTAAGCGGGAAGGGGGCGAGTCCGGCCATGCGCCAGACCTCGGCCGGAGACAGGCCGGCGCCGCGGAGTTCGCGCAGGGGCTTCGCATCCTTGCGCTTGGCCAGGCGCTCGCCGCTCTCGTCGGTCAGCAGGCGATGATGGGCGTAAGCCGGCACCGGCCAGCCGAACAGGGCCTGCAGCAAGCGATGCAGATGCGTGGCGTGAAAAAGATCCCGGCCGCGCGTCACCAGGGTGACGCCCTGGAGCGCGTCATCATGAGTGACGCATAGGTGATAACTGGCCGGCGTTTCCTTCCGCGCCAGCACGACATCGCCAAAACCCTGCAGCAGAAGATCCTGCGTCACGGTCTGATGGCCGGATGTTTCGTCATGCCAGCGGAGCGGCCAGCCGCTGACCAGGCGGCAGGCCGCCGGCAGGTCGAGACGCAATGCATAGGGCTCGCCACTCGCCATGCGATCCAGCCGTTCGCTGCGGCTCAGATGGCGGCAGGTGCCGGGGTAGATGGCGCCTTCGAAGCCATGGGGCGCCTGACCCGACGCGGCAATTTCGGCGGCAATCTGCTTGCGCGTGCAGAAGCAGGGATAGAGCAGCCCCTGGTCCTGCAGCATGTCCAGCGCATGGCGATACTCGGCGAAATGCTCGGATTGGCGCCGCACGGGCTGCTCCCAGGTCAGGCCGAGCCACGCCAGATCATCGAAGATCGCGTCGGTGAATTCCGGACGACAGCGGGTGAGATCGATATCCTCGATGCGCAGCAGGAAACGGCCGCCGGCCTGCTGGGCGCGCATCCAGGCAATCCCGGCGGCATAGGCATGGCCGAGGTGCAGATGTCCGGTCGGACTGGGTGCGCAGCGGGTGACAACGGGGGAGGGCATCGGCCAGAGTATGCAGAAGGATTCGCTGAGACAGTTATGGCAAAGCCGCCGTCAAAGACAAAGCCCGATAACCGCAAGCGCACGCAGAGGGCGCTGGCGGAACTTTGCGTCCGGAATGCGCGGTTTGCCCGGGCGCTTGATCTGGTGGGCTGCATCCCTGACCGGCGCCGGCCGGCGGATTTCCCCAATCTCTGCCGGATCGTGGTCGAACAGCAGATTTCAGTCGCCGCGGCCAATACCATCTGGGGGCGGTTGGAGGCGACCGTTCAGGGGCGCGCCAACGGCGTCTTCAGCCCGGAACGGCTGCTCAGGCTGAGCGAGCCCCGCCTGCGCGCCTGCGGCCTGAGCCGGCCCAAGGCCGCTTATCTGCGTAACATGGCCCGTGCCGTGAAGTCAGGCGCGCTTGATCTGAGCATTCTGCCGAAACTGGATGACCATGCCGCCATTGCGATGTTGACAGAGGTCAAGGGCATCGGTCGCTGGACGGCCGAAATCTTCCTGATGTTCGCGCTTGATCGCGAGGATATCTGGCCGGCACATGACGTGGCCTTGCAGGAAGCCGTGAAACGCCTGTTCGAACTTCCGGCGCGGCCGGATGTGAAGACGATGGATGCCATGGCAGAGGCCTGGCGCCCGCATCGCGGCGTCGCCGCGCGCCTGCTCTGGCGTTATTATGGGGCGACGCAGAATCGCCTGACGACGGATCAGGCGGCGGACGGAACCAAGCCATGATCGATGGACCCAGACTCAAGCCATTGCAGGGCGATGCCCGACATCTCGTCGTGTTGCTGCATGGTTATGGCGCCGATGGCAACGACCTGATCGAACTGGGCGCACAATGGCAGCGCCTGCTGCCGCAGGTAGCCTTTGTCGCGCCCCATGCTCCGGGCCGCATCTTCGGTTTTCCCCCCGGGTTGGGTGGCGGACGGCAGTGGTTTGGCCTCGATAGTTACGATCCCGAGCTGTTGCGCCGCGATCCTCACCATGCCGCGCAGATTTACGCAGCCATGCAGGCCGCCGCAGAGGAGGTGGCGCCACAACTGGATGCGTTTCTCGATGCCGAACTCAAGCATCATGGTCTGGCCGGGGATCGGCTGGCATTGGTCGGTTTCAGCCAGGGCACCATGATGGCGTTGCATGTCGGGCTGCGGCGCGAACCTGCGCCGGCCGCTATCCTTGGCTATTCCGGTGCCCTGCTGGGTGATCGCCTGCGCGAAGATATTCGTGGCCGCCCGCCGATTCTGCTGATCCATGGCGATGCCGACGATATCGTCCCCATCGAGGCGATGTTCTCCGCGCTCCAGGGGCTGGCCGCCGCCGATTGCCCGGCCCGATTCCATGTCAGCCCGGGCCTTGGCCATGGCATCGACCCGGAGGGTTTGCGGCTTGGCGGGACCTTTCTGGCCGAGACGCTGGCGCGCGTTGCATAGTCCCGGCCGGCTGGCGCCGGGATCTTACAAAATAAGGTAGTTGTCATGATGCGGTAACCCCGCATATGGTAATGCAGTGCAACGCAACCGGGCCCGGGGAAGCAATGAACCCTGAGAGTTGTCCAGCGTTAGTGTTGAATGCGGATTACCAGCCGCTGTCCTATTTCCCGCTTTCGGTCTGGCCGTGGCAGGAAGTGGTCAAGGCGGTCTGCATGGATCGTGTCACCATCCTGTCGGAATACGATCAGGAGATCCGTTCGCCCAGCTTCCGCATGCGCCTGCCAAGCGTGGTGGCGCTCAAGCGCTATATCGCACCGGCCCGCCGGCCGGCTTTCACGCGATTCAATCTTTTCCTGCGCGATCGCTTTTCCTGCCAGTATTGCGGCAGCCGGCATGAACTGACCTTCGATCATGTGATCCCGCGGTCGCGTGGCGGGCTCACGCGCTGGGACAATGTGGTGGCGGCCTGCGCGCCCTGCAATCTGGCCAAGGGCGGCCGCATGCCCGACGACTGCCACATGCATCCGCGTATCAGGCCCCATGTACCCAGCGTGCAGGAACTGCAGCGCAATGGCCGGGCTTTCCCGCCCAACTACCTGCATGAAAGCTGGCGCGACTTCCTGTACTGGGATAGCGAGCTGGAGCCGTAAGACGGCTATACCCGTTCGGACAGCCAGATGGCGCCGCGTGTGATCGCCTTGATACCCTTTGAGAGAAAATCGTAGCCCGGAGCCTCCTGCGCGCCCTCGGCGCGGGCGGTGTCGCGGTGCTCGATCTCGTCGGCGCGGAATTTCTCGATCAGCCCGCGCAGTTCAGGCTCTGATTCGCCCAGTGCCTCGATCTGCCGCGTGTAATGGGCGTCGATCACTTCCTCGACGGCTTCGGTGCAGGCCATGGCCGCCTTCTCGCCCATCAGCGCGGTGGCGGCGCCCATGGCGAACCCACCGACATGCCAGAGCGGAGACAGCAGGGTGGGGCGCACCCGGCGCTGCGGCAGCAGGCGCGAGAAGGCATCTAGATGCTCCTGCTCCTGCTTGGCCATGTGGCGTATGGTGGGGGTCGAGGGCGCCGTTTTCAGAACGGCGAGCTGGCCTTCGTAAATGCGCTTGGCGCCATACTCGCCGGCATGGTCGACGCGCAGAATACGTTCCAGAAGCTGGCGCGGATCGGGGTCGCCAGCCAGTCGGGCTTTTTTTGCATGTGAGGGCGACGGCATCACTTGTTCTCCTGCCCGGCGCGCTTCGCCGCCAGGGCACCAAAGATCACGAGGCAGATCGACCATAGCACGTTCCAGCCGGCCATGGAGAGGCCGAGGAAGCGGAAGGACACTTCGTCGCAGCGGGCGACCGGGGCGGTCAGCAACTGGGCCCGCAGGGCGTCGATGCTGTTGGGCGTCGGGCCGCCACCACAACTGGTGAGCCCCTGCCACCATTTCTCCTCGACGCCAACATGGAACACACCGATCCCGCCGCCAATCAGGATGCTGAGGCTGGCCAGGACCAGAAGGGCCATCCGCAGGCGCGGCAGTAGCAGGGCGGCCAGACCAAATACGATGGCCGCCGCGTAGGGCCAGCGCTGCCAAAGGCACAATTCGCATGGCGCCAGGCCAAAGCCGTATTGCGCGACGAAAGCCATGCCAAGCGTTGCCGCACTGGCCACCGCGATCAGCAGTCCCGAGTAGGCAGGCGCGAGCAGTTTGTTGGCGGCGGCGCTGTGCATGCTCTTTCCCGTGGCTTCAGACCATATACTTGATCACGACGAAGCCGCCGATCAAGCCGATGACGAATATCCACATCAGGATCACCAGCCGCCGTTCGATGAAGTCCCGGATCGGCGGACCGAATTTCCACAACAGACCGGCTACCAGGAAAAACCGTGCGCCGCGCGAAACCACGGATGAGATCACGAATACTGCAAAGGAGAAATGCGTTGCGCCGCTGGCAATGGTGGCCACCTTGTAGGGCAGGGGAGAGAAGCCCATCAGCAACACAACCGCAGCGCCGTATTTTTCGTAGGCTGCCTCGAAGGCGTCCCACTTATCGGCATAACCGTAGAAATCGATGATGGCCTGTCCCACGGTTTCGATCAGGAAGTAGCCGATGGCATAGCCGGCAATGCCGCCCAATACGGATGCGATCGTACAGATCATGGCATAACGCCAGGCCTTGTCGCGGTTGGCCAGGCACATCGGGATCAGCATTACGTCCGGAGGAATGGGAAAGAACGAGCTTTCAATGAAGGAAACGACGGCGAGTGTCCGATGGGCTTTCGGGCGGGCCGCCTGGCGCATGGTCCAGTCGTAAAGTTTGCGAAACACGGTTTGACAGAGCTCCAGCCAGTTCCGGCCGAGTGTATGCCGCAGGGCCGGGGACTTGTCCATGCGCGGCGGCATGACAAGGGTGTGTAGGCGGGCCGGGAGTGTTATTCGGCGGCGTCGGCCAGGCGAAGCCAGTAATTGTCGTCACCCAGGGCCATGGCGCGATAGTCGCGAGGGGTTACGCCATAACGCTCGCGGAAGCTGCGGCTGAAGTGGGTCGAGGAATTGAAGCCCCAGGCAAAGGCGATTTCGGTGATCGATTTGCCCCGCAGGCCGGGATGCGCCAAATCCTGCCGGATACGTTCCAGCCGCATCTGCCAGATATAGCTGTTGAGGGTTTCTTCCTCATCAGAAAACAGCTTGTGCAGATAGCGCTTGGAGCATCCAATCGCCGCGGCGATGCGATCCAGCGACAGCATCGGATCATGCAAGTGGGTGGAAATGTATGCCTTCACGCGGTCGCGGGCAGTTTCATGCAGCGCGGCTTCCGTACTGGTGCCCATCTGGTCAAGCGCGGCAAGGCGAACCAGGTGCGACATGGTCTCTGCCAGGTCATCGCCGTTGCTTCTGCTGGTGACGACAGGCATTTCCGCAAAGGCAGAGGCGAGAAGATCGTAGGTCAGACGTCCGACGCCGCTGCGGCCGGAAAACCGCCGGACCACCAGATTGTCGAGATCAAGGCCCATGCGGGTAAGGCGACTGCGCGGCAGCAGTACCGCATGCTGCCTGATCGCCTCGGGGTTGGAGACGATGTAGGAGCGGGTGGTATCGTATATGCTCCATTCGCCGGGGGACAAAACAACCTTGCGGCCATTCTGCTCGAAGCAGGCCGAACCCTCGATCTGGGCTACGATCTTCACGTAACCTCGGTCGTCCTGGCGGATCAGGGTGTTGGTGCGCACCACCCTATGCCGGCTGGCCGTGATGTCGAGCAATTTCAGACCACCGAGATCGCCGATTTCCAGACGGCCATCGAAGCGGCTGTCGCCAAACGTGTCGGATTGAAGGCGGCCAATGTGGCGCCAGACGAAATCGCCCCACAGCGCCAGCCTTTCCGCCGGTGCCACATCCGCGGTCGAGACGACCGAGAGCGCGCCCACATTCCCTCCCAGGGTGTTTATTGGATATCCAACAATATCAATCTAACCCGGCGCCGGGCCCAAGGTAAGCCTTTTTCGCACAGACGTGCGAATATCGTGCAGAAGCTGCGCGCGACATCGGAGGCTGGCCGATTATCGATTTTTTTTTGCGCAAAACTCGAACCGTTGCAGGCACGCGGTATTTGCCAGCCACACAGCCCGCCCATCGGGCCGGCAGTTGCGAAAGCCGGCTGCTTGGGTAATATCCGCGCCGCAAACCGGATCGGTTTGTTGGCCCCAGTGGTGGAATTGGTAGACGCGACAGACTCAAAATCTGTTGTCCGCAAGGGCGTGCTGGTTCAAGTCCGGCCTGGGGCACCATCTCTCTGAAAAATCAGGACTATCTTGCTTTCCGGGCAGAATGGCGGAGCCGGCGCGGCACAATCTGTGCGCTTGCCATGGCCGGGATAATCGTTATATTGCATAACAATTATCCATCCTAACCAAAAAAGCCGTCATGCGCCTTACTTCTGTCGAGAAACCAGCCGGCCCGGACAGCAGCCTGGAAGCCACTCTTGGCCTGCCCATCACGCTCGGCGTGGAGTTGCGGGGCGACATCGCCATTTTGCGTCTGAAGCGTTCGGAAAAGCGCAATGCGCTCGATAACGCCACCGTGCTGGGCCTGCAGCGGTTCTTCTCCCTGGTCCCCGAAGGCGTGAAGGCCGTGGTGCTGGATGGCGAGGGCGAACATTTCTCGGCCGGGCTCGACCTTTCGGCCACGCAGGAACTCTCGGCCAGCGAAGGCGTCGGCCATTCAATGATGTGGCATGAAGCCTTCCGCCACATCCAGTTCGGCCGTGTCCCGGTGATCTCGGTTCTGCATGGCGCAGTGATCGGCGGCGGCCTGGAATTGGCGGCCTCCACCCATATCCGCATTGCCGAACCATCGGCGTTTTATGCCCTGCCCGAGGGGCAACGCGGCATATTTGTGGGCGGCGGCGGCTCGGTGCGTATCCCGAAGCTGATCGGCGTGGCCCGCATGATGGACATGATGCTGACCGGCCGCATCTACAGCGCCGACGAAGGCCACGCCATCGGACTGTCCCAGTATCTGGTTGGAAAAGGCGAGGGCATGACCAGGGCGCTGGAACTGGCCGCCAGGATTGCCGGCAACGCACCAATGACGAATTTTGCCGTGATGCATGCCCTGCCGCGCATCGCCGAAAGCGCCCCCGAAGCCGGCTATATGATGGAGGCGATGATCTCCTCCATCGCCCAGGCCGACGCGGAAGCCAAGACCCGCATCCGCGATTTTATGGAAAAGCGCGCCGGCAAGGTCGGTAAGTCAAAATAACAATATACAGAGCGACGGAGAGGAAGCCGCCCCCATGTCACCCGTGCCGCATGCCTTGACCATTGATTTCGACGATATCTGGCTGGCCGGCGGCGCGCGTACGCCGTTTGCCGACTATATGGGGCCGCTGGCAGACGTTTCACCCATCGACCTGGGCATCAAGGCTGCGCGAGAGGCATTGAAAAAAACCGAGATCTCTGGCGAGGAGATCGACACTGTGGTTGCCGGCAGCATGGCGCAGGCTTCCTACGACGCTTACATGCTGCCCCGTCACATAGGGCTTTATGCGGGCGTGCCTGTGGGCGTGCCGGCACATCTGGTGCAGCGCGTCTGTGGTACCGGCATAGAGGCGATCATCCAGGCGGCCAGCCAGATCCGTCTGGGCCAGGCCGAGACCGGCCTGGTGGTTGGCGCCGAATCCATGAGCCGAAATCCCGTGGCCTCCTACACCCACCGCAACGGCTTCCGCATGGGGCAGGTCGAATTCAAGGACTTTCTGTGGGAAGCGCTGATCGATCCGGCGCCGGGCATCATGATGGGCGACACAGCCGAGAATCTGGCCCGCGAATACCAGATCACGCGCGAGGAAGTGGATGTCTATGCCGCCGAAAGCTTCGACCGCGCGCTGAAGGCGCGTGAGGACGGTTTTTTCACCGACGAGATCGTGCCAGTCGCCAGCGAGGAATTCGCGTTGAAAGGCTATAATCCGCGCGGCGTCAGACTGGGCCGAAAGACGCCACACGTGACGGAGGACACCCATGTACGTCCATCGCCGGTCGAAGCGCTGGCCAAGATCCGGCCGGCATTCGGCGGCGTGCAGACTGGTGGAAATTCATCCGGTGTGGTCGATGGCGCGGCAGCAGCCGTGGTCGCCAGCGGCGCCTATCTGCGCCGTAAAGGCAAGGTACCCCTGGCCCGGATCATTGCCGGTGCCAGCGTCGGAGTGCCGCCCGAGATCATGGGCATCGGACCGGTTCCCGCGATTCGTGCCGTCTGTGCCAAGGCCGGAATCGATGTGAGCCAGGTCGACCGGTTCGAGATCAACGAGGCCTTCGGCGCGCAGGTCATGGCCTGCATGCGGGCGCTAGAGATTCCCCGCGACAGGCTGAACGTGAATGGCGGCGCCATTGCCATTGGCCATCCGCTGGCGGCGACCGGCGTGCGGCTGGCGGTGACGGTTGCGCGCGAATTGCGGCGATCCGGATTGCGGTACGGCGTGGCCTCGGCCTGCATCGGCGGTGGCCAGGGCATCGCATTGCTGGTCGAGAATCCCGAGGCTGCGGCCAGTACGGTCTAGGCCACGCGACTTAAAGCGCGGCAAGCCGATCCAGCAGGTCAATCAGCAGCTGCTTGTCCGCATTGCCAAGGGCGGCTTCGATGCGCCGCTCATGTACCCGCAGAAGATGCTCGCAGGCCTCGTTCAGAAAGCTTTCGCCTTTCGGCGTAAGGTAGAGGGCATTCGATCGGCGGTCGCCGGCGGCTGTGGCCCGGCGCGCCAGCTTGCGCTGTTCCAGTTCATCCAGCAGCGCGACGAAATTGGCGCGATTGATGCCCAATGCCTCGCTGACCCGCGATTGTTTCAGTCCCGGATTGGCGGCGATGATGGCCAGCACGGAAAACTGCGCCGGCCGCAGGTCATAATCCTTCATCGTCGTCATGAAATCCTGGAAAACCGCCAGCTGCGCGCGGCGCAGGCGATAGCCTAGCAGGCCATCCAGGGCGCCAAGATGGATCCGGGCGGCCGATTCCGGCTCAGCCGCGACTGCGGATTTGGGTTTGCGCGTTGCCATCCTGCCGGTCCGATTCAGGGGGTATCCGTCCCGGATTTAAAAGATATCCAGGAGGCTGGCAATCAATATGCGGGATATTTGAAAATCAGCACTTATTATTGTTGTTGTTCAAAACTAAATTCGACGCCAGGGGGCAGTCATGAAGATCAGTGTTCACCGCGTCAGCATCGAATGGGGCGATGCAGATCCGGCGCGGATCGTATTCTATCCCAATTATTTCGCCTGGTTCGATGCCGGCACACGGCACCTGTGGGACAGCGTCGGCCTCGATATGCGCACGGTTTTCGACGATCACGGCGTGGTGGGAATCCCCATCGCGGAGGCCAATGCAAAATTTCTCGCACCGTCGAAATTCGGTGATGTCATCGAAGTGCATAGCGGGATCACCGAATGGGCCGATAAATACTTTATTGTCAGCCACAAGGTGTTCAATGCCGGGATACTGGCCGTTGATGGTTACGAGCGCCGTGTCTGGGCGGCCGAACATCCTGAGAAGCCAGGTCGACTGAAAGCACTGCCGGTACCGGCAGCCATCCGCGATAAATTCGGCTGACCCGCCTCAGGCCAGTGCCATGCGAATGCCCTCGGCGGCATAAAGCAGCGGCGAGAGGAAGCGCTGCTGCATCTCCTCCACGCTGATGCGGCTGGCGTGGCCGCTGACATTCATCGCCGCCAGCACGCGGCCTGACTGGTTGCGGATCGGCACGGCAATCGAGCGCAGTCCGATTTCCAGTTCCTGGTCGACCACCGCGAAACCATTCTGCCGCACGGCGGCGATCCGGTCGCGCAGCAGGGTAGGGTCGGTGATGGTATGGGGCGTCAAAGGTTGGAATTGGGTTTGCGCGAGGAAATTCTCCAGTTCCGCGGGCCGCAAATCGGCCAGCAACACGCGTCCCATCGAGGTGCAGAAGGCGGGAAGCCGCGTACCGATGCCAAGAGCCACCGACATGATGCGCTTGGTCGGTACGCGCGCGACATACACGATGTCGCTGCCCTCCAGCACCGATATTGAACAGGATTCGTTCACCTGTTCGGTCAGGTGTTCCATGAAGGGCTGGGCGCGTTCCCAGATATGCATGGAGGTGAGGAATGCAAAACCCAGTTCCAGTACGCGGGGCGTCAGACGGAAATACTTCCCATCGCCGGTGACATAACCAAGCTCGCACAGCGTGAGCAGATAACGCCGCGCGGCGGCACGGGTCATGTCGGCGCGCCGCGAGACCTCGCTTAACGTCATTTCGTCGTGGTCGCGATCGAAAGCGGTGATGACGCGCAATCCGCGAGCGAGCGAGGTGGAGAAGTCGCGCACATTGATGGCAGTTGACAAGGGAGGGTGATCCAGTAGAAATGTTAAATATACAAATCATTGTGCGCTGTTCGCACATTATGTCAAGTCAGTATCGAAATTTTCAACAACCGTGCTTCTAAAAGGCGCTGTTGACGGCGATCCTCAAGTTCGATTGCCGTAAGCGGGAGGAGAAAACGCAATGTCAGCCCTGATCGGCTACAAGAGGCCGGCGGCCGGGACGCAGCCGAATTACCTGCATCCCCCATACAACTCCTCGATCAAGCGCGCTCCAAGCAAGCCCCTGGTGCTGCTGCCGCAAACGCTGTCCGAAGTCACGGGCCCGCTTTTTGGGCATGAACTGGTCGGTCCGACCGACAACGACCTGACCAGGCAGCATGCCGGCGAACCAATCGGCGAACGGATCATCCTCTCGGGCCGTGTACTTGACGAGAATGGCCGTCCGGTGCCCCGCACCCTGATCGAGTTGTGGCAGGCCAACTCGACCGGCCGTTATCGCCATGCCCTCGATCAGCATGACGCGCCGCTGGATCCGAATTTCACCGGTTACGGCCGCACCGTCACCGACGACGAGGGCCGTTATCGTTTCATCACCATCAAGCCCGGCGCCTATCCCTGGCGCAACCACCACAATGCCTGGCGGCCGCAGCACATTCATCTTTCGCTCTTTGGTCCCAGTTTCATGACGCGACTGGTAACGCAGATGTATTTTCCGGGCGATCCTTTGCTGCCGCTGGATCCGATCTTCAACTGCGTGACCGACCAGCGGGCGCGCGACAGCATGGTGTCGGCTTTCGATCTGGAGACAACGGTGCCGGAATTCGCGCTAGGCTATCGCTGGGATATCGTGCTGCGTGGCCGCGACGCCACGCCGATGGAGAAGCAGTAAGATGTCGCTTGTCCCGACCGCCTCTCAGACCGTCGGCCCTTATCTGCATCTGGGGCTGACAGTCATCACCCGACCGGATATCGCCAAGGATGCCTCCCGGGGCGAAAGGATCGTGATCTCCGGCCGCGTTCTTGATGGAGAGGGCGAGCCTGTACCGGATGCCCTGCTTGAATTCTGGCAGGCGAATGCCGACGGCAAATACGCTCATCCGGACGATGCGCAGGACAAGCCGCTGGATGGCGCGTTTATCGGTTTCGGCCGTGTGCCGACCGACAAGGAAGGTCGATTCAGCTTTGTCACGATCAAGCCGGGTGCCGTGCCGGGACCTGGCAACAGCCTGCAGGCACCGCATATCGTGGTCTGCCTGTTCATGCGCGGCATGCTGCGGCATCTCTACACCCGTATCTACTTCTCCGACGAAGCCGGCAATGCGGACGATCCCGTGCTTGGCCTGATAAACGATGCCGAGCGCCGCCCGACCTTGGTCGCGCAGCGCCAGAACGGCAAGGCCGAGTATCGCTGGGACATCCATATGCAGGGACCGAACGAAACCGTTTTTTTCGATTGTTGACCGAAGGCGCCGGAAGCGCCGTAAACGAGGAGGAAACCCGATGCTTGAACGTCGTCTTGCCCTGGCCACCTGCATGGCGGCAGGCGTACTCCTGATGCCGGCGGCCTTCACGCCCGCCGCCGCGCAGGTCGAGCTGAAAATCCAGCATTTTCTCCCTGCCGGCGCGCCGTCGCAGAAGGTGCTGATCGAACCCTGGGCCAAGGCTGTCGAGGAGCAGTCGCAGGGCAAGATCAAGTCGCGGATTTTCCCGGCCATGCAGCTGGGCGGCAAGCCGCCCGAGCTTTACGACCAGGTCCGAGACGGCATCGTCGACGTCGTATGGACGCTGCCCAGCTACACGCCAGGCCGTTTCCCGATCATGTCGGTCTTCGAACTGCCTTTCATGATCAATGACGCCGAAGCGACCACCAAGGCGGCTTGGGAATTCTACCAGACTTATGCCAAGGCCGAATTCCCCGATGTTCATCCGCTCCTGTTCCATGTCCATGCCCGCGGCGTGATCCATACCAAGGGCAAGGCCGTGCAGAGCGTGGATGATCTGAAGGGCATGAAGCTGCGTGCCCCATCGCGTCCGGTGGGCGATGCGCTGGCGAAGTATGGCGCGACGCCGATTTTCATGCCGGTGCCGCAGACGCCGGAGGCGCTTTCAAAGAACGTTGTCGAGGGTACGGTCGTGCCCTGGGAAGTGACCGTGTCGCTCCGCCTGTACGAACTGACCGATCACCATACCCAGATCGCGGGCCCGCGCGGCCTGTATACATCCGTGTTCCTGTACGCGATGAACAAAAAGAAATATGACGAGTTGCCGGCCGACCTGAAAAAGGTGATCGATGCCAACTCGGGTTCGGCCATGACCAGCCGGATCGGCAGGGCCTGGGAAGATGTCGAGAAGCCCGGTCTCGATGCCGCCAAGGCTCGCGGCAACAAGATCCTCACCATGCCGGATGCTGAAACCGCGAAGCTGCGCAAACTGGCCGAGTCGGTACAAGCGGCCTGGGTGGAAGACATGAACAAACAAGGCAAGGATGGTGCCAAGCTGCTTGCTGCGGCCCAGGCGCTGATCGACAAGCATGGCGCAAAAACCAACTGACGCCTCTGCGCAGGCGAAGGCGGCCGGTATCCGGCCGCCTTCGCTGTTTGACCGCTTCTGCACCCTGCTGGCGGTGACGGGCGGGTTTATCCTGATGGCCGCAGCCACTGTCACGGTGGTCAGCGTGCTGGGGCGGTATTTCCTCAATGCCCCGATTCCCGGCGACATCGAGATCGTCGGGCTGCTGATGGCGGCTGCCATCGCGCTGTTCCTGCCCTATTGCCAGCTGCACAAAGGCAACGTGATCGTCGATGTCTTCACCGAAGCGGCGCCGCCGGCAGTGAAGAAATGGCTCGATATCCTGGCCAGCCTTGGCGTTGGTCTGGTTGCGGCCGTACTGGCTTGGCGCATGGGCATCGGGGGGTTCGAACTGCGAGCGGCCAACGACGAATCAATGGTTCTGCGCCTGCCAACCTGGATCGGCTTCGTGGTGGTGGTGCCGTCCTTTATCCTGCTGGCATTTTCAAGCCTGATTGCAGCCTGGCGCGATGCGACCGACGGTCATGCAGCCGGTGCCGCGAAGGTGATTGAATGACAAGTCTTGCCATTGGCGTCCTGTTCATCGGCGTCATGATCTTCCTGATGGTGATCCGCGTACCGATCGCCATCGCCATGATCCTCTCCGGTGCTGGCGGCTATATCATGCTGTCGGGCTGGCTGCCCTTCCTGAATCGGCTGAAGACCGGGCCGTTCTATACCCTGTCGTCGGAGAGCTTCTCGGTCATCCCGCTCTTTCTGCTGATGGGCTATATAGCCTCGCGGGCCGGAATCAGCCGCGCCCTGTTTGCTGGCGCGAATGCTTTCATCGGTCATGTCCGGGGCGGCCTTTCCATGGCGGCGATCGGCGGCTGCGCCATGTTTGGCGCCATCTGCGGCTCGTCGCTGGCTACGGCAGCCACCATGGGACAGGTCGCGCTTCCGGAAATGAAGCGCTACGGCTATGCGGGCAGCCTGGCGACTGGCACGCTCGCCGCCGGCGGCACGCTGGGCATCCTGATCCCGCCCTCGATCCCACTGATCGTCTATTGCATCCTCGCCGAACAGAATATCGCCAAGCTATTCTTTGCCGCTTTCCTGCCCGGTATTCTGGCCACCATCGGCTACATGATCGCGATTGCGATCTATGTGCGCATCAACCCAAAGGCCGGCCCGGCGGGCCCGAGAACCGACTGGGCCGGACGGCTGAGGGCCATGCGCGATCTGGTGCCGATCGTGCTGTTGTTTGTGGTTGTGCTGGGAGGCATCTATTCCGGCGTGTTCACGCCCACCGAAGCCGCTGCTTTCGGCACGCTTGGTGCCTTGTTGATCGCGGTGATGATGAATGGCCTGCGCCTGGATGGCCTGATCGAATGCCTGCGTGATACGGCGATCAGCACGGGCATGATTTTCATGATCCTGATCGGTGCCGAGATATTCAATTCCTTCATGGCGCTCAGCGGCGTGCCGCAGGAACTGGCCGATGCGATCGGGCGCAGCGGACTGTCGCCGATGATGGTCATGCTGATGATACTGCTGGTCTATCTGGTCCTGGGGTGCTTGATGGATTCGCTCAGCATGATCCTGCTGACCCTGCCGATTTTCCTGCCGGCGGTGTTCGCCCTCGATTTCGGCCTCACACCCGAACAGACCGCGATCTGGTTCGGCATCCTTATCCTGATCGTGGTGGAGGTCGGGCTGATCACACCCCCGGTGGGAATGAATGTTTTTGTCATCAACAAGCTGGCGCGCGACGTGCCGATGCGGCAGACTTTCCGCGGTGTGGTGCCGTTCCTGATCTCGGATGCGGTGCGCGTCGCCCTTCTGCTGGTTTTTCCGGTCCTGACCTACGGGTTGCTGGAGCTTGTTAAATGGTAGCTGACCGGGGCCTCTTCGCCCCTCTCTTTGCCGGTACGGCCATCTCCGCCCTGTTTTCAGACAATGCCCATCTGCAGGGCATGCTGGATTTCGAGGCGGCTCTGGCCCGGGCCGAGGCCAAGACCGGTGTGATCCCCCAAGCCGCCGTGGCCGCCATCGTGGCGGCCTGCGATGCCAAACACTACGACCTCTCGGCCCTGGCCGGATCCGCCGCAAAAGCCGGCAACACCGCAATCCCGATGGTGAAAATGCTGACCGCCCGCGTGGCCGAGGCGGATGGCGAAGCGGCACGCTATGTTCATTGGGGCGCCACCAGCCAGGATGCCATGGATACCGGGCTGGTGCTGCAATTGCGGCAGGCCCTCAACCTGATCGAGGCCGATCTGGGCCGGCTGTCTTCCGCGCTGGCCGCGCTGGCCGCGAATCACCGGCAGACACCGATGGTGGCCCGCACCTGGCTGCAGCATGCCCTGCCGACCACCTTCGGCCTGAAGGCTGCCGGCTGGCTGGATGCCATTGAACGCCATCGCGCCCGATTGGTCGAACTCAAGCCCCGGCTACTGGTGCTGCAGTTCGGTGGAGCTGCCGGCACGTTGGCCGCGCTGGACGACAAGGGCCTGCAGGTGGCGAACGCACTTGCAGAGGATCTCAACCTCGGCCTGCCGGCCATGCCATGGCATGGCGCGCGCGACCGCATCGTGGAACTGGCGATGGCTCTGGCCCTGTTGACCGGCAGCCTAGGCAAGATGGCGCGCGACATCGCGCTACTCATGCAGACCGACGTGGGCGAAGCTTTCGAGCCGGCCGGCGAGGGGCGCGGCGGTTCGTCGACCATGCCGCACAAGCGCAATCCGGTGACGGCAGCGGTTGTGCTGGCTGCTGCGACCCGGGTGCCGCATCTGGCCGGCAGCCTGCTGAGTGGCATGACGCAGGAACATGAGCGCGGCCTGGGCGGCTGGCATGCCGAATGGGAAACGGTGCCCGAACTGGTACTGCTCAGTGCCGGTGCCCTGATGCAAATGGCCGATACCATCGATGGGCTGGAAGTCGATGCTACGCGGATGCGCGCCAATCTCGATGCCACCAACGGCCTGATCATGGCCGAGGCCGTGACCATGGCGCTGGGTGCTAAGATCGGGCGGCTGGCAGCGCATCAGCGCGTCGAGGCCGCTTCGAAGCAGGCGGTCAGCGAAAAGCGCCATCTGCGCGATGTGCTGGCCGAGGATGCGGTGGTGAGCCAGCATCTCGGCGTCGCAGCCCTGGACCAGCTCTTTGAACCGCTCGGTTACACCGGCATTGCCGCGACGCTGGTCGATCGCGTGCTGGCCGCCCGGCGGCAATAACAGGCAACACAGGAGGCTGCATGCCGTTTATTGCCTGCGACGATGGCGTCGAACTGCATTACCGGCTGGATGGACCGGAAAACGCGCCGGTGCTGGTGTTGTCCAATTCTCTTGGCACCGATCTCGGCATGTGGGAGCCACAGATGTCTGCGCTCATCCGGCATTGCCGCGTGCTGCGCTACGATACCCGAGGGCATGGCCAGTCCGGCCTGCCGACTAAACCCTATCAGGTCGACCGGCTCGGCCGTGATGTCCTGACCCTGATGGATGGGCTGGGCATAGAGCGCGCAATGTTCTGCGGCCTGTCGATGGGGGGCATGACCGGCATGTGGCTGGGTATCCATGCCCCGCAGCGGTTCAGCCGTCTCGTGCTATGCAACACGGCCGCCAAGATCGGTACGCCCGAGGTCTGGAATACCCGCATCGCCGCGGTGCGGGAAGGCGGCATGGCATCCATTCTCAATGGCGTGATCCAGCGCTGGTTCACCGAGGATTTCGCCAAACTCTACCCCGGGGCGGTGAAGACAATCTCGGACATGCTGCGGGCTACCGCGCCGGAAGGGTATTGTGCCGCCTGCGCCGCCGTGCGCGACATGGATCAGCGCGACGGAATCGCAGCCATTCGCCTGCCCACGCTGGTCATTTCTGGTGCACATGATCTGGCCACTCCGCCACAGGATGGCCGCTTTGTGGCGGATGCCATCCCCGGTGCGCGGTATGCTGAATTGCCGGCCGCGCATCTTTCCAATGTCGAGCGGGCCGAGGAATTCACCAAGTTGCTGACCGGATTTCTGGCCGGTTGACCGAAAGGATATCGGAATGGACGACAAGGAACGCTATGGCGCGGGCATGACGGTGCGGCGGGCGGTGCTGGGCGATGCCCATGTCGATCGCTCGCTCACCAAGATCAACGACTTCAACGGCGACTTCCAGAATTTCATCACCCGCTATGCCTGGGGCGAGATCTGGACCGATCCGACCCTGGACCGCAAGACGCGAAGCTGCATGGTGCTGTCGATGATGATCGCGCTTAACCGCGTCGATGAGTTCAAGCTGCACGTGAAGGCCGCTTTCAACAATGGTCTGACCAAAAATGACATCCGTGCGGTGATCAAGCAGGCTGCCGTTTATTGCGGCGTGCCGGCGGGCAATAGCGCCACCCACTGGGCCGAAGAGGTGTTTGCCCAGATGGAAAAGGACGGCCATAAATTCTGACAATAAAAAAAAGCGGCGCCGGAAGGCGCCGCTTTTACCCGGGTTCCGGGAACGATTAGTGCGAAGCCTGGCGCTGGCCACGGTTCTGGCCACCGCCCTGCTGCTGCGGTCGGCCGAAGCGCTTGCCGCCGGGCTTGCGATTCTGCTGCGGCTGGCCCTGATCGCCACGACCGCGATGGCCGTCATTACGCTGGCCATCCTTGCGGCCGCCGGCGTGATTGTGGCCGTGCGGGCGTTGCTGATGATGCTGCGGCCGTGCTTCACCTTTGGGTTCGGCAGCAGTGGCGGCCGCCAGCTTGGCATCGCCGCGCCGGTCGGTAAAGGGGATGCGCTGGCGCGTCACCTTCTCGATGTCGCGCAGGTAGGCGCGCTCATCCTGGGCGCAGAGCGAAATTGCCATGCCGTCCTTGCCGGCGCGCGCGGTGCGGCCGATGCGGTGTACATAGCTTTCCGGCACATTCGGCAGTTCGAAGTTCACCACGTGGCTGACGCCGGTGACATCGATCCCGCGGGCGGCGATGTCGGTGGCAACCAGGACGCGGATGCGGCCGGCCTTGAAATCGGCCAAGGCGCGCTCGCGCTGGCTCTGTGACTTGTTGCCATGGATGGCATTGGCCGGCACGCCGCCGCTAGTCAGATGCCGTGCAACACGGTCGGCACCGTGCTTGGTGCGGGTGAAAACCAGCGCGCGGGTGATGGAGGGATCGCCCATGATCTCGGCAAGCAGGGCACGCTTGCGTTCGGCTTCGATGAAGATCACCTGCTGGTCGATACGCTCGACCGTGGTGGCAGCCGGGGTCACTTCTACGCGCACGGGTTCTTTCAGGAAGCCGGCGGCGAGCTGGGCGATGTTCTGCGGCATTGTGGCTGAGAAGAACAGGCTTTGGCGCTGCTTGGGCAGGGCCTGCGCGATACGCTTGATGGCATGCACGAAGCCCAGGTCCAGCATCTGGTCGGCTTCATCCAGCACCACGGTCTCGACGGCGTCGAGGCGCAGGGTGCCCTGCTGCATGTGATCGATCAGGCGGCCCGGGGTGGCAACCAGAACGTCAACGCCGCGCGCCAGCGCCTGGACCTGCGGGTTCATGCCGACGCCGCCGAACACGACGGTGACCGAGAGTTTCATCTCACGGCCATAGGCGCGGAATTTTTCGGCGATCTGGGAAGCCAGTTCGCGCGTCGGGCTGAGTACCAGCGCGCGGCAGGTTTTTGGTGCCGGACGGCGGTTGTTGGCGGCCAGGCGATGCAGGATCGGCAGCGCGAAGGCCGCCGTCTTGCCGGTGCCGGTCTGGGCGATGCCCAGCAGGTCACGGCCCGCCAGCACGGGCGGAATGGCCTGGGTCTGGATCGGCGTCGGCTGGGTGTACTTGCCCGCAATCAGGGCATTGAGCAGGGCCTGGTCGAGGCCGAGTTCGGTAAAGCTGGTCAAAATGGAATCCTTAAGGGTAAGCGCACGACGGCGCCAGGCGGACTCGCCTGCAGCGCAGCGATCGGACGCGGGTCCGGTAAAACGTCCCCGCGTGACCTGGGTCGTGAATGGGAGTGCGAGGCGTTGGGCAGGACGAAAGAGCCAGATTTGCTCTCCGCTCACGCGGCCACAACGCGAATGCCATCGAAACGGCAGGCGGTATATGGGCCTTATACGGCCTAAGGTCAAGCGAAATAAGCGATTACCCTCAAAAGCCGTATAATTCCGCCGGATTACGGGTGAAGATTTTCTGGCGATCGGCGTCGTTCGGCACCCAGTCCAGCATCAGATCAAGCAGGGCGGCCTCATCGGGATACCCGAATTTATGCGCCTGGGCATGGGGGAAGTTGCTGGCCCAGATCATGCGCTCCGGTGCCTGCTTCACCAGGGCTTTCGCCAGCACGCCAACATCCTCGTATTTCGGCTTTCCGGTTTTCGATGTCTCGTAAGCAGCCGCCAGCTTGACCCAGACATTGCCGCTATCGACCAGCCGCTGCAGGCATTGGAAGGAGGGGTGCTCCACCGGCACCGGCTCAAGGAATTTGCCGATATGATCGATCACCACCTTGCAGGGCAGGCGGCGGATCATCGCTTCATGCTGGGGCAGGTCGCGGCCGTCGAGCTGCAGCAGCAGATGCCAGCCATGCGATGTCACGCGGGCGGCCATCTCTTCGGCCACATTCAGACCCAGCGTGCCGCCAAGCAGCGCCATGATGCGCAGGCCGCGCGCGCCCGCCCTGGTCAGGCGTTCCAGTTCCGCATCAGTCACGCCGGGTTTCACCACCACAACGGCGCGGGCGATGGGACCCAGTTCGGCGGTGGCGGCCATGGTCAGACGGTTGTCGTCGCCATAGGCGTTTGGCTGCACCACCACGACGCGTTCGATCCCCAGCCAGTTCATCACCTGCCGGTAATCGGCCACCGAGGCGTCCGGCGGCGTTGGCGTACCTGGCAGGGCGGCATAGCGGCTGTCATAGAAATGAATATGAGTGTCGCAGGCGCCCGCAGGCATCTGCAGTTTTGGCTTCGGGCCGGTGAGGATGCGGGTGTAGCTCATGTTCACTCCGGCGGTCAGGCGACGCGGTATCGGTTTAGAACGCCCTCGTCTGGCTCAAAGCCAATGCCGGGCGTATCGGGAATGGCGATCCGGCCATTGCTTGGCAATGGAATATCCCGGCCACAGAAGGCTGCAGGCTGGACATAGAGGAACTCGAACAAGCCGATATGGTCCAGATGCGCGGCCAGCTGCAAGGTGGCCCAGTAGCCTGGGCCGAAATAGGGCGAATGCGGCATCAGGGGTTTCCCAGCCACATCCGCCAGCTTGGCCACGGCCAGAAATTCACTGATTCCCCCAACCTTGGTGACGCTGGGCTGCGGGTAATCCAGGGCGGCGATCAGACGGCGGAATTCCATCGCGGTGCAGGCATTCTCACCGGCAGAAAGCGGTACGCCGAACCGGCGCCGCAGGGAGGCCAGGGTTTCGTAGTCCTCAGGCGGGAAAACCGGCTCCTCGACCCAGAACAGGTCAAGGTCCTTCATCTTGGGCAGCAGGCATTCGGCTTCTGCCAGGCTCCAGCCGCAATTCACATCGGTGGTGATGCGAATGCGCGGGCCAGTGGCGGTACGTGCCGCGGCGATGGCCTGATAGGCGATTTCGTGCAGCTTAACGTCTTCATAGCCCTCCGCCACGGCTTTCTGCGCCATCGCAGCGACTGGCTCAGGGCCGCCATAGCGTACCAGGCTGGCATAGGCCTGCACCTGCCCGCGCCGCCGCCCCAGCAGGGCGGACAGGCTCTTACCGGCGCGTTTGCCGGCGATGTCCCACAGGGCGATATCAAGGCCGGAGAGCGCAAAGATGGTGATGCCGTAACGTCCCCAGATATGCAGTTCCTTCTGCAGGTCGCGGCTGAGTCCCGGGATATCTGCCGTATCCCGTCCAATGGCCAGCGGTGCCACCATGTCGATCACGGCGGCGCGCACAGCCGAAGCGCAGCTATAGGCGAAAGCCTCACCCCAGCCGACAATGCCGTCTTCAGTCTCGACTCGCACCAACAATGTGTCGAATTCGGTCCAGCCGCGGCGTTTGGCTCGTGGGCCATCGTATAGGTCGCCGAAGGGGATTTTCAGCGTAACGGTATCTATGCTTTTGATCCGCATCCTTATAGCCGCTTCTTCAGGGTCTCGAAATCGCCGTCAAATTCCTGACTGCAGAATGGCGTGCCGCCCTGAAAATGATCGCCGATGGGATCTTTCGGCAGTGTCTTCTGCGTTTCCAGCGCCTCGACCGCGAAATCTTCCGACTGCCCCGCTGGATGATAGCCAAGCCGCAGGGCATTGGCATTGTCCCACCACGCCCGTTTATTGTCGGACATGCCATAGACCACTTCATAGACCAGGTCCGGTTTTTCCAGGCCAATGCGGATCAGTTGTACCAGATCATCGGGTTTCAGCCAGATCGCCAGCCGTCGCTCGTCGATCGGTTTGTCGCCAAAATTGCCGATACGGATGCTGAGCACGCCCATGCCATGCTTGTGCGCGTAGAGCGCACCGACGCCTTCGCCGAACAGCTTGCTCAGGCCATAGCGGGTGTCGGGTTTGGGCACGGCTTCGATGCCGATTTTGCGGCTGCGCGGATAGAAGCCCATCACATGATTCGATGATGCGAAGACCACGCGCTTCACGCTCTTGCGACGGGCGGCTTCGAACAGGTTGTAGGTGCCGATGATGTTGGCGTTCAGGATGGTTTCCCAGGGGCCCTCCACCGAAAAGCCGCCCAGATGGACGATGCCCTCGATGCCGTCGCAGATCTTCTCGACGGCTGCCATATCGGCCAGATCCGCCTGGATGAAGGTCTCGTCCGGGCGTAGGTCGGATGGCGGTTTGATGTCGCTCAGGAGCAGATCGGGATAGATCGGCCTGAGCAACTGACGCAGGCGGGTGCCGACGCCGCCGCTGGCTCCGGTGAGCAGAACGCGTTTCATGCCGGCCTCCGTTATTGCGGACCCAGTTTGTCGATCAGTATCTTCAGCATGGCATGCTCTTCCTCGCTGCAATCCACCAGCGGCGTGCGTACTGGTCCGGCATCATAGCCGACCAGGCGGGCGCCCGCCTTGATGATGCTGACTGCGTAACCCGGCCGGCGGTTGCGAATCAGGGAATAGGGCATGAAGAAATCGTCGAGAATCCGCGTTGCGGTGACACTGTCATCCTTCGCAATGGCGCGATAGAAATCCATCGCGGTTCTCGGGATGAAATTGAACACGGCCGAAGAGTAGACCGGCACGCCCATCGCCTTGTAGGGGGCGGCGAAGAATTCGGCCGTTGGCAAGCCGCCCAGATACGCAAAGCGGTCGCCCAGCTTACGCCGGATGGCCACCATCAGTTCCAGATCGCCGATGCCGTCCTTGAAACCGATCAGGTTCGGGCATTGCTCGGCCAGGCGGGCCAGTGCGTCGGGGCCCAGGCGGCAGACGCCGCGATTGTAGACGATGGCCCCGATCTTCACTGATTTGCATATGGCGGCAATATGCCGGCTGATTCCCTCCTGATCGGCCTCCACCAGATAATGCGGCAGGATTAGCAGTCCGGCGGCACCCAGGCGTTCAGCCTCCTGCGCGTAGGCGATGGCTTGCCGGGTGCCGAAACCGGTGCCGGCCAGAATCGGCACCCTGCCTTTGCAGGTTTCAACGGCGGTGCGGATGACATCGCTGTATTCTTCCGGGGCCAGCGAAAAGAACTCGCCGGTACCGCCCGCGGCAAACAGGGCAGTGGCGCCATAGGGCATCAGCCATTCCAAGCGGCGGCGATAGCCCTTCGGCTCGAAATTTCCGGCAGTATCGAAATCGGTTACAGGGAAAGAAAGCAGGCCGCTGGAAATGGCCTCTTTCAGGACATACGGTTCCATTCTCTTCTCACCTTCAGGAAAATAATGGGTCTAGATGCTGGTTGCCGCGGTGGATTGCTCCATCGCCTTGCGCAGGCGTTCCCGGCTGTTGCTCAGATGCAGTCGCATGGCAGAGCGGGCGGCGTCGCTATCCTGCCGCAGGATCGCCTGGTAGATATCTTCATGTTCACGGTTGACCCGGCGCAGGTACTCGCTGCGGTCATCAGCAAAGAAGCGGAAAGTCTGCACCCGGGCGCGCGGGATCATCAGAGCGCCCAGGTAGCTGAACAGATGGGTGAAATGCGTATTGCCCGTTGCCTCGGCGATCGTCTGATGAAAATCAAGATCAGGGGCCACGGCATCCTCGGCCGCTTCGATCGCCGCTTCCATCAGATCCAGGGCCCGGCGCATTGCTTCCACATGCTCTGGCTTGCGCCGCTGCGCGGCCAGGGCGGCGGCCTCGGCCTCCAGCCCGATGCGCAACTCCAGCACGTTGATCACTTCCTTGATCAGGTCGAGGCTTGTTTCATCGATGCGGAAGGGTTGCGCGCTGGCGCCCGGCTGCACGAACGCGCCGACGCCCTGCTGGGTGGCGACCAGACCAGCGGCGCGCAGGCTCGAAATCGCCTCGCGCACCACCGTGCGGCTGACGCCGAATTCCTCGATCAGTTCCTGTTCGCTGGGCAGTTTGTCGCCAGGCTTGAGGCTGCCCTTCGCCACGCGCTCTGTCAGGGTCCTGACAAGCTGGGATGTCAGTGTCTCGCGTCGGCGCAGAGCCGTCACCGGTTGGTCTCCTGGTCCATGGCCGAACAAGCAGCCGGGGGATGATTGTCACGATTAGCACCCTTTATCTTGTATGACAACTGATAGGTTGTTCGAGTAGCGGAATGACAGGCACGAACGGGGTCATAAATCTGTTTTGTATTAAATATTTGATATATATCATATATATATATAGAATTTCTAGGTGGCGATGCAAAATTGATCAAAACCCCGCCAAAGGAGGATTGACTCAAAAATCCCCCCATGTTGTATGATGTCACGACGACTAAGCCATGTCGTTCAATCGGCCGGGCCGCAAAAACGCCCTGTATCACGGGAGGAAAAATATGAAGTCCAGAACAGCTATGCGCGCCCTGCTTGGCGCGGCCGTCGCGGTGGCGCTTTCGGGTGCGGCGACGGCGAAAGAGTTCCGCTCCGCGGATGTCCATCCGATGGACTATCCCACCGTTCAGGCGGTGGCCTATATGGGCAAGCTGATCAACGAGCGCACCAGCGGCAAGCATTCGGTGAAGGTGTTCGGCCAGAGCTCGCTGGGCTCGGAAAAGGACACGATCGAGCAGACCAAGCTCGGTGCGCTCGACATGGTGCGCGTCAACATCTCGCCATTCAACAATATCGTGCCGGAAACCATCGTTCCTGCGCTGCCTTTCGTGTTCAAGTCGAAAGATCACATGCGCCGCGTGCTGGATGGCCCGATCGGCGAGGAGATCCTGAAATCGCTGGAGTCGCAGGGCTTCGTCGGCCTGGCCTTCTATGACAGCGGCTCGCGCAGCTTCTACACCACCAAGAAGCCGATCAGGTCGGTTGCCGACATGAAGGGCATGAAGATCCGCGTGCAGCAGTCTGACATGTGGGTGGCGATGATGCAGGCGCTTGGTGCCAATGCCACGCCGCTGCCCTATGCCGAGGTTTATACCGCGCTGAAGACTGGCGTGGTGGACGGTGCCGAGAATAACTGGCCGTCCTACGATTCCTCGCGGCACTATGAAGTGGCCCAGATGTACAGCCTGACCGAACATTCGATGGCGCCGGAACTGCTGGTTTTCTCCAAGCGGGTATGGGACAGCCTGTCGAAGGACGAGCAGGACGTGATCCGCAAGGCGGCCAAGGAATCGGTACCCTACATGCGCAAGCTGTGGGACGAGCGCGAGGCGGCTTCGCGCAAGACGGTGGAGGCCGGCGGTTCCAAGATCATCAGCGATCTGGACAAGAAGTCATTCCAGGACGCGATGCAACCGGTCTATGCCAAATTCGCCGGCGATGCCAAGCTGCAGGCGCTGGTGAAGCGCATTCAGGAAACCAACTGACGTCCCGCAGGTCCTGTAACGTCAAGAACCGGGAGTATCCATGCTGCGCTGGCTCAGCCCCATCAACGCCTGGATCTCCCGGCTTTGCATGTATGTTGCCGTTGCCGGACTGCTCGGCATTGTCGGCGTGGTCGCCTATCAGGTTTTCGGACGGTACGTGCTGAACGACACGCCAACCTGGGCAGAAAGCCTGGCGCTGGTGCTTGTGCTCTATGTCACCATGTTCGGCGCCGCAGTCGGAGTGCGGGATGCCGGCCATATAGGCCTTGAATCCGTGCTGGTCATGGTGCTGCCTGAGCGGCACCGCATCTGGGTCGAAATCCTGATCCATGTTCTGGTCGCCTGCTTTGGCCTTGTGATGGGCTGGAATGCCTGGCTGCTGGCCGATTCCGTGATGGCCTACAAGATTCCCACCCTGGGCCTCCCCGAAGGGCTTAACCATCTGCCGCTGTCGATCGCCGGCGGCCTGATCGGCCTGTTCTCGCTTGAGCATATTCTCGCCCTGATCGCGGGCGAAGAGGTCCACCCCTCATGGCATTGATCATCCTGTCCGTAAGTTTCTTCGGCTTACTCGTTCTCGGCGTACCGGTCGCTTTCTCCATCGGGTTGTCCGCCGTCGCCACCATCCTCTATGAGGGTCTGCCGCTCGCCGTGGTATTCCAGCGGATGACAGCCGGCATGAACATCTTCTCGTTTCTGGCGATCCCGTTCTTCATCTTTGCCGGCGAATTGATGCTTTATGGCGGGGTAGCTGACCGCATCGTGCAATTCGCCAAGAACCTGATCGGGCATATCCGCGGCGGACTCGGCATGTCGAATGTGGTGGCCTGCACGCTGTTTGGCGGCGTGTCGGGTTCTCCGGTGGCCGATGTCTCGGCCATGGGCGCGGTAATGATCCCGATGATGAAGAAGGAGGGTTACGACGCCGATTACGCCGTCAATGTGACCACTCATGCCTCGCTGGTTGGCGCCTTGATGCCGACCAGCCACAACATGATCATCTATTCGCTGGCCGCTGGAGGCAAAGTCTCGATTGCCGCGCTGATCCTGGCCGGCATGATCCCGGCCGTGCTGCTCACCATCTGTATGCTGGTGGCCGCCTATCTGGTGGCGATTCGGCGCGGTTATCCGGCAGGTGTGTTTCCGGGCCGCCAGGCCGTGCTGCGTTCGGCGGCCGCTGCCATTCCCGGGCTGTTTGTCGTGGTGATCATCATCACCGGCATTCTTTCCGGCGTGTTCACCGCCACGGAGTCGGCTGCCATCGCGGTGATCTACGCGATCCTGCTGGCGACCCTGCTGTACCGCTCGCTGAAATGGGAGCATCTGATCAAGGCCGCCGCCAAGGCGGTCAAGACCACTGGCATTGTGCTGTTGCTGATCGGCGTGTCGAACACCTTTGGCTACCTGATCAGCCTCTACAGCGTGGCCGACCTGACCGGCCAGGCGCTCAGCAGCATCACGACATCGCCCTGGATGATCTTCCTGCTGGTCAACGTGATCCTGTTCGTGCTGGGCACCTTCCTGGATATGGCGGCCACCATCCTGATCTGCACGCCGATTTTCCTGCCGATCTGCATGCAGTACGGCATGGGTCCGGTGCAGTTCGGCATGCTGATGCTGATCAATTGCGCGCTCGGTCTCAATACCCCGCCCGTCGGCACCACGCAGTTCGTCGGCTGCGCCATCGGCGGAGTCTCCATCGGCACGGTGATGCGCACCATCTGGCCTTTCTATGGCGCCCTGATCGCGGCACTGTTCCTGGTCACCTATGTGCCGGCCTTCTCCCAGTTCCTGCCCGACTATTTCCTGGGCCGTCACTAAGCCCATCAAGAGGGTTGGGCCAAAAGGCATCCCGCGCTAGTCTGGCGTCGGAGGTGCCGCCATGTCCGAAGCCATCGATCTTGTCATCACCCCGCGCAGCCGCGATCTGGGCGAGGGTTTCATGGTGCGGCGCATTCTGCCTTACGCAAAGCGGCGCCATGTCGGGCCTTTCGTCTTTCTCGATCACATGGGGCCAGCGGATTTCCCGCCCGGGCATGGCCTCGATGTGCGCCCGCATCCCCATATCGGGCTGGCCACCGTCACCTACCTGTTCGAGGGCGAGATCATGCACCGCGACAGTCTTGGGGTGACGCAGCCGATCCGTCCAGGCGACGTGAACTGGATGGTGGCCGGGCGCGGCATCGTGCATTCCGAGCGCACGCGCGATGAACTGCGCCGCAGCGGAAGCGCCCTGCATGGCATCCAGTCATGGCTGGCCCTGCCGCAGACGCACGAGGAAACCGCACCTGATTTCCGTCACCACCCGGCCGCCAGTCTGCCTGAGATGGAGCAGTCCGGTGCACGCATGCGCCTGATCGCCGGGGCTGCCTTCGGTGCTGTGTCGCCGGTACAGACCTTTGCGCCAATGTTTTATCTCGATGTAGTCCTCGACGACGAGGCGGTGTTGCCGCTGCCCGGGGAATACGAGGAACGGGCTGTCTATGTGGCCATCGGCATGGTGGTGCTGGATGGCGAGCGCTATGAAGCCGGCAGCATGCTCGTGCTCAAGCCGGGCAGCCAGCCACGCATCATAGCCCAGGGGCCGGCACGGCTGATGTTGCTGGGCGGCGCGCCGCTGGATGGCGAACGGTATCTGTGGTGGAACTTCGTTTCATCGTCAAAAGACCGGATCGAGCAGGCCAAGACGGACTGGAAGAGCGGCCGTTTCACCATGGTGCCGGGCGATCCAGAGTTCATTCCCCTGCCAGAGGCCTAGGCATGGCCAAGCCAAAGGATAACGGCGAATATCGTGCGGCCCTGCGTGACCTGCAGATCGAACTGGTCAAGCTGCAACGCCATCTGATCAAGCACGAAGAGAAGGTGCTGATCGTTCTGGAGGGGCGGGATGGTGCGGGCAAGGATGGCACGATCAAGGCCGTCACCGAGCATATGAGCCCACGCGAGACCCGCGTCGTCGCACTGGGCAAACCATCTGACCGCGAACGCAGCCAATGGTATTTTCAGCGGTATGTGCCGCATCTCCCGGCAGGCGGCGAGATCGTGCTGTTTAACCGCAGTTGGTATAACCGCGCCGGCGTCGAGCGTGTGATGGGTTTCTGCACCAGGCAGGACTGTGAGGATTTCCTTGTCGCAGTTCCGATTTTTGAGGACCTGCTGGTGCGTTCCGGCATTCACTTATTCAAATACTACCTCGATATCGACAAGGACGAGCAGAAACAGCGCCTGCAATCCCGCCGAGGCGACCCGCTGAAGCAGTGGAAAATCAGCCCGATTGATAATGCGGCGCTGAAACACTGGAAGGATTACAGCAAGGCCCGCGATGCCATGCTGTCGCGGACCAGCAGCGCCGTGGCGCCATGGACCATCGTACGGGCCAACCACAAGCCGACGGCCCGGCTGAACCTGATCCGCGACTTGCTCGGGCGGCTGGATTATGCTGACAAGGCGAAGGCCAAACAGATCGCGCCCGACCGCGGCATCGTGTTCCCCTTCGATCTGGATGCCCTGCACGACGGCCGCCTGTCGGCTTGAGTCTGTCGGCCTAATCCTTTTCCACCCAGCGATCGCGCTGCTTGCGGTAACGCCGCTTCACGGCGGCCCAGGCGATGCGGTGGGCAATGGCTTCGCGGTCGGGATCATGACGGTGATCCTGCCAGGCATGATTGAAGACCGCGCGGAAGATGTCCTGCGCATGCGCGGGCAGAATGTCGCGCAGGTTATCCGGCAGATCGATATTGCTGGCGTATGGCATGACGCCCTCGCCGATTCAGCGCGGCGGGGCTTCGCGGCGCGGCGGGGCCGGCACGTATTCCACGCTGGGCGTGGCGCGCACCGGCTGCGGATACAGCGTCATCAATTCGGCAACTTCATCAGGCATGTCCGTGCTGACCGGCAGGCCCAGGCTGGCGGCCTCGTCGGCTGTGATCGGGTAATCGTGGGTCCACTGCCCTTTGCTGAGCTGGTCGGCCAGTTCGGCCGCTCTGGCCGCATCCATATGACGTCCCAGCAGTTGCGTGGCAGCAGCGCGCAACTGGCGCGTTGCCTTCTCGCCGATATCGGCCAGGATTACGGTCTGGTCATCGATCTCGGCCATCGGCTTGTCGCGCAATACCCGCGCGACCGAGGCCGCCGGAAAGCCACCCACCTGCGGATCGATCGGCCCCAGCATCGCATGCGGCGCCATCACAATACTATCGGCGGCCAACGCGATCAGCGTGCCGCCCGACATCGCCAGGTGCGGCACGAAGGCTGTGACCCGCCCGCCATGGCGGCGCAGGGCAGCAGCGATCTGCAGCGTGGCGATGGCCAGTCCGCCCGGCGTGTGCAGGATGATGTCGATCGGCATGTCCGGATCGGTGTCGCGTATCACCTGGATCACGTCCTCGGCATCGTCGATATCGATGTAACGCACCAGCGGGAAGCCCAGCAGGCGCATGGTTTCCTGCCGGTGCACCAGGGTGATGACCTGGCTGCCGCGCTGGCGCTGCAGTTGCATGGTCTTGCGGGCTCGCATCATGACCAGGATGCGCTGCCGCAGCATCGGCTGCAAAGCCATGCCGATAAAGAAGATCCAGATCAGGTCGCTGATCGACACTGCGGAACTCAGCTCAATTCCGCTTTGACATGGGCCAGAATGTCGGCGTTGTCGGCCTTTACCAGATCCTTGTGAATTTCGGCAGCCACCAGTTTCTGCACGGCAGCGCTGAATTCATCCCGCAGCACACCAAGCATCCGGGGTGGGGCGATCACCACCAGCTGGGCGAACAGCTTCTCCTCGCAGGCATGGTTAAGCCGTTCGGCCACGCTTTTGGCGAATTTGTCCTCGGCCATCTGGTGCGGATCGTGGCGCGGTTCCATGGCCGACCGCTGCCCGGTGCTGGCGAAGGCGCGACCGGGCTTGTCGCTTTTCAGGTCGCGCGAGAAGCCGTGCGTATCGGCGGCGGTCATGTCATAACCCGGCACGGCTCGCAGCGGTCCGGCCAGGATCGAGATTTCATACACATGGGCCTGACTGGCATCGGTGACCAGGATCCAGGTCGGGATCGGAAGCTGAAATGCCATGGCGCTTCTCCTCGTTCGGAACTGTGGCAGGCTGCCACAATTGCAGTCACGGCGGGTTGATATGCGTCAAAACGTCCGGCATTCGGTCTCGTTAGCATATCAGGAATGGAGGCCAGTGATGCGGGCGATGATGCTGCGGGCCGTTGGCCGGCCCTTGGTGATGACCGATCTGCCGGAGCCGCAACCCGGTCCCGGTCAGGTGGTTGTCGCCGTGCATGCCTGTGGCGTCTGCCGCACCGATCTGCATGTCGTAGACGGCGAATTACCCGATGCCAAATACCCGCTGGTGCCAGGACACGAGGTCGTCGGCCATGTCATCGCGCTGGGCGAGGGGGTGGCGGGATTTGCCCTTGGCGAGCGTGTTGGGATCCCCTGGCTGGGCTGGAGTTGCGGCACTTGTCGCTTTTGCATCGCTGGTGAAGAGAATCTCTGCGACCAGGCACGCTTCACCGGCTATCAGGTCGATGGCGGTTACGCCGACCGTATCGTGGTCGATCATCGCTACTGTTTCCCTATTCCCGATGGGATCAGCGATATCGAGGCTGCGCCGCTGCTCTGTGCCGGCCTGATCGGCTATCGCGCCTATCGCATGGCGGGCGCGGTCTCGGCGCTGGGGTTATATGGTTTTGGCGCGGCAGCACATATCCTGATCCAGGTGGCGGTGGCGCAGGGCATGCGGGTCTACGCGTTTACCCGGCCGGGCGACGCCGCGGCACAGGATTTTGCCCGCCGCCTGGGTGCGGCCTGGGCCGGGCCATCCGATGTCTTGCCGCCGGAGCCACTGGATGCCGCCATCATCTTCGCTCCAGTTGGCGATCTGGTGCCGCTGGCGCTGAAGGCCGTGCGCAAGGGCGGCCAGGTGATATGCGCCGGTATCCACATGAGCGATATCCCGGCTTTTCCCTATCGTCTGCTGTGGGGCGAACGCATGGTGAAATCGGTCGCCAATCTCACGCGGCAGGATGCCATCGATTTTCTGGCCCTGGCGCCTCTGATTCCCGTGCGTACACACCCCGTGCCCTATGCACTGCGGGATGCCAACCGGGCGCTGGACGATCTGCGGGCTGGTCGGCTGCAGGGTGCTGCCGTTCTGGTCACGGAAAGCGCATAGCGCCTGCCTTGCCACAGCTGGCGGATTGGGGAATCCTCTGCCATTCGCAACGGGCAGGCCACCTGTCCGGGATGCCAAAGGGAGGATTGCCGTGACCCATCTGAAACATGCCGATCTGCTGCGGCGCCAGGCCTATATCGATGGCGCCTGGGTGAATGCCGACAGCGGCAAGAGCTTCAAGGTCTCCAACCCCGCCGATGGCAGTCTGATCGCCGAAGTGCCCGATATGGGCCGTGCCGAGGCGAAGCGCGCCATCGACGCTGCTCATGCTGCCTGGCCGGCCTGGGCAGGACTGACAGCCAAGCAGCGCGCCGCCCTGCTGCGCAAATGGTATGACCTGATCCTGCAGCACCAGGATGATCTCGGTGCGTTGATGACGCTGGAACAGGGCAAGCCCTTGGCCGAAGCAAAGGGCGAGGTAGCCTACGGTGCCAGCTTTGTCGAATGGTTTGCCGAGGAAGGCCGCCGGATCTATGGCGACGTGATCCCCGCCCATGCGCCCGACAAGCGCATAGTGGTGATCAAGCAGCCGATCGGGGTGGTGGCTGCGATCACGCCCTGGAATTTCCCGGTCGCCATGATCACCCGCAAGGTGGCGCCGGCCCTTGCGGCCGGTTGCCCCGTGGTGGTGAAACCGGCCGAGGACACGCCGCTCTGTGCGCTGGCCCTGGCACGGCTGGCGGAAGAGGCCGGCATCCCGAAAGGCGTGTTCAACGTCGTCACTACCATGGATGGTCCGGGCGTGGGGATCGAACTCACCACCAACCCGAAAGTGCGCAAGGTCTCCTTCACCGGCTCCACGGAAGTCGGCAAGATCCTGATGCGGCAGAGCGCCGACACGTTGAAGAAACTGTCGCTGGAGCTTGGCGGCAATGCGCCCTTCATCGTGTTCGACGACGCCGATATCGATGCCGCCATTGCCGGCGCTATGGTCTCGAAATACCGTAACACCGGCCAGACCTGCGTCTGCGCCAACCGCCTGTTCGTGCAGGACGGCGTCTACGATGCCTTCGCCGCCAAACTGACCGAGGCGGTAAAAAAACTGAAAACCGGCCCGGGTTTCACCGATGGCGTCAACCAGGGCCCGCTGATCAACCAGGATGCATTGGACAAGGTCGAGCGCCTGGTGGCCGATGCCACTGCGAAAGGCGCGAGAGTTCTGGTCGGCGGCGCAAAGCATGAGTTGGGGGGCACCTTCTATCAGCCCAGCGTGATCACCGAGGCAACCACCGACATGGCCTGTGCGCAGGAAGAAATTTTTGGCCCGGTCGCCGTGCTGTTCCGTTTCAAGGATGAAGCCGAGGCAATCCGCCTGGCGAATGATACGCCTTACGGCCTGGCCGCCTATTTCTACAGCCGCGATATCGGTCGGGTGTGGCGCGTGGCCGAGAAGCTGGAATATGGCATCGTCGGGATCAATGAAGGGCTGATCTCCACTGCCGAGGCGCCATTCGGCGGCGTAAAGGAGTCCGGCACGGGGCGCGAAGGCTCAAAATACGGCATCGACAGCTTTGTGGAGATCAAATACCTCTGCTTCGGCGGGGTCTGACGGCTACAGCATCGCGCCATGCCGTCAAGGCATTGGTCGCCCGCATCGCCAGTCACTATAGTCAGGGTTGAGCCGACGGCGCATAGAACGCCGCGGTCCCCCTGACTGCGAGGATTGCGATGAACGAGCGTTGCGATGTGGTGATTATCGGCGGCGGAATTGCTGGCGCCGGAGCGGGCTATGCGCTGGCGCGCGACGGCAGAAACGTCGTTCTGCTGGAACGCGAGAACCAGCCAGGTTATCACACCACCGGCCGCTCGGCGGCTTTGTTCGCCGAGACCTACGGCAATGCGCCGATCCGCGCGCTAACGGTGGCCAGCCGCGATTTCCTGATGCACCCGCCGGCCGGCTTCAGCGACGTGGCAATCCTCACGCCGCGCGGTGCGCTCCATGCGGGCGGCGAGCAGAATGCCGCCCATCTGGACGCAGCCTTTGCCGACATGCACAGGCTGGTGCCCAGCGTCCGTCGCCTGAAACCGGCCGAGGTGATGGAGATCATGCCCGTGATGCGGCCTGAAGCTGCCGCTGGCGGCGGGCTGTATGAACCCGATGCCATGGATATCGAGGTCCATGCCCTGCATCGGGGATTTCTGCGCGGCATGACGGCGGCCGGCGGCCGCATGGTGACGGATGCTGAGGTGAAGGGTGTTTCGCGTGCCGGTGCTGACTGGCAGGTCGAAACCACACAGGGCCGCTTCAGCGCGCCGGTGGTGGTCAATGCCGCCGGCGCCTGGGCCGATGTGATCGCAGGCATGGCCGGCGTGGCGCCGATCGGCCTGAAACCGAAGCGTCGCACGGCGCTGACTTTCGATCCGCCGGCCGGCACCGATATTCACCGCTGGCCGATGGTGATCGATGCCCACGAGGACTGGTATTTCAAACCTGATGCCGGTCGCATCCTGCTGTCGCCCTGCGACGAGACCGATTCGGAACCCTGTGACGCCCAGCCCGACGAGATGGATCTCGCCATTGCTATCGACCGCCTGGAAACCGCCACCACGCTGCAGGTGCGAAGGCTGGCGGCGAAATGGGCTGGCCTGCGCAGCTTTGTGGCCGATCGCACCATCGTGGCCGGCTTTGATCCCGCTGCGCCGGGGTTTTTCTGGCTCGCCGCCCAAGGCGGCTATGGTATCCAGACCTCGGCGGCGATGAGTCGGGTGGCCGGAGCGCTGGCATCTGGCCGGACTTTGCCGCAGGATATCCTTGATCTCGGCGTGACCGAGCAGGATCTGAGCCCGACCCGATTGCGATGAATGCCCCCTTCGCCCCGGCCAAGCCGTCCGTCGGCTATAGCGCCTGTCCGCATGATTGTCCCTCCACCTGCGCGCTGGAGATCGACCTTTTGCCGGACGGCAGGATCGGGCGGGTGCGGGGCGCGGAAGCAAACAGCTACACCGCCGGCGTGATCTGCGCCAAGGTGGCGCGCTATGCCGAGCGGGCCAACCACCCCCAGCGCCTGCTGCATCCGCTGCTGCGGACTGGACCCAAAGGTTCGGGACAGTTCGCCCCGATTTCGTGGAGCGAAGCGCTGGACCGTACGGCCGAGGCCTTTCTGGCGGCGGAAAAGAAATACGGCAGCGAAACCGTCTGGCCCTATTACTATGCCGGCACCATGGGCCTGGTGCAGCGCGACGGCATCAACCGTCTGCGACATGCCAAACGCTATTCCGGCCAGCATTCCACCATCTGCGTCACGTTGGCGCGTGCCGGCTACATCGCCGCCACCGGGCATCTGAGCGGTCCCGATCCGCGCGAGATGGCGAAAAGCGATTGCGTCGTGATCTGGGGCACCAATGCCGTGCATACCCAGGTGAACGTGATGACCCACGCGATCCGCGCCCGCAAGGAACGCGGCGCCAAGATCGTGGTGGTCGACGTCTACAACAATGCCACCGCCCAGCAAGCCGACATGGCCCTGATCCTGCGGCCGGGTACCGACGGTGCGCTGGCCTGCGCGGTGATGCATGTGCTGTTCCGCGACGGCTATGCCGACCGCGACTACATGGCGCGTCATACCGACGTGCCGGCCGAACTGGAAGCACATCTGCAAAGCCGCACGCCGGAATGGGCCGCGGCCATCACCGGCTTGAGCGTGGCCGAGATCGAGACATTCGCGCGGCTGCTGGGTGAAACCAAGCGGCATTACATCCGTCTGGGCTATGGTTTCGCACGCAGCCGCAACGGCGCGGTAAACATGCATGCCGCCACCTGCATTGCCAGTGTGACCGGGTCCTGGCAATACGAGGGCGGCGGTGCCTTCCACAATAACGGCGCGATCTTCCACTGGGACAAGACGCTGATCGACGGGCTGGATGTGGTCGATCCCACGATCCGCATGCTGGACCAGTCGCAGATCGGGCCGGTGCTGACCGGCGATGCAAAAGCCCTGAAGAATGGCCCGCCGGTGACGGCTTTGCTGATCCAGAGCACCAATCCGATGGAGGTGGCGCCGGATTCCAATCTGGTGAAGCGCGGCTTCGAGCGCGACGACCTGTTCGTCTGCGTGCACGAACAGTTCATGACGGCGACGGCCAAGATGGCCGATATCGTGCTGCCCGCCACCATGTTCACCGAGCATGACGACATCTACCAGGCCGGGGGACAGCAGCATATCCTGCTGGGGCCCAAGCTGGTGGAAGCCCCGGGCGAGGCGCGTGAGAACCATTATGTAATCTGCGAACTGGCGAAGCGGCTGGGTGCCGAACACCCGGGGTTTGGCATGAGCGCCATGGATATGGTGGAGGCCACCCTGAAGAGTTCGGGCTGGCCCGATGTGGCCACCCTGCGCAGCCAGCGCTGGCATGATTGCCAGCCGGATTTCGAGACGGCGCATTTCCTCAACGGCTTTGGCTGGCCGGACAGAAAATTCCGCTTCGCGCCGGACTGGGCGGCGATGGGTCCGAACCATACCGGCATGCCGCGCCTGCCCGATCACTGGACCAGCATCGAGGAGGCGACGGAAGAACACCCCTTCCGCCTGGCCACATCGCCGGCGCGCAATTTCCTCAATACCAGCTTCACCGAAACGCCGACATCGACCAGCCGCGAGGCGCGGCCGACCGTGTTCATCCACCCCGAGGATGCCGCCGGCCTGCAGATTGTCGACGGGCAACTGGTGCGGCTTGGCAACCGGCGTGGCCAGATCCGCATCCATGCCAGGCTTTATGACGGCGTGCAGCGCGGCGTGGTGATCGTGGAAAGCATCTGGCCCCATGCCGCCTTCGTGGACGACATGGGCATCAACGCCCTGACCGGTGCCGATGCGGCCCAGCCCAATGGCGGCGGCGCCTTCCATGATAACGCTATCTGGATCCGCGCAGCCTAGGTCATCTGGAGTTCGTTAAGGTCCACGGCAGTCAGTGCAGATTGGGCTCCGCAACCCTGACCGGTTTGTGTCAGCGTGTTTTCAGCAGGTCGACCAAGTCATCGAATATATAGACGCCCGTGGCGATGACCGATGGATGACGGTGCTTGTCAGTGCCGTAGGCCAGCGGCGCGCCGTCGGCGGTGGAGACGCGACCACCGGCCTCGCGCACCAGCAGGTCGGCGGCGGCGATGTCCCAGTCGCTCTTTTCGGTCAGGCTGATGGCAGCATCGTATTTGCCGCAGGCCACCAGGGCCATGCGATAGGCGATGGAGTTGCGATAAGCGAAGTCGGCCTTGGCGGTGTGCGCCATCCAGCCGTGGCGCTCGAAGGTACGACGGCTGGCCAGGAAGCGGGCTTCCATCAGGCTGGCATGGCCTGAGGCATGGATCGGCTTGCCATTCAGCTTTGCGCCGCCGCCATGGGTGGCCTCGAAGAACTCATCGCTCGCCGGATTGAAGATCGCCGCCAGCACCGGCCGGGCGTCGTGCATCAGCGCGACACAGATGGTGAATTCCGGCTTGCGATCGATGAAGGCGCGGGTGCCGTCAATAGGATCGATGATCCAGGTGGCGCCGTTCCTGCCATGCTGGAGGCCGCTTTCCTCGCTGAGCCAGCCGTAATCGGGCCGCGCACCCAGCAGCCGGTCGCGCAGCAGGGCGTCGACGGCAATATCGGCTTCCGAAACCGGATCATTCGGCTTCTTGTTCCAGGACTTCAGGTCGCCTTTGAAATACTGCAGGGCAAGCTGGCCGGCCTCGCGTACTGCAGCGAGCAACAGGTCATGATCCTGCCTGAGGGACGTCATGGCGCGCCGTCAGCGGCCGGCGACGGTCATGCCGTCGATGCGGATTGTGGGCGCATCGGTGCCGAAACGAAATTCAAGGTCGTTGGCCGGGATGAGACGCGGGAACATCTCTTTCAGGTTGCCGGCAATGGTGATTTCCGAGACCGGTTCCGCCAGTTGGCCGTCGCGGATCACAAAGCCGGCGGCGCCGCGGCTGTAATCGCCGGTCACGCCGTTGACGCCCATGCCGATCAGTTCGGTGACGTAGAGGCCCAGTTTGATATCGGCCATCAGTTCTGCCGGCGTCTGCTTGCCGGGATTGAGATAGATGTTGGTCGGCGCGGGCGAAGGGGGTGACGAGGTACCGCGCGAGGCATGGCCGGTGCTGGCCATGCCCAGCTGCCGCGCCGTGGCGCAATCCAGCAGCCAGGTAGTCAGTCGGCCGTCCTCGATCAGGGTGCGGGCCTGGCGTGCCACGCCCTCCATGTCGAACCAGCGTGAGCGGAAGCCGCGCTGGCGCAAGGGGTCGTCGGTGATGGTGATGCCGGGTGCGAAAACCATCTGGCCGAGCTTGTCCTTCAGGAACGACGTGCCGCGCGCCACCGCGGCACCGTTGATGGCGCCGGCCAGGTGCCCGACCATGCTGGTCGCTACCCGCGGGTCGAACAGGATGGGCATCGCGGAACTGTCCAGTTTCACGGGATTGAGGCGACGCACCGCCCGTTCTCCGGCCTTACGACCAATGCTGGCCGGATCCGGCAGGTCGCTGAAATGGGTTTTCGCCTCATAATCCCAATCGCGCTCCATGCCGGTATCCTTGCCGGCAATGGCGGCGGCCGAAATGCTGTGCGAACCGCTGAAGCCACTGCCGCTGAAGCCGGCGGTATTGGCATAGGCGACCAGACCAAAGCCGCGGCCGGCGCTGCCTCCCTCGGAATTGGTCACGCCAGGTACCGCCAGTGCGGCTGCTTCCGCCGCCTTGGCGCGTTCCAGCAGTTGCGGCATTTCGAGCTCGATGCCGTCGAACAGATCGAGTTCGACCGGCTGACTGGCAAGTTGAGCGGGTTCGGGCAGGCCGCAATATTTGTCGTCCGGTGCCGCGCGCGCCATGCTGACGGCGCGGGTCACCAGTTCCTGCAACGCGGGTCGGGCAAAATCGGTGGTGGAGACGCAGGCCTGGCGCTGGCCGACCAATACTCGCAAACCAAGATCGCGGCTTTCCGAGGATTCGACATCTTCAGGCTGCCCCAGGCGTACGCTGGCACTGAGTGAGCGTGATTCATGATAGACCGCGTCGGCGGCATCGGCTCCGGCCCTGCGGGCGGCTTTGATCAGATCGGCAATCAGGCTCTGCGCATCCAGGGCGCGCTGGCGGGGATCGGACATTGGAATGCTTTTCTAAACGGGAGGGTCAGCTATCGGCCTTGTCGTCCATTCTATAGGACATATAGGAAACGAAAGCGACAAAACAACCGACCAGCCAGGCCAGCGGCTGCAGCGGATCGATCCAGTCACGCCAATGATCTCCGGCGATTTTCGCCACGATCTGGGCCGTCAGATCCAGGACGATGGCGCCGATGCCTACCCCCAGAGCAATTGAAAATGCCAGATTCCACACAGCCCGCAGCAGGGCATGGGGATGCCACCAGGGCAGGATATCGCGGTCGGAGGGTTTGGGCGGGCGGAACAGCATGCTTCCGTCATGCCACAGGCCGGGGCGACGCTTCCACGGTTTTCTTCCACCTCAATGGATCGTCGGCGTTGCCTTGGGGGCGTCGGCCTCGCTTCCCAGCGGTTGGCGCGGCAGGATCCACAGCACCATACGGTCGCGCAGGCCGCGGATCGGCTGCGGTTTCAGCGTCACCATGTCGCGCACCGCGCCCAGGTCGCCGCGGGTTTCATCGACCAGCTTGTCGATGAAGGCCTGGCTGAGGCAGAGCTGGGCATTCAGGCTGCGGGTCATCTGTTCCAGCCGGTGCGCAACATTCACGGTTTCGCCGATCAGGGCGAATTCCACGCGGCTTTCATCGCCGATATTGCCCAGGGTAAGAGGGCCGAAATGCACGCCGACTGCCAGATGTAGCGGCACCTGGCGCAGCAGGGCACGCTGGCGGTTGAGATGATCCATCTCGCGCAGCATGGCGCGCGCCGCCAGCAGGGCGGAGGATGCGTCGCGCTGGCCTGCCTGCGGCGTGCCGAAAGAGGCCATGATGCCGTCGCCCAGATACTTGTCGAGCGTGCCGCCATTCTCATGCACCGCACGGCCCAGTCGCTGATGGACCTCGCGCAAAATGGTAACCGTCTGTTCCGGTGTATGGTCGTCTGCGATCTGCGTGAAACCGACCAGATCGGCAAACAGCACGGCGGCGTTGAGCGATTTCACCTGACCGATGGCATCATCCATCTGCTCGATCTGTTGCGCGATGTGCGGCGAGAAATGGCGTGACAGGTTGCGGCGCGCGCGCTCACTTTCTACCTGTCGTGCAATCAGGTGGCGTGAGCGCATCACGGCGACAGCCAACAGGATGCCGATCATGCCGATGAGGATAAGACGCGGCAGGAATTCGCCCAGTCGGACGCTCCAGGGATCGAGGATGTATGCGATGCGGTCGGGCACCGGCATGCCGATAATATTGTCCAGGTTCAGGCTGAGCGAGACGCCGGGCTGCATGAGGATGTAGAGCGTGCCGGCCGTCCAGCAGACAATGGCGGCCAGCGTGGTCAGCAAAACCGTGCGCGCCGACTGTCCCAGGGCCGACAGTACGACAAACAGCGCGACATAGAGAATTGTGTCGAAGCCAAGCTGCATCGGCGGCGGCAGCGGCGTGGGGTCGAAGGGGTTCGGCAGCACGATGGCGCCGGTCAGCAGCGCCATGTCGATGAAGGGGAACAGCCAGTGCATCCATGGCTGGTCGAGGTCCGGCTTGCGCAGCAGCATCTGCAGATAGGCTGAGAAGGCGAAAGCGCCGAGATAGCCGTAATAGTTGAAGGCGAGCGGCCAGCCCATCTCGACAGTGAGGATGACGGCAACAATGGCGCAGACACCCAGCCGCAGGCCGAGCGTAAGACGCAGGGCCTCGAACTCCTCTTGGCGGATCGCCACATTGAGGCGGTCGCTTGCCGGATCGGGCAGGCAATCCTCGCCCTTGCCGCAGATCAGGTCATGCCATTGCTGCCATAAGCGCATCGCGCTCTCCGTCCTTGTCGGATGCAGTCAGGTCCGCCGGCAGATTAGCGGATCGACAGGATTTACACGAGGGGCGGAGCGGAACCGAATTGGCGCCGTCGTCACATCCGGACGGGCCAAAGCGGCCGGCCGGTCACTTCCAGATTGGTCGACCAGGGCCGGGCAAGCCGAGTTTCGGCCATTTTTCCGTCACCGTTCGCACCACCTCGGCATCCATGCGGATCTTCTCGCCCCATTCCCGCTTGGTCTCGGGCGGCCATTTGTTGGTGGCATCCAGGCCGATCTTGCTCCCCAGGCCGGATTCCGGCGAAGCGAAATCCAGATAATCGATCGGCGTGTTTTCGATCAGAGTGATGTCGCGTGCTGGGTCCATGCGGGTCGACATCGCCCAGATCACGTCCTTCCAGTCGCGGGCATCGATGTCGTCGTCCACCACGATCACCCATTTGGTGTACATGAACTGGCGCAGATAAGACCACACGCCCAGCATCACGCGCTTGGCGTGGCCGGGATAGGCTTTCTTCATGCTCACCACCGCGACACGGTAGGAGCAGCCCTCGGGCGGCAGCCAGAAATCGACGATCTCGGGGAACTGCTGGCGGATCAGCGGCACGAACACGTCGTTCAGCGCTTCACCCAGCACACTGGGTTCGTCGGGTGGCCGGCCAGTGAAGGTACTGAGATAAATCGGGTTGCGCCGCATGGTGATGGCGCTGATAGTGAAGACCGGGAACTGCTCCACCGAATTGTAATAGCCGGTATGATCGCCATAGGGACCTTCATCGCGGTATTCCTCTAGCGACACATGTCCTTCCAGCACGATCTCGGCCTCGGCCGGCACTTTAAGCGGCACCGTCTTGCAATCAACCAGTTCGACTTTCTTGCCACGCAGCAAGCCGGCGAACTGGTATTCCGACAGTGTATCGGGGACCGGTGTGACGGCGGCCAGGATGGTGCCGGGGTCGGCGCCGATCACCACGGCGGCGGGGAAAGGCTCGCGTTTTCCGGCCTGCTTCCAGCGCTGGTGCTGCTGTGCGCCACCGCGATGCTTGAGCCAACGCATCAGGGTCTGCTTTGTGTTCAGCACCTGCATACGATAGATGCCGAGATTGAAGCGGTCGGTCTTGTCCGACTTGTTCGGCCCCTGGGTCACCACCAGTGGCCAGGTAATTAGCGGCGCGGGTTCGCCGGGCCAGCAGGTCTGGATCGGCAGGGCCGAAAGGTCGATGTCATCGCCTTGCAGAACCACCTCGTGTACCGGCGCGCTGCTGACGGTTTTCGGCTGCATTGCCATCACGGTCTTCAGCAGCGGCAGCATGCCAAGTGCTTCCTTGAAGCCGCCGGGCGGTTCGGGCTGGCGCAGGAAGGCCAGCGTCTCGCCCACCTCCTTCAACTCGGCCGGTTTACGGTCCATGCCTAAAGCCACACGCTCCACCGTGCCAAACAGATTGACCAGCACAGGAATCGGGCTCGGGCTGCCATCGGCGCGCACGGGCCTTTCGAACAATACGGCGGGGCCGCCCTGACTGAGCAGGCGGGTCTGGATCTCGGTCATTTCCAGAACGGTCGAGACTGGCTCGGTGACGCGCGCGAGATTGCCGCTCTGCTCGAGCTGCGCCATGAAATCGCGGAGCGAGGTATAGGGCATATCAGCGCTTTCCCGGCAGCGAGGTGGCGATATAGAGGCCGGCCAGAACCAGCACGGCGCCGGCCCAATGGTAGGCAGCGAATTGCTCGCCGAGAAGCGCCCAGGCGAGGACGGCATTGTAGACCGGCGAGAGATAGAGAATCAGCCCCGCCTTGGAAGGGCCGAGATGCTTCGTGATATAGGCGTGGCAGGCATAGGCGGCAAGTCCGGGCACCAGGATCACGGTGGCGATCACGGCCAGCGTGCGGGTATCGGGCGTGGCCGGGCCGACGGTGGCCATCTCCCAGGCCAAGAAGGGCAGCATGACGATCACGCCGGCGGCAGCGATGGCGGCCAGCCGCCCGTTGATGCTGAGGGTTCCCGGCCAGCGTTTCAGCAGCACCGCATAGACCGCCCAGGCAATCGCGCAACCCAGGATCATCAGATCGCCGGGCACGAAGGTCAGTGATCTCAGCACGGTCAAGTCGGCCTTGGTCACGATGACCAGCATCCCGCCCAGCGCCAGTGCGGCTCCGGCCATCTGTCGCTTGGAGAGGCGGTCGGCGAACATGGCGCGGCTGAGCAAGATGATCAGGACGGGTGAGATTGCATAGATCAGGCCGATATTGGTGGCCGTGGTGGTCTTGCCGGCAGCGTAGACCACGGCACCGCAGATACCCATGCCAAGGGCGCCCAGAACCAGCAGCCGGCCGGCATCGCGCAGGAGGGCCCGGCGCTGGCGCCACAGTTCGAGGCCGCAGAAGGGCAGCAGGAGCACGACTACCCCGAGCCAGCGCCAGACGGCCAGGGCAACTGGCGGAATGAAGTCGGCCGAATAGCGGGCAAGCAGCATGTTGGCGCAGAACAAGGCCGGGGTGATAAAAATCAGGGCCTGGGCGAATTGCTGGTCGCGGCTGTGGGTGGCGGGTTGCATGGCGGCGGAGATTAGGCCGCCACTTGCGGCCTGACCAGTGCTTGACCCTGCCCGGGCAAGAGCTTAAGCCCTGATTATGCGCCGCTTTCCGACAGAATTTGCCGCGATGCTGTCACCGAGGGGCCAAGCCCTGCTGGCTGGACGGCACCCGGCTGCCGGCGCACTGGCCAATCCGCGCTGCCGGTTTCTGAGCCTGGAAGGCCTGATCGACCGGCGACAGGCCGCGGCTGCGGGGATGTTGCTGGAAAAGACAATGTTGCCGCATCTGCGGCTGCTGGAGGCGCCGATCCCGCCCGAGACGATCTGGGGCCAGACGCGCAACTACGCCGAACTGCTGCCCAAGACGATGCGCCAGCGCACCACGCATCTCGACAATCCGCGCTCGGCTGGCTTCCAAGCGGCCAATGAGATCGGCCTGATCGCCATGCTGCGCTCGGAGAGCTACCGTGCTTTCGCCGCCATGCTGGCCGGACGGCCCCTGAAGGCGAAATACGGCCTGCAGGCGATTGCCTACGCTGCCGGCGATTATGCCGGGCCGCATACCGACCATCATCCGGAAGAACCGGATGCGGCAAGCGGCTATCTGGATGTGCATTTAAGCTTCGTCACGCCGGGTGTGCGCGACCAGTTCCTGGTCTATGCGAAAACCGGCCATTTCACCGAGATGGTGGCAGCGACGAAGCCCGGCCTGATCACGGCCTATCGTCTGCCTTTCTGGCATTACACCACGCCGCTACGCGCGAAGGCAGGACAGGAACAAACCGCTCGGCGCTGGCTGCTGCTCGGCACGTTCCTGTTTAAAGATCAGGGTGCCAGATAGCCCTTTTTCGGTGCTGGATCGAGTTTGCCGCCAGCCGCCTTCACGGCGCGGATATAGGCGGCTTCCGACTTGTAGGGCCCGAACTTGTTGAAATCGTCGGGCGTGCAGGGTGTCAGCACGCCGCCCGAGCCGGGCTTGATCTTGAAATAGCCGCCGTCGCGGTGGATCAGCGGGATGATCTTCTTCTTGCGTGAAAACACCCGGCGCATGGTGGCCGAGTGGTCCTTCATCGTCTCGAATTCTTCCGGGTCGAGCTTGAAGATGCGGTCGAAGGCCGCGACCATCTCATCGACGAAGGCGCGTTCCACCACCTGCATGTTGGAGATGATCCAGCAGCGGTCCTCGAAATCCCAGTAATAGGTCAAGCCGATGAAATTACCGGCCTTATCGACATAGGGATAGAAGGGGAAGGAACGGCAGGCGATGGTGCGGTTGTCGCGCTCGCAGAAGGCCGCGCCCTTGCATTCGATGGCGCAGGCGTGGCTGGTCAACTCATTGACGATCTTGCGCGAGGCGGCATCGGTCGGCTTGTATTTGAACCACAGGTCGGTGCGGCTTTTCAGCAACTCGAACTCGGCCTTTTCCACCACTGGAATGGCGTTGTCGGTATCGCAGCAGACTGGCTGGCCCTTGTTCAGCGGGGCGCATTTGCGGCCGCAATCCACCTTGGCCAGGTTGGCGTTGTAGCGTTTGTAGATTTCGGCGAACTGGCGCGGGGTGATTCGGGGCTTGCTCATGGCGGCGCACCATACGCGGGCGGCCGGCTGCCGCCAAGCGGAAAGCTTCAACCCAGCAGAAAGCCGGCAAAGATGATCAGGCCGGCATCGCGGTTGGCGCGGAATTTCAACAGGCAGTCGGTGCTGTCGTCGGGTTTCAGTGTCAGTACCTGCCAAAGGAAATGCAGGGCGGCGATGCCCAAACAGATCCAGTAGGGCCAACCCAAACCGGCCATCCAGCCTACGACGGCGAGGCCCAGCAGGGTGAGGTCGTAGAAGCCGGCAATCCAGAGGTGGGCGTGATTGCCGAATAAACGGGCGGTGGATTTCACGCCGATCAGCGCGTCGTCTTCCTTGTCCTGCAGGGCATAGATCGTATCGTAACCAAGCGTCCAGACGATGCCGGAGGCGTAGAGAATCAATGTGATCCAGTCGAGCCGGCCAGTGACGGCGGCATAGCCCAGCACCGCCCCCCAGTTGAACGCCAGGCCCAGGAAGAATTGTGGCCACCAGGTATAGCGTTTCATGAAGGGGTAGATCGCGACCAGGCCCAGCGACAACACGCCCAGGGCAATGGCCAGCCCGTTCATCTGGATCAGCACGGCGAAACCGATCAGGGACTGCAGCACCAGCCATATCCAGGCCTGTGTCACGCTGACCTGGCCCGAGGGGATGGGGCGAAGGCGGGTACGCTCCACCTTGTCGTCGAAATCGCGGTCGACGATGTCGTTGAAGGTGCAGCCTGCTCCCCGCATCACCAGCGCGCCGATGCCGAACAGCAGGATCAGCCAATGGTCCAGCGGCAAATCCTGGGGCCTGGCCAACGCAATGGCCCACCAGCCGGGCAGCAGCAGCAGCCAGGTGCCGATCGGCCGGTCCAGCCGCGAGAGCCGGGCATAGGGCCGCCAGCCGGCCGGCAGCCAGCGCTCGACCCAGTGGCCCCGCACGGCATCGGCGGGGGCGGCATGATCGGTGACTTCGGGGTCGGGCTTTGCCATAACGCTCCTGTAGTCCGTCCGAGGATACCGTACAAGCATGAGCAATGCAGCCAAGGCCCGCCTGTTCGTGCCTGCCGCCCTGAGCGGCGGGGCCGAGGTCGTGCTGCCATCCGACCAGGCGCATTACCTGCGCCATGTGCTGCGGCTAGGCGAGGGCGATGTGGTGGCCCTGTTCAACGGCCGTGACGGCGAATTCCATGCTGTCCTGGCTGCGGTGGGCAAGAAGGATGTCCGCTTGCAGGTGGGGATGCAGACGCGACCCTTTGCGATGGCGGCCGACCTATGGCTGTGTTTCGCGCCGATCCGCCAGGGCCGCATCGAAATGGTGATCGAGAAGGCCACCGAACTGGGGGTCGGCCGGTTACTGCCGGTGCAGACGCGGCGCTGCCAGATCCCGAAGGTAAACGGTGAACGGCTGTCGGCCATCGCGCGCGAAGCGGCCGAGCAGAGCGAGAGGCTGGATGTGCCGCCGGTCGAGAACCTAGTCACGCTGGAGAAACTGCTGGCCGAATGGCCTTCGGGCAGAAGGCTGTATGTCTGCGCCGAACGCAGCGAGGCTTTGCCGCTGCTGGCCGCTGTGCAGCCGCGGCCCAAGGATGAGCCCTGTGCCCTGCTGATCGGTCCCGAAGGCGGCTTCGCGCCCGAAGAACTGGGAACGATACTACGTCATCCCGCCATCGTGCCGGTAACGCTGGGGCAGAACATCCTGCGGGCCGAGACGGCGGCGATCGCCGCCCTCGCCATTTTACAGGCAGGGCGGCAGAATTAATCTGCCTCACCGAACGTCATGGCGCAGTCACTGCCAGGCGGTATCGGGGTACTAGACAGGTCGCGTATTCTGCCCCATATGCCGGAGGCAGCCGCTCGGCCGGCCGCCCAACCCCAGTAACGATAACAATAATCATTTCGAGGTTCTCATGTCCGGACCGGCCCAAGCCCCAGAAACGCCGATCACCGCAAAGGCGCAGCTTGTCGAGTATCTGGCGCAGGGCAGCAAGCCGAAGGCCGATTGGCGCATCGGCACCGAACACGAGAAATTCGCCTATAGCACCGCCGATTTCCGTCCATTGCCCTATGAAGGCGACGCGAGCATCAAGCGCCTGCTGGTCGAGTTGCAGCGTTTCGGCTGGCAGCCGGTGACGGAGGGCGACAAGATCATCGCGCTCACCATGGAAAACCAGTCGATCACGCTGGAACCGGGCGGGCAGTTTGAATTGTCCGGCGCCCCGCTGGAAACCATCCACCAGACGTGCATCGAGGTCTCGACCCACCTGAAGCAACTGCGCGAGATCGACAGCGAGATCGGCGTGGCAATGATGGGGCTGGGGTTCAATCCGAAATGGCGCCGCCAGGACATTCCGGTGATGCCCAAGGGCCGTTACGGCATCATGAGCGCCTATATGCCCAAGAAGGGCAATCTTGGCCTAGACATGATGTTCCGCACCTGCACCGTGCAAGTGAACTTGGATTTCGCCGACGAAGCCGACATGGTGAAGAAATTCCGCGTCGGCCTCGCCCTGCAGCCGCTGGCCACCGCGCTGTTCGCCAATTCGCCCTTCACCGAGGGCAAACCGAATGGCTACCTGAGCTATCGCAGCCAGATCTGGACCGATACCGATCCGGACCGCACCGGCATGCTCGGTTTCGTGTTCGAAGACGGCATGGGCTTCGAGCGCTATGTCGACCACGCGCTCGACGTGCCGATGTATTTCGTCTACCGCGACGGCAAATACATCGATGCTTCTGGGCAGAGTTTCCGCGATTTCATGGCCGGCAAGCTGCCGGCCCTGCCAGGCGAAAAACCCACCCTGCGCGACTGGGCCGACCATATCACCACGCTGTTCCCCGAGGTGCGGCTGAAGCGCTATCTGGAAATGCGCGGGGCCGACGGCGGCCCGTGGTCGCGGCTATGTGCCTTGCCCGCTTTGTGGGTTGGCCTGTTGTATGAGCAGGAAGCGCTGGATGCCGCCTGGGACCTGTGCCGCGACTGGACCATCGCCGAACGCGAGCAGTTACGGATCGATGTGCCGAAATTCGGCCTGCATACCGAACTGCGCGGCCGGCGCCTGCAAAGCTATGCCATCGAGATGATGAAGATCGCCATGGCCGGACTAAAGGCACGCAAGCGCATCTCGCCCGCCGGCGAAGACGAGACCCATTTCCTCGAACCGCTGATGCGCATCGCCGAGTCCGGTGAGACGCCAGCAGAAGTCCTGCTCAAGCTCTATAACGGGCGCTGGAACCGGTCGGTCGATCCGGCCTTCACCGAACTGGCTTACTGAGCCAGGCGGCCAGCCGTTCCCGGTTATAGAGCGAGCGAGACAGGTCGGCAGCGAATGCGGCCGGCGGCGTGGCGATAGCGGCTCGCAGGTCGGCAAGACGTTGTCTGGCTTCGGGCCAGCGGCCATCCTCAGTCAGTTGCAGTATGCCCATCAATTGCCGCGACCATTCCTCGAGCGCGGAGCGACTGCCGCGCAAGTCTTGATCGGCGAAGCGCTCGTGGATGAAGCCGAGCTGGCCGCGGATCATCGTGGCGATGCGGCCGGACAGGGCGGCGTTCTCCTCGGCCAGCGGCACGCGCAGGGTATCGAGATGGTCGAGAATGTCGGTCAGGTCCTGCTGCAATGTGACCGGCTGCAGGGTTTCGGTGATCGGTTGCAACTTTTCCTGATAGGCGACCAGGGCATCGAGCAGCAGGCCGTCGGGTTCGTCGCCGGCGAACTCCATCACGATCACCCGGCGGGTGAAGTCGCGCAGCGATGTCGTGCGGGCATCGTGGCCAAAGCGGTCTTTCGTTTTAACGCCCCGAAGTGACGGAATCTTCAACGGGTTGTTGATGCCATCCTCGCCGCGCAAATGCCAGAAGGCATTGGTCACGTCGATGCGGCCGGGGCGGTCGGACAGGCCTGGAATGAAGAAGGCATGGGTGGCAAAGCCGTTGGCGTGGCAGGCCTGGCAGGACAATCCCGCCTTGCGCGCCGTGCCGCCAAGAATATCCGGCGAGCGGAAGGCCAGTCGGCCGAAGGCAACATAGAAATTGTGGCCATCTTCCAGTCGCTCGTCCGGCCGCTGGCTTAAGGTTTCCAGTGACAGGCTGCCAGGCGGCAACCACTCGCGGGCACCGCTCAGCGACTGCGCTTCAGCCCCGTCGGCCGTAAGCCCAAGAAGCAGAGCAAGGGTAATGGCCGGTCGGCGCATGGCCGCCCAGGGATCAGTCGACCTGCGGCGGCAGGGCGTGATCCATCTCGCGGGCCGGCTGGTCGCAGCCGCAATCGCCCAGCAGTTTGGCCGGCACGCCGGCCGCCGTGCAATGCGGTGGGACGGGGATCAACACCACGCTGCCGGCACCGATCTTGGCGCCTTCGCCGATCTCGATATTGCCCAGGATGTTGGCGCCGGCGCCGATCAGCACGCCGCGGCGGATCTTGGGATGGCGGTCGCCGGTTTCCTTGCCGGTGCCGCCCAGGGTGACGTTCTGCAGCAGCGACACATCGTCTTCCAGCACCGCGGTCTCGCCGATCACCACGCCGGTGCCATGGTCGATCATGATGCCGCGGCCGAAGCGGGTGGCGGGATGGATGTCGACGGCGAAAACCTCGGAGGCGCGGTTTTGCAGCAGGAAGGCCATGGTCTCGCGCTTCTGGTGCCACAACCAATGCGCCACGCGATGGGTCTGGATGGCCTGGAAGCCCTTGAAGAACAGCAAAGGCTTCAGGAAGCCACGGCAGGCCGGATCGCGCTCGTTCACTGCCACCAGGTCGGCGCGCACGGCATTGCCGATATCGGGATCGGCGGAGAAAGCTTCCTCGATCACCTCGCGCATGCCCAGCACTGGCAGGGCGTCGCTGCCCAGTTTCTGCGCCAGGATGTAGCTCAGGGCATTTTCCAGGCGCTGATGGTTCAGCACGGCGGAATGGGCCAGACTGGCCAGCAACGGCTCTTCCGCAGCGGCGCGCAGGGCTTCCTCGCGGATCGAGGCCCAGACCGGGTCGTGGCTTACGATCTTGTTGGCGATGACGGGCATGAGGCTCCCCTCGGTTCGTTGCGCCAGTTTACGCGGCTTTTGCGGTGCCGCCCACCGTCAATCCATCGATCAGCAGGGTAGGCTGTCCCACGCCGACCGGCACACCCTGGCCCGACTTGCCGCAGGTGCCGATCCCGGCATCTAGCTTCAGGTCATTGCCAACGGCTTGCACCTTCTTCAACACCTCGGCGCCGGCGCCGATCAGGGTCGCGCCCTTGATCGGGGCGCCGACCTCGCCGTTCTCGATCATGTAGGCCTCGGTGCAGGAGAACACGAACTTGCCCGAGGTGATATCGACCTGGCCGCCGCCGAAATTCACGGCGTAGACCCCCTTTTGCACGCCGGCGAGGATTTCGCCGGGATCGCGGTCGCCGGCCAGCATGTAGGTGTTGGTCATGCGCGGCAGCGGGCTGTGGGCGAAGGATTCGCGCCGGCCGTTGCCGGTCGGCTTCATGCCCATCAGGCGAGCATTCATGCGGTCCTGCATGTAGCCCTTCAGTATGCCGTCCTCGATCAGTACGGTGTTCTCTGTCGGCGTGCCTTCATCATCGACGCTGAGCGAACCGCGTCGGCTTTCGATGGTGCCATCATCGACAATGGTGACGCCGGGGGCCGCCACGCGCTCACCCATCAGGCCGGCGAAGACCGAGGTTTTTTTGCGGTTGAAATCGCCTTCCAGGCCATGGCCGATGGCTTCGTGTAGCAGGATGCCGGGCCAGCCGGGGCCGAGCACCACGGTCATCTCGCCGGCCGGAGCCGGCACGGATTCGAGATTCACCAAAGCCTGGCGCAGGGCATCGTCGACTTCCGCCTGCCAGTGCGCGGGATCGAAGAAGCGGGCATAACCGACGCGGCCGCCAGCGCCGCGGCTGCCGCTTTCCATACGGTCGCCCTGGGCCGCGACGACGGAGACGTTCAGGCGCACCAGCGGTCGGATATCCTCCACCATCGTGCCGTCGGCGCGCAGGATGGCGACGGCCTGCCACGAGCCTGCCAGCGAGGCAGAAACCTGTTTCACACGTGGGTCTTTCGCCCGGGCATAGGCATCGATGGCCTGCAGCAGGGCTACCTTCTGCTCGAAGGGAATTTCGTTCAGCGGGTTGTCGTCGCCATAAAGGTGGCGGTTGGTCGGCTGAGGCGGCTGGCTCATCACGCCGCTATGGCCGGCGCGCACAGCCCGCACGGTGGTACCGGCTCGGCGGATGGCTTCCTCGCTCAGTTCCGAGGCATGGGCATAGCCGGTCTGCTCGCCCGATACGGCGCGCAGGCCGAAGCCCTGGCTTGTGTCGAAACTGGCTGCCTTCAGCCGGCCGTCATCGAAGCTGAAGCTTTCCGACTGGCTGTATTCCAGGAACAGTTCGCCATCGTCGGCGCCGTGCAGAGCGTCGCCGACAAGTCCCTCCAGACGCACGCGGTCGAGGCCGGCGCGGGTGAAGAAGAGTTCCTGGGCGGCGGATGTGCCGGTCATGACAGCCTCACGCAAAGCAATGGAAAAACTGGAAAAATTTGAGCCAGCCGGGCCGGCAGCCAATTATATGGCGCAGGAAGGGGGGAAATACAGCCCCCAACCGTGTGGCTTGGGCAGGGTCACCGCCGCCGGCGTTCGCTCTGCCTCAACAATACCGACATTTCCTCGGCCGGCACCGGCTTACTGATCAGATAACCCTGCATCTCGCTGCAGCCGACCCCGCGCAGGAAATCGCGTTGCGCCGCGGTTTCCACGCCTTCGGCAACCACCGGCAGGTCAAGACCGGTGGCCATACCGATCATGGCGCGGACCAGGGCGATGTCGCGTTCGTTCCCGGGCAGGTCGGCGATGAAGGCGCGATCTAGCTTGATCTTGCGGATCGGCAGACGCTGGATGTAGCTGAGAGACGAATACCCGGTGCCAAAATCGTCCAGGGCCGCATCAATGCCGATCTCGGCCAGGTCCCGGATCGCCTGCACCGTGGCTTCCATGTTCTGGATTGCCGCCTGCTCGGTGATCTCGATGCCAAGGAAGGGTATCAGTTCCGGCTCGTCCTGCACCATCTTGCGGAAATGGGCGGGCAGGTCGTCGCGTATGAATTGTTGGCCCGAGACGTTGACGAAAACGCGACGCGGCTCGATGCCGTCCCGGCGCCAGGTGCGGAGCTGCTCGGCCACCTTGGCAAAGACCCAGCGCGTGATCGACACGATGCTGCCGGTTTCCTCGGCCAGCGGTATGAATTCCGCCGGCGAGATCGCCCCCAATTCCGGATGGCGCCAGCGCAGCAGCGCCTCGATGGCGCAGATTGCGCCTGTCGAGGTTTCCACCACGGGCTGATAGACCAGATGGAACTCGTTACGGTCGATGGCGGCATCAAGGTGCATGGTGAGCTGCAGTCGCCGCTCGGCCGCACGCGTCATTTCCGGGCTGTAGAAGCGGGCGGAATCGCCGCCGGAGGAGCGTACCAGTTTCATTGCCAGCTCGGCCTTGGCCAGAGCGTCGCTGATCTTTTCGGCGGGATCATCGATGATCGCGGCACCCATGCTCACCTTCAGTGGCACGACGCGTCCATCCACCGCCAGCGGCTTGGTCAGGTGGGCGTGTACGGCCTGAGCCAGATTGAGGGCGTTGTTGAGATCGTTCACGGCGGCCAGCGCAGCAAACTGGTCGGCAGCGATTCGACCGATCAGCGCTTCGCGCGGCAACACTTCGGCAAGCCGATCAGCGGTGTATTTCAGCACCATGTCGCCGATGTGGTAGCCGAAACCCTCGTTGACATCCCGGAACCCGTCCATGTCGAGGTTGAACAACACCCACAAGCCACCATCGAGGCGATGCTGGGCGCCAAGCATGCGCTCGGTCTCGGCGATAAAGCTGGCTCGGTTGAGGATGCCGGTCAGCGGATCGTTGCGGCTGGCGAATTCTGCACGCAACTCGACGTCGCGGCGGTCAGAGATGTCTCGCACTATGCCAACAAAACCGGGGCCATCCTCGCCGTCATATTCGCCAACGCTGAGGTGGATCGGGAAAATCTCTCCGGATTTTTTGCGGCCCAGCGTGTCGCGGCCCAGGCCCAGGATCTTGGCGCGGCCGGTGCCCAGGTAGTTGCGGATGTAGGAGTCATGGCCGGAACGGAATGGTTCGGGCATCAGGACTTTCACATTCTGCCCGACCAGTTCGCCAGAGGGATAGCCGAAGATTGCGGCACAAGTATCGCTAACGCTGGAGATGTTGCCGTTGCCATCGATACACAGCAGGCCCTCGTTCATCGTCTCGATCAGGCTGCGCAGAGTCTCGCCCAGGCCGTTATCGGATTTGATCGCCGGCTTTTTGACGGCCGGCGGCTTCATCGGCACAACGGCAGATGGCTTGGTAGGTGTGGGTGCCGGGGCTGGCGGCGTCCACTCCTGATCGACGTCGGAGAGCAGCCGCCAGTTCGGGAAGGTCATCTGCGCCTGCGTGCCTGCGCCGACCGTGCTGCTCAGGCTCAGCGATCCGCCATGCAGCTCCATCAGGCGCTTGCTGATCGACAGGCCTAGGCCGGTGCCGCCGTGCTGGCGTGCCACTTCCGCCTTGGCAAGCTGGAAGGGCTCGAAGATGTGCTCCAGGCGTTCGGGCGGAATGCCGATGCCGGTGTCGATCACGGTGAGCGACGGGGTGCCGTCGGGCAACTGGCGGAACAGCACATCGATGGTGCCGCCGCCAGGCGTGAACTTCACCGCGTTGCCAAGCAGGTTGATCAGCACCTGCTTGACGACACGCTCGTCGGCACGCAATTGCGGCAGGTTCTCCGGTGACAGGTTGCGCAGCGTTATGCCGCCGCGTTCGGCCTGAGGTTTCACCATGGTCAGGGCCGACTGGATCACGGCCGAGAGGTCGACTGCCTTTTCATCCAGCGCGTAATAGCCGGCCTCGATGCGCGACATGTCGAGGATGTCGCCGATCAGGGCCAGCAGGTGGGTGCCTGAGGCATTGATGTCGCGCGCATAATCAACATAGCGAGGCACGCCAACCGAGCCGAACATCTGGTCGCGGATGATTTCCGAGAAGCCGATGATGGCATTCAGCGGGGTGCGCAGTTCATGGCTCATGTTGGCCAGGAACTGGCTCTTGGCGCGACTGGCCTCCTCAGCCTGGCGCAGGGCCGCCTCGATGCGGCGTTGCTGGCGGTATTGTTCGGTGATGTCGCGGCCGGAACCGCGATAGCCCATGAAGCGGCCGTTGGTATCGAAGACCGGCTTGCCGTTGATCTCGATCCAGATCTCATCCCCGGTCAGCAGCGAGCAGTAGCGGAAACCCCGGAAGGGCTCATGGTTATCGAGCTGACGGCGGTGTTCCTGCCAGAACAGCATGTCGGTTTCACTGTCGCCCTGGACCGCCACTTCCCAGCGGCAGCGTCCCAGCATGGTGGCGCGCAAACTGCTGGTATGGGCGGAGGAGGAGTCGGAAATCCAGGTGAAACGGTGATCGGCATCGGTCTCCCAGAACCAATCCGAGGCCAGTTCGGCGAAATCACGCAGCTTGTATTCGGCCACCTGCAGGGCCACCTGATGCATCTTTTCAGGCGTCGATGCCTCGGCGATCACCATCAGGCCTGCGACGCGGCCGGTGCCGTCATTGAGCGGCGCCACGGTCAGGCCCTGGCAGAGCCAGCCATTGGCCCAGCGGATGAGGGTGTTGCCGATCTGCCGGCGGCCCTCGCGGCGGGTGGCGTCGAGCAGGGCGCGCACCTTGTCCGCTTCGCCCAGCGCAAAGCCGGCCGGCAGACCCTGGCCAGCCAGGGTCTCGGCGCTCATTTCGGTCAATGCAGCATAGGCAGTGTTGCAGGACACGTATCGGTAGTCGTCACCAGGGCCATACTCAACCGTAAAGGCGGGGCGATCCAGCCAGTCGAGGATGTCTTGAGTCAATTTCCGCTGATTGGGATCGAGCATGCCTGCAAACCTTGCGCGCAGGCAGCTTAGGGGGCTGACTGCGGTGGCGCAAGCACAAGCCAAATCAAGGGCTAAGGGGCTGAAACGGGTGTGCGCCAGGGCGCAGCGACAAATCGTCGCACAAGGGCGCCGGGCTTGGTCGGCCGGCAAGGGCTCGGTGTATGTTCCCGCGACGAAGAGTGAGACTCTGTCTCTAGTTACAAGCGAGGGTATCGACGATGGGGTGGAATACGATTGCCGGGGCCTGCCGGGCTGCGCGCCGTGTTTCGGTTTCGGCCGCTTTGGGGGCGCTGGGCGCCGTACTTTTCCTGAACGCGCCGGCTTCGGCTCAGACGCCGGGCCTGCCGTCTCCCTGGCATCTCGGCATGCAGCCTGCGGTCAGCCCGGTCGCCCGGGACATGCAGAATTTCCATGATCTGCTGCTGTGGATCATCACGCTGATTTCGGTTTTCGTGCTGGCGCTGCTGGTCTACGTGATCCTGCGCTTCCGCGCCTCGGCCAACCCGGTGCCGTCGAAGACCTCCCACAACACGCTGATCGAAGTGGCATGGACAGTCGTGCCGATCCTGATCCTGATCGTGATCGCCGTGCCCTCTTTCAAGCTGCTGTATTTCGCCGACAAGACCAAGGAAGCCGAACTGACCATCAAGGCCATCGGCAAGCAGTGGTACTGGAGCTACGAATACCCCGACAACGGCAACTTCACCTTTGACGCCACGATGGTGCAGGAAGCCGATCTCAAGCCCGGCCAGGTCCGCCTGCTGGAAACCGACAACCCGGTGGTGGTGCCCGTGAATACCAACGTGCGCCTGCTGGTGACCGCGGCCGACGTGATCCACGCCTGGGCCATGCCGGCCTTCGGCGTCAAGAAGGATGCCGTGCCGGGCCGCACCAACGAGACCTGGTTCCGTGCCGAGCGTGAGGGCGTCTATTACGGCCAGTGCTCGGAAATCTGCGGCGCCTATCACGGCTACATGCCGATCAAGGTGGTGGTGGTTTCCAAGGACGCCTATGCGAAATGGGCAGAGGAAGCCAAGCAGAAATTCGCCACCGTAGACGGTTCGTCGCCGCGTCTCGCCGACGCGCGCGCCGCCCAGTAACACATCAGTTCAAGGAACAGGGGAGCGCCATGTCCCAGGCTCACGCCCACGCAGCCCACGATCATCACGACGATCATCACACCCCGACCGGTTTTCGCCGGTGGGTCTATTCGACCAACCACAAGGATATCGGCACGCTGTATCTGATCTTCGCCATCGTCGCCGGCCTGATCGGCGGTTTGATGTCGGTGCTGATGCGCGCCGAACTGATGAACCCCGGCGATGGAATCCTTGCGGGCAATCACCATCTGTTCAACGTGCTGGTCACCGGCCACGGCCTGATCATGATCTTCTTCATGGTCATGCCAGCGATGATCGGCGGCTTTGGCAACTGGTTCGTGCCGCTGATGATCGGCGCGCCGGACATGGCCTTCCCGCGCATGAATAACATCTCATTCTGGCTGCTGATCCCGGCCTTTGGCTGTCTGCTGCTCTCCACCATGGTCGAGGGCCCGGCCGGCGGCCTGGGCGTTGGCGGCGGCTGGACGATCTATCCGCCGCTTTCATCCGATGTCGGCCATCCCGGGCCGGCGGTCGGCCTAGCCATCCTGAGCCTGCATATCGCTGGTGCCTCGTCGATTCTCGGCGCCATCAACTTCATCACCACCATCTTCAACATGCGCGCGCCGGGTATGACCCTGCACAAGATGCCGCTGTTCGTGTGGTCGGTGCTGATCACCGCCTTCCTGTTGCTGCTGTCGCTGCCGGTGCTGGCGGGCGCCATCACCATGCTGCTGACCGACCGTTATTTCGGCACCTCCTTCTTCAAGCCTGAGGGTGGCGGCGACCCGATTCTGTTCCAGCACTTGTTCTGGTTCTTCGGCCATCCCGAGGTGTACATCCTGATCCTGCCGGGCTTTGGCATCGTCAGTCAGGTCATCTCGACCTTCTCGAAGAAGCCCGTGTTCGGCTATCTCGGCATGGCCTACGCCATGGTTGCGATTGGCGTCGTCGGCTTCGTCGTCTGGGCGCACCACATGTATACCGTAGGCCTGGATGTCGACACCCGCGCCTATTTCACCGCCGCCACGATGGTGATCGCGGTGCCGACCGGCGTGAAGATATTCTCGTGGATTGCAACGATGTGGGGCGGCTCGATCCGCTTCACCGTGCCGATGCTGTTTGCGGTTGGCTTCATCTTCCTGTTCACCGTCGGCGGCGTCACCGGCGTGGTGCTCGCCAACGCCGGCGTCGACACCTATCTGCACGACACCTATTACGTGGTGGCGCATTTCCACTACGTGCTCAGCCTTGGTGCCGTGTTCGCCATCTTCGCCGGCTTCTATTACTGGTTCGGCAAGATGTCGGGTTACGAGCTGAGCGAGACGGCGGGCCAGATCCATTTCTGGACCACCTTCATCGGTGTGAACCTGTTGTTCTTCCCGATGCACTTCCTTGGCCTGCAGGGCATGCCGCGGCGCATCCCGGATTATCCGGATGCCTTTGCGGGCTGGAACTTCGTCGCTTCCATCGGCGCCTATATCGCCTTTGCCTCGACACTGTTTTTCGTCGGCTCGGTGATCTATGCCTTCATCAAGAAGAAGAAGGCCGCCGACAATCCGTGGGGCGAGGGCGCAACGACGCTGGAATGGACCCTGTCGTCGCCGCCGCCGTTCCACCAGTACGAAAAGCTTCCGGTCATCAAGTAAGACCGGAAGACTCCACGCCCCGGGAGTTGAAGTTTGTCTGACGCCAGCTACAGCGTTGAGCGCCGCGAGGCCGGCTCTGCCGGTCTCGAAGGCGTTCATGATGCCCGCCCGGCCGATTATCTCGCCCTGCTGAAGCCGCGCGTGATGTCGCTCGTGGTATTCACCAGCCTTGTCGGCATGGTGCTGGCGCCGGGCAGCCTGCACCCGACTCTGGCAATCACAGCCGTGCTGTGCATTGCCATTGGCGCCGGCGCCTCGGGCGCAATCAACATGTGGTATGACGCCGACATCGATGCGCTGATGGCGCGCACTCAGGACCGGCCAATCCCACAGGGACGCATCAGCCGCGATCAGGCGCTGGGGTTCGGGACCGTGCTGTCCTTTGCTTCCGTGCTCGTGATGGGGCTGGCGGTCAACTGGGTGGCCGCCTCGATCCTGGCGCTGACCATCGGGTTTTATGTTTTCATCTACACGATGTGGCTCAAACGCCGCACGCCGCAGAACATTGTGATCGGCGGCGCGGCCGGCGCCTTTCCGCCGATGCTCGGCTGGGCTGCGGTGACGGGCGATCTTTCGCTGTTGCCGGTGCTGCTGTTCGCCATCATTTTCATGTGGACGCCACCGCATTTCTGGGCCCTGGCACTCTATCGCTCGGACGATTATGCCCGTGCCGGTGTACCGATGCTGCCGGTGGTGGCCGGCGACCGCGAAACCCGCCGCCAGATCCTCATCTACAGCTTGCTCCTCGTACCGGTTACCCTGAGCCCCTGGCTGCTCGGCCTCGCCGGCCATCTTTATGGCGGCGTCACCGCCGTGCTGGGCGCGATTTTCATTGGCCTTGCTTGGCGTATCTGGCGCAGCAACGATGATCGCGCGCCAAAGCATATGTTCGCCTTTTCAATCCTCTATCTTTTCCTGCTGTTCGCCCTGCTGCTGGCTGAACGCGGGCTTGGCTGGGGGGCATGAGCACCGTGCCGCTGCATGATGAACACAAGCGCCGCCGGGCGCGCAACATCGCCCTTGGTCTGGTGCTGGGCGCCTTGGTTGTGCTGTTCTATTTCATCACCATCGCCAAGATGACGGGCCGCGCCGCATGACCGATGCCGCCCGCAGAAACCGCCGCATAGCGCTGAGCTGCGCCGCCGTGGTGGCCGGCATGGTCGGTCTCACCTTCGCCTCCGCGCCGCTCTACGATCTGTTCTGCCGCGTTACCGGCTTTGCCGGCACGCCGCTGCGTGCCACCAGCGCGCCAGGTGCAGCGCAGACAGGCGAGAAGCTGATCACCGTGCGCTTCAATTCCGACACCGCCCCTGGCCTGCCCTGGCGGTTTCAGCCGGTGCAACGCGAGGTGCGCGTCAAGCCGGGTGAGGAGATGCTGATCTTTTACCGCGCCTCCAATCCGACCGCCGAACCGGTCAGCGGCCAGGCAAGCTTCAATGTCACGCCAGAGAAGGCCGGGCAGTATTTTAACAAGATCGCCTGCTTCTGCTTTACCGAACAGCGGCTGGATCCGGGCCAAAGCGTCGACATGCCGGTATCGTTCTTCGTCGATCCCGACATCCTGACGGATCCGAAGACTCGCGACGTTTCCACGATCACCTTGAGCTACACGTTCTTCCGCATGCCGGAGGAAAAGCGCGTTTCCGACCGCGGCGGCCCTGTCCGGCCGGTCAACTGAGATCAACTTGCGTAACCAGGGGGTACACCATGGCTGCAGATAGCGCCCGCAATCACGATTACCATCTTGTCGATCCAAGCCCGTGGCCATTCATCGGCTCGATGGGGGCTTTCGCCCTGGCAATCGGCAGCGTCGCCGGCTTCCATGGCTACAGCTATCTTTGGGCTGTGCCCGGCCTGCTGGTCGTGCTCTACACCATGGCAGCCTGGTGGGCCGACGTGGTGAAGGAGGCCGAGCATGACGGTCACCACACTCCGGTGGTGCAACTCCATCTGCGCTACGGCATGGTGATGTTCATCGCCTCCGAGGTGATGTTCTTCGTCGCCTGGTTCTGGGCGTATTTCAACGCCGCACTGTTCCCGACCGAGGCGATCGGCAATGTCTGGCCGCCGGCCACGATCGAAACCTTCGATCCCTGGCACCTGCCGTTCATCAATACCCTGATCCTGCTGCTGTCGGGCACCACGGTGACCTGGGCGCATCACGCTCTGCTGCATGACGACCGCAAGGGTCTGGTCCAGGGGCTGACCCTGACGGTGATCCTCGGTGCATTGTTCACCGCTCTGCAGGCCTATGAGTACAGCCATGCCGCCTTTGGCTTCAAGGATGGCATCTATGCCTCGACCTTCTACATGGCGACCGGCTTCCACGGGTTCCATGTGATTGTCGGCACCATCTTCCTCTTGGTCTGCCTGATCCGCGCCATGAAAGGCCATTTCAAGTCGAACCACCATTTTGGCTTCGAAGCGGCTGCCTGGTACTGGCACTTCGTGGACGTGGTGTGGCTGTTCCTGTTTGTCGCGATCTACTGGTGGGGTGCCGGCACACCGGCCGCCCACTAACGGTCACAACGATGGCGGCTGCATTTTATCCGCCGCTATCGCCGTTCTCGACGGGGCTTCGCTGCAGGTGTCCCCGCTGCGGCGAAGCCCCGCTGTTTGATGGGTTACTGACGGTCAAGCCGCGTTGCCCGTCCTGCGATCTGGATTATGCCAAGATCGATGCCGGCGACGGGCCGGCGGTTTTTGTCATCCTCATTCTCGGTTTCATCGTCGTCGGCCTGGCGCTGTGGGTCGAGTTGCGCTTTGGCCCGCCGCTCTGGCTGCATATGGTTTTGTGGGCGCCTCTGATCCTGGGCGGCTCCATTCTTATGCTGCGGCCCTTCAAAGCCACGCTTATCGCGCTACAATTCCGCCACAAGGCTTCGTCCGACATCGAATTACTGCGCGAGTAATCCATTGAAATTGCTAGGTTTTAGGCCGGCCCTGTGGCCGACCGTCTTCACCATTCCCGCCCTGATCCTGCTGTTCGCCCTGGGCAGCTGGCAGGTGCAGCGGCTGTTCTGGAAGCTCGACCTGATAGAAACAGTCGAAGCCGGCCTGAAAGCCGCGCCTGTGCCATTGCCGGCCGGCTCCCTCGATCCGGCCGATTGGAATTATCGTCCGGTCACGGTGCGCGGCAGTTTCGACCACAGCCGCGAGTTCCATCTGCTCGCGCATTCCGAACGCGGAAATTTCGGCTACCACATCATCACGCCGCTCAAGCGCAGTGACGCGCCGGGCTGGGTTCTTGTCAGCCGCGGCTGGGTGCCGGCCGATGACAAGGATCCTGCCCGCCGTGCTGCGGGACAGGTGACGGGCGAGGTGACGATATCCGGCATCACCCATCTGCCCTGGGGCAAGGGCTGGTTCCCCCCTGACAACGACCTGCAGCGCAATCTTTGGTATTACGGCGACGCTGCCGGCATGCTGAAGGCCGCTGGTATTGCCGATGCACCGGAACTTTTCGTCGATGCCGATGCCTCGGTGACGGTGCCGGGGGGCTGGCCGCGGGCTGGCCATACAAGGCTGACTTTCACCAATAATCATCTGGCCTATGCGGTCACCTGGTACAGCGGCGTCATCGTTCTGGCAGTGATCTATGTGCTGTGGCATCGGCACCGGGACCGCGAAGCGGCGGCGAAGTCCGGTCAACCGGGAGCCTGAGGGATGAAAAGCTACAAGGCTCTCGAACAGCGTTTCCGCCGCATTGGTGCGGTGAATGGCGCATTGGCCATGCTGGGCTGGGATCAATCCACCATGATGCCCGAGGGCGGCGCCAAGGCACGAGCCGAGCAGATGGCCGTTCTCAGCGTGGTTCGTCACGAATGGCTGACCGACCCGCGGCTGGCCGACCTGCTGGGCGAGGCGGAGGCCCAGCGGAAGGGTCTGAACGACTGGCAGAGCGCCAACCTGCGTGAAATGCATCGGCAATGGCGCCATGCCACGGCACTGACGCCGGAGTTGGTGGAGGCACGGTCCAAGGCCAGCATGGCCTGTGAGATGGTGTGGCGAAAGGCCCGCCGGGACGACGATTTCAAATCCTTCGCCAAGGCCTTCAGGCCCGTACTGGAACTGACCCGCGAGGTGGCCGCCGCCAAGTCTGCGGCCTTCGGGCTGGATGCCTATGATGCGCTGCTGGATGAATATGAGCCCGGCGGCAGGTCGGCCGTCATCGACAAGCTGTTCGCCGATCTGGGCGGCTTTCTGCCCGGGTTCATCGACAAAGCCCTGGCCAAACAGGCCAAGCGGCCGGCCCCCCTGCCGCTGCAGGGACCGTTTCCGACTGAGGCGCAACGCCAGGTCGGCCTGCGGTTCATGAAGGCGCTGGGCTTCGATTTCAATCATGGGCGACTGGATGTCAGCCTGCATCCTTTCACTGGCGGCGTGCCAGACGATGTACGCATTACCACGCGCTACTCCGATGATGATTTCACCAAAGCGCTGATGGGCGTGCTGCACGAGACCGGCCACGCGCTTTATGAACTCGGTCTGCCGAAAACTTGGCGTGAGCAGCCGGTAGGCGAGGCGCGCGGCATGGTGCTGCATGAAAGTCAGAGCCTGCTGGTCGAGATGCAGGTCTGCCGCGGCGCGGAATTCCTCCGTTATGCCGCGCCGATCCTGCGCAAGGCCTTCAATGGCAGCGGCCCGGCCTGGTCGGATGAGAATCTGCTCAGCATCTATGCCCGGGTGAAGCCCGATCTGATCCGTGTGGATGCAGATGAGGTAACCTATCCGGCCCATGTCATCCTGCGCTATCGCCTGGAACAGGCCATGCTGCACGATCATCTGCCGATCGACGACCTGCCCGATGCCTGGAACGACGGCATGCAGACGCTGCTGGGCGTCGACGTGCCCGATTATGCCCAGGGCTGCATGCAGGACATCCACTGGGCCGTCGGCTCAATCGGCTATTTCCCGACCTACACCCTCGGCGCGCTCTCGGCGGCGCAGCTTTTTGCCGCTGCTAGGAAGCAGGATGGCGATATCCTGCCCGGCATTGCCCAGGGCGATTTCAAGCCGCTGCTGCGCTGGCTGCGCGCCAATGTCCATGGCAAGGGGTCGCTGCTCACCACCGATGAATTGCTGCGCGAAGCGACGGGCAAACCCTTAGGCACGGCCGCCTTCAAAGCGCATCTCAAAGCCCGTTATCTGAACTGAGCCCGCTCATGCGCTACGTTTCCACCCGCGGCCAAGCGCCGGATCTCGATTTCGAAGGCGTATTGCTGGCCGGTCTGGCCGGTGACGGCGGGCTTTATGTGCCGGCGGAATGGCCTCAGTTTTCGGCCGCCGACTGGCGTGCCATGCGTGGCCTGCCTTATGCCGAAGTTGCCTTTCGGGTGATCAGGCCGTTTATTGGCGGGTGCATACCGGATGCCGATCTCAGGCGCATGATCGACGAGGCCTACGCCACTTTCGGCCACAAGGCCGTGGTGCCGCTGCGCCAGATCGACGCCAATGACTGGCTGCTGGAACTGTTTCACGGCCCGACGCTGGCCTTCAAGGATGTGGCCCTGCAGCTGCTCGGCCGGCTGTTCGACTGGGCGCTGGCGCGGTCAGGCAAACGTGCCACCATCGTAGGCGCCACCTCGGGCGATACCGGCTCGGCAGCCATCGAGGGCTGCCGCGGACGCGCCAATCTCGACATCTTCATCCTGTTCCCTCATGGCCGCGTCTCTGACGTTCAGCGTCGGCAGATGACGACGGTGCCCGATGCCAATGTGCATGCCATCGCACTGGAAGGCACCTTCGACGATGCCCAGGCGATGGTGAAGGCGCTGTTCAACGACGCTGATTTCCGCAAAGCGGCGGGTCTTACGGCGGTGAACTCGATCAACTGGGCTCGCGTCATGGCCCAGATCGTATATTACGCGACGGCGTCTTTAAGTCTGGGCGGACCGGACCGCGCGCCGGCCTTCTGTGTGCCGAGCGGCAATTTCGGCGATGTCTTTGCCGGTTATTGCGCCGCAAAGATGGGGCTGCCCATCGCCAAGCTGGTCGTCGCCACCAACCGCAACGACATCCTGGCCCGTTTCTTCGAGAGCGGCGAGTACCGCAAGGGTGGCGTCAATCCCACCATCAGTCCCAGCATGGACATCCAGGTGGCGAGCAATTTCGAGCGTCTGCTGTTTGATATGCATGGCCGTGATGCGGCCCATGTGCGCAAGCTGATGGCCGACCTTGACCGAAATGGCGGTTTCACCGTTTCTGCCAATGCCCTGGCCGAGACCAAGCAGCTTTTTGCTGCCGGCCGCGCCGACGAGGCGGCCACCAAGGCCATGCTGAAAGCGGCCTTTACGGCTGCCAATGGTCAATTGGTCGATCCTCATACGGCCGTGGGACTTGTGGTGGCGGCCGAGCAGCGCGCGACGGTGTCGTTGTCGCCCGACACGCCCCTGGTGACGCTGGCGACCGCCGATGCGGCCAAATTCCCGGCGGCCGTCCAGGAAGCCACTGGCCGGCACCCGGCCCTACCACCGCGCATGGCAGATCTGTTCGAGCGCCCGGAACGCCAGACCGTGCTGTCCAATGATGTGGCGGGGGTGCGCGCCTTCATCGAAAGCCGTAGAGTAAGAGTATGACAGTACGCATCAGCACACTTTCCAACGGCATGCGGGTGGTCTCCGAGGCCATGCCGCTTGTCAAGACCGTGTCGGTCGGCATCTGGGTCGATGCCGGCGCGCGCGACGAGACACCCGAGATCAACGGTGTCGCCCATATGCTGGAGCATATGGCTTTCAAGGGCACTGAACGCCGTTCGGCACTGGCCATCGCCGAGGAGATCGAGGCAGTCGGCGGGCACCTGAATGCATTCACCTCGCGCGAGCAGACAGCCTATTATGCCCGCGTGATGGCTGGAGATACCCGACTGGCTCTCGATATCCTGGCCGATATCCTGCAGCATTCCGTCTTCGATGCCGATGAACTGGAGCGCGAGCGCGAAGTGATCATCCAGGAAATCGGCCAGTCGGAAGATACGCCTGACGACATCATCTTCGACCATTTGCAGGAAACCGCCTTCCCGGGGCAGCCACTGGGCCGCTCGATCCTCGGTACGGTGGAGCGGGTCTCCGCTATGCAACGCAGCGACCTGCAGGGTTTCCTCGATCGCTACTACCACGGGCCCAGCTTAGTGCTGGTGGCGGCAGGCGCGGTGGATCACGAGACACTGGTGGCTGAGGCCGAAAGACTGTTCGCCCGTCTGCGTCAGACACCCCGCGCGAGGCAGCAAGATGCCCGCTACGGTGGTGGCGGCGAGAGGCGCGCCATCCGCGATCTGGAGCAGGCCCACGTCGCCATTGCGCTGCCGGGCCTCGCCTTTGATGATCCCGATTATTACGCCATGCAGGTCTACGCCACGGTACTGGGCGGCGGCATGTCGTCGCGGTTGTTCCAGGAGGTGCGCGAGAAGCGCGGTCTGGCTTATTCGGTCTATGCCTATCCCAGTTCATATCGCGATGGCGGCCTGCTGACTATCTACGCCGGCACAGGCGCCGAGAAACTGGGCGAACTGACGCCCGTTCTGGCCGAGGAACTCGGCAAGCTCTGCGGACGGATCGACGATGCAGAATTGCAGCGTGCCCGCGCACAGTTGAAGGTCGGGCTGGTCATGTCGCTGGAAAGCTCGGGGGCCCGCATCGAACAGCTTGGCCGTCAGATGCTGCTGTTCGGCCGGCCGCTGGATATCGACGAGGTGCTCGCGGCCGTCGATAATGTCGATGCAGCGGCGGTGCGCAAGGTGGCCGAACGCGTGATGCGCACCGCCCCGCCCACGATGGCGGCGCTGGGGCCGGTGGAGAGGCTGGAGCCGTACCAGCGTTTCGCCGCACGGTTCGGCTGAGGGCGCGGGCGGGGCGGCATGCTGTTCGGGCGCTTCCTCCCTGGCGCTGCGCCTGTCCTGAATGGCGAACACCTTTATCTTCGTGCGCCCGAGATCAATGACTACGAAGCCTGGGCCACTCTGCGCGCGGTCAGCCGAGAGCATCTGCAGCCCTGGGAGCCAACCTGGGCGGAAGACTCCCTGAGCCGGGACGGGTTTCGCCGCCGGCTTGCCTGGTTCGAACGCTTGCGCCGCCAGGAGCATGGCGAGGCGTATTTCATTCTTCTGCGCCGCAGCGACAGCCTGCTTGGCGGCATCACGCTATCCAATATCCGCCGCGGCGCCTCCCAATGCGGCGAACTGGGCTACTGGATCGGCAAACCGCATGCCGGCCAGGGCTACATGACCGAAGCCCTTGCGGTCATGGTGCAGCATTGTTTCGGGGCACTGAAGCTGCACCGCCTGGAGGCGGCCTGCCTGCCGGAAAACCAGCCCAGCCGGCAGCTGCTGGCCCGGGCCGGATTCCGCAGCGAGGGTACCCTGCGCGAATATCTGAAGATCGACGGGGCGTGGCGCGATCATGTGCTTTATGCCCGGCTGGCCAGCGACCGGGGCGCTGGTTAACCATATATCGTCGTATACAACTTTATTTTGATTGCGACTTTCGTCTAGGCTCATCCCACAGGGAGGCTGGGAAAACCGGCCCAGGGGATGAAAACGATGACGACTACAATGAACCGCCGCGCTGTCGGCGTTGCCTCGGCTTTATTCGCGCTGCTTATGATCCAGGCGTCCGGAACGGCCCGTGCCGCCGATCCTGGTGTGCTTCCAGATCGAATCGTGTTCGGTCAGGCCGCGGCCATCGAAGGACCGGCCTCTGCACTCGGGACAGGCATGCGGGACGGCATCCTGGCCGCTTTTGCCGAAGCCAATGCGGCCGGCGGCGTAAAGGGACGAAAGCTGCAACTCGTGGTGCGCGACGACGGCTATGAGCCTGCCAAGTCAGCGGCCGCCACGCGGGCATTGCTGGCCGAGGACAAGGTGTTTGCCCTTATCGGCCCTGTCGGCACGCCCACGGCCGCTGCGGCGTTGCCCCTGGCCGCCGCCGAGAACGTGCCTTTTATCGGGCCCTATACCGGTGTGGAGTTCCTGCGCAATCCCTATAAGCCGAATGTGGTCAACCTTCGTGCCTCCTATTTCCAGGAAACCGAGGAGATGATCGAACGCCTAACCAAGGATCTGGGGCATACCCGTGTCGCGATCCTGTATCAGAACGATGCCTTCGGGCGTGCCGGCCTGGCCGGCGTTGAGCGTGCACTGAAGAAACGCAACATGGAGCTCGCTGGATTCGCCACCTTCGAGCGGAACACCACGGCGGTAAAGCGGGCCCTGATCGAGTTGCGAAAGGTGCAGCCGCAGGCGGTTATCATCATCGGCCCCTATGCGCCAGCCGGCGAGTTCATTCGCGTTGCCAAAAAGATCAACCTGAATGCCGTCTACGTGAATATCTCGTTCGTCGGATCCGATGCCCTGGCCGACAGCCTGGGGCCGGACGGGGCCGGCGTAGTCGTCACCCAGGTAGTGCCATTTCCACGCGACACATCAATTCAGGCGGTGGATCGCTACCAGAAGGCGTTGCGCGAGCATGTGCCCAATGCCTTCGCGGGTTTCATATCACTCGAGGGCTATCTCGTCGGTCGCATGACGATCATGGCACTGGAGCGTATCGAAGGCGAACCGACCCGTGCAGCCCTGCTCAGGGCGTTGCAGCAGGGCGATTATGATCTCGGCGGCATAAAGCTGACCTTTGGACCGAATGACAATCAGGGTTCCGATCAGGTCTTCCTTACGGTCATCGACCGAGAAGGTCGTTTCCGCGCCGCAACCGCATTGAAGTAATCGGAATCAGAAGGATCAGACGCCATGGCAAGCATTGACATGATTCCGGCCGGCAACCTTCACAATCGGCCCGCGCCTTCGGCGCAGACCGTGCATCGCTTCGGCATCCGGCGCAAAATTTACCTGGCTTTCGGCGCGATTGCCGCGATGACCATCATATCGACGATCATAGCCGAACTGTTCTTTACCCAAATTAATTCCGCGCTGGAGAAGGTGGCCGACGAAAGCCTGCCGGCGGTGATCATATCCCTCGAATTATCGGCGCAGAGCGCCCAGCTTGCTGCGACGGCGCCGGCGTTGGCGAATGCTGCTACTGAAGCTGATCGCATCGAGCAGGCGAATTATACCAGGCAACTGGGCGAAACCATCCAGGCCGGCCTGGATTCCATGCGCCGCAGCAACAGTGCTGCCGAAGTCGCCAAACTGGAAGGAGCCGTCGAAAAACTCAATCAGCAGATCACCATGATCAGCGTGAATACGGCGCGGCGCCTGCAGATCGAGGCACAGCGTGCGGAGCTGGGGCGCAGGATCACGGCTACCGGCGACAGTTTCATCGCCGCGACTTCGAAGCTGTCAGACGATACGGCTTTCAATATCGTCACCGCGCTCGAGAATGTGGGCAAGGGCGGCCGCAGCCTGGAGGATACTGCGGCCGACATGAAGGCGCTGGCGGAATTCGAATTTGCCATGGTCGATGGCCTGTCGGAGCTGGCAGCCGGCATCAGTCAGGCGGCCAGCCTGCTGGAATCGGCCGGCAATGCTCCTTCGCTGCCGGCTCTGAACGGCCTGCGCGACCGTTTCGAAGGCGCTGTGACTCGCATGCAGCAGTCGTTGAAGAAGGTCCTCGATGCCTATAACGACGAAAGCATAAAACAGCCTGTGGATGCCATGATCGCGCTGGGGCGCGGTGACGGCGGCATGTTCAGTCTGCGGCAGCAGGAACTGGACGCCAATGCCAGTACGACAAAAGCCTTGGTCGATGCGCGCGCAGCGGCGACGGTTCTGGTCGAGGAGACCCGCAGATTCGTCGCAACGGCCAATGATGGCGCCAGTGAGGCAGCGCAGAGCGCCTTCTCCACCGTGCGGATAGGTATCGTTGTGCTGAGTATCCTGGCAATCGCAAGCATCATTGCCGCCATTGCCGTGGCTTGGCTGTATGTTGGCCGCAAGGTAATTGCCAACATGGTTGATCTGACTGGTGTGATGGCCCGATTGGCCAATCGCGACTGGACTGCCGAGGTACCTGATCGCGATCGGGCGGACGAAATCGGCGATATGGCTCGTGCAGTGCAAGTATTCAAGGAGAATGGTCAGGAGAACGAGCGCCTGCAACGCGAAGTCGAGCAGGGTCGTGCAGTATTCGAGCGCGAACGGCAAGCACAAGAAGATCTTGTCGATCGCTCGGTCGGAATGATCGTCTCGGCCGCAGCGGCTGGTGATCTGCAACAGCGCATCGATGTTGATCCGCTGAAAGGCGTAATGCGCAAGCTGGGCGATGGCGTCAATACGCTTCTCGATTCCTTTGCCAGTACGATCAGTGCTGTCAATCGTGTTCTGGACGGCATGGCACATGGCGATCTCAGCCGCCGGGTGGAAGGCTCGTATCAGGGTGTATTTGCCGAACTGCAGGAGAATACGAACAAGAGCGCCGAGCAGCTTGGAGAGGTGGTGCGCCGCATTGCCGATACGGCCCGCACGGTACGGGATGCCGCCGGCGAGATTTCATCCGGGTCGACCGACTTGGCCAGCCGCACCGAGCAGCAGGCCGCCAGCCTGGAAGAGACAGCCGCCTCGATGCATGAGATCACCGCGACGGTGAAGCAGAACGCCGACAATGCCCAGGCCGCCAGCCAACTGGCGACGGCGGCGCGAAACACCGCCAATACTGGGGGCAAGGTGGTGGAGGATGCGGTTGCGGCGATGGGCGGGATCGAGAGCAGTTCGCAGAAGATCGTCGATATCGTGGGGCTGATCGACGAGATCGCCTTCCAGACCAATCTGCTGGCGCTGAACGCGTCGGTCGAAGCCGCCCGTGCGGGCGAGGCCGGCAAGGGTTTTGCGGTGGTAGCGCAGGAGGTACGAGCGCTGGCACAGCGTAGCGCAAACGCCAGCAAGGAAATCAAGGATCTGATCCAGGCGTCCAATTCCGAGGTGCGGCGCGGCGCCGAGCTGGTCAATCGCGCTGGCGGCGTGCTGACCGAGATCGTCACTTCGGTGAAAAAGGTGGCCGACATCATTTCGGAAATTGCCTCTGCCAGCCGCGAACAGGCTACCGGCCTGGACGAGGTGAACACGGCAGTGGCGAATATGGACGAAATGACCCAGCGCAACGGCGCCCTGGTCGAGCAGACGACGGCCTCGGCGCAGGCAATGGCAGCGCAGGCCGATCAGCTGAACGAGCTCGTCGCCTATTTCAGGCTGTAGACAGCAGGTTCAGGCGTGACCGGATACGCTGGCGAGCTTGGCCACATCAATGCCGATCTTGCGGACCGCACGATCCCATAGCGAGTCCAGGTTGGGGTCAAAAAGCAGGTCGAAATCCGCCGGTGCGGCCAACCAGGCGTTTTCGTGAATTTCGGCATCGAGTTGGCCGGCACCCCAGCCGGCATAACCGAGCGCGAATAGGCTGTGCTGCGGGCCATTGCCTGCGGCTATGGCGCGGAGGACGTCCAACGTGGCGGTCAGGCCTATCCCCATATCCTCGTCGATCTTCACGCTGCCTTGGCGCATGTAGTCGGTGGAATGCAGGACGAAGCCGCGGCCGGTTTCCACCGGGCCACCCTGGCGCACAATGATGTCGTTCTCGGCCGTCGATTCGATGCCGAGCTGGCTGAGCAGGTTGGGAAAGGTCAGGCCGGGATAGGGTTTGTTGATCACCAGTCCCATGGCGCCCTCGGCATTGTGGGAGCACATATAGATGACGGTGCGAGCGAAGCGGGGATCGCCCATGCTCGGCATGGCGATCAGCAACTGCCGCTCAAGATAGCCGGATATCGCCTTGCTTTCGCTCATGATCATGCGCCTGCTCCGGTTTCACTCGAATGTTACCCCAGTCCTTCCGCTTGTCCATATATGGGCTGCTCAAGACCCTTGCAATCTGCGGGCCAGTCCGCAGATTTACGGCATGACCCAAATCCTGCCCGCTTGCTACGTCATCAAGGCGCTGGCTCTGTCTCTGATTCTGCTGGTATTTCCGGCGGGGTATGCTCTGGCCCAGGGTATTCAATTGCCCCATGCCCCGGTTCGCGCCACCCTGATCCCGGGCGGCGGCAACGAGATCGGCCTGCAGGTCCGGCTGGGCCCCGGCTGGAAATTCTACTGGCGTACCCCGGGTGAGGGCGGCGTACCGGCACAGTTCGACTGGAGCGGCTCGCAGAACCTGGCGAACGCCGAGGTTGCCTGGCCCGCGCCGCGCCGCATCGCCATCGGTCAGGTCGAACTATATGGCTATACCGACGAGGTGGTGCTGCCAATCCGGCTGCTGCCTGCAAAACCCGACGAGGCGGTCCACGTACATCTCACGCTCGATTATGGCGTATGCAAGGATATCTGCATCCTGCGTACCGATCGATTGCAGCACAAGGCTGGGGGCAAGCCGGCGCCCGCCGATCTGGATCTGTTGGCGAAATGGCAGGCGCGGGTGCCGCAGCCGGCGATGGCAGCCGGATTGCAACTTAAGGCGATCAAACGGTTGCCCGACGCCCTGATCGTCACGTTGCAGAGCCGCGCCCCGCTGGTCGCTCCGGACCTGTTCGTCGAGGCCGGAACGGACAGTTGGTTTGGCCGACCCGATGTGTGGCTGAGCGCCGATGGGCGCGAGGCGAAATTCAGGCTTGCGGCCTCCGCGACCGACAGCGTGAGCCAGCCCCTGCGGCTGACGCTGGTCGATCCAGCTCTTGCAGCCGAGATGGTGCTGAAACCCTGAAGGGACCATGTGACGGCCGGCCTCTGTTTGGGACTTGTTTCCCGACCCGCATCGGCCCATTTTATCTCAGCCGTTTTTGCGGCGTTGGACCTTCCGCTAACAACAGACGATAACGAGGAAACCATGACCATCAAGGTTGGCGACCGCATTCCCGAAGCCACGCTGTATGTGATGTCCGATCAGGGCCCGCAGGCCGTGAAGGCGAGCGAATTCTTCTCGGGCAAAAAAGTGGCGCTGTTCGCCCTGCCGGGTGCTTTCACTCCCACCTGTTCGGCCAAGCATCTGCCGGGCTTCATCGAGAAATACGACGACCTGAAGAAGAAGGGCGTGGATACCATCGCCTGCCTCTCGGTGAACGATGCCTTCGTGATGGGTGCCTGGGGCAAGGCACAGAATACCGGCGACAAGGTGGTGATGCTGGCCGACGGCTCCGGCGAACTGACCAAGGCTATTGGCATGGAATTCGACCTGACCGCCCGCGGCCTCGGAGTGCGGTCGCAGCGTTATTCGATGCTGGTGGATAACGGGGTGGTCAAGCAGCTAAATCTGGAAAAGCCGGGTGCCTTCGAGGTGTCGGACGCCAATACGCTGCTCGGTCAGATCTGATCTGCAACGATTGCGCCAAGGCCGGTCCGGCTTGCCGGACCGGCCTTTTCATTTTACGGGTTTGCCCGCTATCTCCGTCGCGGCTGCACGCGCCAGCACATCGACGCGCTCATTCTCGACATGGCCGTCATGGCCGCGCACCCAGTGCCAGTCCACCTGGTGCGGTGCCATGGCGGATTCCAGCCGCTGCCACAGGTCCACGTTTTTCACAGGTTTGCGGTCAGCAGTCTTCCAGCCGCGCGCCTTCCAGCTACGCAGCCACTTGGTGACCCCGTCAATGACATAGCGGCTGTCGGCATAGAGTGCGACGTGGCAGGGGCGCTTCAGCGCCTCCAGCCCCATGATCGCGGCCATCATCTCCATGCGATTATTGGTTGTGGGCGCCTCGGCACCGCTCAGTTCTTTTTCACTGCCGTTGAAACGCAGCAAAGCGGCCCAGCCACCGGGACCGGGGTTTCCCAGGCAGGCGCCATCGGTGAAAATCTCCACCGTTTCCAACGTCATGCGGTCAGCGCTCGATGCCATAGGCCGAGGCACCCAGCACCTGACGGTGGAATTTCAGCTTCTTCCAGTATTCCAGCGGGTCTTTCGGCTTGACCAGCGCGCCCGGCACCTGGTTCAGCCAGTCATACAGTCGTGTCAACAGGAAGCGCAGGGCCGCGCCGCGGGCAAATAGCGGCAGGCTGTGTACCTCGCCGTCCGTCAATGGCCGCACGCTCTCGTAGCCGCTGAGAAAAGTTTTGGCTTTGGTGACATTGAAGGCGCCGTCGCTCTCGAAGCACCAGGCATTCAGGCAGATCGCGATCTCGTAGGCGAAATAGTCGTTGCAGGCGAAATAGAAGTCGATGAAACCGCTGAAACGCTCAGCCAGAAAAAACACATTATCGGGGAACAGGTCGGCATGGATCACGCCATGCGGAAGCGGACGGTCGCCAGCCCGGCCTGGTGCATCGGGCCATGCAGCCTTCAGACCATCGAATTCGCGCAGGATTTCCCGCGCCAATCCCGATTGGACGCTGTCTGCGCCGGCCTGGCAGTCCGCCACCAGCCTGGCCCAGCCATCGACGCTCAGGGCATTGATGCGTTGCATCGGGAAATCCCGACCCGCCAGGTGCAGCCTTGCGGTTGCCGCGCCCAGCTCCTGGCAATGGCGGGCATTGGGTTTGCGCGGCCAGACGCCCTTTAGGAAGCTGATAATGGCGCAGGGGCGCCCTGCCACCTCGTTCAGCGTATTGCCCTCGCGGTCATGGATCGCGATCGGACAGGCCAGGCCCTTGCCGGCCAGATGATTCATAAGCCCTAGGAAATAGGGCAAGTCCGCGCGGTTTACCCGGCGCTCGTACAGCGTCAGGATGTATGTGTCTTTTTCAGTGACCAGCAGATAGTTGGAATTCTCGACGCCTTCGGCAATGCCCTTGCAGGATATCGCAGCGCCAATGTCGTAGCGGGCAAGAAGGGCGGCGAGTTGCTCGTCGTCGATTTCGGTATAGACGGCCATGGCGTGGTCAGGTGACCGGGGTTTCGAGGGTGGCGGGTAGCTTGAATTGCACGGATTCTGTGGCGGTTTCGATTTCACGCATGGTCACGTCGAAACGCTGGCGGAAGGCGTCGATCACTTCCTCGACCAGTACTTCCGGCGCGCTGGCGCCGGCAGTAATGCCCACGCTACGGATGCCGTCCAGCGCGGCCCAGTCAATATCGGCGGCACGCTGCACGAGATGAGCCTGTTTGCAGCCCGCCCGCCTGGCTACCTCCACAAGCCGCAAGGAATTGGAGGAATTGGGCGCGCCGATCACCAGCACGGCATCGCTGTCGCGCGCGATTGCCTTCACGGCAGCCTGGCGGTTGGTGGTGGCGTAGCAGATGTCTTCCTTCTTTGGCCCTTCGATCTGTGGGAAACGTCGGCGCAGGGCGGCGATGATCTCGGCAGTATCATCCACCGAAAGAGTCGTCTGGGTGATGTAGGCCAGCGGCTCACCCGGCGTGACGGCGAGGCCATCCACGTCGGCCACGGTTTCGATCAGCAGCACGGCGCCGGCCGGTAACTGGCCCATGGTCCCGATCACTTCCGGATGGCCGGCATGGCCGATCAGCACGATGCGGCGACCCTCGCGGTGATGGCGCTCGGCCTCCCGATGCACCTTGCTCACCAGCGGGCAGGTGGCATCGAGGTAGGAGAGGGCGCGAGCCTGGGCATCCGCAGGGACCGATTTCGGCACGCCATGGGCCGAGAAGACGACATGGGCGCCGGGCGGCACTTCGTCGAGTTCGTCGACGAAGACGGCCCCTTTGGCGGCAAGGCTGTCGACCACGAAGCGGTTATGTACGATCTCATGACGGACATAGACCGGCCCGCCGAACCGCTCCAGCGCCCGTTCCACGATCTGGATGGCCCGATCCACGCCGGCACAGAACCCGCGGGGAGCGGCCAGCACAAGGGTTATCGGGGGGCGGGCAGTGGAGGTCATGACGATCGGGCCTTAAAATCAGCCTTTGCAGATCAACGGGTTGCGACCAGGTCGGGCAGGCCAGTCGCTTGTCTGGGGCGGCCCCCTCTTCTATACAGGAGGGGCCCTGAAACTGCCGGGCAAGCTAGTACACTCGTCGCGCGAAGGGAAGGCTGCCATCACTGGCCGGCCATTGCCCCGAGCGGGCACGCTGATCGGTGAGCGCCGCATATGACACTGCGTTTTTCCCGCCTGTCCACATTGTCCGTTCCGGCTCTGCTGATTGCGGCCAGCCTGTTGGCGGCCTGCGGCTCTAAGAAGCCCAATCTGCCGCCCTGCCCCCGCGTCGGCATCCTGGGGGATGCACAGAAGGCAACTCAATTCCGCGACGGACCCGGCCGCGATCTCACCGACGTGACCTTCGAGACAGAATTGCTCGATTACAACGGCGAATGCCGGTACGAAGACAAGCAGGCCGCCGTGGTGGTCACATTCGTGCTGCAGGTTGCCGCCACACGCGGCCCCGCCGCGACGTCGGCCGAGGCGCAGGTGCCGTATTTCATTGCTATTGTCGACAAGCAGCAGAACGTGCTGTCGCGCGAGCGCTTTGTTGCCCGCATACCGTTCCGCGATGGCCGCCGCCGCTTGGCTGTTGCCGAGGAGCTGGAGCAGCGCATTCCACTGGCCGGCCGCCGCACGAGCGAGATCGAGATCCTGATCGGCCTGGAAATGCCGCGCGACCAGTTGGAACGAAACCGTCAGCAGCGCGGCTTCTGACCGGCACTTCCTCATGGAACGATTGCGCCGTCCTTTGCCTGGCCTGACGGTGGCGGTCACCGTCGCGCTGGCGGTTGGTTTCATCGCCGATCATTACGGCGGCCCGCCTTTCCTGCTCGCGTTATTGCTTGGCATGGCATTCAATTTCCTCAGCGCCGACGCCCGCGTGCGTCCGGGCATCGATCTGGCAGCGCGCAGCGTGCTGCGCATCGGCGTGGCGCTATTAGGTATCCGCATCACATTCGACCGCATTGCCGATCTTGGCCCGGTGCCTGTCTTGCTGGCGATCTGCGGTGTGACGGTGGCCTTGGGCAGCGGCCTGCTGCTGGCCCGGCTGGCCGGCCGCTCTGCCGCCGAGGGCGTGTTGTCCGGCGGTGCAGTCGGCATCTGCGGCGCTTCGGCCGCGATGGCGATCTCGGCCGCCCTGCCACGTTCGCCGCAATCCGAACGCCTGACCCTGCTGACCGTGATCGGCGTGACGGCGCTCTCCACCCTCGCGATGATCGTCTATCCGCTGCTGGCCAAGACGCTCGGGCTGGATGAAATCGCGGCAGGCATACTCTTCGGCGCCACCATCCATGATGTTGCCCAGGTGCTGGGCGCCGGTCTGACCGTGTCGCCCCAGGCCGGCGATGTGGCCACCTTCGTCAAACTGGTGCGGGTGGCCTGCCTGCTGCCGGTCGTGGTGATGATCGGCTGGGCCTTCCGCGCCGCTGGTGAAGGCAAGGCAGCGCAAACCCAGCCGTTGCTGCCGTTTTTCCTGATCGGGTTCGTGGCGCTGGTCGTGCTGGGCAGCGTGGTGAACCTGCCGGTAGTGGTGGTGAATGGCGTTTCGGAAATATCGCGCTGGTGCCTGCTGGTGGCGATCTCGGCGCTGGGCGTGAAGACCTCGTTTGCCGAACTCTTCGCCCTGGGCTGGAAGCCGCTGGCGCTGATCCTGGCCGAGACGGTGATCCTGCTCGGCTTCGTCCTTCTGGGCCTGCTGATCCTGCTCTAGGTACGGCCTTTCGCCCAATCCTCGGCCCAGGTGTTCAGCGCCAGCAGGGTGGGCATCAGGGCCCGCGCCGAAGCGGTCAGGGCATAGCCTTCGCCATCATGATCCACCAGCGCGCCCTGGCGCAGGTCCTTCAGCCGCTGCTGCAGCACGCTGGGCGAGATGTCGTCGCAGGCGGCCTGCAATGCCCGGAAGGTCAGGGGAGCATCCCGCAATTCCCACAGCACGCGCAGGCTCCAGCGCCGGCCCAGCAGGTCCAGCACGGCCATGATCGGGCGGCCGGTGGTGGAACCGCGGACGGAGCGACGGGGCGAAGCAGGCATGCGGACCTCGCACGGGGCTTGCGCTACGAATTTCGCAGCGTTATGTTGCTACTGAATTCGTAGCATATTGGAGAAGCTTCCGCCATGCCCCGCCTCAATCCCCTGGCCCCGCCGTATTCCCCCGAGGCCGCCGCCGCCCTGGCCCGGATGCCGGCCGATATCGCCCTGTTCCGCACGGTGGCCCATAATCCGCGCGTGCTGACGCGCTGGAAGGAGGGTGGGCTGCTTGACAGGGGTTCGGTCACCCTGCGGCAGCGCGAACTGGTGATCCTGCGCACCACGGCCCTGCTGAAGGCGGAATATGAATGGGGCGTGCATGTCGCTTTCTTCGCCGCCAAGGCAGGTTTCACACCGGCCGAAATCGCAGCTACGGTGCACGGTCAGGCCAGCAACTGGCAGGCCGAGGAAGCCATATTGATCCGACTGGTGGGGGCGCTGGTGCACAATGCTAGCATCGACGATGTCCTGTGGCGCGAAGCGAGCGCTTATTTCGATGCCGCGCAGATGGTGGAGATCATTTCGCTGGTGGGTTTTTACCACATGGTCTCGTTCATGGTGAACGCAACCAGCGTGGCGAGGGAACCCGGCACTCCGGCTTTTCCGACACGAGACGAGGCGGCTGCGGCTCAGTAGGCGAGCGCACAGCCGTCCTTGCGTGGATCCGAACCGGCCTGCAGCACGCCATTGGCGCGGTCGATCATGATGGCCTGGCCGCCGCCATGGGGCATTTCAGCCATCTTGATCTCATGCCCCAGCGCGGCGAGGCCTTTGAGTACGTCCTCACGGATGCCGCGTTCGGCCTCGAAACGGTTCATCTGATAAAAACCGCGGGCACAGTCGATCGCTTCCTGCACATTCATGCCGAAATCCAGGATATTGGTTAGGACGTGCGACTGGCCGACCGGCTGGAAGCCACCCCCCATCACGCCGAAGCACAGCCAGGGCTTGCCATCCTTCATCGCCATGGCCGGGATGATGGTGTGCAGCGGCCGCTTGTGCGGGGCCACGCAGTTGGGATGCGCCGGATCGACGCGGAAGCCGGTACCACGATTCTGCAGCAGCACGCCGGTTTTCGGGCTGCTCAGGCCTGTGCCGTAGGGCCAGAACAGCGAGTTGATGAAGGAACAGGCATTACCCTTCTCGTCCACCACGCTGATATAGACGGTATCGCGATAGGTGGTGCCGCCGGCCGGGCTCAGCACCGGCATCGCCTTCTTCAGGTCGATGCGGCTGCGCAATTCGTCGGCAAAGGCGGGCGACAGGATTTTCTCGACCGGCACGTCTGCGAAGGCCGGATCGGCGACATACGCATCACGCACCTGGAAGGCGAGCCGCGTGGCTTCCGCCTCGATGTGGAAACGCTCAATGCCCACCGGATCATATTTGCTCAAGTCGAAGCCGCTCAGGATATTCAGCATCAGCAGGGTGGTGATGCCCACGCCATTGGGCGGGATTTCCAGCAGTTCGACACCGCGATAACTGGTGCTGATCGGATCGACCCAGAAGGCCTCCTGGGTGGCGAAATCCTCCAGCGTATGGGTGCCGCCCAGGCTCCGCAGGTATTCCACCATGTCCTCGGCGACCCAGCCGGTGTAGAAGCCGTCGCGGCCCCTGGCCGCAATCTCCCGGAAGACTTTGGCATGCTCGGGCTGGCGGAATATCTCACCGGCCCTGGGTGGGCGGCCGTCCTTCAGCCACATGCGCGCCGTATTGGCATCGGCCTTTAGTTTGGCCTCGTTGCGGCCCCAGTCTGTGGCGACGCGCTCGGTGACGGGAAAGCCCTCTTCGGCGTGGCGGATGGCGGGCTGCAGCAATTCTGCCAGTGGCATGCTGCCGAAACGGGCGTTCAGTTTGCTCCAGGCATCTACAGCGCCGGGAATAGTGACGGCATGCACCGAAGTCAGGTCGATCTGCTTGATGCCCTGCTTCAGCAGATGATCGGCGCTCAGGCCCCGCGGCGCACGGCCGGAACCGTTCAGGCCATAGACCTTCCCGCCGGCACGCAGGTCGGTGCCGGCCGGCGCATAGAGCACGAAATTGTCACCGCCGATGCCGGTCGAACCCGGCTCGACCACGCATTGCACGGCACAAGCGGCGATGGCCGCATCGGTCGTGTTGCCGCCGTGGCGCAGGATTTCGATGGCGGCCTGTGTCGCGAGCGTGTGCGAGGTGGCGGCGGCGCCGTGGCGGCCCATCACGACGGAACGGCCGGGCAGTTGCAGATCGCGCATGTGAAATCCTGGCTGCTGAATCAAGACGGTGCTGCGCAGACTACACCAGCTTGTTTGGGGCGCGACAGACTTCCGCGTTCAGATATCGTCGCGTCGCGCACGCTGCTTGGCAAACGCATCGGCCGCCCGCGCTTCTTCGCGTTCGCGGCTGCGCAATTGGTACAATTGGTCCCGTCCGGCCTCGTATTGTTTCGGCCACGCCACGCCACGGTAGTCATAATCGGCAGCGGCATGCAGGGTGAAGTAAGGATCTGCCAGGTGGGGCCGGGCCAGAGCGCAGAGGTCGGCGCGGCCCGAGGCCACGATGGTGTTGACCTGGTCGGCGGTAGTGATCGCACCAACGGCGATGGTGGCGATGCCGGCTTCCTGGCGGACCGCATCGGAGAACGGAGTCTGGAACATACGGCCATACTGCGGTCTGGCCTCGGTTGAGGTCTGGCCGGCCGAGACGTCGACCAGATCGCAGCCATGGGCCTTCAGCATCTTCGCGATCGCTATGGAGTCCTCGATGCTCAGGCCGCGCTCGGGCACCCAGTCGACGGCCGATATGCGCACTGACATCGGTCTTTCCTGCGGCCAGACAGCGCGCATGGCATCAAACACCTCAAGCGGAAAACGCATCCGGTTCTCGAGGCTGCCGCCATATTCATCCGTGCGCGTGTTGCTCAGGGGTGAAATGAAATTCGAGAACAGATAGCCATGCGCCATGTGCAGTTCGATCAGGTCGAAGCCGGCATCGGTGGCAAGTTTTGTCGACTGCACGAAGTCGTCGCGCACGCGATCCATGTCGGTGCGGGTCATGGCTTTCGGCACCGGTCCGTCGGGCAGGTACGGGATGGCCGAGGCCGATAGGATCGGCCAGGCCTGATCGGGTGGCAAAGGCCGGTCGTAGCCGCCGGCCCAGGGCAGGCAGGTGGCGCCCTTGCGGCCGGCATGGGCCAGCTGGATGCCGATTTTGCTCCGGCTGTAGCCGTGGACGAAATCGGTGATGCGCCTCCAGGCCTTTGCCTGTTCAGCATTCCACAAGCCGGTGCAGCCTGGAGTGATCCGGGCCTCGGGTGCGATATCGGTCATCTCGGTCAGGATCAGGCCGGCACCGCCGATGGCGCGGCTGCCTAGATGGACCAGCGTCCAGTCATTTGGCACACCGTCGGTAGCCGAATACTGGCACATGGGCGACACCACCACGCGGTTTTCCAGTGTCATGCCGCGCAGGCGGAAGGGCGTGAACATGGGTGGAGGCGGGCTGGCCCCGGCAGGCAGGGTGGTGCCGGCCTGGCGGGCGGCTTTCTCGGCAAACCAGCGGTCGATCTGGGCGATGAAGCCGGGATCGCGCAGGCGCAGATTGTCATAGGTCACGCGCTTGGATCGCGATAGCAGGCTGAGGGCCAACTGGATCGGCTCGAAGTCGCGATAACGATCAGTCTGTTCGAACCATTCCAGCGAAACCTGGGCGGCATGCTGCAGGATCGACACTTCCGTCAGGCGGGCATCCTCGAAGGCTTTCAGCGCACTTGGCAGGTCCGGGTGGCCGGCATTCAGGGCGCGGTTCAGCGCAATGGCATCTTCCATCGCCAGTTTGGTGCCCGAGCCGATCGAGAAATGTGCCGTGTGCACAGCATCGCCAATGAGCACGACATTGTCATGGACCCAGCGCTCGCATTTGATGGTCGGGAAGGTGCGCCAGATGGAGCGGTTGCTCAGCAGCCGGTGACCCTTGAGGTGTGCGGCAAAGAGGGTCTCGCAATAGGCGATGGTATCGGCTTCACTGGCTGTATCGAGGCCCGCGCGGCGCCATGTTTCTTCGGTGGTTTCGACAATGAAGGTCGAAAGGCCTTCCTCAAAACGATAGGCATGCACCTGGAACAAGCCGTGCTGGTTGGCCTCGAAAATGAAGGTAAACGTATCAAGCGGCAAAGTTGTGCCTAGCCAGACAAACTTGTTGCGCCGCCAGTCCATGCTCGGGCGAAACCGGTCCTTCCAGGTTTCGCGAACCTGGCTGTTGATGCCATCGGCGCCGACCAGCAGGTCGCAATTGCGCCGCAGGGTCTCGAAATCATGCTGCTCGGTGCCAAATACGAGCTGGATGCCTTCTGCGGCGCAGCGGGCCTGCAGGATCTGCAGCAGGCGTTTGCGCGACAGGCCACAGAAACCATGACCACCCGAACGGATCGTTTCGCCCCCGGCCACCACGTCGATTTCGGTCCAGTAGGCGAAATTCTGCCGGATCGCCCCATAGGTGTTGGCATCCTCGGCCAGGAACTGGTTCAGCGTTTCATCAGAGAAGACCACCCCGAATCCGAACGTATCGTCCGGCTGGTTGCGCTCGTAGATGGTGATCTCGTGGCGCGTGTCTGCCTTTTTCATGAGCAGGGCGAGATAAAGTCCGGCCGGCCCGCCGCCAATGATCGTGACACGCATGGTTTTCCCCTGTCTGACAGACGGCGCAGGTGGGCGGCCGCCAGCAAGATATTTTATATTTAAAATATATTCCGGCAAGCTGGATTGGCGGGCCGGCCGAATTCAGGCTCAGCGCGCCTTGTGGGCCGTGGCTCCAAAACCGACCAGGGCGAGGCCTAGGGCAATCTTCGCCAGTGCCGGTGCCGGAATCGGTACAAAGCTGAGGTAGCGATAGCGGGCCAGCTCGGCCATGGCCATGCAGAAGGTTGCCAGCAGCAGCCAGCGGCCTGGCACCGGTCGGTAGCGGAGACCGGTCAGGGCCGCCAGCAACAGGACACCCAGCACGATCATCGGGAGGGGCAATATTCCTATAGGTAGTCGATCTGCCGCTACGGCAATCAGAACGGCCAGTCCGATACCGGTAAACAGGGTCAGGCGTTTGCTGCCCGGGGGAATGACCAGACTGAAGACGCCGCCCAGCGCCAGGGCGACCAGGCCAAGGCTGAGGGCCAGATATCGCAAATCGCCTTCCAGTCCGGTAAAGGCTGACCAGCCCAGGGCACTAGTGAATTCGGCGCCAGCGACGGCTGTGAACAGGAGCACCCCGACGCCCCAGAACAGGGCGGCGGGAAGGGGGCTGCGGCTGATCAGGATGAGGCCGGCTATGCCGCCCGTGAGGCAGGCGGCTTGGGCGATCAGGGTGATATCAGGCATGGCTGTACTATGCCCGGCCACCGCGCGCTTCGGCAAGCCGAGCAATGGTCCGGGCAATGGCCTTCCGGGGATGATGACCATCCCCCGAAAATCCCCCTGCGGTGAGACTTTCTGCGGGGTTGACGCATGCCTGGGGCGGGGCTATAACCCCCGCCTCGATTTGCGCCGCAAGGCAGTTCAACCATCGGAAATCACAAGCTATGGCTCAACACAAGTCCGCGGAGAAGCGCGCCCGCCAGACCAAGAAGCGTACGGCCGTCAACCGTGCGCGGCGCAGCAAGGTTCGCACCGCCGTCAAGAAGCTCGAAACCGCAATCGCCAGCGGCGACAAGGCTGTCGCCGTCGCCGCTCTGAAGGAAGCCCAGCCTGCGCTCGACAAGGGCGTGACCAAGGGCGCGGTGAAGTCGCGTACCGCCTCGCGCAAGCTGTCGCGTCTGAACGCCCGCGTCAAAGCTATGGCTTGATCGGCTGCCGCGCGGCAGCCCGCGCAGCAAAGATAGGTATCGGTTCAAAACATCGCCCGCCTGGTGACAGCGGGCGATGTTTTTTTATGCGACTGCGAAAGGCTTCATCGTCGATCTGCCGCGTTCGCGGACGTTTTCATCAAGGCGATTAGTCCGTGCGTTATACGCCCACAGCGTCAAAACGCCGGGGCAAGTTCCAATTCTGCAACAAGGAAAATTTTTTTCAGTGAGTCTTGATCTGTCCGCTTGCGTGGCCCCGGCGATTTCCCTTTAATGCCCTTGCTGCCGCGCGACGAAGAAGCCTGAAGCTGGCTCGTGAAGCGCTAGAAAGTGCTCCGCGATGCAAGGCGGACGGTCTTCGAAACCCGGTGGCACGCGTGACGGACAAGATAGATTTTTTAAACAATAAACGTGGCGCGAGGTTGGGGATGTTGGCTTCGGTGATGGCGGGGGATGAAGACTATGCTGGTGATGTCACGACTACCGAAGCCTGGAACCAGCTTGCGAGCGATCCTGACGCCCAACTGATAGACGTCCGAACCCAACCGGAGTGGAGCTTCGTCGGCACGCCTGATATCGGCAAGCTTGGCAAGCGCCCCATGTTCGTATCCTGGCAAGTGTATCCTGAAATGAGCGTCAATCCGCGTTTTGCCGATGAGTTGCGTGCCCATGGCGTTCGGCCGGGGCAGGCCCTGTTCTTTCTGTGCCGCTCCGGTGCGCGGTCTCGGGCCGCAGCAAAAGCAATGACGGCCGCGGGTTTCTCCCCCTGCTACAATGTTTCCGGCGGTTTCGAGGGCGACCTCGATGCCGAGAAGCACCGCGGACGATTGGGCGGCTGGAAAGCTGCTGGTCTCAGCTGGATTCAGAGCTGAGGTCGGTTATGGCGAAGTCATCCCATCCGCAGCCGCAGTCTGTCTCCATGCCCGCCGAACAGCCGGCCGACGGTGTACCCACTGTTCCGAATGGCGAACCGCTGGACGTCCAATGGCAGCGCGTGCGTGCCCGCCTGCGGGTTTCGTTCGGGGATGCCGCATTCAATTCTTGGCTCAAGCCGCTGGCGTTGGCCGACGAGGGCCTTGCCGATGACGGCGATGTTCATCTGGCCGTACCGACCCGTTTCATGCGGGACTGGGTCGCCAATCACTACAGCGAGCGCCTGCGTGAAATCTGGCGGTTGGAAAACGCCGCCGTGCGACGCGTGGTGATCCATGTGCGCCCAACTGGTGCCCTGCAGGCGCCGCAGGGCAAACCGGTCATGCCTGTGGGCGATCATCAGCCTGTTGCGACCTCTGTCGCTCGCCCGTCCGTTCCCCGCGTGCCGTCGACCCTGCCGGCTCTGCAGGTGCGCGACATGGACGATATAGAGCGCGAATTGTCCGCCCCGCTCGATCCGCGCTTCACCTTCGACAGCTTCATCACTGGCAAGTCCAACGAACTCGCTCGTGCGGCCGCATTACGCGTGGCTGAGAGCCCGACCGTGACCTACAACCCGCTGTTTCTCTATGGCGGTGTGGGCCTGGGCAAGACCCATCTGATGCATGCCATCGGCTGGCATATCCGCCAACGCTTCCCCGAGCGCCGGGTGGTCTATCTCTCGGCCGAGAAGTTCATGTACCAGTTCATCCGTGCCCTGCGTTTCAAGGATACGATGGCCTTCAAGGAGCAGTTCCGCTCAGTCGACGTACTGATGATCGACGACATCCAGTTCATCGCCGGCAAGGAAAGCACCCAGGAAGAGTTCTTCCACACCTTCAACGCGCTGTGCGACCAGAACCGCCAGATCATCGTATCGGGCGACCGATCGCCGTCCGACCTGGAAGGTATCGAGGAACGCATGCGCTCGCGTCTGGGCTGGGGCCTGGTTGCCGATATCCACCCAACCGATTTTGAGCTCCGCCTCTCTATCCTGCAGGCCAAGGCTGAGAAGAACGGTCTGACCAACATTCCGCAGGATGTGCTGGAATTCCTCGCTCGCCGCATCACGTCGAATGTACGCGAACTGGAAGGCGCGCTGAACCGTATCTCGGCCTATGCCAGCCTGGTCGGCAAGCCGGTCACCGTCACCTCGGCGCAGGAGGTGCTGCAGGATTTGCTGCGCGCCAACGACCGCAAGGTGACGATCGAGGAAATCCAGAAGCGTGTCGCCGAGCATTACTCGATCCGTTTCGCCGACATGCACTCGCCCCGTCGCGCGCGCGCCGTGGCGCGGCCCCGCCAGGTGGCGATGTACCTGGCCAAACAACTCACCTCGCGCAGCTTGCCCGAAATCGGGCGCAAATTCGGCGGTCGCGACCACACCACGGTGATGCATGCCGTGCGTAAGATCGAGGAGTTGCGGGAGATCGATGCCGCATTTGCGGAAGACATCGATTTGCTGCGCCGCAAACTGGAAAGCTGATTTTTAACAAATATTGTTTAATATCAATTACTTATTTGCAATCAGAGGCCGCCGTAAGGCGGCCTCTTCGCATATGCAAAAACGCTGTGGAACAGGGCCAAATCCCTCGCGTACAAAAGGGGGGTTTGGTATAGTCCTCGGACTCGGCAAAGCCTTGCCGGAACAACAAAAACATCACCGGTTTTCCAGCCATGAAACTCACCATCGAGCGTGCCGTCCTGCTCACCGCCCTGAGCCACGTCCAGAGCGTGGTCGAGCGCCGCAACACGATCCCGATCCTGTCCAATGTGCTGCTGGAAGCTGAGGGCGATCGCCTGGCGCTCACCGCCACCGACCTCGACATCGCCGTGGTCGAGAAGCTGCCCGCCAAGGTGGCGCAGCCCGGCGCCACCACGGTCCCGGCCCACACTTTCTATGACATCGTTCGAAAACTGCCCGAGGGCGCCGAGGTCGAACTGACCTACACGCCGGCTGAGCAGCGTCTCGACCTGCGCGCCGGCCGCTCCAGCTTCAAGCTGAGCTGCCTGCCCAAGGACGACTTCCCGGTGATGGCTGCCGGCGACCTGCCGCACAGCTTCATGCTGCCGGCCGAGCAATTGCGTCGCCTGATCGACAAGACGCGCTTTGCCATCTCCACCGAAGAGACCCGTTATTACCTGAACGGCATCTATGTGCATGCTGCCAGCAGCGCTGGCGTTCCGATGCTGCGCGCCGTGGCCACCGACGGTCATCGCCTGGCTCGCGTCGAGGCGCCGCTGCCGGCCGGCGCCGCCGGCATGCCCGGCGTGATCGTGCCGCGCAAGACGGTGAACGAGCTGCGCAAACTGCTCGAAGGCGGCGCCGCCGAGGCCAAGATCGAGCTGAGCGATACCAAGATACGTTTTGCCTTTGGCGATCTGGTCCTGGTGTCCAAGCTGATCGACGGCGCCTTCCCGGAATACGAACGCGTCATTCCGCGTGACAACGACAAGGTGATGGAAGTCGACAGCAAGGCGTTTGCTGCTGCTGTCGACCGCGTCGCCACCATCTCGACCGAGAAAAGCCGCGCCGTGAAGTTGTCGCTCAAGCCCGATGGTATCGAACTGTCGGCCACCAGCCCGGACCAGGGTTCGGCTTCCGAGCAGCTCACGGCTGCCTATAGCGCGAAACCGATCGAGATCGGTTACAACTCGCGCTATCTGCTGGATATCGCCAGCCAGATCGAGGGTGAGAATGCTCGCTTCCTGCTGGCCGACGCACTGGCGCCCACCGTTGTCCGCGATCCCAGCGACGACGGCGCGCTCTATGTGCTGATGCCGATGCGAGTCTGAGATTGGTGCGCAGCGCAGTTCTGGTTGCGGAACAGTCGTACGAAGGCGCGACAGCAGGCGGCACAGCCGTTCTCTCGCTCAGCCTGCGCGATTTTCGCAATTATGCCGAACTGCATCTGCGCCTGAGCGGTCAGCCAGTGGTGCTGACCGGTCCGAACGGGGCCGGGAAGACCAATATTCTGGAGGCACTCTCCTTCTTCAGTCCCGGTCGTGGCCTGCGCCGCGCCAGATTGTCGGAAGTGAGCCGCGTTTCCGGTCAGCCGCCGCGGCGCTGCTGGGCCGCCCATGCGGAACTTGCCAGCGCCATCGGCCCGGTGGAGATCGGTACCGGGCTGGCGGATGCTGCGGGCGACGAGGAAATGGCGGAGCGCCGTGTCGTGCGGATCAACGGCGAACCGGCGGCCAGCGCCAACGGTTTGGCTGAGTATCTGGATGTGGTGTGGCTGACGCCGCAGATGGATCGGCTGTTCGTCGAAGGCCTGTCGACGCGGCGCCGGTTCATGGACCGTCTGGTTTACGGTCTGGATGGCGGTCATGCCCGCCAGGTGGCGGCTTTTGAGCGGGCGATGCGGGAGCGCAACCGCCTGCTGAAGGTGGGCGGGGCTGACCCGGCCTGGCTGGCGGCGCTGGAAAGCCAGATGGCCGAGCATGGCGTGGCCGTGGCGGCGGCGCGGCGCGAGGCGCTGGGGCGGATCGAGGCCGGCATGGCGCTGGCAACCGGGCCGTTCCCGCGGGCGCGACTGGCGGCTTGTGGCCTGATCGAGGGCTGGCTGGCCGACATGCCGGCGCTGGCGGCGGAAGAGAAGTATCGGGCCAAGCTGGCCGAGCGGCGCGGCATCGACCGCGAGGCCGGCGCAGCCACCGAGGGTCCGCATCGCAGCGACATGGCGGTATGGCATGAAGAGAAGGACCAGCCGGCGGCGCAATGCTCGACCGGCGAGCAGAAAGCGCTGCTGATCGCCATTACGCTGGCCAATGCGCGTCTGATCCGCGCCCGGCGCCAGATAGCGCCGCTGATGCTGCTGGACGAGATTTCAGCGCATCTCGATGCCCGGCGTCGGACGGCGCTGTATGAGGAATTGCTCGCGCTCGGCGGGCAGGTATGGCTGACCGGCACCGATGACGACCTGTTCGCAGGGCTGGCCGGTCAGGCTGAGTTTTTCACGGTGGCTGACGGCGTGGTGACGCCGCGCGCCATTGGAATATGATCGGTTCTTAGTTGAGGCAGTGAGACCATGAGCGAAGCAGTGGCGCCGCGCGACGGTGAAAACGGCGAGAATTACGACTCCTCGGCGATCAAGGTGCTGAAGGGTCTGGATGCGGTTCGCAAGCGTCCAGGCATGTATATCGGCGATACCGACGATGGTACCGGTCTGCACCACATGGTCTACGAGGTGGTCGATAATGCCATCGACGAAGCCCTGGCCGGCTATTGCGACGAGGTCTATGTCGGCCTCAATCCCGATGGCTCCTGCACCGTGCGTGACAACGGCCGCGGCATTCCGGTCGACATCCATCCGGAAGAAGGCGTTTCGGCCGCACAGGTCATCATGACCCAGTTGCATGCCGGCGGTAAGTTCGATCAGAATTCCTACAAGGTTTCCGGCGGTCTGCATGGCGTGGGTGTGTCGGTGGTGAACGCGCTGTCCACCACGCTTGATCTGAAGATCTGGCGCGGGGGCAAGGCCTATGCCATGCGCTTCCGCCACGGCGACCCGGAAGCGCCGCTGGCCGAGGTTGGCGAGGCAGAGGGCAAACGCGGCACGGAAGTGACCTTCCTGCCGTCGACGGAAACCTTCACCAAGACCGAATTCGACTACGGCACGCTGGAGCACCGCCTGCGTGAGTTGGCTTTCCTCAATAACGGCGTGAAGATCGTGCTCGAGGACATGCGCGGCGTGGAGCCCAAGCGCGTGGAACTGCGTTACGAAGGCGGCGTCGAGGCTTTTGTCACCTATCTCGATCGTAACAAGACGCCACTGCACAAGCCACCGATCGCCATCCGTGGCGAGCGGGACGGCATCGGCATCGAAGTGGCGCTGGAATGGAACGATGGCTACCACGAAACGATGCTGTGCTTCACCAACAACATCCCGCAGCGCGATGGTGGCACCCACTTGGCCGGTTTCCGCGGCGCGCTGACCCGCTGCGTGAACAACTACGCCAACGAAAGCGGTATCGCCAAGAAGGAAAAGGTGTCGCTGACCGGCGACGATGCACGCGAAGGACTGACCTGCGTGCTGTCGGTGAAGGTGCCGGATCCGAAATTCTCCTCCCAGACCAAGGACAAGCTGGTGTCGTCGGAAGTGCGTCCGGCGGTGGAAAGCCTGGTCAACGAGATGCTGGCCTCCTGGTTCGAGGAACATCCCTCCGACGCGCGTCAGATCGTCGGCAAGGTGGTCGAAGCCGCCGCCGCCCGCGAGGCGGCCCGCAAGGCGCGTGAGCTGACGCGGCGCAAGGGCGCGCTGGACATCTCCTCGCTGCCCGGCAAGCTGGCAGACTGCCAGGAGCGCGATCCGGCCAAGGCCGAACTTTTCCTGGTCGAGGGTGACTCGGCGGGTGGTTCGGCCAAGCAGGGCCGCAACCGTGCTTTCCAGGCTGTGCTGCCCCTGCGCGGCAAGATTCTCAATGTCGAACGCGCACGCTTCGACAAGATGCTGTCCTCGCAGGAAATCGGTACGTTGATCACGGCTTTGGGTACCGGCATCGGCCATGACGATTTCGATCCGGCCAAGCTGCGTTATCATAAGATCATCATCATGACCGACGCCGACGTGGACGGCGCTCATATCCGGACCCTGCTGCTCACCTTCTTCTTCCGCCAGATGAAGCCGCTGATCGATGCCGGGCACCTCTATATCGCTCAACCCCCGCTCTACAAGGTCAAGCGCGGCCAGTCCGAGCGCTACCTGAAAGACGAGGCGGCGCTGGAGGACTTTCTGATCAACGAGGGGATCGAGAATGCCGTGCTGTATCTGCATGACGGCAGCCAGCGCGCCGGCAGCGACCTCAAGCTGCTGCTGGATCACGCCCGCATGGCCAAGGCTCTGCTGACCGCCATCGGCAAGCGCTACAATCCCTGGATCGTCGAGCAGGCGGCCATTCTGGGCATGCTGCTGCCTGAGATTGTTGCCGATCCGGCAAAAGCCGGACCGGCGGGCGCGGCGCTGGCCCGGCGACTTAACGCGCTGACGCCTGAACTGGAACGGGGCTGGGTCTGCGAACTCGCCGGCGAGGGCGCGCTCAGCGTGAAGCGCAGCCTGCGCGGCTATACTGAAAGTTATCTTTTGGACGGCCCGCTATTCCGCTCGGCCGAGACGCGCAAACTGAACGAGATGGCGGTAGAACTGCAGGCCGTGTATCTGCGGCCGGCCGAACTGCGCCGCAAGGACGAGGCGCATGTCGTGCAGGGCCCGCTCGACCTGCTTGAGCGTGTGCAGGCCACTGGTCGTCGCGGCATCACCATGCAGCGCTACAAGGGCCTGGGCGAGATGAATCCCGACCAGTTGTGGGAAACGACCCTTGATCCGGAAGCGCGCAGCCTGCTGCAGGTGAAGGTCGATCACGCCGAGGACGCCGACAACGTGTTCGAAACTCTGATGGGCGACGTGGTGGAGCCGCGCCGCGATTTCATCCAGAGCAACGCGCTGAATGTGGTGAATCTGGATATCTGAGCCGGGCTTTCCGTTACGATAGCTGCCCGGCCTGACGCTGGGGCAGGGTGCATGCACAGCTTGCAGCCGGCCGCGGCTGGGATAATCTGGCGCAAACAGAAAATCCGGAGGCGAGGAAATGGACCTGAATTTCACAGCCGAGGAACTGGCCTTCCGTGACGAGGTCCGCCGGTTCATTGAGCAGAATTTCGACAGCGAGATGCGGGCCGCCATGGCGCGCACCCGCACCGGCTACATTGCCAAGCATCTGCATATCCGCTGGCAGAAGGCGCTGAATGAAAAGGGCTGGTTGGCGCCGAACTGGCCGGTCGAATATGGCGGCCCGGGCTGGACGCCAACCCAGCGTTACATCTACGAACAGGAGATGAGTTCGGCGGGCGCGCCCATCGTGGTGCCCTTCGGTCCGCGCATGCTGGCGCCGGTGATCATGAAATTCGGCACCGAGGCGCAGAAGAAGAAGTACCTGCCCGATATTCTGGCCAGCAACACATGGTGGTGCCAGGGCTATTCCGAGCCCGGCGCCGGCTCCGACCTTGCCAGCCTGCAGATGAAGGCCGAAGACAAGGGCGACCATTTTCTGTGCAACGGCAGCAAGATCTGGACCTCCGAGGCCCAGCATGCCGACATGATCTTTTGTCTGGTGCGCACGGCGCAGACGAAAAAGCCGCAGGAGGGTATTTCCTTCCTGCTGATCGACATGAAGTCGCCCGGCGTAACGGTCTCGCCGATCATTACCATCGACGAGGGGGGCGAAGGCATGCAGGAGGTCAATCAGGTTTTCTTCGACGACGTGAAAGTGCCGAAGGAGAACCTCGTCGGCGAACTGAACCAGGGCTGGACCTGCGCGAAATACCTGCTGGAATTCGAACGGGGCAACGCCTATTCGGGTCATCTCAAGCGTCACTTGGCGCATCTGCGCAGGATTGCCAAGGCCGAACAGGCCCATGGCCGACCGCTGGCGCAGGATCCGGATTTCGCCGCCAAGCTGGCCCAGGCCGAGATGGACATCATGGCCATGGAGATGCTGGAACTGCGCGTGCTGGGCGGTACCAAGAGCGGTCAGAACCTCGGCGCGGCCTCTTCCATGCTGAAGACCCGCGGCACAGAGCTGCAGCAACTGGTCACGGAACTTTCGGCCGAAGCCGTTGGCTATTATGCCTCGCCCTTCACGCCGCTGATCGAAGGCGGCAACGAGCCGATCATCGGCCCTGACTACGCCGATGGCGCGGCGGCGCGTTACCTCAACATGCGCAAGGTGACGATCTATGCCGGATCGAATGAGATCCAGCGCAACATCATGTCCAAGCTGATCCTCGGGCTCTGACCGGCCTGCCTGCCGGCCCTCTGACCGGCAGGCGCCGCCTCTACGGGCTTGGCGTGGTCTGGCTGCATCCTAAATTCTGGCATATTCTCGGCCCGCATGGGGCCGGGACAGGATGGAGCAGGCCATGATTCGCGTTAGCATTCTTTTGACCGTTCTGGCGGTGGCGGCCGGTGCCGCCCTGGCGCCGCGCGATGGCCTGGCGGCCGACCTGCCGCTGATCGATGCCCATGTGCATTACAGCCACGATGCCTGGCAGATGGTGCCCACGGCCGATGCCATCGCCATCCTTCGCCGGGCCGGCCTGCGCAAGGTTCTGGTCTCCAGTTCCAGCGACGATGGCACGCAGAAACTATACGAGGCTGCGCCCGACCTGATCGTGCCTGAATTGCGACCCTATCGTAGCCGCGGCGAGATCGGCAGCTGGATGCGTGACGAGACGGTGTTGCAGCATATCGAGACGCGGCTTGCGAAATACCGCTATGTCGGGATCGGCGAATTCCATGTCTACGGCGCCGACGCCGACCTGCCGGTGCTGAAACGCGTGGTAGCACTGGCCAGGGAACACAGGCTTTTCCTGCATGCCCATAGCGATGCCGATGCGGTGGAGCGATTGTTCAGGCACGATCCCCAAGCCCTGATCCTGTGGGCGCATTCCGGGTTCGATCGGCCCGATGCCGTGCGGGCCATGCTCAGCCGTTATCCCAACCTTTGGGCCGATCTTGCTTTTCGTAGCGACCACGCATCCAACGGCAAGGTCGACCCAGCTTGGCGCGCGCTGTTCGAGGAATTCCCTGACCGGTTCATGGTCGGCACCGACACCTTCACGCCGGAACGGTGGTTCTATATCGAGGAACATGCCAAGTGGTCGCGTGCCTGGCTGGCCGATCTGCCTGGGGTGCTGGCGGAAAAGATCGCCTGGCGCAATGCCGAGGCACTGTTTGCGCGCACCGGCTTCAAACCAAGCCACTGACGACCATGCTGCGCCTCGCCCTGTTTGCCGCATTGCTGCTGGCGCCGCTCCCCGCCTGGGCCTGTGATCAGATTGCCGCCGCGGCGCGGGTGGTTGAAGGTCCGCGTTTCAAGCTGGTCGTTTTGGCCGATCCGATGCCGATTCCGCTCAACACGCCTTTTGCGCTGGATATCAGGCTATGCGAGGCCCGCCTGGCAGAGTTGTCGCGGTTGGCGCGTGTCGACGCCTGGATGCCGGCGCATCGCCATGGGATGAATTATGCCCCCACCGTTACCAAGCTTGACTGGGGACATTACCGGGCGGAGGGCCTGCTGCTGCATATGCCGGGCGAATGGGAGGTTGTTTTCGACTTCGCCGGTGCAGATGGCGAGCAGCGGCTGGCTTTCCGCTTCAATGCGGAATGATCATGCGCTGCACCTGGCTGGGCCTGCTCCTGCTGCTACTGGCCCCGGTTGCTGCAGCAAATGAACATCCCATCCCCGTTTTCGATCCGTCCCAGCTTCGGCTGATCCGAAGTTTCGGCCCATGGCCGCCACCCTTCCATGGCGATAGCGGCAATCCCTTGTCCGGCCGACCCGATGGCATACGGCTGGGCGCGGTCCTGTTTGCAGAATCTCGCCTGTCGAGGGACGGCGCGCTGTCCTGCCAGAGTTGTCACCAGCCGCAGCATGGCTGGGCGGAGCCCAAGCCGCGCAGCCACGGGCTGGAGCAGTTGGATCGCAATGCGCTCGGCCTGCTCGATAGCCGGCTGCAGCGCTGGTTCGGCTGGGACGGCGCCAGCGACAGCCTGTGGGCTGCGGCGATTCGGCCAATCCTCGACCCGCGCGAGATGGGGGGGAGCACCGCTGCAACGGCCGAACTGCTGCGGCGCGACCCGGCGCTGTCCTGCCTGGCCCGCCGATCGGATATGGCCGCGGCGTCTTCGCCAGATGACGAGGCGGTGCTGGTTCTGGCGGCCCGAGCATTGGCGGCATTCCAGGAAACGCTGGCCAGCGCCCGCACGCCTTTCGATGATTTCCGTGACGCTCTGCTGGCTGGCGATCTGGATGGCATGGCGCGTTATCCCGCTGCGGCCCAGCGCGGCCTATCCCTGTTCACCGGTCGCGGGCAATGCGCCACCTGTCACAGTGGTCCGGCCTTCACCAACGGCGAATTCCACGATATCGGCCTGCCTTTCTTCGTTACGGCTGCAGATGGTAGCCGAACCGTCGATCCCGGTCGGCATCGCGGTATCGCGCGATTGAAGGAAAACCCATTCAACCGGCTCGGACGCCATAATGCCGCCCCGCTATCGCAAGCCACGATCCCGGTTCGTCACGTGGTGCAGCAGCATCGCAATTTCGGCGAATTCAAAGTGCCGAGTCTGCGCAGCCTGCGATTCACCGCGCCCTACATGCATGACGGCAGCATGCCCGGACTGGCCGATGTCGTTCGTCATTATTCCGAAATGGACGAGGATCGCCTGCACAGCGATGGCGAGGCGCTCCTGAGGCCCTTGCGGCTGAATGCCCAAGAAAGCGCGGACCTGGTCGCATTTCTGGAAAGCCTGAGTGCTTCCACCGATGCGCCGGCCGCCGGCTATGATGCCTTGCTGGCCGATGCGCGCCGGTTATGCCCCTGAATTGATCCGGCGCAACGGCAGGGTAATGGTTGCGACCGTACCCCGGTCAACCTCGGAAGTCAGAGTGAGCCGTCCGCCATGCAGTTCGGCCAGTGCCTTCACCAGCGGCAAACCCAGGCCCGTGCCCTGATGCTCACGGGTTAGCACGCCGCGCACCTGGCCGAATGGCGCCAGCGCTTTCGGGATATCCGCCGCCGCCATGCCGATGCCTGTATCGTGCACACTGATGCTGAGAGCCCCATCATCGCTGCGGGCCGAAACCCAGGCCCGTCCGTCGCGGGGGGTGAATTTGACGGCGTTGCTCAACAGGTTGAGCAGTATCTGTCGCAGCATGCGTTCGTCGGCCGGTACCAGTGGCAATTCCACCGGCAAATCCTCGCTTAAGGTCACGCCGGCCTGCTGGGCCTGGCCGCGCATCATTTCCAGGCTGTCCTCGATGGTCAGGCGCGCATCCACCATCTCGATATGGGGTTCCATCCGGCCGGCTTCCACCTTGGCCAGATCAAGCACGTCGTTGATCAGTTGCAGCAGGTGCACTCCGGATTTATGGATGTCGTTGACATACTCGGTCTGCTTTTCCGACAAAGCGCCAAAATAGCCACCCAGCAGCGATTCCGAGAATCCGATGATGGCATTCAACGGCGTGCGGAATTCATGGCTCATATTGGCCAGGAAGGCGCTTTTCGAACGGTTCGCCACTTCGGCCATTTCCTTGGCACGCAGCAACTCGCGTTCGGTCGCCTCGCGTTCTGCGATATAGCGCGTCAAGGCCTCGGTGCGTTCCTCGATGCGCGCCTCCAGTGTATCGGCCAGTTCGCGCAACTGATCCTGGGCTCGCCGTAGATCCGTAATGTCGGAATAGGATGTAACGAACCCCACGCTGGCGATCGGCGTGCCGATCACCTCGATGATCCGGCCATTGGGCCGTCGCCGCTGGAAACGATGCGGTGCCATGCTGCGTGCCAGTTCGACCCGTTCCTCGATGAGCGATTCCACGTCGCCAGGGCCGTATTCGCCATGCTCGACATTCCAGCGTACGAAGGTCTCGAAGGGGGTGCCCGGCTTGGCGAAGTCTGCGGGGTATTCCAGCAGGTCGAGGAAACGCTGGTTGCAGACAAGCAGCTCCAGATTGGTGTCGAACAGCGTGATGCCGTGGCTGATGTTTTCGACCACGACATCCAGCAGGCGTTTCTGGTCCTGAAGTTCGGCCGTGCGTTCCTGTACCTTGCGCTCCAGCTCATGGTGCGCATGCAGCAAGGCCCGTTCGCTGCGCCGTATGGCGGTAATGTCGCTGTAGATCGTGACCCATCCGCCGCCGGGCAGAGGGGCGCCGCGGATGTCCAGCACCGTGCCGTTGGGGCGCTGGCGTTCCAGATGATGAGGCAGGAATTGGCTGGCCAGTTCGACGCGTTCGCGCACCAGCGTATCGATATCGCCAGGGCCGTATTCACCGCGTTCCGCATTCAGGCGGAAGAAGCTTTCTGCCGGCGTCCCGGGTTGCGCGAGTTCGTAGGGAAAGCCCAGCAGATCGAGATAGCGCTGGTTGCAAGCCACCAATCTCAGCTCTTTATCGAAGATGCTGATGCCCTGGTCGAGATGGTCGAGACCCTGCAGGAGCAGCGCATTCTGGTGCACGCCGCCGATCTCCGTTTCTGTTCAAATACGGATGTAGAATATTGCGCGGCGTCGGATATGGAAACCGCCATGAAAAAAGCCGCCCGGAGGCGGCTTCGTTCCTATCGCATCACCGATGTGTGGCTTACATCGAGCCTTCGCGCTGCGCACGCTTGCGGGCCAGCTTGCGGGCGCGACGGATCGCCTCGGCCTTCTCGCGGGCCCGGCGCTCGGACGGCTTCTCGTAATGACCGCGCAGCTTCATCTCGCGGAAAATGCCCTCGCGCTGCATTTTCTTCTTCAGCGCCTTCAGGGCCTGATCGACATTGTTGTCGCGAACCAGGACTTGCACGTCGGTTCCATCCTTTCGGGTTGGCAATAAAATTCCGGTTGCGGGGCGCCTAGCCCCGGCAAGTCGCGCCTTCTAGCACGCCCCCCCGGCTTTGTGAAGCGGCTTTATGCCCGCGCCGGGGGATAAAAGGGTCGGGGAAAGGCCCTTTTTTGGCAATTATTTGCAGATTCCAGGCTGCCCCTTGGCCAGTCGGGAACGCTGGCCTAGGTTAGAATTCATGGCAATCCTGAAAATCGCCCGCATGGGGCACCCAGTGCTGGCGCGGCCAGCCGACTCGGTGCCCGATCCCACCGCCCCGGAGATCCGGCAACTGATTGCCGACATGGTGGATACCATGGTGGATGCGCCCGGCCAGGGCCTGGCCGCGCCCCAGGTGCATGTGCCCCTCCGGGTGGCGATCTTCCTCACACCTGACGAGGGTGATGGCCAGCGGGAGCTGGTGACCCTGGTTAATCCACGCTGGCAGCCGCTGGGGGCGGAAAAGGACCTAGCTTGGGAGGGCTGTCTCTCGGTACCCGGCCTGCGCGGCCTGGTACCACGCTATACCCGCATCGCCTATGAGGGCGATCTGCCGGACGGTCGCCGGCTGGCACGCGAGGCGGAGGGCTGGCATGCCCGTGTGGTACAGCATGAACTGGACCACTTGGATGGCATCCTGTATCCGCAGCGCATGGCCGACCTTAAAGACCTGGTTTTCGAGAGCGAGTTGCGGCATCGCGCCAGCCTGCGCCCGCAGGAACAGGAAGATTGACGGAGGCTAGGATGCAGCAGGATAACCATCTGATTGCCGAAAAGCGCGCATTGCTGGAAGCGATGCTGATCCATGTGCCTTTCGATGGCTGGACAGCCAAAGCCATGGCGCAGGCGGCAAAGGATTGTGGCTATGAGCCCGGCCAGCTGGCACGGGCTTTCCCGAACGGAGCAGTCGAGGCGCTGGATTTTTGGGTGGCCGAAACCGACAGCGCGATGCTGCGCGTGCTGGAGGGGCGCGATCTGGCTGCCATGAAAATCCGTGAGCGGGTAAGGACGGCAGTTCTGGTGCGGCTGGAACTCGCGGCTCCGCATCGAGAAGCGGTTCGCCGCGCACTGAGTCTGGAAGCTCTGCCGCAGCACGCGCCGCGCGCGTTGCAGCAACTCTACCGTACTGTGGATGCAATATGGTACGCCGCAGGCGACACCGCGACGGATTTCAATTTTTACACCAAACGAATGCTGCTGGCTGGCGTTTATGCCGCCACGCTGATGCACTGGCTGGACGACAAGTCAGAGGGTTTCGCCTCCACGGCGGCTTTTCTGGATCGCCGGCTTGCCGATGTCATGCGCATACAACAGGCAAAAGGTAAGCTGGGCAAACTGCTTGACCGTTTGCCCAGTCCTTTTGAACGTGTCCGCCGCGCCTGAAGCGCAGCCGGCCGATATCACACCGACAGGCTGACCAGCCGTCCCGACTGGGCCGGGTTCTGCTGGCTGTTCGGAACGCCGTTGGACCCGTAGTTGATTGCCGAGTCGCGCGTGCCGGGAGACTGGGCCTGATCCTGCTGCTGTAATTGCTGGGTCAGGGTGTTGATGATGGTGCCGCCGTCATTTGTGCCGCCCGGCTGCGGGGTTTCGCTATCGTTGCCGGGACGGGTCTGCGGCACCGCATTGGCGGTCTGTGTCGGGGCGGGCGGTGCAGAGGGAGGCGCCGTGTTGATACGGCTGCTCTGGTCGTTGTTCTGCAGGGTGTCGCGCACGGCATTGTTGTCAGTCCCGCTGGCCGGACTAGCCGATGGCGGGCGGACCGGGAATTGCGGCGCGACGATGCCGGACGAAATGCTGTCGATGGCCATACCATTCACTCCACCCGGACGCCGCGCGATTCTGGCGCTCGTGCCGGCCTGACCGCCGTTCTCGGCGATCATGGAGATTACTAGCTATTAGTATAGGTCACGATCCCCGACTCGCCAAGGGAAACGGAGAGTCGATTTTACCACCTAAGGCTGCGGACTCTTGCCGGTTGGGTAGAGCCGGGTGACGTGCCCCATCTTCCTCCCGGGCCGGGCTTCGGCCTTGCCATAAAGATGCAGCTTGGCATTCGGCTCGGTCAGCAGGGCGGGCCAGGTTTTGACCTCGTCTCCGATCAGATTTTCCATCACGGCGTCGCACAGCCGTTCCGGAGATCCCAGGGGCAGGCCACAGATGGCGCGGATATGCTGCTCGAACTGCGATGTGATCGCGGCATCCAGGGTCCAATGGCCGGAATTGTGCACGCGCGGCGCCAGTTCATTGACCAGGATCGCCGTGCCGCAATCAAACAATTCAACCGCGAGCACGCCCACATAATCCAGCCCCTCGACCAGGCTGGTGGCGAGTTGTTCCACCTGCACGGCCAGTGATTCATCGATCACCGCCGGAGCATGGGTACGCCACAGGATGTGGTTGCGGTGAATGTTCTCGACCGGTTCCCACGAGGCGATGCTGCCATCCAGGCCACGTGCCAGCACGACTGACAATTCGCGGCGGAAGCCGATGAATCCCTCGGCGATCAGCGCATCGGATTTCAGTGCGGCAAAGGCCGGCGCGGTATCCTCGGTGGAGACGATCTTGAACTGCCCTTTGCCGTCATAGCCCATGCGGCGGGTCTTGAGTATCAGCGGCAGGCCAAGCGCAGTGGCGGCGGCGCAGAGATCCGCCGGATTGGCCACGGCACGGTAAGGGGCAGTGGCGATGCCGCGACTGGTGCAGAAATCCTTCTCGAACAGCCGGTCCTGGGTGATGCGCAAGGCCTCTATGCCGGGCCGCACCGGCACCAGCCCTGCTATCGCCTGTACCGGTTCGTAGGGGATGTTCTCGAATTCGTAGGTCACAACGGCGCAGCTTCTGGCGAAAGCGGCCATGGCGGCAGCATCGCTGTAATCGGCGCGCGTATGTTTCGCGGCGACTTCTGCCGCCGGCGGATCGGCTTCCGGGCAGAAGATGTGACAGTGATAGCCCAGGCGCGCGGCGGCAATCGCAAGCATGCGGCCAAGCTGGCCGCCGCCCAGGATACCGATCATGCTGCCGGGCGGAAGCGCGCTCATCTCAGGCCGTCGGCGTCAGCTTGATGGCCTTGGTCTGTCTGGCGCGCCATGCCTGAAGGCGCTTGGACAGGGCCGGGTCATTCAGGGCCAGGATGGCGGCGGCCAGCAGGCCGGCATTGATCGCACCGGCCTTGCCAACGGCGAGTGCTCCCACCGGGATGCCGCCCGGCATCTGCTGGATCGACAGCAGGGAGTCGAGTCCCTTGAGCGCCTTGCTTTCCACCGGCACGCCCAACACCGGCAGATGGGTCATGGCAGCGGCCATGCCGGGCAGGTGAGCGGCACCGCCGGCGCCGGCGATGATGACTTGGATGCCTCTGCCGGCCGCGCTGTGGGCGTAATCGTAAAGGCGTTGAGGGGTGCGATGGGCCGACACGATGCGATGCTCGGCCGGCACCTTAAGCGCCTTCAGGATTTCGGCGGCATGTTCCATGGTCGCCCAGTCAGACTGGCTGCCCATGATGATGCCCACCAAAGGCTTTTGACCGGACGAACCTTTACGCGCCGCCATCGTTTGCTCCTGTTGTGGAAAGCGGCGGATTATAGGGGGCGGGGTTGGGCTGTAAAGCGGTGCTGGGCGCCAGCTTTCAGCGGCCATGGTGGCCAGGCCGGCCGATCCATGATTTGTTAACGCCTGCCGAGGCAAGACTAAGGCAGGATACCGTCCGACCAGGCGGAGCATGACCAAGATCGAGGATCGTCGACCGGCAGGGCTCGGGCCCGGCGCCGCGCCTATCGGGGCGTCGGGCGGCGGCGCGCGCCCGATTGCCGTGACGGCTACGCAGGCGGCCACTCCGCCCCAGACCGTAGCCCAGCCAGCGGCCACCGCGACTGTGATGGGCATTCCCGAGCCCGAACTCACACCGCGCGTGCGCGACGCCATCATGCGGCTGATGGGCGAGGTCGACCAACTACGCAACGAGCTGAACCGCACCCGTCACCGTCTGGCCGAGCTGGAGCGGCTGGCCGACCGCGATACCTTGACCCCGCTTTACAACCGCCGTGCCTTCGTGCGCGAGCTCTCTCGCGCCATGGCCCATGTCGAGCGCTACAACCGGCCGTCCTGCCTGATCTACTTCGACCTGAATGGCCTGAAGGAAATCAATGACAAATACGGCCATGCCGCTGGCGATGCCGCCCTGATCCAGGTGGGCCAGATCCTGCTGGACAATACCCGTGAAGTGGATGTTATCGCCCGCCTGGGCGGCGACGAATACGGCGTGATCTTAAGCGAGACTGATGCCCAGCAGGGCCGCGAGAAGGCCGATCAACTGGCCGAGGCGATCCGCCGCCGGCCGCTGCATTGGGAAGGCAAGAGCCTGCCGCTGGATGCCGCCTATGGCGTCTATCCGCTCAAGCCCGGCGAGGATCCGGGCTCGGCCTTGGCCGCCGCCGACCAGATGATGTACAGCCACAAGCTGGCCCGCCGCGCCGCCAGGGCCTGATCTGCGACAGGGTCATCCCCATATCGGTCGACCGAGACCTAGATTTACGATGGCCAGAAACACCAAAAAAGATTAGAACATATAAAGAACATATCTGCGGAGCCCACAGGTCATGCCGGCTGACGATTTCACCGCCTATGCCTTGGATTGCCTGAATGCGGCCCGGGCCGGACCGGTGACGCGTGAGCGGCTGTTCGGCGGCAGCGGTCTGCGCATCGACGGAGATCTGTTTGGCGTGATCCTGCGCGGTACGCTCTATTTTGTGGTCGACGATCAGACCCGGCCGCGGTTCATCGAAGCCGGCATGGGGCCGTTCCGATACAGCCGCAAGGACGTGCAGCAGGCGATCGAACGCTGGTACGAACTGCCCGAGGATGTGCTGCTCGATCCGGCCGAGCTGCGCGACTGGGTAAGGGATGCGCTGGCTGCCTCGCGTCGCACGGCCAAGCCGAATAAGCCGAAGCGGTCCAAGGCAGGACAGGTTTTGGCGAAGCGCGCCGCGGCGAGGAATCGCGTCAGGAAGAACTGATCAGAAATCCTGTCGGCGCAGATCGCGCAGGGCCCGCATCAAGGGCAGGGCGCTGAATAGGGCAGCGATGCCGGCGGCCTCGGTCCAGTCGATTGCGCCCCAGCTCACAAGTCCGTCTGCCACCAAGAAAAACAGGATAATGGCCAGGGCCAAGAAGAAAACGGCGCCGGGCGAAGTCGTGGGCGAAGTCATGACGGTCTCCACGCAAGGGGAATGCGTGGAGGCTAGACGCAACGGCATCGATCCGCCGCCGACAAGGCTGTGACGGCTGTGACAAGGTTGTGACCAAGCGATGTTCAGCGCTTGCCGTAGCGTTTCTCGATTGCGGCATAGAGAGCGCGCAGACCCGTGGCCTCGGCGCCGAGTGGCCGGCCGGGGCGGGCTTTAGGGTTCCAGGCGAACATGTCGAGATGGGCATAGGATTTCGTCTTTGTCACGAATTCCTTCAGGAATAGGGCCGCCGTGATTGAACCGGCAAAAGGCGTATCTCCCGAATTGCTAAGATCACCCACCTTGCCCTCGATGTATTCGCGATAGGGCTGGTGCAACGGCAGGCGCCACAGCGGATCACCTACGGTGAGCCCCGCATCCAGCAGGGCCTGGGCCATGACATCGTCGGTCGAGAACAGCGCGGGCAGGTCAGGTCCGACGGCGACGCGCGCCGCGCCGGTCAGCGTGGCGGCATCGATCAGCCAGTCGGGCTTCTCGGAATCGGCCTCGGCCAGCGCATCGCCCAGCACCAGGCGACCCTCGGCATCGGTATTGCCGATTTCCACCGTCAGCCCTTTGCGGCTGGGCAGCACGTCGCCCGGGCGGAATGCATTGCCCGATATGCTGTTTTCCACCGCGCCGATCAGCACGCGCAGCCGCACCGGCAGCTTCATCGCCATGATGGCGGCAGACAGGCCCAGCATCACCGCGGCGCCGCCCATGTCCTTCTTCATCAGCAGCATGCCGGAGGAGGGCTTGATATCCAGGCCACCAGTATCGAAACAGACGCCCTTGCCGACCAGGGTGAGTTTCGGGTGCTTGGGGTTGCCCCAACGCATGTCGATCAGGCGCGGCAGGCGATGCGAGGCCCGGCCCACCGCATGGATCATCGGATAGTTCCGCTCCAGCAATTCCTCGCCGATGATGCAACTGAATTCCGCCCCGCCGATCAGTGCAATGGCCCGCGCGGCCTCAGCCAATTCGGCCGGGCCCATGTCCCCGGCCGGGGTATTGATCAGATCGCGGGCCAGCACGATGCCGTCATAAAGCGCGACGACGCGCTGCTTGTTGGCCTTCGCCGGCCAGATCAGGCGGGCGGACTTCCTCTCGATCTTTCTGTAGCGGTCGAAACGGTAATTCGCGAGTGCCCATCCAAGCGCCGCCGCATCGCCGGCTTTGCCGTCGGTTAGCCGGTATTCGCCGCTGGGTAGAACGGCGGCGATGGCGGCATAGGACCACAGGTCGGGCTGCTCGGGCAGGCCGGCGATCACGCGGGCGGGCCTACCGGTTTTAGCATCCGGCAGCACCAGCACCTGGCCAGGCTTGGCCTTGAAGCCCTGGCTTTCGGCCAGGCCGGGCACCGGCGCCTTCTCGCGCGCCATGCGGGCCGGCCATTGTTTGGCAGTGAAGGTGTCGACGGGGATGGCGACGGCGGCCTTGGCAGTAAGGGTTGCGGTCACTGGTGCCTCGGAAATGATGGGTATGGCAATGTCTGTGCGAATTGACCTGTCTCGTTTATAAGGGCTGCGCGACCGGAACGAAATACGCGGCCACAACCAGGAGCCCCCCGTGAGCGATCTTACCCTTGTCATCGGCAACAAGAATTACTCGAGCTGGAGCCTGCGGCCATGGCTGGCGCTGAAGGCCACCGGCCAGGCTTTCGACGAGGCCCTGATCGTCCTGCGTCAGGCCGAGACCAAGGCAAAGATCCTGGGGTATTCCGCCGCGGGCAAACTGCCGGTGCTCAAGCATGGCGACCTGTTGATATGGGACAGCCTGGCCATCTGCGAATACGTCGCCGAGACCTGGCCCGAAGCGAAGCTACTACCCGAGGACCGTCGTGCCCGTGCGGTTGCCCGCAGCGTGATGAGCGAGATGCATTCGGGTTTTACCGCACTGCGCCGCGATCTGCCGATGGATATTTGCCGACTGGGCAAGGCACCGGGGATACCCTCGGATGAAGCCCGGCACGACATCGCCCGCATTCAGCAGATATGGCAGGATTGCCGCGGTCGTTTTGGCGAAAAAAGCGGGGATGGCAGCGGCGATTTCTTGTTTGGCCGCTTCAGCCTCGCCGATTGCATGTATGCCCCGGTGGCAACCCGATTCCGCACCTATGGCGTATCGCTCGATCCGGTAAGCGCAGCCTATGTCGACGCCATCTATGCGCTGCCTGCGATGCAGGAGTGGATTGCCGCGGCCGCACAGGAGCAACCGCTTCCTGAGCCCTGAGGCCGCCCCCGGATCAGGTGATCAGCTTCATTTCGCGGTAAAACCTTTCGGCGCCGCGGTGCAGCGGGGTCGAGACGCCCAGCAGGGCGGTCCCCAGCCTGATCTTCTGTGCCATGGCCGGGCCGGCATCGAGGATGCGGCGGTTTTGTGGATGCCACAGGGCACGGAGGATCTCGTAGGCCAGATCCGCATCCAGACTCTCCGGCACCACCCATTGCATGCCGATGCTCAGTGTTTCGGTTTGGTCTACACCGGCATAGGTGGAGGCGGGGATCAGGTCCCGGCTGAAAAAATGATGGCGGCGCAGAGCACCTTCAATCTGCCGGCCGGCCAGCGGCACCAGATCGGCGATGCCGCGGTCGGTCAGGTCGCCCACCGTGGGCGCTGGCTGGCCCGAGATCAGGAAGAAGGCGTCCAATTCGTTACGCGCCATCAGATCTGCCGCCTCACCCGGGTCGACCTCGAGCATCTTCAGCTGCTGCAGCCGAACGCCATACGCTGCCAGAATGATCTCGGCATTGAAGCGGGTACCAGAGCCGGCGCGATCGATCGAGACGCGCTTTCCAACCAAGTCGCGCAATTCGGCAATACCGCTGCCGCGCCGCACCACCAAGTGCACGGTCTCAGGATAGAGGTTTGCCAGCACCCTGAGATTGGCCTGCTTGGCGCGCCGGAAATACAGTCCTTCACCCTGCCAGGCGCTGTATACTAGGTCGGCCTGGGCGAAGCCTGATTCGATGCTCTCGTTGCCGACTGCGGCGAGATTGGCGACCGATCCTGCACTGGACAGCGCCACCGCGATCATGCCGGGTACGCCGCAGGAGCCGCCCTTCTCGCAGGGCCGGCTGCCCGGCGGATTGGAGATGGCGGAGGCGATGGTGACGCCGACCGGGAAGGCGGTGGTGTGGGCCGAGCCGGTGAGGATGCGGAAAAAGCCGCCGGTGACGGGCGCGGCCGGGGCGGGCCTTTCCTGTGCCAATGCCAGGCTCGAGCCGATGGTCAGGCCCGAGGCGATCGTGCTGGCAAGGAAATCGCGGCGGCGCATAGTTTTATTATACGCCGGCCGCCGGGGACTGGCCAGCAAAGGTTCCGTGACTAGTCCTGAGATCCGGCGTGTTCGGCCTTGCGGTTCCGCGGCCGATCGAATTTGAGCTTGGCGGCCAGTACGGCCGCAGTGAGGCACAGCGTGACCAGGTTGGCGGCGATCAGGCCAGGCGAGCCGATCATCAGGCCGTAGACCAGCCACAACGCGATGCCGGCATTCATCAGCAGGAACATGATCAGCGAGATATCGCGTGCGGTGCGGCTGCGCCAAACTTTCAGCACCTGGGGCACATAGGCCAGGGTGGTGAGGAAACCGGCGACGAGGCCGGTGGACTCGACAAGTTCAGAGGGCATGGCCGCAGTATAGGCGGTCAGACGCGGGTGATGAAGGCGTTCTGCAGGCGGGCGATGGTGCTGCGCAGGGCGGCATCCTCGTAGGGCCGGGAGGGCAATTTGCCCCAGATCGGGCCCGGCCAGGCCGGATCTTCGCGGAACCGGGCGACGACATGAACATGAAGCTGGGGCACCATATTGCCAAGGGCGCCAACATTCAGCTTGTGCGGTTCGAAGCAGTATTGCAGCACCCGCTGGGCCTGGGCGATCTCGTTGATCAGCAGCTTGCGCTGCTTCTCGGTCAATTCGTGAATTTCGGTGATGTTCTCCACCGTCGGGATCAGCACCAGCCAGGGGTACTGGGCATCATTCATCAACTGCACGAGGCAGAGCTTCATGCGGCAGACCGGAAGAGTGTCCCGGCGCAACTGGTCATGCAGGGTGAACATCGTCTATCTTCGCTTTCTGAACGAGCGATACGCGTCGTGTATCGGCTGATAAACCATTCGCAGAGGACTTGTCCATGGCCGCGAAAACGCTGCCCGTATTGCGCGTGAAAGCACGCGAAGAGCGCCGTGTGAAGGGTGGACATCCTTGGGTGTACTCCAACGAAATGGAACTCGACGCCACGGCGAAAGCGTTGCCGCCGGGCACGATGGTGCGTCTGTTCGATGCTCACGGCGCGGGTATCGGCGTGGCAAGCTTCAATCCCCATTCGCTGATTGCCGCACGTTTGTGGTCCCGCGATACCGAGGCGCGCATTGATGCAGGTTTTCTCAGCGCCCGGCTGCAATTTTCAAAAATGCTCCGGGATCGCTGTTTCTCGTCGCCATATTACAGGCTGGTCCATGCCGAGGCCGATGGCATGCCCGGCGTGGTGATCGACCGTTACGACGATGTGTTCTGCCTGCAGGCCAACACCGCTGGCGCCGAGATGCTTACGCCGTTGCTGGTTGAAGCGCTGCAAACGATGTTCCGCCCACGCGCCATCGTGCTGCGCAATGACGCCGCCGTGCGCAAGCTGGAAGGCCTGGAACAGGAGATCAGGCTCGCCGCCGGTGCGCTGGACAAGCCGGCCATGGTGGAGGAAGGCGGCGTGCGGTTTGCCCTCGATCTGCTGGAAGGCCAGAAGACCGGCTGGTATTTCGACTTGGCCGGTGCGCGCGCCATCCTGGCCTCGCTGGCGAAAGGTCAGAAGATGCTGGACTGCTACTGCAATTCCGGTGCTTTCGCCTTGACGGCGGCGAAGGCCGGCGCAAAAAGCGTGTTGGGCATCGACCGGTCCGAACTGGCCTTGGCACAGGCAACGGATGCCGCGAAACAGAACGGCCTGGCGAAAATCGCGCGCTTCGAGAAGGGCGAGGCTTTCGACGCGCTGGAAAAGCTGAACCAGTCGGGAGAGCAGTTCGGCATCGTGGTCACCGATCCGCCGAATTTCGTCAAAAGCCGCAAGGATCTCGGGCCGGGTAGCCGCGCCTACCGCAAGCTGGCCAAGCTGGCCGCGCCGCTGGTGGCGCCGGGCGGATTGTGGTTCGTGGCCTGCTGCGCCCATCTGCTGCCGGGCGAGTTGTTCGCCAAGGAAGTGGCGATCGGCCTGAGCAATGCCGGCCGCAGCGGCCGCATCCTCTATCAGGGCGGCGCCGGCCCCGACCATCCGGTGCATCCGCACCTGCCGGAGAGCGCCTACCTGAAATGGCAGATCTTGCAGCTCGACTGAGCTAGCGCCGGTTCAGGCTTCTGAACCATGGTTCCAGACGGCGGATCGCTTCGTCGACCACGCTGGCATCCATGCAGAAGGAAAAGCGTAGGAAGCGGCGGCCATCGGCGGTATCAAAATCGACGCCCGGCGCGGTCACCACGCCGGTTTCCTCCAGCATGCGCTTGCAGAAAGCGACGGAATCGTCGCTGAAATCGCCGATATCGGCATAGAGGTAGAAAGCGCCATCGGGCGGTGCGAAGCGTGTGATGCCGAGGCGTGGCAGAGCGGCGAGCAGGGCATCGCGGTTCCGTTTGTAAGCCAGCACGCGAGGCTGCAGTTCCTCGTCGGCACTCAGCGCGGCCACGCCGGCAAGCTGGGAGAGCGTCGGCGCGGAAATCTGCAGGCTGCCATGCAGCGCCTCGATGCGCGGCACCAGCCGTTCGGGCAGCACCAGCCAGCCAAGCCGCCACCCGGTCATCCCCCAGTATTTCGAAAAGCCGTTGATCACGACGGCATCGTCGCCGGCCGAGAGGATCGTGTCGGCTGGCTGGTCATAGGTGACGCCATGATAGAGTTCGTCGACGATCAGCCACAGTCCGTGCAGGCGGCAGGCCTCATAGATGGCGCGCAGCTCGGTCGCAGACAGCATGGTGCCGGTGGGATTCGCCGGACTGGCGACCACAATGCCCTTCACCTGTGGCGGCAAGCTCGCGATCATCGCCGGCGTGACCTGGAAACGCGTGGCGGCATCGGTGGCCACCCGATACGGGATCAGGTCGAGCGCCTTCAGCGTGCCGCGATAGGCCGGATAACTCGGCTCCACCACGGCCACTGTGTCGCCGGCGGAAAAGCAGGCGAGAAAGGCCAGCATGAAACCCGATGACGTGCCGATGGTGGCGGCGACGCGCGAAGCCGGAATGTCCAGGCCATGACGGCGACGATAAAGCCCTGCTATGCCCTCGCGCAGCGGCATGATGCCGAGTGCCTCGGTGTAACCGAGCTGCCGCCCGCTGCCCAGCGCCTTCTGCGCGGCGGCGATGGCGGCCTGCGGCGGCGGCAGGGTCGGTTCGCCCACCAGCAGGTTCACCACCTCGCCGCCTGCCTTCACGCGGGCATTCACCGCCTTGAAGATCTCCCACATCTGGTAGATCTCCACATCGCTGCGCGGTGAAGGCTGGGGCCCAGTTTGGGGCGCGGTGAAAACGCGGTCGGCACTGGCGAGCATGCTGGTATCAATCCACTGAGAAGGTTACGGCTTCGATGCGATAGCCGTCTGGATCGAATATGAAGGCGGCGTAATAGGTCGGCGTGTATTGAGGGCGCAGGCCCGGGGGGCCATTGTCGCGGCCGTTCTGCGCCAGCGCAATGGCATGGAAGGCATCCACGGCATCGCGCGTATCGGACCGAAAGCAGATATGCAGCCCTGATTTTGGATCGTCGGGCACCGGGCTGGGGCTGGTGTCGAGCCAGAATTGCGGCCGGTCGCGGCCATAACCCAGGCCATGCGAGCCCTCATAAAGCCGTCTGTAGCCCAGCGGAAGCAGGACGGCATCGTAGAAACGGCCCGAGGCGACCAGGTCGCGCACCCCGATGGAAATGTGGTCGAACATGCCTATATAACCTCCTTAACGGTTAGTAGGAATGTAGCGGGACAACGCGCCATTGGCCAGCGCCACGCCCAGGCTGACAGCGGCGATGCCGGCCCAGGTTATCAGGGTCGGCCATTCGCCCAGCAGCGGAATGGCGAGTAGCGCGGTGAGGGCCGGTGTAAGGGCGCCAAAGGCGGAAGCGCGCGCAGCGCCCAGGCGCCGTACAGCAAAACCATAGGCGGCCATACTGAGCAGGCCGGAGGCGACCGACTGGAAAAGCTGCACGCCGATCTCGAACAACGGCGCAGCCAGCAGGCGGCTTTCCAGCGCCAGCAGGTAAAGCGGCAGATAGGTTAGGAAGGAGACGACATAGACCAGCGCGGCGGCCTGCCAGATGCCCAGGCCGCTTTTTTTCATGGCGATGGTGTAGCAGGCCCACATGGCGCCGGCAGCGACGAACATCAGGTCGCCGCGCCAGGTTTCGCCGATCCAGTTGCTGCCGATATCATCCAGCACCTGCCAGCCGCCGACCGCCATGGCACCGGCCAGCATCAGGCCCATGCCGAACCTGCGTGAGGATGTGAAGCGCTCGCCCAGCAGCAGCGCAGCCAGCAAGGCGGCGAACAGGGGCATCAGGCCGGGCATCAAGGCGCCGGCATGGGCGGCCGGCGCGAAGACCATGCCGCCGCTGCTGGTCAGGATGAAGGGTAGGCCGGCGCCGCTAACCAGCACGGCCAGCAGCAGCGGCCAGCGCGACCGGCCGATGGCCGCCGACGGGGCGCGCGGTGGATGCCGCAGCAGTACGGGCAGCAGGATCAGGGCCGGCAGCAGCAGGCGCAGGAATATCACATCCCACAGAGTCAGGCTTCCGGTGACGCCGAATCGGGTCGCCACAAGGCCTGCGGCCCAGAGGATGACGGTGAATAGGGCGGCCGCCCCGCCCAGCAGGCGGGTCGGTTCCGCCTGACGCGCTTCCGGGCGGGTCGGTGAGCCGGGGGCTGTGAGGCTGCTGTCGGTGGTCATGCTGGAATCTCAAGGTTGGAATGGCGGCAGAATGGCCTGCGATACCCAGGCATGTCCTTGCGATTTCTGCCTTATATGTCATAATTTGAGCAATACTATGGTATTTCTAGTTCACTTTTAGGCATATCATGCCAAATTCACCACTTGATGCTTTCGACCACAAAATCCTCGCCGCTTTGCAGGAGGATGGCCGGCTCAGCAATGTCGACCTGGCCGACAAGGTTGGTCTGTCGCCGTCGCCTTGCCTGCGGCGGGTGAGGCGGCTGGAGCAGGAGGGCTACATTCGCGGTTATCGTGCAGTGCTCGACCGTCGGAAGGTCGGATTGGGTCTCACGGTCTACGTCGATATCAAGGTGGAGAAACATTCCACCGAGAACGCAGCCATGCATCAGCGCCTTCTGGAGGCGATCCCTGAAGTGGTGGCAGCCCATATGGTGTCTGGCGAGGCGGATTTTGTGGCAGAGGTGGTGGTGCCCGATCTGGCGGCCTATGAGGAACTGCTGACCGAGCGGCTTTTAAGCCTGCCGATGGTGAAGGATATCCGGTCGAATTTCGTGATCCGGCCGGTGAAGACCGATGCCGCGCTGCCCCTCAGGCATCTCGATCGCGACGGATGACCGGGTACAATGCATAAACTGCCGTCCTCTCGACTCTTTTCGGGCGTCACCGTATAGTCCGGCGACCGCCGCAAAGCCGCCATATTGACCGCCTAATCACCGCCCTGCCGGAAACCGGCACAGGGCGGGGCGGAACGATACGGAGCGCTGCCGGCCAGGGTCGTGGTTCGTATCTCTCTGCAGGCTGTCATGCGCTATTCGGGACTTCTTGTCCTTTTCCTGGTTGCCGTCCTCAACCTGGCCGGCTGGGCCTACATGAATCGCCCGATCGAGCCGCGGCCCTGGGGCGAGGTGATCAACGGCGTCGACTATTCGCCTTTCCGCGCCGATCAGGATCCGCGCAACAACCGCTTCCCCACCGAGGCCGAGATCGAGCAGGACATGCAGTTGCTGTCCGGCCAGGTCAAGCAGATCCGGACCTACTCGATGCTGGAGGGCCAGGGGGAGATCGCCAAGATCGCAGGCCGCTATGGTCTGGAGGTGATGCAGGGCATCTGGCTCGATGGCCGCCTGGAACGCAACGAGCAGGAGGTTGAGGCGCTGATCGCTGCCGCCAGCAGCCACAGCAACATTCGCCGAGTACTCGTCGGCAACGAGACGATGCTGCGTGCCGACATGCCGCTTGAGGATCTGGTCAGCTATATCCGCCGCGTGCGCACCGGCCTTGCCGGTAAGCACATAGAGGTCTCCACCGCCGAGACCTGGGACATCTGGCTGCGCTATCCGCAGCTCGGACGCGAGGTCGATTTCATCGCCATCCACCTGCTGCCTTACTGGGAGGGCCAGGCGCCCGAAAAAGCGGTGGAATATGCGCTCAGCCGCTATCAGCAGGTCAAGGACGCCTTTCCGACCAAGAAGGTGGTGATCACCGAAATCGGCTGGCCGTCGGAAGGCCGCATCCGTCGCGACGCGGTGCCCAGCCCGACCAGCCAGGCCGCCTTCCTGCGCGGTTTTCTCAACATCGCCAACCAGCGCGGCCTCGACTATTTCATCCAGGAAGCCTTCGACCAGCCATGGAAGCGCAATATCGAAGGCTCGGTTGGCGCCTACTGGGGCGTCTACAATGCCGACCGCACGCCTAAGTTCCCCATGGTCGGCCCGGTCAGCGACCGGCCGCACTGGCCGCAACTGGCCGCGGCCTCGATCCTGCTGGCGCTGCCGCTGATGGCTTGGTTCCTGGCGCGCTGGTCGGACCTGCGCTTCTCGGGCCGCTTCTTTTTCATCGCCCTGATCCAGGTCGTCACCAGTGCGCTGGTGATGGTGGTGGATTCCGGCTTGAGCAGCTACATGAGCCCGGGCATCGCATTGATGTGGGCGATGCTGCTTCCCCTGCTGCTGCTGCTGTTCATGGTGGTGCTGGCAGAGGGGCTTGAGCTTTCCGAGGTGATCTGGGCCAATCGGCGCCAGCGCCATTTCCTACCTTTCAAGACCGATGTGGAACGCAACTGGCCGAAAGTGTCGATCCACATTCCGGCCTATAACGAACCGCCGGAGATGCTGAAGAAGACCCTGGATGCCCTGGCGCGGCTGGATTATCCGAATTTTGAAGTCCTGGTGATCGACAACAACACCAAGGACGAGAAGGTTTGGCGGCCGGTGGAGGAGTATTGCCTGGAGCTGGGCGAGCGATTTCGCTTTTTCCATGTCTCGCCGCTGAAGGGCTTCAAGGCCGGCGCCCTGAACTTCGCCCTGCGTCATACCGCCAAGGATGCCGAGATCGTTGGCGTGATCGATGCGGATTACCTGGTCGAGCCCGACTGGCTGAAATCCCTGGTGCCGTATTTCGACCGCGCCGATATCGGTTTCGTGCAGGCGCCGCAGGATCATTACGACTGGAAAAACGACACATTCAAGGAATTCATCAACTGGGAATATGCCGGCTTTTTCCAGATCGGCATGGTCCAGCGCAATGAACGCGATGCCATCATCCAGCACGGTACCATGACCCTGGTCCGTCGTGCCGCCATTGAGCATGTTGGTCCCTGGGCGGAGTGGTGTATCTGCGAGGATGCCGAGATGGGCCTGCGTCTGCTCGCTGGCGGCTGGCACTCGGTCTATACCGACCGCCGCTTCGGCTACGGTCTGACGCCGGACAGCTTCGGTGGCTACAAGAGCCAGAGGTTCCGCTGGGCCTATGGCGCGGTGCAGATCATCAAGCGGCACTGGCGCGACATGTTGCCGGGCGACGAGCGCAAGCTTGACCCGATGCAGCGCTATCACTTCATCACCGGCTGGATGCCATGGTTCGCCGATGCGCTTGGCCTTGTCTTTGCCATCGCCTCGCTGGTCTGGACGGTGGGCGTGCTGGTGCTGCCGAAATATTTCGAGCTGCCGCTGGCGCTGTTCCTTCTGCCGGTGGTGGCCGTGTTCGGAGCCAAGCTGGCGCAGTTCCTGTGGCTCTACAAGATCCGCGTACCCTGCACCCTGCGTCAGCGCCTTGGCGCAGGCCTGGCCGGTCTGGCGCTCACCTATACCATCGCCAAGGCGATGCTGTATGGCTTGTTCACCTCCAAGCTGCCCTTCATCCGCACCCCCAAGTACGAAGACCAGGCGGCGTTCGTGCAGGCACTGATCATGGCGCAGGAAGAAGTGCTGTTGGGCGTGTTGCTGGTGCTGGCGGGCATCGGCATGTGGAATTTCCAGGGTGGCGAAGACCCCGAGGCGCGCCTGTGGGCCATCGTGATGTGGGCTCAGTCGGTGCCATACTGGGCCTCGCTTGCGTTGGCGGCCATCAGCACCGCGCCAAAGTCCCCCAGCAAGGGGGCGTCGGTGCCGGCGCAGACTTCACCCACCGTCGGCGCCTCCGCCGAAGGCACGCCGGCCCAATGACCCAGGGCCCAGCGATGGCCGCAGCACCCCTCTAGCGTAACGGATTGAGACATGCATGCGCCGACGCCGCAGCCGGCCACCCGCTTCCTGCAACTCTTGCTGTTCGTCCTGCTGGCCGCCGCCCTGACCATCCTGGTCTGGTGGCTGCCGAACCGTGCCCAGCCGGCCGGGTACGGGCAGGGTAGCCAGATCGCCGTTGCGGCGAAAGCGAATGTCATCGAAAGCCTGTCCTTCGCGCCGTTCCGGCGCGGGCAGAGCCCCCTGACCCGTGTGTATCCATCGGCCGAACAGGTGGAAGAGGACCTGGCCAGCCTGAAGGGCATCGCCAGGGGCGTGCGGACCTACACCGCCCGCGAAGGACTGGAGGTGGTGCCCGTCAAGGCGGGACAATACGGCCTGCAGGTGATGCAGGGCATCTGGCTCGGTCGCGAATCCGCCATCAACGAAGCCGAGGTGGAGGCGGGCATCCGGCTGGCCAACCAGTATCCCGACACGATCAAGTCGGTGATCGTCGGCAACGAGGTGCTACTGCGCAAGGATCTCACCGTCGATCAACTCATCGCCCAGATCCGCAGAGTGAAGGCCGCAGTCAAGCAGCCGGTCACCTATGCGGATGTTTGGGAATTCTGGCTGAGGTTTCCGCAGCTTCTACATGAGGTTGATTTCGTCACGGTGCATTTCCTGCCCTACTGGGAGGACATGCCGATCGGTGTGGCGCATTCCATGCCGCATATCATGGAGGTCTACCGCCAGGTGCAGGCTGCTCTGCCCGGCAAGCCGGTGGTGATTGGCGAGGTCGGCTGGCCCAGCCAGGGCCGTTCGCGCCGCGATGCCGTCCCATCGCCGGTCGAGGCGGCATCCTTCATCACCGATTTTCTTCAGCTCGCCGAGCGCGAGGGGCTCTCCTACAATCTGGTTGAGGCCTTCGATCAGCCCTGGAAGGAACGGCTGGAAGGCACCGTCGGCGCGGCATGGGGCGTATTGGACGAACTGCGTGAGCCCAAATTCGAAATCGGCGGCATGGTTTCCAATCTGCCGCAATGGCCGCTCTTCGCCGGATTGTCGCTGTTGATTGGCTTGATCCTGATGGTGGTGCGTGCCCAGCAACTCGTTGCGCTGCCGCCGCGCGCAATGCTGGTCGCCGTGCTGTATGCGCAGGGGCTTGCCGCGTTGTTGGGCGCCACCATCGAGCATGGTCTTGAATACAATTATTCGGCCAGACACCTGATTGAGTTTGCCCTGCTCGCAGCCGTGCAGGGCGTTTTTGCCGCACTTCTGTTCGCCGAACTGCTCGACCGCCTCGCTGGCCTGTTGCCGGCTGGCGTGCCGCTGCGTCCATTGGGGCTGGCTTTTGCCGAGTTGCCTCGGTTTGGCCCGCTTTGTCTCGGAATGGGCCGGGGGAAAGCCGACCCCGAGACCCTAGCCAGCCATGCGGCATTGCTGCGCGCGCGGCTGGCGGAATGGATCTATGGCCTTTTGGCGCTGTGGGCGGTCTATCATGGCGTGATGCTGGTGGTGGCCGGTCGTTATCGCGATTTTCCCATCGACTATTTCCTGCTGCCGATTGCCGGCTTCCTCATGCTGCGCCTGCTCACTGGAGGCTTGGCGGCCGGAACTGCCGGCCTTGCTCTGACGGCCGGTTTCACGCGCCCCAAGGCCTCAGAGCCTGGCCGGCTGCGTATGGCTTGGGAAGCGGGCCTAGCCTTCCTGCTGCTCAGCCTGCCGGTGCTGGTGCTGCTGATTGAAACTTTACACAACAGGGAGGCAATTTACTGGTGCATCGTCATGGCTCTGTACGCAGCGCCTCTGCTGGGTAACCTCTTGGCCGCACAGAGTGTTGAGCTGGACCGGGGCGGGGCGGCGGACAAAGCATTTGCCCAATCCGCCCCCAGCCGGTAAAACCGACGCTCACCTATCTGACGTAACGTTAAGTACTGGGAGGATCCGAATGAGCTATATCCGCCGGACATTTGTCGCCGCCGCGGCGCTGTCCCTGTCTCTTGCTGTTGCTACCGGCTCGGCCAAGGCGCAGGAATTCATCAACATCCTGACCGGCGGCACCTCAGGTGCCTACTACCCGATCGGCGTCGCGCTATCGAACGTCTACTCCAAGGCGATTCCGAATGCCAAGGTGCAGGTGCAGCCGACCAAGGCGAGCGTGGAGAATCTCAATCTCCTGCATACCCGCAAGGGCGAAATCGCCTTCACCCTGGGCGATTCCTTGAGTGATGCCTGGAACGGCAAGGCCGATGCCGGCTTCAGCACCAAGCTGAGCTCGCTGCGCGCCATCGCCGCGATCTATCCGAACTACATCCAGATCGTCGCCAATGCCGATTCCGGCATCAAGACGCTTGCCGACCTGAAGGGCAAGCGCATCTCGGTCGGTGCCCCGAAATCGGGTACCGAACTGAACGCGCGCGCGGTGCTCGGCGCCGCCGGCCTGTCCTATAAGGACTTTTCCAAGGTCGAATATCTCGGCTTCGGCGAGTCGGTCGATCTGATGAAGAACCGCCAGATCGACGTCACCCTGCAGTCGGCGGCGCTGGGCGTGGCTTCGATCCGCGATCTGGCAGCTTCGATCGCCATCACCATCGTCGCCGTGCCGGCCGACCTGGTGCCGAAGATCGGCGATCCGGCTTATGTCGCGACCACGATTCCGGCCAACACCTACAATGGCCAGGCTGCGGCCGTGCCGGCGGTGGCGGTGAACAATTTCCTGGTCACCAACGACAAGGTCAGCGATGACCTGGCCTACAAGATGACCAAGGCGCTGTTTGACGATCTCGGCACGCTGCATGCCGCCCATGCCGCGGCCAAGGCGATCACGCTGGAGAACGGCCCGAAGAATGCGCCGGTGCCGCTGCATCCTGGCGCCGCCAAGTTCTACAAGGAAAAAGGGCTGATCAAGTAAACGATCTGCCACCTACTGCGAACGCCGGCGCCATATTCATGGTCGCCGGCGTTTTACATTCGGTTCGAAGGGGGAGTTTCCATGACCGCGAATAATGCCGTCGACAATAATGCGTCAGCCGTCGTCGATCGCGAGAATCCGTCTCACAGCCTGACCCAGTTGGTGGGCTGGCAGGGGCAGACGGTTTTTTATATCGCGGTAGCCTTTACCTTCTTCCAGATCATTACCGCCGCCTTCAGTCCACTGTCGTCGCAGGTGCTGCGCAGCATGCATGTGGGCTTTCTGTTGCTGCTCACCTTCGCGCTGTTTCGCTTCCGCAAGGGCCATGTTGAACGCGCACCCTGGTATGACTGGCTGTTCGGCCTGACCGGTTTTGTCCTGGCTTTCTATCATTGGATATTCGAGGCCGATCTGATCCAGCGCGCCGGAGATCCGACCATGGTCGACCTGGTGGTTGGCGTGATCGTGGTCGCCCTCGTGGTCGAAGGCGCGCGACGTATCATGGGCTGGGAACTGCCGCTGATTTGTGTGGTGTTCATTCCTTATGCCCTGTGGGGACGCTATCTGCCTGATTTCATGGTGCATCGTGGATTCGACCTGGATCAGGTGATCGACACGCTCTATCTCGGCACGGAGGGCATATACGGCACGCCGACCTTCGTTTCCGCTACCTTCATATTTTTGTTCATCCTGTTTGGCGCGCTGCTCGAACGTGCCGGGATGATCCAGCTGTTCAACGACATCGCGTTGGGTACGGTCGGCCACCAGAAGGGCGGTCCGGCGAAAGTGGCGGTGATCTCGTCGGGCCTCATGGGCACCATCAATGGGTCTGGCGTCGCCAACGTGCTGACCACCGGCCAGTTCACCATTCCGCTGATGATGCGCTTCGGTTACCGGCCGCAATTCGCCGGGGCGGTAGAGGCTACGGCTTCCATGGGTGGCCAGATCATGCCGCCGGTCATGGGCGCGGTGGCATTCATCATGGCAGAAACCATCGGCGTGCCGTATTCGCAGATCGCGCTGGCTGCGGTGATCCCGGCCCTGCTGTATTTCGGCTCGGCATTCTGGATGGTGCATTTGGAGGCGGGCCGCCGCAACCTGGTTGGGCTGCCCAAATCCGAATGCCCGAATGCCTGGGCCGCGATCAAACGGCAATGGTATCTGCTGCTGCCGCTTGTCGTGCTGGTTTATCTGCTGTTTTCAGGCTTCACGCCGCTGTTCTCCGGGACAATCGGCATGGCGCTGACGGCAGTGCTGATCCTCGGCCAGAAGGCCGTCGGTGCCGCGCGGGTCCTGCTGCTGCGGGTGCTGTTCTGGGTTGTACTCGGAATCCTGGCGGCAGTGCTCTACAAGGTGATCGGCCTGCGCATCGAGTCGGCTGCCATCGTGCTGGTGGGCCTGCTGGTCGTCGGCACCTGGTTCGTCAAGGGCGGCATCGAGACGCAGAAGCTGCTGCTGCAGAGCTTTGCCGATGCGGCCAAGGGTGCGCTGGGTGTCGGCATGGCCTGCGCACTCGTCGGCATCCTGATCGGCATCATGCAGATGACCGGTCTGGCCAACGACATCGCCCGCGCGATCCTGGCCGTGGCTGGCGACAATCTGCTTCTGGCGCTGGTGATGACCATGGTGGTCTGCCTGGTGCTCGGGACAGGCCTGCCGACCATTCCCAACTATATCATCACCAGCGCCATGGCGGCGCCGGTGCTGCTCGAGATGGGTGTCCCCCTCATCGTCAGTCACATGTTCGTGTTCTATTTCGGAATCATGGCCGATCTTACGCCCCCGGTGGCGCTTGCGGCATTGGCCGCCTCTTCGATCGCCAAGGAAAGCCATATGAAGATCGCCATCACGGCGACCAAGATCGGTATCGCCGGCTATGTCGTGCCCTTCATGGCCGTCTACACGCCGGCACTGATGCTGCAGGGCGGCACTTGGTTCGATACCGGATACGTCCTGATCAAGGCGGTGATCTCGGTCGGCCTGTGGGGCGGCGCTGCCAGCGCCTGGCTGCTGGGGCCGATGACGTGGCCAGAGCGCATATGGGCCACGGTGGCGGCCTTTATGCTCGTCGTGGCGCTGCCGATCACCGACGAGATCGGGTTCGCCCTAGCGGCGGCCTTCCTTGTCTTCCACTGGTGGAAGACAAAACGGGGCAGGGCCGTTGCCTGATGCCGGCGCTTTGCCTGGCGCTGGGCGCGGCGATCGCTGCCCTGGGTGCCGATGTGGCGGAGCTGCGGTGGACCCATAGCGTGCAGAAGACGGAATGGCGCGAGACATGGCGCGCCACCGGTGATGGTTTGCGTATCGAGCGCGCTGCCGTCCAGGGCAGCGGCGCTGGCATGGAGCCGGGCGAGGGCGCGATGCTGGAGCGTGGTTTCTGGGTCTGGCGGCCCCAGCGGCCGCCGCAGCCGGAGATCATCCTGACCCGATCGGGCTTCACGGGAAGCGACTGGCAGATCTGCATCGATGGTGTCTGCCGCACGGTCGGCAGCTATTTCCCAGGCAGCGCGCCGGATGAAAACGTGACTTTGAGGCCTTGCCCCTAAAGGGCCACAGGCAAGCTGCGCAAACGCTGGCCGCTGGCGGCGAAGATGGCATTTGTCAGGGCCGGCGCCACCGGCGGAACGCCGGGCTCGCCTATGCCGCCCGGCGGGGCATCACTCTCAACGAGATGCACATCAATGGGCGGCGTATCGGCCATCGAGAGCATGCGGTAGCTATCGAAGTTACCTTCCTGCACGGCGGCATCCTTCAGCGTCAGCCGGCCATGCAGGGCTGCGGTCAGGCCAAAGATCGCGCCGCCCGAAAGCTGGGCCTTCACAATGGCGGGATTGATCACGGTGCCGGCATCGGCGGCAATGGTGAGGCGGTCGATCTTCAGCTTACTATCGTGCAATGCCACCTGTACCACGATGGCAACGATGCTGCCGAAGCTTTCATGTAGGGCGATGCCGCGACCCTCGTTCTCGCCAAGCGGCGTACCCCATCCGGCTTTACCGGCCGCCAGTTCCAGTACGCGGCGATGGCGCGGACGGTTGGCCAGAAGCTGCAGGCGATAGTTCAGCGGATCCTGCTTTGCAGCATGGGCGGCCTCGTCGACCAGGCTTTCCTTTACGAAGGCCGAGTGGGAATGCCCGACCGAGCGCCAGAAACCGACCGGAACCGGCGTGTCGACGGCGACATATTTCACCGCCGTGTTGGGAATGGCATAGGTGTCGTCGAGACATCCTTCGATGGCGGTTTCATCCGGCCCTAGCCAGGTGGCGGCGGCGAAGATGCGCTTCATGATCGAGGGCGATGCCAGGGCGTGTTTCCACGCCACCAGACGGCCCTGGACATCCAGGCCAAGCTTGACCCTGTGCAAGGCGGCCGGACGGTAGAAATCGCGCCGCATGTCCTGCTCACGGGGCCACATCACCTGCACGGGCTTGCCGGCCACTGCCTTGGCCACGGCAGCGGCAACCGAGACAAAATCGGCCTCTGCGCGCCGGCCGAAACCGCCGCCTAGATAGGTGGTGTGGATGCGAACCCGATCTTCCGACACGCCGGTAACGGCCGCGGCGGCCTTCTGCGCCATGGTCTGGGCCTGGGTTGGCACCCATACGTCGACGCCATCCGGACCGAGTCGGACAGTGGCATTCATCGGTTCCATCGTGGCATGCGCCAGGAAGGGCAGGCGATAGTCGGCGCTGATCACCGTGGCTGCCGCGCCCAGAGCCTTGTCTACATCGCCAGCCTTGTGCGCTTCCTTGCCTTCGGTATCGACCATCGCGTTGAGCCGGCGCCAGAGCATGGCATCGTCAAAGCCGCCATCCACGTCAGGTCGCGCCCATTCTGCATGCACTTCATCGCAGGCCTGCATGGCACGCCAGGTGTTGTTGGCCACCACGGCAAAGCCGTCGGCCAGCCGCACCACGGCCTTTACGCCGGGGCGGGCCAGGGCGGCCCTGTCGTCCAGTCCCTTCAACGTGGCACCAAAGGCCGGCGCCCAGCGGATGGCGGCGAAAAGCTGGTCTGGTTCGCGTATGTCGAGCCCGAAATCAGCACTGCCGTTGATCTTGTCGATTATATCGACGCGCCTGTCATGCCGACCGATCAATCGCCAGGCAGAGCGTGGTTTCAGCGCCGGATCGCCCGCCGCATCCAGCGCGGCTGCCGCATCCGCCAATGCGCCGTAGCTGAGGCTGCGGCTGCCTGACCTGTCCAGAACCATGCCATTGTCGGCCCGGCATTCCGAGGCGGGTATTTTCCAGCGCTCGGCCGCTGCCTGTATCAGGCGCATCCTGGCTTCGGCACCGGCGCGGCGCAGGCTGTCATACCCGCCACGGATCGATGTCGAGCCGCCAGTCACCTGCTGGCCGATCAGTCGTCCGATCTGCTCCAAACCCCAGAGCGGCAGACCGCTTAACGATTCCGCCTTGCCGCCGCTCAGCATGCTCTTGATCATGTAGACATTGCGATAGGCCTTGTCGGCCGGCGCATTGCGGACAGTTACTTTCAGCGGATCGACCTCAAGTTCCTCGGCTAGCAGCGTGGTCAGACCGGTATGGGCACCCTGGCCCATCTCGGAACGGTCGATCAGGAAAGTGATGCGGTCGTCGCGGCCGATATGCAGCCAGGCATTGAAACGCGCGACCAAGGGAAGTGAAACGGCGCTTTGTCCGCGCGCCGCCTGCACCGGCAAAGTTGTCCCGATCAGCAGGCCGCCGGCAGTAAGCCCTGCGCCGCGCAGAAGGCCGCGGCGGGTGGGGGAGAACGGGCGAACGGCACGGTCTTCAGGGCGCGCGGGCGGCATCGATATCTCCCGTGGCGGCGGACCGGGCCAGAATACAGGGCGGCCCGGCTATCCGCAAAGATGCAATCAGACGGCCTTGTCTCGGTTGTGTTTCTGGCCCGGCAGGGCTAAGTCGATGCATCAGTCATAATGATACCGTCCGCCATGCCGTCCCCGTCCCTAGAAGTTGCCATCCGCAGCCAGCGCCTTGCCTTGGCCGGATTGGTGATTGGCGCGCTTGCCATTGCCTTTTCGCCAATTTTCGTGCGTCTGTCGGAGGTTGGGCCGACGGCTACCGGATTTTATCGCACCATTCTGGCCGTGCCGCCGCTCTGGCTGTTCTGGCATTTCCGTCCGGCCAGCGCAAAAAGCATGGACGCGCCGGGCCTGCCGCCGCTGAGCCTGATCCTGATCCCCGGTCTGCTGTTCGCTGGCGACCTGTTCTTCTGGCATCTGTCGATCCAGTACACCACGGTGGCCAACGCCACGCTGCTGAGCAACTTCGCCCCGGTGATCGTCACGCTCGGGGCCTGGCTGGTGCTGCGCGAGAAGATCACGCCATCCTTCCTGGTCGCCCTGCTGGTGTCGATCTGCGGTGCGCTGATGCTGGTGGGCGCCAGTTTCCAGCTCGGCGGCGATTATGTCTTTGGTGATATGCTCGCTTTCACCACGGCGATTTTCTACGGCGCCTACATGATCGCGGTAGCCAAGTTGCGCGGGCGGCACAGCACACAGCAACTCATGTTGTGGTCCAGCTTGGTCAGCGGTCTGGCCCTGCTGCCGATGGTATGGGTGATGGGCGAGGGCCTGCTGCCACCGACCCTGGGCGGCTGGGCCATCCTGTTCGGTCTGGCCTGGGTCAGCCATGCCCTGGGCCAGAGCCTGATCGCCCATGCCTTGGGCCACCTGCCGGCGTCGTTTTCCTCACTGGTGGTGCTGATCCAGCCGGTGGCGGCGGCATTCTTCGGCTGGCTCTGGCTGGGCGAGGGGCTGCAGCCGCTGCAGGTCGCGGGCGGCATCGTGGTGCTGGGCGGCATCCTGCTGGCCCGCCGCGCGCAGCTCAAGGCCGGCTAGGCGACCGAACCGACAGCGCGTTTCGCCGCAAAATCTACGAACCAGCCCAGACTGCCTGGATTGGCCATCGTGCCGGGATTGGAAACCTTTTCAGCCGGCTGGCCGAGCAGGATCTTCTTCACCGGCACTTCCAGCTTCTTGCCCGACAGCGTGCGCGGTACTTCCGCCACCTGGAAGATGTCGTTGGGAACAAAGCGCGCCGAGACCGTCTTGCGGATCGCCTGATTGATCCGCTCCTTCAGCGCGGTATCCAAAGCGATGCCCGGACGCAGGACAACGAAGAGCGGCATGTAGGAGTCGCGGCCCAGATATTCTAGATCGATGACCAGGCTGTCGAGGATCTCAGGCAGTTCCTCCACCGCACGGTAAATCTCGGCGGTGCCCAGCCGCAGGCCGTAGCGGTTGATGGTGGCATCCGAGCGACCGTAGATCACGGCGCCGCCGCGCGGCGTGATTCTGATCCAGTCGCCATGACGCCAGACACCCGGATACATGTCGAAATAGCTGTCGCGATAGCGCTGGCCGTCTTTGTCGTTCCACAGGAACAAGGGCATGGACGGAATCGGCGACACGCAGACCAGTTCGCCCACCTGATTGTCCAGCGGCCGGCCCTGGTCGTCATAGGCCTGGATGTCGGCCCCGAGGCAGCGCACCTGCATTTCCCCGGCATAGACCGGCAGCATGACACAGCCAGCGACGAAGGCGCCGGCGAAATCGGTGCCGCCGGATATTGATGTCAACCAAACATCCTGGCCGAGTTCGCCATAGACCCAGGCATAAGATTCTTCCGATAGCGGCGAACCGGTTGAACCGACACTGCGCAGCTGCGACAGGTCGGCGATCTGCCTTGGCTTCACGCCTGCTTTCTGGCAATTGGCGTAGAAGGCGGCGCCAGCGCCAAAGAAGGTGGCCTTCGTCTCGCCCACAAAGCGCCACAGCGTGGTCCAGTCCGGGTGGCTGGGGGCGCCGTCGTAGATGGCGATGGTGGCGCCGACCAGCAGGCCCGAAACCTGGGCGTTCCACATGATCCAGCCGGTGCTGGAATACCAATGAAAGATATCGTCAGGCCCAATGTCGTTATGCAGCGCCATCATCGCCATGATGACCATCAGGATGCCGCCATGACCATGCACGATAGGCTTGGGTAGGCCTGTCGTGCCTGAGGAATAGACCACCCAGAGCGGATGATCGAACGGCACGGCCTCGACGGCGAGGCTGGCCGGTTTCACGACTATCTCGGTCCAGTTGCCAATACGGACATTCGCAGACATGGCATGGGCGCTAATACCCGGCATCAGAATCAGGTCGGTCAAGGTTGGAAGGGCGGCGATCATTTGGGCCAGCACCTCGCCCTTGTCATGATGTTTGCCGTTGTAGCCGCAGGACGGCACGGCGAACAGCGCCTTGGGTTCGATCTGACGGAAACGGTCGAGTACTGCGTTCAGGCCCATATCGGGCGAGCAGACCGACCAGATGGCGCCAAGGCTTGCGGCCGCCAGAAAGGCGATGATGGTCTCTGGGGTGTTTGGCGCGTAGGCAACCACACGGTCGCCGCGCCCGATCCCCTGGCTGCGCAGATAGGCGGCCATGCTGCCGATCTTTTCGCGCAGTTCGCGCCACGACATCTGGCGCAACGATTGGGTTTCGGAAGCATATAGGATGGCCGGCCGCGCCTCGGTTTCATGCCGCAGCACCTGATCGACGAAATTCACCTCGGCGCCGATGAACCATTCCGCACCAGGCATCTCGCGCTTGCCCAGCACTTTCTTGTACGGCTTGTGGGCCTTGATCTCGAAATAATCCCATAGCGAGGCCCAGAAGCCTTCCAGGTCGTTGACCGACCAGTGCCACAATGCGTCGTAACCGTCGAAATTCCGGCCACGCTCGCGTTTCAGCCACTCCATGTAATGACGCAGGCGGCTGTCAGCGATGCGCTCAGCCGTCGGCGACCACAACAGGGCAGGGGCATCGTTCGCACTCATGGTTCCTCCGGAGACTCTCAAGCCTTTTCAATCAGCTTAGCGATCTCAGGGGAAAATGCACCATCCAGCAGGATGAAGGCCATGCGTGCAGAACTGGTTTCCGAAGGGTTTTCCCAGGCATGGTCGGTGCCGCGCTGTACCACCACGTCGCCTGCTTTCAGCAGCGTGCGCGAACCATCGTCCAGCACCAGGACGATCTCACCCGATACGACAATGCCGTAATCTACCGATTCCGTGCGGTGCATCATCGGATGCGGGCTGTCGGGCCTCCAGGTCGAGGCATGAGCCGAGCCGACCAGCGCGAAGGCGGCTTCCGCCATTTCGCGCGTCATCGGCGGGCGGCTGGCCTGTTTCGGGCCGAAATCGACGAAGCGGATGATGCTGCCTTGCTTCGGCGGCTCGATCTGCAGCGGGCGTCGGGTTGGGTCGGCACCGTTGTCGACGCGCACCGGACTGCCGGCGGTGTTCCAGATTTCATAGAAGGCGACGCCGATCTCGGGCTTGTCCAGCGTCGGCTGCATGGCGGTGTCCATGGCGACGACGGATTGGCCGTTGCTGTCATGGCCGGTGACGATGCGGCGGGGCGAGCGGTTCATGGGCGGTCCTTCCAGTGTACCATCGGCAGGCCGGCGACCGGGCTGCGGAACCACGGGATGTTGGTGCCGAACAAAGTCCCGATATACGCATTGCGCAGGTCGGGGCCGCCGAAGGTGATGCTGGCGATCCAGGGCGTGACGCTGCTGCGGGTCGCCATCAGCAACTCGGGTGTGGCCTTGCCAGCCTGATAGGCGGACTCAAGGGCTGCGATGGCCTGCGGATTGCCGTCATCGAACAGGGTCAACAGCTCACCTTCGGGCGTGAGCGCAACCAGCTTCTCGGCCATCACCAGCGTGACCCATAGATTGCCGAAGGAATCGAAGGCGCAGCCATCGGGGAAACCGGCCGGACCGAAATCACGGGGGCCGAATATCTCGCGGTTGCTCAGGCTGCCGTCCGAGTTGGCCCGGAAGCGGGTGATGCGGCGGCCGCAGGTTTCCACCGCATATAGATACTCCTCGCCGGCATCGAAGCGTATTTCGTTGGTGAAATGCAGGCCATCGGCCACAATGCGCAGGCCGCGCTCGTCGGCCAGTGCAATGAAACCATCGTCGATGCCCGGCCGGATCGCCTCCATCCAGTTCTTGATGCGGGTGGAAACGGTGAGCCAGATGCGGTCTTTCGAATCGCGCAGCACGAAATTCACTTTGCCGATGGGGCGGCCGTCGATTCTGTCATGCAACACGCGGCTGCGGCCCTCGCGATCCATCACTTCCAGCCGGTCGGTGCCGAAATTCGAGATCAGGATGTCGCCATTGCGGGCAAAGGCTAGGCCATTGGGCAGCGTGCCTTCGGTGAAGCGTTTGGCCAGATCGGTCGTGCCGGCGAAGTGGCTATCAGCCTGCTGGGCAATCAGGCGCTGGCTGCCGTCGGGGGCTATGCGCATCACGCCGCCGCGGGCATCGGCCGACCACAGCGTGCCATCGGGTTCGGCCAGGATACATTCTGGCCGCTGCAGGTCGTGGCCGATGAAGTTCAGGTCGTCGAGTGTGAGGCGAAAACCTTTCAGCGGGTTGACGGCAGTCATATCAGACCAGGGCTAGAGTGAGTTTCGGGAAGAGCACCAGGATGATCAGGGTCAGCAGCATGATCGCGGCAAAGGGCAAGGCGCCGACAAAGATGGTGCGCAGGGTGATCCTGGAATCGTTGAGCGTGCTCTTGATGACAAAGACGCTCAATCCGAAAGGCGGCGTCAGCAGGCCGATCTCGACGGCGACAATGGTGATGATGCCGAACCAGATCAGGTTCATGTCGAAGCCGCTGGCTATGGGGAGCATCAGTGGCAGCACGATCAGCAGAATCGAACTGGAATCGATGAAGCAGCCGAGGATGACGATCAGCAGGATATAGACGGCCAGGAAGGCGAAGGGACCGAGGCCGGCGGCGCTGATCTCCGAGACCAGGAATTGCGGCACGCCGGAAAGCGCCAGCATGCGGGTGTAGAGGCTGGCGCCGATGATCAGGAATGAGACGGCGACGGTGACATGACCGGTTTCGACCAGAACCTGCCAGAATTTCTTCGGATCCAGCTTGCGCTTCCACAGCGCAATCAGCAGCGCGCCGGCGGCACCCACCGCGCCGGCGTCGGTGGCGGTGAAAAAGCCGGCATAGATGCCGCCCAGCACCACTCCGATCAAAGCCATGATCGGCAATATCTTGGCGGCCATCTCGGCGCCGCCCATCAGCTTTTCATGAGCGGCATCGCCCTCGGGACGGCCGCCCACATATGACGGCCAGAAGCGTGCCATCAGCATGATGCCAACGGAATAGGTGAATGCCAGCAGCAGGCCCGGCACCACGCCGGCCATGAACATGGCACCCACGGAAACCTCGGCCAGGAAGCCATAGAGGATCATCAGCAGGCTGGGCGGAATCAGCATGCCCAGCACGGAGGAGCCGGCGACCACGCCGGTGGCGAAACCCGGCTTGTAGCCGTAGCGCAGCATCTCGGGCACGGCGACGCGGGTGAATACGGCGGCCGAAGCGATCGAGATCCCGGTAATGGCGGCAAACACGGCATTGGCGGCGACTGTGGCAACGCCTAGGCCGCCACGCAAACGGCGCAGTCCCTGGTTGGCGACCTCGAAGGCATCCTTGCCGATATCGGCGATGGAGACGAGGAACCCCATCAGGACGAACAACGGCACCACGCCGAAGATGTGGCTGGCGATTGAGTCCGAGGCGCCCTGGGCTAGCATCGACATGGCGACATCGGGGCTGTCTTTCAGCAGCCAGACGCCGATGAAGGAGGTGAGGCCCAACGCGACCGCGACATGCAGGCCGAGCCAGATCAGCAGCATCATGCCGGCCAGGGTGAGGAAGCCAATTTCAAGGCCGGTCATTTGCCACCTGCAAAAACGAAACGGAAATCCTGCCAGGCCATGACCAGGTATTGCAGGCCGGTGGCAGCCGAGCCGATCAGGATCAGTAGCCGGATTGGCCAGGTCGGGGCAGTGAAATCGCCGGCGGCGCCGACATATTCGCCGATCTCGATGGCTTCATTGAACGGCGCGATGCTGCCCCAGAAGATGATGGCGAGTAATGCCGCGCCGAGCAGGGCGAACAGGCCCTGGAGGGCGCGGCCGAAACGCGGATTCTTTACCAGAAGGGTTTCGATGACCATGTCGGATCGTGTCATGCGGCCGACCATGAGGGCATGGCCAAGCTGCAAAAACACGATGCCGACGATGGAGAGCGACAGCAATTCGGTGGTACCGCGCACGGGGCTGGAAAACAGCTCTCGTCCCAGGATGTCGGAATTGATCAGCACCATGAGGAGAAAAATCCACACGGTGCCGAGGGCGTTCATCGCCCCCAGCAGACGGGCATACATTGCGGCACCACCGAATTAAGCGGTTACTCTTTGCTCCAGTCGCGCGGGAACTGCACGCCGGCGGCGCGGATCTCGGCAACGAAGGCGTTCAGCACCTGGGTGCCCGGCAGGCCCTTGGCATCGAGATCCTTGGCCCAGGGCAGTGCCACATTGGGCAGCACGGCGGCCCATTGTTTGCGCTCTTCCGGGCCCAGTTCACGCACCTTGGCGCCTCCTTCCACCATTTTCTGCATCAGCGAGGCAGAGGTGGCGGTCAGCAATTGAGCGAACTTGGCGTCGTATTCGGCGCCGACTTCCATGACGATCTTCTGTGCGTCCTTGGGCAGCTTGTCGAACACGCGCTTGCTCATCACCAGTGCGCCGGCGAACTGGGCGCCGTAATTCACCTTGGTGATGTGGGGGGCAACCTCGGTCAGCTTGGCCGGAAAGGCCCCGGTGGCGAAGGTCAGCGCGCCCTCGGTCACACCGGTCTGGATGTCGTTGTAGTAGGTTTGCAGCGTGCCGGCGACAGCCACCGCGCCGGTGCCCTTCACCCAGTTGGCCGAGGGGCCAGGAGCGTTGATCTTCTTGCCGTTCAGGTCTTCCAGCTTGTTGATCGGGGTCTTGGTGAACAGGTGATAGCTGTCCAGGCCGGTGCCACCCAGGAAGATCATGTTGTTCTTGGTCCAGGCTTCGGCCATGGCCGGAATCTTAGCCTGCATATTCTTGATCGCCTTCGACATCACGGCGATATCGTCGGTCATGAACGGAGCGACGTAGGACACGTTCTGCAGAGGGAATTTCGGCGCCTCGAAGATGGTCGAGACGAAGGCCAGTTCGGCCAGGCCATCCTTGATCGCGCCGGATTCGCTGCCCAGCTTAACGGCGGTGCCACCCCAGGCCTTGGTCCACTCGAACTTCGCCTTGCTGCCGGCGGCGGCCAGGCGCTTGTCGACCTCGGGGATGAAGAATTCGTCAGCCAGCTTCACCCAGGGGAAGATCACCGGATGGCCCGCCACGGCGGTCATCTTCACGGTCTGGGCCTGCGCATGGCCTGCCAGCAGCAATGCGGCCGTGGCACCGATGGTGCAGGCAAGGGTCTTGATCGCGGTCATTGGTTTCCTCCCGAAGGTTATCCGCGGTTATTGGTTGACGGCATCCTCCAGTCGTTTACTGGCGCCGTCAGGGCCGAAACAAAAATGATAGGTATGGCCGAGGTGATGGTGCAGCATGGCGCAAGCCTCATCTGCCCTGCGTGCCAGCACCAGATCCATGAGCTGTTTGTGCTCATCCATGATCCCGGTGCCCTGTTCGACCAGGAAATTCTGCATCATGCCGTGGCGGTAGCGTTCTGCCTGATCATACAGCCTGCCCTGTTCGTCCAGCAGGCGCGGCGATCCGCAGGCGGCGACCAGTGCGACATGGAAGGCTTTGTGCAGTTCGCCGAACTCGGCCAGGTTTTCCACCGGTCGGCCGCCCAAGCGCGCGACATAACGGTCGAGTCGGTGATAGGCCGCCAGAATGTTACCTTCCCAGGCGTCGTCGCCGCGTTCGATGGCGCGCTGCAACGCCGCGGTCTCGATTACCTGGCGGGCCAGCGTGATATCGGCCAGGTCTTCAGGGCTCATGGCGGCGACACGGAAGCCGCGCTGGCTTTCCACCGAGACGAAACCCTGACTGATCAGTCGGGCCAGAGCCTCGCGCAGGGGGCTGGCACTCAGGCCGTAGCGGGTCTTAAGTTCGTCGATCTGCAGTTTGACGCCGGGCGGGAACAGACCGGCGATGATGTCAGTGCGAATATTCCGGTATGCGAATTCGGTCAGGCTGCCGGCTTCGGCCGCCAGATCGCGGATATCCGCTTTTGTCCTCCCATCAGTCATGGTGCCACTGTGAGAGTGCTGGGGGGCAGTGTCAACGACAAAAAGAAAAAAAATCGACAAAATTAATCTTCGTCGTTATTGTTGTGCCCTGCAAGCGGTCTGTCAGAGCCGGCCAAGGAGGAAATATGCCCCGTCGCTTCGTCGACCTTTCCATTTATCTCGAAAACGACGTGCAGTCCGATCCACCGGGCTTCAGCCCGAAGATCGAGTATGTCCGCCATCAGCAGAGCGCATCCGACGTCATCAAGTTCTTCCCTGGCCTGAAGGAAGAAGACCTGCCCGATGCGGAAGGCTGGGCGGTGGAGAACGTGACCCTCAACACCCATAACGGCACGCACCTGGATGCGCCGTATCACTTCCACTCAACGATGAATCACGGCGAACGGGCCTGGACCATCGACGAGGTGCCTCTGGACTGGTGCTTCGGCGACGGCGTGAAGCTCGATTTCACTCGTTTCCCCGACGGCTATGTGGTGACCGACAAGGACGTCGAGGCCGAACTGAAGCGGATCGGTTATGAACTGAAGGAACACGATATCGTCGTGGTCAATACCGCCGCCGGGAAGGCCTATGGCCAGCCGAACTATGTCAGCACCGGCTGTGGCATGGGCTACAAGGCCACGATGTATCTGCTGGAGCGCGGCGTGCGCGTCACCGGCACCGATGCCTGGAGCTGGGACGCGCCTTTTGTGCATACCGCCGAGAAATTCAAGGAAAGCCATGATGCATCATTGATCTGGGAAGGCCATAAGGCCGGCCGCCATATCGGCTACTGCCATCTGGAAAAGCTGCATAACCTGGAAGTCCTGCCGCCGTTTGGCTTCACTATCTCCTGCTTCCCGCACAAGATTCGCGGCGCTTCCGCCGGCTGGACCCGTGCGGTTGCTATTTTTGAAGAATAATGGCGCCATTTTCGAGGAATAATCAGATATGAAATTCTGCACTTTCAGCCATCCGGCGCGCGGTTCCATGCGCCCCGGCGTGCTCACCAGCGACGGCGCCGCAATCGTTGATCTGGGTGATGCTTTTCCCGACATGCTCGCCATCATCAAGGGCGGCGACGAGGCCAAGGCGAAAGCCCGCGCGCTGCAGGAGAAGGCGGAAATCCGCTTGCCGCTGAATGAAGCCAAGCTGCATGCGCCAGTACCGGTGCCCGAGCAGATCCGCGATTCCATGTTGTTCGAGAAGCATGTGCAGCAGGCAATGGAGCGCATAGCCATCATGCGCAAGCCATTGCTGGGTCCGCTGCTGGTCAAGCTGGGCATGATCAAGGTGGCACCGACCTGGTACCAGATCCCGATCTACTACAAATCCAACCGCTTCTCGGTGAATGGACCGGATGGCGACGTGATCTGGCCGCGTTACAGCCAGGTGATGGATTTCGAACTGGAATTCGGCTTTTTCCTCGGCAAGGGCGGCAAGAACATCAAGCCAGGCGATGCCCGCGATCACATCTTCGGCTTCACCATCTTCAACGACTTCTCGGCGCGCGATGCCCAGAGTATTGAGATGCAAAGCATGCTGGGGCCCTGCAAGGGCAAGGATTTTGATACCGGCAACAGCATGGGCCCGTTCCTGGTGACGCTGGACGAGATCGGCGATCCCTACAAGTTGCGCATGCAGGCGCGCGTGAATGGCGAGACCTGGTGCGACAGCAATTCCAGCACCATCCACCACAAATTCGAAGACCTGCTGGCCCGCGTCTCGGCCGATGAAACCGTGCATGCCGGCGAATTCTTCGGTTCGGGCACGGTCGGAGATGGCTGCGGCCTCGAGCATGGCCGTTTCCTGAAGGATGGTGACGTGGTGGAGCTGGAGGTCGAGAAGATCGGCATCCTGCGCAACCGCGTGGTCAGGCAGAAATAAAGGGCGTTTCCGGCAACCCCGGGATGTCGACGCCAATGCTGAAAATGCCGCCGGCCAGCGGCATTCTTGCTAGTTCTTCGGGCGTGTGTTTCTGCCGCGCCGTGGTGATAAACAGCGTGCGCAGATCCGAACCGCCGAAGCAGGGCATGGTCGGCGCCTTCGCCGGCAGATGGATTTCGCGCAGGCGTTCGCCGGCCGGCGAGAACTGTACCACCTTGCCGGCGCCATAGAGCGCCAGCCAGTAATTGCCGGCGCTGTCCACCGTCGCGCCATCGGGCCGCTCATTGTCGACGGTCAGATCTAGAAACAGTCGGCGATTCGAAAGCTCTCCGGCCGCGATGTCGTAGTCATACGCGTGCACCTGCATGGTCGGCGTATCGGCGTGATACAGGATGCGGCCGTCGGGGCTCCAGGCCAGACCATTCGAGGTGGTGATGACGCCGGGCAGTTTTGTTTCGATAAAGCGGGTGCCATCAAAGCGATATAATGCGCCATGGGGCTGGCGGTCGTCGGTGATGGTGCCGGCCCAGAACCGACCCTGGCGGTCGCAGCGGCCATCGTTGAAGCGCATGCGCGCGGTATCATAAGGCGCTGCCGCAAGCAGGCGGTGCCTGCCATGGGAAAGATCGAGCCGGTACAGGCCATTGCGGAGCGCAGCGATCAGCCCGCCATCGCGATCCCGCGCGATGCACCCAATGGCGGCCGGCATCGTCCAGCGCCGGCAAGCTCCGCTCGCCGGATCGAACCGGTGCAGGCCGTGCATATTGATGTCGACAAACCACAAGGCCTGCTCCGCAGCCGACCAGACCGGCGATTCCGCCAGATCGAAACGGCCATCGATGATGCAGGCTGGTTTTGTCATCCCGTACCCTCGGCAAGGTTGGCGACATATTCGCCCAGCGCCAGCGACGCCGTCAGGCCTGGGCTTTCAATGCCGAACAGGTTGATCAGGCCCGGCAAGCCGGTCTGTTCCGGGCCATGGATGACGAAATCATCCGCCTTGCCTCCGGATGGTGAGAGCTTCGGACGGATGCCGGCATAACCCGGCTGGATCGCTCCATCGGGCAGGCCGGGCCAGTAGCGCCGCACGGCGGCATAGAATTTCTCACCGCGCGCCGGATCGACGGCATAATCGATGCCCTCCACCCATTCCACGTCGGGGCCGAAACGCATCTGGCCGCCAAGGTCGATGGTGACGTGGATGCCCAGGCCACCGGGTTCTGGCACCGGATAGATCAGCCGCGAAAACGGCGGTTTCATGCCGGACAGGATGAAATAGTTGCCTTTGGCATAGTAGCAGCCCGGCACGCTCTCGGTCCGGATGCCGTCAATGGCTGCCGCGATGCGCTGGGCATTGAGTCCGGCCGCATTCACCACCAGGCGCGCCGTTAGCTGCATCGGCTCGTTTCCGCCGGTCTCAATCACGATGCCATCATGGGCGGCCCTGCCGCGCAGCACCGGAGACCCCAGGGCCAGCATCGCACCGTGGTCCTCCGCCTCGCCCTGATAGGCCAGCATCAGGCCATGGCTGTCGATGATTCCGGTGGAGGGCGAGAGCAGGGCGGCGATGCAGTGGAGCTGAGGCTCCAGCACCAGGGCCTGGTCGCGGGTGAGCCATTGCAGATCGTCGACGCCGTTGGCTTCGGCCTTCTTCTTCAGTGCTTCCAGATCGGCGATCTGTGCCTCGTCGGCGGCGACAATCAGCTTGCCGCAGCGCTTATGCGTTATGCCGCGTTCGTCGCAATAGGCATACAGTGCCTTTTTGCCATCCACGCACAGCCGGGCTTTCAGGCTGCCGGCCGGATAATAGATGCCGGCATGGATCACTTCCGAGTTGCGCGAACTGGTCTCGCTGCCGATCAGGCCGGCGGCCTCGACGATCACCACCTCATGGCCCCGCCGGGCCAGGGCGCGAGCCACGCCCAGCCCCACCACGCCGGCCCCGATCACCAGGCACTCCACCGTATCCATCTGCCGCCAATCTCCTGCTCGACCCGTCCGTTATCGGCAGGGCGGCGGGGCAAGGCAAGCCCCGTCGGGGGCATCGTGAGATACCTGCGGGATAACGTTTGGGGGCGCTTGACTTCTCCGGGCCGGAGCCGTAAAGACACGCCTCGGTCGCGACGGTCGCCTATCCGGACCCCGCACCGCCTGCCCAGGTGGCGGAATTGGTAGACGCGCTAGCTTCAGGTGCTAGTGACCGAAAGGTCGTGTAAGTTCGAGTCTTATCCTGGGCACCAATTCCTCGATTGCCGCGCCGTATCCCGAGCGCACCCGCAAGAGAGTGCCGCACCCTAGAGAGTGCACCGCATATGGCGATCACCGTATATCAGAACGACCTGCCTGCCGGCCTCGACCTTGGCCCTTCGGTTGCCGTTGACACCGAAACCATGGGATTGCGCACCCTGCGCGACCGGCTGTGCGTGGTGCAACTCTCCTCTGGTGACGGCAATGCCCATCTGGTCCAGTTCCGCGCCGGCAGCGGCTATGACGCGCCGAATCTGAAGCGGTTGCTGGAAAATCCCAAAATCCTGAAGCTGTTTCATTTCGCCCGCTTCGACCTGGCTGCACTGAAGCAGTATCTGGGCGCCGAAACGACGCCGGTTTACTGCACGCGCACGGCCTCCAAGCTGGTGCGCACCTTTACTGATCGTCACGGCCTCAAGGACCTGTGCCGCGACCTCATCGGCGTGGAAATTTCCAAGCAGGAGCAATCCTCCGATTGGGGGGCGCAGGATCTGACCGAGGCGCAGCAGCGCTATGCGGCCTCGGACGTGCTGCATTTGCATCAGCTTAAGGCAGTACTTGACGGCATGCTTGCTCGTGAGGGTCGTGTCGCCCTGGCTCAGGCCTGTTTTGACTTCCTGCCGGCCAGGGCCGCGCTGGATCTGGCCGGCTGGCCAGAGGACGATATTTTTGCCCATTAATTTGTTGGTGGCCTGATCAAATCAGGCTGCGCCCGCCCGCCCGGGTTTGCAATTTCTCGGCCGGTTCTCCATACTTGGCACGATTTTTGTTTGTACCTCGCAAGCCATGGGTAGCCCATGACCACCGCGCCGTCTGCCGTGCGCACCAAGCGTGCCGGAAAGAAAAGTGCGAAAGCCGTCGCCAAAGACAGCCGCCCGGCCGCAGGCCGGTCAAAAGTGGTTCAGGTCACCAGCCCCAAAACACCCGCCGGTCCCGATATCGCCGCCGGCCGCCGTGTGCTGCTGATGGAGGCCAATGGCCTGGCTGCCCTGGCTGCCGGCCTCAATGAAAACTTCGACCGTGCCATAGATTTGCTGCTTGGCGTGAGTGGCAGCAACCCCGGCCTATCCAGCGGGGTACGCGGCCGCGTGATCGTGTCAGGCATGGGCAAAAGCGGCCATGTTGGCCGCAAGATTGCTGCGACCCTGGCTTCGACCGGCACGCCGGCATTTTTCGTCCATCCCGCTGAAGCCAGCCATGGCGATCTGGGCATGGTGATGCAGGGCGACGTGCTGCTCTGCCTGTCGAATTCCGGTGACGTTCCGGAAATGGCCGATCTGATAGCGCATGCCAAGCGCTTCGGGATTCCTTTAATCGGTATCACCTCGAAATCGCGGTCGGCGCTGGGACAAGCCTCGGATGTGGCCCTGATCCTGCCGCCGGTGGAAGAAGCCTGCCCGATGGGGCTGGCGCCGACCACTTCCACCACGATGATGCTGGCCCTCGGGGATGCCCTCGCCGTGGCGCTGATGGAGCGCAAGGGCTTCAATCACGATCATTACCGGGTATTCCATCCTGGCGGGCGCCTGGGCAAGCAGCTGATCAAGGTCAGCGACCTAATGCATGGCGGGCCGGAGATGCCGTTGGTTGCGGCAGGCACCCCGATGCGCGAGGCTCTGGTCACCATGGCGGGCCGCAGCTTTGGCTGTATCGGGATCGTCGCTGCCAGGGGACGTGACAAGGGGCGCCTGGTCGGCATCATTACCGATGGTGACCTGCGCCGTCACATTGAGGGTGATCTTCTGTCACAGACCGTGGATACGGTGATGACCAAGTCGCCGATCACCATCGGGCCGCACCAGTTGGCGGTCGAGGCCCTGCGGCAGATGAACAGCCGTCGCATCACGGCGTTTTTTGTGGTTGAGAAGGGACGCCCGATCGGCATCCTGCACATGCACGACTGCGTGCGGGCCGGAATCACATGATGAGGCCGGATTACGCATGACAGCCGGCAGCGATCCAATCAACGCTTCTCCCTTGCCGCGCGAGCGAGCGGCAAGCTTCACGCCGCGCAACGCCAGGGCGGCCCTGGCCGGTTTGACGCGCCGGCGCCGCTTCGTTCGGTTCATGAAATTCATCCTGCCGCTGATCGCACTGGGCACGGTGGCCGCTGTGATTGCATGGCCGCAGCTATCCAGAAAGCACAATGTGCTGCCGCTTACTTTTAATGATGTGGATAGCGCCAATGCAGCGCTGGTTATGAGCAATCCACGCTACCGTGGAAACGACTCCAGCGGGCAGCCTTATGTTGTTACGGCGGACAGGGCAGTACAGGACCCGCAGGACGACAAGCAGGTGACGCTCGATCGCGTGCAGGCAGACATCACCATGGTCAATGGCGAGTGGTGGTCGCTGACGGCCGATACCGGGCTCTATCAGGGTAGCCTGCAGTTGCTTGATCTCTATGGCAATATCGCGGTATTCGGCGACAAGGGCTACGAGATGCATGGTCATTCGGCTGAAATCAATCTGGAAACCAAGGTGATTTCCAGCGACGAAAAGGTCTGGGGCCACGCCGCGCTCGGCAAGATCAATGCCAATGGCATGCGGATTTACGATAGCGGTCAAAGGATCGTGTTTATTAATGGCGTGAAGACTACGATCTTCCCGCGCGAACAACGGGGATGATCGGAATGCGTCGATCAGCGCTTTTCCTGCCCATGCTTGCCGTCGGCGCCATGCTTGGCGTGGCACCGGCTTTCGGCCAGGTCGGTCTGAATAGCCGCAAAAACAGCGACCAGCCTATAGACATAACATCCGATACCTTAGAAGTGCAGCAAGACAAACAGCTCGCCATTTTCCGCGGCAATGTCGATGCCATACAGGGCGATACGCGACTACGCTCCGCCGAGCTTTATGTCTATTACCGCGAACGCAGCAACAATCAGCAGGCAGGGACGGCCAAGCCGCCGCCGTCGGGCGGGCCGGATGCCAGCTCGATTACCAAGATTGAAGCCAAAGGCGACGTTTTTGTCTCCACCCCGCAGGAACGTGGCCAGGGAGATTTCGGCATCTATGACGTGGATAAAAAGACCATCACGCTGACCGGGAATGTCGTGCTCAGCAACGACCAGGGCACGGTGCGGTGTGCCCGCGCCGTAATGTATCAGGATACGGGTCGCAGTACCTGCGATCCGATTGCCGGCGGCCGTGTGCGTGGCGTGTTCGTCCCCAAGGGCGATGAGGCCCCGGCCAATGGTGCGGCCACCAAGCCCGGAGCGAAACCCTGATGACCGCTGTGGGCGAGAAAGTCGGAGGCGACGGCCTTAGGCTGGTAGCGGAGAACGCGTTTCCCGGCCTGGCGGCGCATCGCCTGGGCAAGAGCTTCAAGAAAAGACCGGTCCTGCGTGACGTGTCGCTGTATGTTCAGCGCGGCGAGGCGGTTGGCCTGCTAGGGCCGAACGGCGCGGGCAAGACCACCACCTTCTACATCATGACCGGCCTCATTCGCCCCGATCATGGAAACATCACCCTTGATGGCCATGACATCACCGGCCTGCCGATGTATCGCCGGGCCCGTCTGGGCATGGGCTATCTACCGCAGGAGGCTTCGATCTTCCGCGGCCTGACGGTGGAACAGAATATCCGCTCCGTGCTGGAGCTGGTCGAGCCGGAGACGGACCGGCGCGAAGCGATGCTTGATGACCTGCTGGCCGAATTCTCGATCACCCATCTGCGTCGTACGCCGGCTTTGGCGTTGTCGGGTGGCGAGCGGCGTCGCTGCGAGATCGCGCGGGCGCTGGCCACGCAGCCATCCTTCATGCTGCTGGATGAACCGCTGGCCGGCATCGATCCGATCGCCGTGGGCGAAATCCGGCAGCTGGTTTCTCACCTGAAAGACCGCGGTATCGGCGTTCTGATCACGGATCATAACGTGCGCGAAACCCTCGACATCATCGACCGCGCTTACATCCTGCATGATGGTAAGGTGTTGATGGAAGGCAGCCCGAACGAGATCGTCGCCGACGAGAATGTGCGGCGCGTCTATCTGGGCGAGCGGTTCAGTTGGTGACGGAGTCCTAGCAATGGCGCTCGGTCCCCGTCTCGAGCTCAGGCAGGGGCAGGCCCTTGTCATGACGCCGCAACTGCAGCAGGCGATCAAACTGTTGCAGCTCTCGAATATCGAGCTGATGGCTTATGTCGAGCAGGAGTTGGAACGCAATCCGCTGCTCGAGCGCGCGGATGCGGAGACCTCGGGCGTCGATGACGCCAAGGATCCGTTTGAGGTGGCCGAGCTTAGCCCGGGTGTCGAACGGATAGATCTCGGTTCTGACAGCATTGCCGAGAAGGCGCGTGAGTCGCTGGATGTAGATAGTGAGGCGGACAGCACTTTCAACAACGACAGTGGCTATGATGCCGCCAGCGCCGATAGCGGTCTGAGCAGTAATTATATCAGCGGCCGCGGCGGCGACCCGCGGTTCGAGGATGAGGGCGGCGGGCTTGAAAACAGCTTGACCGAAAGTCGCAGCCTGCGCGAGCACGTTCAGGACCACTGGCTCCTGATGCCGGCCAATGCCGGCGACCGACTGATCGGCCAGGCCCTGATCGATGTGCTTGACGAAGCCGGCTACGTCACCGAACCGCTGGATGACATCGCCGCCCGACTTGGCGTTGAAGCCGATGATGTAGAGGCGGTGCTGCTCGATCTGCAGACCATCGAGCCGGCCGGATTGTTCGCCCGCTCGCTTAAGGAATGCCTGGCCTTGCAACTGCGCGAGCGCGACCGGCTCGATCCGGCGATGCAGGCGTTGCTTGAGAATCTGGAACTTCTGGCCAAACGCGACATCGCCGGGTTGATGCGAATCTGCGGTGTCGATCAGGAAGACATCGCCGACATGGTGCAGGAAATCCGGGCGCTGAATCCCAAGCCGGGCTTGCTGTTTGGCAGCGAGCCCACGCAGACGCTGGTTCCGGATGTCTATGTGCGGCGGGCCAACGATGGTGGCTGGACGGTGGAACTGAACAGCGACACCCTGCCGCGCGTGCTGGTCAACAGCCGCTACTACGCCAAGCTCAGCCGGGCGGAAAAAGGCGCGGGCGGCCAAGATAAGCTCACCAAGAGCTATATGTCAGATTGCCTGAACTCGGCGAACTGGCTGGTCAAGTCCCTGGACCAGCGCGCACAAACGATTCTGAAGGTGGCCAGCGAGATCGTGCGCCAGCAGGAGGCCTTTCTCCGCCACGGCGTTTCGCATCTCAAGCCTCTGAATTTGCGCGCCGTGGCCGAGGCGATAGAGATGCATGAAAGCACGGTCAGCCGTGTAACCTCGAACAAGACCATGGCAACGCCGCGCGGCATCTTCGAAATGAAGTATTTCTTTACGGCCAGCATCGCAGCCACTGACGGAGGCGAGGCCTTCTCGGCCGAATCGATCCGTCATCGCATCAAGGTCCTGATCGATGCAGAGCCGGCGGATGATATACTGTCGGACGACAAGATCGTCGAGTTGCTGGCGGGCAAGGGCGTCGACATCGCCCGCCGCACCGTCGCCAAGTATCGTGAAGCCATGAATATCCCGTCTTCCGTCGAACGCCGGCGGCTCAAGAAGGCGGGATTGCTGAAAACCGCCTGAGCAATGACAGATATTGTATCGCTATTTGAGAATAATCGTGCCTGGGCCATGTCGAAATTGCGGGTCGATCCCGGTTTTTTCGACCGGCTGACGCACCAGCAGAATCCGGCCTATCTGTGGATCGGTTGTGCCGACAGTCGAGTGCCGGCCAATGAAATTGTCGGCCTCGATCCTGGCGAGCTTTTCGTTCACCGCAATGTGGCCAATCTGGTTCATCCAGCCGACATGAATTGCCTGGCAGTACTGCAATACGCCATCGAGTTCCTGCAGGTTAAGCATGTGATCGTTACCGGCCATTATGGCTGCGGCGGCGTGCGCGCGGCCATGCAGCCGCAGCAATTAGGCCTGATTGATCACTGGCTGCGGCCGATCCGCGATGTCTATGACAAGAACCAGACCGATCTTGCGGCCATCGTCGACGAATACAAGAGATTGAATGTGCTTTGCGAGATGAATGTTCGCGAGCAGGTTCTGAATCTGGCCAAGACGACCATAGTCCAGAATGCCTGGCATCGTGGCCAGGAACTCAGTCTGCACGGCTGGGTATATGGGATATCCAATGGCCTGATCCGCGACCTGGATGTGACATTGTCGGGGCCTGATCAGTTGGACAAGATCTACCGTATTGGCCCGGCTACCTCCTCCCACAGCAGGTGACCCAGGCCATGTTCATCATCATTCCCGATATACTGACCGCCGATGAGATCGCCAGCCTGAAGGTGACCCTGCGCGAGGAGGATTTCCTGGATGGCAGGGCAACGGCCAGCGGTCGCGCGCGTGAAGTGAAGCGCAACCTGCAAACCGACCGTAAGTCGGAGCGCATGGCAGAGGCGCAGCGTGTCATCCTGGGCGCGCTGGCCAGGAATTCCACCTTCCAGGCCGCTGCTGCGCCCAAGCGTATAGTTCCACCACGTTTCAACCTTTACAGATCGGGAATGTATTACGGCAATCACGTCGACAACGCGCTGATGGGCGAAGACCCCGATCGCGTTCGGGTCGATATGTCTTTTACTTTGTTTATGAACGAGCCGTCTGAATATGACGGCGGCGAACTGGCGATCACCACCACGGCCGGCACGCACTCTTACAAGCTGCCAGCGGGACATATCATCCTGTACCCGACCTACTTCTTTCACGAGGTCAAGCCGGTCACGCGTGGCGAACGCCTGGCCTGCGTGAGCTGGCTGCAGACCATGCTGCGCGATCCGCTGCGGCGCGAGATCATCTTCGATCTCGCCATGGTCAGCAGCATGGTGGAATCACGCAATCCGGCCGCGATCAAGCCGGCCCTGGATATCCTCGACAAGGCGCGCAAGAATCTTTTGCGGCAGTGGCTGGAAAACTAGAAAGATTAGCTGGTGTGCAATTTTCCATTTAGTTCAATGGCTTGTATGAGTTATCCCAAGGTTGACAGTGCGCGGGCGCTTCTCTATGGTCCGCCCCCGCAGGACGATACCTTGGTTGTCGTTCTGGCATGAAACCGACTACAATCATGTCCTGACCGATTGAACTCGGATTTCGAGACATCATGAAAATCCTGACTTCCGGACAGCAGCTCGACCTTGGCGATTCGCTTCGCACCTATGTCGAGGAGCATCTCAGCGCAGCGGTATCCAAATACATGGACAACGCAATTGAGGCTCAGGTGGTCTTCCGCAAAGAAGGCGGAATGTATCACTGCCTTTGCACGGTTCATGTTGGTGCCGGGATCGACATGCAGGCCGAGGCCGAAGGAGCGGAGATCTACGTCAGCTTTGACCAGGCTCTGGACAAGCTGGCAAAGCAGGTTAGACGCGACAAGCGCAAGCGGCGCAATCATCATGCGCGGCTGCCCCATGCCGGAGATGTCGCCTGATCGTCCGCAAGGATGACAGATGCGACTAGGCATTCAGCCGCGGAGGCATTATTCCCAATGGAAATTTTTCAGCTTTTGAGCCCTGACGGCGTCATCGCCAACCTCAAGGCCAACAGCAAGAAGCAGGCGCTGCAGGAGCTTTCTGCGCGTGCCGCCAAGATTACAGGCCAGCACGAGCGGGTGATCTTCGATACCCTGCTGGAGCGGGAGCGGCTGGGTACCACCGGCGTGGGCAACGGCATAGCCATTCCCCATGGCCGCTTGGCAGGCCTGGATAAGCTTTATGGCCTGTTCGCGCGCATCGAGCGACCGATCGATTTCGACTCGATTGACGAGATGCCGGTTGACCTCGTGTTTCTGCTGCTGGCGCCAGAATCGGCGGGAGCCGACCACCTCAAGGCCCTGGCGCGTGTGTCACGTCTGCTGCGCGACAAGGCGGTCTGCGAAAAACTGCGCGGCGCCGAAAGTGCGGACGCGATCTACGCCCTGTTGACGGACAGCCCGGCCAGTCACGCAGCCTGAGAGATACCTTCTCTTGTAAGATACGGGTAAGCGCCGTTGCCCATCCTGCGTTGCAGCCATTCTGCCAGGAAACTCGGACATGACTGCTCGCTCTGTTGCCCTCATTCTGGCCATATCGTTGGTCTTTGCCGGCTGTGCGCCGGTATCGCAGCCCCCGGTTGCCGATCCACCCTTGGCAGCCGGATTTAGCCGGATTTATTTCTACCGCACGACATTCAGCATCGGCAGCGAAAGCGGTCTGTTCGGCAATGTCGCCAGACCATCGCTGAGCCTGGATGGCAAAACCGTGGCCGAGACCCCGGCCGGAAGCGTGATTTTCTGCGATGTGCTGCCCGGACGTCATGAAGTGGCGGTTCGCGCCAACCAGAGATACACCCTGGATCTCGCGGCCAAGCCGGATCGGACGCATTACGTGAAGCTTGATTGGGGAATGGGCGGCCTGACCGGGCAGGGCCACGTTACCGAAGTTGCGGCTTCTGTCGGCAGTCAAGACATCGAGGGACGCCCCCGCCTCGCGGCCACCTGCCCGCAGGCAGGTGGCTGACGCGGCTTTAACTTAGTGCAGGCTGACCGGTATCAGATCATTCTGCACGGCAGCGGCGAAGGCGAGATCGCGGTCTGGCGCCCATCCCAGTTGGGTGCCGTTGGCCGAAAAAATGCCCCAGGCATCGCCGCCTTCCGGCAGATGCACCGGACGCACATAGGCAAGATCAGGCGCGCCTAGATTGGCAAAACCTTCGGCGGTCATCGCCGGATAAAGCGGGTTGTTGTTATAGTAAGCGTTGTCATGGTTGCTGGGGGTGCTCATCACTGTACTCCTTTCGTGGCCCGTATCAGACGCGACCACCTGACCTATGCTGATTTGTTTCCGACACCGATCGCATCGCCGCCGTCGCTGCTGCGTGTGCGGATGGCAACCGAGCGGATCTGCGGTTCGGGCTTGGGCCGGCGCAGGTCGATGTGCAGCAATCCGTTCACCAGTTCGGCGCCGACCACCTCGATGCCGTCAGCCAGCACAAAGCTGCGCTGGAACTGGCGGGCAGCAATCCCCCGGTGCAGATAGACACGGTCTTTTTCTTCCGTCTGCTTGCCGCGGATGACGAGTTGATTGTCTTCGATAGTGATTGACAGATCGCCGGAACCAAAGCCGGCCACGGCAAGGGTGATGCGCAGGCCGTCTTCGCCGGTCTGTTCGATATTGTAGGGCGGATACCCCTCCGAGCCGGCCTTAGCTGCGCGCTCGATCATCCGTTCGACATGGTCGAAACCAAGCAGCAGGGGACTGGAAAAGACGGATACGCGGGTCATGGCGTTTGGACTCCTTGGGTCAAGCGAGTGCCGCAAAGGCCCTGGTAGGCACCTTTGCCCACTTGATGTGGGTATCGGCGGCTTGCAGATCAAGACCCGGACCGGCAGGATACCGCCCGGAGAAAATGGAGGGGCGCGTGGCCGAAACAGGGCAGGAAATCACGACCTTAGCGGTCGTTGGAGCCGGTGCGATGGGGCGTGGGATTGCCCAGGTCGGCATGATGGGCGGCATGGCCGTGCTGCTATATGACACCGCCGCTGGCGCGGCCGCCAAAGCGAAGGATGCCATCCTGGCCCAGCTCGATCAGATGGCTGCCAAGGGGCGGCTGGATCCGGCTGCCGCGGAGGCGGCGAAACAGCGCCTGACCGTAGTCGACGACCTGGGGGCGTTTTCACCTGCCGATCTGGTGATCGAGGCCATCGTCGAGAATCTGGCCGTAAAGCAGGAGGTTTTTCGCAAGATTGAGGCCGTCGTAAGGCCGGACTGCCTGCTGACCTCCAACACCTCGTCGCTGCGCATCGCCAGCATCGCCAGTGCCTGCCAGCACCGCAGCCGCATCGCCGGCATGCATTTCTTCAACCCGGTTCCGTTGATGAAGCTTGTCGAGGTCATTCGTGCGCCAGCCACCAGCGATGAAACCGTGGCCATGCTGGTCCGCGCCGGCGAGCGGATGGGGCGTGTACCTGTGGTGGTGCAGGATAGTCCGGGCTTCCTGGTCAACCTGGGTGGCCGTGCCTATACACAGGAAGCCTTGCGTATCGTGTCCGAAGGCGTGGCGACCCCGGCACAAGTGGACGCCGTGATGCGGGACAACTGGGGTTTCCGCATGGGGCCATTCGAATTGATGGACCTGACAGGGATCGATGTCAATTTTCCGGTCAGCCAGATCATTCACGAGGGCTATTTCTACGACCGTCGCTTGGCAACAACGCCGCTGCATCAGTCGCTGCGCGAAAGCGGCCAGCTTGGCCGCAAGACCAGGCAGGGTTTCTTCGCTTACGGCGAGGACGGCAAGGCGCAGGTACCATCGGCGGATGCCACCAGCGCCGCAGCGCCTGCGAACCGTGTGATGCTGGCCCAGGAAGACGAGGCACTGGGCGAGCTGCTGCGCGGCCTGGGCCTGGAGGTCAGTGGCTTCGATGACGGTGAAAGCGCCATGCTCTGCGCCCCGCTGGGCGAGGATTGCTCCACGTATGCCGCGAGACTGCGGCTGGATCACCGCCGATTGTTTGCTCTCGACATTGCGGGCAAGCTCGACAGGCGCGTCACGTTGATGCGGCCACCTGGCGCACGCCGCGACCTGCTGGATGGGCTGACAGCTCGGTTTCACGCTTCAGGGCGCGCCGTTACGGCGATACATGACAGCCCAGGCTTCATCGGCCAGCGCATTGCCGCCATGGTGGCCAATCTTGGCTGCGAAATGGCGCAGATCGGCGTGGCGAGCCCAGATGATATCGACAAGGCGATGACGCTGGGCCTCAACTATCCGTTCGGGCCGCTGGCACTTGCCGATGCCATGGGGGTTGAAGCCGTGCATACGGTACTGACCCAGCTGCAGGCAATTACCGGTGACGACCGCTATCGCCCGAGTCTGTGGCTGCGTCGACGCGCACTGCTTGGACTGTCGGCGCTGACCGAGGACTGAAGCCGTCAGCCCAGCAGACGCACAAAAGGCATCGGCCGGTCGAACCCTTTCAGTTCGGCTGCTTCCTGGCGCAGATTGCGCCCGAGCAGCAATGGCGCGACGGCCGGGTCGTCCGCCAAAGTCTGGGACAGGATCACTTCGCCGCCGCGGCAGCGTCCCTGAAGGCGTGCCGCCAGATTAACCGTGCTGCCGAAATAATCCAGTCGGTCGTTCAGGTTGACGGCGATGCAGCGTCCGCCGTGCAGCCCCATCTTCAGTACAATGGCGACGTCGACGGCATCTCCCTCAGCCGCGGTTTCGGCGCGATAGCCGGCATTGAACCCCCCGATCCGGTCGCGGATTTCCAAGGCGGCCTGTACCGCATGCTCCGGCGTCGAAAAGGCGGCCATCACGGCATCTCCGATGGTTTTTACGAGGGCGCCGTCATGTTCTCGGATGGTGGCGGCAAGAAATCCGAAGTGGCGGCGCACCAGGCGATATGCTGCGCCGTCGCCCAGACGTTCGTACAGGGCCGTCGATCCCTCCAGGTCGGTGAACATCAGCGTGACATTATCGATCCCGACATCCTCGCCGGGGCGCAGGACCTGGGCCGGCAGAAGATCGCGGAAGGCCTGCATGGTGGTGACTTCATGCGCCGTGAGAGCATCGCGCCGCCAGTCCCGCGTTTCTATAACGAAAGTCAATGTCCGGTTGGTGCGATTGTGGAAGACGATCCCGCCAATGGCGCGGCCCGGCTCGGTGCTGACGGCGAAGGCGGGGGCCGCACTGGCTTCTGCGATCACGGCCGGGAAGGCGCCGCCATCATGCTGGATGATGCATTCTCCGCCGGGTTCCAGTGTACGCAGGCGGTATTCGCCAGCGGCCATCTGTGCTGTGACCATGCGCTGTTCGCCGGGTTGCAGAATCTGTTGTACCAGAATATGGCGCGAGACATGGGGGCCGCCCATGCAGAACTCGCCTTCCGCAATGCTGCGGATGCTTGGCGCCGGGCTGAAGCTGATTTCGACATTGCTGGTAAAGTCGCCGTCGTAACTGATGTTACAGGACGGGCAATGGGCTTTGCGCGGCAGCTGATCGAGGCTTGCGGCCCCTGCCTTGGCGCCGCCACAGCGCGGGCATAGCAGATTCCATGACAAACCAAGCATGCCGACACGGGTCGCCTCCAGGCAGAGTTCCACCGCATGCCGCAGGGGAACCTGCCATTCCCGCGCCAGCTTGCGAGGACGTATGCGTACCAGATCGACCTCCTGGGCTGTTTCGATATGCTCCGCCAGCTTTCCTTCCAGTCCGTGGGCATATGGCGTTGCAGACACCTGCCGTGCAAGCGTGGCAAGGCGCAGGCGTTGCTCCGGATTGGCCGGCGGTGGGGTGTAGGCGAAGGGCTGGCCGGCTTCGCCCCTGACGAAGGCCGCGGCATGCTGCACCATCTCTTCCAACCCCTTGCCGATCTTGTCCAGCATGCCGGTGGCGAACAGCACATGCCCAACCACGCCATGCGGAGCGGCGCTCAGGCGATAGGTTATCCTGCTGCCGCCATCGGGGGTGGCTTCCAGTTTCATCGTCGGTGCGAGGAATTCCAATGGCCCGCGACGGAAGACGCGACGCTGCCGGAATTCGCGTTCGGCTATCCATTCAAAGGGCGGATCGTCCCATTCCACCGTCACGCCCTTGTATACGGCGCGGGCCTGGCGCTTCACCGAACCGTCAGGCTGGGCGATTTCGTTCACGGCATAGCGGGGCGTGCCGGCAGCCTCATTGAAGCGGGCCGTGTCGGAGAGATAGGGCCAGAGCGCGGCAGGCGATGCCGCAACCTCCCAGACCCAGACGCGGTCATGATGACGTGGCATGCGCAGGATTCCTGCCAAAAAAGGTAGCGCATTGCCGGTCACGGCAAGGGGGGTGCGGTATTAATTCACCGATGGAGTGATGACGGATTTAGTTTGCCGCAGGAGCTGGCGAGCGGCCAGGTGGCGGCTCCACAACGGTGGGTTCCGGCTGTTCCGACTCCTGCATGTCTGCCTGCATGCCTACGGGTGCGACGGCAAGCTGCGGCGGGTTGCGCCGGCCGGGCGGTGTCATCGGCATCCTTGGATCCGCCAGCGGGCGCGGCGGCGCGGGCAGGGCGCGACCCTCGAGAGAATAGGGATCGGGTTCGCCATAGCAGTCCACCCCGCCAAGGGTCTTGAAACACCATACCTCCTGGCGATCAGTCGGCTTGTAATTGCTGACGCAGTAACTGCCGTCGCTGATCATATTCAGCGGATTGCAGGTCACATCCAGGCGGCGTTCGATCCTGGTCTTGACCAGTTCGACGCCAACGCCAAGGGCAAGTCCCTGTGTCGCCGGGGTCAGGTTGCTTCGCTCATCCGCGCAGGCGGCAAGCAGGGGAAGCAGCAAAACGATGCAGATTGCGGAACGCATGGCAATTCTCCTGCGTGACACCCAAGGGACACCGCTCAGCCATTCTAGCTGGGTCCATTATTGCCCGGATGGCAGTCAATATACAGTTAAGTGATATGGTTAACTGGCAGCCGGCAAGCGAATTCTGAAGGTCGTGCCCAGTGGCCCGGTGCGTGCCAGTTCAAGCTCGCCGCCATGCGCGCGTACCAATTCGCGGGCAATGGCCAGTCCCAGGCCCGTGCCGCCGTTCCGGCTGCCGCGGAAGGGTTCGAAGAGATGGTCGCTCACTTCATTATTCAGGCCAGAGCCGGTATCGGCGATCTCGATCACCGCTTCCCTGCCGCTGATTGCGGCCGCCACACGCAGGTCTCCACCTTCCGGCATGGCCTGGATAGCGTTGCGCATCAGATTATTCAGCACGCGGTACAGGTGTTCCGCATCGGCCGGCAGGGTAAGATCGGACGGAACCGCATTATGCCACCGGATTGTGCTGCCCTCGGCCAGGCCAAGGGCGGCGGCGACATCTTCCACAAAGCTGCGCAGGGCTATGTTTTCAGGTTCTGGTGCACGTTCTTCAGCCTTGCCGTAGCGCAGGGTCTGCGCGCACAGTGCGATGGCGCGATCCACCGCACCGACCAGTCGCGGTGCCACCTGGCGCACGGTGGGATCTTCGGAAGCTGCCAGGCGATCCGAGACCAATTGGGCGGAAGCCAACATGTTGCGCAGGTCATGGCTGATCTTGCTGACAGCGATGCCAAGCTGGGCCAGGCGCGCGCGTTGGGTCAGGGCATGGCGCAACTCCTGCTGCATCACCTGCAATTCGCGTTCGGCCAGACCCAGTTCGTCCCGACGGGCCGTGGGGCGGATGATCTGCCGCACATCCTCGGGCGCAGCGCGGAAACCGACGATACTGTTGATCAGTCGTTGCATCGGCCGCACCAGCAACCATTGCAGGCTCAGATAAACGAGGCCGGCGGTAACCAGTGAAATAAGCAGCGACAGCGAAAAAATCCGCCATGAAAAATCGCGCAAAGCTTCGGTCAGCGGAGCGGTAGGCAGTACCAGTTCGATCCGAGTCTTTGGGTCGCGCGGCGAGGGGCCTACCACGCGGATATAGCGGTCGGCATTGCCTGACAGTGTGGAAACGGCATCGACGATGGCTTCCCACCACATCCAGTTCGACAGGTCTACGGGCTTGCCGAGCATTGGCAATTCCTGACGGTCGCTCAGGATCAGGGCATTCGACTCCAGACGACGCATCGCCACCAGCTTGCCGCCCACATTCCGCAGCAGTTCGTCTTCCAGTTCGGCGCTGACCATGCCGTTCGGGGCGGCCAGCAGGGCCAGGGCGGCTTGGTCGGCCAGTTCGATGCGCGCCTCCAGATAGCTGATGCGGAATCGCGCCATAGAGGGCAGATAGATCAGAATCTCGGCGACCATGACGAACAGGATCGTCAGCAGCAGCAGCCGGCTCGACAGGCTGACGGCGCCAACGGCCTGTTGCGGCGCTGCGGCCGATCCATCATGCAGGGGCGGAGTATCCATGCCGATATTATAAGCCGGGGCTCAATCGAAGCGGGCGAGAAACTGCACGATTCCCCGGGTGATAGGGGAGAGCAGTCTGGGTCGATAGAAGTCGCCCGCCGCCTGTTTGCTTGCCTCGCCGCGATTCGGGTAGGGCACGGCAAGGGCCTGGATGGCGCCGACGCCCAGGCCTTTCTGCATGGCCAGAATCCATGGCTGGATCAGGCCGCCGGCTTCCGGGCCCGCTATGGCGGCACCCAGTATCCGTCCGCGTGGGGATATGATCGCCTTCAGCAGGCCGTCCCCGCGGCCTTCTGTCCTGGCGCGGTCGTTTTCGGCGAAAGACCTGCGCAGGATCGTGATCCGGCCATGCCGGGCACGGGCCTCGGTCTCGTTCAGGCCCACGGCGGCCAGTTCGGGATCGCCATGGATTACCCGTGGCATCAGGCTGTGATCCGCTGTTGCGGGCAGGCGAAACAGGACATTCTTCAGCACCACGCCGGCATGATAGCCGGCAGTATGGGTGAACGGGCTGAGGCCCGTGGCATCGCCAACGGCAAAGACGCGTTTGTTGCTGCTGCGCAGTCGACGGTCGACGATCACGCCGCGGGCATCTGAGGCGATGTCGGCTCGGGGCAGGTCGAGCGAGTCGAGATTGGGTTGGCGGCCGGTGACGACCAGCAGATGGGAACCGGCGATCCGCTCGATCCGGCCATCGGCGTAACGCAGGGTCAGCACGATCCCGGAGACAGTGTTCTCGACCAGCGTCACCTCGGTCTGCTCGTGCAGTAAGACGCCCTCTTCGCGCAGGGCATTGACCAGCAGGCCGCTCAGTTCGGCATCTTCGCGGGCCAGGCACGTGAGGCGCTCGATCAGGGTGACCTTCACGCCGAGGCGGCGAAAGGCCTGCGCCAGTTCGATGCCGATCGCGCCGCCACCGAGAATCATGAGGTGTATGGGGGGCTGGTCCAGATCGAAGATCGTTTCGTTTGTCAGATACCGAACCGCTTCCAGCCCCGGGATTGGTGGGATGGCGGGGCGCGAGCCCGTTGCGATCACGATGCGACGTGCGCGGATCGTCGTTGCGCCGGCCTGCAGCAGGTCGGGGCCCACAAAGCGGGCTTCGGCACGCAATACGGTGGCGCCCAGTGCGGCAAAGCGCTCCGCAGAGTCATGCGGCGCGACCGCGGCAATGGTGTTCTTCACATGGCGCATCACCGCTGCGAAGTCGATTTCAGGTTCGTTGTAGCGGATGCCCATCCCGGATGCGTGGCGCCAGGAAACGGCATGCCGTGCCGCTGCGATCAGCGCCTTGGAAGGGATGCATCCGTAATTCAGGCAGTCGCCGCCCATGCGGCCACGCTCGATCAAGACGGTCCGCGCACCCATCAGCGCGGCTCCGGCCGCGACCGACAAGCCACCTGAACCCGCACCAATCACGGCGATATCGCAGTCAATGCGCTCTGCCATGCCCTCACTCCCGCCGATTGCGCCGCCGCTTCAGCCAGATGGGCAGCAAAGACAGCAGGGCCAGAAGAGTCAAGGCGATCAGGATTTCCGGTATGAAGATATCTGCGGCCTCTATGCTGCCGGATTGTGCGAGCGTGGCATTCAGGCCGTGGCCCAGATAGCTGAAAGCGAAGGTGGCCGGAAGAATCCCGACGGCCGTGGCAAGGGCATAGGAGCCAAGTGGAAGGCCGAAAACCGCCGGCGCGATATTGACCAGCCAGAACGGAAAGGCCGGCACCAGGCGAAGAAACAGCAGGTAATGGAATCCGTTGCGCCTTAATTCGTGCTCCAATGCCGCTAGCCGAGATCCGGCCTTGCGGTGCAGGACGCCGGCAAGGCTGTTGCCCATTGCCACGCGGACGGCAAGGAAGACCGCCACGGCGCCCAGGGTAGCCCCCGTTGCCGTACAGAACGTTCCGAGCCAGGGACCAAAAAGAAAGCCCCCCGCGAGCGTGACGAGGCTGGCGACAGGCAGGGAAAAGGCAACCACCAGTGCATAGAAAAGGATGTAGCCGACTACGGCCTCGATCGGGTGTGCATTCGTCCACAGGCGCAGCCCGGACTGTCTGGCCCGCAAGGTGGTGAGGTCGAAATGCCGGTCGAGATCCAGGGCCAGGAACAGGGCCAGGCCGAGGATCAGCAGTAGTAGCGGAAAAAGCCGTTGGACCTGCATGCGGGTTGGTTTGCGATCTAACCGATCCCGGCTCGACCGGCCGGATCACCAGAGCCTTGTTTTTGCCCCAATCTGGCAGCAAAGGGAGTAAAATGCATCCAAGTCGGGTCAACAGACGGATTCGACTCACCGAAACGTGACCCCGCCTCCCGGGCGCCTTATCGATCCGCATATGCTCATGCTCCATTCAGCCCAAACCATATTCCGCAAAGCGGGGACTTTCGGCCTCCTGGTTGGCCTTGTCTTTGCTGCCCTGTCCGCATTGCCGCCCATAAGCATTCTGCCGGCACAAGCGCAGACCGCCGCATCCGCGGGAGCAATCGGCTCGCGCAAGCCGACGGACTGGGACGCGGCCCTGGCCGGCATTACGCGCCAGTTGCGTGATCCCCGCATGGATGACGAGGGTTTCGTCGAGCTGCGCGCGGCGCTGGACCGGCTGCGCGTGGCGGCAACCGAAGAACGCGATCAGTTCAAGCAGGCGGCCGCGGCGGCGCAGATCCAACTCGATGCCCTCGGTCCGGCACCCGCCGCCGGCCAGCCGCGCGAATCGGCAGCGATAGCTGATTCGCGCCGGCAGCTTTCGGCCCGGCTGCAGACCGTACAGGATGGCGTCAAGCAAGCCGAACTGGCGCTCGCCAGGATCATCGCCATGCAGGATGAGGTTGCCGCTGAGGCGCGCCAGCAGTTTACCCGACAGTTGATATATCGGGGCGCCTCGCCGGTTAGCCAGTCGTTCTGGCGCGAAGGCCTGGCCGATCTCGTTGCCGCTGCCGCAGTGGTGCGGACTGCGCCGCAGGAATGGTGGGATGCCAGCGACAACCGGCGGGCAGGCAGCACCACCCTGATGCAAATGGCTCTTGTTGCCTTGCTGTCCGTAGTCTTGGTCATCCCGATGCAGCGCTGGCTGCATCGCCATCACGGCGTTCGTCCCGACATGCAGGAGCCGTCTGCGGCGCGGCGTACCGTGGCGGCCTTCACAGAACTGTTGAATCGCACCGCGATCCCCCTGACGGTGCTATGGACCGCCTATGGCGTGGTTGCAGGCAATGGCTGGGCCAGCGGTCTGGTCGGACTTTTGTTGCACGCGCTGATGCAGGCGCTCAGCCTGGCCCTGCTGGCCCATGGCCTGGTCTATGCCATCCTCGAGCCGCGTTATCCAGCCTGGGCCGTGATCAAGCTGCCGCAGCCGCAACGCGACAACCTGCTCAACCGCGCAACGGTATTCGCGGTGGGCATCGTGCTTCTGAGCATACTGGTTGCGCCCTCCCGTTCGCCTGATTTCGGTGCGGCCGGGCGCGACCTCGTGATCGCCGCGGTGGCCCTGTTCCTGGGCCTGGTCAATCTTGGATTTGCCGATCCCCGGCTCTGGCGCTCTGTCGGGCAGGATTTACAGCCGATCCGCCTGTTGGCCGGCGCCGTATTCGCCTTGAACCTGGTCGCGCTGGCGGCGATCCTGCTGGGCTATTACAGCTTCGCAGCATTCCTGTCCTTTGCCTTGCTTTGCTCAGCCCTGGCCCTGGCCGCCTACAGTGTTGTGCGCACGGCGATCCGCGATGGCCTGAGCAGTCTGGCCGACAGTCCCGATAGCCGACTGCAATCCTGGCGCAAGGCACTCGGCCTGAGCGGCCCGATGAGTACCACGACCCAGATTTTCCTTGGCCTGCTGATCGATGTCTTTCTGTTCCTGCTTCTGCTGATCGCCCTGGCGCTGGCCTGGGGCATGAGCGGCGCCACGCTGATCGCTTACACTCTGGAACTGTTTTATGGCGTGACCATCGGCCCGGTCACCATATCGCTGGGCAACATCCTGGGCGCCGTGATGGTGCTGGTGATCGGCATCGGGGTCACGCGGTTGTTGAGTGGCGGACTCAATGTCCGGCTGGAGCAGCAGAGCGGTATAGACCCCGGCGTGCGCAATTCCATGGTCACGGGCCTGACCTATGCCGGCTATCTGCTGGCCGGCGTAGCCGCCATAGGTGCGGTGGGCCTCGATCTGTCGAACTTGGCGATTATTGCCGGCGCGTTGTCGGTCGGTATCGGCTTCGGCCTGCAGAATATCGTGAACAATTTCGTTTCCGGCCTGATTCTCCTGATTGAACGGCCGGTAAAGGTCGGAGACTGGGTAGTGGTAGGCGACCGTGAGGGGTATGTCCGTCGCATCAATGTGCGGTCGACCGAAATCGAAACCTTCCCGCGCGCCTCGGTGATCATCCCGAATTCCGACCTGATCTCCAGTCCGGTGATGAACTGGACGCATCGCAACCGTCTCGGGCGGGTGGATATCAATATCGGCCTGGCCTATGGCACTGATGCGGAAAAGGCCCGCGATGTCTTGCTGGATTGCCTGAGCAAGCATCCGGAAATCCTGAGTATCCCGGCGCCCATGGTCATCTTCCGCGATTTCGGTGACAGCGCCCTGGTATTTGCCTTGCGTGGCTTCATTGCCGATGTGGAGCGCCGCATGGCGATCGAGAGTGACCTTCGTTTTGCCATCTACAAGGCCTGTAAGGCGAATGGCATCGAAATTCCCTATGCCCAGAGCGATGTGCATCTGGCCGATATCGATCGCCTGGAAAAAATGGTGCTGGCCCTGGCCGGCAACAAAAAACCGGCCGCGGACTAGCCGCGGCCGGTCAAAGCGATGTCGGCTTGTATCAATTCGGCCGCGGCAGATCGAACAGCAGGATTTCGGCGCCCTCGATCGATGCGATCTCCAGCTTGCCCTCACCCACCAGAGCCACGCCATCGCGCGTCTGCACCTCGTTGCCATTCAGCGTGACCTTGCCGTCGGCCACCACCAGATAGGCCATGCGGCTTTCCGGCATCTCGAAGTTCATGCTGGCGCCTTTGTCGATCAGGGCGCCATACAGCGTTGCATCCTGATGGATCAGCAGCGTGCCGGGATTTGCATCCAGTACAGGCTGTTCACCCGAGGCAAGCGGCACCAGGCGGTTGGCGCGGTCGCCCTTGGGGAACTGGGCTTGGTCCCAGCGCGGCTTCAACCGTGCCTGGCGCGGTTCGATCCAGATCTGGAACAGATGGGTCAGTTCATCCTCGGCATTCCATTCCGAATGCATGATGCCTGTGCCCGCCGACATCACCTGCACATCGCCGGCCGGGGTGCGACCCTTGTTGCCGAGTGAGTCCTCGTGACTGATGGCGCCCTTGCGAACATAGGTGATGATTTCCATGTCGCGGTGGCCATGCATCGGGAAGCCCGACTGAGGCAGGATTTCGTCGTCGTTCCACACGCGCAGCGGCCCGAAGCCGAAGCCCATCGGCGCGGCGACACCAGAGAAGTTGAAGTGGAACCGGCTGTTCAGCCAGTCGATCTGCATACGACCAAGGCGGTCGAACGGAATGACATGGATCACGATAGCCTCCATCGGATGCGGCGGCCCGCAGGCCGCCGGTCCGGAGATAGATGTTACGCCTTAAGCTTGGCGGCAATACCCGCCACATGCTTGCCCTGGAAGCGGGCTGTCTTCAACTCGACGTCGGTCGGCTGGCGGCTGCCATCCGCACCGGCGACAGTGCCGGCGCCAAGCGGCGAGCCACCCTTCACCGCGCTCACATCCATGGTTTCAGGGATGGCATAGGGCAGGCCGACAATCACCATGCCGTGATGCAGCAGGGTGGTGTGGAAACTGCTGGCCGTGGTTTCGTTGCCGCCGCCGGTGCCGGTCGAGACGAACACGCTGCCGACCTTGCCGACCAGCGCGCCCTTGACCCACAGACCACCGGTCTGGTCGAGGAAGGTGCGCATCTGGCCGCTCATGTTGCCAAAGCGGGTGCCGGTGCCAAAGATGATGGCGTCGTAATCGGCCAGTTCAGCCGGATTGGCGATCGGGGCGGCCTGGTCCCACTTGCCGCCGGCCTTCTTGAAGGCCTCTTCCGGCATGGTTTCCGGCACGCGCTTGACCGTCACCTGGGTTCCGGCCACTTCGCGGGCGCCGGCTGCAACGGCTTCGGCCATTTTCTCCACATGGCCGTACATTGAATGATAGAGCACGAGAACCTTGGTCATTTTCGCCTCCTTGGCGTCTGGGGTGGTTTGGTCTCGCTACCAAATTTAGGTATCGATGAAATAGAAACAATCTTATATTTGGAACATTATTGTTTCTATATAAGGACAATCTGGAAATGGATCATCTAGCGGACCTGGCTGTATTCGCGCGGGTGGTGGAGGCCGGGGGGTTCAGCGCCGCCGCCCAGTCTCTCCGGCTGTCGAAATCGGCCGTGTCAAAGCAGATAGCCCGGCTCGAGCAGCATCTGGGAGCCCAGTTGCTCCAGCGCACCACGCGCCGGCTGTCGCTCACCGAGACCGGGCGCATCGTCCTGGAACATGCGCAGCGGGTGCTGACCGAGGCCGAGGCGGCGGAGGCAGCCGTGCAGAACCTTCAGGCGATGCCGCGCGGCCTGCTGCGGGTGAACCTGCCGATGAGCTTTGGCCTGGCCTATGTCTCGCCGCTGCTGCCCGATCTTCTGGCGCTCTATCCCGAATTGCGCGTCGACCTGACCTTTAACGACCGGCTCGTCGATCTGATGGAGGAGGAGGTCGATGTGGCCATACGCATTGGCAACCTGGCCGATTCCAGCCTGACCGCGCGGCGTCTGGCGCCGGTTCGCCCGATCACCTGCGCGTCCGAAGCCTATCTGCGCAAGGCCGGTGTGCCCCTGAAGCCCGACGACCTGCGTCAGCACGAATGCCTGCTCTACAAATACCTGCCCGAGCCCGATATCTGGCGGTACGAGGGGACGGGCGGACCCTGGGCAGTGCGGGTCGGGGGGCGCCTTCTGGCCAATAACGGCGACGTGCTGCGCGCCGCGGCTGTGGCGGGGCATGGCATCGTGCGGTCGCCCAGCTTCATTGCGGGCCCTGATATCGCGGCCGGTCGGCTGGTGCCGCTGCTGGAGGCTTATGAGCCGCAGCCGCTTGGTATCCATGCCGTATATCCGGCCCAGCGTTTCCTGACCCCAAAGGTGCGCGCCTTTATCGACTTCCTGGCAGACCGCTTTGGGCCGGAACCGCCTTGGGAGTGTGTCCTGGCGGACACAGAGAGAGGAAGTGGCCCTCGTTCCGCATGAACCCGGTTTACGGCCCCTGTTGGCTATGCTATCGAACTGGCGCGACAAGAGGACGCAGTCTCATGACCCGCCAGTGGCGACATCGACGAGTTCGTACCGGCGCACCGGCCCAGCGACGACAGATGCAATCGCATCTGCAATCGCGAAAGCGGTGCGCGGCGGCCGTTTGCGCCTTCTGAAGCAGGGTCATCGTCTCTTAACAGTCCGACCGTTATCAGCTTCTCCGATGAGCGCAAACCGCCGGCCGAACGGACGGAAGGCTCAGGCCGCCCGTCCGCCTGTGGTCTCCGAACTTGTTGCCGGAAGCAAGCTGATGTTCCCCATTCTGCCAGAGCGGCCCTCTGACGCCGTCCAGATCGATACCCTGCTCGACCTCGCCTTCGGTTCCGAGCGGACCAAGAAAACCGTCTATCGGCTGCGCGAGAATATCGCGCATCTCAAGCCGCTTGCCTTCGTCGTGCGCGACGAGGACGGCATCGTGCTCGGCTCGATCCGTTACTGGCCGGTCGCCATTGGCGACCAGGCGGCGCCGGCGATCATGCTGGGGCCCGTCGCCGTGCATCCCGATTATCAGGGCCAGGGCATCGGCCGGGCCCTGATTAGGCACAGCCTGTATGCCGCGACAAGGCTCGGCCACCGGATCTGCATCCTGGTCGGCGACAAGCCCTATTACGAACCTTTCGGCTTCGTGAATGCGGCCGACCGGGGACTCGAGATGCCGGGCTGGGTCGAACGCGAGCGGTTCCAGGTGATGGAACTGGCCGCCGGAGCGCTGAAAGGCGTTTCGGGCATGGTGGGCAAGCCGCCGCGCGGCAGGCGCAAGGCGGCCTGACGATGGCGCGCGCCGTTATCGCCTGCGATGACCGCGTCGTACTGCTGCTGGACAGCATCACCGAAATCAGGCCGGAGGATGCCGGGCAGATCGTGGTGGCGGGAAGCCATGGCGGCGGCAGCGCCGTGCGCTATGCATTGGGCATTCCATTACGCGGCTGCTTCTTCAATGACGCCGGAATCGGCAAAGAGCAGGCGGGTATCAGCGGCTTGACGCTGCTGAGCTGCCCCACGCTGGCCTATGGGCATGCCAGCGCACGTATCGGCGATGCAGCCGATGCCTGGCAGAATGGCGTTGTTTCTGCGCTCAGTCCCACTGCCGAGGGTGCCGGATTGCATACGGGAATGACGGTGCAGGCCGCCGTACGGGTATTGCTGCGCCGCTAGCGGCTCTCGCGCCGCCACATGAACATCAGCGAGGCCAGCAAGGCGGCCAGAAGGGCCAATGGCAGGACCAGCGGCGTGACGCTCAACCCGGTCACCACGTAATCGTTCTGGCGATACAAGCCGATCCAGTTGCGACCGCCGGCCTCGCGCGCAGCGGTGCGATTCGGTTTGTCGATCATGCGGATATCCGGCAGCCCGTCGCGCAGCCAGCGCACGCTGCCGCTGCTGGCATCCGCCAGCGGCTTGAGCAAGGCCGGCGTGGCACGCGGATCGGCGAATTCGCGCGGATTGATCGCCCCCACGGTGGCCACGGTTTCCCGGTCGCCATCACGGATGCGGTAGATGCCGGGCTGCTCGACGGTCAGCGCATTGCTGGCCAGGCCGTTGCCGCGCTCCTCCAGCGTCAGTTTGGTTTCGCTGCCGTCGGGCCGTATCACGGTCACGGCTTCGCTGCTTTCCCGCAGGCTGCGGCGTTCGATCTCGATGCGATTGCCGCGCGCCTCGGCGCGCAGGGCTTCTTCCTCGAGATCCGGCTCCTTCATCAGCCAGTGCGCCAGCCGGCGCAACAGCTCGCCCTGGGGGCCGCCGCCCTCGAAGCCGCGCGACCACAGCCAGACGTGATCGGAATAGAACTGCGCCACGCGACCCTTCTCGATGCGATCCAGCACCAGCAGCGGTTCGCGGTTCGGCGTTTCCAGCACGCTGTTTCCGCGCATGACATCCACATTGATGACACGAAACCAGCGGCTCCAGCTTGGATTGCCGCTTTCACCCACCGAACCGGGCAGGCTCGCCGTCACGGGGTGGCGGCGACCCAGGTCGCTCAGGCGAGCCTGGAACGGCTCGGTCCGCACGGTACCGGTCGGGCGACCGGGGAAGATGTCGGCCAACGGCGTGCGATACAGGCTCAGCGGCGTGGCATAGGCCGGTCCCGACACTTCAAGGAAGGCCCCGCCACGCGCCACGTAATTGGCGATGTTCTCGAAATACGATGTCGGCAGGATCCCGCGCCTGCGGTAACGGTCGAAGATGATCAGGTCGAACTCGCTCAGTTTGAGTTCGAACAATTCGCGGATCGGGAAGGCGATCAGCGACAGCTCGCGGATCGGGGTGCCGTCCTGCTTGTCGGGCGGCCTGAGAATCGTGAAATGGACCAGGTCGACATTGGGATCGGCCTTCAGCAGGTTGCGCCAGACCCGTTCGCCCGCATGGGCCTCGCCCGTCACCAGCAGCACGCGCAGGCGATCACGCACTCCATTCACCGAAAGCGCCACACGGTTGTTCAGCGGTGTAAGTTCCCCCGTTACCGGCAGGACCTCGAATTCCAGCAGGCTGCGGCCGGCGCGGGGCAGCTTGAACGGAATCGATATGTCGCGGCCAACCGGCACCGAAAGGGTCCGTTCGCCAACCTCCTGCTGCCGGAAACGCAACTCGGCCATCTCGCCGGGCGCTGCGCCGGTATCGTCAACGCGCAGGGTGACATTGAGATCCTGATTGACCATGCCGAAGGTGGGGGCGTTCCTTACCACCAGTCGCCGGTCGCGTTCATCGGGCTGGCCGGTCAGCAGCACATGCACCGGCGCGCCGGTCACGTCCTGGGCCGCAGCGATCTCGGGCAAGTCGTGCACCTGGCCATCGGTAACCAGGATGCTGCCGGCCAGCCGATGGCGCGGCAGATCGCTGAGCGCCAGCGTAAGCGCGGAGAATAACCGCGTGCCTTCGTCGCGGTCGGCATTCTCTGCCGACGGCGTGCCACCGCGCACATAGCGAACTTCCAGGTTTTCCAGGGCGCCGAGTCTCTCGCGCAGGGCGGCTTCGGCCTGCTCGGCCTGTTGGCGGCGATCGCCGATCCCCTGGCTCAGGCTTTCATCCACCACCACCACGGCGATGTCGGGCAGGGCCGCGCGTTCCTCGCGCCGCGCGACCGGATTGGCCAGCGCGCCAAGGACCAGCAATGCCACCAGGCTGCGCAACAGAGTGCCGCGCGCCCCGCGCCACAAACCCAGACCGGTAAGGAACAGCGCCATGGCAGCGCAGGCCAGCAGCAGCGGCCAAGGCACAAGCGGCACGAAATCGAAGGTGAAAGCGCTCGTCATCAGTTGCCCAGCCGCTCTAGCAGCGCTGGCACATGCACCTGGTCGGCCTTGTAGTTGCCGGTCAGGGTGTACATCAGCAGGTTGATGCCGAAGCGATAGGCGAATTCACGCTGTCGGGGATTGTTCGGCACGGTCACGGCCAGTGGCCGGCCGTTGGCATCCATCGCCCAAGCGGCGGCATAATCGTGGCTGCCAATCACGATAGAGGTAACGCCATCCTTGTCGCCGCCCGGATTGCGTTCCACCCACAGCGTACCGCCGCTATAGCGGCCGGGGAAGTCCTGAATGAGGTAGAACGCCTTGGTCAGCACGTGATCATCAGGCACCGGCATCAGCGGCGGGATATCGAGCCTGGCCAGAAGCTGGCGCAGCTTGTCGGTATTCGGGCTGGCCGCCGTTCCGCTCAGGCCCATCGCCTGGTCGCGCGTATCGAACAGGATCATGCCGCCGGTCTTCATGAACTGGTCCAGTCGGCGCAACGCGGCATCGGAAAGCTGCGGCTGGGCGGGACTGATCGGCCAGTACAGGAAAGGCAGCAGCGAGATGTCGTCGGCCTCGAGGTTCACGCCCAGCGGTTCGGCCGCCTCGATAGAGGTGCGGCGGTACATCACCTCGGTCAGGCCATACAGGCCGGCGCGACTCATCTGATCGATATCGGCCTGGCCGGTTACCACATAGGCCAGCCGCAGATCGAGCGAGGCCTTGAGGGCGAATTCATCGCCCGCCGGCAGGGTATTCCGGCGCGGCTGCGCTTCGGCACCGGCGGCAAAGACGAGGGACAGCAGCAGCGCTGCAGCGGTGGCTGGACGGCGCAGCCGGGGCAACAGGCCGCGAAGGGCCAAGCCGATCAGCCAGTCGGCCAGGAACAGCAGCAGGGCAGCCGAGAGCAGCCAGGGCAGCAGGCGGGTTTCGCGGCTGGTCTGATCGAGATTGAGCCGCGCGACATCGGCAGGCCAGCGGTCGATCGCCCGCAGAATGGTATCGGCAGTCACGGCATTCAGGGCCTGGCGGCTGTCCAACCGGCCATACCACCCTGGCGGATGGCGCGGGTTGGGCTGGGTGGTTGCCAGGGCGCGTGCGGCCAGTGGCTGCACTGCCGGACCGGGCTCCGCGGAGCGGCCGAAACCGTCGAGCATGGTCAGCGGCGGCAACGGCAGGTCGGCTGCCTCGCCGCTGCCAGCCACGCCCTGCGAAAGGTCGATCACCTTGCGGAGCATCTCGACATAGAATCCGCTCAGCGCCAGGTCGGACCACAGGGTATTGGCCGAGGTATGCACCAGGATGACCCAGCCCTTGCCGCGCTGGGCCGCGGTAACCAACGGTGTGCCGTCTTCCAGCCGCAGCCAGGTCTTGTCGCCCAATTGCGGTTCGGGTTCGGCCAGAACCTGGCGGCTGACGCTGACCTCGCTGGCGCCGCCGAGGCCGTGGAAGGGGCTAGTTTCCGGCGTGGGGCCCAGCCGCTGCGGCTGCGACCAGGATAGGGCTCCGCCAAGCTGCCGCGCACCCTGGCGCAGCCGCACCGGCAGAAGGTCATCGGTGGCTTCCGCCATACGAGGACCGGCAAAGCGCAGCAACACGCCGCCTTTCTCCACCCACTCTCTGAGTTGCCGGCCTTCGCCGCCGACCAGTTGTGCCACGTCGGCCATGATGATCACGGCAAGTTCGCGTTGCAGTAACTCTGACACCGGGGCGTTGCGCAACTCGGCGTAGGGGGTTAGGGCGCGCTCCAGATAGAACAGGTCTCCCAGCAGCGGCTGACGCGTTTCCACCGCACCGCCGGAGACCAGGCCGATCGGCCGGCGTCGCCAGCGGTCGTCCAGCAGTTGCACCGTTCCGGCGGCCGGCTGCTCCTCGATTTCCAGCCGGGACAGCTGATTGCGCAATTCGCTGGGCAGGTCGAGCTTCAGCGTCGCGGTTTCGGCTCCGGCGGCGAAGGACAGGGTCTCGCGCGCCAGGACGCGTCCCTGATCCGTTGCCGCCCTCAGCGTGACGCTGCGGGTGCCATTCGCACCGGCCGGTCGCCGTATCGTGACGGTATCGCCTTGGGTATTTACCGCAGGCGGCAGCAGGGCAAGGGAGAGGTCGTCGCGTCCGGGTTCGATCACGCTGACCCGGCCCAGGCGAAGCAGCCACTCTGCCAGCGTATAGGCGGCTTCGCCCGATTCGTCGTCGCGCAGGCCGTCGCTCAGCCAGATGGTTTCGGCATTTTCGGGCAGGCGGGCCTGGTTGAGAGCCTGCACGGCTGCGGCCCGGTCGCTTGGCCAGGGTTTTGGTTGCAGCGCGGCCACGACCGGCCGCAAGTCGCCCGCCGGCATGAGTTGTCCCGGCTGGATCGTTTCCCTGCCGACTGGCGGAGCGGTGGTGAGCAGCATGGCGGCCCGCCCGTCGCGCTGGGCGCTTTCAAGAATCGCATCGGCACGGCCCAGCCGCTCACGCCAGCGCGGGGTGGCGGTCCAGGCATCATCGATCACAAGCACCAGCGGCCGGTCATCATTTTGACTGGTTTGCGGATTCAGCACCGGTTCAGCCAAGGCCAGGATCACCAGTGCTGCAATGAGCAGGCGCAGCAGCAACAGCCAGAGCGGCGTATGCGCCGGCGTCTCTTCCTTGGGCTTGATCAGCAGCAGCAGTCTCAGGGGGGGGAATGTCACCTGCCTAGGCGTCGGCGGCGTGATGCGCAGCAGCCACCACAGTACCGGCAGGCTGAGCAGGGCGAGCAGCGCCAGCGGAGCGCCGAAGGCGAGACTGCCCAGCGTCAGCATCTCAGCGCCCTCCGGCCGGCCCGAGGGCGCGTTCGCCCTGCAGGGCCTGATACAGGGCCAGCAGGGCGGTCTGCGGCACTTTGTCGGTGCGATGCTTCAGATGCCGCCAGCCAAGCCGGCGGCAGACTTCGGCAAGGTCATGCTGGTGCGCGGCAAAACTGCTGCGCCATTCCTCGGCCAACGATTCGGCGCGTGGCGCGAGCATCGGACTTTCGCCTTCCAGCCCGAGAAAGCGGGTGCGGCCGCTGTAAGGGAAGTCTTCCTCGGCGGGGTCCACCAGCCGCAGCAGCGTTCCGCGCACGCCCATATCTGCAATGGCGCGCAGGCGTGCTGCAATTTCAGGTACCGGATAAAGGAAATCGCCGATCAGCACCACATGGGCATAGCGCGGCAGGGTCTGCACGGGCGGCAGGCTTGCCTCCGCGGTTTCGAAGCGTGACCGAATCAGACGTTCGGCGATGCGCTCCAGCACCAGCCGGCCGGCAGAGGGGCGCTGGGGATGGCCCAGCAGGGCTACGCGTTCGCCACCGCGCAGCAGCAGGCTGGCCAATGCCAGAAGCAGCAGATCGCCTCGTTCGTCCTTCTGCTCCTGGCCCTGGGGTGATTTCCAGCGCATGGATGGCGAGGGATCGCGCCAAAGCCATACGCTTTCAGCGGCCTCCCATTCGTTTTCCCGGATAAAGGCGTGGCTGCGCTTGGCGGTCTGGCGCCAGTCGATACGGGTGATCGCATCGCCGGGGCTGTAACGCCGGAACTGCCAGAAGGCATCGCCGGGGCCGACACGGCGGCGCCCATGCACGCCCTGTTCTACAGTGGCGGCGACCCGTTCCGCGGCAACCAGCAGGGGCGGCAGAAATGCCGCGAAATGTTCGGCGCGCTGGCGCCGGGCATTCGCTTGTGCCGCCCCGGCCGCTGCCGTCTGGTTCATCGCAACGGTTCGGTCAGCTTGCCGATGACGTCGGAGACAGTGACGCCTTCAGCCCGGGCGGCGAAGGTGAGCGCCATGCGATGGCGCAGGATCGGCCCAGCCAGCGCAAGAACATCCTCGATGGAGGGAGCCAGTCGGCCCTGCAGCAGGGCACGGGCGCGCACAGCCAGCATCAGCGCCTGGCTGGCGCGCGGACCGGGACCCCAGGCCACCAGATCATCCAGACCGGGTACATCGCTATCCTGCGGCCGGCCGGCGCGCACAAGATTGAGGATCGCCTCCACCACGTTCTCACCCACCGGTATGCGCCGCACCAGTCGCTGCGCCGCCATCAGATCCCCGGCGCTCAGCACGGTGGGGATGGCATCCTCGGAGGCGCCGGTGGTGGCGAACAGCATGCGCCGCTCCGCCTCGCGGTCGGGATAGCGCACGTCGATTTGCAGCAGGAAGCGGTCGAGCTGGGCTTCAGGCAGCGGATAGGTGCCTTCCTGCTCCAACGGGTTCTGCGTTGCCAGCACATGGAAGGGGGCGGGCAGTTCGTGGCGCTGACCGGCTACCGAGACCTGCCGTTCCTGCATCGCCTGCAGAAGGGCCGACTGCGTGCGCGGACTGGCGCGGTTGATCTCGTCGGCCATCAGCAACTGGCAGAAGACCGGGCCAGGCAGGAAACGGAAGGCGCGGCGGCCGGTCTCGCTTTCCTCCAGCACTTCCGAGCCGATGATATCGGCCGGCATCAGGTCGGGGGTGAACTGAACGCGCCGAGCATCCAGGCCCAGAACCCGGGCCAGGGTTTCCACCAGTTTGGTTTTGGCCAGGCCCGGCACGCCGACCAGCAGCGCATGCCCGCCCGCCAGCAGGGTGATGAGCGTTTCCTCAACCACCTCGTCCTGACCGAAGATCACCCGGCCGATCGCGTCGCGAGCGGTGGCGAGGCGGCCGCCGATCCGCTCGATCTCGGGAAGGATATGTTCGGCGGTATCGCTCAAATTGTGCATGGAAATGAGTATATAGTAGAAGCGAAATGAAAGCCCATATGTCTCATATGACAGTTCCCACGGCCAAAGCGCCCGGTCTCCAAGATGTGATCGCCCGGTTCGGCGGCGAGGCCGATCTGCGCAAAAAACCGCCAGTCCATCTGTGGAATCCGCCATTTTGCGGCGAAATCGACATGCGGATAGCCCGCAATGGCGACTGGTATTACATGGGCACGCCCATCGGGCGTCCGGCCATGGTCCGGCTGTTTTCCAGCATCCTGCGCCGCGAGCCGGATGACAGCTATGTGCTGGTCACGCCGGTCGAGAAATGCCGGATCAGGGTTGACGATGCCCCCTTTACCGCGGTCGAGCTGTCGGTTGCGGGCGAGGGGGATGACCGGCTGGTCGCCTTCCGCACGAATGTGGGGGATGTGGTGCCGCTGGATGCCGAACACCCGCTGCGCGTGGCGGTGAACCCGGCGACTGATGAACCTTCGCCCTATATCCTCGTGCGCGACCGGTTGGAGGCCCTGATCGGCAGGGCGGTATATTACGAACTTGTGAGTATGGCAGAGGAGACGGAACTGGAGGGGCGGCTGGTGTTCGCCGTGCGCAGCGCCGGGCAGTGGTTCCCGCTGGGAGACGCGGCATGAATGTAGACCCGCGTCTTGTCACCCAGGCCACGCCGCTGCTGGAACAACTTCGGCAGCGTTTGCAGCCGGTGCCGGCATTTGCCGATCTGCCGCGCGAATATCAGGCTGCTGCCAAGGGGGATTTCCAGCTCAATCCCGGCTTCGCGCCGCTGCGTACCGGTCCGCTGATGCCGGCGGCCGTTCTGGTGCCGGTGGTCGCTTACGACGACAACGAAAAAGTGATCCTGACGAAACGCACGGCGCATTTGAGCAATCATGCCGGCCAAATCAGTTTCCCCGGCGGCCGGGTCGATCATGACGATCCTGACGTGATCGCCACCGCCCTGCGCGAGACGGAGGAGGAGATTGGGCTCGACCGCAGCCATATCACTGTGCTCGGCGCCCTGGATCCCTATGTCACGGGCACCGGATTCGTTGTCGTGCCGGTGGTCGGGCAGGTACGGCCCGGCTTCAGCCTGCAACTGGCCCAGCACGAGGTGGCCGAAGTATTTGAGGTGCCGCTCGGCTTCCTGATGGATCGCCGCAACCACCAGCGCCACAAGGGCGTGTTCAATGGCGTGGAGCGGCAATGGTGGGCCATGCCGTATGGCGAATATTATATCTGGGGTGCCACCGCCGGCATGCTGAGAAACCTGCATGAAATGCTTCACGGTGTCATGGCCGGAGACCTTGCATGAGCCGGTTTATCGTCCATCTGCTGCCACTGCTTCTGCCTTTTCTGCTGTATGGTCTCTACATCTGGCATGTAAAGCGTACCGGCAAGGATGGCCCCGAGGCGACGCCATGGTTCTGGCTGGCTGCCATCGGCCTGATTCTGGTGATTGTCAGTTTCGTCGTCTGGGGTGCTTTTTTCGAGGAAGGGCTGGGTGATTATGTCCCCGCCCGACTAGAGGATGGCCGTGTCGTGCCCGGCCGCGTCGGCAAATGACGACGACCGCCCCGGATCATATTCCGCCACCGGAATGGATGGCGGCGCCTGCGACCCGTACCGTGCTGGCGGCTTTGGGGGCCGGTGGAGCGACGGTGCGATTCGTCGGGGGGTGCGTCCGCGATGCCATCCTCGGCCTCAGGCCCGATGATATCGACCTGGCCACGCCCGAGACGCCCGATGTCGTGATTCGCCGGCTGCAAAAGGCGAACCTGAAGGCGGTTCCGACCGGTATCGCCCATGGCACTGTCACGGCAGTGGTACCGCCGGCCACCTTCCAGGTCACCACCCTCAGGAGGGACGTGGCCACGGATGGCCGCCATGCCGAGGTGATGTTCGGCACCGACTGGGCCGAGGATGCCCAGCGGCGTGATTTCACCATCAATGCGCTTTATGCCGATGCCAATGGAAGGCTGCACGATTTCACCGGCGGCCGCGCCGATCTGGCGGCTGGCATCGTGCGGTTCATCGGCGATGCCGAACGCCGCGTTGCCGAGGATTATCTGCGGGTGCTGCGGTTTTTCCGCTTCCATGCCCGCTTTGCCGGGGGCGCCCCCGATGCCGCAGCGCTGGCCGCCTGTTCCGCGGCAAAGGATCGGCTGGATCGCCTGTCGGGCGAGCGGGTGCGCGACGAGCTGCTGAAAATCCTGGCCCTGCCGAATGCGGCCGTGGCCCTGGCGCTGATGCAGCAAAGCGCCGTGCTGCCGGCCCTGCTGCCAGAGGCGCGCTTCGACCCTGTCCGTTTCACGGCGCTGACGGCGCTGCAGGGCGACGTATCGGAACAGGGCGGGCCGCAGGCAGAGGTCTGGCCTCGGCTGGCCCTGCTGCTTCCTGCTGGCGATGGGCCGATCACGGAACGGGTGGCGGAGCGGCTGCGCCTGTCCAATGCCCAGCGCTTGCGGCTGGAGGGACTGCTGGCGCCGCCCCCCTTCGACATGGCGGCTCTGGAAGACGATGGAATTTTCGCTGCCGCGCTGTACCGCCATGGCGCAGAACGCTGCCGCGACCACGCTCTGCTGCTCGGATCCGCCAATCCGCAGAAACGTGATCTCGTCATCCGTCGCGCGGTGGCCACCGCTGCGTGGCAAAGGCCGGTCTTTCCCCTGCGCGGGGCCGACATTCTCGCGGTCGGGTTCTCGCCAGGGCCGACGGTAAGCGCATTGCTCAAGGAACTGGAAAGCTGGTGGGCGGCAGGAGGTTTCCGGGCCGATCGCGAAGCCTGTCTGGCGCATCTGCGCTCGCGGGTGCGAACCACCGCCCAAGGATCATAATCCGGATGGGTTTTCCGGATTAAGTCTATGTTTTATATAGTGTTTGAACTGTGGAAGGGGTGCTGTCAGCTTATGTTGGGACAGCAGTCCGATGCGGGAATAATTAAACCCTAAAAAGAACTCGAGCTCCACGTCGGCGCCGTAAACCCGGACGTCGATGTGGAGCTCGAGGCCAAACTATAAAACTCTAGGACTGATTACTTCTTGGCAGCCTTCTTCTTGGCAGCCTTCTTCTTGGCCTTCGGCGCCTTCTTGGCCTTCGGGGCCTTCTTCGCCTTCACAGCCTTCTTGGCCACCTTCTTCTTAGCGGCCTTCTTCTTCGCAGCCATGTTCTCCTCCATGGATTAGAATGCGGTTCTCACCGCAACGAAGTTTCGGGAAATGTTTCCCGAACAAGTGTATCTGTAGCACAACGTCGCGGCATTAACCACTAAATCTTGCGTAGTACTAAAAAATCCTTAATAGCGGGGGCGAATCCATCGCCGCGAAGAGGACGTCGCACGAACGAAAAAGCATCGCGCAAGTAATTCTCGGATGAAGACTTGAGAAATTAGAGACATATAAAAAAGCCGCGTGGAATGCGGCTTTTTTTGATTAGGGCCATTTCACCATCGGCGGCATCGACATCAGGATTGCTTCCGTGTTGCCGCCGGTTTTCAGACCGAAAGTGGTGCCCCTGTCGTAGAGCAAATTGAACTCGACATAACGGCCCCGACGGATCAGTTGATGCTCTCTTTCGGCCTCCGACCACGAATCATTGAGGTGCCGGAGGACGATTTTTGGGTAGGTTTCAAGGAACGATTCGCCGACCGTTTTGGTGAAGGCGAAATCGCGTTCCCAATCACCGCTGTCGAGCTGGTCGTAGAAAATGCCGCCCACCCCGCGCGGCTCTTCGCGATGGGGCAGATAGAAATAATCGTCGCACCATGCCTTGAAGCGGGGGTAGTAGTCCGGATCGAAGCGGTCGCAGGCTGCCTTCAGGGCGGCGTGAAAGATGCGGGTATCCTCCTCGTCGGGCACCATCGGCGTCAGGTCGGCGCCGCCGCCGAACCAGGCCTTCTTGGTCACCAGGAAGCGAGTGTTCATGTGTACCGCGGGGACTTTCGGCGACTGCATATGGGCCACCAAGGATATCCCCGAGGCCCAGAAATGCCCGTCATCGGCCGCACCTGGAATTTGCTTGCGGAATTCGGGCGAGAATTCCCCATGCACGGTCGAGACGTTGACGCCCACTTTCTCAAAGACGCGGCCGTGCATCACGCTCATCACGCCGCCGCCGCCGCCCGGGCGATCCCAGCTCTTACGTTCGAACCGGCCGGCCGGCCGGTCGTTCAGGGGGCCCTGCAGCTGATCTTCCAGAGATTCAAACGCGGCGCAGATGCGGTCGCGGAGGGATTCGAACCACCCGCGCGCCAGGGCTTGGCGCTTGACGGTTTCGGCGGGTTCAGCGGTCGTCATGGCATCGGATCTCCCGGGGTCAGGCGCGGCGCGGGAAGGCATCGAGCTGGCGCAGAGCCTCCCCCAATACCATGGCTGCGGCGGTTGCGACATTAATGGAGCGTAGCCCGGGTTTCAGCGGGATCAGCAGACGGGCATCCGCGGCCGCGTGCACGTAGTCGGGCGCGCCTTTGCTCTCCCGCCCGAGCAGAAGGATGTCGTCGGGGGCGAACTGGAAGTCGGTATAGGGAATCGCCGCCTTGGTGGTCATCAGGACCAGCCGCCCGGCCGGGCGTTCGGCCTTGAAATGCTCCCAGCTGGCGTGGCGGATTATGTCGGCCTGTTCCAGGTAATCCATGGCGCTGCGCCGTACGGCCTGAACAGAGAAGGGGAAGCCGCAGGGCTCGATCACATGCACCGGCACCTCGAGGCAGGCGCCAAGGCGCAGAATCGTGCCCAGGTTCGGCGGGATGTCGGGTTCAAACAGGGCTAGCCGCATGGGGTGCTTCGCTGGATCGGAGTTGAGCCGGTTTTTTCGCGGTTTGCCGGCGCGATTCCAACCCCAACACCCCTGCGGCAACCTGTCGCATGCTTCCGGCTAAGCGCTGGACTTCGCCCACATATAGTGAGAAATATCCCCTCTCGTTTCCAAGTCCTTATTATCTTCGAGGGAGCTATGGCAGGGACAGCGACCCAAAAGGCCGGCACTGAGCCGACCCGCCGCGACTTTATTGTCGTCGCCGCGGGGGCATTCGGCGCCGTAGGGGCGGCCGCGGCCGTCTGGCCGTTCATTCATCAGATGAATCCGTCGGCCGACGTGCTGGCGCTGTCGAGCACCGAGGTCGATCTGAGCCAGATCGTCGCCGGCCAGAGCGTCACCATCCTGTGGCGCGGCAAGCCGGTCTTCGTGCGCCATCGCACCGCCGCCGAGATCGAGCAGGCCCGCAAGGACGACACCGCCGCGCTGCCGGATCCGCAAAAAGACGCCGACCGTGTCAAGAAGCCCGAATGGCTGGTCATGATGGGCGTTTGCACGCACCTGGGTTGCGTGCCGCTCGGCCAGAAAGGCGAGTATGGCGGCTGGTTCTGCCCGTGCCACGGCTCGCACTACGATACCTCTGGGCGTATCCGGAAGGGCCCTGCACCGCTGAACCTGCCGGTTCCGGAGTACGCCTTCCTGAATGATACCCGCATCCGCATCGGCTAAGGACCCCACCGATGGCTGACAATAATTCCGGCTTCTACGCCAACCCGCTCGTCAAGTGGATCGAATACCGTCTGCCGGTCTTCTCCACCATCGACCATATGGTCGGGACCCAGTATCCGACACCGAAGAACCTCAGCTACTGGTGGAACTTCGGTTCGCTGGCCGGCCTTTGCCTGGTCATCCAGATTCTCACCGGTATCGTGCTGGTGATGCATTATACGCCGCATACCTCGATGGCATTCGACTCCGTCGAGCACATCATGCGCGACGTGAACTATGGCTGGCTGCTGCGCTACATGCATGCAAACGGCGCTTCGATGTTCTTCATCGTGGTCTACATCCATATCTTCCGTGGCATGTACTACGGCTCCTACAAGGCCCCGCGCGAAATCCTGTGGTGGCTTGGCCTGATCATCTTCCTGCTGATGATGGCGACCGCGTTCATGGGTTACGTGCTTCCCTGGGGCCAGATGAGCTTCTGGGGCGCCACGGTGATCACGAACCTGTTCTCGGCCCTGCCGCTGGTCGGCGAGCCGATCGTCACCTGGCTGTGGGGTGGCTTCTCGGTCGATAATCCGACCCTGAACCGCTTCTTCTCGCTGCACTATCTGCTGCCGTTCGTGATCGTCGGTATCGTGATCCTGCACGTTCTGGCCCTGCATCAGCATGGCTCGAACAATCCGCTGGGCATCGACACCAAGGGTCCGCAGGACCGCATCCCGTTCCATCCCTATTACACCGTCAAGGATGCGTTCGGGATCGGCGTGTTCCTGATCTTCTTCAGCTTCTTCCTGTTCTATGCACCGAACTTCCTCGGCCATCCGGACAATTACATCCCGGCCAACCCGCTGGTGACGCCGGAGCACATCGTGCCGGAATGGTACTTCCTGCCGTTCTACGCGATCCTGCGTTCGGTGCCCGACAAGCTGGGCGGCGTGTTGCTGATGTTCGGCGCGATCCTGATCCTGTTCGTGCTGCCTTGGCTTGATACCAGCAAGGTGCGCTCGGCCAAGTTCCGGCCGATCTTCAAGCAGCTCTTCTGGGTCTTTGTGATCGCCTGCGTCGGCCTCACCTACGCTGGCGGTCAGCCGGCCGAAGGCCTGCCGCTGATTATCGGCCAAGTCTGCACTGTGTATTACTTCGCCCATTTCATCATTTTGCTGCCGCTGGTCGGCTGGTTCGAAAAGCCGCTCAAGCTGCCGGCTTCGATCAGCGAGCCGGTGCTGAAGGCTTAAGGCGGGGGATCGGACAATGAAAATGATAAACCTGCGTGCGATCCTTGCCGCGCTTGCCTTCGGCGTTTCGGCTCCGGCTTTCGCGGCTGGTCCCGCCATCGAAATTCCGTCGCATGACTGGAGCTTCGAGGGTCCGTTCGGCACTTTCGACCGCGCCGAACTGCAGCGTGGCTATCAGGTCTACAAGGAAGTCTGCGCCGCCTGCCATGCCATGAAGTATGTGGCGTTCCGCAACCTGCGCGACATCGGCTTCAATGAAGCTGAGGTGAAGGCCCTGGCTGCCACCTTCCAGGTAACGGACGGCCCTAACGACTCGGGTGAGATGTTCCAGCGTCCCGGCCTGCCGCAGGACCGCTTCCCGTCGCCCTTCCCGAACGAGAAGGCGGCGCGCTCGGCCAATGGCGGTGCCTATCCTCTCGACCTGTCGCTGATCGCCAAGGCCCGTGCCGGCGGCCCGGAATACCTGCGGGCCTTGTTGATCGGATACCAGGATCCGCCGGCGGGCTTCGAACTCGGCGAGGGGCTGCACTACAATGCATACTTCCCTGGCCACCAGATTGCGATGCCCAAGCCGCTGAACGAAGACCAGGTGACCTATGCCGATGGCACCAAGGCAAGCGTCGAGCAGATGGCGCATGACGTCTCGGCCTTCCTGATGTGGGCTGCCGAGCCCAAGATGGAAGACCGCAAGCGGATGGGCCTGAAGGTCATGATCTTCCTGGTCGTGCTGACTGGCCTGTTCTTCGCGGCCAAGAAGCGCATCTGGGCCAAGCTGCACTAACCGGTCCTTATCCGGGCGAAAGGCCGCCGGAAACGGCGGCCTTTTTTGTTGCGCGGGATGGGGTGGTTTGCTTAAGTCGCGCGCGGCAATCCGGCCTTTTCGGCCCATTCAACACAGCAGGAGCAGCGGCCATGGCGCTCAAGGCAAAGAAGGCAGGCAAGTCGAAAAAGACGGCCTCGCGCCGCAAGGCAGCCGTTGCGGCCAAAACCCGGGTGCCGGCTAAAGTCAGGCCCAAACCCGCGAAAAAATCGACCAGGCGCCGGGCGACTGAGACGGAAGGCGCCAGCGCTGCAGCCGTCGGCATTGCCAGGGCGGCGGCCCGTTCGGTTCGCGGCGGCGTGAAGGCAGCCGGTATTCCCAAGCCCCATGTCGTCAGGCCTGGCGAGCCAGTACGCATCGGCGTGCTGGGAGGCAGCGGTATCTATGGCATGGCAGGCCTGAAGAACACCAAATGGCGCAAGGTGGCCACGCCATGGGGAGATCCGTCGGACGAATTGCTGTTCGGCACGCTGGATGGCGCGGAACTGGTGTTTCTGCCCCGCCATGGCCGTGGCCATGTCCATTCGCCATCCGAAGTCAATTACCGCGCCAATATCGATGCGCTCAAGCGCGTCGGGTGCCATGACGTGATTTCGGTCTCGGCTTGCGGGTCGTTCAAGGAGGCATTGGCGCCGGGTACCTTCGTGATCGTCGACCAGTTCATCGATCGTACCTTCATGCGGCAGAAGAGCTTCTTCGGCACCGGACTGGTGGCTCATGTCTCGGCGGCACACCCGGTCTGCCACCGGCTGGGCGATGCGTTGGAGGCGGCTGCCAGGGATGCCGGCATTACCGTGCAGCGCGGAGGCACCTATCTGTGCATGGAGGGGCCGCAGTTCTCGACCCAGGCAGAGAGTTTTCTCTACAAGAGCTGGGGCTGCGACGTGATCGGCATGACCAATGCGCCGGAGGCCAAGCTGGCCCGCGAGGCCGAGCTCTGCTACGCCTCGGTCGCCATGGTCACCGATTACGATTGCTGGCATCCAGACCATGATCACGTCGATGTCGCGTCGGTAATCCGCGTGCTGCTGGACAATGCCGAGAAGGGGCAGAGTCTGGTGGCCCATGCCGTGCCGCATCTGAAGCAGCGGCCTGAACACTGCCATCAGGGCTGCGACCGTGCGCTGGATACCGCGCTGATCACCGCTCCGGAAAAGCGCGACCCAGCACTAATCAAGAAACTTGATGCGGTCGCCGGCCGCATCCTCAAGGCTTGAAGAAGGACCCCGATCGCCATGCAGGGCATCAAGGACAAGATCCGTACCATTCCCGACTACCCGAAGCCGGGCATCATGTTCCGCGACATCACCACGCTGCTGCAGGATGCACGTGGCTTCCGCAAGACCGTCGACGAAATGGTGCAGCCATTCGCCGGCACCCGCATCGACAAGGTGGTGGGGATTGAAGCGCGTGGGTTCATTCTGGGCGGGGCGATTGCGCACCAGCTTTCTATCGGCTTCGTGCCGGTGCGCAAGCGCGGCAAGCTGCCCTCCAAGACCCTGGCGCAGGAATACCAGCTTGAATACGGCACAGATGCGATGGAAATTCACATCGACGCCATACAGCCGGGCGAGCAGGTGCTGGTGGTCGATGATCTGATTGCCACCGGCGGTACAGCCGAAGCCGCAATCAAGCTGATTCGTGCCCATAAAGGCGTGGTGATCGGCTGCTCGTTCATCATAGACCTGCCCGAACTCGGTGGCCGCAGGCGGCTGGAGGCCCTGGATGTGAAGGTGTTGTCGTTGTGCGAGTTCGAGGGCCACTGATTTGGCACACCGCATTACCGGCCTGGATCATACCGTTCATGCCGTTGCCGATCTTGAGGCGGCAAAGGCCAATTGGCAGCGGCTGGGCTTTACGCTCACGCCGCGAGGCCGTCATATCGGCTGGGCCACGGGCAATTATTGCATCATGTTTTCGAACAACTACCACGAACTGCTCGGCATTGCCGAGCCGGGTGGATATACCGCAGGATTGGAAGATGCGTTGAAAGCCCGGGGCGAGGGGCTGCAGAAGGTGGCTTTCGCAACCGATGATGCGATGGCGGCCGCAATCGAGATGGCGGCTTCGGGCCTTAATCCGTCTGAACCGCAGAGCCTCAAGCGAGAACTGGAACTGCCGGCGGGTACCGTCTTGCCCGCCTTTACGCTGCTGATGCTGCCTGCCGAGGCATCGCCACAGCTATCAGCTTTCCTGTGCCAGCACCTGACGCCGGAGCTTTTGCGCAAGCCGGAATGGCTGCTTCATCCCAATGGCGCCCAGAATATCAACGGGATCGTGGTGGTGACAGATGATCCGCCGGCGCTCGAACCGCAATATGAAACCTTGATCGGCGCCGGCAGTGCCGTGCGCACCGATCGCATGCTGGCGGTGCGCGCTGGAGACGAGTCGATCCTGTTTGTCACGCCCGATGATCTCGACACGCTGTTTCCCGATATCGAACATCCGGCCCGGCCGGCACCTTATATTGCCGGGCTGCGACTGCGCGTGCATAACACCGATGCGGCGGCAGGCTATTTCAGCGCCGTGGGCATAGACCATGCGCGCAGCATGGACGGCACCGTGCTTGTGCCGGCCGCGGCTGCCAATGGCTGCTTCCTGGAATTTTCCAGCCGACCCTGACGGCCTCAGAGAACCACTTCGAAAAAGGCCAGCGTGCGCCGCCGGGCCACAGTGGCCGCGCGGGCGTTGTATGTGGCGCGCTGATCGCAGTTGAAGCCGTGATCGGCATCGTAGATGTGGGTCGTGATGGTCGGGTGTTTGGCCTTCATGCTCTCGGCCAGACTGAGTGGAATCATGGCGTCTTTGGCGCCGAAATGCAGCAGGGCGGGGCAGAGCGGGGCGCGATCGATCAATTCGGCCCATGGGCCGCCGTAATAGCCCACTGAAGCGGCCAGCCCGGGTACCAGCGCCGCCGCCAGCCAGGTCACGCCGCCGCCATAGCAATAGCCCACAGTGCCAACGCGCCCTGCGCTGCCGGCAGCGGTTACTGCAGCTGCCACGTCCTTCATGCAGTCGGACCAATTCATCTTGCCGCGCCACTCGCGGCCTTTTGCCACGTCCTCGGGCGTATAGCCCAAATCAATATCTGGCTGCAGCCTGTCGAACAGGGCGGGCGCGATGCAGTAATATCCGTCGGCGGCAAAACTATCGGTGACCGCCTTGATGTGGCCATTCACCCCGAAGATTTCCTGGATTATCACAAGGCCGCCCTTCGGCGGGCCTTTCGGCTCGGCGACATAGGCGCCAAAGCGGTGACCGTCGGCCGCGGTCAGACTGGTCATTGCACCCATTACGATCTCCCTAGGCTGGATTGCGGAAACGCATGATGCCGATGCTGGTGTAGCGCATCACCAGTTCATCCTTCTGATTGAAGGCCTCTATCAGGAAACGGCCGGAGCCGATGCCGGGCCGGCTGCGCGATGGCGACTTGTCGATGCAGGTCATGCGGGCCCGGAGAGTGTCGCCGGGACGCACGGGCTTCAGCCAAGCCAGATCGTCGAATCCAGGTGAACCAAGGCTCGCCTCAAGGTCGACAGCGGCATCGACCAGCAGCCGCATGACCGTCGCTGCCGTATGCCAGCCAGAAGCCACCAATCCGCCGAAAGACGAGTGCTCGGCGGCAGCCGGATCGATATGGAAAGGCTGCGGATCAAACTGTTTCGCAAAGGCGATGATGGCGTCCTGGGTAAAGGTATGGCTGCCCAGCTCCCGCACGGCGCCGATTTCGATATCCTCGAAATATTGCATCAAGGAATCCCTCAGGCCTGCGCCGGGCGGCGGCCATACATGCCCTTGGCCTGCATCGTCAGCACGACCTCGCCCTTCTGGTTGCGCATCTCATAGCGGGAGGTGATTACACCGCGATCCGGCTTGGACTGCGATGGGCGAACCTCCAGAATCTCGCCGCGAAGCTGCAGAGTGTCGCCGGGGAAAACCGGTTTCACCCAGCGCAATTGGTCGACGCCGGGCGAGCCCATGCTGGCATATTTGCCGATCATGTGGTCGACCAGCATGCGCATCATCAGTCCGGCTGTGTGCCAGCCGGATGCACAAAGGCCGCCGAACAGGGACTGCTTGGCGGCCTCCCTGTCGAGATGGAAGGGCTGCGGATCGTAATCGCGTGCGAATGCGATGATCTCTTCTTCGCTGACCGTGCGGGGCGGAAAGTCCAGCACTTGCCCGACAGCGAAATCCTCCAAGTATTTCATGGTTATCTTATGTGTTGAAACGGAAGTGCATGACGTCGCCATCCTGCACGATGTAATCCTTTCCTTCCAGACGCAATTTGCCGGCATCGCGGGCGCCGGCCTCGCCCTTGCCGGCCACGTAATCCGTATAAGCGATGGTTTCGGCGCGGATGAAGCCCTTCTCGAAATCGGTATGGATCACGCCGGCAGCCTCCGGGGCCTTGGCCCCCTTGCGCACGGTCCAGGCCCGGGCTTCCTTGGGGCCTACGGTGAAGAAGGTCAGCAGGTCGAGCAGGCCGTAACCGGCCCGGATAACCCGGGCCAGGCCGGTTTCCTTAAGGCCCAGATCGGCCAGGAAAGCCTGCTTTTCTTCATCGGAATCAAGCTGGGCAACCTCTGCCTCGATGGCGGCAGAAATCACCACCATGGCGGCGCCCTCGGCATCCGCCTTGGCTTTTACCCGGGCTGAGAAGGCATTGCCGTCGGCGGCGGAGGCTTCCTCGACGTTGCAAACATACAGCACCGGCTTGGCCGTGATCAGCATCAACTCCTTGTATAGCTTCTTCTCATCCTCGGTTGGCACCACGGTGCGCGCCGGCTTGCCGTCGCGGAGTGCGCCCAGCACCTTTTCCATCACGGCAAGCCGCTGCTTCTCTTCTTCATTACCCTGCTTGGCCCGCTTGGCGGTCTGCTCGACCCGGCGTTCCAGGCTCTCAAGGTCTGAGAGCATCAGCTCGGTTTCCACCGTTTCGGCATCGGCGATGGGGTCGACCTTGCCTTCCACATGGGTGATATCGCCGTCCTCGAAGCAACGCAGCACATGGCAGATCGCATCGACCTCGCGAATATGGGCCAGAAACTGGTTGCCCAGCCCTTCGCCCTTGGAGGCGCCGCGCACCAGGCCGGCGATGTCGACGAAGGTGAGCTGGGTGGGGATGATCTTGGCCGAGCCGGCGATTCTGGCCAGCACGTCGAGTCGCTCATCCGGCACGCCGACCAGGCCAGTATTGGGCTCGATGGTGCAGAACGGGTAATTTGCCGCCTGGGCGGCTGCGGTCTGCGTCAGGGCATTGAACAGGGTCGACTTGCCCACATTGGGAAGTCCGACGATGCCGCATTTGAAACCCATATCAACTTTCCTTCGTTTTCTCTGCCTTGGGCGGCTGCAGGCGCAGTGCCACCTTGGTCATGAATCCGGTATCGTCGCCACGGGCCAGATACCCGGCCTCGGCGGCGATGGCGGCGAGCAGCGGATCGAGCCATGCATGCTCCTCGGCCGCGAAATTCTGCAGCACATAGCCCAGCACGCGGTCCTTGCCGGGATGGCCGATGCCGATGCGTAGGCGGCGGTAATCCGGGCCAATGGCCGCATCCACCGAGCGCAGACCGTTATGGCCGGCATGGCCGCCCCCGGCCTTCATGCGGATCTTGCCGGCAGCCAGATCGAGTTCGTCATGCGCCACCACCACTTGGGCCGGCGGCAGTTTGTAGAAATGCGCGGCCTCGCCCACCGATTTGCCCGACAGGTTCATATAGGTATGCGGCTTGAGGATGAGGGTCTTGGTGCCGTTCAGCACACCCTCGGCCAGCTCGCCGTGGAAGCGTTTCTTGAATGGCTGAAAATTATGCTGCTCGGCGATGGCGTCGACCGCCATGAAGCCGACATTGTGGCGCTGGCGCTTGTGTTCGCTGCCCGGGTTGCCCAGTCCGACGAGAAGCAGCATGGCGGTTCAGCGTCCGGGTATTGCTCGTGAGCGGGCGGGAGGAGACCGGACGGCGCATCGGGATGCGCCGTCCGGGTAAGCGTTACTTCTTGGCGGCCGGCTTGGCCGCGGCAGCCGGAGCGGCAGCCTTGGCATCCTTGGCCGGCGCGGCAGCAGCAGCCGGGGCGGCGGCGGCGGCCTCGGCCTTCGGCGCGGCTTCGTCTTCCTTGGTCGGCGCGGCGATGGTCGCAACCGTGAAGTCGCGATCCTGGATCACCGGCTTGATGCCTTCGGGCAGCTTGAAAGCCGAGATATGGATCGAGTGGCCGATTTCCATGCCGCTGAGGCTGATCGAGATTGCCTCGGGGATATTATCCGGCTGGCAGAAGAACTCGACCTCGTGGCGCACGATGTTGAGCACGCCGCCCTTCTTGATGCCCGGGCTCTGGTCCTGATCCAGGAAGTGCACGGGAATGAAGATGCGAACCTTCGAGCCCTTGCCGATGCGCTGGAAGTCGACATGGATCGGCCGGTCGCTGACCGGGTCGAGCTGAACGTCGCGTGCCAGGACGCGTTCGGTCTTGCCGGAGATGTCGATGGTGAACAGGCGCGAGAAGAAGCTGCCTTTGTGCAGTTCCTTCAGCAGGTCACGGGAATCGACCGAGATGAGTTCCGGGGTCTGCTTTTCGCCATAGATGACCCCCGGCACACGACCCTTCAGTCGCGTTGCACGGGCGGTCCCCTTGCCGGCCCTCGACCTCGCCTCGGCGGCGATGGTGGTTACGTCACGCATGATTGCGCTCCTTGCTTAAATACGGCCCCGACACCATGCCGGATCCGTTCCCGGCGCCGGCCTCCAGGGGTGCCGCGCGCCGAAACTCATAAACTCTTTCAGTCGAACAGGCTGGAGACCGAGGTCTCCTCGCTGATGCGCCGCATCGCCTCACCGATCAGCGGCGCGATCGACACCTGGCGGATGTTGCGCGCCAGGCGGACCGCTTCGGTCGCTAGGATCGAGTCGGTAATGACCAGGCCTTCCAACTGGCTGGCGGTGACACGGGCCACCGCACCGCCCGACAGCACGCCATGGGTCACATAGGCATAAACCGCCTTGGCGCCATGCTTCTTCAGCGCCTCGGCGGCATTGCACAGCGTGCCGGCGGAATCGACGATGTCGTCGACCAGGATGCAGCGGCGGCCTTCGACGTCACCGATGATATTCATCACTTCCGACACGCCGGCCTTTTCGCGGCGCTTGTCGACGATGGCAAGGTCGGCATCCAGGCGCTTGGCGATGTTACGGGCGCGGACCACGCCGCCGACGTCGGGCGACACCACCATCAGGTCATCGCCCTGCAGATGCTGCTTGATGTCGGCGGTCAGCACCGGACCGGCCATCAGGTTGTCGGTCGGAATATCGAAGAAGCCCTGGATCTGACCGGCATGCAGGTCGAGCGTCAGCACGCGATTGGCGCCTGCGGCAGTGATCAGGTTGGCAACCAGCTTGGCCGAGATCGGCGTGCGCGGGCCCGGCTTGCGGTCCTGCCTGGCATAACCGAAATAGGGCAGCACGGCCGTGATGCGGCGGGCCGAGGAACGTTTCAGCGCATCAATGCAGACCAGCAGTTCCATCAGATGGTCGTTTGCGGGGTACGAGGTCGACTGAATCACGAAAACATCCTCACCGCGGACATTCTCGTGAATCTCGACAAAGACCTCCATGTCGGAAAACCGACGCACGCTGGCCTTGGCGAGCGGAACCGACAGATAAGCCGCAATGGCTTCCGCCAGCGGACGATTGGAGTTACCCGCCAAAACTTTCATGACAGAGCTCTGTGGATGCGCCGGAGCAGGGGAGAAAAACCGCGCGGACTATAGCTGCCGGCCTTGACGCTGTAAACCCGGAATTATCCTTTAATTTCAGGATTTTGTGGGCGGAAGGGCCGGTCGGGTGCGGCGCCGGGTGTCGATGATCTGGCTCAGGCCCTGCCAGCCACCCTGGGCAATGATATGGGCAGTATTCCCCCAGGCCTGGCTGAGTTGGCCCTTGGGGATGCGGTTGGCCTGTTTCACGTCGCCCAACCGGCTGCCATCGGCGCCCAGCAGGGCCCATTCAATGGCTACCCGCTCCGAGGCCGGACCGTCGGCCCAGACCTGCACGTTGCAGGTGATGACAAGGTCTGCCCCAGACACGTCCGGCAGGAGGGTCTGGCCACCCAGGATGAGGATTTCCCGCATGGCTTGGCGCAGGCTGCGGTTGCCGTCTCCCGGGGCACCTTCGCATTCCCGAACGGCCAGCCTGGCCGGCGTCGACCCAGCTCCTTGGGCGGCCGCAATGGTGGTTTCGTTCAGACGATCGGCGATCGCAGCCGCCATGATGGCGGCGGCCTGCTTCAGGCTGCCGGCATCGCCGGCGGCCAGCCGGTCAAACGCCACCCCGAGGGGCTTGCCCCCTGGCTGCTGCCGGCCGTCATCCAGCGAACTCTCGGTCCAGTGCCACAGTGTATCGCCGCCGCGCGGTTCAAGGCCAATCGCAAGGGTGGACGACAGCCGGCTGCGCGCCGTGGCGCTGGCGGCCACTTCCTTTTCGGTCAGGGCATCGGCCAGGGCATCGGCCAGCGCCGCGCCCTGGCCGCCGGGCAGGGCGGCTACCGGCAGCACGAAAATGCTGGTCTCGCCGATCGGACGGACCAGCGGGCTGGTTGCCTTGGTGCGGGCATCGGCCTGGAAGGGTTGGGGCAGCGGCTGGCAGGCCATCAGGCCGGCGATCGCCGGTATCAGAAGCAGGGCTTTAAGTGAGGACACAACCCACCATCATGGCCAGAAGGAACATTGCGAGGAATATGAACAGATGCGGCATGGCCGTGCTGTCCGATCTCTCATGCCGGAAGGGCAATGGCCGAAACCTGGCGGCCGTAATCGGTTTCCCCGGCCAGCGTCATGCGACGATAGCTGTAGAACCGATCCGGGTCGCTGCAGGTGTCGAGATTGAGATTCTCGGTTTCCACGCCGGATCGCTGCAAACGTTCAGCCAGATAGCGCGGAAGGTCGAATTGCCAATGGCCGGGCCGTTTGCCGTCAGCGAAGAAGAGGGCGTTTTGTGCATCCGCCTTCAGGAATTCCTCCCGGAAGGGCGCGCTCACCTCATAAGAGGCCTGCCCGATGCAGGGACCAATGGCCGCGCGGATATGGTTGCGCCGCGCGCCGAGTTGTTCCATCGCCGTAATGGTGGCATCGGTCACGCCGGCCAGTGCGCCGCGCCAGCCGGCATGGCAGGCGCCGATCACGCCTGCCTGCGAGTCGGCAAACAGAACTGGCGCGCAATCCGCTGACAATATGCCCAATGCGATGCCTGCGCGTGTCGTCGCCATGCCGTCTGCTTTCGGACGTTGCGCAATGTCGTAACGGTCATCGACGATCACGACATCCCGGCCATGCACCTGGTACAGCGAGGCGAGGCCGAGTGGTGCCTGCAGGCGGGCGACGACGCGACGGCGGTTCTCCTGCACGGCGAGGGCGTCGTCGCCCGAACCAGGGCCGCAGTTGAGCGAGGCATACAAACCGCTGGAGACGCCGCCGCGCCGGGTGAAGAATCCATGCGGCAGGTTGCCCAGTCCGGGAGCCGTAATCGGCGCGATATCGCCGGAACCGGGGCGGTATTCGGGAGCGGACGCTGGGCGGTTCATGCAAAACCTGCTGGGATCGGCGACTCGGGCGGCAGCAGCGCGATGGCCTTGAACAAGGTGCCCATGGCTTCCGGTCCGGTCAACCGCTGCAATGCGCGTTCGATATCGCCCTGCACGGCGGGGTTGGCCTGTTTCAGCGCCTGCGCGCGTTCACGGATGCCCAGCGCTTCGAGGAACGCGCCCTGGCCGACCGGACCGGAGACGGCGGCACCGGCCCGCGTCGCGGCCAAGGCGAAAGACGCGAAATCGACATGCGCAGTCAGGTCGGCCAGACCGGGATCGCTCAAGGGATCGGCATAGGCATGCCGGTGGATGGCCTGCAGGGTCTCGCCGATGCCGGGCACGGCATAGCCGTAATCGACGAACAGCGCAGCCCCACCCTGCAGGCGCAGGCGTGCCGCAACATCGACGGCAACGGCGCGCATGGCCGGGCTCGACTCGACGATGGCACCCGGCGGCGCATCCCGCAGGGCCGGTGGCAGTAGATCGTCAAAGGGCAGGGCGCGCGGGTCGAGCATGAAACAGAGATTGCCGGCATCGTCGAGGCCGACACAGCGTTCATGCCATGCGCCGTCATCGCCGCGTTGGAACTGGCGCACTGGCAGCGCGTCAAGGAATTCGTTGGCCAGTACGAAGATCGGCGCATCCTTCGGAATGGCCGCGATATCCTCGTGCCAGGCGGCATCCTCGCCTGCCAGCAACTCGGCCTGCATGCCACGCAGTCGGGCCGACGCCTCGATCAGCACCGGCTGCAACGCCTTGCGGAACGGCGGCAGGGCGCGAATGGCGCGCAGGGCATCGCGCATCAGCGTGCCGCGGCCAGGTCCGAGCTCGACCAGATAGCATTTCGACGGGCCGCCCTGTTTCAGCCAGCAATCGGCCGCCCACAGACCCAGCAATTCGCCGAACATCTGGCTGATTTCCGGCGCGGTGGTGAAATCGCCGCCCAGGCCGATGGCCTGCTGGGTACGGTAATAGCCATGTTCGGGATGCAGCAGGCAGTCGGCCATGTAAGCCGCCACCGTAATCGGGCCCTCGGCGGCGATGCGCCGCCGCAGGATGTCGCGCAGCGGCGCCTCGGTCATGCGTCCTTCTGCCGGCGCGACCACCAGATCACGCCAATGCCGGCCAGCACCATCGGCAGAGACAGCCACTGGCCCATCGTGGTGCCGCCGATCAGATAACCGATCTGCGCATCCGGTTCGCGGAAAAGCTCGCCGATGATGCGCGCCATGCCATAGCCGACCAGGAACAGGCCTGAGAGCAGGCCGGGGCGATCCATTGCCTTGGAATTCCATCGCACCAGGTTGAGCAGCAGAAACAGCAGCAGGCCTTCCATGGCGGCCTGATAGAGCTGGCTCGGATGGCGCGGCAGCGGGCCGCCGGTGGGAAACGCCATGGCCCATGCCACATCGGGCGCAACACGTCCCCAAAGCTCGCCATTGATGAAATTGGCGATGCGGCCGAAGAACAGGCCGATCGGTGCGACGCAGGCAATCGGATCGGTGAAGGTGAGCAGGCGGATGCCATTCCAGCGGCAGTAGGCGACCATGGCAATGATCACGCCCAGCATGCCGCCATGAAACGACATGCCGCCCTGCCAGACCGCAAATATTCCGCTCGGATGCTGCAGGTAATAGTCGAGATTGTAGAACAAGACGTATCCAAGACGTCCGCCAAGCACGACGCCCAATGTGGCCAAGAGCAGGAAGCCGTCGATCTGTTGCGGCGTCACCGCGCTGCCCGGCCGCTGCACGATACGCATCGCCATGCGCCAGCCGGCCACCAGGCCAACGATATAGGCGAGCGCATACCAGCGGATGGCGAAAGGACCGATCTCGACGATGACCGGGTCGATCACCGGAAAGGCGATGGCGGGCAGGATGGTGAGCATCACTCGTCCTGGGCTTCGCCCGCGCCACGCGGACGCAGCGTGGGGAAGGCGATCACCTCGCGGATGGTGGGCGAATTGGTCAGCAGCATCACCAGGCGGTCGATCCCGATGCCCAGGCCGCCCATCGGCATCATGCCGGCCGACTGAGCCTTGAGGAAATCCTCGTCGATGCGGTGAGCCTCGTCGTCGCCGCCATCGCGTTGGCTCTGCTGGTCCTCGAAACGGGCGCGCTGTTCCTGCGGATCGGCCAGCTCGGAGAAGGCATTGGCGATTTCCCAGGTATTGCAGAACGTCTCGAAACGCTCGGCAATATCGGGGTTCGCGTGATTGGCCTTGGCCAGCGGTGAGATCGCCTTGGGCAGGGCCACAACATGGGTCGGCTGGATCAGGTTGGGCTCTACGAAATGCTCGAAGCAGGCCTCCACCACCTTGCCCCAGCTCGCCTTGTCGTCGACTGGAACGCCGGCGGCCTTGGCCGCAGCGCGCGCCGAGGCATCGTCCAGGCCTTCCAGCTTCACCTTGCCGTGCTCCTCGATCAGGCCCAGCATCGTGGCGCGGCGGAAGGGGGGCGTGAAATCGATTTCGTGCTCGCCGAACTTCACCTTGGTGCCGCCGGTGGCGACAATCGCCGCATTGGCAATGGTGCGTTCGGCGATGTCCATCATGTCCTCATAATCGGCATAGGCCTGATAGAGTTCCATGGTGGTGAATTCGGGATTGTGGCGCGGCGAGATGCCCTCGTTGCGGAAGCAGCGGTTGATCTCGAACACCTTCTCGCTCAGGCCACCGATCACCAGCCGCTTCAGGTGCAGCTCGGGTGCGATGCGCATGTAGAGCGGGATGTCCAGTGCGTTATGGTGCGTCACGAACGGCCGCGCGATGGCGCCGCCGGGAATCGTGTGCAGCATCGGCGTTTCGACTTCCAGGAAGCCCTCGCCGCTGAGGAACTGACGCACCGACTGGATCACGCGGAAGCGCGCGCGCAGGGTGGCGCGGCTTTCCTCGTTGCCGATCAGGTCGTATTCGCGGTGGCGATAGCGCTGTTCGACATTCTTCAGGCCATGCCATTTCTCCGGCGGCGGTTCCAGCGCCTTGGCCAGCACGACGACTTCGGTGCTGTCCACCGTAATCTCGCCGCGCTTGGTACGCCGCACAGTGCCGCGCACTCCGATGATGTCGCCCAGATCCAGCGCCTTCATCACGGCGGCAAACTTGCCCTGCACGTCTTCCTTGGCGGTATAGACCTGCAATTTCACGGTATCGTCGACCAGATCGATGAACATGCCGCTGTTGCGGATTGCCATCACGCGGCCGGCCACCGCCACGCTGTCGTCGGTGCGCTCGTCGGGCTGCAGATGGGCATAGGCCTCGTGCACCGCCGCGTTCTTGTGCGATTTGGGGAATTTCGGCGCGGCGTAAGGGTCCAGCCCCAACTGGCGCAGTTGGGCCAGCTTGGTTTCACGATTGGCGCGTTCGCCGGAAACGTCGACGGGGGTTTGCTCGGTCACGGTAATTCTGCCGGTAAATCTATGTGTTGGGGGCGGAACCTAGCACCCGCCCCCCGGCTTTCCAACACCTCGGCCCCGGCTATCTGGCTGCGGAATACCTGTGGAAAAGGGCCCGGGGCGCTTGCGACTCATGTCCTGGCCCGCCATATCGGAAGGGTCATTCCGCCACGGAGTCGCGCCATGCAGACCGACAACCGCCTGCTCGACGATCTCAGCCGCATCGCCACCGGTGCGCTCGGCACGCTGCAGGGCGTGAAAGGCGAGGTGGAGCAGGCCTTTCGCCAAAGACTGGAAAAGGCCCTGGCGGACATGGATCTCGTGACCCGCGAGGAATTCGAGGCCGTGAAGGCCATGGCCGCGGCCGCCCGGGAAGAAAACATCCGCCTGGCCGAACGCCTCGCCGCGCTCGAATCCAAGTCGAATGGCTGATTCGGCGATCAGTCCTAACTCTCGCCCGCATCAGGCGAATTTCATGAATTTTTCGTAAATACGCCCTTGCACAGTGGGATTCCACCGCATACTCTAAATCTATGGTGCCTACTGTTTCGCGACACCTACATATATGGTCAGCCGAGGGGAGGGGGCTTGCTCGGCCAAGGCCGTTGCCGTCCCCGTTTGGGGTCAAATTCCCAGCCATATCAGCCGTTTCGGAACACCCGCCGAGAACCGGCACGCCCGCAGAGGGGGAGCTCTAGCGCATGCGGACACTGATCGAAGCCGAAACCACCAGCCGCCTCAATCCGCTTGATCTGGTTGAACAGATTGTGGGCGAGCATGAATGGCCCTTTGACCGTCAGGGCTCCGATGAACTGACCGTCGGCGTGTCCGGCCGCTACTGCGAACAGCAGATGTGGTTCTCCTGGCGCGACGAGCTCGGCGCGCTGAGCTTCACCTGCGCCTTTGACATGAAAGTTCCGGTAAACCGCCGTCGCGACCTTCATTCCCTGCTGGCTTATGTGAACGAAAAGGCGCTGATCGGGCATTTCGATTACTGGTCGGAGGAAGGCATGGTCGTCTTCCGTCAGGCCCTGCTGCTGCGCGGAGGGCATGGCGCCACCACCGAACAGATCGAAGACCTGATGGAAATCGGTCTGTCGGAATGCGAGCGCTTCTACCCTGCTTTCCAGTTCCTGGTCTGGGGCGGCCGCACGCCTGAGGATGCGGTTGCCGCCGCCATGTTCGAATGCGTGGGCGAGGCCTGATCCGCACGGCCTGATAATTACAGCCAGCCCTTAACCCGGCCCCGGCATCCGGCTACCTTGCCTGCCTGAAGTCAGTTCAGGCAGGAGAGCAGGATGAACCGGGGCATTCTTTTGGTCGGTTGCGGCAAGATGGGGAGCGCTTTGCTGGCCGGTTGGCTGAGCCGGGGCATAGCCGCCAGCGATATCGCGATCGTCGAGCCCAATCCGGTGCCCGATCTGCCTGCCGGCATCCGCCTGTTCGCTTCTGCAGGGGGCATTCCCGCCGATTTTAACCCCGCGCTGGTGATGCTGGCGGTGAAGCCGCAGGTGATGGATGCCGTGGCGCCGTCATATTCGGTTTATGCCGGCAAAAATGCGTGCATCCTCTCGATCGCCGCGGGCAAGACGATTGCCACGCTGGATCGGCTGCTGGGCGGCGGGGCGGCCATCGTCCGCGCCATGCCCAACACGCCGGCTGCTGTAGGGGCCGGCATCACGGTTTGCTGCGCCAATGCCGCCGTGACCGAGGATCAGCGCATTTTCTGCAGTGATCTGCTGGAGGCGGTGGGCGAAGTGGCCTGGATCGGCGATGAAGGGCTGATCGATGCTGTAACCGCCGTATCCGGTTCTGGCCCGGCCTATGTGTTCTGGTTGGCCGAATGCCTGGCAGCGGCCGGGGAAAAAGCCGGCCTGGATGCGGCATTGGCGGCGCGCTTGGCCCATGCCACCGTCAGCGGCTCTGGACTGCTGATGCGGCAGAGTCCCGAAAGCCCGGCGCAGTTGCGCAAGAATGTCACCAGCCCGAATGGTACCACGCAGGCGGCGCTGGATGTGCTTATGGCCGAGGATGGTCTGCAGCCGCTGATGGACCGCGCCGTAGCGGCGGCGGCGCGGCGCTCGAAGGAATTGGCGGGCTGAGGCACCTTGCCCCCTGGTGCGGATGACACCAGATTAAAGGCATCCCAACCAGGGAGACGGCCATGGCCAAGGCAGCGAAACAATCATCCCGCAAGCGTGCGGCCGACAGGGCTGGCGATGCTGGCACCAGCCGGCGAGACCCTGTCGACGTATTGCTCGATCTTGTTGCCGAGCAGGGTTGGCGCCGGGTCACCCTAGCCGAGGTTGCTGCGGCCAGCGGGTTGTCTCTGGCCGCGCTGTACCAGCAATATCCCTCAAAAACCGCCATGCTTACCGCGTATGCCCATCGTGTTGATGCGGCGATGCTTGGCGCTCTGGATCAGGCGACGCCCCAGATGGCCGAGAACCCCGATCTGGCGAAAGACCGCCTGTTCGAAGCCATAATGTCCAGACTGGACGCTTTGGGCGCACACAAGGCTGCAATCCGTGTTTTGATGCGTGAACTGCCCGCCGATCCGCCGGCCTTGGCCTGCTTACTGTATGGCGGTCTGGGGCCGGGACTGGACTGGACCCTGGCTGCTGCCGGCCTTGATCGGCCAGGCCTTGCCGGCCTGCTGCGGCGAAAGGCACTGGGGGCGGTTTATCTGGATGTGCTGCGGGTCTGGCTGAAGGACGAAAGCGCCGATCTTTCCGCCACCATGGCCCACCTGGACAAGCGGTTGGGTCAGGCGATGCGATTTTTAACCGGCGGCGGGTCTTTTTTGCATAAGCGAAATAAGCCTGCGGCGTAACTACTTAACTTAATGGTTTTATTATAATAAATAAAATTGTGCACTGCACAATTTTATTTGACCAGATCTATCTGGCTTGCTATTCTCCAAACGATTTCCAAACACACATCATGGGAGCCTGTCATGAGCAAGAGTGCCGAAAATCCTTTCGCTGCCTTTGATCCGACGAAGCTGTTCGCCGATCTCAAGCTGCCGGGCCTGGACCCCTCTGCTCTGGCCGCGACCCAGCAGAAAAACCTTGAGGCGATTACCGCTGCCAACAAGCGGGCGCTGGAAGGCTATCAGGCCGTGGCCAAGCGCCAAGCCGAGATATTCCAGGAAGCGGCTGCCGAAGTGGCCGCGATAATGAAAGGCGGCGTTTCGGCCGGCATGCCCGATCCGAATGCGGCCAAGCAGGCCATGGAAAAGGCGATGGCCAACCTGCGCGAGTTGGCGGAAATGATGTCGAAGACCAATAGCGAGGCCTTCGAGCTTATCAACCAGCGGATGAACGAAAATCTGGAAGAATTCCGCAAGACGTTCACCAAGCCGAAGAAGTAGCCTACGGCGCCCAGCCGCAGATTTGCCAGACATGCAACGGGCGGGTACAAATCCCGCCCGTTTCTGTTTTTGGCAGTATACGGCACGAGGGAGGCGTCAGGTGGGTGAAATAGCCATCGAGGATTTCCACCGGGTTGATGTCCGGGTTGGTACGATCATCCGTGCCGAACCTTTCCCGGAGGCACGCAAACCGGCGATCAAGCTGTGGGTGGATTTCGGCGCGCCTTTGGGGGTGCGTAAGTCTTCTGCTCAGATCACCGCGCATTACACCCCCGAGGCCCTTCCAGGCCGACAGGTGCTGGCGGTGGTGAATTTTCCGCCGCGCCAGATCGGCTCCTTCATGTCAGAAATCCTGGTCCTGGGGCTTCCCGATCCCGCCGGTCAGGTGGTGCTGATTGGCCCGGATCAGCCGGTGCCGAATGGCGGCCGGATGTATTGACCCCGGCTGTCGCCTCGACGGACAATCTCGCTACGGACCAGCACAATGACAAAAAAGACATTTCTCCTGACCGTCGCATTGCTCTCGCCATTCATGGCCACCGCCCCGTCGGCGCTGGCGCAGGATCATGATTGTGTGGTGCGGCAGTTTTCCATGACCCGCAACGTGATCAATCTCGAGCCGCAGGGGATTGTCGATGGGGATTATCCGCCAGGAACCCAGCGCGCCTATGCCTTTGCCAGGCTGGATTGCACGCAGGTTGGTCCCGGCGAAACCTTCTGGTTCCACTGGATGCGTAACGATCAGGAGGTCGGACGCTCCAAGGCGCGAGTCGACGTCAGCCGAAATTGGCGCATCTGGTCGCAGTCGCGCATCTTTCCCGGCCAATGGGCGGTTCTGCTGAAAGACGGCAGCGGCCGTCTGCAGGGTGAGCGGCGCTTTACCGTGGCCGATCCAGACAAGCCCGCGGAAGACTAGGGCCGGCTTTTATACCGGCAGCCTGATCTTCACCCGAAGGCCGCCAAGCGGGGAATCGTCCAGCGCGATTTCTCCGCCATGGGCCAGCACGGCATCACGGGCAATGGTCAATCCCAGGCCAACATTGCCGCTGCCATGGCGGGCCTGGTCGAGACGATAGAACGGCCTGAATACGCGATGGCGTTCCTTCTCGGGCAAGCCGGGGCCATCATCATCGACGCAGATTTCTATTCCCTTTTCGGCACGGATCACGCTCACCCGCACCGTGCGGCCGAAACGAAGGGCGTTCTCGATCAGATTTGCCAGACCGCGCTTGAAGCTCAGGCGGCGCAGCGGCAGGGTGAGATGTTCCGGCATCACGACCTGCAGTTCGCGTCCGCGTCGTCGCACGTCGTCGGCCAGTTCGTCAATCAGATGCGCCAGATCGGTTGGTTCGGCCGGCTGTTCGTTTTGGCCGCGCGCAAAGGCCAGATAGGCGCTGACCATCCTGTCCATTTCATCGACATCGCGCTTGAGTTCGTCGATCTCGACATTGGGCGGCATCAGCGACAACTGCAATTTCATGCGGGTCAGCGGCGTGCGCAGGTCGTGGCTCACGCCTGCCAACATATCGGTGCGTTCGCGGATATGACGGCGGATGCGGTCTCGCATCGCCAGAAAGGCGCGCGCGGCGGCGCGAACCTCGTTGGCACCGCTGGGTCGGAAATCCATGATCTCGCGACCCTTGCCAAAGGCGTCGGCCGCTTCCGCCAGGCGGCGGATGGGTTTTATCTGATTGCGCAGAAACAGTAATGCGATACCGAGAAGCAAAGCCGATGCCGCTGTCATCCAGATCATGAAGGCATAGGTGCTGGCGGAAAACACTCTACTTTCCGGCGCGACGACGGTCAGAAGCCCGTCGGGCAGTTGTACGTAGACAACCACGGTGCGATCGTCGCGCTGCGCATCGATCTGATAGGGTTGGGCAAGGCGCTCGCCGAGTGCCTGCACCAGCATGCGGTCCAGTATCGAGAACCGCCGCAACGGAGGGATGTTCTGCGGAAACGCGGCGCCAGCCTCGAAACCGATATTCAGTTCCAGGGTTTGGCTCATCTGGATGACAAGGTTGGCCATTGTGGCCGGATCGGTGCCGATTTCCCGCGTTTCAATCAACAGGGCGATCTCGCCGGCGAGCCCCAGTGCCAGCCGACGGGTCACGGTGTCCCAGTGTCGTTCGTAGAAGATATAGGCGAGCAGGGCCTGAAGCACGACGATCGGTGCCACCAGAAGAAGTAGCCAGCGACCAAACAGGCTACGCGGCAAAAAGCGCTTCAGCCACATGCCGCTGCCTGTCGCGCTCTATTCCGTCCAGAGCACATAACCCTCGCCCCACACGGTCTGCAGATAACGCGGATTGCGTGGATCGGCTTCGATTTTGCGGCGCAGGCGCGTGATTTGCACATCCACGGCCCGGCTTTCGCCATCGCTGGACGGGTCGGCCAGGGCCGCCCGCGGCACAGTCGTGCCGGGATTGCGTGCGAGGATGCGTAGCAGCTGCGCCTCGCCAGTGGTCAGTGCGATGATGTCCTCACCACGCTTGAGTTCGCCCCGCACCGTGTCGAAGCAAAAATCGCCAAAGCGGATTGCCGCGCCTGGAGGCGTCGGCGCCGGACGGGCCGTGCGCTTGAGGATGGAATTGATGCGTAAAGTCAGTTCGCGCGGCTCGAACGGTTTGGGCAGATAATCATCGGCGCCGGTTTCCAGGCCTTTGATTCGATCCTCGGCTTCGCCTCGGGCCGTCAGCAGAATCACCGGCACATGATTCTGCCTGCGTCGCAGGTCGGCAACGAAGTCGAAGCCATTCTGCCCCGGCATCATGACATCGACAATCAGCAGGTCGAAACTGACCGAACTCAGCTTGGCTGCGGCATCGGCGGCATCCTCGGCCCCGGTGACGCGGAAATTCTGCCCGGTCAGATATCGCGTCAGCAGATTGCGGATGCGTTCGTCGTCGTCGACGATCAGGATATGCGGCTCGGCAAGAATATCCATGATCAGACTCAGCGGCGCTGAATGGCGCGCAGAATGGCCGGGCGATCCTGTTCATCGATCAGCCCGGCGAGAACCTTGCGATAGCCGGCTACGGCCTCGGCGCCGGCCTCGCGATAGGCCTGGGCCACCTTGGCCTGCTGCACCATGCTGATCTGTTTTTCGAGATTTTTGCCCTGCTCGGTCAGGAAAAGCTGGCGCTGGCGGCGATCCCGCGTGCCTTGCTGCTGGCGCACGAAGCCGCCCTCGATCAGTGCAGACAGCACGCGCGACAGGCTCTGCTTGGTGATCCGCAGTATGGCCAGCAGTTCGGCCACGGTAATGCCAGGATTCCCGCCGATGAAGTGCAGGGCCCGGTGATGGGCCCGGCCGAAGCCATAACGGTCGAGGATTTCATCGGGGCCTCGGGTGAAATCGCGATAGGCATAAAACAGCAGTTCAATGCCCTGCCGAAGTTCGTCTTCGCGCAGGAACAGGGGGTTAGCCAGCGATTTCAGATCGGTCATGAGGTCTATATGGCGCAAAGGGATAGCCCGCTTCAAGGTAAGCTTTCCGGGCAGCGACAGAAACTGACGAGGCGGGTCTCGGAAAAATATGGCAGTAGTATTGACATATTTCGATCATATTGTTACTTTCATGACCATCAGAAGGTAATAATAATACCGCGCCTCGTTCTCGCCAAAAGGAGTTGCCGATGTCCCTGATCCCCTATAACGACCGCGATGGCCTGATCTGGCTCGACGGCACGCTGATTCCCTTCCGGGACGCCAAGCTGCATGTGCTGACGCACGGCCTGCATTACGCCTCCTGCGTCTTCGAGGGCGAGCGCGCTTATGAGGGCGAGGTTTTTCATCTGACGGAACACAGCCAGCGGCTGATCGACTCGGCGAAGCTGATGGATTTTACGATTCCATACTCGGTTGAAGAGATCGACCGCGCCACGCGCGAAACCGTGGCCGCCAACAAGATGCCGAATTGCTACGTGCGTCCGGTTGCATGGCGCGGTTCGGAGATGATGGGCGTTTCGGCACAGCACAACAAAATCCATGTCGCCATCGCGGTGTGGGAATGGCCGAGCTATTTTTCGCCGGAAGCCAAAATGAAAGGCCTGCGCCTGCAGATCAGCGACTGGCGCCGTCCGGCGCCGAATACGGCGCCGACCAAGGCCAAGGCGGCGGGGCTTTACATGATCTGCACGCTTTCCAAGCACAAGGCGGAGCGCGAAGGCTATCAGGATGCCCTGATGCTGGACTGGCGCGGCCAGGTTGCCGAGGCGACTGGCGCCAACATCTTCTTCTCAAAGGACGGCAAGCTGCATACGCCGACGCCGGACTGCTTTCTGGATGGCATCACCCGCCGGGCCGTTATGGCAATGGCGAGGGCCCGCGGCATCGAGGTGATCGAGCGGGCGATCATGCCTGAGGAAATGAGCGGATTTGAGGAATGCTTCCTGACCGGCACGGCCGCCGAGGTGACGCCGGTTTCCGAGATCGGCCCGTACAGTTTCAAGCCGGGCAGGATCTGCCAGACCCTGCTGGCGGATTTCGACGCGGCAACCCGCCGCAAGGCTGCCGCTTAGGCCGGCGTCGTATCATCCGTGCAACGGCCGCGTAGTCAGGGCGTGGCCGTTTGCACGAGCGGAGAGAAAAAATCGTATTGAAAGCCGCAGATCTGCTCGTCGCGCTGCACGCGTTCGCCCACCAGGCCGCCCAGCAGCATATCGATGGCGGTGCCGTCGCTCGACAGCGGCAATAGCAGGGTCTCGAAAGCAAGGGTCCTGCCGCTCGGCGCCACCGTATACTGCCCTGTGGCATAAGCCGGGCCGCGATTATCCAGCGGCAGGCTGAAAAAAGCTTCCACATTGGGGGCGTTGGCGCCGAACAGGGCCTCGTCGACGCTTCGGTTGGTCGCTTCCCGGCCCATGGCGCCGACGATACCCGTGCCGACGAGACGGAACTGAAACCGGGGAAACCCATTCTGAACGTTGATCAGGGCCACAAAGGGAAGAAACGTCACCATTTCATCCGGCTGCAGATCGGCCCGCGAGGGCAGGCGCTGCAGGTCGGCGACCTTGGTATCCCAGTAGTTGAGCAGATTCCTCAGGGACTTGCTGCGGATACGATCAGGCGCAACCGGTGCAGCCTCTGGGATCTGAGAACTATTCGGAACGCCGGGGTTGACCATGAGCCGCAGCAATCGTGGGAAGATGCTTCAATCGTGGAATGGCGGGTTACGCCGTATGCAAGCGGAACCAGAACGCGACACCAGAATTTGAATAGATACGACATGCCACACGGTTGAGCGGTAGTAAACCGATTCCTCACCAGGAATATCGCAAAAAACCGGGCTAGCTATGCCAGCGGGCGGCTGCGTCGTCATCGCTGGCCTTGGCCTCGACCCAGCGCCGTTCCTGATCGGTCTGTTCCAGTTTCCAGAATGGGGCCTTGGTCTTGAGCCAGTCGATCAGGAAGGCATTGGCTTCGAAGGCTGCCTGGCGATGGGCTGAGGCCGTGATCACCAGAACGATGCGGTCGCCCGGGGCGAGTTCGCCGTACCGATGAATGATCAGGGCCGCTTCCAGCGGCCAGCGCGCCTTGGCCTCTGCCAGGATCGCTTCCAACTGCCGCTCGGTCATGCCCGGATAATGTTCCAGGGTCATCCGTTGGGCGGGGTCGCCGGTGCCGGCGAAGTCGCGAACCAGGCCAGTGAAGGTCACTACCGCGCCGATCCTCGGATTGCCGGCCGACAGTTGCTGCAGTTCGGCGGCGGTATCGAAATCATCGCGCTGAACCCGGACAACCATGGCTTATCCTCCGGTCACCGGCGGGAAAAAGGCAATCTCGTCATTTGGTCCCACGGGCTGGTCGGGGCGGGCGTAGTCCTGATTTACCGCGACGCGGACCATGGCCGGATCGGCCAGGGCATGGTCGTGCTGCGGACTCTGCTGGCGCAGCCAGCTCACCAGGTCGCCCACGGTGCGGATATCGGCCGGCGGGTGAATGGTCTCTTCTGCCACGCCGACGCGTTCACGCAGCAGGGCAAAATACAGCACACGCATCACTCGGCCCCTTTGCCGCGGGCCTGAGCCGGCGACGACTGGGTCGGCTCGGCCGCCATGTGGCGAAGGCCAGTCTGCAGGTAATCCCAGCCGGTATAAAGGGTCAGGATCGCCGCCAGCCACAGACCGATTTCGCCCAGCAGACGGATCGGTACCTCCGCGGGGCCGTGATCGCCCACGATGAGGATCGCCAGGGCGATGAGCTGCACAGTGGTTTTCCACTTCGCCAGACGCGAGACCGGTACTTTCACCCGCAATTCGGCGAGGAATTCGCGCAGGCCGGTAACAGTGATCTCTCGGCACATGATCACCACCGCGGCCAGGCAGGTGATGCGGTCGATGCGCTCGAAGGCGATCAGCATCAGAATCACGGCTGCGACCAGAAGCTTGTCGGCGACCGGATCGAGGAATCGGCCCAGATCCGACATCTGCCCCCATTTCCGCGCCAGATAGCCGTCGAACCAGTCGGTAATGCCGGCCGCGGCGAACAGGGCCAGGGGCACCCAGGCGCTCCAGGCGCCGGGCAGGAAGAAAGCCGCGCAGATCGCCGGGATCGCCAGGATGCGCGAAACGGTCAGGATATTGGGAAGGCCGTTCAGCATGGCGGCGCCGATTATCGCATGGGCAGGGATTCAGGGCCAGAGTTGGGCCGGCCCGGGACGGACGGATCAGCCGCCATGGAAATGATCGTAGATGCGTTTGGCGACGGCCTTGTTTACCCCCGGCACCCCCTCCAGATCGGCCAGACCGGCGCGCGATACGGCCTTGGCCGAACCAAAATGCAGCAGCAGGGCCTTCTTGCGGGCGGCGCCGATCCCCGGAATCTCGTCCAGCGGGGACTTGATCTGGTCCTTGGCCCGCTTGGCGCGGTGGGTGCCGATGGCGAAGCGGTGGGCCTCGTCCCGCAGTCGCTGCAGGAAGAACAGCACCGGATGGCGCGGTTCCAGCATGAAAGGTTCGCGGTTGGGCAGAAAGAACTGCTCGCGACCGGCATTGCGGTCGGGCCCCTTGGCGATGCCAACCACAGGCACATCGTCTACCCCCAGCTCCTCCAGCACCTTCAGCGACGCGCTGAGCTGGCCTTTGCCGCCGTCGATCAGCAGAAGGTCGGGCCAGTCGGCGGCGGTTTCGTTCTCGGCGTCTTCTTTCAGTAAGCGCTGGAATCGCCGGGTCAACACATGCTTCATCATGGCGTAATCGTCGCCGGGTTCGATCTCCTCGCCCTTGATGTTGAACTTGCGATAGGCGTTCTTGCGCAGGCCCTCCGGGCCGGCCACGATCATGGCACCCACGGCGTGGCGGCCCATGATATGGCTGTTGTCATACACCTCGATGCGCTGCGGCGGCGCCTCCAGGCCAAACAGATCCGCCACGCCAGCCAGCAATTGCTGTTGCGTGCTGGTTTCAGCCATGCGGCGATGCAGAGCATCCCGGGCATTGTCCGCTGCCAGGTCCACCAGATGCCGCTTGATGCCGCGCTGTGGACAATGCAGTTCAACGCGATGGCCGGCATGCTTGCTCAGGGCCTCTTCGATCAGCGGCATGTTTTCGGCGGCGTGGCTGACCAGGATCAGGCGCGGCGGTTCGCGCGTGGCATAAAACTGGCCGATGAAGGCATCCAGCACCTCGGCGGTCTCGACATCGCGGACATGGGCCGGAAAGTAGGCGCGGTTGCCGAAATTCTGTCCGGCACGAAAAAAGAATATCTGCACGCAGACCAGGCCGCCTTCCGCGTGGATGGCGATCACGTCGGCATCGTCGATTTCGGTCAGGTTGATATCCTGCTTTTGCGTGATATGGGCGAGCGCGCGAATGCGGTCGCGCAATTCGGCGGCCATTTCGAAATCGAGATTGTCGGAAGCGGCCTGCATGCGCTGGCGCCAGTCATCCAGGACATGACGGTTGCGATTGCTCAGGAAATCGCAGGCCTCCTGCACGATGGCGGCGTAATCGGCCTCGCTGATGCGGCCAACGCAGGGCGCCTTGCAGCGCTTGATCTGGTATTGCAGGCAAGGGCGGGTGCGGCTCGCGAATTCGCTGTCGGTGCAACTGCGCAGCGGAAAGGCCCGCGACATCGCGTTCAGGGTCACATGCACCGCCCCGGTTGAGGCGAAGGGGCCGAAGTAGGTGCCAGGCACATCGCGGGCGCCGCGATGCTTGGTGATGCGGGGGAAGGCGTGGGTACGCTCGACCAGGATATAGGGAAAGGATTTGTCGTCCTTCAGCAGCACGTTGAAGGGCGGCTGCAGCTTTTTTATCAGGTTGGCTTCCAGCAGCAGCGCTTCCGCCTCGGTATGCGTGGTGGTGATCTCCACCATCGCCACCAGGCGCACCATGCGCTGGATTCGGACGCTCAGGGCCTCGGTCTTGGTGTAGGAGGTGACGCGCTTGCGCAGCGACCGCGCCTTACCCACATAGAGCACCTCGCCACGGGCATCGATCATGCGATAAACGCCGGGCCCGAGGGGCAGGGTTGGCAGGTGGCGCGCAATCACCGCAGCCCCGATCTCGGCTGGCGCCATACCCGCCTGGAGAGGATCGGCCTGAGGATCGGGGTCAGTCATTCGCAGCACCATACTCGTAAAAACTCAATGATTACACAGCGTTGAGTAAAGCGTCCCAAGGCTGTGGATAACTTTGTGGGGAAACTTGGGGCAGATTGCCGCATTGCATTGCCAATCCCCGATATTGCCCGAGTCGCATTATGTGAGACTCTCCCCAGCCGTTTGATTCTGAATGGGAAATTGCCGTTATCCACAGCTGGAATCGATGCGGGATTCCCGCTTTCTGCAATCCCGATTCGCTGATTAACCCTGTGTACAAATAGGCTTGCGAGAGCAAGCGGTTGCAAAAGTCAAGGCTGAAACACCCGGGATCCGTCGATTGCAACCTCAGCGGCGCCGGCGTTCGATTTCCACTCCGACACCGGCTGCCTCTGCGATCGCTTCGGGTTTCTCTACGCGAACTCGCGTGCGAAGCACCCGTTCATCGGCCAGGCACAGGCTGGCAAGTTTCTCTGCCAGGGTCTCGACCAGATCGACATGCCCCTCGGCCAGCAGGGCTTTGGTGCGTTTCACCAGCAGTTCGTAACAAACAACCTCGTCGTATGAGCGCGGCGTCTCGCCCGGTGTTTCGGCCACCCAGAGTTCCAAATTGATCAGGATTTTCTGGGATTTGACCCGCTCCTCGGGGTAGATCCCGATCAGGGCGTCCAAAAGCAGGTCGCGTACAAAGACGCGGCGGGCCGGCTGACTGGCCTCGGCGAAAGCCGGAACCGGTATTTCGGCCCAGGCGGCGCGGGCGCGGGCATGGATCGTCATGTCACTCCTCCGGCTCGCCGGTGCCTGCGGTGAAGGGCCGGCCGCCCTGTTGCCAGGGCAGATGCTGGCCGCCATCCAGGGCGATCATCTGGCCGGTCATGGCGGGGGCGTCAAGCAGGAATCCGACAGCTGCGGCAATCTCGCCCGGTTCGGCGCCGCGTTGCAGCGGCGTGCTGGCCCATTGTCTGCGGAATTGCTCCTCGGTCTGGCGCGGGCTGGGCAGGACCGGGCCGGGACCGATGGCGTTTACCCGGATATTGGGCGCCAGGGCCATGGCGAGCGTCTGGGTCAGGGTCCACAGGCCGGCCTTGGCCACGGTGTAGGAGGCGAAATGCGGCGTCAGGCGCCACACGCGCATGTCGATCAGGTTGACGATGTTGCCAGGCACGCTATCCGGCAACTGGCGGGCAAAGCTCTGCGACAGGAAGAACGGCGCCTTAAGGTTTGTGTCGAGATGGCTGTTCCAGCTCTGCTCCGTGGCCGTCTCGACATGATCGTAGTCAAACAGCGAGGCGTTATTGATCAGCACGGAAACCGGGCCGAGGCTCGCACCGGCCTCATCCACCAGACGCATCACGTCATCATGATGCGCCAGGTCGCCCTGCACGACGGTGGCCCTGCCGCCTTTGTCTTGGATTTGCGCCTGCAGGGCCTCGGCGGCAGCCCGCGAGCGGTTGCAATGGAGGGCGAGGGCATAGCCACGCTCGGCCAGAAAGAGGGCAATGGTGCGGCCGATGCGATGGCTGGCGCCGGTGACGAGCGCGGTGGGGGCAAGAGGCGAGACCGGCATCAGCGTTTCCGTCCGCGATAGGCTCGGCGTGACCCGGCGCGACCGGCCGTCGAGCGGCCGGCTGGCCGCGGCGCGGCGGCGGCATCTTCCGCAAGACCGAGTGGCTTGCGCGCGATCGAACCGGGCAGTTCCAGTTCATTCATCTCCAGCCGCTTGATCTCGTCGCGCAGGCGGGCGGCCTCCTCGAATTCCAGATTGCCAGCCGCCTCATGCATGCGTTTCTCCAGGTCGGCGACATAGGCTTTCAGGTTATGACCGACCAGATGGCCTTCGCTGGCGGCACCGGCATCCACCGTGTAATGATCCTGCTCGTAGACTGATTGCAGAATATCGCCGATCTGCTTCTTCACGCTTTCGGGCGTGATGCCATGCTCTTCATTATAGGCCTGCTGCCGCGCGCGGCGGCGGTCCGTTTCGGCGATGGCACGCTGCAGGCTGTTGGTCATCTTGTCGGCATAGAGGATGACGCGGCCATCCACGTTACGCGCCGCGCGGCCGATGGTCTGCACCAGCGAGGTTTCCGAGCGCAGGAAACCCTCCTTGTCGGCATCCAGGATGGCGACAAGGGCGCATTCCGGGATATCGAGACCCTCGCGCAGCAGGTTGATGCCGATCAGGATGTCGAACACGCCAAGGCGCAGGTCGCGGATGATCTCGATGCGCTCGATCGTGTCGATATCGGAATGCAGGTAGCGCACCTTGAGGCCGACATCGGTCATGTATTCGGTCAGGTCTTCCGCCATGCGCTTGGTCAGGGTGGTGACAAGGACGCGGTAGCCCTTGCGGATCACCTCGCGGCACTCGGCCAGCAGGTCGTCGACCTGGTGTTCCACGGGCCGGATTTCGGTGACCGGGTCGATCAGGCCGGTGGGACGGATGATCTGCTCGACGAAAACGCCGCCGGTGCGCTCCAGTTCCCATTTGCCCGGCGTGGCCGAAACGAACACGCTTTGCGGCCGCAGCCGATCCCATTCGCGGAAGCGCAACGGGCGGTTGTCGATGCAGGAGGGCAGGCGGAAGCCGTACTCGGCCAGCGTGGCCTTGCGCCGGAAGTCGCCGCGGAACATGCCGCCGATCTGCGGCACCGTCACATGGCTTTCGTCGACGAACAGCAGCGCGTTGTCTGGCAGGTATTCGAACAGGGTGGGCGGCGGCGCGCCCGGACCGCGGCCGGTCAGATAACGGGAGTAGTTCTCGATGCCGGCGCAGGCGCCGGTAGCGATCATCATCTCGATGTCGAAGCTGGTCCGCTGTTCCAGCCGCTGGGCCTCCACCAGCCGCCCCATCTTGGTAAGCTGATCCAGGCGCAGTTGCAGGTCCACCTTGATCTGGTTGATGGCCTGGTTCAGGGTTGGCTTCGGCGTCACGTAGTGGCTGTTGGCATATAGCTTCACGGCCGACATGTCGCCGGTCTTCTGGCCGGTCAGCGGGTCGAACTCGACGATGCTTTCCAGCTCGTCGCCGAACAGCGACAGGCGCCAGGCCCGGTCTTCCATATGCGAGGGGAAGATTTCCACGCCGTCGCCGCGCACGCGGAAGGCGCCGCGGGCAAAGGCCACATCGTTGCGTTTGTATTGTAGATCGACCAGTCGGCGCAGCAGCGCATCGCGCTCGATCGCCTGACCGACCTGCAGCGGCAGGGTCATTTCCGAATAGGTTTCGACCGAACCGATACCATAGATGCAGGATACGGACGCGACGATGATGACATCGTCGCGCTCCAGCAGGGCGCGCGTGGCCGAATGGCGCATACGGTCGATCTGCTCGTTGACCGCCGAATCCTTCTCGATGTAGGTGTCGCTGCGCGGCACATAGGCTTCGGGCTGGTAGTAGTCGTAATACGAGACGAAGTATTCCACGGCGTTGTTGGGAAAGAAGGCCTTCATCTCGCCATAAAGCTGAGCGGCCAGGGTCTTGTTGGGCGCCAGGATCAGGGCTGGCCGGCCGGAGCGGGCGATGATCTGCGCCATCGTGAAGGTCTTGCCCGAGCCGGTGACGCCCAGCAGCACCTGATCGCGCTCGCCCGCCTGTATCCCGCTGGTGAGTTCGGCGATGGCCTGTGGCTGGTCCCCCCGCGGTTCGTAGGGGGCCTGCAGGTCATAGGCAATGCCGCCCTCGCTTTTTTCCGGGCGTGGCGGACGATGTGGCACGAAATCGGGGAAATTGGCATCCGCGAAGCGGTCCGGGTCCTCGATTTCACGTTCCAGGCTTTGGGCGGCAGGCTGCTGACTCATGGCTGCCAATATGGGGTGGGACGGGGCCGCCGCCAAGCGGGATGGCCGGCCGGTCCGGCATCCTGCTGCCATGCCGTGGCAGTACGGCCATCCGGACCTTCCGGGGCGGCCGGGGCTCCGCTATACAGGGCGCAGGGAGATCTCGTCCATGACTGTCATCGTCACCGGTGGCGCCGGCTTCATCGGCTCCGCGCTTGTCCGCCGACTGAACGCTCAGAAGCGCGCCGTCGTCACCATCGACAAGCTCACCTACGCCGGCAATCCGGACAATATCGCTGGCCTGCCGCATCCCGACCTGCATCACTTCGAGCAGGTGGATATCTGCGACCGGGCGGCGATCAGGCGGATTTATGCCGAGACGAAGCCGACGGCCGTTTACCATCTGGCGGCGGAGAGCCATGTCGACCGCTCGATCGACAGTCCGGCTCCCTTCATCGAGACCAATGTGACCGGCACCCTGGTCCTGCTGGAGGCGGCGCTGGATCACTGGCGCGGACTGGATGCCACGGCGCAGCAACAGTTCCGCCATCTTCAGGTCTCCACCGACGAGGTCTATGGCGAGCTTGGAGCCACTGGTCTGTTTGACGAAAACAGCCCCTACAAGCCGAATTCACCCTATGCCGCCAGCAAGGCTTCCGCCGACCATCTCGCCCGTGCCTTTGGCCGTACCTATGGCCTTCCGGTGCTGGTCACCAATTGCGGCAACAATTACGGTCCGTATCAGTTCCCCGAGAAGCTGATCCCGCTCACCATTCTCAACGCCCTGGAAGGCAAGGCCTTGCCGATTTATGGCCGGGGCGAGCAGGTGCGCGACTGGATCCATGTCGACGACCATGCCGCCGCTTTGCAACTGGCTGTTGAGAAGGGCAGGCCGGGCGAGACCTACCTGATCGGGTCGCGGGGCGAACAGCGCAACATCGACCTTGTGCACCGGCTCTGCGCCATCCTCGACGATCTAGTGCCGCGCCAGGGCAGCCACAAATATGCGGAACTGATCGCCTTCGTCACCGACCGGCCCGGACACGACGCCCGCTACGCCATCGACCCGTCAAAGGCCGCGCGCGAATTAGGCTGGCGGCCTCAGTTCGACCTTGCGGCGGGCCTGAAAGCGACAGTGCAGTGGTATCTGGACAATTCGGCCTGGTGCCGGCGGGCGACGCAGGCTTATGACCGGGGCCGGATCGGGCTGGGCAGCAAGGCCGGCTGAGCCGGCCCGCCTGCCAGTCTAGACCTGGCTGCGGCTGCGCCTCTGCCACCAGGCCTGGATTTCGCCGACGATGCCTTTACGGAAGGCCATCACCACCACCACGAAGATGGCACCCTGGATCACCAGGACCCATTCGCCGAAGCCGGCCAGGTAATTCTGCATGGTGATGATCACGCCGGCGCCGACGATGGGGCCGAATACCGTGCCCATGCCGCCCACCAGGGTCATCAGCACCACCTCGCCCGACATCTGCCAGGTGACATCGGTGAGCGAGGCGAGCTGGAATACCAGCGCCTTGGTGGCGCCGGCCATGCCGGCCAGTGCAGCGGAAAGCACGAAGGCCAGCAGCTTGTACTGGTCGACACGGTAGCCAAGCGAGACGGCGCGCGGTTCGTTTTCGCGGATCGCTTTCAGGACCTGGCCGAAAGGCGAATGGATCGCACGCCAGATCACAAGGAACCCGAAGGCGAACACCACCAGCACAAGGTAGAAGAAGCTCAGGTCGTCCTTGATGTCGAAGATGCCGAACAGCGGTCGGCGCGGGATGGCCTGGATGCCGTCCTCGCCGCCGGTGAACGGCGCCTGCACGCAGAAGAAAAACACCATCTGCGACAGTGCCAGCGTGACCATGGCGAAATAGATGCCCTGGCGGCGGATTGCCAGGCTTCCCGTCACCAGACCAAGCAGGGCGGCGCAGGCCGTGCCGGCCAGGATGCCCATCTCGGGCGACCAGCCCCAGGCCTTAACGACATAGCCGCTGATATAGGCGGCGCCGCCGAAGAACATGGCATGGCCGAACGACAACAGGCCGACATATCCGATCAGCAGGTTGAAGGCGAGCGCGAACAGCGCAAAGCACAGCACCTTCATCAGGAAGACGGGGTAGATTACCATCGGCGCGACGACGGCAATCGCCATCAGGATGGCAAAGATCAGCAGGTCGCGGTTCTTGGTGGTGCCGGCGGTCATCGTGGTCATCCTCCGGTCCTCACTTGGGCGTGCCGAACAAGCCGGCCGGTTTCAGCATCAGCACGATGGCCATGATGATGAAGATGACGGTGTTGGAAGCTTCCGGATAAAACACTTTGGTCAGACCTTCGATGATGCCGAGGCCGAAGCCGGTGACGATGGCGCCCATGATCGAGCCCATGCCGCCGATCACCACAACGGCGAAGACGATGATGATGAGGTTGGAACCCATCAGCGGATTGACGCTGTAGATCGGCGCCGCCAGCACGCCGGCCAGGGCGGCAAGACCGACGCCGAAGCCGTAGGTGAGCGTGATCATGCGCGGCACGTTGATGCCGAAAGCCTGCACCAGATCGGGCCGTTCGGTGGCGGCGCGCAGATAGGACCCCAGCTTGGTCCGTTCGATCAGGAACCATGTGCCGAGGCAGATCACTAGAGAGGCGACCACCACCCAGCCGCGGTACCAGGGCAGGAACATGAAGTCGAGCCGCGTTCCGCCGGGGATCGGATTGGCATAGGGCAGGCCGGAGGAACCGAACTGCTTGCGGAATACGCCCTCGATGATGAGGGCCAGGCCAAAGGTCAGCAGCAGGCCGTAGAGGTGGTCCAGATGGTAGAGCCGCTTCAGGAACACCTTCTCGAGCAGGATGCCGAAGGCGCCGATGATGATGGGAGCCAGGATCAGCGCCCCCCAGTATGGCACACCGGCCCAGTTCAGCAGCATCCAGGCACAGAAGGCACCCATCATGTACTGGGCGCCATGGGTGAAGTTGATGACGTTGAGCAGGCCGAAAATCACCGCCAGGCCCAGGCTGAGCATGGCATAGAAGGCACCGTTGATCAGACCAAGCAGCAACTGGCCGAACAAGGCCTGTGGCGCTATGCCAAGCAGCTCGAACATCGCTGGAATGCCCCCTTTATACTCTCGCTCTTGATACTTTGCCGATCCGGCAATCTTTGAGACTGCGGCCGATATGGCCGCAGGCTGCAAGATTGCGGGCCGCTGGCCGGAGCCGCCATCGGGCGGCTCCGGGTCGCAGCTGGTCGTCAGCTCTTCTTGACCAGCGGGCAGTTGCCCTCGTTGAGCGGGCGGAAAGCCTCGTTCGCCGGGATGGTCTTCTTGACCGTCAGGTAATCCCAGGGCTTTTTCGACTCGCTCGGCTTCTTCACTTCCACCAGATACATGTCGTGCATGTGGCGGCCATCCTCACGGACGCTGCCCTTGCCGAACAGCTTATCCTCGCTCGGCATTTCCTTCATCTTGGCTACCACCTTGGCGCCATCGGCATCGCTCTTCAGCGCTTCGACGGCCTTCAGGTAGTGGATCACCGAGGAGTAGATGCCGGCATGCACCATGGTGGGATACTTGCCGCCATTGGCCGCCGAGAAGTCCTTCGCGAAGGCGCGGTTGTTGTCGTTCATGTCCCAGTACCAGGCGGTGGTGAAGTTCAGGCCCTGGGCGGTCTTCAGGCCCAGCGCATGAATATCGGTATCGAACATCAGCATGCCGGCCAGCTTCTGGCCGCCCTCGACAATGCCGAATTCCGAGGCCTGCTTGATCGAGTTGATGGTGTCGCCGCCGGCATTGGCGAGAGCGACGATCTGCGCCTTTGAGGCCTGGGCCTGCAGCAGGAAGGACGAGAAATCGGTGCCCGGGAAGGGGTGGCGCACCGCGCCGACCACTTTGCCGCCATTCTTCTCGACTACGGCCTTGGTATCACGCTCCAGCGCATGGCCGAAGGCATAGTCGGCGGTCAGGAAGAACCAGCTCTTGCCACCGGTATCGACGATGGCCTTGCCGGTGCCGTTGGCCAGCGCCCAGGTGTCATAGGTCCAGTGGATGGTATTCGGCGAGCAGGCCGGGCCGGTGAGGTCGGCCGTCGCCGGACCGGAGCCCAGGAACACCTTGTTCTTTTCCTTGGTGATCTGGTTGATGGCCAAAGCCACCGACGAGGTCGGCACGTCGACAATCACATCGACCTTGTCGACGTCATACCACTGGCGGGCGATGTTGGAGCCGATATCGGGCTTGTTCTGGTGGTCGGCGAAAACCACTTCCACCTTCAGACCCTTGGCGGCGGCGCCGTAATCCTCGACCGCCTTCTTCGCCGCCCAGGTGCCGCCCGGGCCGGAGACGTCGGCATAGAGGCCGGACTGGTCATTCATCACGCCGATCTTGATCACGCCGTCAGACATCTGGGCGTTGGCTGCGCCGGCTGCCAGCACGGCGGCCGTCGTCACGAATAAATGCTTGAATTGCATGGTGCTTCCTCCTGGTTGAACTTATACCCCGAGATAGGACTCGAGTTTCTGCGTATTGGCGGCGACCTGATCGTTGGCAATCATGTCAATCACCTTGCCGTGCTCGACCACGTAATGGCGGTCGGCAACGGTACTGGCGAAGCGGAAATTCTGTTCCACCAGCAAAACGGTATAGCCCTTGGATTTCAGCAGCCGGATCATGGCGCCGATCTGCTGCACGATCACCGGGGCCAGGCCTTCGGTCGGCTCGTCCAGCAGCAGGAAATTCGCGCCGGTGCGCAGGATCCGGCCGATGGCAAGCATCTGCTGCTCGCCGCCCGACAATTTGGTTCCCTGGCTTTTCAGGCGCTCCTTCAGATTGGGAAATATCTGATAGATCTCGTCCAGGCTCATGCCGCCCTGCCGCACGGCCGGGGGCAATGTCAGGTTTTCGTAGACATTCAGACTGGAGAAAATCCCGCGCTCCTCCGGGCAGAAAGCCAGCCCGCGCCGGGCGATCTTGTTGGAAGGCAGGTGGATCAGTTCCTCGCCTTCGAACAGAACCGAGCCCTTGCGGTTGGCGATCATGCCCATCAGGGCTTTCATCGTGGTTGTCTTGCCGGCGCCGTTGCGACCCAGCAGGGTGACGACTTCGCCCTTTTTCACGTCGAACTGCATGCCATGCAGGATATGGCTCTCGCCATACCAGGCATTCAGGTCGCGGACGGCGAGTTCGGTGCCGGTTGAGTTGGCGCCATTATGCATGGCCGGTTCCCATATAGGCTTCGATGACTTCCGGGTTGCGCGAGACAGTCTCGTAGTTGCCTTCGGCCAGCACCTCGCCGCGGCGCAGCACCGTGATGGTGTCTGACAGTTTCGCCACTACGCTCAGATTGTGCTCCACCATCAGCACGGTGCGGTTGGCGGCCACGCGCTTGATCAGGTCGGAGATCTTCTCGATATCCTCATGACCCATGCCGGCCATCGGTTCGTCCAGCAACATCATCTCGGGCTCCAGCGCCAGCGTGGTGGCGATTTCGAGCGCGCGCTTGCGGCCATAGGGCAGTTCGACCGCGGTATGGTTGCGGTATTCGATCAGGCCGACGGCTTCCAGCAGTTCCTCGGCCCGGGCATTCAGGGCGTTGAGGCTGTTTTCCGGCTTCCAGAAGTGGAATGACGTTCCCAGCGGACGCTGCAGGGCGACGCGCACGTTTTCCAGCAGGCTGAGGTGTGGGAATACCGCAGATATCTGGAACGAGCGCACCATGCCGCTGCGGGCAATATCGGCCGGCTTGTGGCTGGTGATGTCGCGCCCGTTATAGGTGATCCGGCCGCGGCTCGGGGTCAGGAACTTGGTCAGCAGGTTGAAGCACGTCGTTTTGCCGGCGCCGTTGGGGCCGATCAGCGCGTGAATGCTGTGCCTGCGGATTTTGAGATTGACGTCTTTGACGGCAATAAAGCCGGCAAATTCCTTCGTCAGGCCTTCAGTCGCGAGAATGTATTCTTCGGCCATGTCCGGACATATGTTGTTTGCTCCCTGGCCCCGGTATTCCGGGCGCGGTGCAAATCAAACGGGATTCGGCCGGACTTGTAAATAGCCCTGTGCTGACAACATTTTGAGCGGGCATTAACGAAGTAAATGCCCATCTTCGCGGCAATCAGGCGGTGGATTTGCCCTCCGCGGCGCTGCCGGCCCGGCGGCGGGCCAACTGATGCTCGCGATAGGATATATAAGTGGCACTCGCGAAAATGACCGTGCCGCCCAGCCAGGTCCATAAATCGGGAATTTGCCCGAAGATGAGGAAGCCAATGGCTGAGGCCCAGATCAGCTTGGTGAAGTCCAGCGGCATCAGCACGGTGGTGTCGGCGTGGCGGAAGGATTCGGTGAACAGCATGTGGCCGGCCGAGCCGCATGCTCCGAGCAGGAGAAGCCAGCCGAGTTGCTCCCAGGTCGGCCATTGCCAGACGAACAGGGCAGCCACCAGGGTGATTGGCATCAGGAACACCGTCATATAGGTGGCGATGGTCAGGCTTGAATCGGTGCGGGCCAGGATCTTGATGTCGATCATCGAACCTGCCCACAGCACGGTCGAGCCCAGCACCAGCAGCGGCCCCAGTCCGATCGGCACAAAGCCGGGGCGCAGAACGATCAGTGCCCCAATGAAGCCGATCACCAGGGCGGCGATGCGCCGGGCATGCAACGTTTCGCCCAGAATGAATACGGCGCCGATGGTCATGAACAGCGGCGCGGTATAGGACAGCGCAGTGGCCTCGGCCAGCGGCGTGATCGCCAGCGCGGTAAAGAACATCATCATCGACGTGCTGTTCAGCACGCCACGCACCGCATGCAGGTGCAGCTTGGTGGTGCGAAAGGCCGTGAAACGGCTGCGGGCTATGGCCGGAAACAGCACCAGAAAACCGAACAGATTGCGGAAAAAAGCCACTTCCACCGGTGGCAGCCCTTGCGACACCTTGGCGACCAAGGCATGCATGACGACGAAGCAGAGGGTGGAGCCCAGCATCATCGCCATCGCTTTCAGCAGCGTCGAGGAACTGGAGGCGGCGGCGGGAAGCGGGATTTCTGACATTGCTCTGGAATGGCTCTAAAGGGTTAACATTTCAGGTTGCCGGACTCGCGAACATTGCAAAATTTGCAACTCTCCCATGCGCTGCCAATCCAGGCCGTGCTGCCTGCAATCTCCCAGGCCCTGAACCAATCGGCGAACCTTGTGGTTCAGGCGCCGCCGGGATCGGGCAAGACGACGCTATTGCCGCTTGCCCTGCTGGATGAAGGATGGGCGAGGGAAGGCCGCATCATCGTGCTCGAACCGAGGCGGCTTGCCGCGCGGCTGGCTGCCCGGCGCATGGCCAGCCTTCTGGGCGAAAGCGTGGGCGAAACGGTCGGCTACCGCGTGCGGCTCGACAGCAAGGTCGGGCCGAAGACCCGGATTGAACTCAATACCGATGGCGTTTTCCTGCGCCGGCTGCAGCGCGATCCCGAACTGAAGGGCATTGCGGCGGTTCTTTTCGACGAATGCCATGAACGCGGCCTGGAATCCGATGTCGCGCTCGCGCTCTGCCTGGAGTCCCAGGGTGCCCTGCGGCCCGACCTGAAGTTGATTGCCATGTCGGCCACGCTGGATGCGGCACCGTTCGCCCGTCTGATGGGCGACTGCCCGGTGGTGACCGGCGAGGGGCAGAGTTATCCCGTCGAGACGCGCTGGCTGCCCATGGCGCCGCAGGGCCGCCTTGAACCGGCAGTCAGCGACGCGGTGCGTACTGCTCTGCAGGATACCGAGGGCGACATCCTGGTCTTTCTGCCCGGCGTGGCCGAAATCAGGCGGGTCGAAAGCCTGCTGGCCGAGGCGAGGCTGCCGGCCCAGGTTTCGGTAATGCCGCTTTATGGCGACCTCGGCGGTGAGGAGCAGGATGCCGCGCTGCGCCCCAGTCCGCCGGGCCTGCGCAAGGTGGTGTTGTCCACCTCGATCGCCGAAAGCTCGCTCACTATCGAAGGCGTGCGCGTGGTGATCGACGGCGGCTATATGCGTCAGCCGCGTTTCTCCCCTGCCACCGGCATGGCGAAGCTGGAGACGCTGCGCGTCAGCCAGGCTTCGGCCGATCAGCGACGCGGCCGCGCCGGCCGCCTTGGACCGGGTATCTGCTATCGCCTCTGGGCCGAGGCGGCCCATGGCGGCCTGGCGAAATTCACCGCACCGGAAATCGCGGTCACCGACCTCACCCCGCTGGCGCTCGATCTGGCCGCCTGGGGTGTGCGCGAGGCGAAAGCCCTGCCCTGGCTCGACCCGCCGCCCGACGCAACAATGGCTTATGCCCAGGAACTGCTGCGTGAACTGGGGGCGATCGACCGCGACGGCCGCATCACGCCCCATGGCAGGGCGATGGCCGAACTGCCGCTGCACCCGCGCCTGGCGCATATGGTGATCCGGGGCAAGGAACTGGACCTGGGCGGCCTGGCCTGTGCATTGGCGGCCCTGCTGGGCGAACGCGACATTGCGAGAATTCCAAAAGGTGCGGCACGCGATACGGATCTGCGCTGGCGCCTGGAAATCGTCGCTGGCGAGAGTGAACGAGACAGCGCCCCGCACGGCTTGCGGGTCGACATGAACGCGGTGCGGCAGATTCGCCGCCTGGCAGCCGACTGGCGGCGGCAGATCGGCGTGCCGCCACATGCAGGGCCGGTGGAGGATGCCGGCCGGCTGGTAGCGCTGGCCTATCCCGACCGCATCGCGAAGAAGCGCGGCGCGGCCGGCAGCTTCCTGCTCAGCGGTGGCCGTGGCGCAAAACTCGATCCGCTCGATCCCTTAAGCGCCGAACCCTATCTGGCTGTAGCCGAGGTGGATGGCGCGCAGGCCGACGCGCGGGTTTTCCTGGCGGCACCGATCGCCGAAGACGATCTGGAAGAGTTGTTTGGGGATCTGATCGAAACGGCCGATGCCATCGAATGGGATGAACGCAGCCAGGCCGTGGCGGCGCGGCGGCAGAAACGCCTGGGCGCACTGGTCCTGCGCGAGCAGCCGCTGACGCAGCCGCCGCAGGAGACCATCCGCGACGCATTGCTGCAGGCCATTCGCAAGTCGGGCCTTGACGTACTGCCGTGGTCTCCGGCCTTGCGGCAATGGCAAGCTCGCGTCGCCCTGCTGCGGCGTCACCTGCTGGCTGCCGCGGACTGGCCGGACATGAGTGATGCCGCGTTGCTGGATCGTCTTGATCAATGGCTGGGCCCCTATCTCGATGGTGTGGTGAAGTTCACGCAACTGGCCGGCATCGACCTGCATGCGGCCCTGACCCATCAACTCGATTATGCCCAGCAGAAGATGCTTGATGCCGAAGCGCCAACGCATTGGCATGTTCCCTCGGGGTCGCATATCCCCCTCGACTATACTCATGGCGAGGTTCCGGTGCTGGCCGTGCGTCTGCAGGAAATGTTCGGCCATGCCGATACCCCCGCAATTGCCGGCGGCCGGGTCAGGCTTGTGTTACACCTGCTCTCGCCGGCCCGGCGCCCCCTGCAGGTCACCAGCGATCTGGCGGGTTTCTGGCAGACAAGTTATCGCGCTGTGCGGGCGGAAATGCGCGGCCAGTATCCCAAACACGACTGGCCCGAGAATCCTCTGGCAGCCCAGCCAACCAATCGGGCGAAACCGCGACCAAAATCCTGACGCGTCTCTTGTTGCATCCGCGAAGGCTACGTAGGATCGCGGCATGACTCCTGAGCGGCGCGCAGATGTGCGGATACTGTATGGCGATCCCGCACTGGGCACCCGACGGCTGTACCGTCAGGCCCTGGTCAGCGCCGGTTATACGCATCTGCGCGAATTCGAGAGCCTGGAGGGATTCGCCGACCTGCTGCACGTGGCCCAGCCCGACCTGGTTTTCATGGACGTGGAAATGCCGGGCGGCGATGCCATCGCGCTGACCAGCAACCTGCGGCACGGCCGATTGGGCGTGAATCCCTATCTTCCGATCATCATGACGACCTGGGAGCCGCAGCAATCGCTGGTTCGGCGCATCATCGATTCCGGCGCCGACGACCTGTTGGTCAAGCCGTTGTCGACCCGGGCATTGCTCGACCGGGTGGAAGCCGTCGGCCTGAATCGCAAGCCTTTTGTCGTGACCTCCGACTATATCGGTCCGGATCGCCGGCGCAGCGATGCGCGCGGAGGCAGCGCGATCCAGCTTATCCATGTGCCCAATCCGATGCGGTACAAATTAACCGGCAATCCGCTCGACCCGCATGGACTGCAGCACGAGATCATGGTGGCGAACGAGGAAATCAACCGCCAGCGCCTGCGGGCCTCGGCCTTCCGCATAGCCTTCGTCGCCGAACAGATCGTGCCGGTCTATAAATCCGGGCTCACGCCGGATGACGGTACGCTGGCCATGCTGAACGACCTGATCACCTCAACCGAGGATATTCAGCGCCGCGTGGCGAATACCGAACTGGGCCATGTCGGCCAGATCTGCGACCGGCTCCTGCAGGCGGCACGCCAGATCGCCGAACCGGGTGCCAGCTTCGTCTATACGGCGGATTGGCAGAAGCCGCTCGATCTGCTCAAGACCCTTGGCGAGGCCGTACTCGCCTTTTTCAATCCCGATCGCGATGCGGCAGCCCTGGCTGGCGAGGTGGCCGATGCGATCGACCGGTACCGTGCCCGCAAGGCCGCGCAGCAGGCGGGCCAGTTGCCGGCCTAGGTCAGCGAAGCATTTCGTCCGGCCGCAGCACGAACCCCGCCATCAACCTGTCGACCGGCGCGAAATCGTCGGTAAGCACCGGCACCCCGGCGGCGGCGATACGCGCATCGAGATCTTCGGCGGGCCAGCGCAGCCAGGTGCGGCGGAAAGGCTCGGTGGCGCGCAGCACCATGCTTTCGCTCGCCTCGCGCAGGCCCAGCACGACGAAAGTGACACGGCCGCCGCGCCGGCGGCTTTCATCATCCAGCCAGACTTCCACGGCGGGAAAATCGCGCTGCATGGTCTTTACCAGCGCAAAGGTGAAGCGTGGGTTCTCGCTCTGGTCGATCACGTTGATCGCATAAGCCCCGGCCGCTGCCAGCCGGCGCAACACCAACTGATGGAATTCGCGCGTCACCAGATGCGGTGGAATCGCATAGTCGTGAAAGGCGTCACCCAGGATCAGGTCGAATCGCTGCGCGGCGGGCAGGATATCCAGTGTGCGGCGGGCATCGGCATGCCGGATGTCCAGGGCCGGCGCGGCGGGATCGAGCCACATGGCCTTGGCCGCCATGGCGGTGACGGCCGGGTCGATCTCCGCCACGGTCAGCGTCGCCTCGGGGAAGCGCGCTGCCCAGGCGCGCGGCAGGGTGAAGGCGCCGCCGCCGATGAAATAGGCTTGCGGCGGCCGGCCCTGTAACAGGCGTTCGGTGCGCAGGGCGACGAAATGCAGGTAGGGGCTGTACAGCAGGCCGGGATCGTCGCGGTCGTTGATGCTGTGCGCCAGGTGGTCGAGCACCATCGCCGCTGAAGCGCGGCCGCTCTGCGGCGCGAAATCGACGATGCGGATGCAGTAGTAATCGCTTTCCTGCTCGCACGGCGCAGCGAACCCGGGTATCTGCGCTAGGCCAAAGCCGCCCGCCGTCGCCAGCGCGATCAGGGGCAGGGCCAGCTTCGCCTTGGTGCCGGCCCAGAACAGGATGGCGAAAACCAGATACAGCACGGCGACGGCCAGCAATGTGCCGGTCGAGCCGATCCATGAAATGAATATATACCCGGCGCTGAGTGTGCCCAGGATGCTGCCGGCCGCGCCCAGCGCGAACATACGGCCGATGATCGGTCCCTGCTGCTGGGGAGCATCGTCGATGGCCAGTTTGGTCAATACCGGCGACACGATGCCGACGAACAGGCTGGGCAGCAGGAAAACACCGGCCGCCAGAAGCGTGATGAGCAGCAATGGCGGGGTGTCGCCGCCGAGCAACGCGGCCAGCCCTTTCAGCAGCGGCGCAGCGCCGCCGGCAGTCAGGCCCGACAGCAGCAGGGCCAGCGCGATGCTGCGCAGGGCGGTCGCGTGGGCCACCTGCGGAGCTGCCAGCCGGCCGCCGATCCAGTGGCCCACCGACAGGCCGGCCAGCACCACGGCGATCACAGCCGTCCAGGTATAGAGCGACATGCCGACATAGGGCGCCAGCATGCGCCCGGCGACGATCTCGACGACCAGCGCGGCTGCGGAAGTCAGGAAAAGGGTAAGGCCATAGGCGGCCTGTCGTGTCGGGGTCACGCCGCCAGTCTAGTTGATCGGCATGCCCGCGGCGATGGCCTTGGCCAGATCGGCCTCGTGCTGGCGCGCATAAGCCGGGAATTCGCCCCTCTCGTAGGCCTTCTCGGCGACATAGCGGAACATTGCCAGGAAGGTCGGCGGCGGCAGCAGGCCGCGCATGCGGGCCGAGGCGGCATCCCTCACCGAGGCATTCCCCGCTACCGGCGGCAGGAAGAACAGCGTCGGCGTGGTGGTCACGCCCCATTTGCGGGCCATGTCCTTCTCGGGCAGGGTCTTGCCGTCCAGATCGGTGACCTCGCGGGCGCCGAACAGGTTGAGCTGGATCACCTCGAAATGCTTGCGGATATAGCCGCTGATCACCGGGCTGGCCAGGTGCTTTTCATGCATCTCGGCGCAATAGATGCAGCCGCGCTGCTCAAAGCTCAGCACCACGCGTTTGCCCTTGGCGGCGGCATCCTCGATATCCTGCTTGAGGTCGAGGAAGCTTTCCAGCCACCAGTCCTGCACATGCAGGCCGTCGTCGTTCAGCCTGGCCGCACGCGCCGGGCCGGGCAGCAAGAGGCCGGCAGCGAGGGCGGAACGGAGCAGGGTGCGGCGCGACAGCATGATGGCGGCCTCCGGGTCACGGGCGCAGGTGGATCCAGCCGCGCAGGCTGCGCTCGACGATCTCGGGCAGGCCGTTGGGGACGACCGCTACGTCGGGCAGGAGGTCGGCGTCGGACTTCTTCAATGTATCCAATGTAGCGCCGCAAGCGAGGAATTCGACCTCCAAATCCTGCAGGGCGGCGATGCGCGGCGCGGCCGGGCTCTGGTCTTTCAGCACGGCGACGATCCCCGGCCCGTAGGCCACGACCGCCAGCTTCACCTGGCTGGCATCATAATACTTCTGGATGTTGACGATGTTGCTGATCACCGCGTTGATCCGCTTGGGATCGTCCTCCGCCAGGCTGAGCACGATCTTGCGTGGATTGTCGATGCTGGGCGCCGGATCGGCGAATTTCTGCGCCTGCGCCAGGGCGATGCCGGGCAGTAGGGCCAGGCCTGCCAGCAGGACCCCACGTCTGGACACGGGAAGCGGCATGCTCAGTCGCCGGTTTTCTGTGTCGGCGTCACGCCCAGCCGCGCGGCCAGATCGCTGGTGATCTTGGGCGGCTCGGTACGGCAGTTGGTCATGCATGTGTCGGGTTTCACATCCGGCCGCGGGTCGCCGCTGGCGATGAAGCCGTCGCGGTTCGGCAGCTTTACCTGGCGCAGGGCGGTCGCGTCCATATCCTTGTCGGCCGGCCACAGGTCGGCCTGGTTCAGCAGCCAGGCCACGATGGAATAGACCTCATCCGGCGACAGGCTTTGCGGAGCGCCGAATGGCATGGCGCGGCGGATATAGTCGAACAGGCCCGGGCCATGCGGCCAGTAGCTGTCGATGGTCTTGCGCGGATCTTCCGATTTCAGCGTGCCCTTGCCGCCGATCAGTTCCGGATAACGCCCGGCGCCCTCGCCGAATTCGCCGTGGCAGGCGGCGCATTGCGCCATGTACAGTTCCTCGCCGGCCGCCACCGTGCCCTTGCCGGGCGGCAGATTGGCGCCGTCGGGGCCGCGCACGTCGATGTCCCAGCCGGCAATCTGTTCCTTGCTGACCGGTTGGCCAAAGCCATAGCGTTTGGTCGGGGCTTTGTCCTGGGCGAGCGCGGGCAGGGCGAGACCGCAGGCAAGGGCCAGGGCGAGCAGTTTAAGCGATTTGGACATTCTGCACCTCGCCATTGGGCAGCACGCGCCAGGTATGGATCGAATTCTTGTGGTAGATCGAGTTCAGGCCGCGCACCTTGCGCAGGGCCTCGATGGTCGGCTGCACATAGCCGCTGTCGTCAGCGGCGCGGCTCTGCAGCAGCATCGGGCGGCCATCCCATTGCAGGGGCAGGCGAAAGCGCGTCAGGCTCTTTGACAAGACCGGGGATTGCAACTCGGCGGTTTTCCAGTTCATGCCGCCATCGATGCTGATGTCCACCTTCTTGATCTTGCCATAGCCCGACCAGGCGATGCCGCGGATCTCGTAGAAGCCCTTGCCGAATTTCATCGGCTTTTCCGGGCAGGGCGAGGTGATCACCGAATTGGCTTCCTGCACGAAGGTGAATTGCCGGGCTTTTCCATCGGGCATCAGGTCGGTGTATTTCGAGGTTTCTTCCCGGTGATGCCAGGGCTGGTCGCCCACCTTGATGCGCCGCAGCCATTTGACATTGACGTTGCCTTCCCAGCCCGGCACCAGCAGGCGCAGCGGATAGCCGTTTTCCGGCCGGATGCGCTCACCGTTCTGCGAATAGGCCACGATGATGTCATCCATCGCCTTGTCCAGCGGGATGCTGCGGGTCATGGCGGCGGCGTCGGCGCCTTCGGCCAGCAGCCATTTCGCCGCCTTCTGAACGCCCACTTCGGCCAGCAGGGTGGACAGCTTCACGCCGGTCCACTCGCAGCAATGGACCATGCCGTGGCTGAACTGCACGCCGGCCATCTGTGCACCTTTCCACTCCATGCCGCCATTGGCCGGGCATTCCAGGAAGTGGATGCGGCTGACGGAGGGAAAGCGCATCAACTCGTCCATGGTGAAGATCAGCGGCCGGTCCACCAGGCCATGGATCATCAGGCGATGCTGTTCGGGATCAATCTCGGGCACGCCGCCATGGTGGCGTTCAAAGCACAGGCCGTTCGGGGTGATGATGCCGTCCAGTTCATGGATCGGGGTGAAATTGATCGAGGATTCTTCGGTCGCCGTCAGCCAGGGCACGTTGCGGCGGATCACGTTCTTTTCGAACGGGGAGGGTTTGCCGTAGGGATTGGCGGTGACGCCCGGGCCAAGCGATTTCATCCATTCCGGCACGTTAGGCGGCAGGTTATCGTCGCCGGCTGCCATCGCCTCGCCCACGCCGGCCCCGGCCAGCAGGGTGAAACCGCTGGCGGCCGCCGATTTTTTCAGGAAGTTGCGTCGTGAAGGTTTGTCTTTCGTCTCGGTCATGATCGTTTCCTCCTCCGGGGTCCGGTCAGCCGGCGATGCCGCGCTGATCGGCGCCGACGACTTTCACGCTGCGGTTTTCTTCGATCTTCACCGTCTTTTGCGTGGCGATGTATTTGCCGACCAGATCGTAGATCGGTGGGCCTTCGGTGCCCTCGTTGATCGAGGCCCAGCCGGCCACGGTGTAGCTTCTTGCCGGATCGATCGGCTGGCCGGTGCGCAGCAGCGTCATGTTCGAAATGCGCTGACCGATCGGCTTGGCCACGTCGATGGTGTAGGCCAGGCCGCCGACGCGCACCATGTCGCCGCCCTGCTGGTAATACGGATCTGGGTTGAACAGGTTGTCGGCCACATCCTCCAGCACGGTCTTGAGGAATTCGCCGGTCATCTGATTGCGGTAGACATTGGGGTAGGTGATCGCGGTCTGCGAATAGAGGACGTCGCCGGTGATGTCCTGGCCGGGCAGCAGCGTGGCGCCCCAGCGGAAGCCGGGCGAAAGCGCGATTTCCGCGTCGCGCTCGGCCAGCATGGCCTGGCAGATCAGGTCGTCGAAGGTGCCGTTGAAGTTGCCGCGGCGATACAGCAGCGAGTCGGCCCGGCCATGCACCTTGTCGAGCACTGTCCGGTGCGGCGCGCGAATCTCGTCCACCAGTTTCGCCATTGCCGGATCGGGCGTGATGGCGTCCGAGAAAACGGGGATCAGGCGGAAACGGTAATCCGTGACGCGCTTGTCCTTCACCTGCAGGTCCAGGCGGGCCAGGAATTTGCCGTGGCTGCCCGGCGCAATCAGCAGGGTGTTGCCCACCTTCACCGGTGCGGGGATGGCATCATGGGTATGGCCGGTGAGGATCACGTCGATCCCCTTCACGCGCCCGGCCAGTTTGCGGTCGACATCGAAGCCGTTGTGGCTCAGCAGCACAACAAGGTCGGCACCCTTGGCGCGGGCGGACTCCACATGCTCCTGCACCTTTTCTTCCTCGATGCCGAACGACCATTCCGGGATCATGTAGCGGGGATTGGCGATCGGGGTGTAGGGGAAGGCCTGGCCGATCACGGCGATCTTCACGCCGCCGCGTTCGAACATCTTGATCGCGTCGAATACGGCGTCACCGAAACTGTTGTCCTTCACGTTGCCGCACAGGAATGGGATTTTCATTCCCTCGGCCAGCTCCTTGACGCGTTCGGCGCCATAGGTGAATTCCCAGTGTGCCGTCATGGCATCAACGCCCAGGGCTTCCATCACCTTCACCATGTCGGCGCCCTTGGTCGCCAGCGAGGTGTAGCTGCCCTGCCAGGTGTCGCCGCCATCGAGCAGCAGCGTGTTGTTCGGGCGTTCGGCGCGGATTGCCTTCACCAGCGCGGCGATGTGCGCCAAGCCGCCCAGTTTTCCATAGTCTTTCGCCAACTGTACAAAATCGGGATAGGCCAGCGCATGGGCTTCCGGCGTGCCGGCCTTGATGCCGTATTGCTTGAGCAGATGCTGGCCCACCAGATGCGGCGGCAGGCCAAGCGCCTCGCCGACGCCGATATTGACGCTGGGTTCGCGGAAATGCAGCGGCACGATCTGGGCATGGATGTCGGTGAAATGCAGCAGCGTAACCTGCCCGAGCGGCTGGAAGCGCAGCAGATCGGACTGCGTGATCTTCTGTGCGGCGGCTGCGGCGCCGACGCGTAATCCCCCGCCGAGAATGACGGCGGCTGCGGCGGAAGCCTGAAGAATGTCGCGGCGGCTCAGCATGGGGCACTCGCTTGTCGTTTCAGTAACTGCATTTTCAGCAGTATTTTTATGTAAAAAATACGCAAACGGCCACTCCGAAAAAGGAGTGGCCGGGCTTCAGCGGCGGACGCTAGGCGCTTCGGACTTCAGCCCGTTGCCGCGCCAGGCGACGTAAAGTTCAAGATTGGTGTATTCGTCGGAGCCGCGCGGATAGGGCAGGGCGCGGACTTCCTCGTTGCAGCCTTCGAAACGGCGATGCAGCGAACCGAAAGACTGCCATTTCAGGCGATAGGTCGGATAGCCGTTCGACTGTCCCTGGCTCAGGTTCTCCACGCCGATATTCATGCCGGCATTGTTTTCGTGGCACTGGGCACAGGCGATATCCATCTGGCCGCGGCGCGTGTAGTAGAATTTCTTGCCTTCCTCGAAGAAGGGCGCGGCGGGTCCATCCACCTTCACGCTGATCGGCAGTCCACGCGACTGGTATTCAACATAGGCGGTCAAGCCCAGCAGCGGTTTGGAGTCCCAGCGCAGTTCGGCCGCCTTCATGTTTTCGGTACGGCACAAGTTGATCCGGTGTTCCAGGCTGGCCAGCTTGCCGCGCTTGGGCTCGAATTTCGGATAGGTGACGGCGACGCCCTTCATGGTCTTCGCCGCATCCTGATGGCAGGAGGCGCAGGACTTGCCGGCGGCGCCTTCCACCTTGCTCCATTCCGTCTCGCCGTCCTGCACGGCCAGCATGCCGGGATTTTCGAAGTCGTCATCCTGCATCGCCTGGGTTTCCGGCGACGCGAAGACATAGCCCGACATCTTCTCGCCAACCATGAAATCCTTGTATTTCGGATTGGCGCGATACTGGGCCAGTGGATCGCCGCTGTCGGCAGCGGCCGATTTCGACCTGTCGCCATCGCAGGCCGCCAGGCTGCCGATCAGGGCTAGCGAAGCGGCAGTGGCGAATAATGTGCGATGCAGGCGGGGCATCTGCGCCACCTCAGGTCACGGTGATGGCTTGCGTCGCCTTGTAGACGCTGCCGTCATCGTCGGTCCAGGTGAAGTCCAGGTTGCCGCTGGCCGTGCATTTGAGGAAGAACGACAGATACGGATTGGCTGAAATGGCCGGCTCCAGCTTGGCCTCGAAAACCTGTTTGCCGTTATAGGCAACGGTCATCTTGTTGATGATCTTGCGGGGGATGGTCTTGCCCTGCGAGTCCTTGCGCTGGCCCGATTCCATCGGGTGCGAAATCAGGGTCTTGATCTCGATCACTTCGTCTTTCTTCGCGGTCTGCGGAACGCGGATGCGCGGCTTGATGTCTTCAGCCATGGGTCGATCCTTTCCTGTGTCTGGTGTCTGCGTGCCGCTGCTTCAGCCGCCGCAGCCGCCGATGGTGACCTTGACCTCTCGGGCCGCGGTCCAGGCGCTGCCATCGCTCATCAGGGCGACGGCGATCACGTTCTGCGTTTCCGCCATGCGCATGCGGAACTGCACCTCCGCCTTGCCGTTCGCCGGCGTCAGCATAAAGCTGGCCACGCCCGGCTGCGGATTCTTGTCGGAGACCACATGGATTTCCTTGACGTAGTCCTTGTCGGTCATCGGACTGTCGACCGCGATGGTAACCGGCACGGTGTTGCCGTTCTCGGCGATTTCCTGTGTCTTGATCTGAACCTTGCCAGCCTTCGGCTCGGCCTTCACAAGATCGCTCAGCAATTTCTTGGCGCTTTCCGGCGTTGCTTCGGCGCTCAGCGGCACCAGCGTGATCGCCACGGTGCCGGCACCCAGCGCGGCGACGGCCTGTCGGCGGCTGAGGCCGCGGCGGGACAGGGCTTCAAAGGTTGCGGTCATGTCGGACACTCCTGTTTCAAATCCGGCGTCACTTCAGCGTCGAAAGATAGGCGACCAGGTCTTCCACCTGTTCGGCGCTCAGCATCGGTTTGCCTTCGGCATTTTTTGCCACGCGGTGCAGGCCGCTCACGCGGTAGTAAGCCGGCATGATGGTCTCTTCGTTCAGCAGCTTGGGGTTCACGATGCGCATGCGAATCTCGGCGGGGGTCAGCCGGCCGCCCACTTCGGTCAGGTCTGGCCCCACATTGCCGATGCGGAAGGCCACCTCGGGGATCGGCAGCTTGTGGCAGATCACGCAATTGCCCTGGCCGCTGGTGACCGCCCATTGCCGGCCCTTGGCGGGGTCGCCCGGTTTGCCGGTGAGGGATTGCTCGATCGCGTAATCCTTGACCGAATAGGGGACCAGGTTGGCATCGCGGATCTCTTGGGCCTGGACCGAAGCGGCCGCAAAAAGGGCGGCGCCGGCAATCATGCCGGTGGCGAGGCGGAAATCTGCAGGGCGCATTCGGCGCATCCTTCCTCCCGTGGTCTCTGACGGCCCTCGGCCGGTCAGGTCAGCTTCTGGGCTGCGTGTTGATGTGTCCATAGCAAAGTCTTTTCACACTTGGCAAGTGGTATTATTGTGCGGGTCTTTCAGCCGCAGTTTCCTGGCATTTTTCGCTTTTCCAGCGACTCTGACAGAAGGGCCTCAACCTTGGGATAAAAGAAATCGGCCCCCGGATACCCTATAAGTCGGCCGGATTCCTGCCCGCACAGCATCAGGACAAAGGTCGGCGTGTAGCGGATGCCGAGCTTGGGCAGGTCGGCTGGCCATGGGCGATCCAGGTCGACCCGGCGTAACGGCGCCATCTGCCCTTCGGTGGATTTTCCATAGCCGGGCCCGATTTCCCGGTGCCATGACCGGCACCAGGCACAGTCCTCGCGCTCGAACATGACCAGTTCCACGGTCTGCGCGCGTGGAGAGGCAGTGGCCATTAAAGAGACCATTATAACACAAATAAATTGTGCAAGAATGTAAAATCGCATAGCCTGACGTTATTTCAGGCCCGGCACGCAATCAATAGCTGGGCCAGCCAAGGGGAGGAACTGATGCCGTTTCGTCACAGTCTTGTCTGGGGCCTGGCCCTGATCCTGTCCCTCTCCGGCTTCGCCGTCGCCCGGGCTGAGCCGGTGCGTCTGGTCCATGAAGGGCGTGGTCTTGATGGCGAGCTGAAACTGGCCGCAGGCAAGACGCCGCGTGACGGCATCATGGTGCTGGTGCATGGCACGTTGGCGCATAACCGAATGGAGATCATGCAGGCCCTGCAGGAAACCCTGGCCGAGCGCGGGGTTTCCACCATGGCGGTGACGCTGTCGCTCGGGCTGTCAGACCGCAAGGGCATGTATGACTGTGCGGTGCCGCATCGCCACAGCAATGCGCAGGCGGTGGCCGAGATCGCAGCCTGGATCGACTGGGCCGGCAAGGCGGGCGCGGGCAGGATCGGCCTGCTGGGGCATTCGCGCGGCGGCGCGCAGGTGGCTTATTACGCCGCACAGAAGGGCGATGCCCTGCCATCCGCGCTGCAGAAAATCGTGCTGGCGGCCCCCGTCACCTTCGACCGTGCGGCGGCGCCGGCCGAGTACAGGGCGCGCTTCGGCGGCGATTTCAATGCGGTCGCCGCAAGGGCCGAGGCACTGGCCTCTGCCGGGAAAGGCGACGAGTTGCTGACCGGCACCGATTTCATGTACTGCCCGAAAACCAGCGTCGCGGCAGCCACGTTCCTTGACTATCACGATGGCGACGGGCGCAACGACACACCCAGCCTGCTGTCGCGCATCCGGCGGCCCGTGCTGCTGGCGATCGCCGGCGGCGACGAAGTTGTGAAGGATCTGCCGCAGAAACTGCAGGCGGCCCCGCGTGCGGAGAGGATCCGCACCATCACGGTGGATGGCGCGGATCATTTCTTCAAGGACCTCTACGGCGAGGATCTCGCCGATGCGATTGCCAAATTCTGGGCCGAGTAGCCGCTATTTGACTCCCAGCATGGCCTGCATGCCGGTGGCGTCCATCACTTGATGGCCACCCTCCCAGATCATGCGCAGCGCGACATAGGCGATGATCAGCAGGCCGACATAGGCGATCCAGTGATAGCGATCGAGCAGACGGGCGATGAATTTGGACGCCACCGCCATCAGCGCGATCGACAGCACGAGGCCGAAGCCGAGAATGTAGGGATGGTCACGTGCTGCGCCGGCAACGGCCAGCACATTATCAAGCGACATCGAAAGATCGGCGATGATGATCTGGGTCACCGCCTCGCGCTGCGTCTTGGGCGCCGGTTTGCCGGTGTCGCCATCGCCCGCGCCGCCCTCGCCCTTGGCCTGGGCGCGCAGCTCGCGCCACATCTTCCACGCCACCCATAGCAGCAGGATGCCGCCCGCGAGGGTCAGGCCAATGATCTGCAGCAGCTGCACCGCGATACCGGCAAACAGGATGCGAAGAACGGTGGCGGCCAGGATGCCGTAGACGATGATCTTGTTGCGCTGGTTCGCCGGCAGGCCGGCCACCGCCAGACCGATCACGATGGCATTGTCACCCGACAGGATGACGTCGATCATGATCACCTGGAGGAATGCACTGATATGGGACGCGGTGATCGTATAGCCGAGGAGGGTGATATCCATCGAACTGCCTTGTATTGTGCCACAGGAAGGGCCGAAAACCGCCGCACTCTAGGGTAAAGCGCGCCTGGGCTCAAATATCGGCCCGGCAATCCGGTGGCGGCCTATTAAATATCCATGTCGGCGGGCAGGGCGCCTTGGCGCGGGCAACATGCTTTGTTACCTATGTCGCCCCTGTTTCTGCAGCCTGCCGACATGACCGAAACCGCCGCGCTGTTCACTCTTGTTCCAGCCCGCTCGCCCCTGCTGATCGATGTGCCGCATGCCGGCCTTGGTCTCAGTCCAGGCCTGTCCGGTCGCCTGACCGAGTCGGCCCGGCGCCTCGCCGATACCGACTGGCATGTGGAAAAGCTTTACGCCTTCGCCGCGGAACTCGGCGCCGGGCTGATGGTGGCGACCCACTCGCGCTATGTGGTCGATCTCAATCGCGACCCGGAGGGCCGCGCGCTTTATCCCGGTGCCGACAATACCGAACTCTGCCCAACCCGGGGTTTCGATGGCGAGTCGCTGTATCGGGATGGCGCCCAGCCCGATGCCGTTGAAATCGCAGCGCGTGCCGACACCTACTGGCATCCTTATCACCAGCGCCTGGCGGCCGAGTTGCAGGCCATCCGCGCCCGCCATGGCTATGCCATCCTGCTGGATGGCCACAGCATCGCCGCAGAGGTGCCGCGGTTTTTCGCCGGCCGCCTGCCCGACCTGAATCTCGGCACCAACGATGGCGCCAGTTGCGCTCCCGATCTGGCCCATCAGGCCTATGCTATACTCAGCGCGGCCAAAGGTTTCAGCCATGTCCATAACGGCCGGTTCAAGGGCGGCTACATCACCCGTCGCTATGGCCGGCCCGGCGAGGGAGTCCACGCCCTTCAGCTCGAGATCGCGCGTGACTGCTACATGGACGAATCGCGGCTGGAGCATTGGGATGCCGCCGCCGCCGCGCCGCTTGTCGCGGTTCTGCGGCGGCTGGTGGAAGCCTTGCTGCGCTGGCGGCCGGCCAACGGGAGCTGAGACGGCAGGGGCGGGGAAGGGCAGCGCATGAACGAACCGCCGCATGAGGATCGTGTCGAACCTGCCGGGACGCCAGCGGGCAACGGCTCTCGGTTTCCCGTTACGCGCTGGTTCGCGCTGTTCCTGCTGCTGGGTGCCCCGCAGCTCGTGATCGTGCTGCTGGCGCGGCTGGGCGGCGCGATCACGTCGGCCTCTGCCTGGCTGATGGGCGCAGCGCTGCTGGCGGTGTCGGCATTGTTCGCGGCCTGGCACACCCATGCCGCCTGGCGCGTGCTGCGTCGTACCGACGAGATACTCGGCGGCGAGCCGCGCAAGAGCGGCGAATGGGACGCGCTCACCATGATCGGCGAACTCGGCGCCACGGTGGAGCGGCTGCGCCAGACCCTGCTGGACGAGCAGGGCCAGGTGGTTCTGCACAGCACCACCTCGGATGCCATCCTAAACGCGCTGCCAGATCCCGTTCTGCTGCTGGATGGCGGCCGCAACATCGCCCGCGCCAATTTCGCCGCCCGCAAATTCTTCGGCAACGACATCATCGGCAACGACCTTGCGGTGGCGATGCGCCACCCGGCCGTGCTGGATGCCGCCGATACGGTGCTGCGCGGCGAAAACGGCATGGCGGCCGCCGATTTTACCCTGCCGGTGCCGGATGGCCGCAGCTTCAGCCTGCGCGTGGTGGCCCTGCCGGCCAGCCGCGAGGGATCGGCGGCGGTGCTGGCGCTGCATGACCTGACGGCCTTGCGCAAGGCGGAAAAGATGCGCGCCGATTTCGTCGCCAATGCCAGCCACGAGCTGCGCACGCCACTGGCCTCGCTGGTCGGTTTCATCGAAACCCTGCTGGGGCCTGCCCGCGACGACGAGCAGGCGCGCATCCGGTTTCTCGGCATCATGCGCGACCAGGCCGCGCGCATGTCGCGGCTGATCCAGGATCTGCTGTCGCTGTCGCAGATCGAGATGCGCGAGCATGACCGGCCTTCGGAGGCCATTGCGCTGGCGCCGCTGCTGCGCGATGTGGCCGCCGCCCTGGAACCGCAGGCCAAGGCCAGGCAGATGCCGATCCGGCTCGAACTGGACGACGGCCTGCCGCCGGTGCGCGGTGCCCGCGACGAACTGCAGCAGGTGTTCCAGAACCTGATCGACAACGCGATCAAGTATGGCCGGCCGGAAACCGCGGTCGAGGTTTCCCTGCGGCCGGTGGGAGACGACTGGCTGGAGGTGGGGGTGCGCGACCATGGCGAGGGCATCGACCGCGAGCACCTGCCGCGTCTGACCGAACGGTTCTATCGAGTCGATTCCGCCCGCAGCCGCGATCTGGGCGGCACCGGCCTGGGCCTGGCGATCGTGAAGCACATCATCAACCGCCATCGCGGCCGGCTTGTCATCGAATCCGAACCCGGCAAAGGCAGCAGGTTCTGCGTAAGATTGCCATTTGTTCGCGTTTAGCTGCAGGATGAGCGCTGCGCCCGTCTAGCTGCGTCATATAACTGCAACATTAATGCAATATCCATGTCACCCGGTCGGCATAGGTCTTTGCGCCGACCGGACGAGGTGGGCGGGGCGTCCCGATGATGACCCCCTTCGTCCCTGCCGGTTGATCCCGGGCGCTGTCCGCGCCCATGGCAAACACGAGAGGGAAACCGTGACCAAGAAAGCTCTTCTCCTTGCGGGCCTGGCGGCGATGGCGTCGCTGGCGCTCGTCGAACCGGCCGCCGCCCAGCAGGCCCGCGACCAGATCCGCATCGTCGGCTCCTCGACGGTCTATCCGTTCACCACCACCGTGGCCGAGCGCTTCTCCCAGTCGGGCGGCTTCAAGGCGCCGATCGTGGAAAGCACCGGCACCGGCGGCGGCATGAAGCTGTTCTGCGGCGGCGTCGGCACCCAGCATCCCGACCTGACCAACGCCTCGCGCGCCATGACCAAGGCCGAATTCGAGCAGTGCCAGGCCAACGGCGTGAAGGAAATCGTCGAGATTAAGGTCGGTTTCGACGGCCTTTCTGTTGCGATGAAAAAAGGTGCGCAGAAGGTCAACCTGAAGCGCGAGGAAATCTGGCTGGCGCTCGCAGCCCAGGTGCCGCAGGACGGCAAGCTGGTCGCCAACCCCTACAAGACCTGGAAGCAGATCAATGCCAGCCTGCCGGACTGGAAGATCGAAGTGATGGGTCCGCCTCCGACCTCGGGCACGCGCGACAGCTTCGTTGAACTGGTGATGGACCACGGCTGCAAGGCCTTCCCGGAGATCAAGGCGATCACCGACAAGAAGGCCCAAGGCGCGGCCTGCGCCAAGATCCGCGAGGACGGCGCCTTCATCGAAGCCGGCGAGAACGACAACCTGATCGTGCAGCGTCTGGCCTCGGGTCAGGTCGGCGTGATGGGCGTGTTCGGCTATTCCTTCCTTGAGGAAAACCTCGACAAGCTGCAGGGCGTCGCGGTGGATGGCGTCGAGCCGGATGCCGACACCATCTCGTCGGGTAAGTATCCGGTCTCGCGTCCGCTCTTCGTCTATGCCAAGAAGGCGCATATCGGCGTTGTACCGGGCATCAAGGAATTCATGGCCGAGTATGTCAGCGACCGCGCCATGGCGCAGGGCGGCTACCTGGAGAAGAAGGGCTTGGTCTCGATGCCGAAGGCGGAAATGGAAAAGGTCCGCTCGCAGGTGCTGAGCCTCACCAACCTGGCCATGTAAGCCATATGCCGGCGGCCGGCCTAAACCGGCCGCCGGATCTTTTTTTGAAGTACCGTTTCCTGATTTCACGCATTTGATGATCCCCGGGGAAGGCCGATGTCGCTGTCGCTGCTGTTTGTCGTGCTGCTCGGCCTGACTGTCGTCGGCTACTATTTCGGCAAGTCGCGCTCTCTCGCCCTGACTGGCGGCCAGATCCGCGGTTTGCATTCCCTGCCGATGTTCTACGGCTGGTATGTCGTGCTCTGGTGCGGGCTGCCCACTTTGCTGCTGTTCGGGGCCTGGATCGCGCTGGAGGACTGGGTCGTGCGCAGCATGGTGGTCGCCGAACTGCCCGAGGCGATCCGCAATCTGCCGGCCGACCGCCTGGGCCTTGTGATCACCGACATCCGCAACCTCGCCTATGGCAACATCCCGCTGGACAAGGCCGATCCGGCAATCCGGCCGGTGGTGGATCACTACATCTCCCTGCGCCAGACCGGCAACGCCGCCCTGTGGGTGATGGTCCTGTGCCTCGGCATCGCCGGCATCCTGTTCGGCCGCAGCCGCATCGCGCCGGATTTTCGCGCCCGCAACCGGGTCGAAAACACCGCCAATGTCCTGCTGATCATCAGTTCGACCATCGCCGTGATGACCACCATCGGCATCGTGCTGTCGCTGGTTTTCGAGGCGCTGCGCTTCTTCGCCTCGGTCAATCCGTTCGAATTCCTGTTCGGCCTCACCTGGTCGCCGCAGATGGCCATCCGCGCCGAACAGGTCGGCTCGTCCGGCGCCTTCGGTGCCGTGCCGCTTTTCGCCGGCACCCTGCTGATCGCGGCCATCGCCATGATCGTGGCCGTGCCGGTGGGCCTGATGGCTGCCGTCTACATGGCGGAATATGCCGGCCCCAAGGTGCGGGCCTGGGCCAAACCGGCGCTTGAGGTTCTGGCCGGCATTCCCACCGTGGTCTATGGCTTCTTCGCCGCGCTGACCGTTGCGCCGTTCATCCGCAACGCCGGCGAAAGCATCGGCCTGGAAGTCGCCTCGCAGTCGGCGCTGGCCGCCGGGCTCGTCATGGGCATCATGATCATCCCGTTCGTCTCCTCGCTGTCGGACGATGTGATCAATGCGGTGCCGCAAAGCCTGCGCGACGGTTCCTATGGCCTGGGCGCGACCCAGTCGGAAACCATCAAGCGGGTGATCCTGCCGGCCGCGCTGCCGGGCATCGCCGCCTCGGTGATCCTGGCCTTCAGCCGCGCGCTGGGCGAGACCATGATCGTGGTGATGGCCGCCGGCCTGGCGGCAAACCTGACGGCGAATCCTTTCTCGGCGGTGACGACCGTGACCGTGCATATCGCCTCCCTGCTGGTCGGCGACCAGGAATTCGACAGCCCGAAAACCCTGGCGGCCTTCGCGCTCGGCCTGGTGCTGTTCGTCGTAACGCTGAGCCTCAACATCGTTGCCCTGCGCATCGTCAAGAAATACCGGGAGCAGTATGACTGATATCCTCGCAGACAATATTGCTCCTCCTGCGCCGGTGCAGGCCGCGGGCATTCACATGAGCGAAGCAGCCTCTCGCCGGCTCAAGGCCCGTTATGCCGCCGAACGCCGCTTCAAGCTGTGGGGCATCGCCGCCATCCTGTTCTCCCTGCTGTCGCTGGTGGTCCTGCTGTTCACCATCCTGGGCAGCGGCTTCACGGCCTTCCGGCAGACCCATATCCGGCTTGAACTCGACCTGAAGGCCGAGCAGATCGCCCCGCCGGGCACCACCGATCCCCGCCAGATCATGCAGGGCAATTACGGCGCGCTCATCCTTGAGGCGCTTCAGCAGCGCTTCCCCGAGGTGCAGAGCCGCGGCGAGCGTCGGCGGCTGCAGGCCATGATCAGCGCCGGAGCCGAGTCGCAGATTGGCCGGATGGTGGTGCAAAACCCGGCCCTGATCGGCCAGAAGGTTTCGATGTGGCTGCCGACATCCTCCGATATCGACATGTTCGTGAAAAAGCAGGTCGATACCGATGCGCCGGAGGATGAACGCCGCGTCAAGGACAATCAGGTCGGCTGGATCAACGCCCTGAAGGCCAGCGGCGATCTTGAATTGCAGTTCAATACCCGCTTCTTCACCGGCGCCGACAGCCGCGAGCCCGAGCTGGTCGGCATCTGGGGCGGCGTGGTCGGTTCCTTCTATACCCTGCTGGTCACGTTGCTGGTGGCTTTCCCGCTCGGCATCATGGCCGCGATCTATCTGGAGGAATTCGCCCCCAAGAACCGTTGGACCGAGCTGATCGAGGTCAACATCAACAACCTCGCCGCGGTGCCGTCCATCGTCTATGGCCTGCTTGGCCTGGCAGTCTTCATCGGTTTCTTCGGCATGCCGCGCTCCGCGCCGATGGTCGGCGGCCTGGTGCTGGCGCTGATGAGCCTGCCGGTGATCATCATCGCGGCGCGCGCTGCCTTGCGCGCCGTGCCGCCCTCGATCCGGCATGGCGCGCTGGCGCTCGGCGCCTCGCCGCTGCAGGTGGTGCTGCACCACGTCCTGCCGCTGGCCATGCCGGGAATCCTCACCGGCACCATCATCGCCATGGCCCATGCCCTGGGCGAGACGGCGCCGCTGCTGATGATCGGCATGGTGGCCTTCATCGTCGACATCCCCGCCACGCCGGTCGATGCCGCCACGGTCCTGCCGGTGCAGATCTTCATGTGGGCGGACAGCCCCGAGCGCGGCTTCGTCGAGAAGACATCGGCGGCCATCATCGTTCTGCTGGTTTTTCTGCTGCTGATGAACCTGACCGCGATCCTGCTCCGCAAGAAGTTCGAGCGGCGCTGGTAGGAATGACCGGAAATCTTGCCTCCCCAGGATCAACAAGGATCTGTTATGCAGAACGCTAATCGTATCGATCCCCGCCAGTCGGAAATCGAGATCAAGATGTCGGCCCGCAATGTCGGGGTCTTCTATGGCGAGAAGCAGGCGCTGAAGAATGTCGATCTTGACATTCCCGCCCGTTCGGTTACCGCGCTGATCGGCCCGTCCGGATGCGGCAAGTCCACCTTCCTGCGCTGCCTCAACCGCATGAACGACACCATCCGCGGCTGCCGCGTGGAGGGCGACATCAGGCTGGACACCCTGGATGTCTACGATCCAAAGGTGGATGTCGTGCAACTGCGCGCCCGAGTCGGCATGGTGTTCCAGAAGCCGAATCCCTTTCCGAAAACGATCTACGAAAACATCGCCTACGGGCCACGCATCCACGGTCTGGCGGAAAACCAGGACCAGCTCGACCATATCGTCGAGACGTCGCTGAAGCAGGCCGGTCTGTGGAAGGAAGTGGGGGACCGGCTTAACGAATCGGGCACCGGCCTGTCCGGCGGCCAGCAGCAGCGCCTGTGCATCGCGCGCGCCATTGCGGTTTCGCCCGAGGTGATCCTGATGGACGAACCCTGCTCGGCGCTCGATCCGATCGCCACGGCGCATATCGAGGAGCTGATGGACGAGCTGCGCGAGCAGTATACGATCGTGATCGTCACCCACTCGATGCAGCAGGCGGCACGCGTGTCGCAGCAGACCGCCTTCTTCCATCTTGGCGAACTGGTCGAGACCGACGACACCAAGGTGATTTTCACCAAGCCCAAGGACGAGCGCACCCAAGGCTACATCACCGGGCGCTTCGGCTGAGCAGAGCGAGGACAGAATTATGCCGCAACACATCGTCCAGAAATACGACGAAGAGCTCAAGAAGCTCTCAACGTTGATCGTCCAGATGGGCGGTCTGGCCGAATCGCAGCTTGCCTCGGCCGTCGAGGCCATCGTCAAGCGCGACAGCGAACTGGCCGGCAAGGTTGTGAACAGCGACGTCAAGATTGACGCGTTGCGGAGCCAGGTTGACGATTTCGCCATCGAACTGCTCGCCCGTCGCCAGCCGATGGCGGCCGATCTGCGGGTTATCGTCGCCGCTTTGCGGATATCCTCGGAAATCGAGCGTATCGGCGACTACGCCAAGAACGTGGCCAAGCGGGCCGTGGCGCTGAACCAGGCGCCCCTGGTGCGGCCGGTGCATGCCATCCCGCGCATGGCGGCCCTGGTGCAGGCCCTGATCAAGGATACCCTGGACGCTTATATCACCGACGATGCCGTCAAGGCCGATGCGGTCTGGGCGCGGGATGAGGAGGTCGACGAGCTGTATACCAGCCTGTTCCGCGAATTGCTGACCTACATGATGGAAGACCCGCGCTCCATCACGCCCTGCACGCATCTTCTGTTCATTGCCAAAAACATCGAGCGCATCGGCGACCATGCCACCAATATCGCCGAACTGATCCACTACGCGGTTAAGGGTGAGGTGATGAAGGAGGATCGCCCCAAGGGCGACGACACCGCCTACGCCGTTGTCAATGCGCCGGGAGGGCAGCGATGAACGTGACGATCAAGCCGCGTGTGCTCGTCATCGAGGACGAGGCGGCCTTGCTGGCGCTGCTGCGCTACAATCTCGAGAAGGAAAACTACATTGTCGACGAGGCGATGGATGGCGAGCAGGCCCTGTTGAAGGTAGCCGAGCATATGCCCGACCTGATCCTGCTCGACTGGATGCTCCCCCGCCTGTCGGGCCTGGAGGTCTGCCGCCAACTGCGCCGCGATCCCAATGCCCGCAACGTGCCGATCATCATGCTGACGGCGCGCGGCGAGGAGGCCGATCGCGTGCGGGGCCTGGATGCCGGCGCCGACGACTACATCGCCAAGCCGTTCTCGCCCGGCGAATTGCTGGCCCGCATCCGTGCCGTGCTGCGTCGTATCCGTCCTGCCCTGGCCGAGGAGGTGCTGACCTATGGCGGTCTGGTGATGGATATCGCCACCCACAAGGTCACGCGCAACGGCCGCGACATCCATCTCGGCCCGACGGAGTTCCGTCTGTTGCGCTATTTCCTCGAGCATCCCGGCCGCGTGCTGTCGCGCGACCAACTGCTGGATGCGGTCTGGGGCCGCGATATCTATGTTGAACAGCGCACCGTGGATGTGCATATCCGCCGGCTGCGCAAGGCGCTGAACGCCAGCGGCGAGTCCGATGTGATCAGGACCGTCCGTTCCGCCGGTTATGCCCTGGAACTGACGCCGGCTGCCGCGATGGCCTGAGCGCCGGCGGCACAGCCAATAAAAAAAGCCCGGCAAGAGCCGGGCTTTTTTGTACCCTGCCGGCTCAGCGGCGCCCGGCGATCTGCTTCTTCATCGCGGCGAACAACGCATCGACCTTGCCGCCGTTGTTCTGGATCACCGATTCGAATTGCTGGCGCTGCGTGAAGGCCATCGAAACGCCTTCCACCACCACGTCAGTCAGTAGTGGCTTGCCGTCCTTTTCATGCGTCTTCCATTCCACGCGGATCGGCGGGCCATTGGGGCGGTTGATCTGTGACTCGACGATGGTCTCGTTCCCCACCGCGCGCGCATTGTCGCGCACCTCCAGCGTCTCGCCGTTATACTGCGACAGCAGTTGGGCATAGACCTTGACCAGGTAATCCTCGAACAGCTTGGCGTATTCCTGCTTCTGCGCATCATTCAGGCCGCGGCTGAAACGGCCCAGGCAGAAGCGGCCGACGGCCTCAAGGTCGAGATGCGTGGTCAGCAGTTTGCGCACCAGGGCCTCGCGTTTTTCCGTCGTCAGCGAACGGTCGCTCAGCGCCTGCAGGGTCTCGGTTCCGACCTGACGGATGAACTGGTCGGCCGGCATCGCCGCGGGAGCAGCCGGCGCCGGCAGAGTGGCAAGCCCCAGGATCAGGCCGATCGTTGCGACCAGGGTGGCGAAGGCACGGCGGGAAGAGGCGGGAGAGAAAAGCTGCAAGGACATGGGGTCTGCCTGGTGAATCGATTGGCCTGGAGTTTTTTTCTAAGCCATGGAGCGAAATGGCTTTTTCAGCCTGTGCATGGCAGTGTAACGGCAGAATACATAGCGTGTTGCCAACCACAAGGCCATGTCCTTTTTTGATCACGGACAACTTGATCCTATACAAATAGATAAAGATATGTTTATGTATTTTCCATGAGTCAGCCGGACACCGCCCAAACCCTCGACACCCTCATGGCCGCCCTGCGTGCCGCCGCCGAGCCTACCAGGCTGCGGTTGCTGGCGCTGTGCGCCCAGGGCGAACTCACCGTGTCGGAACTGACCCAGATATTGGGCCAGAGCCAGCCGCGGGTATCCCGACATCTCAAACTGCTCTGCGAGGCCGGGCTGCTGGAACGCGTGCCGGAGGGCACCTGGGCCTTCTACCGCGTCGGCGACCGGCTGGCCGGCGCGCCGCTGGTGCGCGCATTGAGTTCCCTGCTGCCGTCGCAGGACCCGACGCTCGCCCGCGATGCCGAGCGGCTGGCCGCCGTGAAGCGCGCCCGGGCCGAGGCGGCGGAGCAGTATTTCCGCGACAATGCCGTGCAATGGTCGGCGATCCGCTCGCTGCATGTCGATGAGGCACAGGTCGAAGCCGCCGTGCTGCGCCTGTTGGGCGGCGCCCCGATCGGCGACCTGCTCGACATAGGCACCGGTACCGGCCGCCTGCTCGAGGTGCTGGCGCCGCATGTCAGGCGCGGTCTGGGCGTCGATCTCAGCCGCGACATGCTCAGCATAGCCCGCGCCAACCTCGAGCGTGCCGGCATTCGTCACTGCCAGGTGCGCCAGGCGGACATGTATGCCCTGCCGCTCGACAATGCCAGCGTGGATGCCGCGGTGATCCATCAGGTGCTGCATTTCGCCGACGAGCCGCAGAAGGCGATCCTGGAGGCCGCCCGCGTGCTGAAACCCGGCGGCCGGCTGGTGATCGTCGATTTCGCGCCGCATGACCTGGAAGACCTGCGCGCCCGCCACGCCCATCGCCGCCTCGGCTTTGCCGATGCGGAACTGCGTGCCTGGTGCATGGCCGCCGGCCTCGATGTCGACCCGGTCACCGCCTTGCCGGGTCAGCCGCTTACCGTTCATGTCTGGCGTGCCACCAAGCGCGCCGCCCAGCTTTCCCCCGTCGCGCAGAAGAGTGCCGCCGCATGACCAGCCCGGATTTCAATGCCTATGCCGCCCGCCGGCCCGGCCCGCTGAAGGTCTCCTTCGAATTCTTTCCGCCCAAGACGGCCGAGATGGAGGAAAGCCTGTGGCGCAGCGTCACCCGCCTGGCGCCGCTGAATCCGCGTTTCGTCTCGGTCACCTATGGCGCCGGCGGCTCGACGCGCGAGCGCACGCACAACACGGTCGTCCGCATCCTCAATGAAACCGGCCTCAAGCCTGCCGCTCACCTCACTTGCGTCGGGGCCTCCAGGGCCGAGGTCGACGAGGTGGCCCGGCATTACTGGCAGGCCGGCATCCGTCATATCGTGGCCCTGCGCGGCGACCCGCAGGAGGGCACGGGCGGCTTCGCGCCGCATCCCCAGGGTTATGCCAATTCCACCGACCTGATCGCCGGCCTTAAGAAGATCGGCGATTTCGAGATCAGCGTCGGCTGCTATCCGGAGGGCCATCCGGACTCCACCTCGCCGCGCGTCGAGCTGGAGCATCTCAAGCGCAAGGTCGATGCCGGCGCCACCCGCTGCATCACCCAGTATTTCTTCGACACCGACGTGTATTTCCGTTTCCTCGATCGCGCCCGCTCGGCCGGCATCACCGTGCCGATCGTGCCAGGCATCCTGCCGGTCACCAATTTCCGTCAGGTGGTGAAATTCTCGGCGGCCTGCGGCGCCAGCGTGCCGGCCTGGATGGCCGACATGTTCGATGGCCTGGACGAGGACCCGGAGACCCGCCGCATGGTGGCCGCCCATATGGCGGCCGAGCAATGCCGCCGCCTGCTGGCCGCCGGCATCGACGAATTCCATTTCTACACGCTGAACCGCGCCGATCTCACCTATGCGATCTGCCATGTGCTTGGCGTGCGCCCGAAACCGACGATTGCCGGGGAGGCGGCGGCCTGATGCTCGACACTCAAGAACAGCGCAAGGCGCGCCGCGCCGCGCTCAAAAAAGCCGCCGCTGAGCGCATCCTGGTGCTGGATGGCGCCATGGGCACCATGCTGCAGCGGCGCAAGCTGACCGAGGCCGATTATCGCGGCGACCGCTTCAAGGGCGCCAACAGCGACCTGAAGGGTAACCACGATATCCTCAACATCACCCGGCCGGACGTGATCCTGGCCGTGCACAGGGAATATCTCGACGCCGGCGCCGACATCATCGAGACCAACACCTTCAGCGGCACCTGGATCAGCCAGGCGGATTACCATCTGGAATCCGCCGTGCGCGACATCAATGAACAGGGCGCGAAGCTGGCCCGCCAGGCCGCCGACGAATACACGGCGCAGGATCCGATGAAACCGCGCTTCGTCGCCGGTGCTATCGGCCCGACCAACCGCACGGCCTCCCTGTCGCCCGATGTCAACCGGCCGGATTTCCGCAACATCACCTTCGACGAGCTGAAGGACGCCTACAAGGAACAGGCGCGCGGCCTGGTCGAGGGCGGCGCCGACCTGCTGCTGATCGAGACCATCTTCGACACGCTGAATGCCAAGGCCGCCGTGTTCGGCGTCTACGAGCTGTTCGATGAGCTGGGCGAGGAATGGCCCATCATGATCTCGGGCACCATCACCGATCTGTCCGGCCGCACGCTGTCGGGCCAGACCACCGAGGCTTTCTGGAACAGCCTGCGCCATGCCCGGCCCTTCTCGGTCGGCCTCAACTGCGCCTTCGGCGCTCAGCAGATGCGACCCTATGTGGCCGAACTCAGCCGCGTGGCTGATGTGCCGGTCAGCGCCTATCCGAATGCCGGCCTGCCCAACCAGTTCGGCGAATACGACGAACCGCCGCATGCCACCGCCACGCATCTGCGCGAATGGGCCGAAGCCGGCCTGGTCAATATCGTCGGCGGCTGCTGCGGCACCACGCCCGATCACATCCGGGCCATCGCCGAGAGCGTGAAGGGCGTCAAGCCGCGCCGCGTCCCCACCATTCCGCCGCAGCTTCGCCTGTCCGGCCTCGAACCTTTTGCCGTGCCTGCCGCATGACCGATATCGACGAAGCCTTTTCGCCCGAAGCCGAGAAACGCGGTTTCAATGGACCCGTTTTCATCAATGTCGGCGAGCGCACCAACGTCACCGGATCGGCCAAGTTCCGCAAGCTGATCGTCAGCGGCGATTACGAGGCCGCCCTGGCCATCGCCCGGCAGCAGGTGGAGAACGGGGCGCAGATCATCGACGTCAACATGGACGAGGGCATGCTCGACTCCAAGGCGGCGATGGTGAAATACCTGAACCTGATCGCGTCCGAACCCGACATCGCCCGCGTGCCGATCATGATCGACTCCTCGAAATGGGAAGTGATCGAGGCCGGCCTGAAATGCGTGCAGGGCAAGGCCATCGTCAATTCGATCAGCCTGAAGGAGGGCGAGGCCGCTTTCCTGGAGCAGGCCCGCAAGATCCGCCGCTATGGCGCCGCCGCCGTGGTAATGGCTTTCGACGAGCAGGGCCAGGCCGACACCGCCGACCGCAAATACGAGATCTGCGCCCGCGCCTACAAGCTGCTGACCGAGAAGATCGGATTCCCGCCGGAAGACATCATTTTCGATCCCAACATCTTTGCCGTTGCCACCGGCATCGAGGAACACAACAACTACGCCGTCGAGTTTTTCGAGGGTGCGCGGCGTATCCGCCAGAATCTGCCGCATTGCCATATCTCGGGCGGCGTCTCGAACGTATCGTTCTCGTTCCGCGGCAACGAATCCGTGCGCGAGGCGATGCATGCCGTGTTTCTGTATCACGGCATTAAAGCCGGCATGGACATGGGTATCGTCAATGCCGGCCAGTTGCCGGTCTACGAGGACATCCCGGCCGAGCTGCGCGAACGCGTCGAGGATGTGCTGCTCAACCGCCGGCCCGATGCCACCGAGCGCATGCTGGAGATCGCCGAGCGCTTCAAGGGCGCCGGCAAGACCCAGGAAGCTGACCTGAGCTGGCGCGAAAAGGATGTTCGCGAGCGCCTGACCCATGCCCTGGTGCATGGCATCGCCGACTTCATCGAAGAGGATACAGAAGAGGCCCGGCATATCGTGTCGAAGCCGCTCGAGGTGATTGAGGGCCCGCTCATGGACGGCATGAACGTGGTCGGCGACCTGTTCGGTGCCGGCAAGATGTTCCTGCCCCAGGTGGTAAAATCCGCCCGCGTGATGAAAAAGGCAGTCGCCTACCTGCTGCCCTTCATCGAGGCCGAGAAAGCGTCCGGCCCGGCCCAGACCAACGGCAAGGTGCTGATGGCCACCGTGAAGGGCGACGTGCACGATATCGGCAAGAACATCGTTGGCGTCGTGCTTCAATGCAATAACTATGAGGTGATCGACCTCGGTGTCATGGTGCCCTGCGCGCGCATCCTGGAAGAGGCGAAGAAACACAAGGTCGATATCATCGGCCTGTCCGGCCTGATCACGCCCAGCCTGGATGAGATGTGCTACGTGGCGTCCGAGATGCAGCGCGAGGGTTTCGATCTGCCGTTGCTGATCGGCGGCGCGACCACGTCAAAGGTTCATACGGCGGTGAAGATCGCGCCGAACTACAAGGGACCGGTGGTCTATGTCACCGATGCCTCGCGCGCCGTTGGCGTGGCCGGCAAGCTGGTCTCGGCCAATGACCGGCCGACCTATACCGGCGAGATCGCCAACGAGTATCAGAAAATCCGCGACATCCATGCCCGCGAGCGCAATACCGGCCCGCGCCAGAGCATTCAGGATGCCCGCCGCAACAAGCAGAAACTGGACTGGAACGGCTACGTGCCGCCGCGCCCGGTCTTTCTTGGCACGCAGGTGTTCGACGATTACCCGCTGGCCGAGCTGATCGAGCGCATCGACTGGTCGCCCTTCTTCGCCTCCTGGGAATTGCGCGGCAAATACCCGGATATCCTGCAGGATGCCACGGTGGGCGAGGCGGCGCGCAACCTGTTCCGCGATGCCCGGGCGATGCTCGACCGCATGGTTAAGGAAAAGCCGATCAAGGCCCGCGCTGTTATCGGCTTCTGGCCGGCGGCGCAGGTCGGCGATGATGACATCGCGCTCTATGCCGATGAGACTCAGGCCGAGGAGGTAGCGCGGCTGCATATGCTGCGCCAGCAGATGAAGCGCGATGGCGACCGGGCCAATTTCAGTCTGGCCGATTATGTCGCGCCGAAGGAGACCGGCCTGGCCGATTATGTCGGCGCCTTCGCCGTCACCGCCGGCATCGGACTGGATGACTGGATCAAGCGCGAGTTCACGGCGAAACACGACGATTATTCGGGCATCCTGGCCCAGGCCCTGGCCGACCGGCTTGCCGAGGCGTTTGCCGAACGCATGCACGAGCGCGTGCGCCAGGAATTCTGGGGCTATGCCGCTGGCGAGACACTCACCAACGACGACCTGATCGCGGAGAAATATCGCGGCATCCGTCCGGCGCCGGGCTATCCGGCCTGTCCGGACCACACCGAGAAGGCAACGCTGTTCAAGCTGCTGGATGCGACTGAAAAGGCCGGCATCACGCTGACCGAAAGCTTTGCCATGTGGCCGTCTGCCGCCGTCAGCGGCTGGTATTTCAGCCACCCCGAGGCGCGTTATTTCGGCATCGGCCGGATCGAACGCGACCAGGTGGCCGATTATGCCAGGCGCAAGGGCATGGATCTGCCCACCATGGAGCGCTGGCTGGCGCCCAACCTGGCCTACGATCCCGCCCGCGCGGATGCCGAGGCGGCGGAGTGAAGTTCCGCACGGCCACGCGGGCCGACCTGCCCGAAATCGTGCGCCTGCTGGCCGACGATCATCTGGGCGGCATGCGCGAGCGTTATGCCGATCCGCTGCCGGCGGAATACGGCATCGCATTCGACGGCCTGCACAGGATCGGCGCCGAGGTGATCCTGGCGCTGGATGAATCGGATCGCATCATCGGTTGCCTGCAGCTGCTGGTGCTGCCGGGACTGGGCAGCCTGGGCAAGCAGCGCGCCCAGATCGAGGCCGTGCGGATCGAGTCGTCCCTGCGCGGCAAGGGGCTGGGATCGCAGCTCATCGCCCACGCCATCGAACGAGCGCGGCAGCGCGGCTGCGGGCTGGTGCAGCTTACCTCCGACAACAGCCGCCAGGGTGCGCACCGGCTTTACGAAAGGCTGGGCTTCAAGGCCAGCCATGTCGGCATGAAGCTCTATCTCTGAGTCTCAGCGTCCACCCGCCACGTCCAGCAGCGAGGCGGTCAGATAATTGCAGTCATCGCCCAGCAGCCACATGATCGCCGCCGCCACTTCCTCTGCCGTACCGGCGCGTCCCATCGGCGTGGTGGCGCCCAGGCGCGCGGCACGGTCCGGCTGGCCGCCGCTGGCATGGATTTCGGTGTCGATCAGCCCGGGCCGCACCGCGTTCACGCGGATGCCGTCGGGCGCCAGTTCCCGGGCCAGGCCAATGGTCATGGTGTCGATGGCGCCTTTCGAACCGGCATAATCGACATATTCGCCGGGCGAGCCGAGCCGCGAAGCCATGGAGGAAAGGTTGACGATGCTGCCGCCGCGGCCACCGCGCGATTTGGCCATGCGCCGCGCCGCTTCGCGGGCGCAGAGATAGGCACCCAGCACGTTGATGTCGAAGATACGCTTCATGCGCTCCAGTGAATATTCGGCAAAGGGCTGCTTGGGTCCCACGATGCCGGCATTGTTCACCAGGCCGTCCAGCTTGCCGAAGGCCTTTTCGGTGGCATCGAACATGGCGATCACGTCGGCTTCCACCGCCACGTCGCCCCGGATGGCGATGGCCTTGCCGCCAGCCTTCTCCACCGCCTGCACAGCCTCCCGTGCCGCCGCTTCGTTGCCGGCATAATTCACGCCCACCGACCAGCCGCGTTGCCCCGCCATGATGGCGGCGGCGCGACCTATCCCCCGGCTGCCGCCGGTGATCAGGATCGTCTTCACCATGGGATTTCGCTGCCGTCGTAGTTGAAGAATTTTCCGGTATCGGCCATCGCGGCACCGTCGACCACCCGTTTCAGGCCCGCAGCACTGGTTGCCACGTCGATATCGGCACCGGCGCCGCCCATATCGGTCTTCACCCAGCCGGGATGCAGGACGATGCAGGTGATGCCAGCCGGTTTGAGGTCCAGCGCCAGGTTGTGCATGGCCGCGTTGATGGCGGCTTTCGACGCGCGGTAGACATAGGAGCCGCCGCTGCCATGGGTGATCGAGCCCATGCGGCTGGATATGGTGGCGATCTTGGCGGCCTTGGCCTGCTTCAGGGATGGCAGCATGGCCAGGGCCAGTTTCATCGGCGCGACGCTGTTGACCTGCAGCACCTTCAGATAGGTGTCGAAATCGCTGATCTTCAGCGAACCGTCGCGATTGCCGTAGATGCCGGCATTGTTCAGCAGCAGATCGATGGGGGTTCCGGCATAGGCGGCGGCCAGCCTGTCCACCGCGGCATAATCGGCGACGTCCAGCGTTTCCATGATCACCTTGCCGGGCACGGCCTGCAGGGCGGAGGCCGCCTGCGGATCGCGGCAGCAGGCGATCACCTGCCAGCCATCGGCGGCGTAGCGTCTGGTCAGTTCAAGGCCGATGCCGCGGTTGGCGCCGGTGATCAGCAGGGTGGGCATGACGCGCTCCTTCTCGGCTTCAGGCCGGCTCAGGTTCCCATCTGCCGCGCGGCCAGCCGGCGATACACCGGCTGCAGCAGTCCGGGCAGCATGTACATCGGCAGCTGGCCCATGGCGAAGAACACCACCATGTCGAACACGGCCCGGTCGGCCAGGGACACCATCACCAGGCCCATGTTGCAGTTGCCGGTGAGGATGCCCAGGGTCAGCGCCGCGGCCTGGCCTAGGCGGAAGACATGGCGGCCGACGACATATCCCAATGCCTGTAACAGCAGGTTGGCGACGAAGGCCGATACGGTGGCCAGGATCACATATGCCGGCTGCGCCATCAGCTTGGCCGCAACGCCGTCCATGATGGCGATGGCAAACAGCACCAGCGCCACCACGGAGCAGCCATCGATCAGTCGGCTGTTGTCGCGCAGCCATTCGGGTTTCACACGCCAGCGCACCAGCAACGCGCCGCCGAAGGCCACGCCCACCATCAGCGCCAGGCGGCCCATGAATTCGACGAGCGACATCTGGATCTCGATGTTGAGCAGCATCAGCGCCAGTGGCGGCAGGGTGAAGGGCACCAGCGCGGTCGCGATCACCATCACGATCACCGCCAGGGCGGCATCCAGCCCCAGGATCAGCGAGATCGCCACCGTGCCGGTGATCGGCGGTGCGGCGGCCATCAGCACGATGGCTTCCATCAGCGGGCGCGGCAGGCCGAGCGGCTGCAGCGCGGCAAAGACCAGCAGCGGACAGGCCAGCAGCAGGAAGGCCACCATCGGCAGTACCAGCAGCGGCCGCCGGGCATAGGCATGGAAGGCGCTCCAGTCCAGCCGCATCAGCGCCATGGTCAGTGGCAGCAGCAGGAACACCACCAGGCCCGGCCGCAGCAATGCCGCCAGCGGCGGCAGGGCGAGTCCGACCAGCACGCCGCCGAACAGGAACTTGGTGGCGTGGCGGCCGACATAGTCCAGCGGCCCGGTCAGCAGGGTGCGGATCATGGCTGCGATTTGCCGGCGGGCAGGCTGGAGGGGCAGGGTGGCAAGTATGGGATCATGATGGCGGCGGACCGGCTTTTTCGTTTTGAAACCGCAGCATAGCCCGGTTATCCGGGGGCGGCGAGACGACAATTGTGCCGATTGTCACGATGCGGATGAAGGAGGTTGACGGCCATCGGGCAAATATTTAAATAGGTATTGAAATGTTTAATATTGAACCTATCGCCGATCACCGCGCCGACCTGCTGGCCGACATGTTCCGCCTGCTGGGCGATCCCAGCCGGCTGAAGCTGGTGCTGATCCTCTGCCAGGGGCCAAGCGCCGCCACGGCCGCCGCCGCCCGGGCCGGCCTGTCGCCGCAGCTCGCCAGCCATCACCTGCGGCTGCTGAAGGCAGCGCGGCTGGTGCGCGCGATGCGCCGCGGCCGCGAGATCCATTACGACATCGCCGACGACCATGTGCGCCACATGCTGGCCGACATGGTGGCGCATGTCAGCGAGCCGCATCACGACGAGAAAGGCTGAGAAACATGGGCGCTGCCTGCTGCCATCACGACGATCACGGCCATGACCATGGGCACGACCATGGCACAGGCAGTCCGCGCGTCGTGCTGTGGATCGCGCTGGTGCTGAATGCCGCGATGTTCGTGGTCGAGATCGGCGCCGGCCTGGCCGCCGGGTCCACCGCCTTGCTCGCCGATTCCGTGGATTTCCTGGGCGACGCGGTGAATTACGCGCTGGCGCTGGCGGTGCTGTCGATGGCGCTGGTCTGGCGCGCGCGCGTCGCGCTGCTCAAGGGCATCGCCATGGGCCTGTTCGGCCTGTGGGTCGCCGCCATGGTGATCCGCCACCTGATTGCCGGCACGGTGCCCGAACCCTTCACCATGGGCGCAGTCGGTTTTGCAGCCCTTGTGGTGAACGTGCTGGTCGCGCTGCTGCTCTATCGCTTCCGCACCGGCGACAGCAATCTGCGCGCGGTGTGGATCTGCAGCCGCAACGACGCGCTCAGCAATCTCGCCGTGCTGCTGGCGGCCAGCGGCGTCTTCGCCACCGGCACGGCCTGGCCCGACCTGGCGGTGGCGGCCTTCATGGCCGGCCTGGCCCTGTGGGGGTCGGCGCAGGTTTTGCGCCATGCCTGGGGCGAATTGCGGCAATCGGCTGCGGCGAGCGGCGCAGCAGACTGATTCGGGCTTGAAATCCGCGAAATCCGCGGTAGATTGCCGGCCACGTCCGGGCCCCTCTGGCTGCCATGTACGGGATGGCAGTGATGTCGGACGGCTTCCTTAAAAAGCCCCCGCCCAGGATATTTATATGGATCTCTCGGTTTTCCTCGAACCGGCGGCCCTGCTGGCTTTGGCCGGCCTTGTTGCCCTCGAACTTGTCCTTGCCGTCGACAATCTGATTTTCATCACCATCCTCACCAGCCGCCTGCCGCCGGAACAGCAGCCGCTGGGCCGCAAGCTCGGCCTGCTCGGCGCGGTGATCACCCGCATCATGCTGCTGCTCTCGGCCGCCTGGCTGATCACGCTGACCGCGCCCTGGTTCACGGTGTTCGGCATGGAGATTTCCGGCCGCGACCTCGTGCTGATCCTGGGCGGCCTGTTCCTGATCTGGAAGGCGACCATGGAAATCCATGAGCGCGTCACGCCGAAATCGAGCGACGAGATGGAAGACGATGCCCCGGCCGGTGCCGGCGCGGGCGCCGATTCCGGGTCCGCCGCGCCGGCCAAGAAGAAGTACCCTGCCTTCTGGGCGGTGATCGGCCAGATCGCCGTGCTCGACATCGTCTTCTCGCTGGACAGCGTGATCACCGCCATCGGCCTGTCGCGCCAGATCGAGATCATGGTGGTGGCGGTGCTGCTGTCGGTGGCGATCATGGTCGCTTTGGCCGAGCCGCTGGCCCGCTTCGTGAACAAGAATCCCAATGTCGTCATGCTGGCGCTGTCGTTCCTGGTGATGATCGGCATGGCGCTGGTGGCCGAGGGCTTCGACGTCGAGATCCCCAAGATCATGATCTACGGCGCCATGGGCTTCTCGGTGGCGGTGGAACTGCTCAACATGGCCTCGCGCCGTGCCCAGCTCAGCCGCACCTTCCGCGGCATCCGCGATCCCGAGGGGCGCACGGAAACAGACTGAGTCCGGCCGGTTCGGGCAGGCGAAAAGAGGCGGGAAACCCCGCCTCTTTTTTTTGGCACCATCCTCTTGACGGCGGCGGCCGGCTTCCTAGATCGGTGTTTGCATTCGGGCCCCTCTGGTTGCCGCGTTCCGGACGGCAGCGATGTCGGATGCCATCGCCGCCACATTCCGGATACGGAGCACCAGCATGGATATCCTCCTCGCGGTCTGGACCGCTTTTCTTACCGCCGAATTCCTTACCAAGCCGCTCTGGCTCTGGGCCGCCTTCATGGGCCTGGTCGCCGTTCTGCTCGCCTTCGATCTCGGCGTCCTGCACCGCAAGCAGCGTGAGATCGAGGTGGGCGAGAGCCTGGCCTTGAGTGCGGGTTACATCGCCATCGCCTGCATCTTCGGCGGCTGGGTCTGGTGGCAGTTCGGCGCCACCGCCGGCATGGACTGGTATACCGGCTTCTTCGTCGAGAAGAGCCTGTCGCTCGACAACGTCTTCGTCATCGCCCTGATCTTCGGCTATTTCGCGGTCCCCCGGCAGTATCAGCATCGTGTGCTGTTCTGGGGCATCCTCGGCGTGATCGTGCTGCGCGGCATCATGATCGGCCTCGGCGCTGCGCTGGTCAGCGAATTCAGCTGGATCCTCTATGTCTTCGGCGCCTTCCTGGTGCTGACCGGCATCAAGATGCTGTTCGCCTCCGACCAGCCCAAGGATCTGGGCGACAACTGGCTGCTCAAGTTCCTTAAGCGGCGGATGCGCGTGACGCCGGAGCTGCATGGCCAGCAGTTCTTTGTGCGCCAGCCCAAGGAGCCTGGCGGCAAGCCGGTGCTGTGGGCCACGCCGTTGTTCCTCGCGCTGATGCTGGTCGAAGCCGCTGACTTGGTCTTCGCGGTCGATTCCGTGCCGGCGATCTTCGCCATCACCCAGGATCCGTTCATCGTCTACACTAGCAACATCTTCGCCATCCTGGGCCTGCGCGCCCTGTATTTCGCGCTGGCGGCGATGATCCACCGCTTCCATTACCTGAAATACGCCCTGGCCGCCGTGCTGGTCTTCATCGGCGGCAAGATCTTCCTGGTCAACATCATCGGCAAGATCCCGGCGGGCATTTCGCTCGGCGTCACGCTCGGCCTGATCGCCGCCGGCATCGTCGCCTCGCTGATCCTGACCGCAGAAAAGCGGCAGGCCGGCGGTCAGGCCGGATCGGGACAGCCCGGCTGAGGGCATACGGCGTCGCGCGGCAGTAACAATACTGCCGCGCTTTCGCCCCATTCCTCCGTCAGGCTGTCCGCATGACCAAGGACATGTCCGGATTACCGCCTGGCCCCAGCCGCGAGCCCGCCAGCATCGCACGCGACCTGTCGCGCCTGCGGCGCCATGGCCGCACCGAGGGCCTGACCCTGCAGCAGGCCACCCAGATACTGGCCCACCGTTCGACGCCGCTGCTGCTGCTGTTCCTCGGCCTGCTCGGTCTGCTGCCGTCGCCCGGCCTGCCGCTGGGCACCGTCACCGGCAGTCTGGTGATCTGCGTCGCGCTTGGCATGCTGCTTCGGCCCGGCAGGCCCCTGATCCCCGGCACGCTGGGCCGCCGCCGGCTGCCGCCCGGCCTGCTGCACAAGCTGATGACCTTCGCGATTCCCTTCGTGCGCCGGCTGGAACGTTATTTCCGGCCGCGCCTGACCTGGCTGGTCAGCGGTTTCGGCCTCGTGCTGGCGGTTTTGGGCATCGTCCTGCAGGGGCTTTGGCTCGCCATGCCCCTGCCGTTCGGCAACCTGCCCTTTGCGCTCGGCATCGTGCTGATCTCGCTGGGCCTGCTCACCGGCGACGGGCTCGGCGCACTGGTCGGCCATGCCGTCGGCCTGGCCGGCGCGGCCGGCTTCGTCGTGCTCGGAATCGGCGCCGTGAATGCCGGCGCTTCGCTCACCAGCCTGCTGCCCTGGTACTAGACCGGCCTGGCCCGCTCGGCGATGGCGCGCGCATCCACGCCCTTGGGCAGGGTGCCGAAAGCCTGGCCCCAGTCGCCGTCCAGCCGGCTGGCGCAGAAGGCATCGGCCACCGCCGGCGCTGAATGACGCACCAGCAGGGCGGCCTGCAATGTCACCATCATCCGTTCCACCACGCGGCGGGCACGATGCTCGATCTCCTGCAGGTCGGCGAATTCCGCCTGCACGCCGGCAATCGCCGCATCCAGCCGGCGGTCGCCGCCGCGGGCCGAATTCAGCTCGGCGAAATAGGCGTCCAGCCCGTCCTGGTTCTTCTGCAGGGCGCGCAGCACGTCCAGGCACATCACGTTGCCCGAACCTTCCCAGATCGAGTTGAGCGGGATTTCCTTGTACAGCATGCCGAGCGGCCCCTCGTCGACATAGCCGTTGCCGCCATGCACCTCCATGGCTTCCACCACGGCATTGGGCGCGCGCTTGCACACCCAGTATTTCACCGCCGGCGTGCACAGGCGGCGGAAGGCGGCTTCCTGCGGGTCGCTGTCGGCACGGTCGAAGGCGCGGGCCAGCCGCATGGCCAAGGCCGTCGCGGCTTCCGATTCCACCGCCAGGTCGGCCACCACATTGGTCATCAAAGGCTGGTCGATCAGGTGGCGCTGGAAGGCGCGGCGATGGAACACGTGATGCAACGCCTGACTGACCGCGCCGCGCAGCAGGCCGGCCGAGCCCAGCGCGCAGTCCAGCCGCGTATAGGTGCCCATCTCGATGATGGTGGGCACGCCGCGGCCTTCCTCGCCCAGCAGCCAGCCATGGGCATTATGGAATTCCACTTCCGACGAGGCATTCGACTTGTTGCCCACCTTTTCCTTCAGGCGCTGGATGTGGATGGCGTTCTTCGATCCATCCGGCAGCCAGCGCGGCACGAAAAAGCAGCTTAATCCCCCCGGCGATTGCGCCAGCACCAGATGGGCATCGATCTGCGGGCAAGAGAAAAACCATTTATGCCCGCTGATGATGTATTCCGCGCCTGGCCCGCCCGCACCGACCGGCGCCGCCTTGGTGGTGTTGGCGCGCACATCCGAACCACCCTGTTTTTCGGTCATGCCCATGCCGATCAGCGCGTTGGTCTTCTGCGCCACCGGCTTGTTGGCCGGATCGTATTGCCGCGAATAGATCTTGGGCAGCCATTCGGCGGCAATCGTCGCGTCGCGCTTGATCGCCGGCACGCAGCCATAGGTCATCGTGGTGGGGCATTGGCTGCCCGGTTCGATCTGGGCATGCATGATATAGGCGGCCGCGCGCGCCACATGGGCACCCGCCTTCGGCTCGGCCCAGGGCGCGGAATGCAGGCCTTCGCCGATGATCAGGCTCATGATGCCGTGCCATGCCGGATGGAATTCCACCTCGTCGCGGCGATGGCCGAAGCGGTCGAACAGTTTCAGCTGCGGCGGAAACTTATGCGCCAGCCGGCCCATCTCGATGGTTTCGGCAGCGCCCAGCCGGCTGCCATAAACGGTGAGGCGGTCCTTCGCCCAGGCGGCCCCATTGCGCTCGGCGGCTTCCATCAGGGCGTGGTCGCTGGTGAAGAGGTTGTAGTTCTCCAGAGCTGGCGGCTGGTTCAGCACCTCATGGGTCTCGTAGGCGGCGGCAGTCATGGCGTTTCCTTTCATTCTTATAATTTTCGGCCAGGCATCGGTCCCAAGGCCTGCACGCAGAACAGCGCCAGGCCATGGATCAGCTTCTCCTGGTCGGTTTTCTTTGCCTGCGGCGCCAGCGGGCCGATCAGGGCCTCGTTCAGCGCGCCGACGATGGCCGAGGCGGTCAGCAGTGCATCCTGCTCGGCGATCTCGCCCGCCCTCATGCCATCCTCGATGATGCCGACGAAGATATCGCGATAGGGCAGGCGATAGCGCAGGCGTTCAGCCTCGATCAGCGGATCGACCGGTTCGGCCAGCAGGGCATAGGCCAGCCGGCGGCCTTTCAGGGCGCGGCGGGCAAACACCTCCACCACGCGGGCCAGCCGCTGGCGCGCCGGGCCGGGCTGGCTGGCGGCCTCGGCGCAGACATCGATCTCGCGCTGCGAGCCGCGGCGGAAGACTTCGTCGAACAGCTCGGCCTTGGAGGGGAAATAGCGATACAGCGCGCCGGTGCTCAGGCCGGCCTCGGCGGCAATCGCCGGAATCCCGGCGCCGCCATAACCTTCCTTCGCGACCAGCTTCAGGGCAGCCACAACGATGCGTTCGCGTGTTTCCGCCAGACGCGCCACTACGGTCTCGGTGCGGCGATAGGCCATGCCGTGTTCCTTCCTGCAAAGAAGTGAAACATTTTTCACTTCTTTGAGCAATACCGAAACATCAGAACTTCATCGCCAGATTGAGCCGGGCCTGGGTGAGGAACGGGTCGGCCACGCCATCGGTGGCCTCCTGGCTGAGGCTGTAGCCGGCCATCAGGGTCATGGCGCGGCTGGCGAGCGCCGCCGGCGTCCAGTGCAGTTGCAGGTCCAGGCTTTGTCGGTTGCCGGCAATCGGCAGTGCGCTTCCGGTGCTGAAATCCCGTTTTTCGCTCAGGCCGAATTCGTGGCTGGCCGTGAGCGTAAGATCCTGTCCAAGCGGCACGCCCACCATCAGGCCAAGGATGTTGAGGTCTTTTTCCTGTTGGTAGCCATATTCGGTACGTCGCTGTAGCGAGCTACCCAGGCGCCAGCCGCTGGCGAAATGGCGAGCCAGGGCGATGCGGTGGCGTTCGCTGCTGCTGTCGGCCGCCGGGTTGCCGGGATGGAACTGCGCGTCAAAGCCGGACGACAGCGTCAGCGTCAGATCCTGGGTCAGCGTGGTTGATATCTGGTTGTCGATGCCCACGCGCCGACTGGCGCTGCCGGCCAGCTCGCCCCAGTTGACGGCGGCGGCGGGGTTCACCCTGAAACGGATGCCGTATTCCTCGTAGGCCAGGCCGAGACGGCTGTCGATGGATCTGGCCTGCGGGTCTTCACCATGCTCGTCCTGGCTGACGCTGCTGACATTGCTGAGATGCAGGCCGCCGAAGATCGGCAGGTCATGATCGGCCGTGATGCTGCCCGGTTGCAGGGCAGCCAGCTCTTCGCTGTAGATCCGCAGTTTCAGGTCGCCATCCGGGTCGCGGTCGTAGAAGGGTTGCGGGTTGTCTGCGCGCGCGATGTCGCCCGGCGCGAAGATCGGCCGACGTTCCAGCAGGCGCAGGCCGGCATCGGGATCGAAACGGAGCGGAGAAAAGGCTTCCTGTGTCCCGGCGGGCGATGTCGGCTCGATACTGCAATAGGCCGGCGCTGCCGCGCTGAGGAAAAGCGGGCAGTCGGGCAGGGCAGTTTGCGCCCATGCATCGCCGGCGGCGAAACCGAACAGCAGCACGAGGATGCCGGATCTGCGGGCCAGGACGATGTCCCCTTGTCTTCCGAGGGTTCCGATCATGCAGAGACCTGTGGCAAGATTGCGGCATGCAGCAGCTCATCGCGACAGGCCCATGAAACTGGTCTTCATCTATGGCAAGCCGGCCACCGGCAAACTCACCGTCGCCCGCGAGCTGGCGGCGCTGACCGGGTACAAGCTGTTTCACAACCACATGACGGTGGACTTGCTGCTGCCGGTTTTCGAATTCGGCAGCCCGCCATTCGTCGAGCTGCGCGAGAAAATCTGGCTGTCTGTCTTCGAGCAGGCCGCCAAGGCCAGGCTGCCGGGCCTGATCTTCACCTTCGCCCCGGAGACCACGGTGCGCAAGAATTTCGTCGACCGTGCCATCGACATTGTGGCCGGCGCCGGCAGTCGGGTGCATTTTGTGGAACTGACCTGCCCGATGAAGGAAGTCTACCGCCGCATCGACAACAAATCCCGGCGCAATACCGGCAAGCTCACCTCGCATGAGGAATACGAGAAGCTGGAGGCCGCCAATGTTTTCAGCACCGCCCATATGCCGAAGGCGGACGTAACCATCGACACCGCCAAGCTCAAACCGGCGGAATCGGCCCTGCAGATCGCCAAGGCGCTGGGCCTGCCGCGCGTGACAGCCTGAAAACTACAGCAGCAGCCTGAACGTCCCTTCCGCCACGCTCTGCCCGTTCACCAGGATTTCGACCTTGTGTTCGCCGGCGTAATAGCGGCGCGTGGTGATGGGCTTGAGCGAATGCGTTTTTTCCAGCGTCACGGTTTCGCCCGGGCCGAGCATAGGCTTGGCCAGCTTGAACACCTTGGCCTGCAATCCGCCGCGGGCGTTGCGCCAGTGGATGGCGTAATCCACCGACAGCTTCGCTGGCTTCTTTCCGTCATGGCGCAGGCCGATATGGAAGCTCAGCCGGTCGCCCACGCGGTAGCGCGCCTTGGCGATGGCGAAATCCAGGGCCGTGACGGGCGCCCGGTGATCAAAACCCAGCAGGGCCAGGGCCCGGCGGTCGCCTTTTTTCACCAGGCTGCGCAGACCATGGCGCACCGCATCGGCCGTGCCGTCGCGGTCTTCGGCCTGCCAGCGGCGTGTCGTGGTGATCACGGCATCGGGGTTGTCCTTGGCGATGTCGTTCAGGTTGTTGGCCACCGAGCGGCGCACGGAGTCGTGCGCATCGGCGCGCAGGCTCTCGATGACTTCCAGCACCGGCCTGGGGTCGGCGATGAAACGTTTCAGCCGCAAACCCCAGGGCAGGCGCGGGCGCAGCCCCTCCGAGCATAGCCGCCGCACCGCCCAGTGCGGGTCGTCGGTCCAGCCCCGCACGGTCGTCATGGTCAGGTCGTAATGCCGCTCGATGAAATAACGGATGTCGAATTCCGCACTGAAATGCTTGGTCATCTCGCGCAGGGCGTTCAGCGACAGGCCAGGGTGGTCCAGTCCATAGGCGCCGACAAAATTCAGCAGCGGCAGATGGCGGAATCCGCCCATGCCGTCGATGCCGCCTGTATGGTCATCGCCCGCCAGGCTGTTCAGCAGGATTTCCAGCGCGGCGGGGTAATCCTGCGGCAGATGCTGGCGCAGCGCATCGGCAATGGCCCGCGCCCGCTGCATCAAAGACAGCGGCGGCAGCACGGCCATCACGTGCTTGCGGAAATGATCGGCCGGAAAAGCCGGATGCGCCGCGCTGACGCGCTGCGCGATGCCGGCCACGACGGCGGCGTTGTAGAACTCCTTCAGGGCGTCGGCCATCGGTCGATCCGGTTGATCAGGATGGATAGAGTTCCATATATGTTCCTTGATGGCCTGTCCAGCCGCTTGGGGCTGGCCGGCTAAAATGCGGCAAAACGAGGCAAATTCGCAGAAAACGGAGAGCACACGATGGCCGGCAGCAGCTTCCGCCGCAAACTGTCAGGGAATGCCTGATCACGTCGAAAAACGCCGCAAAAGGGCCGGAATGATATCCATGATATCACTGATATCATTCCGGCCCGGAACGCGCAGATGAATACGCTTGTAGGCTATTCCGCCGCCTGCTTCAGGTCGGCCGCCTTGCCGAAGCCGCCGCCCGAGGGGGTCGAGATCACGAAGACGTCGCCCGGTTTCATCGGCGTCGAGCAGCGTCCTTCCATGGGCTCCTTCGCGCCGGTCGCGGCGCGCTCCACCCATTGCCGGCCGGTCTCGCCATTGCCGCCGCCCTCCAGGCCGAAGGGCGGCACCGTGCGGTGCGAGGAGAGCAGCGTGGCGGTCATGTCGGTGAGGAAGCGCATGCGGCGGATGGTGCCGTCGCCGCCCTTGTGCCGGCCCTTGCCGCCCGAGCCGCGCCGGATGCGGAAGCTTTCCAGCAGCACGGGGAAGCGGAATTCCAGCACTTCCGGGTCGGTCAGGCGCGCGTTGGTCATGTGGGTATGCACGGCATCGCAGCCATCGAAATCCGGCCCCGCGCCGCTGCCGCCGCAGATCGTCTCGTAATACTGGTAGTCGTTGTTGCCGAAGGTGAAGTTGTTCATGGTGCCCTGGGCCGCGGCCATCACGCCCAGTGCGCCGAACAGGGCATCGGTGATGCACTGGCTGGTCTCGACATTGCCTGCCACCGTGGCGGCCGGATAGACCGGATCGAGCATCGAACCCTCGGGGATCACGATCTCCAGCGGCTTGAGGCAGCCGCCGTTGAGCGGGATGTCGGCATCCACCAGGCAGCGGAAGGCATACAGCACGGCCGCCACGCAGACGGCCTTGGGCGCGTTGTAGTTGGTCGGGTGCTGGCCCGAGGTGCCGGTGAAGTCGATCTTCGCCGTGCGGTCCTTGTGGTTGACCGTCACCTTGACCCTGATCTCATAACCGTCGTCCATCGGATAGGTGAACGCACCATCCTTCAGGCGGCTGATCACCCGGCGCACGGACTCCTCGGCATTGTCCTGCACGTGGCGCATGTAGGCGCGCACGACATCCAGGCCGAACTGGTCCACCATCTTGCGCAGTTCCTGCGCGCCCTTCTCGCAGGAGGCGATCTGCGCCTTCAGGTCGGCGATGTTCTGCGCCGGATTGCGCGAGGGATACTTGCCGGATTTCAGGATGGCGATGGTCTCGGCTTCCAGGAACCGGCCGCCATCCACCAGCAGCACGTTATCGAGCAGCACGCCCTCGTCTTCCACCGTCTTGCTGTCGGGCGGCATCGACCCCGGCGTGGTGCCGCCGATATCGGCGTGATGGCCGCGGCTGCCCAGGTAGAACAGCACGTCCTTGCCGGCCTTGTCGAAGACCGGGGTGATGACGGTGACGTCGGGCAGGTGGGTGCCGCCGGCATAGGGCGCGTTCAGCATATACACGTCGCCCGGCTTCATCTGGCCGGCGCGCTTGCGCATGATGGTCTTGATGCTCTCCGACATCGACCCCAGATGCACCGGCATATGTGGCGCGTTGGCGATCAGCTCGCCGTCGAGATCGAAGATGGCGCACGAGAAATCCAGCCGTTCCTTGATGTTCACCGAATAGGCGGTCTTTTCCAGCACGGAACCCATCTGTTCGGCGATCGACATGAACAGGTTGTTGAAAATCTCCAGCATGACCGGATCGACATCGGTGCCGATCGCCTTGCGGGCGGGCAGGGCCTCGATGCGTTTCAGCACCAGGTCGCGGCGCTCGGTCAGGCGGGCCTGCCAGCCCGGTTCGAGCACGATGGTGCTGGTCGGCTCGATCACGATGGCCGGGCCCTTGATCGTCTCGCCCGGCCGCAGGGCGGCGCGGTCGTAAACCGGCGTGTCGCGCCAGGCTCCGGCCATGTAGGCCTTGCGGCTCGCCAGGGTCGGAATTGCCGCCTGATCGCGCGGATCGACGATCCCTTCCACAGCATCCGGCGCGCGTTCGCCCCGGCCCACAACCTCGACGGCGACGGAGGCCGCGATCAGCACCTTCTCCGGGCTGATGAAGCCGAAGCGCTGGCGATGCGCCGCCTCGAAGGCGGCCTTGATCGTGGCCATGTCGCCGAACTCGACCTCAAGGGCAGAGTCCGAGCCGCCATACCGCACATGCAGCTTGCGGATCACCGTGATCTTCTCAGGCGCCACGCCCTGTTTCAGCATGTCGTTGCGCGATTCATCCGCCAGCGCGTCGAGTTCCTTGGCCAGGCCGGGCAGGGCGGCGGGCTCCAGCGTCACCTCGGCCGATTTCTCCTTCAGCACGCGCTGGTCGGCGAGGCCCATGCCATAGGCCGACAGCACGCCGGCCAGCGGATGCAACAGCACTTCCGTCATGCCCAGCGCATCGGCCACCAGGCAGGCATGCTGGCCGCCGGCGCCGCCGAAGCTGGACAGTACGTATTTGGTTACGTCATAGCCGCGCGCCACCGAAATCTTCTTGATCGCGTTGGCCATGTTCTCGACGGCGATGGCGAGAAAGCCCTCGGCCATCTCCTCGATCGAGCGGGTATCGCCACTCTCGGCCTTCACGCGCGCCTGCAGCTCGGCGAATTTCTGCTTCACCACCTCGGCATCCAGCGGCTGGTCGCCATTGGGGCCGAACACGGCGGGGAAGAAATCGGGCTGCAATTTGCCCAGCACCACGTTGCAGTCGGTCACCGCCAAAGGCCCGCCGCGGCGGTAGCAGGCCGGACCGGGATTGGCGCCGGCCGAGTCAGGCCCCACGCGATAGCGCGCGCCGTCGAAATGCAGGATCGAGCCGCCGCCGGCCGCCACGGTGTTGATCATCATCATCGGCGCGCGCATGCGCACGCCGGCCACCATTGTCTCGAAGGCGCGTTCGTATTCGCCGGCATAATGGCTCACATCCGTGGACGTACCGCCCATGTCGAAGCCGATCACCTTGTCGAAACCCGCCCGCGTCGAGGTTTCGACCAGGCCGACCACGCCGCCGGCCGGGCCCGACAGGATGCTGTCCTTGCCCTGGAAGAAATGCGCGTCCGCCAGGCCGCCATTCGACTGCATGAACATCAGCCGCAGGGCCGTATTGGCCGCATCCAGCTCATCGGCCACCTGGTTCACGTAGCGGCGCAGGATCGGCGAGACATAGGCATCCACCACCGTGGTGTCGCCGCGGCTGACGAACTTGATCAGCGGCGAGACCTGATGACTGGCCGAGATCTGTGTGAAGCCCAGTTTGCGCGCCAGTTCGGCCACTTTCGCCTCATGGGCGGTGTAGCGGTAGCCATGCATGAACAGGATCGCCACGCTGCGGATGCCATCGGCATAGGCGGCCTTCAACGCCTTTTCGGCTGCAGCCAGGTCCAGCGGCGTTTCGATGCTGCCGTCGTTGCGCACGCGCTCTGGCACTTCCACCACCCGCTCGTACAGCATTTCGGGCAGCTGGATGTGCAACGCGAAGAGCTTCGGCCGGGTCTGGTAGCCGATGCGGAGCTGGTCGGCGAAGCCCTCGCTGACCAGCAGCAGCACGCGGTCGCCCTTGCGCTCGAGCAGCGCGTTGGTGGCCACCGTGGTGCCCATCTTGACGGCCGCGATCTTGCCCTTGGGCAGCGGATCGCCGGCCTTCAGGCCCAGCAGGTCGCGGATGCCCTGAACGGCGGCGTCCTTGTAGCGCTCTGGATTCTCCGACAGCAGCTTGTGGGTGACGATGCCGCCATCGGGCTTGCGGCCGACGATGTCGGTGAAGGTGCCGCCGCGGTCGATCCAGAATTCCCACTGGCCGGGGGCGGTCGCGGTGGATGCGGGCTGGGTCATGCGGGGCTCCGGAAGGTTTCGGCCAAGACTAGGGCGAGGCCACACGCTTACAAAACGTTGACAAATTGTCAACGTATCCGAGGCGGATCACAGCGAGGCGGCCGCCCGGCTGGCCTGGTCATACATGCCAGACAGGATCCGCATCAGGTCGGCGATCCTGGACAGGTCGGCCTGGCTCTGGGGCTGGCCGATCAGGGCGTAGGCCTCGCCCAGCAGTTCCTCGCGGATCTTGCGGTATTCCATGCATAATGCCCGGCCCCTGGCGGTGGTCGAATAAAAGATCTCCTTGCCGCGCCGTTCGCCGCTGACCAGGCCCAGGCGCACCATCTTCTTAAGACCGTAATTCACCGTGTGGCTGTCCTCGACATTCAGGACCAGACAGAGATCGGCCAGCCGTTTCGGGCGGTCCCGGTGGTTCACGCTGTGCAGCACCATGACGTCCAGGGCGGCAAGGTCGGGCTGGCCCGCCGCCGTCATGCAGCGCACGATCCAGCGCGCAAAGGCATTGCCGCTCATCATCAGGGCGAATTCGAATTCGCTCAGCGCCGTCAGTTTCTCACTGGCCAGATGGGCCGAGGAGACGATGGGGCGGCGGCGCTGCGGCGTTGCGCCGGTGCCGGCTCTGGGCTGTTTTGCGGGTGCTCTGGTTTTCGTCATGGCTTGCCTGTTTGCTGTTCTGCGCTGCCGCAAAGACGGGCATCGCGCGTCGGCTGGAAAGCCCGTGCATACCCCCCTTGCGTCCTGCGCATAACCATATCGGAAAGAAGCGTAGCCCCTGACCGGCTGGGTTTGCTAGGGTCCCCGCCCATGAAGCCCCAGCACCTTGCCCTGATGCTGCTGATCTGCGCCATCTGGGGCTATAATTTCGTCGCCTCGAAGATTGCCGTGACGCAGTTTCCTCCTGTGTTTTTCACGGGGATGCGGTTTCTGGGCCTCGCGCTGCTCATGGCGCCCTGGCTGAAGTGGCAGAAGGGGCAGATGCATCTGGTTTTGCCCGCCGCGCTGTTCATGGGCACCCTGCATTTCGCGCTGATGTTCAACGGTATCGCCCTGGCCGACGATGTGGCGGTGGTGGCCGTGGTGGTGCAACTGGGCGTGCCGGTCTCGACCCTAATGGCGTGGGCGATGCTGGGGGAGCGGGTGCGCTGGAAGCGGGGCGCGGGCATCGCCCTGGCCTTCATGGGAACCATGGTGATCAGTTTCGATCCGAAAGTGATGGGCTACCAGGCTGCGATCCTGTTCTGCATCGGTAGCGTCCTGGCAATGTCCTATGGCCAGATCCTGGTGCGCCGGATCCGCGACGTGGATACATTCTCGATGCAGGCTTGGGTTGGCATGGTCAGCGCGCCGAGCCTGCTACTGATCTCTTTTGTGGCCGAGAACAATCAGGTGGAGAGCGCGCTTGCGGCAGACTGGGTAGGATGGGCTACCGTGGGCTATGCGGTCGTCGGCGTTTCGCTGATTGGCCATGGCGGTGCCTATTTCCTGCTGCGCCGCTATCCGGTCAGCGTGGTCAATCCCGGTTTCACGTTGGCGCCGATTCTTGGCATCCTGTCCGGCATCGTCTTTCTCGACGAGAGCCTGAGCCTGCGCGTGATAGCCGGATCAGCCATGACAATTATCGGCGTGCTGATCGTGACATTGCGCGAGGCCAAGGCGGCGGAAGCACGCGGGCTGACGCCGGCGGAAGCGCCCGACAAGGTCATTGGCAAGGTAGCTGGCGAGTAACGGGTCATGCGTGTGATCGATCACCCTTCGCCGAATTTCGATGAACGCAGCGGGCGGCGGCCTGTCGACATTGTCGTGCTGCACTATACCGGCATGCCGACAGCCGAAGCCGCCTTGCAGCGCTTGTGCGATCCCGAAGCCAAAGTGAGTGCGCATTATCTGATCGACGAGGATGGCGGGATTTATCGTCTCGTATCAGAAGACAAACGCGCCTGGCATGCCGGGGTGTCGTTCTGGCGCGGCATCCGCGACGTCAACGCGCGTTCGATCGGCATCGAGCTGGTCAATCCGGGCCACGAATTCGGCTATCGCGAATTCCCGGTCGCGCAGATCGATGCGCTGCTGGAACTGCTGCGGGATATCGCCACGCGATACGAGGTGATGCCGGGCAATTATGTCGGACATTCCGATATCGCGCCGCAGCGCAAGGAAGATCCGGGCGAGCTGTTCCCCTGGCACCGGCTGGCGGCGGCAGGCTTCGGCCGCTGGCCGGCCTGGGACTTCACCGTGTCGCAGCATGCGCCGGCCCTGCAGCCAGGCGACCGCGGCGGTGCGGTGCTGGAATTGCAGGTGGCGCTGGATCGCATCGGCTATGGCATCGAGGGCAGCGGGGTCTACGATCCGCTCACCGAAGCGGTGGTGCGTGCCTTCCAGCGGCGCTACCGGCAATCCCAGGTCGATGGTGTCAGCGATGCCGAAACCACCAGCCTGATCCATCACATCTCCACGCAGGTCAACATGCGCCGGGCCTGTTCGGACAAGGCTTCTTGATTCATTCGTCTTGACGGCGGGCACGCATGCGCCTACCTGTGCCCGGTGCCAGACGGCTGGACGGCCGCGCCATCTGCCTTTTTGGGCAAGGTGTCGAGGAAAGTCCGGGCTCCACGGAAACACGGTGCCGGGTAACGCCCGGCGGGGGCGACCCCAGGGACAGTGCCACAGAGAGCAGACCGCCATGACGTCTCCGGATCTCATGGCAAGGGTGAAAGGGTGCGGTAAGAGCGCACCGCGCGACCGGTAACGGAAGCGGCACGGCAAACCCCACCGGGAGCAAGACCAAATAGGGATGGCGGCAGGTGCAAGCCTGCGGAGCGGTTTTCGGCTTGCCATCCGGGTCGGTCGCGCGAGGCGTCCGGTAACGGGCGTCCCAGAGGAATGGCCGTCCATCCTGCCCAGGAAGCGATTCTTGGCAGGGGGACAGAACCCGGCTTACAGGCCGTCTGGCACCTTCATTCCGCCGCTAAGACCGCGTTTGTCAGCGGTTCACGCGCAGCAGGAAGGCATCCGGAATCTGCTCCGGGCATTCGGTGAAATGCGGCTCGAAGATCGCCGAGAAGCCCTGCTTGGCCCGGGTGTCGAGGCACCATTTCTTGCCGTCGGTGCCTTTCAGCGACAGACCGCCGCCCTTGATGTCCCACAATTGCGGCAACTGCTCCAGCATCGAGGTGTTGAGCGCGCAGGCCGACACCACCAGCAACTGGCTGCGCGGCTCCATCGCCAGGCAGTAGGCGGGGTTGGCGGCGAAGAAAATCTGATAGCCATCCGGCTGCAGGGGGCGGCTGATGAAAAAGCCCTGGCTCTGGTTGTCGATATTGAATTCGCAGGGCGAGAGCAGGGCGGCGGCCCGAACGCGCTTGGGGTCGTTGTTCACCAGTTGGGCCGTGAAGCACTGGTTGTTGGCGGTGCCGGCGACGATGGCGAAGCGCTTCAGCGCGGGGGCATCGCGGGGCAGGAATTCGTTCACGGCGCCCTGGGCGACGGCCTTGTCGATGGCCGCCAGGCCAGCCAGCAGCATCGAGCATAAGAAGAGAATTGCCCGCATCTAGGCTTTCTTTGGGTTGTGGCACCACGATGGGTGGCCTGCTTGCCGCTGGCGCTCCCTGCATCGATGTGTAAACGGAGCGGCGACGGGAGACAAGCAAAGATCATAAGAATATTAATCGAACAAATCATGATATTTATAGGATCGTATTTCATGCAAGTGCCCGTGATCATTGGCGGGAATCGCCATTCAAAACCGTTAAAATCCATTGACGCCCATATAAACCCATGTTACCCCATCTTATCCCAGGTTATGGCCACCCGAGGGGGGTGTGCGACCAGGGATGCAGCTTTGGGGGCGGCTGAGTGGAGTTATTCCTCTCAACCTTTCGGAACCGGATCGACGCGAAGGGACGGGTGTCCGTGCCGGCGCCGTATCGCGCCCTGCTGTCCCGCAAGCAGCCGGAAGGCGGCCTGATTCTGGGACCGGACATCGCCGCGCCTGCCCTGGTGGCCGGTGGTCGCGACTATCTCGACGGCGTCAATCGCCGCATCGACGAGCTGCCGGACCTGCATCCCGAACGAGAGATGCTGATCGACGGCCTGCTGCCGTTTCTCAGCGAACTGAATCTCGACCAGGAAGGCCGCATCCAGCTCGGGGCGCAATTCCTCGATCATGCCGGCCTGGCCGCTCCGGGCGAGGCGGTATTCGTCGGCCGGCGCCATTCCTTCCAGATCTGGGAGCCCAAGGCCTGGGAAAGCCGCGCCGCCGAGGCGCGCGCCAAGGCAGCCGCGTATCTGCGCGGGGAGGGCAAACCGTGAGTGCGGCGGATGTCTCCCGCACCGCCCCGCAAACCGGCCACGAAAAAGCCGCAAGGACAGCCCATCTTTCGGTGATGTGTGCGGAGGTGGTGTCGGCGTTGAATCCCGGCGCCGGCGATCTGGTAGTGGACGGTACGTTCGGTGCGGGAGGTTACAGTTCTGCCCTTCTGGCGGCAGCGGGGTGCCAGGTGATCGGCATCGATCGCGACCCGAGCGTGCGTGTGCATGCCGACCGGCTCAGTGCGCTGTATCCCGATCGTTTCCGCCTGCTGGAAGGCTGCTTCGGCGACATGGCCGAGCTGCTGGCCGGCATCGGCGTGAAGGCAGTGGACGGCGTGGCGCTGGATATCGGCGTATCGTCGATGCAGCTCGACCAGGCCGAACGCGGCTTTTCCTTCCAGCAGGATGGTCCGCTCGACATGCGCATGGGCGCTGCAGGCGAGACGGCTGCCGATATCGTGAATGGCCGCGACGAAGCCGAGCTGGCCGACATCATCTATCTGTACGGCGAGGAGCGCCGCGCCCGTGCCGTGGCCCGGGCCATCGTTGCGGCCCGCGCCGACGCCCCGATCACCCGCACCCGCCAGTTGGCCGAGATCGTGGCCCGTGTTGTGCGTGCCGCGCCCGGGATCCATCCGGCGACCCGCACCTTCCAGGCTCTGCGCATCGTGGTGAACGATGAGCTGGGCGAACTCAGGCGCGGCCTGGTAGCGGCGGAATCCCTGCTGAAACCCGACGGCCGCCTGGCCGTGGTGTCGTTCCATTCGCTGGAAGATCGCGTGGTCAAGCGCTTCCTCGATCGTCGCAGCGGCAAGCAGGCCGGCGCCTCGCGCCACCTGCCGCAGGCAGCCGGCGCGGCGCGGGCGCCGTCCTTTGCGTTGCTGCACAAGGGCGCGGTCACCGCGGGCGAGGCCGAACTGGCCGGCAATCCGCGCGCCCGTTCGGCCAAGCTGCGCGCCGCAAGGCGCACGGCCGCCGCGCCCTGGCCCGACGATGACATGCGGGAGGCAGCATGAGCCGCGGCCTCTCCCTTATTGCCCTGCTGCTGCTCGCCGCTGTGTCGTTCGGCCTCTATCAGCTGTCCTACGAGGTGCAGCGGCTGGAGGAGGAGCTGATCGAGATGAATCGCGCGCTCAGCCAGGAGCGCGAGACCATCGGCGTGCTGCAGGCCGAATGGAGTTATCTCACCCGCCCGGAATATCTTCAGGACAAGGCCCAGCGCCTGTTGGAGATGCGCCCCGCCACGGCGAAGGATATCGTGGCCATCGAAGCTCTGCCCTGGCGGCAGGAGCGCGGCCAGCCGATGTCGAACGCGCCCGTTCCCGCCCTGCCGCCGATGGCGTCGGCTCCTGCCGCGCCGCCGGCCCAGCCGGCGGCCGCTGCCATTGCGCCGGCGCCGGCCGCGCCGCCGATGCAGGTTGCCGCCAAGCCCGACGCCGCGCCGCCCGCAGCCGCACCGGCCATGAATTTCGACGCCGAGGTTGCCGCCGTGCTAGGCGCCATGCAGCGCCCGGCCGCTGACACGCGGAGGGCCCAGTGATGGCGCTGTTCCGTCGTCAGGCGAAACCCAGGCCGCCATGCACGCCGGCCGACATTCCCGGCAATCCGGCTTTGGTGCGTCTGGAAGGTGCCGCCAAGCAGGCGCTGGAGGCCAGCCGCGGTCGCCTGGTGATTGGCATCGGTCTCTTCTCGCTGGCCTTTATCGTGCTGGCCGGCCGACTGGTGGAACTCACCGTGCTGCGCGGGGCGAGCGAGCCGGCAGTGGCGCGCGGCGTCAACCCGGAGCTGATTGCCAAGACCGCGCTGATGGAGCGTCAGCCCATCGTTGACCGCGGCGGCAATATCCTGGCCACCAATCTGAAGATCGCCTCGCTGTATGCCGATCCGCGCAAGGTGTTGAATCCCGTGGAGGCGGCCACGCGCCTGGCCCAGGCTCTGCCGGAGCTGCCAGCCGGCGAGGTGCAGGCCAAGCTGGCCTCGGGCAAGAGCTTCGTCTGGCTCAAGCGCGGCCTCACGCCGCGCGAACAGTATGAGGTCAACCGTCTCGGCATTCCGGGTTTGTATTTCCACAACGAGCAGCGCCGCGTCTATCCGCAGGGCCCGCTGGCCGTGCATGTGCTGGGCTATACCGATATCGACGGCAAGGGCATTTCCGGTGTCGAGCAGTATTTCGACGAGCAGTTGCGCGATCCATCCCGCACGGGCGATCCGCTGGAGCTGAGCATCGATATCCGCGTGCAGCATGTCGTGCGCGACGAGATCGCGAAGGCGGTCGAGTTCTTCAACGCCATTGGCGGCGGCGGTATTGTGCTCGACGTCCATACAGGCGAGGTGATCGCCATGGTCAGCCTGCCGGATTTCGATCCGGCCGAACCCGGTACTGCCAGCAAGGAATCGCGTTTCAACCGCATCACGCTGGGCGTCTATGAAATGGGTTCGACCATGAAGACGCTGAACACGGCAATGGCGCTGGATTACGGCAGCGTCAAGCTCAGCGGCGGCTATGATGCCACTCATCCGATTCAGATTTCGCGCTTCACCATCAAGGACGATCATCCGAAGAAGCGCTGGCTCAGCGTGCCGGAAATCTTCATGTACTCCTCCAACATCGGCTCGGCCAAGATGGCCGTCGATGTCGGGCCGGAGCGCCAGCGCGAATTCATGCAGCGCATGGGCATGCTGAACAAGCCGGCCATCGAATTGCCCGAAGTGGGCGGGCCGCTGGTGCCGCGCAACTGGAAGACGGTCGAAACCATGACGATCTCCTTCGGTCATGGACTCTCAGTCACGCCGCTGCAACTCGCCTCCGCCACGGCGGCCATCGTCAACGGCGGTGTGCTGCATCCGCCGACCCTGATCAAGCGCCCGCCCGGCATGCCGGCGCCGGGCCGCCAGGTGATCCGGCGCGACGTCAGCGATGTGATGCGCAAGCTGATGCTGCTGGTGGTCGAAGAGGGCACCGGCAAGAAGGCCGATGTCGAAGGTTATCTGGTCGGTGGCAAGACTGGCTCGTCGGAAAAGGTCAACGAGCGCGGCGGCTATAACAAGAAGGCCAACTTCAACACCTTCGTTGCCGGCTTCCCGATGCATAACCCGCGCTACATCGTGCAGGTGATGATCGACGAACCGAAGGGCAACAAGAGCACCTACGGTTTCGCCACCGCCGGCTGGACTGCGGCGCCGGCCGCCGGCCGCATCATCAGCCGCATCGCGCCGCTGCTTGGCGTGCCGCCGGTGGACGAGAGCTCGCCGGCGCTCAAGCAGGCAATGTATGTGCCGGTCCCCGGCCAGCCGATGCCCAATTTCAGCAACCCGAATGTCACTGTCACCGGCCGGACGCAGGAGAAGAAACTTGCGTCTCAGTGATCTCTGCGCCGATCTCAGCCTCGACCCGCGCGCCGCGTCGCTCGACATCGCCGGCCTGACGGCGGACAGTCGCGCCGTGCGCCCGGGCTATGTCTTCGCCGCCCTGAAGGGCACGCAGGCGGATGGCCATCGCTTCATCCCCGACGCGCGCGCCAAGGGTGCCGTGGCGGTGCTGAGCGATCACGTCGATCCGGCCTTCGCCGAGCAGATCGCTTTTGTTACCGATGCCAATCCGCGGCGACGGCTGGCGCTGATGGCTGCCGCGTTTTTCGGTGCGCAACCCCGGCACATCGCTGCCGTCACGGGCACCAATGGCAAGACCTCGGTGGCGAATTTTACCGCGCAGATCTGGCAGCGGTTGGGTCTGAAAAGCGCCAGCCTGGGCACGCTCGGCCTGCATGGCGCCGGCCTGAACGAACCGGTGGCACACACCACGCCGGACCCGGTACGCCTGCATGAACTGCTCGGTATCGCCAGGCAGGCGGGCATCGAGCATCTGGCGCTGGAGGCTTCCAGCCACGGCCTGGACCAGTACCGGCTCGATGGCGTGACGATCGAGGCCGCAGCCTTCACCAATCTGACCCGCGACCACATGGATTATCATCCGACGGTCGAGGCGTATTTCACCGCCAAGCTGCGCCTGTTCGACATGCTGCTGCCCGAAAAGGGCGCGGCGGTGATCAACATGGACAGCGAGTTCGGACGGCAGGTGGAGGAAACCTGCCTGCGGCGCGGGCATCGCGTGATCCGATACGGGCTGCTGGGCAGCGAACTGAAATTGCTCTCCGCCTTGCCGCATGCCGGCGGCCTGCGGATCGAGGCCGAAACCTTCGGCGTACGCCGTTCCGCCGACCTGCCGCTGATCGGCGGGTTCCAGGCCGGCAACGTGCTGGCCGCCTATGGCCTGGTAACCGGCTGCGGGGCGCACCCGGCTGCGGCCTGGGAAACGCTTGCAGGCCTGGAGGGCGTGCCGGGCCGGATGCAGCAGGCCGCCCGTCGCGCCAATGGCGCCAGCGTCTATGTCGATTACGCCCATACGCCTGATGCGTTGGAAACCGTGCTGAAGGCGGCGCGTCCACATGCGGCACGGCGGCTGGTGGTGGTGTTCGGTTGCGGCGGCGACCGCGACCGCGGCAAGCGGCCGCTGATGGGCGAGATCGCGACGCGTCTGGCCGACCGCGTCTATGTCACCGACGACAATCCGCGCAGCGAGCAGCCGGAAGCGATCCGCGCCGCGATCATGGCGACCGCAAAAGGCGCCATGGAAATCGGCGATCGCCGTGCGGCCATCGTTGCCGCCGTGAACGAGCTCGGCAGCGGCGATCTGCTGCTGATTGCCGGCAAGGGGCACGAGCAGGGCCAGATCGTGGGCAAGGAAATGCGCCCCTTCGATGATCTGTCTGTCGCACGCGAAGCCGTGTCTGCGGCAGATGCAGGGTCTGCTTCGGGCAGCGCACCATACGGGGGTAAATATTAATGGAAGCTTTCGCGCTCTGGACCTCCGCCGAAGCCGCCTCCGCCACCCATGGCAACAGCGACGGCTTCTGGACAGCGAGCGGCGTCTCGATCGACAGCCGCAGCGTCGCCTTCGGTGACCTGTTCATCGCGCTGCGCGGCCCGAATTTCGATGGCCATGTCTTTGTCGCCGATGCGCTGGCCAAGGGCGCCGCGGCCGCGATGGTCGACCGCGACCCGGAGACGCTGCAGCCCGGCGCCAACCTGCTGCGCGTGAAGGACACCTTTCAGGCCCTGAACGACCTTGCGGCAGCGGCCCGTCAGCGCTGCGCAGCAAAGGTGATCGGTGTCACCGGCAGCGTCGGCAAGACCTCGACCAAGGAAATGCTTCGCCATGTGCTGGCCGAGCAGGGCGCCACCCATGCCACTACCGGCAACCTGAACAATCATTGGGGCGTACCGCTGACGCTGTCGCGCATGCCGGTTGACAGCCGTTTCGCCGTGATCGAGATGGGCATGAACCATGCCGGCGAGATTCGCCCGCTGTCGCTGCTGTCGCGGCCGCATATCGCCATCATCACGGCAGTCGAGGGCGTGCATCTCGAGAATTTCGCCAGCATCGAGGGCATTGCGGATGCCAAGGCGGAGATCTTCGCCGGCCTGGAGCCGGGTGGCATAGCGGTCATGAATCGCGATAATCCGCATTTCGAACGCGTTGCCGCCGCAGCCATGGCCGCGGGCGCCGCCGAAGTGATCGGTTTCGGCGAGCATCCGCAGGCGCAGGCGAGGCTGATGAAATACGCGCCGCATACCGCCTGCTCCTGCGTCGCGGCGGATATTCTGGGCCATCCGATGACCTTCAAGATCGGTGCGCCTGGCCGGCACTGGGTGCTGAACGCCCTGGCCGTACTGGCGGCCGCCCATCTGGTCGGCGCCGACCTCGCCGAGGCGGGCATGGCGCTGGCCAGCGTGACCGCACCGAAGGGCCGTGGCGAGCGTCATACCATCGACTGGCGCGATGGTGGCCGCATCGACCTCATCGATGACAGTTACAACGCCAGCCCGCCCAGCATGCGCGCCGCCTTCTCCGTGCTTGCGATGGCCAAACCCGGAGCAGCGCGTGGCCGTCGCATTGCCGTGCTGGGCGACATGCTGGAACTCGGCCCCGATGCCGAGGCCGCGCATGCCGGCCTTGCCGCCGACCTGGTGCGCGAACAGATCGACCTGGTTTTTGCCAGCGGGCCGCTGATGCGCGCTCTCTATGATGCCCTGCCCGCGCCAATGCGCGGCCATCATGCTGCCAATTCTGCCGAACTGGTGCAGCCGCTGCGCCGCGCGATCCGCAGCGGCGACGTGCTGCTGGTTAAGGGTTCGCTGGGCAGCCGCATGCGGCTCATCGTTGACGATCTTCTGACCCTGGCGCCGCAGCCGCGCGCCGCCAACGGCTGGTGACAAGGACACCGTAAGAATGCTGTATCACCTGCTGTACCCACTGGCGGACGACTTCAACGTCCTGAACCTGTTCCGCTACATCACCTTCCGCACCGGCGGGGCGATCCTCACCGCCATGGTGCTGTCGTTCGTGATCGGCGAACCGCTGATCAACTGGCTGCGTGCCAAGCAGGGCAAGGGCCAGCCGATCCGCGAGGATGGTCCGGAGGGGCATCTGATCACCAAGCGCGGCACCCCCACCATGGGTGGGTTCCTGATCCTGCTGGGCATCGGGGCCGGGACGCTGCTTTGGGCCGACCTGACCAACCGCTATGTCTGGGTTGTGCTGCTGGTCACTTTCGGTTTCGGCCTGATCGGCTTCTATGACGACTACCTGAAGGTCACCAAGCAGAATCCCAAGGGTGTGCCGGGCAAGCTCAAGCTCGGCCTGCAGGTCGTCATTGCCGGCATCGCCGCCGTATGGATCAACCAGATCGCCGCCGCACCGCTCAATACCAGCCTGACGGTGCCTTTCCTCAAGGACGTGCTGCTCAATCTCGGCTGGTTCATGATCCCGTTCGCCATGTTCGTGATGATCGGCGCTTCCAATGCCGTGAACCTGACCGATGGCCTGGATGGATTGGCGATCGTGCCGGTGATGATCGCGGCCGCAAGTTTCGGTCTGATCTGCTATCTGGTCGGCAATACCGTTTTTGCGAACTACCTGCAGATTCACAACGTTGCAGGCGCCGGCGAACTGGCGGTGTTCTGCGGGGCGCTGGTCGGCGCCGGCATCGGCTTTCTGTGGTTCAACGCCCCGCCCGCGATGGTGTTCATGGGTGACACCGGTTCTCTCAGTCTGGGCGGTGCGCTCGGTACCGTCAGCGTTATCGTGAAGCATGAACTGGTTCTGGCCATCATCGGCGGCCTGTTCGTGCTGGAAACCGTGTCGGTGATGGTGCAGGTGGCGTCCTTCAAGCTGACCGGCAAGCGCGTGTTCCGCATGGCGCCGCTGCATCATCATTTCGAGAAAAAGGGCTGGAAAGAGCCGACCATCGTGATCCGCTTCTGGATCATCGCGGTGATCCTGGCGCTGGCCGGCCTGTCCACCCTGAAGCTGCGGTGATGCTGGCATGATCGCACTCACGCATACTCGCGGTCAGACCTGGGCGGTGTTCGGCCTCGCGCGCAGCGGGCTGGCCACGGCGCAGGCGCTTGTCGCCGGTGGTGCGGAAGTGCGCCTGTGGGACGACAGCGAGGCCTCGCGGGCTGCGGCCGAAGCGGCCGGCTTCCGCGCTACCCCGCTGGACGATGCGGCCCTGACCGGCTGTGCCGGGCTGGCGCTCGCTCCCGGCGTGCCGCTCACCCATCCGGCGCCGCATCAGGTGGTCGCGAATGCCCATCGCGCCGGGGTGCCGGTGCTGGGCGATATCGAACTGCTGCTGCGCGAGTTGAAGCCGGCAGTCTACGGCGTTACCGGCACCAACGGCAAATCCACCACCACGGCCTTGCTGGCGCATGTGCTCTCCAGCGCCGGTCGAAAGGTCGCCCTCGGCGGCAATATCGGCACGCCGGCTCTGGCGCTGCCGCGTTATGCCGCAGGCGAGGGCGTCTATGTGCTGGAGATGTCATCCTATCAGATCGACCTGACGCCGGGCTGGCAGGCGAAGATCGCCATCCTGCTCAACATCACGCCCGATCACCTCGATCGCCATGGCACGTTGCAGAATTATGCCGCCATCAAGGCGCGGATCTTTGTGGGCCAGGGCGGCGGCGATACTGCCGTGATCGGCATCGACGACGATCATTGCCGCGCCATCCATGCTGCGCTGGTGCGCGAGAATACTGCCCGCAGCATCATCCCGGTTTCCATTGAGCGTATCCTGGAGAACGGAGTCAGCGCCGTGGATGGCCGGCTCTACGACAACGGCCGCGAAGTCTTCGCGCTCGATTTTCCGGCCTTGCCCGGTGCCCATAACGGCCAGAACATCGCCTGCGTCTATGCCGCAGCGCGCGCCGCCGGGCTGGATGCGGGCGCGATCCGCGCCGGCATCGCGTCATTCCCCGGCCTCAAGCACCGCCTGCAGCGTGCCGGCGTGGTTGACGGCGTTCCCTGCATCAACGACTCCAAGGCCACCAACGCCGATTCCGCGGCGAAGGCGCTGGCTTCCTTCGAGGCGATCTACTGGATCGCGGGCGGCAAGGCCAAGGAAGGCGGCATCGACAGCCTGCGACCGCTCTTTCCGCGCATCCGCCATGCCAGCCTGATCGGCGACGCGGCCAGGGACTTTGCCGCCACGCTGGGCGATACGGTCTCGCACACGCTGTGCGGCACGCTGGACAGGGCGCTGGACGATGCACTGGCGGCGGCGCGGCGCGAGAGGCTGAAGGGCGCGGTGGTGCTGCTGTCGCCGGCCTGCGCCTCCTTCGATCAGTTCAGGAGCTTCGAGCATCGCGGCGATGAATTCATCCGGCTGGTGGCCGAGCGCGGCGGATCGGTCGAGCAGGGGGCTGCGGCATGATCACCTTCTCGCGCACCGACACGTCGGTACTTGGCCGCTGGTGGTGGACGGTCGACCGTTGGCTGCTGGTCGCCATCGCTGTCCTGATCGCGGTGGGCACGGTACTCACCCTGGCGGCTTCGCCCGCTGTGGCCAACCGCATCGGCCTGGCCAACTTCCATTTCGTGCAGCGTCAGCTCGTCTTCCTCGTGCCGGCGCTGCTGATCATGATCGGCACATCGCTGCTCGATCCCGTCGGCGTGCGTCGCATTGCCACCATCGTCTTCCTCGGCGCGCTCTGCGGCGTAGGCCTTACCTTCTTCATAGGAATGGAGGTGAAGGGCGCCCATCGCTGGATCTCGTTCGGCGGCATCTCGCTGCAGCCTTCGGAATTCGTCAAGCCGGCTTTTGCCGTGGTGGCGGCCTGGCTGTTCTCCGAATGGCGCAAGGGCACCGGTTTTCCCGGCTGGGCGATCTCGACGGGTCTCTGCGCTCTGGTTGTCGGCCTGCTGCTGCTGCAGCCCGATCTGGGCATGGCGGTGGTGGTCTGCGCCGTGTGGTTGGCGCAGTTCTTCATCGCCGGCCTGCCGATCGTGTTCGTACTGGCGCTGGGCGGCCTGGGTTTGGCGGGCATCTTCGGCGCCTATCTGGTCTTCCCGCATGTCGCCAGCCGCATCGACAAGTTCATCGATCCGGCCAACAAGGAGAATTACCAGATCGAACGCGCCATGGAGGCCTTTGCCACCGGCGGTGTCTGGGGGCGCGGGCCGGGCGAGGGCGCGGTGAAAAGCGTGCTCCCCGACGCGCATACCGATTTCATCTTCGCTGTCGCCGGCGAGGAGTTCGGCCTGTTCGCCTGCCTGTTCATCGTCGGTATCTTCGCCTTCATCGTGCTGCGCTGCTTCTCGCGCCTGATGACCGAAAGCAATCTCTTCGTGCTGCTTGCCGCCGCCGGCCTCACCACGCAGTTCGGCCTGCAGGCGGTGATCAATATCGGCGTCAACCTGCATCTGCTGCCCACCAAGGGCATGACCTTGCCTTTCATCTCCTATGGCGGCTCGTCGCTGCTGGCGCTGGCCTTCGCCATGGGCATGCTGCTGGCGCTGACGCGCTGGCGGCCCGATAGCGGAGCGGTGCGATGACGGCGACCTCCGAAACCACGATCCTGTTGGCCGCCGGCGGCACCGGTGGGCATGTCTTCCCGGCCGAGGCGCTGGCCGCCGAGCTGCTGCGCCGCGGCCATCGTGTCGGCCTGGTCACCGACACGCGTGGCAAGGGATTCGGTCAGTCGCTGCCCGAATTGCCGCTGTATCGCATTCCCGCCGGAACGCCGAGCGGCCGCGGCATCATGGGCAAGCTGTTGAGCGTGGTGGAAATCGCACAGGGCGTTTGGGCGGCTTCGGCGCTGCTGGCGCTGACCCGGCCGGCCGCCGTGGTGGGCTTCGGCGGCTATCCCTCGCTGCCGCTGCTGCTGGCCGCACGGCTGAAAAAGATCCCGATCCTGATCCACGAGCAGAATGCCGTGCTGGGGCGCGTCAACCGTCTGGTGGCGAAATGGGCCGCGCGCATTGCCACCTCGTTTCCGGCCACGCATTTCCTGCCGGCCCAGGCGCCCGTTACCGTCACCGGCAATCCGGTGCGGCCGGCGATCCTGGCCGCCGCCGACGTGCCCTATGCTGCGCCGGATCAGGCCCTGCGCCTGCTGGTGATGGGCGGCAGCCAGGGAGCCCGCGTGCTGTCCGACGTGGTACCGGCTGCGCTGGCGCAACTGCCGGCCGAGATGAAGCGCCGCCTGCGCGTGCAGCAGCAATGCCGCCCGGAAGACCTGGAGCGCGTGCGCACCGCCTATGCCGCAGCCGGCATTGCCGCCGAGACGGCCAGTTTCTTCAGCGACGTGGCCGAGCGCCTGACGACCGCGCATCTGGTGATCAGCCGCTCGGGCGCCAGCAGCACGGCCGAGATCGCCGTGATCGGCCGGCCTTCGCTGCTGGTGCCTTATGCCCATGCCACCGACGATCATCAGACCGCCAATGCGCAGGCGCTGGCCCAGGCCGGCGGCGCGCTGGTGATCGCGCAGGACAAGTTCACCATCGAGCGTGCCGCGGCGGCTTTCGCCGAGCTGCTGGCCGATCCGGCGCAGCTTGCCGCCATGGCCGCTCATGCCCGCAGCGTCGGCCGTCCGCTGGCCACCCAGGCGCTGGCCGATCTGGTCGAGCGCGCCATGGCCGAACAGCAGAATGCGCAGCCGAAACCGGCGGCCAAGGATCAGTCCCAGTCAACGAACCTGTCAGTGAAAAGGACCGCGGCATGAGAGCTTTGCCGCTCGATATCGGTATCATCCACTTCGTCGGCATCGGCGGTATCGGCATGTCGGGCATCGCCGAGGTGATGCACAATCTCGGTTACCAGGTGCAGGGCTCCGACCTGTCTGCCAATTATAACGTCAAGCGCCTGCGCGATCTCGGCATCACGGTGTTCGAGGGTCATCGCGAAGAGAATGTCGCCAATGCCGAGGTGCTGGTGATCTCCTCGGCCGTCAAGCCCGACAACCCGGAAGTGAAGGCCGCCCGCGCCCGCCTCATCCCGGTGGTGCGCCGCGCCGAGATGCTGGGCGAACTGATGCGCCTGAAATGGGCTATCGCTATCGCCGGCACCCATGGCAAGACCACAACCACTTCGCTGGTCGCTGCCCTGCTGGAAGCCGCCGGCATGGATCCCACCGTGATCAATGGCGGCATCATCAACGCCTACGGCACCAACGCGCGCCTGGGCGCCGGCGAGTGGATGGTGGTCGAGGCCGATGAAAGCGATGGCACCTTCCTGAAACTGCCGGCTACCATCGCCGTGGTCACCAACATCGACCCCGAGCATCTCGACCATTACGGCACCTTCGACCGCGTGCGCGAGGGCTTCAAGCAGTTCGTCGAAAGCATCCCGTTCTACGGTTTCGCCACGCTGTGCATCGACCATCCGGAAGTGCAGGCCATGATTGGCCGCATCACCGACCGCCGCATCGTCACCTACGGCTTTTCGCCGCAGGCCGATGTGCGCGCCGTGAACGTGCGCTTCGACAACCGGGGCGCCCATTACGACATCCTGATGGCCGATCGTACCCGTGGCGAAAGCGACATCGTGGCCGGCGTGCATCTGCCGATGTTTGGCCGCCACAACGTTCAGAATTCTCTGGTGGTTGCAGCAATAGCCCGCGAGATGGGCTTCGGTGCCGACGTGATCAAGCGCGCATTGAGCGGCTTCCGCGGCGTGAAGCGCCGCTTCACCATCACCGGCGAGGCCGGCGGGATCACCGTGGTGGACGATTACGGTCACCATCCGGTGGAAATCTCGGCCGTGCTGGCCGCCGCCCGGCTGGCGGTGGGCGACCGTCCCGAGGCCAAGGTGATCGCCGTGGTGCAGCCGCATCGCTACACCCGCCTGCGCGACCTGTTCGAGGATTTCTGCGCCTGCTTCAACGATGCCGACACGGTGATCGTGGCCGATGTCTATGCCGCCGGCGAAAGTCCGATCGAGGGCGTCAGCCGCGATGCCCTGGTGGAGGGCCTGCGCAATCGCGGCCATCGCCGCGTGCTGGCATTGCCGTCCCCCGAGCAGCTTGCCGGCATCATCCGGCAGGAAGCCACCGCCGGCGACCTCGTGGTCTGCCTCGGCGCCGGCAGCATCACCACCTGGGCCAATGCCCTGCCGGGTGAATTGCAGGCCCTGCCGGCGAAGGAGCGGGCATGATGGCGGCTGAACAGCTCCGGCATGACGATCTGCTCGCGCGGCTGCCCGCCGTGCGCGGTCGGCTGTCGGCGCAGGCCGGCCTGGCCGATATCACCTGGTTCCGCGTCGGCGGGGCGGCGGATGCAATGTTCCGCCCGGCCGACCGCGACGACCTGATCGCCTTTCTGAGGGCCAAACCCGTCGATGTGCCGGTCACCGTGCTGGGTGTGGGTTCCAACACGCTGGTCCGCGACGGCGGCATCGACGGCGTGGTGATCCGTCTGGGCCGCGATTTCGCCGGCATCACCGCCTGCGACAACAACGAGATCGAAGCCGGCGCCGGTGCGCTGGATGTGAATGTGGCGCAGACCGCGCAGATGCATGGCATTGCCGGCCTGGAATTCCTGCGCGGCATTCCCGGCACCGTGGGCGGCGGTCTGCGCATGAATGCCGGCGCCTACGGCACCGAGTTCAAGGACGTGCTGGTCTGGGCCGAGGCCGTGGACGGGCAGGGTAACCTGCATCGTCTGTCGCCCGCCGAGATGAAATTCGGCTATCGCCATTGCGGCGTACCGGAAGACTGGATTTTCCTGTCCTGCCGACTGAAGGGACGGTCGGGCGACAAGGCCCAGATTCAGGCGCGCATGGACGAGATCCAGGCCGCCCGCGAAGGCAGCCAGCCGATCCGCTCGCGCACCGGCGGCAGCACCTTTGCCAACCCGGAAGGGCACAAGGCCTGGCAGCTGATCGACGCGGCCGGCTGCCGCGGGCTGGTTGTTGGCGACGCCCAGGTCTCCGAGCAGCATTGCAATTTCCTGATCAACCGCGGCAGCGCCACCGCCGCCGATCTGGAAACGCTGGGCGAAACCGTGCGTCGCCGGGTGAAGGAAACCAGCGGCATCGACCTGCGCTGGGAAATCAAGCGCATCGGCAGGACGAAGGAGGCCGCGCATGGCTAGGCATGTCGCGGTATTGATGGGCGGCTGGTCGTCGGAGCGCGAGGTTTCGCTCACCTCCGGCCGGGCCTGCGCCAAGGCCCTGCGCGAGGAAGGCTTCAAGGTCACTGAAGTCGATGTCGGCCGTGATCTGGCCGAGCAGTTGGCCAGGGTCAAACCCGATGTGGCCTTCAACGCGCTGCATGGTCCCTACGGCGAGGACGGCACGGTACAGGGCCTGCTCGAGATCATGGGCATCCCGTATACCCATTCCGGCGTGCTTGCCTCGGCGCTGGCGATGAGCAAGCCGATGGCCAAGGATGTCTGGCGCGCTCATGGCCTGCCGATGGCCGAAGGCCGCGTGGTGCATCGCTCGGCTTTCACCGGCGGCGCCGTGATGCCGCATCCCTATGTGATCAAGCCGCTGAACGAGGGCTCCTCGGTCGGCGTGCATATCGTCATGAACGGCGACAACTACCAGCCGCAGGACGATGCCGGCTGGCATTTCGGCGAGCATGTACTGGTCGAGCGCTACATCCCCGGCCGCGAGATCCAGGTGGCCGTGATGGGCGAGCGCGTGCTGGGGGCCATCGAGATCCGCGCCCATGGCCGCTTCTATGACTACGAAGCCAAGTATACCGATGGCAAGGCCACGCACCTGATGCCCGCGCCGATCCTGAAATCGGCCTACGAGGAGGTCTGTGTCCTGGCCCTGAAGGCGCATCAGGTGCTGGGCTGCCGCGGCGTGACGCGGTCCGACTGGCGTTATGACGATACCGCCGGCGAACCGGGCAAATTTCACCTGCTGGAAATCAACACCCAGCCCGGCATGACGCCGTTGTCGCTGGTGCCGGAGATCGCCGCGCATGCGGGTATTTCGTTCGGCCAGCTCGTGCGCTGGATGGTGGAGGATGCCTCATGCGGTCGCTAGTCGTGCTGCCCGAAGACCGTCCCTGCGCGCCCTGCGAACCCAGCCTGCCGCCGGCGCGGCCCAAAGGCTACTGCCGGCCGCTGCCGCCGGCCCGGCGCAAGCCGAAATCGGTTCTGTGGCGCCGGATCAAGTGGGCCCTGCTGGGTGCTGCCGTGATCGGGCTTTCTGGCGGTGGCGGCTATGCCTGGTTCCGCACCGACCTGCCGGCACAGGCCCGGCTGGCCGTACAGGATTTCGTCGGCGATGCCGGTGCCACCGTCGACATGCGGCTGGGCGAGGTGAATCTGCAGGGACGCGTGCATGCGCCGCTAGAGGCGCTGGCCGCGGCCGTGGGCGTCGAACGCGGCGATCCGATGCTGGCGCTGGACCTGGATGCGATCCGTCGCAATGTCGAGGCGATAGGCTGGGTCAAGCAGGCCACGGTCTGGCGGCAACTGCCCGACACGCTGCATATCGAAATCGTCGAGCGCGAGGCTTTCGCCCGCTGGCAGATCGATGGCCGCGTCTACCTGATCGATGCCCAGGGCAAGGTTCTGGAAGAAGGGGATCGCCCCGATTTCCACCACCTGTTCCTGCTGGTCGGCGCCGGCGCCTCCGACAAGGCGCATGATCTGCTGTCCATGCTGCAGACCGAGCCGAACTTGGCCGGCCGTGTGGTCAATGCCATCCGTATCCGCAGCCGTCGCTGGGACATCGAATTCGATAACGGCACCGTGGCCCGCCTGCCGGAAGAGAATCCGGAGCAGGCCTGGCTGCGCCTGATCGAGCTTGAACGTCAGTACGGCCTGCTGCGCCGCGACATCAAGGCTGTCGATCTGCGGCTCGAAGACCGTCTGACCGTTCAGCTCAACCCGGAAGCCGAATCGCCGGTGCCGCAGGTAGCGCCCGGCAAGAAGCCGGCCGGCAAACGCACATAAGCACGCGAGGGGAAGTAAGCCATGGCTGTATCGCGTAACGGATTGATCGCCGCCCTGGATGTCGGGTCGTCCAAGGTCTGCTGCTTCATCGCCCGCGCCGATGGCGGCACGCTGCGGGTGATCGGCATCGGACACCAGCTTTCGCGCGGCCTGCGCAACGGCAACGTGATCGACATGGACGGCGCCGAACAGTCGATCCGCGCCGCGGTCGAGACCGCCGAGCGCATGTGCGGCGAAACCATCCGCGACGTCTATGTCAGCGTGAATGCCGGCAACCCGCAATCCCACAGCGTCGGCGTCGAGGTCGATCTCGCCGGCCACGAGGTGACCGAACACGACGTTGCCCTGGTCCTGGATCAGGGCCGCCGGCACGAACATCCCGGCGACCGCGAGATCGTCCATTCCATTCCGGTCGGCTACACCATCGACGGTTCACGCGGCATCAAGGATCCGCGCGGCATGGCCTGCGAGCGGCTGGGCGTGAACATGCATGTCATCACCGCCGGCTCCGGCCCGCTGCGCAACCTGGCCACCTGCGTCGCTCGCGGCCACCTGCGCATAGCCGGCCGCATCGTGGCGCCGTTCGCCTCCGGTCTGGCCTGTCTGGTCGAGGACGAGATGGATCTCGGCGTCACCCTGCTGGACATGGGCGGCGGCACGACCAGCCTGGCGGTATTCTATGACGGCCAGCTGGTGCATGTGGATGTCGTGCCGCTGGGCGGCGGCCATGTCACCAACGACATCGCGCGCGGCCTGTCCACCCCGCTGGCCCATGCCGAGCGGCTCAAGACCCTCTATGGCACGGTCCTGCCCAGCCCCTCCGACGACACCGAAACCATCGACGTGCCGCAGGTGGGCGAGACCGACGACCATGCCCACAACCAGGTGCCGCGGTCGATTCTCACCGGCATCATCAAACCGCGTCTGGAAGAGACGCTGGAGCAGGTGCGCGAGCGCCTTGCGCAATCGGGATTCGAGAAGCTGGCCGGGCGCCGGGTCGTGCTGACCGGCGGCGCCAGCCAGTTGCAGGGCGTGCGCGAGCTCGCCGCCCGCATTCTCGACAAACAGGTGCGTCTGGGCCGGCCGATTCGAGTCGGCGGTCTGGCCGAGGCAACCGGCGGTCCGGCCTTCTCGGCCTGCGCCGGTCTTCTCTCTTATGCGCAACAGCAGGCGGCTGAACGCACCATTCGCCTGCCCGAACCCGAGCCCGCACCCAACGGCGCGATTTCACGAATCGGCCGCTGGTTGCGGGCCAATTTCTGACCGCGTGGCCACGATGATGAACACCACATTCAAAACAACCAGCATCCACGCGGTTTTTGCATTGTCGCTTGCATCATGCGGCGACTTTGGTCAAAGCAACAGTTAACCCTGGAGGAGAACATGGGTATCAATCTTACCATGCCGGCCACGCGGGAGCTGAAGCCCCGCATCGTCGTCTTCGGCGTCGGCGGTGCCGGCGGCAACGCCGTCAACAACATGATCGCCGCCCAGCTCGAGGGTGTCGAATTCGTCGCCGCCAATACCGATGCGCAGGCGCTGAACATGTCGCTCACCGAGCGTCGCATCCAGCTTGGCGTCAACCTGACCCAGGGCCTGGGCTGCGGCGCCAAGCCCGATGTGGGTCGTGGCGCGGCGGAAGAATCGCTTGACCAGATCCTGGAGCACATGCAGGGCAGCCACATGGCCTTCGTGGCCGCCGGCATGGGCGGCGGCACCGGCACCGGTGCGGCGCCTGTGATCGCCCGGGCCGCCAAGGAAATGGGCATCCTGACCGTCGGCGTGGTGACCAAGCCGTTCTCGTTCGAGGGCAGCCAGCGCATGAAGCTGGCCGAAGCCGGCATCCGCGAACTGCAGCAGTATGTCGACACCCTGATCATCATCCCGAACCAGAACCTGTTCCGGGTGGCCAACGAGAAGACCACCTTCGCCGATGCCTTCAAGATGGCCGACAACGTCCTGCAGTCGGGTGTGCGCGGCATCACCGACCTGATGGTGATGCCGGGCCTGATCAACCTCGATTTCGCCGATGTCCGCTCGGTGATGAGCGAGATGGGCAAGGCGATGATGGGCACCGGCGAGGCCGACGGCGAACACCGCGCCATCGAGGCGGCCGAGCGCGCCATCGCCAATCCGCTGCTGGACGACATCTCGATGAAGGGCGCCCGTGGCGTGCTGATCAACATCACCGGCGGTCCCGACCTCACCCTGTTCGAGGTGGACGAGGCTGCCAACCGCATCCGCGAGGAAGTCGATCCCGAGGCCAACATCATCGTCGGCTCTACGCTCGACCAGAACATGCAGGGCCGCATGCGGGTCTCGGTGGTCGCCACCGGTATCGATGCCGCCGCGCAGCAGATGCCGCAGCCGCAGGCCAGCCCGTCGCTGCGCCTGGTCACCCCGCCGCAGGCCAAGCCGATCGCCTTCGGCGCCGTGCCGCGGCCAGCTCAGACCGTCGTGCAGGCTCCGGCCGCTGCCATGGCAACCCAGCCGATGACCGCTGGCGCCACCGCGCTGGCCATGCCCGATGCCGCCCCGGCCGTTTCGGATGCCGGCAGCGATCTGCCGGCGCCGGCCGAACTGCCTGAAGTGCAGTTCGCTCCGGTCGCTCAGCCTGTGGCTCAGCCCGCTGCGGCGGTTGCCGCCACGCCGGCAATCGAAGCGGTCGCGATCGAGCCGGCCGCACGGCCCTTCGCCGCTCAGTTGGCCGAAGCCCAGGCTGCTGCGGCGCAATTCGTCCCGCCGGCGGCGCAGCCGCTGCCGGCCCGTGCGCCGGAGGCCCCCCGTCAGCCCGATCCATTCGCTGAAGCCGACATGGTGAACAAGCCGGCGGAGCCGAAGAAGAAGACCAGCCTGTTCGACCGCATCACCGGTGCGGCGCGTGGCCGCTCGGCCGAGGCCGAGATGTCGCCGCTGCGGCAGGCCGAGCCGCAGTTCACCCGTGTCCAGGCGCCGGCCGCGCCGGCCGCGGCCCCGCAGGCGCCGGCCGCGACGGTCACCCGCACCGAGCAGGCTCCGCGCCAGCCCGATCTGGGCCTGGTCACGGCGGCCGAACGCCCTGTGCCGAGCCGTCCGCAGGACGATCTGCTCGACATCCCGGCCTTCCTGCGCCGCCAGGCTAACTGAAGGTTAAAAAACCGAGCTGATACAATGAGTTAAATCGTATCCGCACCGTTACAGTTCGAAACATAGAGTGATTTGTTGTTGCCGGGGGTGGTTGCTACAACCATCCCCGGTTTTATTTCTGCGCGGATCGCCCCGATTCGCCATTTCGGTTCAAGGAGTTCTCTGCGTGCTCACCGCCGGTAAAATTGCCCAGAAGACGCTGAAGAACCGCATCAAGTGCTCGGGCATCGGCCTGCATAGCGGCGCCAAGGTTCACATGGTGCTGAATCCGGCCGCCCCCGATACCGGCGTGGTGTTCCGCCGTACCGATCTGGCCGGCCAGCCGCTGATCCGCGCCCGCTTCGACCAGGTCAGCGATCTGCGCATGTGCACCACGGTCGCCGCCGGCGAAGGCGTGTCGGTCGGCACCGTCGAACATCTGATGGCCGCCTTGGCCGGCATGGGCATCGACAATGTGCTGATCGATATTGACGGTCCCGAAGTGCCGGTGATGGATGGTTCGTCGGCCCCGTTCGTTTTCCTGATCGAATGCGCCGACGTGATCGAGCAGGTCGCCCCACGCCGTTACCTCAAGGTTCTGAAGAGCATCGAGGTGCGCGATGGCAATGCCAGTGCCGCGCTGCACGCCGACGATGGCTTCACCATCGATTTCGAAATCGAATTCTCCAACCAGATGATTGGCCGCCAGAGCGCCGAGTTCCAGCTGGAGCCCGGCCGTTTCAAGGCCGATATCGCTCGGGCGCGTACTTTCGGTTTCGTGCAGGAGGTCGAGCAGCTCCGCGCCATGGGTCTGGCCCGTGGCGGTTCCCTGGAGAATGCCGTGGTGCTCGGCCATGACCGCATCCTGAACGACGACGGCCTGCGTTACGACGACGAATTCGTGCGGCACAAGATCCTCGACGCGCTGGGCGATCTCTATCTGGCCGGCGCACCGATCATCGGCCGCTACGAGGGCCGCCGCTCCGGCCATGCTCTGAACAACAAGCTGCTCAAGACGCTGTTTGCCGACCAGAGCGCTTACGCTTGGACCACCCATGCCAAGGGTCGCGACACCGCCCGCCTGATGCCCGCCGTCGAAACCGGCCTGCGCCAGCGGCCCGCAGTGGCGGCGGAAGCGGCGCTCTGACGCCACCAGCCCGGCTCGAAACAAAAAAGCCCCGCAACCGCGGGGCTTTTTTTATTGGGATGACAGCGGCTGCGCGGCGGATCAGTCGGCTGCGCTGGCGCCGGCGGCGGCCGCTTCTTCTTCGTCCTTGTAGCGGCTGGCGATGCTCTTGATCAGGCCGGCCACGGCGGAACGGATCGTGGTGTCTTCGATGTCGCTGAAATTGCGGACCAGCTCGATGGTGGAGCGGTTCTTGCCGCCATGTTCCATCGGCTTGCTTTCCAGCTTGGCTTCCAGGCCCTCGAAGAAATAGGCCATGTCGACCTGCAGGCGCTGGGCGATCTCGAACAGGCGACCCGCACTGACGCGGTTGGCACCGGTCTCGTATTTCTGGACCTGTTGGTAAGAGATCTTCAGCGAATTCGCGAGTTCTTCCTGGGTCAGGCCGAGTTCGGTGCGGCGGGCGCGGATGCGTTCGCCGACATACTCATCAACACGCGTAGCGATCTTGCCCATCGTCTCACCTCATGGCGGGGCCGGTCGAACCGGCCTTTGATACTCGTACCGGCTGTGCCGGCATTCTTCCTGTCTCACTCGATCATGATTCAGTCCGCCCGGCGGGGCGGGTCAGGGGGGAAGAGACAATTATCCGCACCCTGATTCTACTTTGGCCTATTCTAGCCGTCTTTTGGGCCGGCGCTACTCGCGGCGCGCGATTAAACTCGTACAGAAACTGTCCCATACCGGGTGTTGATACCTCTAATAGGAGAATTTACAGATAGTGGAAATCGTTCAGAAGTATAGGTTGTATTGCACGGGAAAAATCTCAGGAATATTGCATACATACGGGCAGGCGGAGCGGAAGCCTATCCCAAAGGCGTAGCCGGGCAGGGAGTTATCCCGTTGCCGGGCTGCCGAATCAGGCGGCAATCTTGATTTTAAAGGCCCCCCATGCGACAGAATCCGCCCATGCCGATGCTTCGCCGATTGGATTCGTCGCGGGTTGTGCCTTCCGCGCGCCCCGGTCTTGCCGCCCTGGTTCCAGACGGGGGGCGGGACAGGTTCTCTGACGGGGTGCGGAAACCTGGCATGGCGGCCGGGATGCGCTTCTTCCTGCCCCTTCTTTTGATCCTGGCCCTGGCGGCCTGCTCGGCCAAGGATCCGCCCTATGTCGAGCGTCCGGTCGAGGAACTCTATAATTCCGCCATGGATGCCGTGGCAGCCGGCGAATGGGAAGTGGCCGCCCGCGGCTTCGACGAGGTCGAACGCCAGCACCCATACTCGGTTTGGGCCACCAAAGCCCAGCTCATGGCGGCCTATTCCTATTACCAGCGCAACGCCTACACCGATGCGATTTCGGCTGCCGAACGCTTCATCCAGCTGCATCCAGGCAACAAGGAAACCCCGTACGCCTATTATCTGGTGGCGATCTGCCATTACGAGCAGATCACCGATGTCGGCCGCGATCAGAAGGTCACCCAGCAGGCGCTCAATGCGCTTGAAGAGGTGGTGCGCCGCTATCCGAACAGCGAATACGCGCGGGACGCCCGCCTGAAGATCGACCTGACCCGCGACCATCTCGCCGGCAAGGAAATGACGATCGGTCGTTACTACCTGCGTGCCGGCCAGCAGATTGCCGCCATCAACCGTTTCCGCACGGTGATCGAGAAATACCAGACCACCACCCACGTGCCTGAGGCGCTGCATCGCCTTGCCGAGGCCTACATGTCGCTCGGCGTGCTGGATGAGGCGCAGAACGTGGCGGCCGTGCTCGGCTACAACTATCCGGGCAGCGAATGGTACGTCGACACCTTTACGATGGTGACCGGCGAGGCGGTCCCCGATGCCAAGTCGGCCGACGGCGAGAGCAAGGGCTGGTTCAGCCGCACCTGGAAATCGATTTTCTGACGCCATGCTGACCGGCCTGAGCGTCCGCGACATCGTGCTGATCGAGCGGCTCGATCTCGCCTGCGGCGACGGCCTCGGCGTGCTGACCGGCGAGACCGGTGCCGGCAAATCCATCCTTCTCGACGCCCTGGGTCTGGCGCTGGGCCGCCGCGCCGATGCCGGCCTGGTGCGCAATGGCGCATCGCAGGGTGTGGTCTCTGCCGTGTTCGACCTGCCGGCCCGGCATCCCGCCCACGCCATCCTGTCGGAACAGGGCCTCGATGCGGCCGATGAACTGGTGCTGCGCCGCCTGGTCGGCGTCGACGGCAAAAGCCGCGCCTTCGTCAACGACCAGCCGGTCAGCGTGGCCCTGCTGCGCCGGCTGGGCGACACCCTGGTGGAAATCCACGGCCAGAATGACGAACAGGGCCTGACGGACGCCACCATCCATCGCGCCCTGCTCGATGAATATGCCGGGCTGGAAAAGGATGTGGCCGGCCTGCGCGATGCCTATCAGGCCATGCGCGATGCCGAGAAGGCGCTCGCCGATGCCGCGCAGACCGCCGAACAGGCGCGGCGCGAAGAGGATTTCCTGCGCCATGTGGTGAACGAACTGCAGGAGCTGTCGCCCAAACCCGGCGAGGAACAGGAACTGGCGCAGCAGCGCAGCCTGCTGCAGGCGGGCGAGAAACTGGCCGCCGCGATGCAGGAGGCGCAAAGCGCGCTGGAGCAGGGCGGCGGCGTCGATGCGCGGCTGCGGGCCTGCCTGCGTGCGCTGGAGCGGGTTGCTGACAGGGCCGGCGGCAAACTGGATGCCGTTATCGCCCAGGCCGACCAGCTGCTGCTGCAGGCGGGTGAACTGGCCTCGGCGTTGGATCGGACGGCGCGGGAGCTGGATCTCGACCCGCAGCGGCTCGACAAGGTTGAGGAACGGCTGTTTGCCCTGCGCGCCGCTGCCCGCAAGCACAACGTCGCTGTCGACGATCTGGCCGCCATGGCCGACCGCTATGCCGAGCGCCTGGCCCTGATCGACAACCAGGCGGCCAGCCTGGGCAAACTGGAAAAGGCCGCTGCCGCTGCCAAGGCCGCATATCAGGCCAAAGCCGAAGCTATTTCCGCGGCACGCCGCAAGGCAGCCACCAAACTCGACAAGGCCGTGGCGGCGGAACTGGCGCCGTTGAAACTTGGCGCCGCCAAATTCTCTACCTCCGTGGAGGCGCTGCCACCCGAGCAATGGAGCGCCGAGGGCGCCGACCGCGTGCAGTTCCTGGCCAGCACCAACCAGGGCACCGCGCCGGGTTCGCTGGCCAAGATCGCCTCGGGCGGCGAACTCAGCCGTTTCATGCTGGCCTTGCGCGTCGTGCTGGCCGGCCGTGGTTCGGCCGGCACGCTGATCTTCGACGAGGTGGATCGTGGCGTTGGCGGCGCAACCGCCGCTGCCGTGGGCCAGCGTCTGGCCCGCCTGGCCGAACGCGTGCAGGTGCTGGTGGTCACCCATTCGCCGCAGGTGGCGGCCAAAGGCAGCCATCACTGGCGCATCGCCAAGCGCGAGACCGGCCCGGCCAAAAACCGCACCACGCTCACCGAGGTCGCGCCGCTGCAGGCTTCCGAGCGGCGCGAGGAAATCGCCCGCATGCTGGCCGGCGCCACGGTCACCGACGCGGCCAGAGCGGCAGCCGACAGCCTGCTGGCCGGGCAGGAGGCCTGACCATGAGCCGCCAGCGCGCCAAGCCGGTGGCCGAACTGGGGCCGCGCCAGGCCAGGCTGGAACATGCCCGGCTGGAGCAGGAAATCGCCGAACACGACAAGCGCTATCATCAGCAGGATGCGCCGGTCATTTCGGATGCCGATTACGACTCGATGAAGCGTCGCCTACTGGAGATCGAGGCGCAGTTCCCCGATCTTGCGACGCTGGGCGGCGCCTCAAGCCGGGTCGGTGCGGCGCCGGCGGCGGGCTTTGCCAAGGTGCGCCATGCCAGGCCGATGCTGTCGCTCGACAACGCTTTCGCGGAAGAAGATGTGGCCGATTTCCTGGGCCGCATCCGCCGGTTCCTCAATCTGAAGACCAACGATGACCTCACCCTGATCGCCGAACCGAAGATCGACGGCCTGTCGGCCAGCCTGCGCTATGAGAATGGCGAACTGGTGCGGGCGGCGACGCGCGGCGACGGCCAGGAAGGCGAGGATGTCACCGCCAACATCCTGACCCTGAAACATGGCGTGCCACACAAACTTCATGGCAAGGGCTGGCCCGATGTGCTGGAGGTGCGCGGCGAAGTCTATATGACGCGCCACGATTTCCTGAAGTTGAACGAGGCGCAGGAAAAGGCCGGCGCCAAGATTTTCGCCAATCCGCGCAATGCCGCCGCCGGCAGTCTGCGCCAGCTCGATCCGAAGATCAGCGCCCAGCGCCCGCTGCGCTTTTTCGGCTATTACTGGGGCGAGGTATCCGCGCCGCTGGGCAGGACGATGCAGGAGGCCCGCGCGAAACTGGCCGACTGGGGCTTCACGCTGAACGATCCGGTGAAGGCCTGTCACAGCTTCGAGGACCTGATCGCCTATTACAACAAGATCGCCGCCCAGCGCGCCACCATAGCCTTCGATATCGATGGCGTGGTCTACAAGGTGGACCGGCTCGACTGGCAGGAGCGGCTGGGCTTCATCAGCCGCTCGCCGCGCTGGGCCATCGCCCATAAATTCCCGGCCGAGCAGGCGCAGACGATCCTGGAGAATATCGACATCCAGGTGGGACGCACCGGCGCGCTCACCCCGGTGGCCAAGCTCAGGCCCGTGAATGTCGGCGGCGTGTTGGTTTCCAATGCCACGCTGCATAACGAGGACGAGATCGCGCGCAAGGATGTGCGCATCGGCGATACCGTGATCGTGCAGCGCGCCGGCGACGTGATCCCGCAGATCGTAAGCGTGGTGCTGGAGCATCGGCCGAAGGACGCCAGGCCGTTCAAATTCCCCACCCATTGCCCGGTCTGCGGCGCACCGGCCGAACGAGAAACCGATCCGAAATCGGGCGTGGAAGACGTGGTGCGCCGCTGCACCGGCAGCATCAGCTGCCCGGCCCAGGCGGTGGAAAGCCTGCGCCATTTCGTGTCGCGCAATGCCTTCGATATCGAGGGGCTGGGCGAGAAGCAGATCGCCGCCTTTTTCGAATGGGGTTGGTTGAAGGAACCGGCCGACATCTTCCGCCTGCACCGTCATGCGCATGACCTGCAGCGCAAGGAAGGCTTCGGTGAGACATCCGTGGCCAAGCTGATGGCCGCCATCGAACAGCGCCGGGTGATCGGCTTCGACCGTTTCGTGCATGCACTCGGCATTCGCCATGTCGGGCAGGAACGCGCCCGCCTGGTGGCGATGCATTACGGCACGCCGCAGGCCTGGCTGGAAGCGATGGACGCGGCGAGGGAACGCGAGGGCGAGGCCTGGGGCGATCTCAACAGCATCGACAAGATGGGCGACGTGGTGGCCGATGCCATCGTCACCTTCGCCACCCGCCGCCACAGCCGCGCGGTGATCGACCATCTGCTGGCCGAATTGCGCGAGGTTATGCCGCCGGAAAAGCCGGCGCAGGATTCCCCCGTGGCCGGCAAGACCGTGGTGTTCACCGGTTCGCTGGAACGATTCACCCGCGACGAGGCCAAGGCGCGCGCCCTCTCGCTTGGCGCCAAGGTGGCCGGTTCGGTCTCGAAGAAGACCGATTACGTGGTGGCCGGTCCTGGTGCCGGCAGCAAGCTGGCAGAGGCGCAGAAGCACGGTGTGACGGTGCTGACCGAGGACGAGTGGCTCAGGCTGATCGGCGGCTGACCATGCTGGTGCAGCAGGCGATCCCTGCGGTCGATGCCGTTCCCGGCGCCACGGCGATCGCGCTGGATTTCGAAACCGCCAGCCAGAGTCCCGGCAGCATCTGTTCGGTCGGTCTGGCCTGGATCGCGGATGGGCAGGTGGCGCGCACCGCCCATTGCCTGGTCCGGCCACACGATATGCGCTTCGATCCCTGGCATGTCAGCATCCATGGCATCCAGCCGCATGACGTGGAATTCGAGCCGGAATTCCCGTCGGTGTGGGAGGAACTGCTGCCGCATCTGGAGGCCACGCCGCTGCTGCTCGCTCATAACGCGCCGTTCGATATCGGCGTGTTGCGCGCGGCGCTGAAGCATTACGACCTTGCGCAGCCGACGCTCTCTTATCTGTGCACGGTGAAAATCGCCCGTGCCGCCTGGCCCGACCTGCCGAACCACAAGCTGCCCACGGTGGCCGAACACATCGGGTTCGAACTGCGCCATCATGCGGCCGACAGCGACGCGGCGGCCTGCGCCGGCATTGCCCTGCGCGCCATGATGGATGCCGGCAGCAGTGATCTGATGGCCCTGCTGCCGCGGTTCGGGATCAGGCCCGGCCGGCTGGAGCCGGGTTATCACGAAGCCTGTTCGTCAGCGGCGGAACGGCGCACAGCTTTCCGCCGCCATCGTCCGCCGCCCTGGCTGCGCTAGGCGCTCAGCCTTTCTTCATCTCGGCCTCGTAACGGGCCTTGGTTTCGGCATTGGGCGGATAGAGGCCGGGCAGGGGTGTGCCCTTGTCGACCTCGCCCATGATCCAGGTTTCCAGCTTTTCCTGCTCCACGGCCTCGGCCGTCACCTCGGGCACCAGCGCCTGCGGGATCAGAACGGCGCCATCGCCATCCAGCACGATCACGTCGCCGGGAAATACCGCCACGCCGCCACAGCCGATCGGTTCCTGCCAGTTCACGAAGGTGAGGCCGGCTACGCTGGGCGGCGCGGCAACGCCATCGCACCAGACCGGCAGTCCGGTGCCGATCACGCCGGCGCCGTCGCGTACCACGCCATCGGTGACCAGGGCCGCCACGCCCTTCTTTTTCATGCGGGCGCACAGGATGTCGCCGAAGATGCCGGCATCCTTGATACCCATGGCATCCACCACGGCAATGCAGCCTTCCGGCATGTCCTCGATGGCGCCGCGCGTGGAACGCGGCGAGGCCCAGCTTGCGGGCGTGGCGAGGTCCTCGCGGGCCGGCACGAAACGCAGGGTGAAGGCTTCGCCGACGATACGCCTGTCCTGCGGCGTCAGCGGCTTGGCGCCGCGCAGCCAGACGTTACGCAGGCCCTTCTTGAGCAGGACGGTGGTCAGCGTCGCCGTCGTGACCAGTTCCAGGGCCGCCTTGATCCGTGCATCCAGCATCGTCGTCTCTCCTTGCAGGGAACGACAGGCTAGGCAGGGCCGGGCCGGGCTGGCAAGCGGGCGGATGGATTTTTCCAGATCCGCTTGCGCTGAATCAAATCGGCCTTATGCCCCCAACGGGGCAGAGGCCTGTTTCAGCCAGGCGCGCGTCTCGTCGTCCACCAGGGGCGCGATGTCGTGCCATACCAATGCGTGATAGGCATCGACCCAGGCCACTTCGGCGGCGGTCAGCAGACCAAGATCGATCAGGCGGCGGTCGATGGGTGCGCGGGTCAATGTCTCGAAGCCGAGCCAGCGTTTGCCATTCTCCGCTTTCTCGGTCTCTACACGCACGGTGACCAGATTCTCGATGCGGATGCCATAGCCGCCGGTCTTGTAATAGCCCGGTTCGTTCGAAACGATCATGCCGGGCTTCAGCGGCACCGCGCTACCGGCCTTGGCGATGCGCTGCGGACCCTCATGCACCGACAGGAAGCTGCCGACGCCATGGCCGGTGCCATGATCGTAATCCAGCCCGATCTCCCATAACGGCCTGCGCGCCAGCGTGTCGAGCTGCTGGCCGGCGGTACCTTCGGGGAATTTCGCCGTGGCAATGGCGATATGGCCTTTCAGCACGCGGGTGAAGCGGTCGCGCATCTCTTCCGTCGGCGTGCCGATGGCAACCGTGCGGGTAATATCGGTGGTGCCATCGGGATACTGGCCGCCGGAATCGACCAGATAGAGGCTGCCCGGCTCGAGATTGCGGTTGGTGGCCCTGGTGACCCGGTAATGCACGATGGCGCCATTGGGCCCGGCACCCGAGATGGTGCTGAACGACAGGTCGCGCAGGCCGTTATCCAGCCGGCGGAAACTCTGCAGTTTGTCCGCCGCGCCGATCTCGTCAACCATGGTGCCGTTCATCACCTGCCGGTCCAGCCAGGCCAGGAAACGCGTGACGGCTGCACCGTCGCGACGATGGGCGGTGCGGGTGCCGTCCAGTTCAGCAGCCGTCTTGCAGGCTTTCGGCAGCAGGCAGGGATCTTCGGCCCGGATCAGCTTCGCCCCGGCCTGTTCCAGTGTCTGCAGCACGAAGATGCCGCTGGTGGCCGGATCGACCTGCACGGCCTTCTTCGCCCGGCCAAGGGCGGCGAGGGCGGCGGGGAAATCGTCCGGGGCATGCAGGCGAACCTCGCCTAAATGCCGGCGCGCGGCATCGTCCAGCTTGCGGTCGTCGATATAGAGGTCGACCAAGCCGGCGGAGTCCATGATGGCCATCGAGAGCGGCAGCGGCGTATGCGGCACGTCGCTGCCACGGATATTCAGCAGCCATGCGATCGACTCCGGCAGGGTCAGGATCACGGCATCGGCGCCGCGCGCCTTGATGGCGGCGGCGATCTCGGCACGCTTCTCAATCGCGCTGTGCCCGGCCAGTTCGGTCGGCTGTATCATCACCGGGCCCAGCGGTGGCGGCGGCTGGTCGGTCCAGACCGCGTCGATGGGATTGCTGTCGGCCGCGGCCAGTGTTGCCCCCGCTGCCTCGCAGGCGGCGGCGAAACGCTTCACGCCGTCTTCAACATGCAGCCAGGGATCATAAGCGAGGGTCTCGCCGGCCTTCAGGTTGGCCTTCACCCATTCCGCGGGCGGATTGTCGATGCTGTGCAGGCATTCGAACAGGGTGCCGTCCACCTGCTGGGCGAGTTGCAGCGTGTAACGGCCGTCGCTCCAGATCGCCGCCTTGTCCTGCAGCACGATGGCAAGTCCCGCCGATCCGGTGAAGCCGGTGAGCCAGCTCAGGCGCTGGGCGCGCAGGGGCACATATTCGCTCTGGTATTCGTCGGTCAGCGGCACGATTACGCCGGCCAGGCCCCGTCGGGCCAGCTCGGCGCGCAGGTCCGCCAGGCGCGTGGCGATGGCGCCGCGATCCTCGATGGCGGCTGCATACCGCGCGGCCTGACCGGCCACCATGCGTTCAAGTTCGGCATTGCCGAAATCGCCTTTCGCGGCCTCGGGCAGAAGGGCAAGGCCAGGGAATGCGCCGAACACCGCCGGCGCGGCCGCCACGCCTTTCAGCCATGCCGCGAGCGATGCGGGCAGCGAGTCGGGCAGGGCAGGCAGGGCGGTCGGCTGGTGCAGAGTCATGGATTAACCCGTTGCTGAATCTTCGGAATTATGGGGTGGAGAATAGACTTCGTCCAGACAGAGGTATGCAGTTTCTGCAATGCTGCGTAGGCAAACAATCATGGATAAGTCATTGTTTTTTCATATGTGCGGTGCAATATTCCCCTCGTGGACGCGATGCATAGAAGAGCCCGGACCACAGAACGGAGACTACCATGAACACCCTGCGCAACCAGACCGCTTTTGCCCTGCCGGCCAACCTGGCGCCGATGAGCGCCGCCGAGATCGAGGCCTACGCGCGTCGTATCCGCGCCGAAGCCATTGCCAACCTGATCGTTGGCACCTGGACCGCCCTGAAGGGCGCGGTCGCCCGCGTGAAAAGCTACCTCGCCCAGCAGCGCGCGATGGAAGAGCTGAACAATCTCGACGACATCATGCTGCGCGATATCGGCCTCAGCCGCTCGCAGATCCCGGCCGCCGTGGCTGGCCTGATCGAGCGTCCGGCCCCGGTCGCCCATGTGAACGAGAATGTCGCCACCGCCAAGGTGACCCGTCTGGTGCCGCGCGAAGCGGCCTGAGACGGCACAAGTTCCCCCCGCCGGTACCGGGCGAGTATCGCGCCAGCCTCCAAAGTCTCCTCCCCCTGAGCGGAGGCGGCGCACCGGTCACCGACAAGAACGCGCGGTCCAGGGTTTTTCCCTCGGCCGCGCGTTTTTTTATGCATCGGCCCTGCCCATGCCGGCATGCCAAGGCTGCATGGCTGCTTTTCAGGCGGCGCAAGGCCTTCCTGATACGCTGATTAATCAGCAGGCGGAAAAATTAGGCAGCCGGTTATTTTTTGTACATCTTTGAAATTACTAAAAAATTTCATCTTTTCGCTCTTGCAAAATCAATGGTGCGCTGCAATATTTACGGCAGCGATACTGACGTAGTTTCATAAGTTACGCGGGCTCGCTGAGGAACACCCGGGGCGGCTTATCCAACGTGAAGGAGATAGCCATGCAGACCCCGCGCTTGAACAAGATGCCCTCCACCCTCGACAGCTCGGCCTATCACTATCTGGGCCTGACCGATTACGTGCAGTTGGAGCGTGAAGCCCGCCGTGCCCGTGCCCGTCTGATCGCGTCCTATCTGACCCGTGCCTGGAACGGCCTGTTCGGTGCCAAGCCGGCGCCGAGCGAGGCGGTGGATTTCAGCGCCGACGACCTGATTGCCATGGGCGTGCCGCGCAAGGATGTCCGTATCGCCCTGTTCGGCCAGTCGCTCGGCAACCTGATCGCCACCGCTTCGGCCTGGGTCGTGGCTTCGATCCAGCGCGCGGCGGCCGAGGCCGAACTGCGGAACCTGGACGACCGTACCCTGCATGACATGGGGCTCAGCCGCTCGGACATTCCGGCGGCGGTGGCCGGCGACATCTATCGCCCTGGCCAGCCGTCCAACGAGAATGCCGGCGAAGCCAAGGTCCAGGTGCTGAAGCAGAAGGAAGTCGTCGCCGCCTGAGGCGATGCCTGAACGCTGCCTTACGCGCGGCGTTCGAAGACCAGAGTATGCCAGCCTTCGCGCGGGATGCGCCGCGCAAGGCTCAAGCCGGTCGCGCGATAGCGGGCGACGATCAGCCGCTCCTCGCGCGCCAGCAGGCCGGACAGCACGAGATGCCCTCCCTGCGCCACCAGGTGGCTCAGGCCCGTTGCCATGCGGCAGAGCGGCTCGGCCAAGATATTCGCCACTACCAGGTCATAGGGGCCTTCGGCCTTCAAGCGCGGATCATCCGGCCGGCTTGCGGTCAACGCCGTGATTCGGCTGGTCAGGCCGTTCAGGCGGATATTATCGCGCGTCACGGCAACGGCCACCGGATCGATATCGGCGGCCAGCACCCGCTGCGTGCCGGCTTTCGCCGCCGCCATCGCCAGCACGCCCGACCCGGTGCCCATGTCGAGCATGCGTCGCGGCGCATGGACGCGGCACAGGTCGTCGATGGCCTGCAGGCAGCCATAGGTGGAGGGAGCGCGCCCGGTGCCGAAGGCCAGCCCGGCATCCAGCAGCAGGCTTAGACTGCCCGGCGGCACCGCATCGGCGTCATGGGCGCCATGGAGGAAAAACCGCCCGGCGCGGATCGGCGCATTCAGTTTGTTGGTGTGGCGCACCCAGTCCTGTGCGGGCAGGTGCGCGAAACGGATGGCGGCGGGAATGCCCAGCGCTGCGGCGATTTCACCCAGCCGTTTGCGCCACAGTTTCTGGTCCGGCGGCGCATCGAACAGCACCTGCACGCGCCAGTCGGGGCTGACCGCCACGCCGGGCTTCAGCACTTCATAGGACGTGACCGCCAGAGCCTCGTCGCCCAGCATCTCCTCGGCGGCGGCCACCAGGTCGACCGGCACATCCAGTTCGACCGACCAGAATTCAGGGGAGAGCGGCATGTTCAGGCTTTCTCGCCTCAGGCTTTCTCGACAAAGGAGGCGATCACGCGTTTCTCGCCGGCCTTCTCGAAACCGATCAGCAGCTTGTTGCCCTCGATGGCGCGGATTTTGCCGTAGCCGAATTTCAGATGGAACACGCGGTCGCCGAGATTGAACGCGGCATCGTCGGGGCTGCGCTGCACGATATCGTCATCCTCGACACGGCGGGCGCGGCCCTCGATCAGGCCGCTTTTGCTGCGCGGGTATTGCGGCGAAAAATCCCAGCTCGTGCCCTGGTATCCACTGTTGCCGGCCGCGCTCTCGCTGAAGCCGCCGCCGATATAGCCGGTGCGCTGGTTGCCGCGATACAGGCCCGGCTGCGCCCGCACCTCCACATGCTCGGCCGGCAACTCGTCGAGAAACCGCGAGGGGATCGCTGATGTCCACTGGTTATAGATGCGGCGGTTGGCGGCAAAGGTGACATGCGCGCGCTTGCGCGCCCGGGTCAGGCCCACATAGGCCAGCCGGCGTTCTTCCTCCAGGCCCGCCGTGCCGTTGCTTTCCAGCGAACGACGGCTGGGGAACAGCTCCTCTTCCCAGCCAGGCAGGAAGACGTAATCGAATTCCAGCCCCTTCGCGGCATGCAGGGTCATCAGGCTGACCATCTCGGCGTCTTCGGTATTCTCGGTATCCATCACCAGCGCGACGTGATCCAGGAACCCGGCGAAATTCTCGAACTCACTGAGGGCACCGATCAGTTCCTTCAGGTTTTCCAGCCGCCCCGGCGCTTCTGGCGACTTGTCGTCCTGCCACATCTGCATGTAGCCGGATTCCTCCAGGATGATCTCGGCCACCTCCATATGCGGCAGTTCGGCAGCCTGGCCACGCCAGCGTTCGAAATCGCCCATCAGTTTCTTCAGCGTGTTGCGCTGCTTGGGTTTGATCTCGTCGGTCTGCAGCAGCTCATGCAGTGCGGCCGTCAGCGATTTGCCGGCGGCCCGCGCCGCCTTGTGCAGCATCTGCAGCGTGCTTTCGCCCAAGCCGCGCTTGGGCACATTGACGATACGCTCGAAGGCCAAGTCGTCGTCGGGCTGCATCAGCACGCGGAAATAGGCGATGGCATCGCGGATTTCGCGGCGCTCGTAAAAGCGCAGGCCGCCCACCACGCGGTACTTCACGCCGATGGTGAGGAAGCGTTCCTCGAAGGCCCGGGTCTGGTGGCCGGCGCGCACCAGGATGGCGATCTCGTTGGGTGAAATCTTCTCGCGCTCCAGCGCTTCGATTTCCTCGCCCACCAGCCGGGCTTCCTCGTCGCCGTCCCACACGCCCTGCACGATGACTTTCTCGCCCTCGTTCAGGTCGGTCCACAGCGTCTTGCCCAGCCGGCTTTCGTTATGGGCGATCAGGCCGGATGCCGCGCCCAGGATATGCGGCGTGGAGCGGTAGTTGCGTTCCAGCCGCACAATCCTGGCGCCGGGGAAGTCCTGCTCGAAGCGCAGGATGTTGCCCACCTCGGCGCCGCGCCAGCCATAGATAGACTGGTCGTCGTCGCCCACGCAGCAGATGTTGCGATGCGTCTGCGCCAACAGGCGCAGCCACAGATACTGCGCCACATTGGTGTCCTGGTATTCGTCCACCAGGATATAGCGGAACTGGTGCTGGTATTTCTGCAGCACCTGCGCATGCTCGCGGAACAGAGTCAGGTTATGCAGCAGCAGGTCGCCGAAATCGCAGGCATTGAGTTGCAGCAGGCGCTCGCAATACTGGCGATACAGGCCGGCGCCCTTGCCCTCGGCGAAGCCACTTTCGCTGTCGGGGACCTTCTTCGGTCCGAGGCCGCGGTCTTTCCAGCGGTCGAACTGCGCTTTCAACAGGCGGGGCGGCACCTGCTTCTCATCCAGGCCCTCGGCCTCGATCAGCTGCTTGATCAGGCGCAACTGGTCGTCGTCGTCCAGGATGGTGAAATTCGGTTTCAGGCCGACCAGTTCGGCATGGCGGCGCAGGATGCGGTTGGCGATGCCGTGAAAGGTGCCTAGCCACAGGCCGTCGACGGCGTTGCCGACCAGCTTCTCCACGCGCTCGCGCATCTCGCGCGCGGCCTTGTTGGTGAAGGTGACGGCCAGGATCTGGCTCGGCCAGGCCAGCCGCCGGTAGAGAATATGCGCCAGCCGCGACACCAGCACGCGGGTCTTGCCGGTGCCGGCGCCGGCCAGCACCAGTAGCGGGCCGTCGAGCTGGTTCACCGCCGCGCTCTGCGCCTCGTTCAGCCGCGTCAGCCAGTCCGGCGGCGGCAGGTTTGCTGCCATCGCCGGGTCTGCGGGAGGACTATTTTCCGGCTCGAATCCGGACAGGTCGAAGGGGTCGGCGGACATGGGGTCTACATAGCCCAATGGGGCAGGGCTGGCCACCCGCACAACGATGCCAGGCGGCGCCTGCCGATTGCCCCGCTGGCGCCAACGCGTTACCTCTATTGGCATTCCAAGGAGAAAACGCCCATGGCACCCGTCGCCGCCCAGCCCCGACTGACCCCCGCCGCCACCGAAATGGCGCTTGCCGCGCTCAAGCAGTTGCTCGGCGACCGGCTCACCACGGCCCAGGCGGTGCGCGACCAGCATGGCCGCGACGAATCCTGGAACCCGCCATTCCCGCCCGACGCCGTGGCCTTCCCGCATTCCACCGAGGAAGTCTCGGAAATCGTGAAGATCTGCGCCGCCCATGGCCTGCCGATCATTCCCTATGGCGCCGGCACCTCGCTGGAGGGCCATGTCACCGCCCTGCAGGGCGGCATCAGCATCGACCTGATGCAGATGAACAAGGTGCTGCAGGTGAATGCCGAAGACCTCGATGTAGTCTGTCAGCCCGGTGTCACCCGCAAACAGCTCAACGAATACCTGCGCGATACCGGCCTGTTCTTTCCGATCGATCCCGGCGCCAATGCCTCGATCGGTGGCATGGTTTCCACGCGCGCCAGCGGCACCAACGCTGTGCGCTACGGCACCATGCGCGAGAATGTGCTGGCGCTGACCGTGGTGATGGCCGATGGCCGCATCATCCGCACCTCCAAGCGGGCCAAGAAGTCGGCCGCCGGCTATGATCTCACCCGGCTGTTCACCGGCTCGGAGGGCACTTTGGGCATCATTACCGAGATCACGCTGAAGCTGTATGGCATCCCCGAGGCGATGTCGTCGGCGATCTGCTCGTTCGCCACGCTGGAAGGTGCGGTGAACACCGTGATCCAGACCATCCAGGCCGGCATTCCAGTGGCGCGGATCGAACTGCTCGACGACGTGCAGGTCGATGCCATCAACCGATATTCCAAGCTCGACATGCCGGTGCAGAACCTGCTGATGCTGGAGTTCCACGGCACCGAGGCTGCCGTCGCCGAGCAGGCCGAGATGGTGCAGTCCATCGCCTCCGACCATGGCGGCAACAATTTCCAGTGGACCACCAAGCCTGAGGAACGCGCCAGGCTGTGGCAGGCCCGTCATGACGCGGCCTATGCCTCCAAGGCCCTGCGCAAGGGTTGCGAGGTCTGGGCCACCGATGTCTGCGTGCCGATCTCGCGTCTGGCCGAATGCATTCTCGAAACCAAGGAAGATGTGGTGAAGACCGGCCTGACGGCGCCCCTGGTTGGCCATGTCGGCGACGGCAACTTCCATCTCGCCATTGTGCTCGACCGCAACAATCCGGCCGAGATCGAGACCATCGAGGCCTTCAACGAACGCCTAGTGCATCGCGCCCTGCGCATGGATGGCACCTGCACCGGCGAACATGGTATCGGCCGCGGCAAGATGAAATATCTCACCGCCGAACATGGCGAGGCGGTGGCCGTGATGCGCGCCATCAAGAAGGCGCTCGATCCCGACAACCTGATGAACCCCGGGAAGATATTTAGCATCTGAAGCAAATCCGGGCAAAATACTGGCCAGCTTGGCTTTTCCGGCTATTGCCGGGTGCGATCCATGCCCCTTTCGGCCTACGCCTTTGGTGCCGCTGGAAAACCCGCCCCCGCCGACCTATGCTGGAATGCTGAAAACCCGTAAGTCTACAAGCAGTTAGGACACGACAATGAGTGCGCGGAAATGGTCCCCCGATAGCTGGCGCGGCAAGCCGATCAAGCAGGTGCCGGATTATCCCGATGCGGCTGCCCTGGCGGCGGCCGAGGAGAAGCTGTCGAAATATCCGCCGCTGGTCTTTGCCGGTGAGGCGCGCAATCTGACCGCCAGCCTGGCCAAGGTGGCCGAGGGCCGCGCCTTCCTGTTGCAGGGTGGCGACTGCGCCGAAAGCTTTGCCGAGTTCAGCGCCAACAATATCCGCGACACCTTCCGCGTGCTGCTGCAGATGGCCGTGGTGCTCACCTTCGGCGCCGCCCTGCCAGTCGTGAAGGTCGGGCGGCTTGCCGGCCAGTTCGCCAAGCCGCGTTCGGCACCGACCGAGAAGCGCGGCGATGTGGAACTGCCCAGCTATCGCGGCGATATCATCAATGGCATGGACTTCGATGCTGCCGGGCGCCAGCCCGATCCGGGTCGTCTGCTGCAGGCCTACAGTCAGGCGGCGGCAACGCTGAATCTGCTGCGCGCCTTTGCTTCGGGTGGTTATGCCGATCTGCATCGTGTGCATGGCTGGAATCTCGGCTTCGTGGCGAAAAGCCCGGAAGCTGAGCGCTGGCAGGACGTGGCGGCGCGTATCACCGAGGCGCTGGATTTCATGGAAGCCTGTGGCATCAGCCCGGAACGCACGCCGGAAATGCGCACGGTGGATTTCTATACCAGCCACGAGGCCCTGCTGCTTGGTTACGAGCAGGCGATGACCCGCGTGGATTCCACCTCGGGCGAGTGGGTCGACACCTCGGCGCATATGCTGTGGATCGGCGACCGTACACGCCAGCCCGACGGCGCGCATGTCGAATTCCTGCGCGGCGTGCTGAACCCGCTGGGTCTGAAATGCGGTCCCACCACCGATCCGGACGAGTTGATCCGCCTGATCGACATTCTCAATCCGCAGAACAAGCCCGGCCGCCTGACGCTGATCGCCCGCATGGGACACGACAAGGTGCAGAAACACCTGCCGCAGCTTGTGCGCAAGGTGACGCAGGAAGGCCGCAGCGTGATCTGGTCCTGCGATCCGATGCATGGCAACACGCTCACCTCGGCATCAGGTTACAAGACTCGTCCGTTCGACCGTATCCTGTCGGAAGTGCGGCAGTTCTTCGAAGTGCATCTGGCCGAGGGCACCCATGCCGGCGGCATCCATCTTGAACTGACCGGCCAGGACGTCACCGAATGCATGGGCGGCGCCCAGGCCATTGGCGACGACGACCTGTCCAGCCGCTATCACACCCATTGCGATCCGCGGCTCAATGCCTCGCAGTCTCTGGAGTTGGCTTTCCTGATCGCCGAGATGCTCAAGCTCGAACGCATGAACCGTGGCAGCCAGCGCCATGCAGCCCAAGCCTGAGAATGGCAAGTCCGTAACGCCGCTCGTGCCGCCTGCCCAGGCGGCCGAGCTGGAGCGGCAGATCGCGGCGCATACCGACGCCTATTTCAAGAAGACCAAGGAAATCGTCCAGCGCCACGGCGACAAGACGGTCACCTATGCCGTTTTCATGCGCCGTCCGGTGATCTTCTGTCCGCGCCTGATGGTGGAGTGGATCGAGAAGGTGGCTGCCGGGCGTGGCGTCAGCATCAGGATCGATCTGCTGCACGAGGAAGGCACCTGGGTCGGTGCCGGCGAGCCGCTGCTCTATATCACCGGCCCGATGTCGCAGATCGTCGACCTTGAGACGATCTATCTGCAGAAGCTGGGCCCGGCCTGCGTCGCCGCCTACAATGCCTATTCGATGTGCTGCGACATGCCGAATGCGCGGTTCCTGGCGATGGATGCACGCCATTGCGCCGGCGCCGAGATGGCCGAACTGATGGCCTATGCCGCCAGCGTGGGCGGCCGGGCGGCGCGGCGCGATGTGGGGGCGGCCGGCTTCATCGGCAACGCCACCGACGCCACCGCGCATTACTTCGGCAACGACAAGGGTTTCGGCACCATGCCGCATGCCCTGATCGGCTATGCCGGTTCGACCTTGCGCGCCGCCGAACTCTATGCCGAGACCTTCACCGGCGAACAGCTTACCGTGCTGGTGGATTATTACGGCCAGGAAGTGACCGATGCGCTGGCGGTGTGCAACCGCTTCCCCGATGCCGCCAACGAGGGCCGGCTGGCGGTGCGGCTCGACACCCATGGCGGCCGCTATATCGAGGGGCTGGATCCGCAGGCCTCGTATGCCGTGCTGGAACGCCACGTGCCCAACGCGATCCGGCAATATCGCACCGAGCAGGAATTGCGCTGGCTGGTCGGCACCGGCGTATCGGCCGCCGCCATCTATCACATGCGTGCCGCCCTCGATCGCGCCGGCTTCATGAATGTGAAGATCGTAGCCTCTTCGGGGTTCAACGCCGCCAAGTGCAAGGTGATGGCCAGCGTCGCCGCCCCGATCGACATTGTCGGTACCGGCTCCTACCTGCCCGATAGCTGGACGGAAACATACGCGACTGCCGATATCGTCGCCTATGACGGCAAGCCGAGCGTCAAGGTCGGCCGCGAATTCCTGCTGCGCAAATAGGCATGGCACAGGCAATGAAAAAGCCGGGCATTGCCCGGCTTTTTTTGTTTCAGAAGCCGCGTTATTCCGCCTTCACGTTGGCGGTCTTGATCACCTCGGCCCAGCGCTTGATGTCATCCTGCAGGAAGGCGGCAAAGGCCTTGGCGTCGCGCACGTTCACCGTCATGCCCTGCTTGAAGAAGGTTTCGCGCACGGCGTCCTTCTTCATCACGTCCAGCACCAGCGCGCGGTAACGCGCCAGGGCAGCATCCGGCACGGCGGCCGGGGCGAACATGCCCAGCCAGGCATCGGCCTCCACGCCCTTCACGCCGGCCTCGGCCACGGTGGGCAGGTTGGGCAGGTGCGGCGCGCGGTTCGGCGAGGCCACGGCGATGGCGCGCAGCTTGCCGGCCTGGATCTGCGCCAGCACGGTGGGCGTGGTGGCGAAGCTGCAATCCACATGGCCGCCCAGCAGGTCGTTCAGCAGCGGTGCCGAACCCTTGTAGGGCACATGGGTGAGGTCAACACCGGCCTTGGCCTTGAACAGTTCCAGCGTCAGGTGCGAGGCCGAACCCTGGCCGGTCGAACCGCAATTGATCTTGCCCGGCTGTTTTTTCGCCAGCGCCAGCAGGTCGGCCACCGACTGCACCGGCAGGTCGTTCTTCACCACCAGAATATGCTGCAGGTCGGCCAGCAGCGCGATGGGGGCGAAATCCTTCACCGGGTGATAGCCGCCGCCATCGGGCAGCAGCGAGATGTTGGTGGCGTGCGTCTGGTTGGTGGTGGCGATCAGCACGCTGCCATCCGCCGGGCCCTGGGCCACGCGGCGCGAGCCGATGGCGCCGGCGCCGCCGGGCACGTTCTCAACCACCACGGTCTGGCCCAGCGGGCCGGCGATCTCCTGCGCCACCAGGCGGGCCAGGCTGTCGGTCGGGCCGCCAGCCGGGTAGGGGACGACCACGATGACCGGCTTGCCCGGGTTCCAGGCCTGGGCGAAGGACAGGCCGGGCAGCAGGCCGGCCATAGCCGTGGTGCCGGCCAGGCCAAGGAAATGACGACGATGGAGCATGGCAGTTTTCTCCCGCGAGACGGTTTCTGGTTGGAACGCTTGAGGCGCGAGATTACAGCGTCTCGGGGGCGATCCGCACCAGTTGCTTGCCGAAATTCTTGCCCTTCAGCAGGCCGATGAAGGCAGACGGCGCGCTGCGCAGCCCCTCGGCGATGTCCTCGCGGTATTTCAGCTTGCCCTGCCTGATCCAGCCGGCCATTTCGGTGATCGCGCCGGGCCAGTGCCCCATATGCTCGGAGATGATGAAGCCCTGCACCAGGGCCCGGTTCACCAGTACGTGGCGCATGCCGGTGAAGGGGTATGGCTGGCCGTTATACTGGGCGATCAGGCCGCAGATGGCCACGCGCGAGAAGCTGTTCAGGCGGCCGAACACCATCTCCATGATCTCGCCGCCGACATTCTCGAAATAAACGTCGACGCGGTCGGGCGTCGCGGCCTTGAAGGCCGCCTGCATGTCCGGCGACTTGTAGTCGATGCAGGCGTCAAAACCGAGTTCGTTCACCACGTAATCGCATTTCTCCTTGCCGCCGGCGATACCGACTGCCCGGCAGCCCATGATCTTGGCGATCTGGCCGACCACCGAGCCGACGGCGCCCGAGGCGGCCGAGACCACCACGGTTTCGCCTGGCTTGGGTTTGCCGATCTGGGTCAGGCCGTAATGCGCCGTGCAGCCCGGCATGCCCAGCACGCCCAGCGAGGTGGAGATCGGCGCCACCTTGGGATCCAGCACGCGCAGTTCGTTGGCCTTGGCCACGGCATAGGCCTGCCAGCCCAGCATGCCGTTCACGTAGGTGCCGACGGGCAGCGCCCCCACGTTGCTCTCGATCACCTGGCCCACCGTGCCGCCGCCCATCATGTCGCCGGGCTTGAGATGCGCCGCATAGGAGCGCACCGGGTCCATGCGGCCGCGCATGTAGGGGTCAAGCGAAAGGTAGATGTTGCGCACCAGCACCTGGTCGGGGCCGGGTTTCGGGATGTCGCGCTCGACGATTTCGAAGTCGTTCTCCGTCACCCAGCCCTGGGGGTGCTGTTTCATCAGGACTTGAGTATTTTTCCCGGCCATTTGGCCCTCCCTTTCCCGTTTGCGGGGCTATCTAACGTGCCGCCGGGCACTGTAAACTGGTGCCGGTCATGAGATAAACCTGCCGTAGGGTTAACTCAGGCCTTTCATTTCCGGTTTCAAACGCTTTTGACAATGCCCGCCGCCCCCGACCGCCTCAAGATCGCCATGGCCCAGATCAGCCCCGTGATGGGCGATATCGCCGGCAACTGCCGGCTGATCGCGGCTGCCCGCACCCGTGCTGCCGCGGCCGGCGCCAGCCTTGTGGTCTACCCCGAATTGTGCGTGGTGGGTTATCCGCCGGAAGACCTGGTGCTGCGCCCCTCGGTGCAGGAGGCCTGCGAAGCCGCCGTGCGCGACCTGGCGGCCCAGACGGCCGATGGCGGCCCGGCCATGCTGGTGGGTGCGCCCTGGCGCGAGGGCGAGAAACTGCACAATGCCGCCCTGCTGCTGGATGGCGGCACCATCGCGGCCATCCGCTTCAAGCATGAACTTCCCAATTACGGCGTGTTTGACGAAAAGCGTGTGTTCAGCCCCGGCCCGCTGCCCGGCCCGGTACCGTTCCGCGGCGTGCGGCTCGGCGTGATGGTCTGCGAGGACATGTGGCTGCCCGATGTGGCCGAATGCCTGGCCGAGACCGGCGCCGAGATGCTGGTCGTGCCCAATGGCTCGCCCTTTGAGGCCGGCAAGTGGGATACCCGCCTCAATCTCGGCGTTGCCCGCGTGGTCGAAACCGGTTTGCCGCTGCTGTATGTGAATTATGTCGGCGGCCAGGACGAGCTGGTCTTCGACGGTGGCGGTTTCGTGCTGAATGCCGACCGGCGCATGGCTCTGCGCCAGCCGGAATTCGTCGAGCATCTGCAGATCACCGAATGGCGGCGCGGCAATGAGGGCTGGCGCTGCGAGCCCGGTCCGGTGGCCGAACCGCTGGATCGCCTCAGCGCGATCTATCAGGCCATGGTGGTGGGCCTGCGCGACTATGTGACACGCAACCGTTTTCCCGGCGTGGTGCTGGGGCTTTCCGGCGGCATCGATTCCGCGCTGTCTGCGGCCGTGGCGGTGGACGCGCTGGGCGCCGACAAGGTCCGCTGCGTGATGATGCCGTCGCGCTACACCTCGCAGCGTAGCCTCGATGATGCCGCTGCCTGCGCTGCGGCGCTGGGAATCAGGTACGACACGATCCCGATCGAACCTGCCGTGCAGGCCTTTGCCGGCATGCTGGCGCCGATTTTCGCGGGCCGGGCGGCCGACGCGACGGAGGAGAACATCCAGGCCCGCGTGCGCGGCGTTACCGTGATGGCGATCAGCAACAAGTTCGGCCACATGGTGCTCACCACCGGCAACAAGTCGGAAATGTCCGTGGGCTACGCCACGCTCTATGGCGACATGTGCGGCGGATATTCCGTGCTGAAGGATGTCTACAAGACGACGGTCTTCGCACTCTCGCGCTGGCGCAATGCCCATGTGCCGGCCGGTGGCCTAGGGCCCGCCGGCGAGGTGATTCCGGACAGCATCATCGTGCGCCCGCCCACCGCCGAGCTGCGCGAGAACCAGCTCGATCAGGACAGCCTGCCGCCCTACGAGCAGCTTGATGCCATCCTGGAAATGCTGATCGAAAAGGAAATGCCGGTGCGCGACATCGTGGCGGCCGGCCAGCCCGAGGATGTCGTGCGCCGCATCCAGCACATGCTCTATGTGGCGGAATACAAGCGCCGCCAAGCTCCGCCGGGCGTGAAGATCACTGCGCGCAATTTCGGCCGCGACCGCCGCTATCCGATCACCAACGCCTTCCGGGATATCTCCAAATGAGTGCCGTTGCCGTTCGTTTCGCGCCGAGCCCCACCGGCCGGCTGCATGTCGGCAATGCGCGCGCCGCCCTGCTGAACTGGCTCTATGCCCGCAGGCATGGCGGCACATTCCTGCTGCGGCTGGACGACACCGACGTGGGCCGTTCGACCGCGGAATTCGCCGCCGGTATCGAGGCCGACCTGCGCTGGCTTGGCCTGGATTGGGACCGTTTCGCAAAGCAGTCCGACCGTTTCGCGCTTTACCGCGCCGCCACCGAGAAGCTGAAGGCCGCCGGCCGGCTCTATGCCTGCTACGAGACGGCCGAGGAACTGGAACTGCGCCGCAAGATCCAGCTCAGCCAGAAGAAGCCGCCGGTCTACGACCGCGCCGCGCTGAAGCTCACGGATGCCGACCGCGCGAAGCTGGAGTCCGAGGGCCGCAAGCCGCATTGGCGGTTCCGGCTCGAGCCCGGGATTGTTGCCTGGGACGACCTGATCCACGGTCATACCGAGATCGACATGGCGAGCTTGAGCGATCCGGTGCTGGTGCGCTCCGATGGCTATCCACTGTATACGCTCTCATCCGTGGTCGATGACGGGGAGTTCGGCATCAGTCATGTGATCCGGGGTGAAGACCACGTCACCAACACGGCAGCACAGATCCAGCTGTTTCGGGCGCTGGACTATGCCGTGCCGACCTTCGGGCATTTCTCCTGGCTGCTGGATGCCGAGGGCGCCGGCCTGTCGAAGCGCATCGGCTCGCTCTCGCTGGCCGACCTGCGCGAACAGGGTTACGAGCCGATGGCGCTGAACTCGCTGCTGGCGCGGCTGGGATCGGCCGATCCGGTCGAGCCGCATTTCACGCCGGCCGAACTGGTGGCCGGTTTTGATCTCGGCCGCTTCAGTCGCGCGCCGGCCCGGCTCGACCCGCATGAACTGGATCTGCTGAATGCCCGCATCCTGCATGTCACGCCGTTTGCAGCCGTGCGCGATCGCCTGCCCGCAGGGGCCACCGAGGCCTTCTGGCTCGCCATCCGCGGCAATATCGGCAGGCTGGCTGAAGCCGCCGAATGGTGGCCGGTGGTGTCGGGCACGATCAGCCCTGTCATCGAGGATGCCGCGCTGGTACAGGCCGCCATCGAGACTCTGCCGCCCGAGCCCTGGGACAGCATGACCTGGAAGGCCTGGAGCCAGGCGGTGTCGGCAAAAACCGGCGCCAAGGGCAAGGCCTTGTTCCACCCTCTGCGTTTGGCCTTGACCGGACGCGACAAGGGGCCCGAAATGGCGCCCTTGCTGCCCCTGATCGGGCGGGAGCGGGTGTTGTCCCGCCTGCAGGGCATTTAGGCGTTAGGCGTGAGCATCATGGCGAAGGACCGCGTATATCTGTTCGATACCACCCTGCGCGACGGGGCGCAGACCCAGGGCGTCGACTTTTCCGTCGAGGACAAGCGCCTGATTGCGCGCGCGCTCGACAGGCTGGGCGTGGCCTATATCGAAGGCGGCTGGCCCGGTGCGAACCCGACCGATAGCGAGTTCTTCGCCGAGAAGCCGGCGCTGAAGCGCGCGAAATTCGTTGCCTTCGGCATGACCAAGCGGCCGGGCCGCTCGGCCGCCAACGATCCGGGCCTCGCCGCCATTCTGGAGGCCAAGGCCGATGCCGCCTGCCTGGTGGGCAAGAGCTGGGATTTCCAGGTCGATGTAGCACTCGGCATCAGCAAGGCCGAGAATGTCGAGTTGATCGCCGACAGCATCGCCGCGGCACATAAGCGTTTCGGCGAGGCGATGTTCGATGCCGAACATTTCTTCGACGGCTACAAGGCCAATCCCGATTTTGCCACGCAATGCGTGAAGGCGGCGCTGGAGGCCGGCGCGCGCTGGGCCGTGTTGTGCGACACCAACGGCGGCACCATGCCCGACGAGGTGGAGCGCATCGTCGGCGAACTGGTGGCGAAGCTCGGCTCGGGCGACCGGCTTGGCATCCACACCCATAACGACACCGAGAATGCCGTGGCCAATTCGCTGATGGCCGTGAAGGCCGGCGTGCGCCAGGTGCAGGGCACGCTGAACGGCCTGGGCGAACGCTGCGGCAATGCCAACCTGATCGCCCTGATTCCCTCGCTGATGCTCAAGCCCTGGTTCCGCGACCATGTCGATATCGGCATGAGCGATCAGGACCTGACGCACCTGACCGCCACCTCGCGCACGCTGGACGAATTGCTTAACCGCGCGCCGAACCGCCATGCCGCCTATGTGGGTGCCTCGGCCTTTGCCCATAAGGGCGGGCTGCATGTCTCGGCGGTGATGAAGGACCCGCGCACCTACGAGCATGTGCCGCCGGAAAGCGTGGGCAATACCCGCAAGATCCTGATCTCGGATCAGGCCGGCCGCTCCAACCTGCTGGTGCGGCTGACCGAGGCCGGCATCAAATACGATCCGAACGACAGCCGGCTGAACCTGCTACTGGAGGATGTGAAGCAGCGCGAGGCGGAAGGCTATTCCTACGATGGCGCCGAGGCGAGCTTCGAGGTTCTGGCCCGCCGCGCGCTCGGCCAGATGCCGGAATTCTTCCGCATCCGCAGTTTCCGCGTGATGGTCGAGCGCCGCTTCAACGCCAGGGGCGAACTGGTCACGGTATCGGAAGCTACCGTGAAGCTGAACGTCGATGGCGAGACGCTGTTCTCGGTGGCCGAAGGCAACGGCCCGGTCAACGCGCTGGACCACGCCCTGCGCAAGGACCTCGGCCGTTACCAGGCCTATATCGACGACCTGCGGCTGGTGGATTTCAAGGTGCGTATCCTGAACGGCGGCACCGAGGCCACCACGCGCGTGATGATCGAAAGCGCCGACGGGCAGGGCAATCGCTGGTTCACCGTGGGTGTGTCGCCCAACATCATCGACGCGGCCTTCGTGGCGCTGATGGACTCGATCCAGTGGAAGCTGCTGCGCGACGGCGCCCAGCCCTCGAAGTAATCCGATGAGCGGCACCAACCGACCCAAACTCGGCAAATATGCCCCGCCGGGGCCGCTGCGTCGCGGCCCGGTGATCGTGCTGGTCGAGCCGCAGCTTGGCGAGAATATTGGCGCCGCCGCGCGCGCCATGCTCAATTGCGGCATCACCGAGCTGCGGCTGGTCAATCCGCGCGACGGCTGGCCCAATCCAGCCGCCTATGTGCTGGCCAGCAAGGCGGATCCGGTGCTGGATGCAGTCAGCGTGTTCAAAACCACCGCCGAGGCCGTGGCCGACCTGCACCGCGTCTATGCCACCACGGCGCGTCATCGCGACATGATGAAAGAGGTTGTCACGCCGCGCGAGGCCGCCCGCCGCATGCGGGCTGAGGAGGCCGATGGATATCGCGTCGGCATCCTGTTCGGGCGCGAGCGCACCGGGCTGGATAACGAGGATGTGGCGCTGGCCCATGTCGGCATCACGGTGCCGCTCAATCCGGGCTTTTCCTCGCTCAACCTGGCCCAGGCCGTCCTGCTGCTCGGTTACGAATGGTTCACCGCCAATGACGACACGCCGCCCAGCCGCATGGAAACCGTGCGCGGCGGCTTCGCCACGCAGGATGAACTGCAGGGCCTGTTCGACCATCTGACGTCTGAACTCGATCAATCCGGCTTTTTCCACAATGTCGAGGCCAAGCGCGGCACCATCCTGCGCAACCTGCGCAGCGTGCTGCAGCGCGTGCCGCTGGCCAGCCAGGAAGTGAACACCTTCCGCGGCATGCTGAAGGCGATTGCCCAGGGGCGGCCGCGTCGCGCTGCCTATTCGCAGCGGAACAGGAAACCGCCAGCCGACTGAAGGAGGAAGCCATGACCCAGGCCGTACCGACCCAGCAGGTGGATGACGAGCGCGTGCGCGTCACGCGGTGGGATTTCGCCCCCGGCGCCGCCACGGGTTTCCATGTGCATGAATACCCCTATGTGGTGACCTATCTCACCGACGCGAAGCTCAGGATCGTCGACCCACAGGGGGCGGAAAGCTTCGTCGAGATGAAGGCCGGCGGCAGCTATTCGCGGCCCAAGGGCGTGGCGCATGACGTGATCAACGCGGGTGCCGCGCCGATGGCTTTCGTCGAAGTCGAGATCAAGCCGGCGGCTAATTCGTAGCCGCCGTCCCCGGGCTTGTCCCGGGGATCCACGTATTAAAAGAACTCGTGGATGCTCGGGCCAGGCCCGAGCATGACAGTATGAGGTGCAGAAGGCTTAAGCCTTCTTCCCCAGCCCGATGCTCCGCCCGGCCTGGGCCGGCTGCGGCAACCTGCCATGGCCGTCCATCATGCGCGTGAACAACATCTGGTGTTCGGGCGGGAAGGGGCAGGAGCGGCGCGTGGCCAGGTCCACATGCACCAGCACCTGTTCCGAGGTAGCGGCGAGATAGCCTTTCGAAGCGTGGTGCATTTCCATGAAATAGTGGATCCGCTTGGCGTCATGGCCCAGAAGCTGGAAGGTGAAGCGCAGCTCGTCGCCTTCCACCACCTCCTGCAGGTAGCAGACATGGGTCTCCAGCACGAAGGTCGACAGGTTCGTGCGCTGCACATAGCTCCAGTCGAGATCGAAGGGCTTGAAGAATTCGTCCAGCGCCTGGTCGAAGATCACGTTGTAATAGCCCACATTCATATGCCCGTTGGCATCGATATGTTCGGGCTTCACCCGCATGCCTGTCAGTTGCAGGGGTTGCGTGAAATCCAAGACGGCTTGAGAAGAATTCATGGTTTTTCCCTTGTCGTTTCCGTTTCTCCCGGTAGCCTTTCCTTCCATGACATGGGACCCGACGCAATACCTGAAATTCGCCGGCGAACGCCTGCGGCCCGCCGTGGACCTGCTGGCGCGCATCCCGCTGGTGGCGCCGGCCAGCGTGGTCGATCTGGGCTGCGGCGCGGGGAATTTGAGCCCGCTGATCCAGCAGCGCTGGCCGCAGGCCACGCTCACCGGCGTGGATTCATCCGCCGCCATGCTGGAAAAGGCGCGGCAGGATTATCCCGCCGCGACATTCGTGCAGGCGGACATCGCAACATGGCGGCCGGACAGCCCCGTTGACCTGCTCTATTCCAACGCCGCCCTGCATTGGCTGCCCGATCACGACAGGCTGATCCCCGGCCTGCTGGATTGCCTGAAGCCCGGCGGCTGGCTGGCGATCCAGATGCCGCGCAATTTCGGTGCGCCCTCGCATATGTGCATCGTCGACGCCATCGAACTGGGGCCGTGGCGGCCGAAGCTGGAGCCGCATTTGCGCCGGCGCCCGGTGGCCGAACCGCAGACCTACTGGCGTCTGCTGCACGAGCGCACGGCAAGTTTAGAGATCTGGGAAACCGAATACATGCAGGTGCTCTCGGGCGCCAATCCGGTGGCCGAATACACCAAGGGCACCTGGCTGAAGCAGTTCCTCGACCGGCTGGAGGAACCCGAGCGCAGCGCGTTTGAGGCCGACTACCGCCAGCGCGTGGCGGCGGCCTATCCGAAGGAAGAGGACGGCCGCACGCTGTTTCCCTTCCGCCGCCTGTTCATCTTAGGCCAGAAGCCGCTTTAGTCCGAACCGCGCTTCAGGCCCAGCAGGCGGAACACGGCCGGGGCGGCGATCACCACCACGGCGATGCGGAAGACATGCATCGACGACACGATGGCCACCTCGACGCCCAGGCCCAGCGCCACCAGGCTCATTTCCGCCATGCCACCGGGCGACAGCACGAGGATCAGGGCCTCGCGGTTGATGCCGGCCTTCTCGGCAAAGGCGAGGGTGAGGCCCAGTGCCAGCGCGAGCATGATCAGCGTGGCGAAGGCGGCCCAGGCGGCGATGCGGCCCACTTCGCGCAGTGGCGTGCCGACAAAACGGCAGCCCAGCGCCGCGCCCATCACCACCTGGGCGGCGGCCACCAGTTCGGGCGGTGGCGAGGCGCTGGACCAGCCGAGCAGGTGCACGGCTGCCGAAACCAGCATGGGCCCGACCAGAACGGCGGCGGGAATCCGCAGCAGCCTGGCAAGGAACCAGCCGGTCGCGCCGCAGGCGATCAGCAGCGCGCCTTCCAGCGGCAGCATCTGCCACAGATGCGCGCCCTGGGCCATCGGCGGCACGTCGAGCTGCTCGACGAAGCGGAAATAGACCGGCACGGTCATCACCACCAGGAAGACGCGCAGGGCATGGGTGAGGATGATGCTGCGGCCGTCGCCGCCATAATGCTCGCCCACCAGGGTCATTTCCTGCAGGCCGCCCGGCGTGGCCGAGAAATAGCTGGTCACCGGATCGAGGCCGGCGAAGCGGCGGAAGATTACATAGCATAGTGCGGTGGCCACCGGCACATAGACCAGCATCAGCACGACCAGGCCGAGCCATTCGCGCGCGCGTTCGATCATGTCTGGCTTGAAGGCGCTGCCCAGCATCACGCCGATCACCACGATCATGGCGGCGCGCAGATAGGGATGCACGCGCAGCGGCAGGCGTCGATTCAGTCCGCTCAATACGGCAATACCAACAAACACCATGCTGCCCAGCATCCAGGCCAGCGGCATGCGTAAGTAAAGGAAGACCGCGCCACCGGCGGCGCCGATCAGCAGCGCCGGCAGATAGGAGGCGAAGCCGCGCGCCGCACTCACGCCGCGATATAGCGGCCCAGCCGCACGGCGGTCTGACCGGGCTTGAGGCGCTTGGTCGGCATGATCAGCACGCAATCGTCATAAGGCGTGCGGATCGGTTTGTTGCCGTCATGGGCGATCACCGTGCCGGCGGCCGGAATCGATTCCAGTCCGGTGAAGGCCTGTTCGAAACGGAAGCTCTCGGTCTCGATGGTGACGGCGTCGGTCACTTCGACGAAACGCTGCGGCGGCGGCGCGCCCCGCACGCCGTGATGGGCCAGATAGCCCTCATCGGCCATGCCGGTATGGTACAAGAAGCGCAGCATGGTCTCGATCGCCACGCCACGGCTCGATTGCTCCCAATGCTGGCCGCATTCCACCAGCAATGCGTTCCTCTCGCTGCCCGGGTCGCCAAAGCCGCCATAGTCGCGCATGCGCAGGCCGGCCTTGTGGCCCTGGTCGGCCACCACGGTTGCGGGCACGCCGATCTCGGCGGCGAAGCGGCGGCCCTTGGTCAGCGGGCCAGACAGCATCAGCGGCGGCGAGGGCTGCTGCATGGAATGCAGGTCCAGCAGCAGGTCGACCTCGGCAATCAGCGGTTCGATTTCGCGCGCGCGGTCCAGTTCGATGGAACGGCGCGGGTCGTCCAGCGCATCCGCGCCCCAGACGCGGTTCATGTCCTCGTCGATGAAGCGCGAGGCAGTCGGCTCGTTCGGATCGAAGCGCAGATAGGCGGCGACGTTGCAGAAGATCAGGGTCAGCCGGCCGCGGGCGGGGCGGAACTTGTCGCGCAGCAGCAGGTCGAGCGCATGAGCGCCGCAGACCTCGTTGCCATGCACCAGCGCGGTGATTGCCGCATGCGGCCCGGGCAGGCCGGAATCGAAGCTGTGGGCATAGGGAATGCCGGTATTGCCTTCGCGGTACTGGGTGATCGGAATCGGCAGCAGGGGATTGGGCGGCAGGGCTAACATCGGTCCGGGCTGATGAGGAATCGAAACTGTCTGTGAAAGCCATTTATAGCCCCATATCGCCGTCCCAGCCCAGCCGCGCGCGCGGGTTGAGGCCGCGGTTGAGGAAAATTCACCACCCGGCTAGGATGCGGCCATGTCGTCGATCACCTTTTCCAGCGGTGCCGCCATCGCCCTCGATGGCCTGCGTCAGGCCGATCAGGCCATGCAGGTCGCGCTCAAGGCCGTGGGCAGCGGCAGCCTGGACCCGAATGTGATGGCCCAGGCCGCCTCGATCCTTCAGGGCGCCCAGGGCCAGCAGGGCGCCAATGCGATCGCCCTGCGCGCCAGCCTGGCGCAGCAAAGCTACTTCATCGACATCCTGGCCTAGGCCGGCACGCCGCGCCGCATCGCCACGCGGTTGGCCATGTCCAGCCCGGCGGCGCGCTGGCGTTCGATCACCAGGCGCAGATCGGGCCCGACTTCGCCAGCAGACATCGGCGCGAAGCCCAGCCTTGCGTAATAGGGCGCGTTCCACGGCACTTGGCGGAAGGTGGTGAGCGTCAGGGCCGGCAGGCCGCGCCTGCGCGCCATGGCATCCGCCGCCTCGAACAGTCTTGCCGCCAGCCGGTGTCCGGCATGATCGGGATGCACGTCCAGCTCCTGCACATAGAGGCAGCCATCGAGTTCGGCCGCGAGCAGGAAGCCGGCCGGGCGATCATCGCCATCCACGGCCACGGCCAGCATGTCCTCGGCTGCCGCCGCGCGGAATTCCTCCGCCGCCGTGGGTTCGCCGGCTGCCAGGGCGGGATACCCGACGCTGCTGAAGGCCTGGGCGGCGGCGCGCTCGATCTCGCGCAGCAGGTCGGCTTCGTCGGGACGGGCGGAACGGATGCGATAGATCATGCTTCACCATAGCAAAATGGCCGGGGCTAGCCCCGGCCATCGTGTCAATCGCGGATATGCCCGTCGATCAGGCGAAGGCGTCTTCCCAGCTCCCCTGGGTCGAGGCCTTGGAATATTCGGTGGCGCGGTTCTCGAAGAAGTTGGTGTGTTCCACGCCGTTCAGGATCGCGTCCAGCCACGGCAGGGGGTTCTTCTCAATGCGGTACATCGGCTGCAGCTTCAGCTGCATCAGGCGCCGGTCGGCGGTCCAGCGGATGTAATCCTTCACGTCCTGCGCGGTCAGGCCCTGCACGCCATCGATCTCGAAGGCGAGGTCGATGAAGGCGTCCTCATGATCGACGATGGTGGAGCAGGCCACGTAAAGGTCGCGCTGGAACTCGTCGGTCCAGACTTCCGGGTTCTCTTCCAGGAAGGTGTGGAACAGCTTGATGATCGAGTTGGTGTGCAGCGTCTCGTCGCGCACGCTCCACGACACGATCTGGCCCATGCCCTTCATCTTGTTCCAGCGCGGGAAGTTCATCAGGATGGCGAAGCTGGCGAAAAGCTGCAGCCCTTCCGTGAAGGCGCCGAACACCGCCAGCGTCTTGGCGATATCGGCCTTGGTGTCCACGCCGAACTGCTGCATGTAGTCGTATTTGTCCTTCATTTCCTTGTAGCGGAGGAAGGCGGAATATTCCTCTTCCGGCATGCCGATGGTGTCGAGCAGGTGCGAATAGGCCGCGATATGCACCGTCTCGATGTTCGAGAAGGCCGACAGCATCATCTGAACTTCCGTGGGCTTGAACACCCGCGAATAGTTCTTCATGTAGCAGTTGTTCACTTCCACGTCGGCCTGGGTGAAGAAGCGGAAGATCTGCGTCAGCAGGTTTTTCTCGCCCGGCGTCAGCTTCTTCTGCCAGTCCTTCACGTCGTCGGCCAGCGGCACTTCCTCGGGCAGCCAGTGCAGGCGCTGCTGGGTCATCCAGGCCTCGTAGGCCCACGGATACTGAAAGGGCTTGTAGACCGGTTTGGCATCCAGAAGCGACATCGAATCCCCCATTACGGCAGCGAACGGCAGGGTAGGAATATTGCAACATCTTGTGGTCGGGACAAGGGGTTTGTCCCTATATGTTGCGCCTCCACATGGCCATGGGCTGTGGATATCCGCCAGTTCGCCGCGGTCTGTGGATTATTTGCCGGCGCTGGCCTGCAGGCCGGCGGCCAGGCCGCGCAGTTCGGTGCGCAGGCGCGCCAGATCCTGCAGGCCGAGGGGCAGCAGGCAGGCCATGTCGCGCTGCATGGCGGCCACGGCCGCCTCCAGGGCGCGGCCCTTGGCGGTAAGGCTGATGGTGACCTGGCGCTCGTCATCCGCGGCGCGGCTGCGGGCCACCAGCCCGGCCTGTTCCATGCGCTTGAGCATGGGCGTGAGCGTGCCGGAATCCAGATGCAGGCGTTCGCCCAGGCTTTTGACTGTATGCGGTCCGGCCTCTGCCCGCTGCTGTTCCCACAGCACCAGCATCGCCAGGTATTGCGGATAGGTCAGGCCCAGCGGCTCCAGCCGGTCGCGATACAGCCGCGTCATCGCATTCGACGCGGCATACAGCGCGAAGCAGAGCTGATGATCGAGCGTGATCGATTCGTCGGCTGACATGACGGGACCAAGGATAGGCGGCGCCGGATTGGGCGGCAATCCGGCGCCGCGATGGTGGTTCAGGCGCGGTTCAGACCGTGGTTTCCAGCGCCACGTCGATATTGCCCTTGGTGGCCTTGGAATACGGGCAGACCTGGTGGGCGGCGGCGACCAGCGCCTCGGCCTGGGCCTTGTCCATGCCGGGCAGGGCGACGGCGATCTTGGCGTTCAGACCGAAGCTGGTCTCGTCCTTGCCGATGCCGATGGTCACGCTCACCGTGTTGCCCTGGGGCAGGGCGATCTTCTGGTTGCGGGCCACCAGGCCCAGCGCGCCCTGGAAGCAGGCGGCATAGCCCGAGGCGAAGAAGGTTTCCGGGTTGGCGGCATTGCCGGGCCCGCCCAGTTCCTTGGGCATGGCCAGGGTCATGTCGATGATGCCGTCGGCCGAGGTGACCTTGCCGGCGCGGCCGCCGGTTGCGGTGGTGCTGTAAAGCGGGGTGATGGACATGGGCAGCTCCTGTGGTTCAACGGCCGGGTGGCGCGTCGTGAAAAAATAAATAGTGCACAATTTAATTTTAGGCAATTAAAAATGGCGTGATGAAAGTCACGCCCGGGTCAGTCGATATCGCGAGCCCTATATTAATTGCGAATAATTCGCACTCGTAATAAATTGCGCCGGCAAGCAGAAGGGCGAACGGCGTTGTGTCTCCGAAGGATTTGAAACGGTTGTTCCTGGCCTACCGGGCGGAGATCCAGGCCTATCTGGTGCGCCAGTTGCAGGATATCGAAACCGCTGCCGACCTGACGCAGGAAACCTTCCTGCGCTTCGCCCAGCAGCCGGCGACCAGCACGGTGCTGCAGGAGCGCGCCTATCTGTACCGGACTGCCCGGAATCTGGCGATCGATCACATGCGGATGAAACGGCGACAGCAGACCCAGGCCGTGTCGCATGACGGCATGGCCGCCATTCCCGAAAACCGGCCATCACCGGAAGATGCGGCCGACGCGAAGGAACGCTTGATCCTGTTACGCGGCTTTGTCGAGCAGTTGCCGGCCCGCACGCGACAGGCTTTCATCCTGATCCGCATCGAGGGGCATTCCTACGCCGATGCCGCGTTGCTGATGGGCGTATCGATCAGCTCCGTCCAGAAACACATGCACCAGGCAATGGATTATCTGACAAAAAAGCTGCGGCATTAGCCGGGCGCATTTAAGACCTACTACTTCCCGCCGCTCAGACGTCTTATAGGTAGCCCCCGTTCCAGCAGACCAGCCAAGCAGCCCCGTGACGAGCAACGACGACAGGACCGACCGGATCGAGAGCGAAGCGATCGAATGGCTTGCCATGCAGGCGGCCGGTCCGCTCGATCCGGCCGATGCGCTGGTATTTGAAAGCTGGCTGCGGCGCGGCCCGCGCCATCGTGCGGCTTATGAAAACATGCGCCGGACCTGGGATGCCTTGGCCGTGCTGCAGCAGGAACCGGGCGACCTGCTGCGGCATACCGCCGATTTCCATGAGAATGGGCTGCATGGGAAGCCGCGCCTCGCATCGGCATCGGCATCGGCATCGGCATCGGTATCGCCCACGCGACGCTGGCTGGCGCCGGCTTTTGCGATTGCGGCCTGCCTGCTGTTGTTGATCGGTCTGACGACCTTCTGGACCGGTAATCCCGTCATCGCGCTGGTCGCCGATCACCGCACGGCACCCGGTGAAATCCGCCGTATCACGCTGCCCGATGGCAGCCGTCTGGACCTTGGCCCGGCCAGCGCGGTGAGGCTGCATTTCAGCACTGTCGAACGTCGGGTCGAGCTTCTCGGCGGCAGCGCCTATTTCAGCACAGTGCCCGCGGCCGCTGCGGCAGATCGCCCCTTCATCGTCGATACCGGCCGGCTGTCGGCTCGTGCCCTGGGCACGCAATTCCTGGTCGAGCGCCTCGCCGATAGCGATAGCGTGGCCGTGGTCGAACACAGCGTCGCGGTGACGCGGTCGGACGGCGATCACCGCATGACGGTGCTGTCGTCCGGGCAGGCCCTGCGCTACCGCCGCGACCGACGGTCGGAGCCCGCCATGGTCAATGTCGATCCGCTGGAGATCGCGCCGTGGCGGGGCGGCAATCTTGTTTTCCACCAGGTGCCGCTGCGTGACGTGGTGGCCGAACTCAACCGTTATCGCCGCAGCCGGATCCTGCTGGCGAACGACCACCTGTCCGCGCGCGTCGTCTCGGGCGTGTTCCGCATCGGCGATCCTGATGGAGCCCTGAAGGTGATCGCACAGGAACTGGGCCTGCAGGTTGTCACGCTGCCGTTCATTGTCGTCGTTCATAGCTGAGGCGGGGCGGTAAAAAGCCGCCGCACATGAAAGCTCTTGGGCGGCGGGGCCCTGCCGATCCCAACGCCTGCATAAATATTTTTATCAAAATCCTCCGGTGACGCGTCCTATTGGGATCAGGCGCGAATGATTGTCGTTTGCGTAATATCTGGTTGCGTTACTTCAGGGGGATTTCAAGCATGAATGCGACATTGGCGCTGCGGCCTGCAGGGCGGTGCTTCGGCGGTCGTCGTCTGTTCAGTCTTTCGGTCAGCGCGCTGGCTCTGGCCGCAGGTCTCGGTTTCACCACGACCGCAGCGCGGGCGCAGGTCCAAAGTCCGGCCGCACCGGCAGCAGCGCAGCAGCGTTTGACATTCGACATTCCGGCCCAGGATCTCAGCCGGGCCGTGCTTGCGCTGGCAAACCGCGCGTCACTGCAGATCCTGTTCGATGGCAGCCGGCTGCAATCCCTGCGCAGCACGGCGGTCAGTGGCAGCATGACGCCGCAGGAGGCCCTCGACCGGCTGCTGAACGGCACCGGCATGGGCTATCGCTTCACCGGCCCGGCCACCGTCACCTTGTACGAACTGCCGCGCGGCGGCGATGCGGCGGTCCTGCCGCCGGTAACAGTGGAAGCACGCAGCGGCCAGGCAGAAACCGCCACGGATTCGATCGCCGGCTATGTGGCTGCGCGGGCACGGACCGGCACCAAGACCGATACGCCGCTGATGGAAACATCGCAGTCGATTTCGGTCATTCCACGCGACCAGATCGCCGATCAGAATGCACAGACCCTGAACCAGGTGCTGCGCTATACCGCGGGCGTCACGCCGGAGACGCGTGGCGCGGTGGCCACGCGCTATGACATGTTCACCATCCGCGGTTTCGATGCCCATCGCTACTGGAACGGCCTGAAGCAGCAGGACCTATACTATATCGCGCCGCAACTCGATCCTTATCTGCTGGAGCGCGCAGAAGTCCTCAAGGGTCCGAATTCCACGCTCTACGGCCAGGCAGCGGCTGGCGGCCTTGTCAATCAGGTGAGCAAGCGCCCGCTTGATGTGCCGCTGAATGAAGTGGGCATTGAGTATGGCACCAACAATCACTACCGTCTGACCTCCGACTTCTCCAACAAGGTGGATGCCGAAGGCAACCTGCTCTACCGCATGACCATGGTTGGCCTCACCGAAGACGGCCAGATCAACATGACGGAAAACCAGCGTGTCGCGCTTGCGCCGTCGCTGGCCTGGCGGCCCGATGAAGATACCAGCCTGACGCTATTCGGCCTCTATCAGGTCGATCCGAAGGGTAATTCCTATGGCGGTATTCCGCCGCAGGGCACGGTGTTAAGCAGCCCCTTCGGTAAACTGCCGATGGACTTCTACGACGGTGATCCGAATTTCGAGAAGTTCGTCCGTCACCAGACCGCACTGGGTTACGAATTCGACAAGCGACTGAGTGATGTGTGGAGCATCCGCTCGAATGCTCGCTCGCAGCGCACCACGATGGCCTATGACAGCGTGTATGCGAATGGCGTGCAGGCTGATGGCCGCACCCTTAATCGCGGCACCGCGACTTCGCGCGAAGCCTCGACGTTCAACGCGATCGACAACCAGGTCGAGGCGCGGTTTGATACGGGCCCGGTCAAGCATACGGCGCTTGGCGGCGTGGATTACCAGACCATGCGTGGCCATTATGCCGCCGGCTTCGGGACCGCGCCGACCCTGGATATCTTTAATCCGGTCTATGGGCAGACGGCGATCACCGTTCCGACCCGCAATCGCACCAATATCGATGCCGAACAGTATGGCCTGTATCTGCAGGATCAGTTGAAACTGGGTGGCTTCGTGCTCACGTTGGGCGGACGGCATGATACCGCAGAACAGGTTGCCACGACCGCCAATACCGGAGCGCAGGAAAAGCGGCGGGACCAGGCCTGGACCAGTAAGGTCGGCCTGCTTTATGCGTTCGAGAACGGTATCTCGCCGTATATCAGCTACTCCGAGGCCTTCACGCCACTGGGTGGTACCGACCGTCTTGGCAAGCCGTTCAAGCCGGAAGAGGGCAAGCAGTATGAGCTGGGCGTGAAATACCAGCCGCCGGGCACGAACAGCATCTTTACCGCTGCGGTGTTCGAGGTGACGCGCACCAACGTGAAGACGCCCGATCCGGTGAATACGAACTACTCGATCCAGACGGGTGAGGCGCGATCGCAGGGCTTTGAATTCGAGGCGCGTCACAGCTTGTCCAAGCAGATCGACCTGATTGGCGCCTATAGCTATATCGATGCTGAGGTAACGAAAGATACCAATGCAGCGGCCGTGGGCCGGACACTCGGCGCCGTACCGGAGCATCAGGCTGCTGCCTGGGTCATGTATCACATGCCGCGCGAAACCCAGTTCAAGGGGCTGAGCATCGGCGGCGGCGTCCGCTATGTGGGTGATACCCGAAACCCGGACAATTCGATCACGGTGCCAGACTTCACCCTTGTCGATGCGGCGGTGACCTACGATCTTGGCGCGCTGTCGGACCGGTTTGCCGGTGTCGATCTCGCGCTGAACGTGAAAAACCTGTTCGACAAGGAGTATGTCGCGTCCTGCTACTACGGCACCTGGTGCGCTTATGGGTACGAGCGCACGATAACCGCCGGGTTGCGATATCGCTGGTAGCCCGATGCCGCCAAAATGCGGCATCCCGGTTCACGAGTGCGGTCGGCGCGGGCCTGAGCGGCCCTGCGCCGGCTGTTTCGTTCATGCGCCCCTCTGGAGAAAAGGCCGGACGCGCCCTATTTGAAGCATGACGCCGTGCGCCTGCACGGGGGGAACAGTCAACGCCCGGCCTGGATCGCGTCCCGGCTTTGCCGAGAGACCCGGAGGAGGTGCGTCATGGTTCATATCAGTCATCACCCCCATCGCGAGCCCCAGCACGATTCCGAGGCGCGGCGCTGGCAGGACTGGGCGAATATGGCGCTCGGTATCCTGCTGGCCGTCTCGCCATGGCTTTTGGGCTATAGCGGCCTCGATGGCGCGACGATGAATGCCGTCATCGTGGGGCTGCTGGTCTTTGCGCTGTCGGCGCTGGCGCTCACGCTGCTCGACCGCTGGGAGGCCTATATCAGCGCCGCGCTCGGCCTGTGGGCCGCCGCCGCGCCCTGGCTGATCGGCTTTGCCGCCTACGACGCGGCGATGATCGTCCACCTGGCGGCCGGCACGGGCGTCGTGCTGATCGCCGCCATCGAAATCTGGCAGGGCAGCCACAGCCCGTGAGAAAAAACGGCCCGGCTGTTCGGCCGGGCCAGGGGCGGGCGGTCATGCCCACCTGGGGAACGCCACGATGGCTCAGGCGGCGAGGCTGTCTTCCGCGTCGTCGAGTAGCGCCAGGGAAAGCACCCATTCGTCATAGCTGATGCCGCTGCGCCTCATCATGCCATCCAGATGTTCGCGGCTGGCGGCAACACCCTGTTCCCTGCTGCTGGTGTTGTGCTCGATCAGCCGCAGTTCGCGATAGGCTTCCTCGGCGGCTGCGATGCTGCGGCTGGAAACGGCGCGGCGGAAGCACTGGTATCCGTCGATGCGGCGCTGGGCATCGTAATGCGGCGTCAGATGCGACAGCGTCCAGTAATACTCGCCGCTGCAGGCCATGTTCTTCACATAGGCGAAGACTTCCTCGCCGTCGCGGATGCGCTGCCAGATCAGCTGGAATACGGCCGCCGGCATGTCTGGATGCCGCAGCATGCTGTGCGGCTGGCCGATCAGTGCCTTCTCGTCGCAGGCCTGCGCCTGACAGAAACAAGCATTGGCGTAGGTGATGCCGCCCTTGAGGTCGGCATGGGTGACCAGCAACTGGTCGGCGGGAATGCTGCGTGCGCGATTGACGGGGGTAACGGAGGTCATGGCGGCGTCCTTCTTCTTGACGCCCCATCAAACGGCCGCTGCCGCCGAATGTGAAATTAACAGTGTGTAAGACGGTCTAAAGATTTGGCAACCGTCATGCGTTACGGCCATGAAACGCACATGAAAAAGCCCGGCTTATGCCGGGCTTTTCGCATCGCGTCGCTGCTATGCCAGGGTCACTGGCAGGCGAGGCACTCGTCGTAATCGACCGCCTCGCGCGGGCCGCCGCCGACCGCCGCCGCCGCTGCCAGCGGCAATTCCGGCTCATTCATTGCCGGGGCGCGCTGCGGACGCTCGCCTTCGTTGATCTTGCCGACCAGCGGGATCGAGACGACATTGGTCGTCACTTCGGCGGCCGACTTGCCCGATACGGTTTCGGCGCGCTGGATCGAGAGCGAGCGGCAGTAATACAGGCTCTTCACGCCCTTCTTCCAGGCCTGGAAGTGGATCTGGTGCAGATCGCGCTTATGCACGTTGGCAGGCAGGAAGATGTTCAGGCTCTGCGCCTGGCAGATATAGGGCGTACGGTCGGCCGCCAGGTCGATCAGCCAGCGCTGGTCGATCTCGAAGGCGGTCTTGAACACGGCCTTCTCGTCATCCGACAGGAAGTCGAGATGTTGCACCGAGCCGCCGCTGGTGGTGATCGACGACCAGGTCTCGTCGTCGTTCTTCTCATACTGCTCCAGCGTCTTTTCCAGGTAGCGATTGCGCACCGAGAAGGAGCCCGACAGGGTCTTGTGCGTGAAGGCATTGGCCACGTTCGGTTCGATGCCGGGCGAGGCGCCGCCGGCGATGATCGAGATCGACGCGGTCGGTGCGATGGCGATCTTGTGCGAGAAGCGCTCCATGATGCCGTATTCGGCGGCATCGGGGCAGGGGCCGCGCTCTTCCGCCAGCTTGCGCGAGGCGGCGTCGGCATGTTCCTTCACATGCTTGAAGATGGTGCGGTTCCACACCTTGGCCATCACGCTCTCCCACGGCACGCCATTGGCCTGCAGGAAGGAGTGGAAGCCCATCACGCCCAGGCCGACCGAACGCTCGCGCTGCGCGGCATAGCGCGCCTTGGCCATGCTGTCGGGGGCCTTGTCGATGAAGTCCTGCAGCACGTTGTCGAGGAAGCGCAGGCAATCCTCGATGAACAGCGGGTGTTCCTTCCACTCATGGAAGTATTCCAGGTTCAGCGAGGAAAGGCAGCAGACGGCAGTGCGCTGCTGGCCATGCTGGTCGATGCCGGTCGGCAGCGTGATCTCGCTGCACAGGTTCGAGGTCTTGACGCGCAGGCCGGCCAGCTTGTGATGCTCCGGCAGGGCGCGGTTCACATGGTCGATATAGACGATGTAGGGCTCGCCGGTCTCGATGCGGGCGGTGAGGATGCGGATCCACAGCGCGCGGGCCGACACGGTGCGCTGCACGGTGCCGTCATGCGGGCTGACCAGCGCCCACTGCTCGTCATTCTCCACGGCGCGCATGAAGGCATCCGAGATCAGGATGCCGTTATGCAGGTTCAGCGCCTTGCGGTTCGGATCGCCGCCGGTGGGGCGGCGGATCTCGATGAATTCCTCGATCTCCGGATGGTCGATCGGCAGGTAGCAGGCGGCCGAGCCGCGGCGCAGCGAGCCCTGGCTGATGGCGAGGGTCAGGCTGTCCATCACGCGGATGAAAGGGATGATGCCCGAGGTCTTGCCGTTCTGACCCACCTTCTCGCCGATCGAGCGCAGGTTGCCCCAGTAGCTGCCGATGCCGCCGCCGCGGGCCGCCAGCCAGACATTCTCGTTCCACAGGCCGACGATGCCGTCCAGGCTGTCGTTGGCCTCGTTCAGGAAGCACGAGATCGGCAGGCCGCGGCTGGTGCCGCCATTCGACAGCACCGGGGTCGCCGGCATGAACCAGAGCTTGGAGATGTAGCTGTACATCCGCTGGGCATGGGCGGTGTCGTCGGCATAATGGCTGGCGACGCGGGCGAACAGGTCCTGATAGGACTCGCCCGGCAGCAGGTAGCGGTCATCGAGGGTGGCCTTGCCGAAATCGGTCAGCAGGCGGTCGCGGCTGCGGTCGACGTCGATGCGGATGCCGCGTTCGGTTTGCAGAGTGTTCAGCACGGATGGCTTCCCCTCGTTCTTGCGGCCAGACTCCCACATTCGTGGCGCCACATTTTGTGGCTGGCTGGACCGGTCCGTTTCAAAAATCCCAGTATCCCGTCCGCTGGCGACTGTCTGGCGGCTGCGCACCCCGTTTTGCACCTTCGAAAACCCCGGAAAACAGCCCGGCAACCGGAATCCGAAGACGGCGCAGCGTCGACACGAAACAGCTTCAGCGAACACAAGATATGGTACTGACCGTTAAGGGAGCGTCAATACGATGTGTGACATCGGCCTGTAAAAAATTGCCTTGACGGATTCAGCATAGCGTGAACCCCCTGATTTTATGCCGTGTCGCTGACGTTCGCTGCGTTGCAAAAAGTGCCCTGTGGATAGCGTGGATAACTATTTTGGCCACCCTGTGCGCAAGCCGCTGTTAACCATTGTCCCTCTATCTGTTGTGCTACCGGCGCGGGATTTACGCCCTTAGCCGCTCTTTGTGCCCGCGGCATTTGGTGTTTCAATGCGGGCCTTAACGCGATCCGACCGGCCGGATGACAATCTGGCCAGGCGGGGGAGGTTGCGATGACGCTGATTAAACATCCGCGCGCCGATATGGCCGCCAATGCCGCCAAGGCGGCCAGCCAGGCGGCCGTCGACCGGGCCGAGGCGGAGGCCGCCGAACTGATCGGTATGCCGGCGCTGGAACGTCGCCGCCGCATCATGGTCGCGGCGGGTGCGACGATCAGCCTGCTCTGGCTCGGCATCTGCGCCCTCTACATCCAGAATTCCATCGGCTGGCAGAATCTGTGGCACGCGCTGCCGCATGAATTCGGCGCCTTCGTCGCCGGCATGGCGGCACCGCTCGCCTTCCTGTGGCTGCTGCTGCTCAACCTGTGGCGCGGCAGCGCGATCAGGCGCCAGGCCGCCGCCCTGCATCAGGTGCTGCTCGACCTGACCTACCCGACGCCCGAGGCCGAGCGCCGCGTTTCCGCCCTGGCCGGCGCACTGCGTCGCCAGGCCCGCGAGATGGAAGAGGCCGCGCAGTCGGCCACCGACCGGATCGCCGCGCTGGGCGAGACCATGGCCAGCCAGCAGCAGGTGCTGATCAATGCCGCCGCCGGCGCGGGCGAGCAGGTCGCGCTGCAGGCCAAGCAGATCACCGGCAGCCTGAGCCAGTCGTCGCAGGGCCTGCTGGCCGCCGCCGAACAGGTCAATCGCGACCTGGATGCCACCGTGAAGGGGCTGGCCGGCCGCTTCGAGGAGCAGAGCCGCGCGCTGGTCGAGGTCGCCGACAAGGTCGGCACCGAGATGAACGCCAAGGTTTCCGGCATCGGTCAGACCGTGTCGACGCAGGCCCAGGTGTTGCTGCAGGCTGCCGATGTGATCGTGCGCGAAGTGGAAACCGCGCGCGGCATCTTCCAGGCCAAGGCGTCCGAGATTTCCCGTATCACCTCGGCGATCCAGTTCCAGAACGAGCGCGTTGAGGAACTCTCGCGCCGCCATGGCGAACTGATGGACCAGGCGGTGCAGCGCGCGGCCGAGGTGGCGCAGCAGATCGCCGCCCAGCTCGAGCAGAAGATCGTGGCGCTGGAGCAGGCCGTGACGCGGGCCGGCGGCGAGGCCGGGCGCATCGGCATGAGTTTTGCCGAAGCCGCCCAGACCATCACCACCGCCGCCGAAGTCACCGTCGCCCGCGCCACTGCCGCCGGCGAAAGCTTCGGCCGCGAAAGCCTGCTGTTCAGCAATGCCAGCCAGAAGGTGATCGACAGCGCCGAGGCCGCGGGCACCGTGCTGCGCGAGCGTGTACGCGAGATCGAACAGGCCACCGGCACCACCATCGGCCGCATCCGCGATATCGGCGAGACCGTGCGTTCGGAAGTGGGCGCGCTGGACGAGCAGGGTGCCCGCGTGGCCGAGCGGCTGCGTGTCGCGTCCGACGAGATGCGCGGTCGCACCAATGCCCTGGAGCAGGCCGGCGCTTCCGCCACCCGCCAGGCCGATGCCTTCGCCGAAGCGGCTACCCAGGCCGAGCAGCGCCTGAAGCTGACCGGCGACCTGGTCCGCCATCAGGCCGACCAGCTTGGCACGGCGGCCGAACTGGCCGACCAGCGCCTGGCCCAGGCCGGCGATGCCCTGCGCCGCGAAGGCGTCAACATGACCAGCACGCTGCAGCAGATCACCGACCGCGCCATGCGCGCCGGCGACGAGTTGAAGCAGCGCGCCGATATCCTGGATGAAACCTCGGGCCGCGCCCTGAGCAAGATCGGCGAGGCCGATGCCACCATCAAGGCCCGTGTCGAAAGCCTCGGCCAGGCCGGCCGCGAGGCGCTCGCCATGGCAGCCCAGGTGCAAGAGACCATGACCCAGGCCAATGCCCTGCTGGCCCAGGCGACTCAGCGCACCGACGACCAGATTTCGGCCGTCGGCGGCCAGTTGCGCCAGCATGCCGAACAGTTCGTCACCACCATCGACGGCGTCACCCGGCGCATCACCGAAACCGGCGACAGCGTGCGCGACCAGATCGACGGCCTCGACCAGGCCGCCGCCCGCACCGCGCAGCGCCTGCGCTCGGCCGGCGAAAGCGCCGGCCAGGATGCCGTGCAGCTGCAGGCCGCTGCCGAACGCGCCTCGCAGCGTCTGCACCAGGTGAGCGAGACCGCACAGACCCAGGCCCACGCCCTCAGCGCCGCCGCCGAACGCGCGGCGATGGAATCGCAGCTTGCCGGCAGCACCGCGCAGGCTCGCGCCAAGGATCTGCAGGACCTGTCGCTCGGCGTCGCCGAGGCGATGGCGCAACTGGCCGAAAAGGCCACGGCGCAGACCGCGGCCCTGCTGGCGATGAGCGAGAAGGCGCAGGCCGAGGCCAACAGCCTGAATGCCGCCGCCGAGAAGGCAACCGGCAGCATCAATGCCGCCGGCGACACCGCGCGCATCCGCTCGGTCGAGCTGGGCGAAGCGGCGCAGGGCGTGGTCGACCGTACGCTGGAACTGCGCAGCACGATCCACGAGCAGGCCGGCGCGCTCACCGCGCTCAGCACCGAACTAACCCGCCAGGCCGAGAGCATCCGCGAGAATTTCCGCGGCCGCGTGCAGGAACTGGCCGAAGCCTCCGATGCCGCCATTCTCAAGACGGCGAATATCGGCGACAGCTTCCGCCGCCAGGCCCAGGAGGTTTCGCGCGTGTCCGACGAGGCCGTCAGCCGCATCGAGCAGGTCGGCACCACCTTCGACGCCCGCGCCCGCGAGATCAATCTCGCGGTCGGCAATGCCTCGGGCCGCATTGACGATGCCTCGGAGGTGCTGCGCAACCGCACCCGCGAGCTGGCCAACATCGTGGAAGACGCGATGAAGCAGACCGACCGCATGAGCGACGGTTTCCGCCGCCAGGCCGACGAGGTCGATACCCGCGCCGGCCGGCTGTCGGAAAAGGTCACCGAGATCGGCGAGCGTCTGGCCCGCACCGGCAACGAGTTCAGTGCCGTTACCGACCGCGCCACCGCGCGTGCCGCGGAAACCGCCGACATCCTGGGCCAGCGCGCCAAGGACCTGGCCTCGGCCGCGGCCCGCGCCGCCAGCGAGGCGGCATCCGCCGAAGCCAGCCTCAAGGCCGATGCCAAGGCGCTGGCCGAAGCGGCCCGCACCGCCAGCGTCGAGGCCGAAGCCTTGCGCAAGGCCACCCAGGCCCTGCGCGGCGAGCAGTTCCTCAAGACCGCGGCCTTCATCACCGGCCACCTCAACTCGATGGCCATCGACATCACCCGCCTGCTCAACCGCGACCTGTCGGAAGAGCTGTGGCGGCGCTACTACAAGGGCGAGCGCGGCCTGTTCACCCGCAAGCTGATCGACCAGCGCGACCTTGACAAGATTCGCGGCAAATACCAGGAAGACGGCGAGTTCCGCGACTTCACCGACCGCTACATCGCCGAATTCGAGCGTGTGCTGGCCGGCGCCAAGGGCGTGGAACACGAGGAGCTGCTCACCTCGGCCTTCGTCACCGCCGATATCGGCAAGGTCTACCTGCTGCTGCGCGAGGCGGTTGGCAAGGCACGCCAGTAAGAGAATTCAGTAACGGCACATGGACAAGACATCCTTGCAGGACTGGATCGGCGGCTCGGAAACGGCCGCCGATCTCATTTCAGCCGAACGCTGCATCGCGCTGGCGCGTGCGCTGGACCGCGCAGAGAGCGGGCTGGTCGCGGGCGCGCCGCTGCCGCCGCTGCGGCACTGGCTGTATTTCTGGTCGATGGCCTCGCGCGCCCGGCTGGGCCGCGACGGGCATCCCGCCCTGGGCGAATTCCTGCCCGATGTCGGCCGCGTCTGGAACGGCGCGCAGACAAGGCGCATGTGGGCCGGCAGCCGTATCGACTTCCATCACCCCATACCGCTCGGCCGGCCGGCGCGGCGCATCTCCACCATCGAGGATGTGGTCGAGAAGCATGGCCGCAGCGGCCGGCTCGCCTTCGTCACCGTGCGGCACGAGATCTATTACGGCACCGCGCTCTGCATCACCGACCGGCACGACATCGTCTACCGCGAGGAAAAGCCCGGCGCGGTGCTGCCGCCGCCCGAACCGGCACCGACCGACCAGCAATGGGACGAGGGCTTCGTCGCCGATCCGGTTTTGCTGTTCCGCTATTCCGCGCTCACCTTCAACGGCCACCGCATCCATTACGACCGCGACTATGCGCGTGGCGTGGAAGGCTACGATGGGCTGGTGGTGCATGGCCCGCTGCTGGCCACGCTGCTGGTGGATTTAGCCGGCGATGCGATGCCGGATCGGGCCTTGCGCGGTTTCAGCTTCCGCGGCCGCCGCCCGGTGATCGACAGCCGGCGCTTCAGCCTCTGCGGCAAACTGGACGGCGAGGATGTGCTGAAACTCTGGATCGCCGATAGCGATGGTGCGCTGGCGATGACGGCCGAGGCGGTGCTCGGTTAACAGCCATTCATAAGTCGCCAGGGCCGGGCTTGTCCCGGCCATGACGACTTCTTTATCAAACGATGGACTATTGCGTCGGCGCCACGATCTTGCGCCCGCGCCGCCTTGGTGCGGTGAGCTTGGCGACATCGAGGATGTCGTCGAGCTGGTGTTCGGTCAGCCAGCCTTTCTCCACCACCAGTTCGCGCACGGTGCGGCCGGTCTTGAGCGATTCCTTGGCCACGGCCGCCGATTTCTCGTAGCCAATATAGGGGTTCAGCGCGGTGACGATGCCCACGCTGGCCTCCACATGGCGCTTGGCCTGTTCGACATTGGCCTGGATGCCGCTGACGCATTTCTCGGACAGCGTGCGTGCGGCGCGGGACAGAAGCTGCATGGAGGAGAGCGTGTTGTAGACGATCAGCGGCTCCATCACGTTGAGCTGCAACTGCCCGGCCTCGGCGGCCATGGTGATCGCCATGTCCTTGCCGATCACCTGGAAACAGACCTGGTTCACCACCTCGGGAATCACCGGGTTGACCTTGCCCGGCATGATCGACGAGCCCGGCTGCATCGGCGGCAGCGAGATTTCGCCCAGGCCGCCGCGCGGGCCCGACGAGAGCAGCCGCAGATCGTTGGCGATCTTGGAAAGCTTCACGGCGATGCGTTTCAGCATGCCGGAATAGAGCACGAAGGCGCCCATGTCCCAGCTCGCCTCGATCAGGTTGGCAGCCCGCACCATCTCGATGCCGCTGATTCGCGCCAGTTCGTCGATGGCCAGGTTGGAATATTCCGGCTCGGTGTTGATGCCGGTGCCCACCGCGGTGCCGCCCAGATTGATCTCGCGGAACAGCTTCACGATCTCGTCGCCACGCGCCACGTCTTCCTTGATGTTGATGGCGAAGGCCTCGAATTCCTGGCCCAGCGTCATCGGCACGGCATCCTGCAGCTGGGTGCGGCCCAGCTTGATGATGTCGGCGAATTCCACGCCGCGCTGGCGGAACTCGTAGGCCAGGCCGTCCAGCGCCTTCATCAGCTCGGCATGGCTCAGGATCACGCTTAAGCGCACGGCCGAGGGATAGACGTCATTGGTCGACTGCGACAGGTTGACGTCGTCGTTGGGATGCAGGTGGCTGTATTCGCCCTTATGAAACCCCATCAGTTCCAGGCCGCGATTGGCGATCACCTCGTTGACGTTCATGTTGGTGGAGGTGCCGGCGCCGCCCTGGAACACGTCGATGGTGAACCATTCATGCAGCTTGCCGTCGATCAGTTCGTCGCAGGCCTGGGCAATGGCCTTGTATTTCTCCGGCTCCAGATAGCCCAGTTTCTTGTTGGCCGAGGCGCAGGCCTTCTTCACCATGCCGAAGGCGCGGATCAGGTTGGGGTAGTGGTTGATGCCGATGCCGGAGATGTGGAAGTTGTTGAGCGCGCGCTGGGTCTGGATGCCGAAATAGGCGGCGGCCGGGATTTCCATGTCGCCCAGGCTGTCATGTTCCAGACGGGTTGACGTATCGCTGCTCATCGCTGCTGCCCCATGGCTGTTGTGGAAGCCGCATTCTGCGCTTCCCTCGCGTCAATGCGAAGGCTTTCGGCGATGATATTTCGTTGAAATGCCTATGGTTTTACATGCAAACAATCGATTGGCAGCGATCACGTCCGCTTATGGCTAGACGGTTCTTTGCGCCTTGTCCTTCGCATTGGTGGCTGCGATGTTGTCGCGGATTTCCTGCCATTCGGCATCGTTCAATTCGGTCAGGCCGCCGAAACCGCCGGCGGTGTTGAGCCATTGCGCGCCATCGATGGCGATCACCTCGCCGCTGACATAACCCACCTCGTCGCTGAGCAGGAAGGCGGCCAGGTTGGCCAACTCCGACATCCTGCCCACGCGCCGCATCGGAATGGCGCCGATCATCTGCTTCTCCAGCTTTTCCGTGGGCGCCAGGCGCTTGGTCATGCCTTCGGTGGGGAAGGGGCCGGGCGCGATGGCGTTGAGCCGGATGCCCTTCGGTCCCCATTCCACGGCCAGCGATTGTGTCATCGCGGCGATGCCGGCCTTCGACATGGCCGACGGCACCACGAAAGCCGAGCCGGTCCAGACCCAGGTGGTGACGATGGAAACGATGCTGCCGCCGCGCTTCTCGGCGATCCAGCGTTTGCCCACGGCCTGCGTCACATAGAAGCTGCCATGCAGCACGATATTGGCGATGGCATCGAAGCCGCGCGGGCTCAGATCCTCGCTGCGGGCGATGAAATTGCCGGCGGCATTGTTCACCAGGCCATCCAGCGGGCCATGCTGCTGCCAGATCGCCTGCACCATCTCGTCCACCGCCTGGGCCACGCGGATGTCGCAGGGATGGCAGAAGATTTTGCCGCCGGTGGCTGCCGCCAGTTCCTGTGCGGCTTCCTGCAGCACGCCCTCGCGCCGGCCGCAGATATGCAGTTCGGCGCCCAGTTCCATCAGGCGGCGGGCCATGGCCTTGCCCAGGCCGGTGCCGCCGCCGGTGATCAGAATACGCTTGCCCTGGAACAGGTCGTTGCGGAACATGTCGCCTCCCTTGCTTGTCGTTGCCGTTCAGATTAGCCAAAGGGTCGGAATCACGCCATCGGGAGAGGACGCTCAAATCATGGACCTTCAGTTAGCCGGCAAGGTTGCCATCGTCACCGGAGCCAGTCGCGGCATCGGCCGGGCCATCGCCGAACTGCTTGCCGCCGAGGGCATGAAGCTGGTGCTGGCGGCGCGTTCGGCAGACCAGCTCAAGCAGCTTGCCGGCAGCCTGAAGACCGAATGCCTGGTGCAGGCGGTCGACCTGCGCGATCCCGCCGTGCCCGCCCGGGTGGTTGCCGCGGCGGCAGAGCATTTCGGCGGCATCGACCTGGTGGTGAACAATGCCGGCGCCACCAAGCGCGGCGATTTCCTGACATTGAGCGACGAGGACTGGGCCGACGGTTACGCCATGAAGTTTTTCGGCGCCATGCGCCTCAGTCGCGCGGCCTGGCCGCATCTGATGCAGCGCCAGGGCGCCATCGTGAATATCGTCGGCGTCGGCGGTCGCACCGGCGCGGCCGAATTCGCCATCGGCGGCTCGGTGAATGCCGCCTGCCTCAATCTCACCAAGGTCCTGGCGGATCGAGGCGTGACCGACGGCGTGCGCGTGAACGCGATCAATCCCGGCACCATCGCCACCGAGCGTCTGCAGGTGCGCATCCGCAGCTTCGCGCAGGAGAAGGGTGTGAGCGAGGCCGAGGCGGCCCGGCAGATGCCCAAGGCGATGGGTGTGGCACGATTCGGCGAACCCGTAGAAATTGCTCGGGCGGTCGCTTTTCTCGCCTCTCCGCTTTCCGGCTACCTGCAGGGCGCGATTCTCGATGTTGATGGTGGCCTGACCCGCACCCTTTGAGACGCCGCAAGCCACTGTCCGCTTGCTTTTTTGCGCAGGCGATGCCACTCCCACCCCATGATGCGTAGACAGAATGTCTCTGCCGCGACGGGGCGTGAGCGGGTCAGGTTGAACGGGATGAGGCGCGGCCTGCTGGCCTTCGCCCTGATTCTGCTGGCAGCCGTGTCGGGCCGGGCGGCCGAACCCCTGCCGCCGCCGCAGGGCGAGGTGCTGCTCACCATCACCGGCCAGATCGGTCGCAGCAATGCCGCCGGCGGCGAGGCCCGCTTCGACCGCGCCATGCTGGAACGGATCGGCCTGACCGAGGTGGTGACCTCCACCCCCTGGCACCCCAAGGTGATGCGCTTCGAAGGCGTGCTGCTGCGCGCGCTGCTTTCCACCGTGCAGGCGCGCGGCGGCAGCCTGCTGGCCGTTGCGCATAACGATTACACCGCGCGCCTTCCGCTGCAGGATGCCGAACGCTACGACGTGATCCTTGCCTTGCGCGCCGATGGCCGCGATCTCACGCTGCGCGATATGGGGCCGCTTTTCATTATCTATCCCTATGACAGCGACCGTGCGCTCAAGGCCGACGGAATCTACGCACGATCCGTCTGGCAGTTGCGCCGGCTCGAGGTGCGGTGATGCCGCGCCGCTTTCTGCCGTACCAGATTCAAAACCGGCCGGAGGCGCTGGCGGGTGCCGGCCGTCGCTTCGTGTTGGTGCTGGTGGCCACGGTCGTCGGCCTGTCCCTTGTGTTGGCGGCCTATTTCTATGTGCAGCAGCGCGAATACAACCGCTTCTCCTTCCAGAACATCGTCTGGGAAGGCGCCCAGTTCCGCAACGAGCATCAGGCGTTCCGTGCCGCCTTGCTGGAATACCTGAACGGCACGAGTGGGGCGGGCGTAGAAGAAGTGCGCCGGCGTTACGATATCCTGCGCAGCCGGCTCGACCTGCTGCAGACCGGGCGCGCCTCGGCCACCTACATGGCCGATCCCGATCTGAGCATATTGTTGACGCGGATCGATCCCATCGTGCGTGGCTGGGAAGGCCGGCTGGCCGAGCTTTTTGCTGGCAGCCATGCCGCCGGCGATGCGGTGGCGGTTGCGATGCGTGAGCTCGACGCGGATTTTAGTGCCTTCGCCGCCGGCGTGAATGCCATAGGCATCAGGCGGGTGGATGATGCGCGCGAAAGGCTGGGGCGGCTGTATAACGTGATGATCGCCGCCGGCGTTGCCACATGGCTGCTGGTGATCGGATTCGGTTATGCGCTGATGCGGCAGCTTCGTGCCAGCGAGGCGGCCCATGCCGAGATGCGCGCCATGACGGCCGATCTCGAGAATGCGCGCCGCCAGGCGGAAGAGGCCAGCCGCACGAAATCCAACTTCCTGGCCACCATGAGCCACGAACTGCGCACCCCGCTGAATGCCATCCTTGGCTTCACCGACATCATGCGGCAGGGCATTTTCGGCCCGGTGGGGAATGCGCGCTACGAGGATTATCTCAACGGCATCATGAAAAGCGGCCAGCATCTGCTGGCGCTGATCAACGACGTGCTCGACATGTCGCGCATCGAGGCCGGCCGCCTGGAACTGGCGGAGAGCCAGTTCGATATCCGCCAGGCGATCGACCACGCGCTCGACATGGTGACCGTAACCGCCCAGGGCAAGGGCGTGGCGCTCGATCGTGCCCTGCCGGCAATCCTGCCGCCCCTGCAGGCCGACGAGCGGCTGGTGCGGCAGATGCTGCTGAACCTGCTCAGCAATGCCATCAAGTTCACGCCCGAGGGCGGCCGGGTGGAGATCGCCGCGGCCCTGCTGGGCGAAGGCGACATGGCGGTCCGCGTGCGCGACAGCGGCATCGGCATGAGCGATCGTCAGCTACAGAAGGTGTTCGAACCGTTTTCGCAGGGCGATTCCATGCGGGCACGCGAGGCCGGCGGCAGCGGTCTCGGCCTGCCGATCACCAAGCGGCTGGTCGAACTGCATGGCGGCCGCATCCATCTCGCCAGCCGGAAAAGCAGCGGCACCACGGCAACCCTGGTCTTTCCGGCGGAACGCGTCGGCGCTGCCGACAGTACCGCGTGATGCCGGGCCGCCGGTTGCACCCGATGCGTGCGGCCCCGCATGTCCTGCTGCTGCTGTTTCTGGCTGCCTGTGCGCCACGGCTGCAGCCAGCTGGGGATACTGTGGCATCGCCCCGGCTGACGGACGATGCGACGGGCTGGCAGGCCGGCGATGGCCGTGCCTTGCCGTTGCGGGCATGGCTGCCGCCGCAGCCGAAGGCCGTCGTGCTGGCGCTGCACGGCTTCAACGATTACAGCAATGCCTTCACCGAGGCAGCGGAATGGTGGGCGGCGCGGGGCATAGCCATCTATGCGCCGGACCAGCGCGGCTTCGGCAATGCGCCCTATCGCGGCCTGTGGCCGGGCGAGGATCGGCTGGCCGAGGACCTCGCGGAACTGAGCGCGCTGCTGCGCCAGCGTCATCCCGGGCTTCCGCTCTACTGGCTGGGCGAGAGCATGGGCGGCGCGGTCGTGCTGCATGCGCTGGAGCGCGTCGCCGCGCGGCCCGATGGCGCCATTCTGGTGGCGCCGGCGGTGTGGGGGCGCGAGAGCATGCCGCTGCTGTATCGCGTGGCGTTATGGACGACCAGTTATACCATTCCCTGGAAGACCTTCACCGGCCGCGGCCTGAAGGTGCAGGCCTCCGACAACATCGAGATGCTGCGCCGCCTGTCGCGCGATCCGCTGTTCATCAAGGCAACCCGCGTCGACGCCATTCACGGCCTGGTTAACCTGATGGACGCGGCGGCCGCGGCCCGGCCGGAAAAGCTGCCCGTGCTTCTGATGTACGGTCTGAGGGACGAGATCATCCCCAGGCCACCGGTCGAACGTTTCGTCGAGCGCCTGAAATCCCGGCCGGATATCGACATGCGTATTCTTGTGTATCGCAACGGTTGGCATATGCTGTTGCGAGACCTGCAGGCTGAAACGGTCTGGCGCGACACGGCGGCATGGATCGCCGATCCGGCCGCGGTCCTGCCGTCGGGAGAGGAACGTCGGGCATTGCCGTTATTCAGGCCGGGGGACGGCCAAGCGGGGGCTGGCGAATGACGCGTGCGGCGTTTGTGGAAATGGCCTGGGCGGCCGTGGGGATTGTGCCGTGCCTGGCGGCGGTCTTGTGGCTGATCGATGCCGAACATGGGCTGGCGCTCACCTCGCTGGGCAGCACCGCGATCCTGCTGTTCTGCTTTCCCACCCATGAGGGGGCCCGGCCGGCGGCTGTGCTGGTGTCGCATCTGTTGGGTGCGGCCATCGGCATCGCCCTGCTGCAGGCCCTCGGCAGCAACATCTGGACCATGGGGGCCGGGGTCGCGCTGATCGCCGTGGTCATGCGGCTGTTCAACATCATGCACCCGCCGGCCGGCGCCAATCCGCTGATCGTGCTGAATCTCAAAAGCGGCTGGCTGTTTCTGGCCTATCCGCTGCTGCCGGCGCTGCTGATCATGCTGGCGGCGGTATTCCTCTGGAGCCGCCTGCGCCCGGGCCCGCGCTGGCCCCTGCGCTGGATCTGAGCGGCGCTATCGCGACGGCGGCAGGGCCGCCCGGGCATCCTCGACCGACAGATCCTGCAGGCTCGGCCGCTGCAGCAGTCTGACCCATTCGCCGCGCGGCGATACCTTGCGCGGGTCGGATTCATGGGAATACAGCACCAGCGACGGGCAGCCGCTGGCGGCAATGATGTGCATCGGCCCGGTATCGTTGCCGATCGCCAGTGCGGCGTGGCGGCCCAGCGCGGCCAGGTCGGCGATCGAGGTCTGCTCGCACAGGTCGATGGCGGCGGGACAGCCGGCCTTGATCGTGTCGATTTCCGCACGCTCGGCGGCGCGGCCGATGAGCACGGGCGTCAGGCCTTCGTCCAGCAGGCGCCTGCCCAGCGCGGCGAACCGCTCGGCCGGCCAGCGCTTCGCCGGCCGGTGCGGCGCGCCGCCCGGCACCAGCAGTACGCAACGGGCCGGCAGGCGGAAGTGCGCGATGTCGGACTGCAAGAAGTCGAGATCGGGCAGGCCCGGGTCGGGAATGCCCACCAGCGCCAGTTGGCGCCGCCGCAATTCGGTGATGTGCATCGGCTCGGTGGGATCGGGAATGTGATAGGCGCAGCCCGGCACATTGCCCACCCATTCCGGCCGCGCACCGGCCAGACGGAGCAGGCGGTAATACCATTTCGTGCGCTGGCTGCCCTGCAGGTCGTAGACCCGGGTGAAACCGGCATCGCGGATGCGGCCGATCAACTGCCAGGTGACGCCGACATGCCACAGCTTGGGCCGCGTATCGATCCAGATGTCGTCGGCCAGTCCGGAGCGCCGAACCAGGTCGGCATAGGGCGCCGTGGTCAGCAGCACGATATGCTCGCCGGGATGATGCCGGCGGATCGCGCGCAGCAGCGGCAGGGACAGGATCATGTCTCCCAGCGCGGAATGCTTGATAACCAGGATAGCCATGGTCAGGCAGTCCCGGTTTCGCCGGCTCGGGTATGAGCGATACCAGCAATGGCGGCCGTCATTGACAATGATGCCCACAGCAGGATGGCGGGCCAGTTGCTGAAAAAGCTCTGGCTGGCCGTCAGCGGGAACAGCAACAGGATGAAGCAGCCGGCGACCAGTGCACCGATGATGCGGTCAGGGATGCTGCCTTTCAGCAGGGCAAGGCACGACGCGGCCAGGCAGCCGAGGAAGGTGACGAAGCCGAGGAAGCCCAGGATGCCGGTTTCCGCCAGCCATTCGATATAGATGTTGTGCGGATGCGGATGGCAGCCGTCTTTCAGCGCGTCGCCCATCATGATCTGGCAGGCGATCTGGAAATTCTTCATGCCCACGCCGGTGATGGGGTATTCCTGCCAGGCATGCAGGCCGGCTGAAAATAGCTGGCCATAGGGGGAATTCCAGAAATCGCTGAAAACCTCGAGAGTATCGTGCACTCGACTTAGAATTCGTTCGCTGGCGAACACGATGCCGACCATCACGCCGATGGCGATGCCGGTCACCAGCAGACCGTAGAAGCGGTAACGCGACGGCGCACACAGGATGATCAGGCCGATGCTGGCGAGTAAGGCGATCAATGTCAGCAGTGATGCGGCTCGCTCGCCGGTCAGCAGGATGAATCCGAGCGCCAGGCCTGCGGCGATAAAGGCAAAGACAATGCGGCGTGTCGCGGGATGTTGCGTCTGCGCGAGCAGCAGGGCGGTGCCAGCCAGCAGCGGAAAACCGATGCGGGCGACGAACATGCCGATATTCGGCCGGTCAAGCGGACCGGTCAGTCGCAGGCCGGAAATCGGCCGTCCGGTCAGCGAGACGCCGCGGATCAACTGGATCAGGCCGTCGAGGATGGCAAAGCCCACTGTCGCGCCCCAAGCGGCGACGATCAGTTTCACATCGCGCGGCGACTGTACCAGCCATGTGGTGATGGCGGCGAACAGCACGACGAAGCGCAGCCAGAGCAGGCTGCGGCTGAAGGAGGTGGCGGGGTCGATCGCCAGCGGCGAGACCAGCAGATTGAGGACCAGCCAGAGTGCCAGCAAGACCAGCACCGGCGGATAGAGTGCGACACGCCATTCCCGTCGCACGGTCACCACGGCCAGGTAACTGATCCCGATCACCGCGGTCACCACTTCGGCGCCGCCGCGCCAGAACAGCAGCATGGCGGGCAGAATGGCAAACAGCCAGAGGTTTGCCTGGCGCAGTCGCGCGGTCCAGTCATGACCGGGGGCGAGACGAGGCGGGAGCATAATGGCGCTCACTATCATTTCAATCCAAGGACCTGCGTATGCCGGGCATCCCGCGGAAGGCTGCGGCGGCATGATCGAGATGGCGTGGTGGTATATCAAGGCCGCTCTTGCCGGCCAGATAAACGGCCAGGGCAGCAACGCCGTTGATTTGCAGACCGCTTCTGCGCGCGGCCTTCCAGATGATGGACGCGCAGATCGTGGCGATGCGGCGGCGATCCTGCGGAACCAGGGCCTCGGCATCGTGGAGCAGATTGTAATAGGCGAAGAAGCGATCGTGATGCTGCTGGCGCTTGTCGGCAGACAGATGCGAGGCGGCCCGTGGCGCCCATGTCACGCTGGCCTGCAGGTCGATCAGACGGCGTGCCTTCAGCGCCAGTCGCAGCGGTAGCGCTTCGTCCTGTATGAACAGGCGCTCGTCGCAGCCACCGGCGGCGCGGAAGAGGGTGGTCTCGACCAGCCAGGCCATGCGCACGAAGCCGCGGCCGTTCAGGATGGTGGCCAGCGGCCGGTCGCTCACCGCAAAGGCCGGCGCGGCACCGATGGCAGGCGGCTGCAGGTCGGTCGCCGCCTGGTCGGAATGCTTCACCTTTCCATGCACCATGTCGGCCTGGTGCTGCTGCATCAGACGCAGCATTGTCATCGCCGCGTCGGGCGCAATCAATTCGTCGGCGTCGATTAGGCACAGGCAGCGCCCGCGCGCCTGCGCCACGCCCTGGTTCAGGCGCCGACTGGGGCCGGCATTCGAGTCATTGCGCAGGATAGTCGCCATCGGCAGCGCACCGGCTCCGGCCTGCAGGATATCCGCCGAGCCGTCCTGCGAGGCATCGTCGACGAAGATGTATTCGGCTGCCACTTCCAGCCGCTGGGCCGCCAATGCAGCCAGGCTGTGCGGCAGGATGTCGGCCTTGTTGTAGACCGGGATCACAAAACTGATTTCAGGCTGGCCGGGCATGCAAAGCCGCAGGTCGGAGAATGGACTGTATGGTCGCGATTAAAGGCTTTCGCCTCGGTTTACAAGCACGGGGCCAGGCGCGGCGGTCAGACGACCAGGTTGATCGATTCGGCGGGTGGGCGCCGCTGGGTCTTGCCAAAGCCGTCATAGGTGATCGGCGCGCCATGGAACTGGCGCACCGGCGCCTCGCGCTCGGCCTTGGCCTTGTCCGGACCGCCGATCTCGCCGCGCACCTCCAGCAGCTTCTGCAGCATGACCTCGGCGCCGGGCAACTGTCCGGCGCTCATGATTTCCGCGCGCGATTTCGGCTGACCGCCGGTTTGCAGCGTCACGGTGCCGCGCTCGGCGGGCAGGGAGGGGATGATGGCGGTGACATCCGACATGCTGTTAAGGTTACCAGAACGCTTATCCACAGCAAGGCGTTGTGGTTAATACAGACATTTCAATGCCTTGCCTGGCATTGCCGGAGGGCGGACCGGGAAATGGGGTGGCAAAATTGGCCATGTGGGGCCCGGCGGCATAGTTGATATCCTGTGGCCTCGGTCATGCGGACAATCCGGGGGCGGTCGTGTCGTCTCGTCGTCTGTTGCAGCGCAGAACCATTTTGGGCGCCGGCCTTGCCGGTCTGGCGCTGGGGCTTCCGACGACACTGTACGGCCAGCGCCGGGCGGTCGACATGGCCCTCGTTCTGGCGGCCGATTGTTCGGGCAGCGTGCATGGCGAGCACTACACCCTGCAGCAGCGCGGTTACGGCGATGCCTTTCGCGATCCCAAGGTGATCAAGGCCATACGCTCCGGCATTCATGGGGCAATCGCCGCCTGCTATTTCCAGTGGTCGGGCTATCGGCTGCAGACCCAGCAGATTCCCTGGACAATCCTGCAAACCGATGCCGAGATCGCGGCATTTGCCCTGGCGCTGGAGCGCACGGAACGGGTGATCTTCAGCGGCGGAACATCGCCCGCCGGCGCGATCGAATTCGGTCAGGCGCTGCTGGCGCGGACCGAGGTCGAAGTGGCGCGGCGTGTCATCGACGTCTCCGGCGACGGCCGCAGCAACAACGGACCCGTGCCGGATGCAGTGCGGGATCGCGCCGTAGCCGCGGGGATCGTGATCAACGGGCTGCCGATCCTGCACCTTGAACCCGATATCGACGACTATTACCGCGACCATGTGATCGGCGGGCCGGGGGCCTTCATGATTCCGGCCCGCGATTTCGAGGATTTTGCCGCGGCAATCCGGCGCAAGCTGGTGCTTGAGATCGCAGGCGTCGGCGCGGTGCTGCCATCCTGACGGCGCAACAATCCGTCTGCGGCCGGAGCAATGCGGGCGGGTGGCGCATGCGGATTATGTGCGCTGCAGCAGGCGGTGGGATCGCAAAATTCACGCTGGGATAAGTTCCGGTTCACTCTGAGGCAAGATGGACGGCGGGAACGGCGCTACTTCTTTTCCGGATTTCCCACCGCCCAGCGGCAGGAAAGAGAAACGCCTTGCCCGGATCTATTCCGGAGCTGGCGATCAACGGGAGGAGTAAGCATGAAAAAGCGATTGCACGTGCTTTCGGCCATTCTGGCCGCCGGCCTGCTCACGGTTGCTGCCGCTGCGGCGATGGCCCAGGACAAGATCAAGATCGGTTACGCGATTTCCAAGACCGGGCCGAATGCGGGCGGCGCCAACATCACGCAGATCCCGAACTATCAGCTCTGGTTCAAGGAACTGAACGACAAGGGCGGCCTGCTGATCGGCGGCAAGCGCGTGCCCATCGAGGTGGTCGAGTACGATGACCGCTCGAATTCCGAAGAAGCCGTGCGCGCCGTCGAGCGCCTGATCACCCAGGACAAGGTCGACCTGCTGCTGCCGCCCTGGGGCACGGGCCTCAACCTGGCGGTCGGCCCGGTCTTCAACAAGTACGGCTATCCGCAGATCACCTTCAGCGCGGTGACCGACCGTGCGCCGGAACTGGTCAAGCGCTGGCCGAACAGCTTCTGGTTCCTCGGCACCAGCGTGCAGTATATCGACGCCCTGGTCGAATTGCTGACCAAGGAACAGAAGGCCGGCAAGATCAACGCCAACGTGGCGATGATCAGCATCGCCGACGGCTTCGGCATCGACCTGTCGAAGGCTGCCCGCGCGGGTCTGGAGAAGGCCGGCTTCAAGCTGGTCTATGACAAGAGCTATCCCATCGGCACCCAGGACATGGCGCCGATGATCGGCGAAGCCCAGCGTTCGGGCGCCGATACCTTCATTGCCTTCAGCTATCCGCTCGACACGGTGGCGATCAACGATCAGGCCAAGATCGCCAATTACGCGCCGAAGGTGATGTTCACCGGCGTCGGTACGGCTTTCCCGCTGTTCCCGCAGCGCTTCGGCGAGAATGTCGAAGGCATCATGACGCTGGGCGGCTGGTTCCCCAACAACCCGGGCACCATGGAATACCGCAAGAAGCATGTTGCCATGCATAACCGCGATCCCGACTACTGGGGCAGCCAGCTCGGCTATGTCTCGCTGCAGATGCTGGAGCAGGCGGTCGAGCGCGTTGGCAAGATCGACCGTGCGGCGATCATCAAGGAACTGCAGACCGGAACCTTCGATACCGTGCTGGGCAAGATCAAGCTGGTCGACAACATGCCGCCGAAGGGCTTCTACCCCTATATCGGCCAGTGGCAGAAGGGCTTCTTCACCGGCGTTGCGCCGGCGGGCCCGGGCATCAGCCCGATGATCATCCCGAAGCCGGCCTGGAAGCAGTAAGCCCGCGTTCCGCGGCGGGCGGAACCGCCCGCCCCGGTTTGTTATGAAGGTAACCGTTGATGTTTGTCGAAGCCCTGCTCTCCGGCGTCACGCTGGGCGGCATGTATGCGCTGATCGCCATGGGGCTCACGCTTCAGTATGGCGTGGCGCGGATCATGAACCTGTCCTACGGCGAATTGTTGATCGCCGCGGCCTTCGCCGCCTTCTGGTTCTTCACCGCCGCTGGCCTGCCGCCGCTGGTCGGCATGCTTGTGATCGTGCCGGCGGCCACGCTGATCACCTATGCGATCTACCGCATCCTGCTGGTGCCGCTGGTGCGCCGCGCCAAGACGCGCGACGCGCTCGAGGTCGACAGCATTCTCGCCACCTTCGGGCTGCTGTTCGTGGTGCAGGGCGTCATGCTCGTGCTGTTCGGCGGCGCCTATTACAGCTATTCCTTCCTCGCCGTGCCGGTGCAGGTTTTCGGCGCGACCATCGCGGCCAACCGCCTGCTGGCCCTGGGTTTCGCCGCCGTGATCGGCCTGGCGCTCTATTGGGGCCTGACCCGCACCCGGGCCGGCACCGCGGTGCGTGCCGTGGCGGTCGATCCCGTCTCGGCCCAGCTTGTCGCCATCGACGTGCGCGCCACCGCCGCGATTGCCTTCGCGCTGGGCGGCGCCCTGATCGCGGCCAGCGGCGTGCTGACCTCGATGTTCCTCACCTTCAATGCCAATATCGGCGTGGTCTTCACCATGAAGGCGCTGATCGTCGTGATCATGGGCGGCGTGGGCAACATGCTGGGCGCGCTAGTTGCCGGCCTGATCCTCGGCCTGACCGAAACCTTCGTCGCCACCTGGATCGATCCCGGCCTCACGCTGGCGGCCACCTACACGATCTTCCTGCTGATCCTGCTGGTGCGGCCGCAGGGCCTGTTCGGCGGAGCCGGCCGATGAACCGCCGGATTCTGCTGGGCCTGCCGCTGGCCCTGATCGCGCTGGCCGTGCTGGCCATGGTGCCGTTCTTTGCCGATGGCTATGGCCTGTCGCTGGCGATCAGCATCCTGAACTACACCGTGCTGGCCACGGCCTGGGCGCTGTTCTCCGGCCCCACGCGCTATGTCTCGCTCGCCACCGTCGCCTTCTTCGGCATCGGCGCCTATACGGTGGCGGTGTTCGGCGAGGTGCTGGCCTGGCCGTTGGTGCTGCTGATCGCGCTGGTCATCGGCCTGGTCGTCGCACTGGTGGTCGGCCTGTCCACCCTGCGTCTTTCGGGCGTCTATTTCGTCATCTTCACCTTCGGGCTGGCCGAACTGATCCGCCAGCTCGTCACCTGGTACGAAGTCAACATCACCCGCACGCTCGGACGGTATGTCTTCATCGACATCACCACCGAGCAGATCTATTGGCAGCTCCTCGGCCTGGCCGTGCTGGTTTTCCTATGCGGCATGCTGATCCGGCGCTCGCGGCTGGGCCTGGCCCTGCAGGTGATCGGCGACGACGAAACCGTGGCGCGTCATGTCGGCATCAACACCACCACGGCCAAGGTGGCGCTGTTTGCCCTCAGCGCCGTGTTCATGACGCTCTCGGGTGCCGTGATGGCGCCGCGCTGGACCTATATCGACCCGGCCATCGCCTTCAATCCGGTCACCTCCTTCCAGGTGCTGATCATGGCCCTGCTGGGCGGCGTGCATCGTCTCTATGGTCCGGTGCTGGGCGTGGTGCCGCTGGCGCTGCTGTTCGAATACCTGCTGGCCAACTTCCCGAACCACTTCAGCATCCTGATCGGCCTGGCCTTCATGCTGATCGTCTATGCCATTCCGCGCGGCATTGTCGGCCTGCTGGAGCAGGGCAGGGGCGCCATACGGGGCTTTGGCGGGGAGAAGCGGCCATGAGCGCACCCGCCTTGCTGCAGGTTTCCGGCCTGACCCGGCGCTTCGGCGGCCTCGTCGCCGTCGACGGCGTGGAATTCGCCGTGAAGGATGGCGAGATTCTCGGCCTGCTCGGACCGAACGGCTCGGGCAAGACCACCGTGCTGAACATGATCTCGGGCGCGCTGGCGCCGAATGCGGGCACGATCGCGCTGCGCGGCGCCGCCATCCATGGCCTTGCGCCGCACCGGATCGCCCGCCTGGGCGTGGCCCGCACCTTCCAGCTCGTCCGCGTGCTCGCCTCCCTGTCGTGCCGCGAGAATGTGCTGGCCGGCCTCGCGTTCGGCACCCGGCATCTGTGGGGGAACGCCGCCGCGCGCGAGGCCGAGGATATCCTTGCCCGCGTCGGACTGGCCGGTCGTGCCGACACGATGACGACCGAGCTGACCTATATCGACCAGAAACGGCTGGAACTGGCCCGTGCGCTGGCGCTGAAGCCGCAGCTCCTGCTGTTGGATGAATGGCTGGCCGGCCTCAATCCCACCGAACTGCTGCAGGGCATCGACCTGATCCACTCGCTGCGTTCGGAAGGCATCGCCATCCTGATGGTCGAGCATGTGATGGATGCCATCCGCTCGCTCTGCGACCGCTGCGTGGTGATGAATGCCGGCCGCAAGATCGCCGACGGCACGCCTGCCGCCGTGCTGGCCGATCCGGAAGTCGTACGCGCCTATCTGGGGGATGCCGATGCTTGAGATCGCCGGCCTCTCGGTATCCTATGGCAAGCACCGCGCCCTCGATAACGTGGGCCTGAGTGTCGCCGCGCGCGAGATCGTGGTGATCCTCGGCGCCAATGGCAGCGGCAAGACCTCGCTGCTGCGCGCCATCGGCGGCCTGCAGCCTACGGCGGCCGACACCCGCATCACGCTGGCCGGGCAGGACCTGCGCCGCTTGGGCGCGCACCAGATCGTCGAGGCCGGCCTGGCCCTGGTGCCCGAAGGCCGCGGCATCTTCGGCGAACTGACCGTGCGCGAAAATCTGCAGCTTGGCGCCTTCGCCAAACGGGCGCGCGCCAAGGAGAGCGAGAATCTGCAACGGGTGCTGACGCTGTTTCCCCGCCTGGCCGAGCGCATGAACCAGGCCGCCCGCACCATGAGCGGCGGCGAACAGCAGATGGTGGCCATCGGCCGCGCCCTGATGTCGGCGCCCGACATCCTGCTGCTGGACGAGCCCTCGCTGGGCCTGTCGCCGCTGATGTGCGGCGAACTGTTTGGCGCGCTGGAACGCGTGCGCGGGTCCGGCATCGGCGTGCTGCTGGTGGAGCAGAATGCCAAGCGCAGCCTCGCCATCGCCGACCGCGGCTACCTGATCGAAAACGGCCGCATCGTGGGCCAGGGCAGTGCTGCTGCACTGCGCGACGATCCCGCGGTGCAGCGTGCCTATCTGGGCGTCGCCGCCGACAGACATTGAAAACAGGGAGAGCAAGCATGTTCACCATCGATCTGCTGATTGACGGCAAGGATGTCGCCGCCGTCGGCGGCCGCACCTTCGAGCGCCATAACCCGCTGACCGGCGCCGTGGCCAGCCGCGCGGCGGCTGCCGATGTGGCCGATGCCATCAAGGCAGCCGATGCGGCGGCTAAGGCGTTTCCGGCCTGGTCGGCACTGGGCCCGAATGCGCGTCGCGCGCATCTGCTGAAGGCAGCCGACGCGCTGGCGGCGCGGGCCAAGGATTTCATCGCCCGCATGGCCGAGGAGACCGGGGCCACGGCGGCCTGGGCCGGCTTCAACGTGCATCTGGCCTCCGGCATGCTGCGCGAGGCGGCGGCGATGACCACCCAGATCGGCGGCGAGGTGATTCCCTCTGACAAGCCGGGCTGCGTGGCGATGGCGGTGCGCCAGCCGGTCGGCGTCATCCTCGGCATCGCGCCGTGGAACGCGCCGGTGATCCTTGCTACCCGCGCGCTGGCGATGCCGCTGGCCTGCGGCAATACCGTGGTGCTGAAGGCATCCGAAATCTGCCCCGGCACGCATCGCCTGATCGCCGAGGCATTGGCCGATGCCGGCCTGCCGCCCGGCGTGGTGAATGTGGTGACCAATGCGCCGGCCGATGCCGCGAAAGTGGTCGAGGCCCTGATCGCCCATCCGGCGGTGCGGCGCATCAACTTCACCGGCTCCACGAAAGTGGGGCGCATCATCGCCGAGACGGCGGCGCGGTATCTCAAGCCGGTGCTGCTGGAACTGGGCGGCAAGGCGCCGTTCCTGGTGCTGGAGGATGCCGATCTGGACGAGGCGGTGAAGGCCGCCGCCTTCGGCGCCTTCATGAACCAGGGCCAGATCTGCATGTCGACCGAGCGCATCGTGGTCGACCAGAAAGTGGGAGACGCCTTCGTCGCCAAATTCGCCGCCAAGGCGCAGACGCTGGTGGCCGGCGACCCACGTCAGGGCAATACGCCGCTGGGTGCCGTGGTCAGCCGCGAGGCAGCCGAGAAGGTGGTGCATCTGATCGACGACGCCGTGGCCAAGGGTGCCAAGCTGGTGGCCGGCGGCAAGGCCGATGGCGCCATCATGTCGGCCAGCGTGCTCGATCATGTCACGCCCGAGATGAAGATCTATCACGAGGAATCCTTCGGTCCGGTCACCTGTGTGGTGCGGGCGCGCGACGAGGAGGATGCCATCCGCATCGCCAACGACACCGAATACGGCCTGGCGGCCGCCGTGTTCAGCCGCGATATCCCGCGTGCCATGGGCGTGGCGCGCCGCATCGAAAGCGGCATCTGCCACATCAACGGCCCGACCGTGCATGACGAGGCGCAGATGCCCTTCGGCGGCACCAAGGCATCCGGCTACGGCCGTTTCGGCGGCAAGGCCGGCATCGAGGAATTCACCGAGCTGCGCTGGATCACCATCGAGACCCAGCCCGGCCATTACCCGATCTGAGCGGGGCGCGGCATGGCATTGCTGGAGGGCAGGGTCTGCATCGTCACCGGCGCGGCCGGCAGCCTAGGGCTGGCCAGCGCCGCCGCCTTCTTGCGCGAAGGTGGCCGCGTCATGCTGGTGGATCTGAAGCAGGACCGGCTGGAGGCGGCGCAGCGTGCGCTGAATGCGCCGGCCGACCGCGTGGCGGTGTATGCCGCCGACGTGGCCGATGCGGCCGCTACGCGGGGCTATATCGATGCCACCGTGGCGCAATGGGGCCGCATCGACGTGCTGTTCTCCAATGCCGGGATCAGTGGCGTGATCAGCCCGATCACCGAGTATCCGGAAGACGTGTTCGACGCGGTGATGGCCGTGAACGTGCGGGCCTCGTTCCTGGCCTGCAAATACGGCCTGCCCAGGATGGCCAAGGGCGGCAGCATCATCATCACCTCCAGCGTGGTGGGCGTTACCAGCGATCCCGGTATCTGCGCCTATGCCACCTCCAAGCATGCCGTGATCGGCCTGATGCGCACGGCGGCCAAGGAAGCGGCGCCGCGCGGCATCCGCGTCAACGTGATCGCGCCGGGGCCGATCGACAACGGTTTCCAGAAGGAGATCGAGGTGGGGCTTTCGGCCGCCATCGGGCGCGACGCCACCAAATTCCTCGATTCCATCATCCCGCTCGGCCGCCATGCCCAGGCCGAGGAAGTCGCGCGTTCGGTGCTGTTCCTGGCCAGCGACCAGAGCAGCTTTTCCACCGGCAGCGTCTTCATGGCCGATGGCGGCATGCATATCTGACCAGCAGAAGCGACCGAAAAACCGGAGGAGCCCCATGCCCGAGTTAGCGACCACCGAATTCTGGAAGGACCTCAAGCCCATCGCCAAGGTGTTTCAGCCCGATGCCCTGCCCGAGGCCTATATCGCCAACGCGCCGACCGATGACGAGAAGCTGTATGTGCCGTTCACCGACACGGTGTCGTCGCGGCCGCTATGGATCTCGCCGTCGCAGAACAAGTGGTGCGACATCCTGATGGCGAAAAGCGCCGGGCTGGTGAACCGGCATTACCATCCCCACGAAGTGTTTGCCTACACCATCTCGGGCAAATGGGGCTATCTGGAGCATGACTGGACGGCGACGGCCGGCGATTTCGTCTACGAGACGCCGGGCGAGGGCCATACCCTGGTGGCTTACGAGCACAAGGATCCGATGAAAGTGTTCTTCATCGTCACCGGCCCGCTGATCTGGCTGGACGAGGCCGGCGAACCCGACGGCTATTTCGACGTGCACCAGTACATCGCCATGTGCAAGGCGCATTACGACAAGATCGGCATCGGCGCCGATTACATCAACACGCTCTATCGCTGAAGCATCAGGGCTGGCGCACGTAGGAACCGGGCGCCGGCTCCAGCGGTTTGCAGCCGGCGGCCGCATTGCCCATCTCTGGCGGTGCGGTGCGGCCACTGCTGTGCTGCGCCAGCCAGTCGAACCAGGCCGGCCACCACGACCCCGATTGCGCCGGCGTGTCATTCAGCCAGCGGTCGGGGTCCACAAAAGGCGCATGCTCGGGATGATGCGCCAGCCGGTAGTGGCGGTTGTTCCGGCCCGGTTCGCTGACGATGCCGGCATTGTGGCCGCCCGAGGTGAGCAGGAAGGTTACGTCGGTGTCGGCCAGCCGCACGATCTTGAACACCGAATGCCAGGGCGCCACATGGTCGAATTCGGTGCCGACGGCGAAGATCGGCACGCGGATATCGGTCAGCGCCACCGCGCGGCCATCCACCTGCAGACGGCCTTCGGCGAAGTCGTTGTTCAGGAACATCTGGCGCAGGTATTCGCTGTGCATGCGATAGGGCATGCGGGTCTGATCAGCGTTCCAGGCCATCAGGTCGATCATGCCGCGGCGTTCGCCGACGATATAATCGTGCATCATCTGCGACCAGATCAGGTCGTTGGAGCGCAGGAGCTGGAAGGCGCCGGCCATCTGCTTGGTATCCAGATAGCCCTGCTGCCACATCATGTCTTCCAGGAAGGTCACCTGGTTCTCGTCGATGAACAGGGTCAGTTCGCCGGCTTCCGAGAAATCGGTCTGCGCCGCCAGCAGGGTCAGGCTGGCCAGGCGGTCGTCGCCGTCGCGCGCCATGGCGGCAGCGGCCACCGACAGCAGCGTGCCGCCCAGGCAATAGCCCACGCCGTGGATTTTCTGTTTCGGGCAGATCGTCGAGACGGCATCGAGTGCCGCCATCACGCCCAGTCTGCGGTAATCGTCGAAAGCGAGTTCGCGGTCGTCGTAATCCGGGTTCTTCCACGAGATCATGAACACGGTATGGCCGCGCTCGACCAGGTGGCGCACCATCGAGTTCTGCGCCGACAGGTCGAGGATGTAGTATTTCATGATCCAGGCAGGCACCAGCAGCACCGGCTCGGCCAATACCGTCTCGGTGGCCGGCGCATACTGGATCACTTCGATCAGGCGGTTGCGGAACACCACCTGGCCCGGCGTTACCGCCACGGTTTCGCCCACGCGGTAATCCTCCGCGCCCACTGGCGGCCGGCCGGCCAGGGTGCGCTGCATATCCTCGATGAAATTGCCGAAGCCGCGCACCAGGTTCATGCCGCCTTCGCTGATCGTGCGCTGCAGGGCCACCGGATTGGTCGGCAGGAAGTTGCTGGGCGAGAAGATGTCGAAGATCTGCCGGGTGGCGAATTCCACCACCTGCTCATGGTGCTTCGACACGCCGCGCACGCCTGTGGTGGCGTTATGCAGCCATTGCTGGCCCAGCAGGAAGGACTGGTAGATGAAATTGAAGGGTGGCTGCTGCCAGGCCGCATCGGCGAAGCGGCGGTCCTGCGGCAGCGGCTTGATGCAGGTGGCGCTCTGGTCCTGGCCCGTCCCGCTGGCGGCATAGAGGGCGAAGCGCAGCAGCTTGCGCAGCGCCTTGTGGCCCAGTTCGGCCTGCTTGCCGGGCGAAAGCGCCAGATGCATCGCCCAATCCAGATAGGCCGCCGGCAGGGCCAGCGGCGAGATGCCGAGCGACAGCTTGGCCAGCGTGGCATTCACCAGCCGGTCGAGCGGCAGCGCGGTGCCATCCTCGGCTTCGGGGGGGCAGGGGGCGGCCGGCAGCGGGGGCGTCGGCTTCGCGGCGGGGAGTCTGGCGTGCATGTCCGGTCCAAAGCGTTGCGTGATGCCGCTACTCTACCAGCCGTTTGTGGTAGGAATTTGATTACGCTCAATAAATCCCTGCTTTACCTGTCGATGCATACAATATGTTGCGGCGCGAAATCGCATTGCAAAATCAATAATTTAGATTGACTCTTCCGATCTGCTGCCGCCATCGTTCGATTGTTGGACAATTGGGCAGCGCGAGCGTGACATTCACCAAACTGGATATCCTGCCGGCCTACAAGCTGGTCTCGCGCCGGATCGAGCAGCATATCCTCGAAGGCCGCCTGCAGCCCGGCGACCGCCTGCCCAGCGAACCGCAGCTCGCCGCCCAGTTCGGCGTGAATCGCGCGACGGTACGCGAGGGCATCCGCCAGCTCGAACAGGAAGGCTTCCTCCAGCGCGCCGCCGGGCGCCGGCTGTTCGTTTCGCTGCCGGGCTACAACGATCTGGCCCCGCGCGCCTCGCGCGCACTGGCGATGCAGAAGGTCAGTTTCCGCGAATTGTGGGATGTCGCCATCCTGCTCGAACCGCCGGCGGCGCGGCGTGCGGCCGAGGTGGCGAGCGAGGCCGATATAGCCGCGCTGGAAGAGAATGTCATCGCCACCGAGGCGGCGGTGGATGCCGGCCGGCCCTTCACCCAGCTCGATACCGAATTCCACGCCATGGTGGCGCGCATCTCGGGTAATCGCGTGCTGGAACTCTCCCGCGAGGCCGTCGGCCTGCTGTTCTACCCCGCGCTTGAGGCGCTGCTGCCGCATCTGCCGCAGGCCGGCCGGCGCAACGTGATCGGCCACCGCAAGGTGCTGGAAGCGATACGCCGCCGCGATGCCGACGAGGCGGAATTGTGGATGCGCAAGCAGATGATCGATTTCCGCCGCGGCTATGAACTGGCCGGGCTGGACATGGATGCGCCCGTCGCCTGGACGGAGCATGCCCGCAGCGGGGAGGCGCCCGACCAGTAGGAAACCGTGACCGCACAGTCCTTGTGTCAGAACCATAAAAATCCACTCAGGAGGAAACGAGCATGATCAAGGGTAAGTACAGATACATTATGGCGGCTGGCGCCCTGCTGGCGGCCGGCTTGGCGGGCGCGTCCGCCCAGGCGCAGCAGACCTTCAAGGTTGGCATTGTCACCTTCCTCTCTGGCCCGGCGGCGGAAAGCTTCGGCGTGCCGGCCTGGAATGGCGGCAAGGTGGTGATCGACGCCCTGAACCGCGGCGAGGGGCCGGCACCCTATAACAAGGTCGGCTTCGGCGGCCTCAAGATCGAGCCGGTGGTGATCGACGAGAATGGCGGCGCCACCAAGCAGGTGCAGGAACTGCGCAACCTGTATCAGCGCGACAATGTCGATTTCGTGATCGGCTATGTCGGCTCCGGCGACTGCCTGGCCGTCGCCCCGGCCGCCGAGGAACTCAAGCGCCTGCTGGTGCTCTACGATTGCGGCACGCCCCGCATCTTCGAGGAAGCCAAGTACGACTATGTCTTCCGCACGGCCGCCCACGGCACGATGGATAACGTCGCGCTGGCGCGCTACCTGAAGAACAGCAATGTGAAGGTCGACAATTTCAGCCTGATCAACCAGGACTATGCTTGGGGGCATGATTCCAAGGCCGATTTCATCGGCGCCATGGCCAACATGTATCCCAATGCCAAGGTGGAAGCCGACCTGCTGCCGAAATTCGGCGCCGGCCAGTATGGCACCGAGGTCTCGGCCCTGATGCGCACCAATTCCAGCGTGGTGCATTCCTCGCTGTGGGGCGGCGATCTTCAGGCCCTGATCCTGCAGGGCGCGCCGCGCGGCCTGTTCAAGAAGAGCGTGGTGGCGCTGTCGGCGGCCGACCACGTGATTCCGCCGCTGGGCGACAAGATGCCCGAAGGCGTGATCATCGGCGCGCGCGGTGCCTATGGTCTGATGGCGCCGAAATCGGCGATCAACGACTGGTTCTGGAAGATCTACCAGGACGCCTACAAGACCTATCCGGTGCAGGCGCCCTACCGCATGGTGCAGTCGATCCTGGGCGTGAAGAACGCCATCGAGAAGGCGATGGAGAAGAATGGCGGCAAGAAGCCGACCAACGAGGAAATCGCCGCCGCCCTGCGCGGCAGCGAATGGGACTCGCCCGGCGGCAGGATCCGCATGGTGAACGGCAACGGCCACCAGGCGATTCAGGATATCGCCATCGGCAAGACCAAGTGGGATGCCGCGTCCAAGTCGATGCAGCTGGTGGATATCCAGCGCTTCCCGGCCGAATGCGTCAATCCGCCGCCGAACATGAAGAGCCAGGACTGGCTGAAGGCCGGCATGCCCGGCGCCAAGTGTAACTGAGCCTGTTGCAGTTCGCGAACCCGGCCGGCGGTGCTCCCGCCGGCCGGATGCGCAAGTCCAAGCCCGGGGCGGATTTGAATGGACCTCCTGCTTACCATCCTGATCGACAGCGCGATCTATGCCTCATGGCTGTTCATCGTCGCGCTGGGTCTGACGCTGATCTTCGGCGTGCTGAAGATTCTCAACATCGCCCATGGCAGCTTCTACGCCATCGGCGCCTATGCCGCGGCCACCATAGTCGGCCTGTTCGCCGCGCAGAATTACGCGCCGGCCTTCTCGCTGATCGCCCTGCTGCTGGCGGCAGTGGCGGTGGCTCTGATCGTCGGGCCGCTGCTTGAACGGCTGCTGCTGCGCCGCTTCTATGGCCGTGACGAGGTGCTGTTGGTGCTGGTCACCTATGCGCTGTTCCTGATCCTGGAGGATGTCGCCAAGCTGGTCTGGGGCGTCAATCCATACTTCGTCACCGAACCCTACGGCCTGTTCGGCGATGTCAGCCTCGGCAGCCTGTTCTATGTCGGCTACGATCTCGCGCTGATCGTCGTGGCGCTGGTCTGCGGCTTCGGCGTGTGGTTCGGCCTCAACCGCACGGTGCTGGGCAAGATCGTGCTGGCCGTGATTCATAACGACGAGATCGCCGCCAGCATGGGCATCAATATCGGCAAGGTCTATCTCGGCGCCTTCACCTTCGGCGTGTTCCTGGCCGCCCTTGGCGGCGCCTTCACTGCGCCGATGATCTCGGTGCAGCCCGGCATCAGCGTCGGCGTCATCATCGTCAGCTTCGCCGTGGTCATCATCGGCGGTCTGGGCAGCATCGGCGGCGCCGCCATCGGCGCGCTGATCGTCGGCTTGGCCCGCTCGGCCGCCGTGCATCTGTGGCCCGAGGCCGAGTTGTTCAGCATCTATGTGGTGATGGCCGCCGTGCTGATCTTCCGCCCCGAAGGCCTGTTCCAACGCGCCGTTGCCCGCAGGATCTGATCCATGAACCCGATGTTGCGTTCCGCTCTGCTGTATGCCGCCGTGCTGGCGGTTCTGCTGCTTGCCGGCCTGGCGCTGCCGAAATGGCTGCTTTTCCTGCTCACCATGGCCGCCGCCCATGGCGTGGTCGGGCTGGGCCTGATCGTGATGATGCGTGGCGGCGTGGTGTCCTTCGGCCAGGGCCTGGTCTTTGCCATCGGCGGCTATTGCGCCGGCCTGGCTTCCACGCGCTACGGCATCACCGATGCCCTGGTTCTGGTCCTGCTGGGCGGCCTGGCCTCCATGCTGGTTGGCGCCGTGGTCGGTCCGCTGCTGGCGCGCTATCGCGGTATCTTCTTCGCCATGCTCACCCTTGCGCTGTCGATGGTGCTCTACGGCGTGGCAGTGAAATCCTCTGGCATCGGCGGATCGGATGGCTTCAATGTGCCGCGGCCGAGCCTGCTGGGTCTGAAGATCGACGAGGTCAACGCCGATTACGTCTTCTTCGCCTTCTCCAGCGTGATCGCCACCATCCTCACCCTGCTGGTGACGATCTACTGCCGCTCCAGCCGCGGCCTGCTGTCGCTGGCGATCCGCGACAACGAGCTGCGCGTGGAATATCTCGGCACCTCGGTGCGGGCCGCGATGGCGATCAATTTCACCATCGCTGCGGCGCTGGGCGGGATGGGCGGCGCGCTCACCGTGATCGCCCTGGGCCATATCGACCCGAATTTCTCCTACTGGACCACCTCGGGCGAGTTCGTCTTCATGGCGATCCTGGCCGGCCATGCCAGCGCGCCGGCCGTCTTCCTGGCGTCGCTGCTGCTTGAACTGGTGCGTTCGTTCTCCAACAAGTATTTCCCTGATACATGGCAGCTCGCGCTCGGCCTGTTCCTGCTGCTGATCATCCTGTTCCTGCCCAAGGGCGTGGGTTCGCTCTGGGCCAAGCCGGCGCGATTGCCTGTGCGCAGCATGGAAAAGGTGCAGCAGGCCGCCGCAAAGCGGACCGATGCGACGGAGGCGGCGCAATGAGCGGCTATGTCCTGGAAGCCGAGCGGCTCGGCAAGAGTTTCGGTGCCGTGGTGGCGGCCGAGGATGTCTCGCTGGCCGTGCCGGCCGGGCAGCGCGTCTGCCTGATCGGCAGCAACGGCGCCGGCAAGACCACCTTCGTCAACATGGTGACCGGCTATCTCAAGCCCACCAGCGGCACGATCCGGCTGGACGGGCAGGACATCACCGGCCTGGGGCCGCGCCAGATCGCCCAGCGCGGCGTCTGCCGCTCCTTCCAGATCCCGCAGCTCTGTCTGGAACTCAGCGCCGCCGAGAATATCCTGGTGGCGCTGACCGTGGCCCGGCGCGGCGCGATCTCGTTCTGGCGCGGCGCCTACGACGCGGATCTGTGCGACGAGGCGGTGGCCATGCTGGAACGTTTTGGCCTGGCCGCCCATGCCGAACGCCCGGTTTCCGAACTGCCCGGCGGCGTGCGCAAGCTGCTCGATATCGCCATGGCGCTGTGCCGCTCGCCGCGCCTGATGCTGCTGGACGAGCCCACCAGCGGCGTCAGCGTCGACGAGAAATTCGGCATGATGGATACCGTGCTGCGCGCCATGGACGGCAGCGGCCTGACCACCCTGTTCGTCGAGCATGACATGGATATCGTCTCGGCCTATTCCGATCGTGTCGTGGCCTTCTACAGCGGTCGGATCATCGCCGATGGCGAGCCGGCGGCGGTGCTGGCCGATACCGATGTGCGCCGTTATGTGACGGGAAGTGCGAAATGACCGAAGCCCTGCTGAGCATTGCCAATCTGCATGTTTCGATCCAGGCGATCGGGGTTTTGCGCGGGTTCTCGCTGGAACTGGCCAGGGGGCAGATGATCGGCCTGATCGGCCGCAACGGCGCGGGCAAGACCACGCTGCTGCGCAGCATCATGGGGCATCTTCCCATCGAGCAGGGCGATATAGGTTTCCTCGGCCAGAGCCTGAAAAAGGTGGAGCGCCACGAGCGGGCCGCGCTCGGGATCGGCTACATGCCTGAAGATCGCCGTCTGGTGCCGGAACTCACCGTGGAAGAGAATATCCTGCTGCCGGTCTGGGTTTCGAAGACCCTGGACCGCAGCGCACGGCTCGATTTCGTCTACAGCGTGCTGCCCGAATTGCTGCCGATGAAGGACCGTCGCGCCCTGCTGCTCAGCGGCGGCCAGCAGAAGCTGGTGGCGCTGGCGCGCGCTCTGGCCGTGGGCACGCGGCTGCTGCTGCTTGATGAACCCTTCGAGGGCGTGGCGCCGGCCCTGTCGGAACGGCTGTCGGATGTGATCGCCGGCCTGCGCGGCACCGATCTTTCGGTGCTGATCGCCCAGTCGGAGCTCAACCACACCCAGAGCCTATTCGACCGCGAATACGTGATCGAACGCGGCGCCAACGCGGCCATGCAGGCCGCGTAGGAGGCGTAGGGATGGCCTGGAGGCTCGATCCGAGCATCACAATCCGCCGCGAGGCGCATTTCGGCGACCGCGTGGTGCGCTGCTTCGCCGACCGCCCGGCCCATGTCTGGGACATCTTCGCCCGCAGTGTCGAAGCGTGGCCCGACAGCGACGCCGTGGTGGCGGGCGAAACGCGGCTGAGCTACCGCGCGCTGGCCGAGGAAGTCGAGCGCATCGCTGCCGGCATGGCGGCGCTGGGGGTCAAGTCTGGCGACCGCGTCGCCCTGCTGGTGGGCAACCGCGTCGAATTCATCACCGTCACGCTGGCCGCGCTGCGGCTGGGCGCCATCGCCGTGCCGCTCGGCACCCGCCTGCAGGGGCCCGAGATCGCCTATATCCTCGATCATGCCGGGGCATCGTTGCTGGTGCACGAGGCCGATCTGGCCGCCCGCCTGCCTTCGAATGCAGAAGCGCCGCATCTGAAACATCGCGTTGCCGTGGGCGGCGACAGCAGGGGCTCGCTGCCGTTTGCCGATCTGCGCGGCACGGCCGCCGCCCCGACCTTCGTCGCGCCGCCCGAGGAAGAAACGGCGGTGATCCTCTACACCTCCGGCACCACCGGTCGCCCGAAAGGTGCCATGTTGTCGCATTTCAACATCGTGCATTCGGCCCTGCATTTTCAATATTGCATGGGGTTGGGGCCGATGGACCGCTCGCTGCTGGCGGTGCCGGCCAGCCATGTCACCGGCCTGATCGCCATCATCGTCACCGCCTGGCAGGGCGGCGGCTGCGTGATCGTGGTGCCGGAATTCAAGGCGCGCGATTTCCTGCCCCTGGCGCAGAAGGAACGCCTGACCCACACCATCATGGTGCCGGCGATGTACAATCTGTGCCTGCTGCAGCCGGATTTCGACCGATACGACCTCTCGTCCTGGCGGATCGGCGGCTATGGCGGCGCACCGATGCCACAGGCCACCATCGCCGCGCTGGCGCAGAAACTGCCGCAGTTGCAGCTCATGAATGCCTACGGCGCCACCGAAACCACCTCGCCCACCACCATCATGCCGCCGCGCTTCACCGCCAGCCATTCGGACTCGGTGGGTCTGGAGGCGCCCTGCGCCGAGGTGATTGTGGTGGATGCGCAGGGCCGCGAATTGCCGCGCGGCGAAAGCGGCGAGATCTGGATCGGCGGGCCGATGGTGGTGCGCGGCTACTGGAACAACCCGCAGGCCACCGCCGAAAACTTCACCGCCGGCTTCTGGCATTCCGGCGATGTCGGCTCCATCGACGCCGATGGCTTCGTGCGGGTCTTCGACCGCGTGAAGGACATGATCAATCGCGGCGGCTACAAGGTCTTCTCCGTCGAGGTGGAGAATGTGCTGAGTGGCCATCCCGGCGTGCTGGAAAGCGCCATCGTGGCCAAGCCCTGTCCGGTGCTGGGCGAACGCGTACATGCCTTCGTCGCGCGCAAGCAGCCCGGCCTGGACGCGGCCGAACTGCAGGCCTTCTGCGCCAAACATCTGGCCGATTACAAGGTGCCGGAAAGCTTCACCCTGCTGGACGAACCCTTGCCGCGCAACGCCAACGGCAAGCTGCTCAAGCGCGTGCTGCGCGACAGCATCGCCGGCTGAACGGCCCGGAGGATTGGCCGGAGGATTGGCCGGAGGATTTGGGATTGCCGCGCGGCCCGATCCGCGCGACTATCCGTGCCAGGATAATCCGCCAAGATAATCCGCCAAAATAAACCGGAGGAAACCGTCATGCCGGGCCTGACCGTCGAGCAACTGGCCGCGCAGATTCCCGATGGCGCCAAGATCGCCGTGCCGCCGGATTACTCCGGCGTGGCGATGGAACTCACCCGCGCCATGATCCGGCGCGGCGTGCGCAACCTGCATCTGGTCTGCGTGCCGGTTTCCGGCCTGCAGGCCGATCTGCTGATCGGCGCCGGCAGCGTGGCCACGCTGGAAACCTCGGCGGTGACGCTCGGCGAATATGGCGGCGCGCCACGCTTTGCCGCCCAGCTGAAGCGCGGTGCGTTCAGGATGATGGATGCCACCTGTCCGGCCGTGCATGCCGCCATCCAGGCCGCCGGCAAGGGCCTGCCGTTCATGCCCCTGCGCGGCCTGCTGGGCAGCGACCTGCTGAAGAACCGGCCCGACTGGCGGGTGATCGACAATCCCTTCGCGGACGGCAACGATCCCATCGTGCTGCTGCCGGCGATCCGGCCCGACATTGCGGTATTCCATGCGCCGTTTGCCGACCGCAACGGCAATGTCTTCATCGGTCGCCGCCGCGAACTGGTGGCCATGGCCCATGCCTCGGCCATGTCGCTGATCACCGTGGAGGAAATCCGCGATATCGACCTGCTGGCCTCGGAGGAAAGCGCGGCCGGCACGCTGACGGCAGCCTATATCGGCGGCATTGCCGTGGCGCCGCGTGGCGCCTGGCCCATCAAGCTGTGGGACATCTACGATTACGACGACGCCCATATGCGGCGTTATCTGGAGCTGGCGCGCAGCGACGAGGGCTTTGCGCATTACCTCGCCGAATTCGTGCAGCCACGCCAGGCGGCGGAGTGAAGACGATGGATTACAGCCGCCAGGAATTGCTGATCGCCACCATCGCCCGCCTGCTGGCCGGCTGCCGCCTGGTCGCCACCGGCGCCTCGTCGCCGATCCCGGGTGCCGGCGCGTTGCTGGCCCGTGCGCAGTCGGCTGGCCGCATGCGGGTGAACGTGCTGGGCAGCATCCGCAACGATTTCCTCTGCGACGGCGGCGTCGAGCTGTTCGACCTGGCCGGGCAGGGGCGGCTGGATGCCTTTTTCCTCGGCGGCGGCCAGATCGACGGCCAGGCCAACATCAATCTTGTTGGCGCGGGCGGCGCGTATCCGCAGACCGACGTGCGCTGGCCCGGTTCGTTCGGTTCCGGCTATCTCTATTATCTCGTGCCGCGCGTGATCCTGTTCCGCGAGGAGCATACCCGCCGCGTGCTGGTGCCGCAGGTGGACTTCATCTCCGCCGCCGGCCCGACGGGCGAGGCGATCTACCGTCCCGGCGGCCCGATCGGCCTGCTTACCAACCTGTGCTGGTTCTCCTTCGATCGCCAGCGCCGGCGCTTCACGCTCGAAAGCGTACATCGCGGCCACAGCGTCGAGGAAGTGCGCGACAATACCGGCTTCGATTTCGACTGCCCGGATGCCGTGCCCGAGACGGCTTCGCCCGACGCGGCGACTCTGCAACTGCTGCGCACGCGCATCGCCGCCGAGATCGCCGAGACCTATCCGCGCTTCGTGGCGCAGGTCTTTCCGGATTCTGTTGCGGCACAATGAAAAACGGCCCGGGGTGACCGGGCCGTCTGATCAGCGGGATCGCCGCGTTCACACCACGCGGAAATTCTTGAACTGCCAGGGATCGCTGCTGTCCACGTCTTCCGGGAACAGCCGGCCGCGTTCCGACAGCGGCGTCCAGTCGGTATAGGCGCCGGCCATCTCGCCCAGATAGGGACGGCAGACATCCATCACCCTGGCATGGTCGATCTCGTCGGCTTCCACCAGTCCGGCCTTCGGATTCTCGATGGCCCAAACCAGGCCGCCCAGCACCGCCACCGTCACCTGCAGGCTGGTGGCGTTGTTGTGCGGGCAGAGCTTGCGCGCATCCTCGATGGTGAGCCGCGAGCCATACCAGTAGGCGCCCTTCTTGTGGCCCATCAGCAGCACGCCCAGCTCATCCATGCCGGTGGTGATCTCGTCCATCATCAGGCGCTTGCTGGGCTGCATGTCCCAGTTCTTGCCGGCGATCTCGTGCAGCGACAGCACGGCGTCGTCGCAGGGATGGTAGGCGTAATGCACGGTCGGCCGGTAGGCCAGCTTCTCGCCGTCCTTGATGGTGTAGTAGTCGGCCATCGAGATCGACTCGTTATGTGTCACCAGGAAGCCGTGCATCGGGCCTTCCAGCGGCGTCCACGAGCGGACTCGCGTGCCGGCGCCCGGCCGCATCAGATAGATCGCGGCGTCGCAGCCGAATTCGTGGCGCTTGCCATCGGCGGGGAAATGCTTCTCGTGGCTGCCCCAGCCGAGCTCGGCCGGCTGGCAGCCCTCGCCGACAAAGCCGTCGATCGACCAGGTGTTGACGAACTCACCGCGCCGCTTGGGCTGGTGCTCGGCCACCTGGGTATCGCGCTCGGCGATATGGATCACTTTCACGCCCAGCGTCTGCGCCAGCTTCGCCCAGCCGGCGCGGTCGGTCGGCGCGTTGGCCGGCAGGCCGGTATCGCGCGCGATATGCAGCAGGGCTTCCTTCACGAAATGCGAGACCAGGCCCGGATTGGCACCATGGGTCAGCACGGCGGTCGGGCCGTTGCGGTATTTGGCGATCAGCGCGCGGGCGGATTCGCGCAGGGCGTAGTTCGAACGCTCCGATGGTGTCTTGCTCGGATCGGTATAGCCGCCGGCCCAGGGTTCGATGCAGGTATCGAGATAGAAGGCGCCGCGCGCCTGCGCCAGTTCGATCAGCGCCACCGATGACACATCCACCGACAGGTTGAGCAGGAAATCGCCCTGGCCCAGCAGGGGGTCCAGCACGGCGCGGTAATTGTCGCGCGTCAGCGGCTGACGCACGAACTTGATGCCGTATTCCCTGGCCACGTCATGGCCGCGTTCTTCCGCCGTCACGATGGTGATCCGCTCGGCCGGCATGTCGATATGGCGCAGGATCAGCGGCAGAACGCCCTGACCGATACTGCCAAAGCCGACCATGATCAGGCGGCCGGAAAACGACACATGCTTCATTTCTTTCTCCGTCAGACGAAATAGGATGATGCCTTAGAAAAAGGTCCAGTTGATGAAGGTCAGCACGATCTCGAACACGATCAGCAGCACGATGGCGGCTTCCAGCCGCAGGCTGCGCTGGGCGTCGATCAGGTCGGTCAGCGCGCGGGTGGAATTCTGGATCACGTCCAGTTTGTCGGCCAGCGTGGCGGCGCGGTCGGTCAGTTCGTATTCGTCCTGCAGGCGCTTGAACAGGCGCTCCAGCTCGGGCCGGTCCCACAGGATGTCGGGTTTGTCTTCCACCGCCACGCGGCCGGCCACGCGGTGCTCGACCTGCAGCGCCCCGCCGATCAGCTTCAGCAGCTGCTGGCGGTTGCCGGGCAGGCGGCCCTCGCGGGCTAGGCCGCGCGCCAGCGGGTCGATCACGTCGAATACCGAGCTGACCTGACGTTCGTTCGAGGCCAGTGCCACGCTTTTGGCCATGGCGTCGGCGATCACCAGGAAACGCTCGGGCGTCAGTTCGCGCAGCTGGATCGGGCCGCCGGGCGGAATGCTGTCATCGCCTTCGGGGCTGAGCGTGACCGTGGCCACCTCGTCCTCGATGGTGGCGAAGGCGCCGCTGACGCGCGGCGCGATCTTGCGCAGCAGGTCGTCTTCCTCCACCGGCGACAGGCCGGCCAGCACGGCGGCGCCATAGCGGAACAGCGCCACCATGCCCTGCTCGCCGACGCGGAAGGCGAAAGGCGCGGTCGAGATCGCGTCCGAGCGTTCCAGTCCGGCCACGTCCAGGCGTTCGCCAAGCAGAAGCGCCCGGACGGTCAGGCGACCCGGCGCTGATGGGATGGGAACGGGGGCAGGGGTGTCGGTCACGGGCGGCTGATGGCAGGCAGGCTGAAAGGGTGGCGCGATGCGACTCCGCCGGCAGGGCCAGACGCAGCAGCGTGGCGCGGCATATATCGGTTTTCCCGCGCTGGCAATATTATAATACCGTGAAAGCGGGGCGGCCGGCGGAAGTTATCCACAAGGTGCCGCTCGGACGCCCCCCTGACACGCCTGGGGCCTGCGACGGCCGGTGTCGCCGGCCCTAGCGCGCCCGCGCGTAGCCCAGCACCGTCTGCACGCCGCTCTCGTCGCCGAAAGGCAGCAGCAGGCGCTGGTAGCGGAACAGGATCATCCGCTCGATGGCGCCCACGCGGCGGTAATGCGGCAGCCTGTGCCCGATCACGCGGGCATAGGCCGGTTCGGCATAGCGGCGATAGATGAAATTCTGCTCGTCGATATACGTGCCTTCCACGTTCCAGCCCAGTCGGGCCAGCAGCGCGTCGCCGACGAAGCTGTAGCGCAGCCGGGGCTTCGGCGGCTCGACATCGACGATGAAGATGTTGCGGCCAAAGCCGCTGTCCGTGCGGCGCAGTTCCAGTTCCTGCAGGAAGCTGCGTGGCGGCATGGTCAGGCTGCCGCGGGCCTCGTTCCAGATGTCGTAGAGCGCGCGCATGTCCGGCGTCGCCTCGGCGGCGAAGGCCAGGCCTTCCTCGCTGCGCAGCCATTCCCGCGCCCGGTAGCCCGGATCGCTGTGCAGCGTGCCGATGATCTTCTCGTAAAGCTGGTCGGGGGCCACCGGCTTGGCCAGGAAGGCGGCCAGGCCGGCCTCGCGGGCCTGCGCCACGGTCTTTTCCGTGGCGTCCCAGCTCAGCACCACCACCGGCAGGTCAGGCTGCATGGCGGTCAGTCTCTGCGCCAGGACCAGGCCATCGACACCCGGCAGATGCAGTTCGGTCAGCGCCAGGTCGAGCGGACCCGCGCAGGCCGCCTGCAGGTCCAGCGCCTCCGCCGCATCGGCGGCGAACAGCAGGTTGCGCAGGCCCATGTCGAGCAGCAGGCGGCGCAACAGGTTGCGCGTGTGGCGGTCGGGATCGACCACCATCACGGTCAGGTCGCGCGGCAGGGTATCTGGCAGCGGCTTCATGGCCGGGAATCGGTCAGGTGTCGGTCGGGCAATGTTCACGGAGTGTTATACGACATCGCCGCGTCTGTAGATGTCCCGGCGCCGAAAAAAAGCGGGGAAATGGCATTCGGCGCCAGGCAGTGTCCGCGCTGCGGGTCTGCTGGCCAGTCCGATCAAATCGGCAGGCCGGTCAAATCACGAATAAGTGGCTGCTGCGCGCCCGTGCCAGGCGATAAGATCGCCGCGCCAGGTTACCCGAAATGATCACCCGCCAGGCAGGTGCCCGCAGCCGGTTGCATGGCGGACCAGGAGGATGCGATGCCGAAGCTGAACGTGAATGGCGTGACCCGCGAATTCCAGGCCGAAGAGGATACCCCGCTGCTCTGGGTGCTGCGCGAGCAGCTTCAGCTCACCGGCACGAAATACGGCTGCGGCATTGCCCAGTGCGGCGCCTGCACGGTGCATGTGGATGGCCAGGCGGTACGCGCCTGCTCGGTGCCGGCCTCGGCCTATGACGAGAAGAACCGGATCGTCACCATCGAAGGCCTGTCGCGCGACGGTTCGCATCCGGTGCAGAAAGCCTGGGCGGCGCTCGACGTGCCGCAATGCGGCTACTGCCAGGTCGGCATGATCATGGCCGCGGCCGCGCTGCTGCGGCAGAAGCCCAAGCCGACCGACGCCGACATCGATGCCGAGATGACCAACATCTGCCGCTGCGGCACCTACAACCGCGTGCGCGCGGCCATCCATATGGCGGCCGGCAACGGTTCGGCCGGCCGCGGCTGACAGGGAAGGGAGGACCGATCATGACTGCCATCTCCGTTTCCCCCATTTCCGTTTCCCGGCGCGGTTTCCTGTCCGGCTCGGCCGCCGCCGTCGGCGGCCTCACCGTCGGCTTCCACATTCCCTTCGGCACGGCGCAGGCGCAGGGCGCCGCGCCCGAGATCAATGCCTGGGTGGTGGTGAAGCCCGACGACACCGTGGTGATCCGCATCGCCCGCTCCGAGATGGGGCAGGGCACGCTGACCGGCCTGGCCCAGCTTGTGGCCGAGGAACTCGACTGCGACTGGTCGAAGGTCACCACCGAATACCCCACGCCGGGGCAGAATCTGGCGCGCAACCGCGCCTGGGGCAATTTCTCCACCGGCGGCAGCCGCGGCATCCGCGAGTCGCATGACTATGTGCGCAAGGGCGGCGCGGCGGCGCGCATCATGCTGGTGCAGGCGGCGGCGGAGCAGTGGAAGGTGCCGGCGGGCGAATGCAGCGCGGCCAACAGCGTGATCACACACAGGCCCACCGGCCGCACGGTCAGCTACGGCAAGGTGGCCGATGCCGCGGCCAGGCTGACGCCGCCAGCCGACGTGCCGCTGAAGGACCCGAAGGACTGGAAGATCGCCGGCAAGCCGCTGAAGCGGCTGGACACGGCCGAGAAACTGACCGGCAAGCAGGTCTATGGCGTGGACCTGCAACTGCCCGGCATGCTCAACGCGGCGATCAAGGACTGCCCGGTTTTCGGCGGCAAGGTGAAAAGCTTCGATGCCGCCGGCACGATGAAAAAGCCGGGCGTGAAAAAGGTCGTGCAGGTGGGCGATACGGCGGTGGCCGTGGTGGCCGATACCTGGTGGCGCGCGAAAAGCGCGCTGGATGCCATGGCCATCGAGTGGGACAACGGCCCGAATGCCGCGGCTTCCAGCGCGTCGATCGCCGCCATGCTGAAGGAAGGGCTGGATGCGAAGGAGGCCGCGGTCGGCAACAAGGTGGGCGACGTGGAGGCGGCGCTGAATGCCGCCGCGCGCAAGATCACCGCCACCTACAGCTATCCGTTCCAGAATCACGCCACCATGGAACCGATGAACGCGACGGCGAAATGGACGCCCGAGCGCTGCGAGGTGTGGACGCCGACGCAGAATGGCGAGGCGGCGCTGGCGGCGACGGCCGAGGCGTCCGGACTGCCGGCCACGCAATGCGAGGTCTACAAGATCCATCTCGGTGGCGGCTTCGGCCGGCGCGGCGCGGTGCATGACTGGGTGCGCCAGGCCGTGCTGATCGCCAAGGAACTGCCCGGCACGCCGGTCAAGCTGATCTGGTCGCGCGAGGAGGACATGCTGCATGGCCGCTACCATCCGGTCACGCAATGCCGGCTCACCGCGGCGCTGGACGACAAGGGCGAGGTGACCGGCCTGCACATGCGCATCTCCGGCCAGTCGATCCTGGCCGGCATCTTCCCGCAGAACATCCGCAACGGCGTGGACCCGGTGGTCTTCCAGGGATTGAATCCGGGCGGGCCGGAGGCGGCCATCGGCTACAGCTTCCCCAACCTGCTGATCGACCATGCCATGCGCAACCCGCATGTGCCGCCGGGCTTCTGGCGCGGCGTCAACCTGAACCAGAACGCCATCTATCTGGAATGCTTCATCGACGAACTGGCCCATGCGACCGGCAAGGATCCGCTGGAATTCCGACGCCGGCTGATGGCCAACCATCCAAAGCATCTGGCCGTGCTGAATGCAGCAGCCGAGAAAGCGGGCTGGGGCAAGCCGGCGCCGGCCGGCATCCATCGCGGCCTGGCGCAGACGATGGGCTTCGGCTCCTATGTGGCCGCCTGCGCCGAGGTTTCGGTGTCGCGCGACGGCAGGCTGAAGATCCACCGCATCGTCGCCGCCACCGATCCCGGCCATGCGGTGAACCCGCAGCAGATCGAGGCGCAGGTGGAGGGCTCCTTCGTCTATGGCCTGACGGCGGCGTTGCATGGCGAATGCACGGTGGCGAATGGCCGCATCGAGCAGGAGAATTTTGACACCTATCCGATGATGCGGATCGACGAGATGCCGAAGGTGGAAACCGTGATCGTGGCCTCAGGCGGTTTCTGGGGCGGCGTGGGCGAGCCCACCATCGCGGTGGCCGCGCCGGCGGTGCTGAATGCCATCTTCGCCGCCACCGGCAAGCGCATCCGCGACCTGCCGCTGAAGCACCATGACCTGAAGCAGGCCTAGTGCGGCTGCGGAGTCTGGTCATGATGCTGGGCGTGGCGGCGCTGCCGGCGACGGTTGCGGCGCAGGACGGTGGACTGGCGGCCTATGCCGTGGTCGGCGACGCGATCCCGCAGCCGCTGACCGCCATGCCGGGCGATCCGGGGCGCGGCCGCGCCATCGTCGCCAGCCGGCAGAAGGGGCTCTGCCTGCTCTGCCATGCCGGACCGATCGCGGAAGAGCGTTTCCAGGGCAACCTGGCACCGCCGCTGCATGGCGCCGGCACGCGCTGGTCGGAGGGGCAGTTGCGGTTGCGCGTGGTCGATTCCCGGCGGCTCAATCCGGCCTCGATCATGCCGTCCTATCACCGCACCGAGGGACTCAATCGCGTCGGCGCCGCCTGGCGCGACCGGCCGGTGCTGACGGCGCAGGAAATCGAGGACGTGGTGGCGTATCTGGTCAGTCTGCGGGAGTGACGCGATGCATGGTCCGATCACGGTGACGAGGCGGCACGCCCTGGCGGGCGGCCTTGGGATGGCCAGCCTTCTGGTGCTGCGGCCAGCCCTGGCGCTGCCGGCCGAGATGAATGCCGCCATCGCCGAGTTGACCGGCAATGCCCCGCTGCGCCGCGGCCGCGTGGTGCTGGATCTGCCGCCGCTGGTGGAAAACGGCAATTCGGTGTCGGTGACGGTGAAGGTGCCCGACAGTCCGATGACGCCGGCCGACCATGTGCGCCGGCTCGCCATCTTCACCGAGCAGAATCCGCAGCCCAACGTGGCCGTGTTCCATCTCGGGCCGCGCAGCGGCCGCGCGGTCGCCACCACGCGCATGCGGCTGGCCACCTCGCAGAAGGTGGTGGCGGTGGCCGGCCTCAGCGATGGCAGCTGGTGGAGCGACCAGATTGAGGTGATCGTCACCCTTGCCGCCTGCGTGGAGGGCTAGGCCATGCTGCGCGCGATGATCAGCGTTCCGAAAACGGCGCGGAGGGGCGAGGTGATCGAGATCAAGACGCTGATCAACCATGTGATGGAGACCGGCTATCGCCCCGACGCCATGGGCCGCGTGGTGCCGCGCGACATTCTGCGCCGCTTCACCTGCCTGTATGACGGCGAGGAGGTTTTCCGCATGGACATGTTTCCCGCCGTTGCCGCCAATCCCTTCATCAGCTTCACGACCGTGGCGACGCAGAGCGGCACGCTCAGCTTCATTTGGGAAGGCGACAACGGCTTTCGCCAGACCGAAACGGTGGCCATCGCCGTGGCATGATGCGTCTGGCCGTTGCGATCCTCGTGGCCGCTGCCGGCATCGCGCTTGCGGCCGACATCCCGCCGGCACAGCGCCGTTCCGGTTTCGAGTTCATGGGGGCGGAAACCCAGGCGATGCAGCGCGACGACGCGCTCAATCCGGCCATGCTGTGGGTGGCGGAAGGCGAGGCGCTGTGGAACGAAGCGCCCGCCGGCGCGAAATCCTGTGTGCAATGTCATGGCGCGGCCGGCGCAACCATGCGCGGCGTGGCCGCGCGCTATCCGGCCTTCGACGACCGCGCCGGCCGGCCCGTCGACCTGCAGCAGCGCATCAACCTGTGCCGCACCGCGCACCAGGACCAGCCGGCCTTTGCGCCGGAAAGCGCGCCGCTGCTGGCCCTGGCGGCCTATCTCGGTCTGCAGTCGCGCGGCCTGCCGCTCGCGCCGCCGCAGGATGTCCGGCTGGATGTCCATCGCGAGCGCGGCCGCACCCTGTTCGCCACCCCGATGGGTCAGCTCGATTTCTCCTGCGTGCAATGTCACGACGACAACTGGGGCAAGCGTCTGGCCGGCAGCCCGATCCCGCAGGCGCATCCCACGGGTTATCCGATCTATCGCCTGGAATGGCAGGGCCTGGGCTCGCTGCAGCGCCGCCTGCGCAACTGCATGACCGGCGTGCGCGCCGAGCCATATGACTACGGCGCGCCGGAATTCATCGACCTTGAACTCTATCTGGCCGCCCGCGCCGCCGGCATGGCGGTGGAAACGCCAGGCGTGCGGCCCTGATCGCCGGGGTCTACAGCATCTCCAGCGGCACGGGCCCATCGGGCGGCGGAAAGGCCGCGTCCAGTTCGCGCAGGTCCTGCCGGGTCAGGCCAATCCGCAGCGCGGCATGGTTCTCGCGCACATGTTCGGGCCGCGATGCCTTCGGGATGGCGATGATGCCGCTCTGGCGCAGCAGCCAGGCCAGCGCCACCTGCGCCGCCGTGGCGTTGTGGCGCGCGGCCACGGCCTTCAGCGCCGCATGCTTCAGCAGGCGCCCCTGCTCGATCGGCGAGTAGGCCATGATCGGCAGGTTATGCCGCCGGCACCAGGGCATCAGGTCGTGTTCGATGCCGCGCCGCGACAGGTTGTAGAGCACCTGGTTGGTCGCCACGGCGGTGGCGTTGCTCAGGCGTTGCAGCTCTTCCATGTCGCTGGTGTCGAAATTGCTCACGCCCCAGAAGCGGATCTTGCCGGCGCGGCGCAGGTCGTTGAACGCGGTGATGGTCTCGTGCAGCGGCACGCCGCCGCGCCAGTGCAGCAGGTAAAGGTCGATGCGGTCGGTGCGCAGGCGCTTCAGGCTGCGTTCGCAGGCGGCGATGGTGCCCTCGCGGCCGGCATTCTGCGGCAGCACCTTGCTGACCAGGAACACATCGTCGCGCCGGCCGTTGATCGCGGCAGCCACCACCTGCTCGGCCATGCCGGCGGCATACATCTCGGCGGTGTCGATCAGGGTCATGCCCAGCTCGATGCCAAGCTGCAGGGCCGCCACCTCGTCGCGCAGCTTCGCCTTGCTCTCGCCCATGTTCCAGGTGCCCTGGCCCAGGGCGGGCACGGTCTCGCCGTTGGGCAGCGCGACGGTTGGCATGAAAGCAGACATCACGCGACGCTCCCGGAGAAAGGGCGGAACCGGTGTGATGATGACGGAAAAAACGAAGGGGAAAATGGTGGGCGGTACTGGGATTGAACCAGTGACCCCACCCGTGTGAAGGGTGTGCTCTCCCGCTGAGCTAACCGCCCGCCAGCTGGCCCTTGCGGACCGTGGTCAATCGTGAGGGCAGCGTATAAAGACGCGGCCCGGGGGTGTCAAGCCGCCCGGCCCCCGGCAAGGGGCGGCGATCTTCCCATGCCGGCGGCTAATACAGGCCGCCCGTGCCCGAGATCGGCGCGGCGCCGGCGCTGCCGCCCACGCCCGAAAGGTTGTCGCGTTCGGCCATCGAGCCGTCCAGCACGCTGCCGCGCTCGCCGGCCTGCGGCTCGCTGCCGGGGCGGAAGGCCTCCAGGATCACGTTGCGGTCGCCCGGCCGCGCCAGTTCGCCGGTCTCGGCCTGCACGCGCACCAGCCGCACGCCGGGCGGCACGCGGAACTGGATGTTGGGCTTGCCCTGCAGGGCCTCGGCCATGAACGCCTTGAACACCGGCACCGCCACCGAGGAACCGGTCTCGCGCTTGCCCATGTCCTTGGGCGTGTCGTAGCCGATGAAGACGCCGACCGCGAGATCGGGGCTGAAGCCCAGGAACCAGGTGTCCATGCTGTCGTTGGTCGTGCCGGTCTTGCCGGCCAGCGGCTTGCCCAGCTCGCGGATGCGGATGCCGGTGCCGCGCTGCACCACGCCTTCCAGCATCGAGGTGATCTGATAGGCGGTGACGGCGTCGATCACCTGCGGACGCGGATCGGGCAGGGCAGGCTCGGCCTGGCCCTGCCATGCCGTGCCCAGGCAGGCCTCGCAGGGCCGCGTGTCGTGGCGATAGATCGTGCGGCCGTTGCGATCCTGGATGCGGTCGATCAGGCTTGGCGTGATCTTCCTGCCGCCGTTGACGAACTCGGCATAGGCCGTGGTCATCTTCAGCAGCGTGGTTTCGCCCGCGCCCAGCGACATCGAGAGAACCGGCGGCATGTTGTCGATCACGCCAAAGCGTTTGGCGTAATCCACCACCTTCTCCATACCGATGGCCTGGGCGAGGCGCACGGTCATCAGGTTACGCGACTTCTCGATGCCCACGCGCAGCGTCGAGGGGCCATAGAACTGGTCGGTGTAGTTGCCCGGCTTCCACAGCGGCAGGCCGGGGCCCTGATCCAGCACGAAGGGCGCGTCCAGCACCAGCGACGACGGCGTGAAACCGCTGTCCAATGCGGCGGCATAGATGAAGGGCTTGAACGACGATCCGGGCTGGCGCTGGGCCTGGGTGGCGCGGTTGAACTGGCTGAGCTTGAAATCGAAGCCGCCCACCAGCGCCAGCACGCGGCCGGTATGCGGATCCATCGCCACCAGGCCGCCGCCCACTTCGGGAATCTGCCGCAGGGCGAAGCCGTTTTTCGGGTTGCCGTCGATCGCTTCCACCGCGATCACGTCGCCGGCGGCCACCACCTCGGCGGGGCTGCGCGGCACCGGGCCGAAATGGTCGGGACCCAGTTTCTTGCGTGCCCAGCGCAGGCCGGCATAGGGCAGGCTGCCTTTGCTGCCATCGGCAAAGCCGATCTCGGCGCCGTCATTCTCCACCTTCAGCACCACGCCCACGCGCCAGGGCGGCAGGATGCCGGGAACGGGCAGGATGGCGTTGAGCTGCGTGCGCCAGTCCTGGCCCGGCATGGTCAGCGCCACGCGGGCCAGCGGCCCGCGCCAGCCGCCGGCGCGGCGATCATAGGCCTGCAGGCCGTCGCGCAGCACGCGCTCGCCGATCGCCTGCAGCTTCGGGTCCATCGTGGTGCGGACGCTCAGGCCCCCCTCGTAGAGGCCCTTGTCGCCGAATTTCTGTGCCAGGTCGCGGCGCACTTCCTCGGCAAACCAGTCGGCGCGGGCCAGTTCCGATTCCGGCCGCGCCATCGCCACCAGCGGCGTGTTGATCGCGGTGCGGGCCTGTTCCACGGTGATCACGCCATCTTCCTGCAGACGCTCGATCACCCAGTCGCGCCGCGCCTTGGCCCGTTCGTAATGGCGCACGGGATGATAGTTGCTCGGCGCCTTGGGCAGGGCCGCCAGATAGGCGGCCTCGGGCAGGGTGAGGTCGTAGAGCGACTTGTCGAAATAGACCAGGGCCGCCGCCGCGACGCCATAGGCGCCCGAGCCGAGATAGATCTCGTTCAGATACAGTTCGAGGATCTTGTCCTTGCTGAAGGTGTTCTCGATGCGGAAGGCGAGGATCGCTTCCTTCGCCTTGCGGCCCAGCGACACTTCGTTGCCAAGCAGGAAATTCTTCGCCACCTGCTGCGTGATCGTGGAGGCGCCGACCGGGCGGCGGTTCTGCGCCAGGTTCACCACGTTCTGGATCACCGCGCGCACGACGCCCAGCGGATCGATGCCGCTATGCTCGTAGAAATTCTTGTCCTCGGCCGACAGGAAGGCCTGGATCACCGGCTTCGGGATCGCCTCGATGGGCACGAACAGGCGCCGTTCGCGGGCGAATTCGGCGATCAGGCGGCCGTCGCCGGCATGCACGCGCGTGGTGACCGGCGGTTCGTATTTCTCAAGCTGCTTGTAGTCGGGCAGATCGCGGCCGTAATACCACAGCCCGGCCAGGCCGGCGGCACCGGCGCCGATCACCGCCAGCACGGCGAAAGAGAGCAAAAAAAGGAAACGCGACAGCAGACGCATGGCACCCCGGGCAGGCCGCTTCTGGGCCTTTGGTCATGGGCCGAAAATCGGGCGTACAGGTACTCCCGAAATACCCGCCTGTATAGGGCGATAATTGTGGCGCTGACATGGCGCGGCCAGGCCTGCGATGCCGGGAATCGGGGGATTTTTCAGTTTTTCAGACCGATGCCGCAGGCTAGACTGGAGCACAGGCAATGGAAGGCGCCATGCTTTCTCGTCGAAATCTTCTCGGTATTGCCCTGACGGGCCTTGGTACGGGTCTCACCGGCGGCTGCGTGACGTTGCCGGGGCCGGGCGAGGAGGGCTGGAATGTCGGCAACCGCATTCCTGACATCGCCCTGCGGAATGCCGATGGTTTCACCATTCGTCTCAGCGACTACCATGACCGTGCCATGCTGTTCTACATCGGCGGCGAATGGTGCGTGCATTGCCGCCAGGGCATCCCCGAGCTTGCCAAGACCTGGCGTGCGCTGAAAGACGATCCGCGCATCGCGTTCGTGGCCATGTCCTATGCCGAGGCGCCTGAGACCACGCGCCGCTGGATCAACGACAAGGCGGGCATCGGCATGACGGTGCTGCACCCGCCGTCGCGCAGCAGCCGCGTGCCGCTGGTGAATGGCGGCCACATGGCGTTCTCGGCGCCCACCGTGTACGTCCTCACCGCAGGCAACATCATCCATGCCTGGCGCGTTGGCGCCAGCCAGGATGCATATTATCGCACGGCTTTGCTCGAGGCGGCGTACGCCATTCCGGCGCGCGGCTGAAGCCTGTCTTTGTCCAGCCCTGGGGTGACGCTATCGCCCCGCCTGCGTCTCTGCGCCGAAGAAGCTGTCGATGGCGGCCACGGCGGCGGCGGCCAGCCGGTTGCGGCCGCTTTCCGAAAACAGCAGCGCCTCGTCGCCCGGATTGGACAGGTAACCCAGTTCCAGCAGCGCGGAAGGCACATCGGGCGCCGACAGCACGCGGAAATTCGCCGCGCGCAGCGGATTGCGGCGCAAGGCGATGCCGTCGCTGATCGCAACGGTCAGCAGGCCGGCAAAGCGGCTCGACAGCCGCGCGGTGTCGCGCGAGGCGAGATCGAGCAGGATGGATACGACGTCGTCCACTTCGGCGGCCGCCGCGCCGCCGGCCAGTTGATCGGCGCGGTTCTCGCGCAGCGCCAGGGCCTCGGCTTCCGGATCGCTGGCGGCATCGGCGCGGACGTAGACGGTGGCGCCGCTGGTGGTGCGGTCGCCGCCCAGGCTGTCGGCATGGATCGAGAGGAACAGGTCGGCCTCGTGCTTGCGCGCCAGCGCCACGCGGTCGTTCAGCCGCACGAAACGGTCGCGGTCGCGGGTCAGAATCACATGATAGCGGCCGGTGGCGCGCAGCCGGCTGGCCATGGCCAGCGCCACCGCCAGCGTGATGTCCTTCTCGTGCCGGCCCGAGGCGCTGATCGCGCCGGGATCTTGCCCGCCATGGCCCGGGTCCAGCACGATGGTGCGGCGGCGGTCGGCGGCATGGGCCGGCGGCGGCGCGATGTCGACGGCGGTCGGCAGCGGCAGGGCGACCGGGGCGGCAAAGGCCACGGCATAGGCCTGCGGATCGGCCGGTCGCAGGTCGATCACCAGCCGGTGCCCGCTCGACCCCAGCGGGCCGTTCTGCGGATCGAGCCGGAAGGCGCGCTCCACCACCGCAGGCTCCACCAGGTCGATGGCGATGGCGGTGCGTCCGTCATGCTGCACCGGCAGCCCCAGGCCGGCGACCAGGCCGGCGGCACTCGGCTGGGCCGGCGGGGCGGCCCAGCGCGGACCGGACAGCGACAGGGTCAGCCCCAGCCCGGCCGGCTGGGCGGCCAGTTCGGCCTCCACCGGCGCCGAGGCTTCCACCACCAGGCGGGTCAGGCCGGCATTCAGCCCCAGTTGCAGGCGGGTGACGCGTGCCGGTTCGGCCCCGGCCGCGCCGGCCAACGCGCCGGGCATCAGGAATCCAATAATTGCCAGTAGAAACAGAGTCTTAATGGAAAACTCCGGGGTCATCATGCGGCGCGGCAAGAAAGACCTTGTCGGTATGCCCTGCCAAAGCGTACGATGCAATCGCGAATATCCGAGTCAGATCGGACCGTCAGACCAAAGGCTTGCCTCTCAAGGATTTAGCCGAGGTTCAGAGCGGGAAGATCGGCGCATCGGCCCTGAGCCAGCCTGCGATAGCCAGTTGTCAGCCCTAAAAGGAGGCGGCCTGGAGCAGGGGCCTCGGACGCTGCGCTCAAGACAGCACGGATTTGGAGTGAACCTTCGGGGCATCCGCCCGGGCCGACAGGGCCCGGCGGGGGCCCGGCAGACCGACAGCGCGCGGCGCGCCCGGCGGAATTCAAAAATCCCCGGATGAAGTCCCCCCTCTCGGTCGTCAGGATCATTACCGCCGCAGGCCTGCCGGATCAGTCCGGCGGATGCCGCGCGACGGGCCGATCCGGCCGATGCCTGCCCCGAGAACCCAGGCGCGCCGCCGTTTGTTATTCGCGCGGGCGGCGCCGCGCCGCAGGAAAAATGCCTCATGGGCATGCGTATGCTGATCGATGCCACCCATCCGGAAGAAACCCGGGTCGTGGTGGTGAAGGGGACCCGTCTCGAGGAATTCGATTACGAGACCTCCACCAAACAGGTAAACAAGGGCAACATCTACCTGGCGCGGGTCACCCGCGTTGAGCCCTCGCTGCAGGCCGCGTTCGTCGAATATGGCGGCAACCGCCATGGCTTCCTGGCCTTCAGCGAAATCCACCCCGACTACTACCAGATCCCGATTGCCGACCGGCAGGCCCTGCTGGCGCAGCAGGCCGAGGAAGAAGCTGCCGCTGCCGCTGCCGAGGAAGCCGAACTGGCCGCCGAGGAAGCCCGCGCCGCCGCGCAGGCCGCCGCGGCCGAAGCCGGCGAGTCCCATGCCGACGACCATGGCATCGAAACCGTCGATGGCGATTTCGACACCGTCGAGGAGATCAAGCCCGAGGTTGCGAGCGAAGGCGCCGAGAGCGCGGCCCAGAGCACGGCCCAGAGCACGGCCTGGGGCGAGGCCAGCGCCGATGCGGCGGAAGCCGCCGGCGATGTCGCCGCGCCGGCCTACTGGAATGTGCCGGCCAGCGCCAGCCCGGCGCCGAGCCTCAGCGCGCCGGTCGATGATTACGCCGCGCCGCAGGCCGAGAACGACGATGCCGCGCCCGACGTGGCCGATGGCGAGGTCGCCCTGGCTGAATCGGGCATGGCCGAGGCCGGCCAGGCGGAAGACGGCCATGCCGAAGACGCCGCCGCCCGCGCCGAGGAAAACGGCAAGAGCGACGACGAGACCAGCGATGGCCGCCGGCGCCGCCGCGCCAATGCGTTCCGCCGCTACAAGATCCAGGAAGTCATCAAGCGCCGCCAGATCATGCTGGTGCAGGTGGTGAAGGAAGAGCGCGGCAACAAGGGCGCCGCGCTCACCACCTATCTGTCGCTGGCCGGCCGCTACTGCGTGCTGATGCCCAACACCGCGCGCGGCGGCGGCATTTCGCGCAAGATCCAGTCGCAGGCCGACCGCAAGCGCCTGAAGGCGATCACCGCCGAGCTGGACATCCAGGACGGCATGGGCGTGATCGTGCGCACCGCCGGCATGGAGCGCTCCAAGCCCGAGATCAAGCGCGACTTCGAATACCTGCTGCGCACCTGGGACAGCATCCGCGAGCGCACGCTGGAATCCTCGGCGCCGGCGCTGATCTACGAAGAGGCCGGGCTGATCAAGCGGTCGATCCGCGACCTGTATTCCGACCAGATCGACGAGGTGATCGTCGAGGGCGAGGAAGGCTATCGCTTCGCGCATGACTTCATGCAGATGCTGATGCCCAGCCATGCCGAACGCGTGAAGCAGTATCAGGACAAGATCCCGCTGTTCACCCGCTATCAGGTCGAGCAGCAGCTCGATGCGATGTTCTCGCCGACCGTGCAGTTGAAGTCGGGCGGCTACATCGTGATCAACCCGACCGAGGCGCTGGTTTCCATCGACGTGAACTCGGGCAAGTCCACCCGCGAGCACAACATCGAGGAAACCGCCTACAAGACCAATCTTGAGGCGGCTGAGGAAATCGCCCGCCAGCTCCGCCTGCGCGATCTCGCCGGCCTTGTGGTCATCGACTTCATCGACATGGAGGAGAACCGCAACATCCGCAAGGTCGAGCAGCGCCTGAAGGAATGCCTGCGCAACGACCGCGCGCGCATCCAGGTCGGCCGCATCTCGGGCTTCGGCCTCTTGGAGATGTCGCGCCAGCGCCTGCGGCCGAGCCTGATCGAAAGCTCGACCATGACCTGCCCGCATTGCCAGGGCCGCGGCTACGTGCGTTCGGTGGAATCCACCGCTTTGCAGGTTCTGCGCGCCATCGAGGAGGAGGGCATCCGCGACCGTTCGGCCGAGATCACCGTCTCGACCTCGGCGGAAGTGGCGATCTATCTGCTCAACCACAAGCGCGAGCGCCTGAGCGAGATCGAGCGCCGCTATGTGATGCGCGTGATCCTGGCCGCCGACGCCAGCCTGGTGCCGCCCGACTATCGCATCGAGCGCAACAAGCCGCGCCAGCCGGGCGAGGTCAATCGTCCCGAACTGGCGCCGCGCAGCGACGTTCAGCGTCCGATCACCCAGGAGTCGGCCTATGCCGAGGCCGATGACGCCGTCGCCGACGAGGCCGAAGGCGAGGAACTGCCGGCGCAGGCCGGTGCCGAGGGTGCCGAGGAGGATGGCGATGGCCGTCGTCGTCGTCGTCGTCGCCGTCGCCGTCGCGGCGGTCGCGATCGCGGCGAAGGTGTCGAGGCCGGCGCCGAAGGCGAGGTAGAGACCGACGAGACCGCGTCCGGCGAAGACGATGGTGCCGAAGCCGCCGCCGAGGATGCCGGCGGCGAGGACGATGCCCAGGACGGCCAGGATGAATCCGCCGCCGAGGCGCGCGAGGAAGAGGGCGGCGATGGTCGCCGTCGCCGTCGCGGTCGCCGCGGCGGTCGCCGCCGCCGCCGCGAGGATGGCGCTGCCGGCGAGGAACAGCCGGCGCCGCGTCAGGAGGCGCCGCGGTATGACGCGCCGCGTCAGCGCGACATCGCCCCGCCGGCCATGACCCCGGCCTCCATCGGCGCATTGCTCGACGGCCTGCCAGGTTATGAATTCGACGACGAGGAGCCCGCGCCTGCGCGTACGCCTCAGCCGGCCGCGAAGGCCGAAGCGGCCGCACCGGCTCCGCTTGCCGAGGCGCCGGCCGTCAGCGAGCAGCCCGCGCCTGCTCCGGCCGCCGAACCCGCGCCTGTCGCAGAATCCGCTCCGGTCAGCACCGGCCCGGTCTTCGAGACCGTGGTGATCAGCACCGATGGCAAGGCCGAGAAGGCCGAGGCCGCCGCGCCCGCCCCGAAGAAGGGCTGGTGGCGCCGGTGAGTCTTCCGGTGAGGGCTGCGGGCGAGCCGGCGATCCGCCGCGCATCGGCGGCTGACGAGGCGCGCCTCGGCGCGCTGCAGAAGCGGGCCTACGTGAAATATGTGCCGCGCATCGGCGCCGAGCCGCAGCCGATGGCGGAAACGGCGGCCGCGCTGCTGCAGGCTTATGAGGTCTGGGTCGTGGATGGTGTGGAAGATGGCCTGGCCGGCGCGCTGGTGCTGCGTTCGGCCGACGACCATCTGCTGATCTGGAGCGTGGCGGTCGATCCGACCCAGCAGGGCACCGGGCTGGGCCGCCGGCTGCTCGATTTCGCCGAAGAGCAGGCGCGGATGCGCGGCCTGGCCGAAATCCGCCTCTACACCAACGCGCAGTTCACCGAGAACCGCGAGCTCTATGCCCATCTCGGCTATGCCGAGACCGGCCTGGAAACCTTCGAGGGCCGCGAACTGGTGCATATGGCCAAGCCGCTGGCCGCGACCGCGTAGAACGCCGGGATTCTCAAAACCAGTGTTGTCACCCTCGGGCTTGGCCCGAGGGTCCACGGTTTCAGATTTTTAAAGCAACTCGTGGCTGCCCGGATCAAGTCCGGGCATGGCGGCATTTTGCAATGCCGTCACTTCCGCCAGTCCTTCAGCCGCTTCGCCGCCTCGATCATGCGCTCGGTGCTGCCGGCGAAGGAATAGCGCATGAAGTAATGGCCGCGGCCGCGGTCGAAATCGAATCCCGGCGTGGCGGCGATGCCGGTTTCGGCCAGCATGCGCTTGCAGAAATCGTTGGCATCATTGGTGAAGCGGCTGATGTCGGCATAGATGTAAAACGCGCCATCGGCCGGCGCCAGCCTGTCGAAACCCGCCTGCGGCAGTTCGTTCAGCAGGATCTCGCGGTTCTTCGCATAGCGTGCGACGTTTTCTTCCAGCTCGTCGTAAGCCGACATCGCCGCCACGCCGGCCACCTGGCTGATGCCGGGCGCCGAGATGTAGAAATTCTGCGTCAGGCATTCGATCGGGCGCAGCAGGCTTTCCGGCACCACCATCCAGCCCAGTCGCCAGCCGGTCATCGAGAAGTATTTGCTGAAGCTGTTGATCACGATGGCCTGGTCGGTCAGCGCCAGCACCGACTGCGCGCGGCCGTTATAGGTGATGCCGTGATAGATCTCGTCGACGATCAGCCAGCGGCCTTTGGCTTTGCAGTCGTCCACCAGCGCCTTCATCTCAGGCTCGCCCAGCATGGTGCCGGTCGGATTGGCGGGGCTGGCCACCAGCACGCCTTTCGCCTGCGGTGCCTGCGCGTTGATAAGCTGCGGCGTCGGCTGGAAGCGCGTTTCCGGCTCGGTCACGATCATCGCCGGATTGAGGTCGAGCGCCTTGAGGATGTTGCGATAGGCCGGATAGGCCGGCTCGCCCAACGCCACCGTGTCGCCGGCATCGAAGGCTGAGAGGAAGGCAAGCTGGAAGCCCGCCGAGGAGCCGGTGGTGACGACGATGCGCTCCGCCGGCACATCCAGGCCGTAATAGTTGCGGTAATGGCCCGAGATCGCCGCGCGCAGCTCCGGGATGCCCAGCGCCAGCGTATAGCCCAGCGGTTCGCGCTGCGCCGCCGCCGTGGCCGCCTCGATCGCCTTGCGCGGTGCCGCCGTGGAGGGCTGGCCGACTTCCATGTGGATCACGTCGCCGCCGGCGGCCTCGCGCGCGGCGGCGGCCTTCATCACCTCCATCACGAAGAAGGGATCGATGGCGCCGCGCCGCGACGGCGATGGAGGGGAAACCGACATGATCGACTCCGGACGGAAACGGGGTTCAGAACTGGCGGCCGAGACTCAGGCCATAGCCGCGCCGGTCGGCGGCGAAGCTGCAGGTCTCGGGCGACCGCGGCAGGCCGTTGCTGCAATAGGCCAGCGTCACGCGGCCGAGCCGGCCGAATTCGGCCAGGCTCAGTCCCCGGCTGCGCGCGGCGGCCAGTGCCGCCGGATCGGCGCCGGGTTCGTATTGCAGCGGCGCCTGCGGATTGGCCTGGAACAGGCGCGGCGCGGCCAGCGCGGGAATGGCGGGTTCCTTGGCGCCCTTGATGAAGGCGGCCTGCAGCACGCTGTAGGCCAGCGCCGCCGGCGCCGCCGCACCGCCGCTGGACCCGGCGGCGAAGAAGGATTGGCCGACGCGGCGGTTCATGCCGACCATGGCGCTGAGATAGGCGGACTCGTCGCCGGCGGCTCCGGGCGGCGCGGCGAACAGGATGCCGCTCTCGCGGCCGACCAGGCGGCTGCCATAGGCCGGCCCCATGCTGAAGGCGCAGGCCACGGCCAGGCCGTTGCGGTCGATCACCGACAGGCTGGCCGAACCGAAGCCATACATGGTGAGCGGCCCCTGGGCGCGATGGGCCTGGCCCAGCGCCGCGGCGAATTTCTCCGGCTTCAGGCTGGCGCTGCCGATCAGGCTGCCGCCGTCATAGGTCTGCTCGATCAGCCAGGCCGCCACCGCGCCGCCGGCCGCGTTGTTCAGCGTGTACAGGGTTACGTTGTTCTCGAACGGCACCTCGATGGGCTTGCCGATGCTCGCGGCATAGTCGCGCAGTTCTTCGGGCGTCAGGCTGCCGCCCAGCGCGCGGCTGTCGGCCAGCAGGGCCTGGGCAAGCTGGCCCTGATACAGGTCGGCCGGGCCGGCGGTGCGCAGGCGGCCCAGCGTGCCGGCCAGGGCCGGCTGCATGCGCCGTTCGCCTTCCTGCGGCACCAGGCCGCTGCGGGTGCCGAAGATCGGTGCAAGCGAGGGGCTGGCCGTCACCGGCGGCATGGTTTCCACCGCCGCCTGCACGAAGGCGCGGCTGGCCGGTTCGCCGAAGCGGGCGAGCTGCTCGGCCGGAGACACCACCGCCTCCCAGCGCAGCTTGCCATAGCGGCTCTGCAGCAGGCCGATGCCGCGCACGAGCGCCGGCACGGCCACATTGCCGCCATTCTTGGGCGCGATGATCGGAAACTCGATGGTTTCGGTGCGTTTGGCGACCGGGTCGGTCGCCACGCAGGCGCCGCCGGCGCCCAGACCACCGGCCGAGGGGTAGGTGACGGCATAGGCCAGCGCCGCGGCCGCCACCGCATCGCCGGCCGAGCCGCCGGCCGAAAGCACGTCGCGGGCCACCAGGGCGGCGCGCGGTTCGTCGGCCGCCACGCCGCCGATGAAGCCCTTCAGATAGTCGATCTGGCCGGCCTTCACCTTACTGTCGGAATTCGAGCAGCCGGCAACCAGGGCCGCCACTAACGCGAGAAGGATGCATTGACGCATGCCGGAGGGGCCCTTACCTAGGATGGATCGTCTTGCTTGGCCCGGATATCCGGGATTGGGACAATACTTCGCCATGGCCGTACGCTGGTCTTCCATGCGCCGTTCTCTCCGCCGTTCGCTCGCTGTCGGCTGTCTGCTGCTGACGGCCGCCGGGACGGTTCTGCCGACCGCCGCCGAGGCCCAGCGCCGCGGCGCTTCCCTGGTGCGCGACGCCGAGATCGAAAATACCATCCGCGCCTATGCCGCGCCACTCTTCGGCGCCGCCGGACTGTCGGGCGAGGCCATCTCGGTCCACCTGGTCAATGACCGCACCCTGAACGCCTTCGTCGCCGGCGGGCAGCGCATTTTCGTCAATACCGGCCTGCTGATCCGGGCCGAGCGCCCGGGCCAGGTGATCGGCGTGCTGGCCCATGAAATCGGCCATATCTCGGGTGGCCATCTCGCCCGCATGTACGACGCCATCGACACCGCGTCCACCGCCATGATCCTGTCCATGCTGTTCGGCGCCGCCGCCGCCGTCGCCGGCTCCGGCGAGGCCGCCGCGGCGGCCGTGCTGGGCGGCCAGCAGGTGGCCGAGCGCAGCTTCCTGGCCTTCACGCGTAGCCAGGAATCCGCCGCCGACCAGGCCGGCGCCACCTATCTGGAGCAAACCGGCCAGTCCGCCTCCGGCCTGGTCGAGTTTCTGCGCATCATCGGCGGGCAGGAAGCCCTGGCGGTCGAGCGCCAGGATCCCTATGTGCGCAGCCACCCGCTCACGCCCGACCGCGTCGCCGCGCTGGAATCGCGCATGCAGCGTTCGCCCTCGCGCAATGCCAAGGACAGTCCGGCGGATATCGAACGCTTCCGCCGCATGCAGGCCAAGCTGGTCGGGTATCTGGAGGGCCTGCCGGTCACGCTGCGCAAGTATCCCGAAAGCGACACCTCGCTCTATGGCCGCTATGCCCGCGCCTTCGCCTATTTCCGCGCGCTCGATTTCCAGCGTGGCCTGGCCGAAACCGACAGCCTGATCCGCGATTATCCCAACGATCCGTATTTCCATGAACTGAAGGCCGACATCCTGCTCAACATGGGCCGCGTCGCCGACTCGCTGCCGCCTGCGCAGGAGGCCTATCGCCTGGCGCCGAACGAGCCGCTGCTGGCGTTTGGCGTGGGCCAGCGCCTGGTGGCGATGAACGACGACAGCCGGCTGGACGAGGCGGTCGCCATCCTGCGCCAGGTCACCCTGCGCGAGCCCGACAGCGGCGCGGCCTGGCAGCAGCTAGCCACCGCCTATGGCCGCAAGAACGACATCGGCATGGCCTCGCTGGCCTCGGCCGAGCGTTATCTGGTGATGGGCAGCGCGCGCGATGCCGAGGGGCAGGCCGAACGTGCCGTGCGCCTGCTGAAGGAAGGTTCGCCCAGTTGGCTGCGCGCCCAGGACATCATCGCGGCGGCCAAGGATCTGCGCCGCCAGCAGCAGCGCCGGTGATCGGCGCCACCGCGGGCCCGTTTTCCTCACGGTCTTGTGCCTTGTTCCGCCGTCGTTGCCGCCGCATAGTCCGGCAGCTTTATCCAGAGGGTTTCTTTATGTCGCCGTTCCGCTTCCTTGTCGTCGCGTTCGTTCTGCTGCTGGCGGCCCCCGCCCCGAAACAGGCGCTGGCCCAGGTGCAGGCGCCCGCCTTTCCGGCCGAGCAGCGGGCCGCCGTGCGCGACGTGCTGGTCGATAATCCGGAGATCCTCGAGGTATTGCTGCGCCACCCCGAAATCCTGCAGGAAGCCAGCCATGTGCTGGTGAAGAAGGCCGAGGCCCAGCGTCAGGCGCTCACGTCCAACGCCAAGGCGCTGTTCGACGATGGCGTGTCGTTTGTCGCCGGCAATCCCAAGGGCGATGTCACGCTGGTCGAGTTCTTTGATTACCGCTGCGGCTATTGCAAGCAGGTGCTGCACAGCGTGATGACCCTGATCAAGGAAGATCCGAAACTGCGCGTCGTGCTCAAGGAACTGCCGGTGCTGGGGCCCGACAGCGTGCTGGCCTCGCGCGCCGCCGTTGCCTCGCTGGAGCAGGACAAGGGCGGCAAGTATCTCGCCTTCCACAATGCCATGATGGGCTTCCGCGGCCAGCTCACCGAGGCCGAGGTGTTTCGCCTCGCCGCAGCCAGCGGGCTGGATGTGACGAAGCTGAAGGCCGACATGGCCGCGCCCAAGGTTGAGCAGGTGATCCGCGCCAACCTGGCGCTGGCGGAAAAGCTGGGCATCAACGGCACGCCCGGCTTCGTGATCGGCCAGGAACTGATCCCCGGCGCCATCTCGCTGGATGCCATGCGCCAGCTTGTGAAGGCGGCGCGGGGGTGATGTTTCCGGGCTGACGAAAAAACCGTGGATGCCCGGGCTAAACCCGGGCATGACGGTTGTTTTTTGTCTCTGTTTTCAGACCTTTTCGTCATGGCCGGGCTTGACCCGGCCATCCACGACTTATTACTTTCCGCCCGACAAAAGTTGATGAAGGAAACAGTATGCGCGCCGAAATCAGGGCGATGGCCGATGAAATCCAGCAGTCGCTCGGACTGCTGAGGAGGTCTCTTTGACTGGGATAACGCAGTCAAGAAACTGGAAGAGCTGAATGCCCGGGCGGAGGATTCCGCCCTGTGGAACAATCCGGCCGAGGCCCAGGCCGTTCTGCGCGAGCGCAACCGGCTGGAGCGCGCGGTCAGCACCCAGCGCCGACTGGAAGCGGCCCTGAAAGACAACTGCGACCTGATCGAGCTGGGCGAGGCCGAGAACGACCAGGGCGTGGTCGACGAGGCCGAGGCGGCGATTGCCAGCCTGTCGAAGGAAGTGGCGCAGGCGCGGCTGGAGAGCCTGCTCTCGGGCGAGGCCGACGGCAACGACAGCTTCCTGGAAGTGCATGCCGGCGCCGGCGGCACCGAAAGCCAGGACTGGGCTTCGATGCTGCTGCGCATGTATGTGCGCTGGGCCGAGCGCCACGGCTACAAGGTCGAGTTCCAGGAAGAGAGCGAGGGCGAGGAGGCCGGCATCAAGTCGGCCACCATCAAGGTCTCGGGCCCCAATGCCTATGGCTGGCTGAAGAACGAGAGCGGCGTGCATCGGCTGGTGCGCATCTCGCCCTACGATTCCAACGCGCGCCGCCATACCAGCTTCGCCTCCGTCGGCGCCTATCCGGTGGTGGACGACACCATCGAGATCGAGGTGCTCGACAAGGATCTGCGCGTCGATACCTACCGCGCCTCGGGCGCCGGTGGCCAGCACGTCAACAAGACGGATTCGGCCGTGCGCATCACGCATATGCCGTCCGGCATCGTGGTGGCCTGCCAGACCAACAAGTCGCAGCACCGCAACCGCGACGAGGCGATGAAGATGCTGAAGGCGCGCCTCTATGAACGCGAATTGCAGAAGCGCGAGGCCGAGAAGCAGGCGGTGTTCGACTCCAAGACCGATATCGGCTGGGGCCACCAGATCCGCTCGTATGTCCTGCACCCCTACCAGATGGTGAAGGACCTGCGCACCGAGCTGGAAACCAGCGACACCCAGGGCGTGCTGGACGGCGACCTTGACGCCTTCATGGCCGCCCAGCTCGCGGCCAAGGTCGGTGGCGGCGACAAGGACGCGGCGTAAGCCTTTCCGCCACTACAATCGTCATGGCCGGGCTTGACCCGGCCATCCACGTCTTAGGTCAGTTCAGGCAAAAAAACTCGTGGATGCCCGGACCAAGTCCGGGCATGACTATGGGAAATGGATTCCACATCATCATCCGACCGCGTCGTCCTGCTGCATGGCCTGGCGCGTACGCCGCGCTCGATGGCGAAGCTGGCTCAGGCCTTGCTGCGCGAGGGTTATGCCGTCGAGGCCTGGGATTATCCCTCACGCCATCACGATTATGCCGGGCTGCTAGCCCTGCTGCGGCCGCGCATCGCCGCGCTGGCGGGCACGCAACGCACGCATTTCGCCAGAACGCATTTTGTTGGTCATTCGCTCGGCGGCCTGCTGCTGCGCAGCCTGTTGTCCGAACCCCTGCCGTTCCCCGCCGGCCGCCTTGTGCTGCTCGGCGTGCCCAATCGCGGCGCGTTGCCGGTGGCGCGGCTGCAGGCACGAAGCTGGTCGGCCCGTCTGCCCGAGTTGTTCGGCCGCCCGGCGCGCGAGCTTTATCGCGACGCGCCGTGGCTGGCAGACCTGCCCTGGCCGAAGCTGGAGACCGGCGCGATTGCCGGCACGCGGCGCTTCCATCCGCTGATCCCCAGCGCCTGGGTCAATCTGCTGCATGGCGCGACGGAAGACGGCGACGGCACGGTGGAAGTGGATTCCGCCCTGCCGCCGGCATTGACGCATGGATTGACGCTGCCGGTGGGGCACAGCTTCCTGCCCAACGATCCGCGCGTGATCGCCGCCGTGCAACGCTTCCTGAAAGAGGGCCGTTTCTAGGCCATAAAAAAGGCGGCCCGCAGGGGCCGCCTCTGGAACTGGATGAAGGAAGGGGAAGGGTCTTCAGCTCGTCGCCGTGGCGGCGCGGGCGGCGAGGCCGGGCAGGGCGCCCGACAGGCCGGTTTCGGCCGCGCCCTTGATCGCCTTCTGCACGGTCTTCTCGGTTTCTTCCTTGGCATCCGAGGAGGACACCACGCTCAGCTTGGCCACCATGTCGCGCGGGTTCTCGGCGAACTTGCACAGGCCTTCGATCTTGGCGCCGGCGGCAATCGAGAGCAGCTCGTGCCAGATGTCGCCGCGCACCTTCGCGGTCTTGTCCAGTTCCACCGACTTGGCGCGGATGCGGCCGATCACCTCGCCGCGGATCAGCACCTGGTCGGCCACCACCTCGCCCACCACCTTGGCATTCTCGCCGATGGCCAGCCGCACGGCGGTGACGTCGCCGTTGACCAGGCAGTCGATCTGCACCTCGCCTTCCGAGCTGAGGTCGCCGTTCACCGTCAGGCCGGCGCTCAGGATCGAGGGCGGCGCCTGCTTAGCGGCGGGCTGCGGGTTGGTCTTCTTGCTGTTTGAAAACATGATAGCCAGCCTCGATGAATTTGGCGGGATCGATCTGCTCGTCGTCGAGCAGCACTTCGTAATGCAGATGCTGACCGGTGCTGCGACCGGTCGAACCCATGGTGCCGAGCTGGCGTCCGTAGGCGACGGTCTCGCCAGCCTGCACGGAAATCGAGCTCAGGTGAGCATAACGCGTTTTCACGCCCAGGCCATGGTCGATTTCGACGGCGCGGCCATACGGGCCTTTGCGGCCGGCGAATACGACCACGCCGGGTGCGGTGGCAATCACCGGCGCGCGGTTCGGGCCGATGAAATCGGTGCCGGCATGGAAGGCCGGCTGCTTGGTGAAGGGATCAATGCGGCGGCCGAAGCTGGACGAGATTTCCGCCTCGCCGCCCATCGGCAGCGCCAGCGGCAGGCGCTGGGCCAGCGCCATCAGTTCGCCCCAGCGGCCCAGCTTGCCTTCCAGGCTGTTGATGTCGCGGTCGACGGCATCCAGCGAGGCCGTCTGCGTGGGCGGCATGTCGAGGCTGCGCAGCGGGCCGCCGACGCCGACTTCGGCGCGTGCCTCGCTGGCGCGGGCCAGCATGCCGCCGATATCCAGCCCGGTGCGGCCCAGCGCCTTTTCCAGAGCGAGGATGCCCTGCTCGGTGCGATGGTTCAGTTCATCCAGCAATTCGCGCTGGCGGCCGCGCACCGCGAGGATGCGGGTCTCGATGTCGCGCGGCTTCACCGCCGGCACCGGCGGCTTGGCCTTCGACTCGCGCAGCATGCCTTCCAGATCCTCGATCGAGGCCGGGTCTTCGCTGGCGGCCGGCTTGACCGGCGCGGCGGCGGCCAGCCTGCTGCTGTCCGGCTTGGTGGTTTCGGCGGGCTTGGCGGCGGCCTTCGGCGCCGTCTTGCCGGCGTCTGTTGCCTTGCCGCCGTCCGCGGTATCGGACTGGCCGGTCGCGGGCAGGGCGGGGGCGCGCTGCTTCATCGCCATGTCGTAGAGGCGGCGATAGCGCTCCTCCAGGTCGCGCGAGGCGACGACGAAATTCTCCTGGCTCTTTTCGTAATCGGCGGCCAGGCGCTCATAGGCCAGGCTGAGTTCGGCGATGCGGCGGTCGCGGGTGTCGAGCAGGGCGTCGCGATAGAAGACGTTCACCGAGGCGTAGCCGATCCAGCCGGCGAAGGCGACGACGGCGGTGGCCATGGCGATCTGGGCACGACTGGAGAGCGCGACGTAACGCACGTCGCCGCGGCTCCGGAAAATGATCTGCCGCTCTGGGAACAGGCGGTCGCGCAACTCCCGCCATTGCCGTCTCGCGCGTCGCGTCACTAAGCCCCCCGTATTGTCTTGAAAATCCGCTCGCCTCTGGCTGAGGCAGATTAGGGCTTATTTGGCTTGGTTAATGCAAGAAAGAATCTGTTACGAATGTCGGAAAAACACGCGCGAACACAGACTTAACCCGTGTCGCGCGTGTTATCCACAGAGTGTGGATAAGGGCGGCAAGCGCTTGATTCTACAGCGCCTGCGCTGCCTTCAGCACCGAGTCCACATGGCCAGGGACTTTGACCTTGCGCCAGATCGCCGCAATCTTCCCTGTACGGTCGATCAGGAATGTGGACCGTTCGATGCCCATATAGGTGCGCCCGTACATGCTTTTCTCAACCCAGGCGCCATACGACTCGGTCGCCGCACCCGACTCGTCGGCGGCCAGGATCACCTTCAGTTTGTGCTTGTCCTTGAATTTGTCGTGGCTCTTGGCGCTGTCGCGCGAGCAGCCGATCACCACCGCGCCCAGCTTGTCGAATTTCGCCATCGCCGCCGTGAAGTCGATGGCCTCCTTGGTGCATCCCGACGTGTCGTCCTTGGGATAGAAATACAGCACCACGATCTTGCCCTTCAGTTCGGCCAGCGAGATCTTGCCGCCGCCATCGGTGGGCATGGAAAAGGCGGGTGCCTTGTCGCCGACGTTCAAACCGGCGCTGCCGGTTTGAACGTCGGCAGCCTTCGGCGCGGCCGGCTTTTTCGCCGCCGGCGTCTTCACGGCGGCCGTCTTCGCGGCGGGTTTCTTCGCGGCGGATTTCTTTTTTGCGGTTGGTTTCTTTTTAGCGGTGGTTGCCATCGTCCTGTCCTGTGCGGTTGGAATCCGGATTGAGCGAATCTGCCAGCGAGAGATAGGGGGCGGCCGGCTGCTCGACCAGGGTGACGAACAGCCTGTGTACCTGGCGCTGGCAATCCTCCAGCCGTTCGCTCAGGCCATCCAGGCTGCTGTCGCCCGTCAGTTGCGGCAGGCGCTTGGCCAGCGCCGGCGGCCACGAAGCGGGATCGCCGGCCTCCTCGCGGCCGGCCAGCCGCGTCACCGCCAGCAGGGTGGCGTAAAGCGGCCCGGCCAGGCGCAGCACGCGCAGCGCCTTGGCTTCCAGCAGGCCGGCCTGCGCCATTGCCTCCAGCGCCTGCAGCGGATGGGCCAACAGGATATCCGCATGCGCCGCGCCATGGCGCAGCAGCAGGTATTGCAGGATGAATTCCAGGTCGACCAGGCCGCCGCGGCTCTGCTTCAGGTCCCAGATGCCCTTGCCCTGCTTCTGCGCCGCCAGTCGCGCGCGCATGCTCGCCACGTTGGCCAGCAGGCGTTTCTCGTCGCGCTTCGCGGTCAGGATTTCCTGCCGCACCTTGTCGAAGCGCGTCGCCAGCTTTGCATCGCCGCAGACCACGCGGGCCCGGGTCAGCGCCATATGCTCCCAGGTCCACGCCTCGGTGCGCTGATACTCGGCAAAGGCATCCAGCTTGATGGCGATGGGTCCGGCGCCGCCGCTGGGCCGCAGGCGCATGTCGATCTCATACAGCCGGCCCTCACCGGTCATCGCCGTGATCGCGTTGATGAAGCGCTGGCACAGCCGCGCGAAATACAGGCCCGGCGTCAGCGGCCGCGCGCCGCTGGACTCGCCGGCATTCTCCGGGCAGTCGAAGACCAGCACCAGGTCGAGATCGGATTCCAGCGTCAGTTCGCGGCTACCCAGCCGGCCGAGGCCGATCAGGGCGAGCTGCATGTCGCGGATCTTGCCGTGCTGGGTGGCGAATTCGGCCACCACGCGATCCAGCAGTTCGGCCAGCACCGCATCGGCGACGCGGCTCAAGGCATCGCCCGCCGCCACACCGTCCAGCGTGCCACGCAGCAATCCGATGCCCACCTGCAGTTTCAGTTCGGTGGTCCAGCGCCGGGTCCAGTCCAGCACGTCCTGGAAATCGCGTGCCGCCGACAGCTGCCGCTTCAGGCTGGCTGTCAGGGTTGCGGCATCGAAGCTCGGCGGATGTTCGGCATATTCCAGCAGGCTGTCGAACAGGGCGGCATTCTGCGACAGCGTCTCGGCCAGTTGCGGCGCGGCGGCCAGCACCTCGGCCAGGGTGTCGAGCACGGCCGGATTGGCCTGCAGCAGGGCGAAAAGCTGCACGCCGGCCGGCAGGCTGGCGAGGAAATGGTCGAACCGGCGGATCGCCACGTCAGGGCTGCCGGTGCGGGAAAAGGCTTCCAGCAGGTTCGGCATGATGGCAGTGAGTTTCTCGCGCGCGCGCTCCGAGCGCATGGCGCGATAGCGGCCGAAATGCCAGCCGCGGATCATCGCGGCGATCTCGGGCGGATCGGAGAAGCCCAGGCCACTCAGCGTCTTCAGCGTCTCAGGGTCGTCGTCGGTGCCGGTGAACACCAGGCTGCCGGTTTCTGCGCCCAGCGACGGCGCCTCGCTGAACAGGTCGTCGTAATAGCGCTTCACCCGCGCCAGCACGGCCAGCAGGCCGTCGCGGAAAGCCTGCGGGTTCTTCTCGCCCAGAAAGCAGGCCAGGTGGTCGATGTTGCGCGGCAGGGTATGCGTCTGCTCGTCGGCGATCATCTGCAGGCGATGCTCCACCCGGCGCAGGTAGCGGTAATCCTCGATCAGTTCGTCGCACACGGCCTGGCTCAGTCGCTCGGTGGCGACCAGCGCGCGCAGCGCGTCGCAGGTGGGGGCAGCGCGCAGGCGCGTATCGCGCCCGCCGGCGATGAGCTGCTGGGTCTGGGCGAAGAACTCGATCTCGCGGATGCCGCCGCGCCCGACCTTGATGTTGTGGCCCTCCACCGCGATCTCGGCATGGCCCTTGTGGGCATGGATCTGGCGCTTGATCGAATGGATGTCCTCGATGGCGGCGAAATCCAGGTTCTTGCGCCACACATAAGGCGTCAGGCGCTGCAGAAAGCCCTGGCCCGCCTTGATGTCGCCGCCGACTGGCCGCGCCTTGATCATCGCCGCACGTTCCCAGTTCTGGCCGAAGCTTTCGTAATAGGTCTCGGCGGCCGCCATGGAGAGCGCCACCGGCGTCGAGCCCGGATCGGGCCGCAGCCGCAGGTCGGTGCGGAACACATAGCCGTCCTCGGTGCGGTCATGCAGCAGGCGGAACATCTGCTGCGTCAGCCGCACGAAGCATTCCAGCGGCGTCTTGCGGCCGGTGTAGCGCACCACCTCCTGGTCGAACAGCATGATCAGGTCGATGTCGCTGGAATAATTCAGCTCGCGCGCGCCCAGCTTGCCCATCCCTAAGGCCACGAAGCCCGAGCCGCGGCAGGGGTCTTTCTTTGCATCCGGCAGCTTCAGTTCGCCCTGCGCGGCGGCCTGGCGCAGCAGCACGGCCATGGCGCTGTCGATGCTCAAACTGGCGAAGTCGCTCAGGCATCCGGTGATCTTCTCCAGCGGCCACAGGCCGGCGATGTCGGCCACGGCGATCGAGAGCGCGACGCGTTTCTTGGCCTGGCGCAGCGGTGCGGCCAGCGCCGCCGGTTCGTCGCAGCCGCGCACGAAATCCTGCACGGCTTTCATCGCCTGTTCGAAGGCGGCATCCGGGCCGCGCTCCAGCAGCACGGCCATGGTGGCGGGTTCGTCCAGCGCAAGCTGGGTCAGGAAGGGACTGTTGCCGAACAGGCAGGCCAGCAGGGCCCTGGCTCCTGGCTGGCTCTTGGAAGCGGGCTGCTTCGTTGCCGCGGCCAGGTGCTTCGCCAGGGTCCGGTCCGGCAACTCGGCCAGCATCTCGGCCCAGTGTTCGAAGCCGCGCGCCACGGCCTCGCCATCGAAGGGCCTGGGCAGGCCGGGCCATGCGATGCCGGCGCTGGGCGCGGTTTTTTTTGCCGCACCCGTCTTGCCGGCCGCCCCGGGCGTACCGATCTTTCCGGAAACGGTCTTTCGAGAGACCGTTTTTTTGCCGCCGGTCTTTTTGGGTCCGGTCTTTTTGGACCCGGCCTTTTTCGGCCCGGCTTTTTGGGCGCCGGCCCTTTTCGACGCGGCCGTTCTGGCGGCGGCTTTTTTCGCCGTACCGGATTTCGCCGCGCCGGATTTCGCCGTCTTGGCCGTGGACGTCTTTTTTCCGGGCCTGGCCGGTAATCGCTTGGTTGGCATGGCGTTTCCCTCGTGCCATGGGCGAAGTTCGGCTAAACTCGGCACAGGGTCAAGCAGCGGCCGCCCGCTGCGATCACAAAGCCTGTCCGGCCGTGGTCCGGCCGGCGGAGACGAGGACACGATACGTGGTTTTGCGATGGAGTCGGCTGCTGGTTCGCTCGGTTGTGGCGGTGGCGCTGACGCTGGTTGGTTTGGGCGGGCTGCTGGCCTGGCGTGTGGCGCAGGAACCGATTTCGGTCGGCTTCCTCATCCCCTATGTCAGCGAGGCGCTGGCCCTGCCGCAATTCGGCATCCGGGCCGATATGGGCGATCTGGTGCTGGCCTGGTCCGACCGCGATCAGAGCCTGCGCCTGCGCGTGCTGGACGTGCGCTATCGCGCCAGCGATGAACGCGTCGCGCTGCGCATCCCCTTCATCGACATGTCGCTCAGCGGCCCGTCACTGCTGCGCGGGGTGATCGCACCGCGTTACGTGTTCGCCAGCGGCATCGAGGCCCGACTGGTGCGCGACGCCCAGGGCCGCTTCCAGATCGGCCTGCCGGTCGAGGGCGACGGCCAGGCCGGCGCCACCACCGAGGCCGAGGAAATGCGCGGCCCGGCCGACATGCTGGCCACCAGCATGTTTGCCGGCGTGTTCGACCTGCTGTCGCGCCGTCCCGATCCGACCGATCCGCTCAGCCAGCTCGAGATGGTGTCGATGCTGGCCGAGCGGCTGGTGATCGAGGACTGGAAGCTGAACCAGCGCTGGGTCGTGCCCGGGGCGCAGCTTTCCTTCCGCCGCGGCGATGGCCATGTCTATGCCTCCGCGACCGGCGCGCTCGACTGGCGCAACCGCCGGGTCAACCTCACCGTCGGCGCCGACTACGTGGCGGCCGACCGTGCCGCCAGCGTGACCGTGCAGTTCGACAATGTCGAACCCTCCGATTTCGCCGATGTGGTGCCCGAACTGCAGCCGCTGGATTATTTCGCCGCGCCGCTGTCCGGCAGCCTGACCCTGCGGGTGAACGAAAGCGGCGAGCAGCTCGGCCTCAATTTCGACCTGCATGCCGGCGCCGGCCGCATCCAGGCGCCGGATTTCCTCGCCGCCGCCCTCGACCTCGCCGAGGCGCGCTTCCGCGGCTATGCCGATGCCGCCAACGGCCGGCTTTATATCGACGAGGGCAGCATCGTGCTGGCCGACAATTTCCGCCTTTCCTTCGGCGGCTGGGTCAGCCGGGCCGAGGGCGAGCGCTACGGGCTCGACCTGAGGGGCCAGTTCTTCGACCTGCAGACCAACGCGCTGGCGCAATACTGGCCGGCGGACATGGCGAAGAACGCGCGCGACTGGGTCACGGCCAATATCCGCGGAGGCAGGATTCCGGCCGGCCGTTTCGAGGCGGTGCTCACGCCGGCGATGGTGGCCGGCGAGGAAAGGCTGCCGGCCAATGCCGTGAAGCTGGATTTCGCCTTCGAGGGGCTGCAGGTGGATTACCTGGCCCCGATGACCAGGCTGCAGGACGCGAAGGGCAGCGCGATGCTCAATGCCGATGCCCTCGACCTCACCGTCGAGACGGCTGCGGTGAACCTGCCGGCCGGCGCACTGCAGATCGGCCCCGGCCATGTGAAGATCACCGGCCTGCAGGATGCCGACCAGCATGCCGAGATCAGCAGCGCGGCGCGCGGCAAGAGCGCCACCGTGCTGGCGCTGCTCGACCAGAAGCCGCTCGGCTTCCCCTCGCGGCTGGGCATCAAGCCGGCCGGCGTGGCCGGCGACGCGGTCGTGAAATGGCGCCTGAAATTCCCGCTGCTCAACGCGCTGAAGACCGAGGATGTCGCGGTGACGGCGGAGGCCGACCTCGCCGCGCTCGGCATGGACGGCCTGATGGGCCGCTATCGCCTGACCGACGGCGAGATGAAGCTGAAGGTCGACACCCGGGCGCTGGAGGCCAGCGGCAGGGCGGCACTGAACGGCGTGCCGCTGCAGGTCTTCTGGCGGCAGGAATTCAATGCCCGCGTCGCCGTGCCGGCGCGCTACCGGTTGCAGGGCCGCATCGACGAGGCGCAGCGCAAGGCGCTGGGCTATCCGCTGGCGCCCTATATCGACGGGCCGGTCGACGCCACCATGGAGATCGAGGAGCGGCGCGGCGGCGAAACCGCCATCGGCGGCGAATTCGACCTGAAGGATGCCACGCTGGTGGTTGCCGAGGCGCATATGGGCAAGCCGGCGGGCACGCCCGGCCAGGGCCGCGTGCAGATCCGCACCCGCGCCGGGCAGCCGGTGCTGTTCGACCTGATCGAACTGAGCGGTCCCGCGCTGTCGGGCCGCGCCAGGGCGCAGCTTGATGCGAATGGCGGCTGGAGCGCCGAGATCGCCAGCCTGCAATACGGCAGCAACGACGCGCGCGGCCGCATCGGCTATGCCGCCAACGGCGACGCGCGGATCGAACTGAGCGGCAAGCGCTTCGACCTGCGGCCGTTCGTGCGTGACGTGTTTGCCGACGAGTCCGAGCCCGGCCAGGTCAAGCCGCGCCTGACCCTGGACCTGCGGCTGGACGAGGCGCAGGTCGAGGACGACCTGGAGATGCGCAACCTGTCGCTCAGCGTGCAGCGCGAGCCGAAGCGGCTGGAGCGCGTCAGCCTCACCGGCGGTTTCGCCACCACCGGCGGAGTCGCCTTCTTCATCACGCCGGCGCTGGAAGGGCGCTCGCTGCGGCTCGATTCCGACAATGCCGGCGCCATGCTGCATTTCCTCGGCATCACCAACATGCAGGGCGGCAGCATGCAGATCAATGCCGCCTACGACGACACCAAGGCCAACCAGCCGCTGGCCGGCCGCATGACGCTGCAGAACGTGCGCGCGGTGCGCGCGCCCTTCCTGGCGCGGCTACTCGGCATCGGCTCTTTCGCCGGCCTTTCCGCGCTGCTGTCGGGCGAGGGCATCCTGTTCCAGACCGGCGAGGTGCCGTTTGTGCAGAAGGACGGCGTGCTGACCCTGCAGCCCGCGCGTCTGTCCGGCCCGCAGCTCGGCATCACCTTCGAGGGCAACATCTACGACCGTACCGACAGCATCAGCGTCACCGGCACGGCCGTGCCGGCCTTCGTGCTGAACACCATCCTGGGCCGGATCCCGCTGCTGGGCGACCTGTTCGTCGGCGACGGCATCATCGGCGTGAACTTCGCCGTCTCGGGCCCGAAGAACGATCCGCAGTTCAGCGTCAATCCGCTCTCGGCCATCGCGCCGGGCTTCCTGCGCCGCATCTTCCAGGCGCCGACCAACGATCCCAACGCGCCGCAGGCCGAACCGCCGCCGCCCGAACCCAGAACCACGCCCTGACGCGCATCGGCGCCTAGGCGCGGCGGTCCAGCAGGTCGAAGGCCCAGCCCAGATCGGCTTCCAGCGCACGGCGCACGGCGGCGATGTCGCGCTTGCGCAGGGCGGCCACGATGCGGCTGTGGAAACTGCCGCGCGCGGCGGGCTGGCGCGCGCGGGTCTGCGCCGAATGGCGCTCGACGGCATGGCGCAGATACGGCCCCGACTGCAGCCACAGCGACCGGATGATCGCCAGCAGGGTGGGCGAGCCGCTGGCCTCGTACAGCGTGAAATGGAAACGCTGGTTGCACAGCAATTCGGCATCGGCATCGCCGGCCTCGGCGGCGGCGATGTAATCGGCATCGGCGGCGGCCAGCCGGGCCAGCAGCGCGGCATCGACATGGGCGGCAGCCAGTTCGGCGGCCTGGCCCTCGACCAGCAGGCGGGTGCGGCGCAGGTCGGCCAGCCGTTCCGGCGTCATCGCCGGCACGCGCACCGAACGCTGCGGCTGACCCTCCAGCGCCTTTTCGGCGATCAGGCGGCGCAGCGCCTCGCGCACCGGCATCACGCTGGTATCGAAGGCGGCGGCGAGATCGCGGATGGTGAGCGGCTGGCCCGGCTGCAGCCGGCCGCAGATCAGCGCGTCGCCCAGCTCGGCATAGATGCGGTCCTGCACGGTGTCGCGCGCCACCGGCGCCACCGCGCGGCGCATGGCCGAGACGCGGTCGGGCTGGCCGCGCGGGGTGGGGCGGGCGGCGGCAGGGGCGGCGGCGGAAGCGGCGGCGCGGCGCTGACTCGGCATGGCGCGGCAAGCTTGACAGAAATTTGCCGCCCTCTCTACTGTGATCACATATCATAAACGGGGGATGGGCCCGGCCCGCCATGATCCTGCGACCCTTCGCCACCATCCTCGACCGCGGCTTTGCCGCCGCCGGCGCGCTGGCGCTGCTGGCCATGGGGGCGGTGGCCTTCCTCGATGTCGCCTTCCGCAGCGCCAACCGCCCGATCACCGGCGCCTACGAGCTGACCGCCGTGCTGGTGGCGCTCACGGTGTTCGCCGCGCTGCCCGGCGTCACGCGACGCGACGAGCATGTGCGCGCCGGCATCCTGGCCGCGCTGATCCGCCGCCACCCGGCGCTCGGCCTGCTGCTGCGCCTGCTGCGGCGGCTCTGCCTGATCGCCGTGTTCGTCTACCTGGCCTGGGCCCTGCTGCGCATGGGCCAGAGCTTTCACCGCGCCGGCGACCTGGCGCCCTTCATCGACCTGCCGCTGGCCTGGGTGGCCTGGTTCGGCGCCGCCAGCAGCCTGGCCAGCGCCGTCTGCGCCCTGTTCAGCCGGCGCGGCACGGGAGCCGAACTTGCATGACGGTATTCGCATGACGGTATCCGCATGACCGTGGCCGTGATCGCCCTGGTCGCCATGCTGGCACTGATCGTCATCGAGGTGCCGATCGCGGTGGCCATGGCGCTGCCCGGCATCGCCGGCTTCCTGTGGATGCTGGGCTGGGATCCCACCGCCTACATGGTGGCGGAAACCACCTTCAGCACGGTGAATTCCTATGCGCTGTCGGTGATCCCGCTGTTCATCCTGATGGGCAACCTGATCAACGAGGCCGATGTCTCGCGCGAACTCTACGACGCCGCCTACCGCTTCGTCGGCCATCTCAAGGGCGGCCTGGCGATTGCCACCGTGATCGCCTGCGCGGCCTTTGCCGCCGTCTGCGGCTCCAGCCTCGCCACCTCGGCGGCGATGTCGAAGGTCGCCTATCCCTCGATGAAGCGCTACGGCTATGCCGATGGCCTGGCCGCCGGCAGCATCGCCTCGGCCGGCACGCTGGGCATCATGATCCCGCCCAGCGTCGCCTTCATGGTCTACGGCATCATGACGCAGACCGATATCGGCAAGCTGTTCATGGCCGGCGTGCTGCCCGGCCTGCTCGGCGCGTTGCTGTATATCGGCGCGGTGCTGCTGGTCGTCACCCTGCGGCCGCAGGACGGCCCGGCCGGCGAGCGCAGCAGCTGGGCCGAACGCTTCGCCGCCCTGCGCGGCACCGCCGCGGTGCTGGGGCTGTTCCTGCTGGTGGTGGGCGGCATGTATGGCGGCGTCTTCACCCCCACGGAAGCTGCCGGCATCGGCGCGGTCGGCGCCTTCCTGATCGCGCTGGCGCGCCGCAGGCTGAGCTGGCGGCGGCTCTGGGCCATCCTGGTCGACACCGCGGCCACCACCACCATGCTGTTCTTCGTGCTGGTCGGCGCGCTGATCTTCTCGAAATTCATCACCATCGCCGGCTTCACCCAAGCGCTGACCGGCTGGTTCCAGGCCGCCGAGATCGGCCGGCTGGAGCTGATCCTGATCATCTGCGCGCTCTACCTGATCCTCGGCTGCTTCCTGGAAAGCATGTCGATGGTGCTGCTCACCCTGCCGATCGTCTTTCCGGTGATCACCGCCGCCGGCTTCGATCCGATCTGGTTCGGCGTCATCATGGTCACGCTGATCGAGGTGGCGCTGATCACGCCGCCGGTGGGCATGAATGTCTACATGATGCACACGCTGCTGCCGCATATCCCGATGAAGACGATTTTCGCCGGCGTCGGCGCCTTCGTCGCCGCCGACGTGATCCGCATCATCCTGCTGATCGCCTTTCCCGCGATTTCCACCTTCCTTCCGTCGCTGATGTAACCCACAAGAGGCTCCGCATGACCCAATCGACCCGTATCCTGCTTGCCGCCGCCGCCACCTTCGTGGCCGTCGCCGTCGCCGACGCCCAGGCGCAGACTGTGCTGCGCTTTTCCAACTGGCTGCCGCCGACCCACCATGTCGTCACCGAGATGGTCACGCCCTGGGCTGCCGATGTGGAAAAGGCCACCGAGGGCCGCGTCAAGCTGCAGATCCTGCCCGCGCTGGGCGCGCCGCCGGCGCATTTCGACCTGGTGAAGAACGGCGTGGCCGACGTGGCCTTCGGCGTGCATGCCTACACGCCCAACCGCTTCAAGCTGACCGAGATGGGCGAGCTGCCCTTCACCGCCGATCATTCGGTGGTGAATTCGCTGGCCTACTGGCGCAGCTATGCCAAGCATTTCGCCAAGTACAACGAGCATGAAGGCACCCACCTGCTCGGCCTGTGGACCAACGGACCGTACCAGCTTTTCACCAAGGCCAACGCCTTCACCAGCCTGGATGCCGTCAACGGCATCAAGATCCGCATCCCCGGCGCCACGGTGGAGCGCATCACCAAGGCGCTGGGCATGACGCCGATCTCCTCGCCGCTGACCGAGGCCTACGAGCAGATCTCGCGCGGCGTGATCCAGGGCATGTTCCAGCAGAAGGAAACCGTGATCAGCTTCAACATGACCCAGCACATGCCGGTGGCCAGCTTCGTGCCCGGCGGCTTCGCCCATTCCAGCCAGTTCATGGTGATGAACGAGGCCAAGTGGAAGGGGCTGGAGGCGCGCGACCGCGACGCCATCGCCAAACTGTCGGGCGAAGCGATGGTGCGCCGCTTCGCCGCCGTGTGGGAAGCCAAGGAGCAGGCCGCGCTGGCCAAGTTCGCCGAGACCGGGGTGAAGATCACCAATGTCGAGGGCAAGCTGCTGGAGGATTTGCGCGGCAAGCTGCAGTTCGTGACCGACGAATGGCTGGCCGAGGCGACCAAGAAGGCCCCCGAGGCCGCCGCCGCGCTGGCGGAATACAAGGCGGCGATCCCGGCGGTTGCCCGCGAACTGAACGTCAAGCCGTAAGCGACATCGCCATGAGCGCGCCGAAAGATACAGACGACCGTTTCACGCTGTATGATCTGCGCGTCGAATGGGTGCCGGGCGAAAGCTGCTTCTGCGCAGCCAAGCCCGGCGACCATTTCGAGCTGCATGGCGAGCAGCTCCATTTCCCGCCCGGCCAGTCCTGGTCGATCTACACGCTGGCGGCCTTGCTGCCGCTGCTGCCGGCCAAGCAGCGCGAGACCCATCCCAACGACTGGATGAGCACCGACGCGCTGGTGGCCTGCCCCGATCCGAACTGTTCCGCGAAATTCCGCATCCGCCGCGTGGCGAAGCGCGAATTCCGCCATTCCGAAACGACGGCCGTTCCGCTGCAAAGATCTGAATCGGCCGGCAACGACGACAGCAAGGCGTAAATCACATGGTTGAGCGTTACGAACTGGCCCCGAAGCTATCACCGGGCTATACCATGTCGCGGCTGCTGAAAGGCGGCTGGCATCTGGCCGGCGGCCATGGCGACGTGGATCGCAGGCAGGCCATCGACGACATGGCGGCCTTCGTGCAGGCCGGCATCACCAGCTTCGACTGCGCCGATCACTACACCGGCGTGGAGGAACTGATCGGCGATTTCCGTGCCGCCTATCCCGATCTGGGCCGGCGCATCGAGATCCATACCAAGTTCGTGCCCGACTACGACCGGTTGACCAGTTGCGACCGCGCCTATGTGGAAAGCATCATCGACCGTTCGCTGAAGCGGCTGCGCGTCGATTGCCTCGACCTGGTGCAGTTCCACTGGTGGAACTACGCCGTGCCCGGCTATGTCGAGGCGATGGGCGTGCTCGACGACCTGCGCCGCGCCGGCAAGATCCGCCTGCTCGGCCTGACCAATTTCAACACGGCGACCACGCGCGAGATCGCCGCCGCCGTGCCGCTGGCCGCCACGCAGGTGCAGTATTCGGTGCTGGATGCCCGGCCCGAACGCGGATTGGTGGAATTCTGCCGGGCGCAGCAGATCGGCCTGCTCTGCTATGGCACGCTGGCCGGCGGATTCTTGAGCGAGGCCTGGCTCGGGAAACCTGAGCCGCAGGAGCCGCTCGCCAACCGCTCGCTCACCAAATACAAGCTGATCATCGAGGATTTCGGCGGCTGGGGCCTGTTCCAGGAACTGCTCGGCGTGCTGCGCGCGATCGGCGAGGCGCATGGCTGCAATATCGGCCAGGTGGCGACGCGCTATGTGCTCGACCGGCCCGGCGTGGCCGGCGCCATCGTCGGCGCCACCTCCACGCGGCATCTCGCCGGCAATCTGCGGATCGACAGTCTGCGCCTCGATGCCGCGCAGCAGGCGCGGCTCGACGCCGTGCTGGCGAAGCGCTCCGGCCCGCCCGGCGACTGCTACGACATCGAGCGCGACAAGACCGGCCGCCACGGCCGCATCATGCGCTACAACCTCAACGACGGCCGGCATTGAAGACATGAAAAGCGTGGACGGCCGGCCATCCACGTCTTCACTGCGCTCCTACGGCTTCAGCACCAGCACCTGCCGCGCATTGGCCTCCACCGCCTGCGGCGCGAACCACCAGGGCAGCAGACGGCCGTCCATCCAGGCTTCCAGCTGGTCGGTCTGGTGCGGGCCGAACTGGCGCTCGGCCACGCCGCCGGACACCGCCGCCATCACCTTCTCGGAATCCGAGAAGTCGGCGATGAAGCGCAACGAGGCGAAGAAGCGCGTTTCGAAACCCTGGCCATAGGCCGACAATGCGCGCTGCACCGTCTCGCCCGAGCCGGCATAGGGGCGCGGCGCCGTGCCCAGAAGCTCCTTGCCCGCACCGCTGCGGCGCAGCGGGCTGACGAAGGCGATGGTATGGACCTTGCCCCACAGCCAGTCCTGCGGCTTGGGCCCGTATTTGGCTTCCAGATCGGCGCGGGCGCTATCGGCCGCGCGCTGGATCATGTCGGGCAGGGTCTCCACAGCCGGCGTCGCCGCATCGTCGAACCAGGGTGAGGCGGGATTTTCCAGCAGCGCATCGAAGCGCGACTGCCAAGTGTACCAGCTTGAGAGCCAGCGCTTCGCCAGGTCCGGCCCCAACTCATCATTGAAGGTCTGCAGCGCCAGCGCCTCGTAGATCGCGTGATAGATGGTGGGCGCCGCGCTGTCGGTGCGCTCGTGGAAATCCCAGCCGCCGAGGATCGTGGCCAGGTCGGCATGTTTGCCGCCCTGCAGGGCGGCGGCGATCTTGGGCGCCAGCATGCGGGCCTGCGCGTTGCTGATATCCTGCATCAGCTTCAGGTGATCCTCGGCCTTCATCGCCGGGCCGTTCTCGATGCGGTTCTTGATCGTGGCGTAGCGATAGGGTGGCGAGAAATAGCTGCCGTAATGATAGGGGTAATTGTCGGGCTGGGTGTCGTGGTTGGCGGTGCCGACCCAGCCGCGCGCCGGTGCGATCTGGCCCGGCAGCCTGTCGGGCGGAATGAAGCCGCGCCAGTCAGCGGCCGCCGTTTCCGCCGGCTTGGGAAACACGCCATGGCCGCTGGCGCGCAGCGGCACCAGGCCGGTGGCGCGATGGCCCACCGCGCCGCTGCTGTCGCCGAACACATAGTTGAAATACATCACGCCCATCTGCTGCGCGGCGGCATCCACCTCCTGCACGGTTTTCGCCGTCAGCAGGTTTTCGATGCCCAGCGGCCCGCCCGGAATCTCGGCCGAGGCCATGCGCAGGGCCAGTACGCGGCCATTGGCGGCGGTTCCCACCACCGGGCCGCGCTTGGTGCTGCGCACGGTCAGCTTCTCCTCGCGCAGGCCGCCTTCCGCTTTGCTGTCCTTGACGCGGATGATCTCCTCGCGCGTCTCGAAGGGCACGCTCGCGCCGTTATCCAGATAGTTGGACGGATTGGCCGGATCGACCGTCTCGACGAACAGGTCCTGGGAATCGCCATAGCCGTTGGTGACGCCGAAGGCCACATGGGGCGTGCGGCCCACCGTCAGGCCCGGTACGCCGGGCAGGGCGGCGCCGACGGCCTGGATGCCGGGCGCGAACAGGCCGACGGGATGCCAGATGCCGGGCAGGGTGCGCGCATCCAGATGCGGATCGTTCGACACGATGGTGGCGCCCGAGGCCGAGCGCGCGGCCGACACCGCCCAGTTGTTGCTGCCCAGTTCGATGGGGGCGATAGGCACCCCATTCTGCAGGATCAGGTCCTGCACGTTCAGGCCTTCCACCACCTGTGTGCCGGCGAGGGAGGCGAGCTGCGCCTTGCGGTCGGGATTGACGTTGAGCGGGAACAGCGCTTTCGCCTTCTCGAAACCCAGCCGGTCGATCATCGCCTGCATCAGCAGCTCGGCCCGGTAATTGGTGGCGTGGCTGAAATTCACGAAATGCAGCACGGCCACCATGTCGTCCAGCCTCCACGGCCCGACGCGGAAGCCGGCCAGTTTCAGCTCGACGGGATGATCGGCGGTCAGCGCGGCATAGGCGCTCAGCCCCTCCGCATACCAGGTGAGGAAATCGCGCGCCTGCGGCGAGAGCAGCTTGGCGTGGCGCCGCGCATTCTGCGCCAGGCCCAGCGTGCGCATCTGCCTGTCGCTTTCCAGCCCGGCTTCGCCGACGACCTCGGCCACGCGGCCGAAGATCAGCGCGCGATAGGCCTCAAGCTGGAACAGGCGGTGCTGCGCGGTGACAAATCCTTGCGCGCGGATCAGGTCGGCCGTGTTCTGCGCGAAGATGTAGGGAATGCCATGGCCGTCGCGCAGCACGCGCACCGGCGCGCTTAAGCCCGCCATCTGCAGCTCGCCGTTGGTCTTGTAGCTGTTGCCCCAGCGCAGCCAGGCCAGCCCGCCGCCGATGGCGACGACGACGACGATCACGAGGGCAAGCAGAATCTGGACGATGCGCTTCAGCATAATGGGTCTCCCTGGATGGAGAGACTATCCGCCAGCGCGGCGGCGGCGGCAATCCTGCCGCAGGGGAAGCGACTCGTCTTACGCCGCCTCGATCAGCACATGCTGCTTCTTGCCGAAGCTTAAGCGCAGGCGGCCATCGGCACCGAGGTCGGCGGCCGAGATCTTCTGCGTCTCTTCCTTCACCGGCTGGTCGTTCAGCTTGATGGCATTGCCGCGGATATGCCGGCGCGCCTCGCCGCCGCTCTTGGCCAGTCCGGCTTCCAGCACCAGCGCGAAGGCTTCGATGCCGGCTTCCAGCCGGTCGCGCGCGACCTTCACCACCGGCAGGTCGCCGCCGAAGCTGCCTTCCTCGAAGGCCTTGCGCGCGGTCTCGGCCGCATGCAGGGCGGCGTCGCGGCCGCGGCAGAGCGCGGTGGCCTCGGTGGCCAGCACCTTCTTGGCCTCGTTCAGCTCGGCGCCCTGCAACCGCTCCAGCCGCGTGATCTCGTCCAGCGGGAGGTCGGTGAACAGGCGCAGGAAGCGGCCCACATCGGCATCTTCGCAGTTGCGCCAGTATTGCCAGTAATCGTAGCTCGGCAGCATGTCCTCGTTCAGCCACACGGCGCCCGAGGCGGTCTTGCCCATCTTGTGGCCGGCCGCCGTGGTCAGCAGCGGGCAGGTCAGGCCATAGAGGCTGAGGTCATGCACGCGGCGGCCGAGTTCCACGCCGTTGACGATGTTGCCCCACTGGTCCGAGCCGCCCATCTGCAGGTTGCACTTGTGGCGGCGGGCCAGTTCGACGAAGTCGTAGGCCTGCAGGATCATGTAGTTGAATTCGAGGAAGCTTAAGGGCTGCTCGCGTTCCAGCCGCAGCTTCACGCTGTCGAACGACAGCATGCGGTTGACCGAGAAATGCCGGCCATAGTCGCGCAGGAAGTCGATGTAGTTGAGTTTATCCAGCCAGTCGGCGTTGTTGACCATGATGGCGTCCGACGGGCCGTCGCCGAAGGTCACGAAGCGCGCGAAGGCGGTCTTGATGCTGGCCATGTTGGCGGCGATGTCGTCCACCGTCAGCAGCTTGCGCGCCTCGTCCTTGCCCGAGGGGTCGCCCACCTTGGTGGTGCCGCCGCCCATCAGCACGATGGGCTTGTGGCCGGCCTGCTGCAGGCGGCGCAGCATCATGATCGAGAGCAGGTGGCCGACATGCAGGCTCGGGCCGGTGCAGTCGTAGCCGACATAGCAGGTGATCCCCGCCGGCTTCTGCGCCAGCGCGTCGAGGGCTTCGCCATCGGTGCACTGGTGCAAATAGCCGCGCTGGCTCATGGTCTGCAGGAAGTCGGAACGGAACTCGGTCATGGCGGGCTCGGGTCGGCTGGTATGCTATGGGCCGGAAAGGCCCGATGGTCTATCATAGAGAACCCGATTCTCCCAGCCCCGCAGCCTTCGGAAACGTTCACCCCTTGTCCCAGTCCCCCTCCTGGATCATCGGCCTGATGAGCGGCACCTCGCTGGACGGCATCGACGCCGCCCTGCTGCGCACCGACGGCGAGACCATCGCCGCATTCGGCCCGGCGCTGACCGTGCCCTATCCGCCCGAGATCCGCGACCGCATCCGCGCCGTGCTCTATGCCCCGGGCCAGCAGCCGCCCGGGCCGCATGCGCCGGGCCACCGCGCCGCCGGCGGCGCCATCGACGTGGCCGCGCGCATCCTCACCATCGCCCATGCCGAGGCGGTCGGCGTGCTGTTGCGCCAGGCCGGCCTGAGCGCCGGCGACGTCGCCTGGCTCGGTTTCCACGGCCAGACCATCCTGCATCGCCCGGCCGAGCGCCGCACCTGGCAGATCGGCGACCCGCAAATGCTGCTGCGCATGACCGGCATCCCGGTGGTGAGCGATTTCCGCAGCATGGATGTCGCCATGGGCGGGCAGGGGGCGCCGCTGGTGCCGCTCTACCACGCCGCGCTGGCACGCCATGCCGGCCTGCAGCCGCCGCTGCTGGTGCTCAATCTCGGCGGCGTCGGCAACGTCACCTATATCGGCGGCGACAGCGACGCCGATCTCATCGCCTTCGATACCGGTCCGGGCAACGCGCTGATCGACGACTGGATGCTGGCCCAGGCCGGCCATGCCCATGACGCAGGCGGGGCGACGGCGGCGCAGGGGCGCGTCAACGACGCCGCCTTGCGGCGCCTGCTGGATCATCCCTATTTCAGTGCGCCGCCGCCGAAATCGCTCGACCGCAACGATTTCAGCGCCGCCGCCGTGCAGGGCCTGTCGCTGGCCGACGGCGCCGCGACGCTCACCGCATTCACAGCCGCCAGCGTGGCGCGCGGGCTGCAGCATCTGCCCGGGGGAGTTTCTGGGCGCCCGCTGCGCTGCCTGGTCTGCGGCGGCGGGCGGCATAACGCCACGCTGATGCGCATGCTGACCCAGCAGCTCAACATGCCGGTCGAGGCCGTCGAGGCCGTGGGCTGGCGCGGCGACAGCCTGGAGGCGGAGGCCTTTGCCTTCCTCGCCGCGCGCGCCCTGCGTGGCCTGCCGCTCAGCCTGCCCGGCACCACCGGCGTGCGGATGCCGGTCAGCGGCGGGCGCTTCTGGCGCCCAGCCTAAAGCGCGCGCACGACGCCAATCTGCCTCATGACGATGGCGGCATTCACGCCGCCGAAGCCGAAGCCGTTGCAGAGCGCCGCCGTGATGGCGCGCGCCTTGGCCGTCAGCGGCACGAAGTCGAGATCCTCGTTGCCGTCGTCGGGGGCATGCAGGTTCAGCGTCGGCGGCAGGATGCCGCTGCGGATCGCCATGGCGGTGAACACCGCCTCCACGCCGCCGGCCGCGCCGAGCAGATGGCCGATGGCCGACTTGGTGGAGGAAATCGCCACATCCTTCAGCCGCCCGCCGAACACGCGGCGCAAAGCCGCCACCTCGCCATTGTCGCCCACCGGCGTGGAGGTGGCGTGCGCGTTCACGTAGCCGATCTCTTCACCGCCTGCGCCCGCCATCTTCAGCGCCGCTTTTATTGCGCGCGCCGCCCCCGAGCCGTCTTCCGGCCCCGAGGTGAGGTGATAGGCATCGGCGCTGGTGCCATAGCCGGCGAGCTCCACCAGCGGCACGGCGCCGCGCGCCCGGGCATGCTCCAGCGTCTCCAGCACCAAGAGGCCGGCGCCTTCGCCCATCACGAAGCCGTCGCGGTCGCGATCAAAAGGCCGCGAGGCCGTCTCGGGCGCCTCGTTGCGCGACGTGGATAAGGCACGCGCCGCCGCAAAGCCGCCGATGGAAAGCCGGTCGGTGCAGGCCTCCGTGCCGCCGGCCAAAGCCACATCGGCTTCGCCCGAGCGGATCAGGCGCATGGCGTCGCCGATCGCCTGCAGGCCGGCGGCGCAGGCGGTCACCGGCGTGCCCAGCGGCCCCTTGAAGCCGTAGCGGATCGAGACATTGCCGGCGGCGAGGTTGGCGAGGAAGGCCGGCACCACGAAGGGCGACAGCCGGCGCGGCCCGCGTGCATCCAGCGTGGCCTTGGCCTCGGTGATGACGGGAAAGCCGCCGATGCCGCTGGCGATCACCGTGGCGGTGCGTTCGCGCGCGGCTTCGTCCTCGGGTTTCCAGTTCGCCTGCGCCAGCGCTTCTTCCGCGGCGGCCAGCGCATAGATGGTGAAGAGATCCACCTTCTTGCGATCTTTAAGCGCGATCACGCCGTCGATATCGAGGCCAGCCTCGGCATCATCCGCGCGCGCCGGCACCAGGCCGGCGATCTGGTTGGGCAGGTCGGCGACGTCGATGCGCGTGTTGCGCCGGATGCCGGATTTCGCCGCCACCAGCCGGTCCCAGACTTTCGCCACGCCGCAGCCCAGCGGCGTGACGAGACCCATGCCGGTGACGACGATGCGGTCGCTGGCGGGGCGGGCGTTATGGTTGCTCATGGCTTTCTCCTGTGTATATACACATGTTAAGGCAAAAAAAATTCAGGCTAACGATCCCAGCGCCGCCAGTCCCCGCTGCGCCGCGCGCCAGGCCTTGTCGCCCAGGGCGTCGCGCAGCTCGTCCTGCGCCTTCTGCCACAGCGGCACCAGCTTCACCAGCAGCGCCTCGCCCTTGCGGGTGAGGGCGAATTTCTGCGCCCGGCCCTGGCCGCCCTGCGGGCAGGCGATCAGGCCGGCCTGTTCCAGGGGTTTCAGGTTGCGCAGCATGGCACTGCGTTCCAGCGCCATCGTCTCGGCCAGGTCGCTCACCGACTCGAAGCCGCCCTTGGCAATGGCGGCCAGCAGCGAGACCTGCGTGCTCTGCAGCCCGAAGGGTTTCAGCAGCGCGTTGTAGCGTCGCGTCACCGTGCGCGCCGCGCGCCGCGTCTTCAGCAGCATGCAGACATCCGCCATGCCCTCGGGCAGGCAGGCGGCGGCATTGGTCTTGGCGGCTTTTACGGGGCGGGAGGCCATGCCGCACCCTGACATATGCATATGCACAAGTCAAAGCTCAAGCTTGCAAGGGAAGGTTAGGCGGAAGAGGTTCTGGATTTAAAGGCTTTGGAAAGGCGGCAGCTCATAACGCAGCCTGATGTACTGATGATGCAGAAATTGGAATGATAGCATCTAATTATGTATGGGGTACATTGTACACAAAGCTTACCGACATAAGAGGCTTAAAGTGCAATACCGCGCGCAAGTGCGGCGGCATTTATCATCCGTAAATCTTCCAACAGGATTTTCATCTCATCATCCCGCACGCGAATGTCATAGTTTAACTGCCCGCAGTCGCCGAGTTGATCCAGCATCTTTAAACCGCTGCGAAACAGCGCGGCCGTATCCAACGCAGTCGCGACAAGAGACCAGCCAGCGGTGACCGGCGCTGCTGCAATGGTGATGACGCCAACTACAATTTCGGCAAGCAGCCATGCCCCTTCTACGGCAGCAGATCGTCCTTCTTTTGATGACCTTGCCTTTAGGTCTAATAATTCAGCATTGATTTGCTCCATACGCGCGACTATACGCGCGTAATGTGCGTGCAAATCCGCTTCAGTCGCGCTCATCCATTGGACAAATGTAAAGCTTCCCCCAGGCATTGGGGCTAGCTCTTTAGCAACCGACTTTCTGCTTGATGTAGGTTGATCTTATCTTGTTGATCAGTTTCACTTGACTTATCAATGGCTTCTTGAAGCGCTTGTAAAAGCCATTGCGGCCTATCTTCTTTGTCTCTTAACAGCCCTGAACTGAGGGAAGGAGGTATTGGACTTTCAATAGTCCACGGCGCATTTTTATTTGTAACTTTCTCAGCATCACTCAGGGTGTTGCTGTTCTCAGCCCACAAGCTTACTTTTTGTGGATCGGATTGCTTTTCGCGACGTTCTTTGATGGCTCTGACAATGTCTTTGCCCTCATCAAGCCGCTTTTCAAGTTCGTTTAACTGCTCTTTGTTATTTAAATTTTGCAGTCGAATGTAAATAAAGCCGCCGATAGAGGCAAAAACAACTGCGCCAAAAATAACAGACACCCCAATGATTGCTGCCCCAAGGAGAATGGGGTCAGAGATCGGATATTTTAGCAGTCCGATTGAACCTTGAAGGTAGGTAAGAAGGATTATCGCTGCAATGCAGATTAGTATGGCAAAGGTCAGAGGCGCCCACCATGGACCGCTAGAATCTTGACGCGATGCATTATGTGATGCAGCCATGATTCAACTCCTCAACTTATCAAACTTTGGACCTGACCGACTAAGCATCCCAAAACAGTATCTCATATAATTAAGCGTTTTTATGTACCAACATCTAAAGTGACCCCTTGTCTTAAATAGAGCGATAATAGGTATTTAATCCCATTTGTTCTTTTTTTGTTTTCTTTTTCCCGAATCCGCGTTATCCTTGTCCGCCTCCCCAGAGCAGGAGGCGAGCATGCCATACCGACCGGAAAACGATCCGTTCAAGGAAGAATACGTCGCGCCGGCCCAGCCGGCCTCACCCCCGGGGGCGAAGCCGCGCCGGCCGCAGATCGCCTGGCGGCGCGGGGCGGCGATGATGGCCGATGGCGAGGAACTGCCCGCCATCTGCGCGGCGCTGGGCATCGACGAGGAGCGCTTCTGGCGCCACATGCGCAGCAGCCCGCGCTTCGGGTTCCTGATCGACCAGGCCCGCGAGCGCCGGCGCCTGCAGGCGCAGATGCAACTGGAACGGCGCAGCCGCGAGGCCATGCTGCGCATGGCCGAACGCATCGACCGGCTGGCGGCCGAACAACTCGACTGGTTCTGCCGGCAGGCCGGGCTGGGCGATGCGGTCCGGCATGATGTTGCCGAGAGCCTGAGGCAGGCCGCCGCCGCGCCGCCCAACATGGCCTTCCGCAAGCGCATCGCCGCCGAACGCGCGCGCATGGATGCCGAGGTGGCGCGCACCAAGGCCGCGCTGGCGCGTCACGAGGCGCGCCAGAATGCCGGGCAGGCACCGCCGGCCGCGCCAGACCCGGCCCAGCAGAATCAGACACTAAACGATGCCAAACCGTCGCAAACCGACGCCGGAACGTCGCCGGCAGAGCCATCGCAGCCGCCTCAGCCTAACCAAGCGCGACGGCCGCCGCATGACGATCTCGCCGGCTGGCAGCCGCCGCCGCGCCCGCCGCGTCCGCCCGCGCCGCCGCCGCCGCGCAGCCGCGCCGAACTCTACGGCACCATCGTCGACCTGCCGGGGCCCGACATGCACCGCATCCGCTATGCCAAAGACCCCGATCCGGATGAGGAGATGGATTGAAAATGAACGCGTGGATGCCCGGCCAAGGAGCGTTCCCGGGGCCGGGCATGACGATTTTGAGAATCACCCAAACACCCCAAACGTCATGGCCGGACTTGGTCCGGCCATCCACGTCTTTTGCTGTTCACGTCTTCCCGGACTCAGCTGCCCGATTGCGGATTGCTGTTCGCCGCCGCCGCGCCCTTGCCGGCGCGGGCCGAGGTTGGCACCAGCGAGGCCTTCACATACTTGTCGCAGGCCGCCGTCAGCTCATCCAGCTTGCCCTCGAAGAAATGGTCGGCGCCCTGCACCTTCTTGTAGTCGATCTTGATGCCCTTCTGCAGCGACAGGCGCTGGGCCAGCTTGGCCACTTCCGCCTCGGGCACGATCTTGTCCTCGGTGCCCTGGATGATCAGGCCCGAGGAGGGGCAGGGGGCGAGGAAGCCGAAATCATACATGCCGGCCGGCGGCGCCACCGAGATGAAGCCGTCGATTTCCGGCCGCCGCATCAGAAGCTGCATGGCGATCCAGGCGCCGAAGGAAAAGCCGGCGATCCACACGGCCGAGGCATTGGGATTGTAGGTCTGCAGCCAGTCCAGCGCCGAGGCCGCGTCGGAGAGTTCGCCGGTGCCGTGGTCGAAGCTGCCCTGGCTGCGACCGACGCCGCGGAAGTTGAAGCGCAGCACCGAGAAGCCGCGCTTGGCGAAGACGTGAAACAGGTTGTAGACAACCTTGTTGTTCATCGTCCCGCCGAATTGGGGGTGCGGATGCAGGATCAGGGCAATGGGGGCATTGGCTTCCGGCCCGTGGGTATAACGACCTTCCAGCCGCCCGTCGGGACCAGGAAAAATTATGTCAGGCATCTGTGCTCGTCGCTTTCGCCGGAATGGGGAGATTCGGCGCTGGATATTCGGTTGATCGCGGGCCAGTTTTACCATAGTTGGCAGCGCGAAATTCAAGCCAAAAAGCAGGAAACTGTATGACTGCCCCCCATGACGGCCCAACGGTATCCCCTGCGGCATCCCCCGCCGCCGCCGCCGCGCCGCCGCCGGCCTACCTCGACTGCAACGCCACGGCCCCCCTGCGGCCCGAGGCCCGGGCCGCCATGCTGGAGGCGCTGGCCGCCCCGGCCAATCCCTCCTCGGTGCACCGCTTTGGCCGCGCCGCCCGGGCGCTGGCCAGCCGGGCGCGCGGCCAGGTTGCCGCGCTGGTCGGGGCCGAACCCAGGCGCGTGGTCTTCACCTCGGGCGGCACCGAGGCGGCCAATCTGGCCTTCCGGCTGGCGATCCGCCGGGGCGGGGTGAAAAGCCTGGTGGTCTCCGCCATCGAGCATGATTGCATCCTGCGGCCGGCCCGCCTGCTGGCGGAGGAACTGGGGCTGGCCCTGCGCGAGGTGCCGGCCGGCCCCGACGGCGTGGTGCCGGCCGCGGCCATCGCCGCCGCTCTCGCCCAGGTGCCGCGTCCGGCCCTGGTCGCCCTCATGCTGGCCAACAACGAAACCGGGGTGATCCAGCCGGTGGCCGATGTCACCCGGCTGGCCCACGAGGCCGGCGCGCTGGTGCTTTGCGATGCCGTGCAGGCCGCCGGCAAGATCCCGGTCGACCTGGCCGGCTTAAGCTGCGACTTCCTGACCCTCTCGGCCCACAAGCTGGGCGGTCCGACCGGGGTGGGGGCGCTGGTGCTGCGCGACGACTGGACGCCGGCCCCGCTGCTAGCCGGCGGGGGGCAGGAACTGGGCATGCGGGCCGGCACCGAGAACCTGCCGGGCATCGCCGGCTTCGGGGCGGCGGCCGACGCCGCCCGGCTGGCCCTGCCCACGGAAGCCCCGCGGCTGGCCGCCCTGCGCGATCGGCTGCAGGGCCTGATGCTGGCTGCCTGTCCCAAGGCAGTAGTACACGGGGCGCCCGGACATGGAGCAGGGGCTGCCCGGCTGCCCAACACGCTGTGCATCGGCCTGCCCGGCCTGCCGGCCGAGACCCAGGTGATGGCCCTCGACCTGGCCGGCGTCGCCGTGTCGGCCGGCTCGGCCTGCTCGTCGGGCAAGGTCACGCCCAGCCATGTGCTCACCGCCATGGGCCTGCCCGAACAGGCCGCCCGCGAGGCCCTGCGCTTCAGCCTCGGCTGGGCCAGCACGCCCGAGGATGTCGAGCGCGCGGCGGCGGCCTGGATTGCGCTGGCGCGCAAGAACATGAAGTGATGTTTTTAATCATATAATATTTATAATTATTTGAATTTGTTATATTAAATAGATTTAGTTAACTCGATTTTTTGGCCTTCCGTCCGGGCGGCGAATTTGCCCGGTTTTGATCCTGCGCAAGGCTTTCCGGAGCATGGCTCGGCTACCCATGGGGCCGGTTCGGTCACAGGGAGTCGGTCATGGCAGGCGTTGAGGAACAGGCGGAAGCCCCCGCGACGGAGGCACAGGTCGCGGCCCTGGTGCGGGATTTCTATGCTGCCGCCGATGCCGACCCGCTGCTGGGGCCGATGTTCCGGGCGGTGATCCCGGACTGGGACGGGCATCTGGGCGTGGTCACCGATTTCTGGTCCCGGGTGCTGCTGGGCACCGACCGCTATGCCGGCTGCGTCATGAGCGCCCATGGCAAGTTGCGCATGAGCGAGGCCCAGTTCGACCGCTGGCTCGCCCTGTTCCGCCGGGCCGCCGAGGCCAACCTGCCGCCGGCCGGGCAGCAGCGGGCGATGGAGGCGGCGGGCTTCGTCGACCAGCGCCTGCGGCACTGGCAGGCCGCCATCCGCGAGCGGGAGTCGGCACCCCGGCCGGGAGGCTGAGGAGGGGGTAACCTTGCGGCGGACTGGCCGGGACGATATATCCTCGCCCGCCCCAGCAAGGAGTAAGCGATGCCCAAGATGACCTTCATCCAGCCGGACGGAAAGCGCGTCGAGGTCGAGGCGCCGGTCGGCCTGTCGGTCCTGGAGATCGCCCACAAGCACGGCATCGACATCGAGGGCGCCTGCGAGGGCTCGCTGGCCTGCTCCACCTGCCATGTGATCGTCGACCCCGACTGGTACGGCAAGCTGCCCGGCGCCAAGCCCGACGAGGAGGACATGCTGGACCTGGCCTTCGGCCTGACCAAGACCTCGCGGCTGGGCTGCCAGCTCATCATGACCCCGGCGCTCGACGGCCTGGTGGTCAGCCTGCCCACCGCCACCCGGAATATGATGTAAGGGCGGCGGCCCCCCAGTCCCTGAATATCAGTCCTTGAAGTAGCCGGGGAAGCGGGCGCGGATCTCGGCGCTGAAGGCCAGCGACCGCGACAGGTGGTCGCGCACCTCCCGGCAGGCGCTGGCCGGATCGCCGGCGGCGATGGCCTCCACGATGGCGGTGTGATCGCGGATCGTCTGGTCCACCTTGCCCTTCATCGGCAGGTGCAGGCGGCGCAGCCGCTCGATATGGCCGTTGCGTCGCTGCATCACCGTCCACAGGTCGGGCACGCCGGCGGCGTCATACATCATGCGGTGCATGGCGCGGTCGGTGGCGTTGAACTGCATCAGGTCGCCGGCCTCGGCAAAAGCCCTCTGCAGCTTCAGATTCTGCCGCAGCCGCGCGACCAGTTCGGAATCGGGATCGCTCGCCAGATTGTAGGCCGCCTCCACCTCGATGGAGCGGCGCAGGAAGGCGGCCTGGCGGGCATGGTCCAGGTCGATCCGGCTCACCATGGTGGCGTGCTGGGGAAAGATGTCGACCAGGGATTCCTCGGCCAGCTTCATCAGCGCGTCGCGGATCGGGGTCGAGCTGAGGCCGAAGCGAAGCTGCAGTTCCTGCCGCGACAGCACCGTGCCCGGCACCAGCTCCAGGGTGATGATCGCCTCGCGGAGTTGCTCGAACACCTGCGGCGCCGCATGGCGGGTGCGGTCGCGGGTCGGTTGCAGGCTGGAGGTGAAGCTGCCCATCGATTCCCTGTTTCAACGTCACCCTGTTTAACCTGTCCGCAATGCGGGCGGGAGGGCAAAGCCCGTGGCCGGCGAGGGAAATCCTAGCATGGCATCCGGATTGACGCACTAATGCATTAGTGTTTCAATGCCGGCATAACAAGACCGAGGAGGAACCCGATGAAACCCATCCGTATCCTGGCGGCTGCCCTGGCGGCTGCCATGCTCTGCGCCGCGCCAGCCGTGCTGGCGGCTGGCTATCCCGACCGCACCATCACTATTGTCGTGCCGTTCCCCGCCGGCGGCGCATCCGACATCACCGGCCGCCAGATCGCCGCCAAGCTGGGCGAGACCATCGGCCAGACCGTGATCATCGACAACCGCGCCGGCGCCAACGGCTCGCTCGGCGCCGGGCTGGTCAAGCAGGCCAAGCCCGACGGCTACACGCTGCTGGTCGGTTCGATCGGCGTCTATGCCATCAATCCGGCCCTGTTCAAGGACCTGAAATACGACCCGCTGAAGGATTTCGACCTGCTCAGCGTCGCCGTGCGCACGCCCAATGTGCTGGTCGCCCATCCCGGTTTCCCGGCCAACAGCGTGGCGGAACTGATCGCCTATATGAAAAAGAACCCCGACAAGGTTTCGTTCGCCTCGTCCGGCACGGGCTCGTCCGACCATTTGACCGCGGCCCTGTTCATGCAGAAGACCGGCGCCACCGGCGTGCATGTGCCCTACAAGGGCGGCGCGCCGGCGATCACCGACCTGATCGGCGGCCACGCCAATGTGTCGTTCCAGAATCTGGGCGCCATCGCCAACCATGTGAAGGCCGGCAAGCTGAAGGCCCTGGCCGTCACCGCCGACAAGCGCACCGCGGTGCTGCCCGATGTGCCGACCATGGCGGAAGCGGGGGTGAGCGGCGTCGAGGTCTATTCCTGGCAGGCTGCCGCCGCACCCAAGGGCCTGCCGGCCGATGTGCGGGCCAAGCTGGAAAGCCAGATCATCGCCGGCCTGAAATCGGCCGACAGCACGGCCAAGTTCAACGATATCGGCTTCGACGTTGTGGCCAATACCGGCAAGGAGTTCGAAAGCTTCCTCGCGGCCGAAATTGCCCGCTGGAAGACCGTGATCGAAACCGGCAAGATCACTGCCGAATAAGCAGCAAGAATCGCAGGCGGCGGGATCACCCCGCCGCCTGCAGTTTCCGGGTAGGGATCATGGCAGAGAAAAAGAAGACCCCCGATCAACTGCGTTCCGCGCGCTGGTTCGCGCCCGACGACCTGCGCAGTTTCGGCCATCGCTCGCGCATCATGCAGATGGGCTATGCGAGCGTGGAATGGACCGGCAAGCCGCTGATCGCCATCGTCAACACCTGGTCCGACATCAACCCCTGCCACGCCCATTTCAAGCATCGGGTGGAGGACGTGAAGCGCGGCGTGCTGCAGGCCGGCGGGCTGCCGATCGAGCTGCCCGCCATCTCGGTTTCGGAAAGCTTCGTCAAGCCCACCACCATGCTCTACCGCAACATGCTGGCGATGGAGACCGAGGAGCTGATTCGCAGCCATCCGGTGGATGGCGTGGTGCTGATGGGCGGCTGCGACAAGTCCACCCCCGGCCTGATGATGGGCGCCACCAGCGCCGGCCTGCCGATGATCTACCTGCCGGCCGGCCCCATGCTGCGCGGCAACTGGAAGGGCAAGATCCTCGGCTCGGGCTCGGATGCCTGGAAATTCTGGGACGAGCGCCGCGCCGGCAACATCTCCGACCGCGACTGGAATGACATCGAGGCTGGCATCGCGCGCTCTTACGGCACCTGCATGACCATGGGCACGGCCGCCACCATGATGGCGATCACCGAAGCCATCGGCATGACCCTGCCGGGTGCCTCCTCCATCCCCGCCGCCGATGCCAACCACATCCGCATGAGCAGCGACTGCGGCCGCCGCATCGTCGAGATGGTGTGGGAAGACCTCACCCCGCAGAAGATCCAGACCCGCAAGGCCTACGAGAATGCCATTGCCGTGGCCATGGCCATGGGCTGTTCGACCAATGCCATCATCCACCTGATCGCCATGGCGCGCCGCGCCGGGCAGGATATCTCGCTGGAGGATTTCGAAATCGCTTCGCGCAAGGTGCCGGTGATCGCCAATATTCGGCCCTCGGGCGAGCAGTATCTGATGGAGGATTTCTTCTACGCCGGCGGCCTGCCGGCCCTGATGGGGCGGATCAGACCGCATCTGCATCTCGATGCCGTGACGGTGACGGGCCAGACGCTGGCCGAGAACATCGCCCATGCCCAGGTCTACAACGACGACGTGATCCGCACGGTGGAGGATCCGATCTATGCCGAGGGGGCGCTGGCGGTGCTGAAAGGCAATCTCGCGCCCGATGGCTGCGTGATCAAGCCCAGCGCCTGCGAGCCGCGGTTCCTCAAGCATTCCGGTCCGGCCCTGGTCTTCGACGACTACCCGTCGATGAAGAAGGCGGTGGAAGACGAGAACCTCGATGTCACCGCCGACCATGTGCTGATCCTGCGCAATGCGGGCCCACTGGGAGGCCCCGGCATGCCGGAATGGGGCATGCTGCCGATTCCAAGGAAGCTGGTGAAGCAGGGCGTGCGCGACATGGTGCGCATCTCGGATGCACGCATGAGCGGCACCAGCTACGGCGCCTGCATCCTGCATGTGGCGCCCGAATCCTATATCGGCGGGCCGCTTTGCCTGGTGCGCAATGGCGACATCATCAGTATCGATGTCGACAAGCGCAGCATTTCCCTAGATGTGCCCGAGGCCGAGCTGGCCAAGCGCAGGGCCGAATGGAAGCAGCCCGAACCGCGCTACGAGCGCGGTTATGGCTGGATGTTTTCCAAACACATCAAGCAGGCCGACCAGGGCTGCGATTTCGATTTCCTGGAAACCGCCTTCGGCGCCCCGGTGCGCGAACCCGACATTTTCTGAAACAGGATCAGACGACATGCCTTTGAAGCCCGAAACCCGCGACAAGCTGAAGACCGTCAGCACCGCCACGCTGGCCACGGCGCTCTACAAGCGCGGCCTGCGCAACCAGTTCATCCAGGATGTACATCCGCTCAATCCCTCGCTGCCGACCATGGTGGGCGAGGCTTTCACCCTGCGCTACATGCCCGCCCGCGAGGACCTCAACCCGATCACCGTGTTCCAGAACCCCGAGCATCCGCAGCGCAAGGCGGTGGAAATCTGCCCGCCCGGTGCCGTGCTGGTGATGGATAGCCGCAAGGATGCCCGCGCCGCTTCGGCCGGTTCGATCCTGATCTCGCGCCTGATGATGCGGGGTGTGGCCGGCGTGGTGACCGATGGCGGCTTCCGCGATGCGGGCGAGATCGCGCAGCTCAAGATTCCGGCTTTTCACAGCCGGCCCTCGGCGCCCACGAACCTCACGCTGCACCAGGCCATCGACATCAACGTGCCGATCGGCTGCGGCGATGCGCCGGTGTTCCCCGGCGATGTGATCGTGGGCGATGCCGATGGCGTGATGGTGATCCCGGCCGAGATCGCCGACGAGATCGCCGCCGAAGCAGTGGAGATGACGGCGTTCGAGGATTTCGTCACTGAGCAGGTGCTGGCCGGCCGCTCGATCCGCGGCCTCTATCCCGCCACCGACCCGCAGACCAAGGTGGATTTCGAAGCCTGGCGCAAAAGGAAGGGCCGCTAAGGCTCCGAGCTGCGGGCTGAGAGCAGGGGATCCATACGAAGTTCGTCGTTCAGGAAATCGATCACCGCGCGCACACGCGGTGAAACGAAGCGCCGGGACGGGTAGACAATGTGCATTGGCAGGGGGAGGGGCTCGTAGTCCGCGAGCAACAGCCTCACATGTCCCTGCTCAATCTCGTCGCGGAACAGCCAGATCGGCACCACGCCGATGCCAAGCCCCATCAGCACGGCCTCGCGCACACCCTCGGAGTTGTTGACCTGGAAACGACCCTGCACGGGAATGGCCGATGGGCCCTGCGGCCCGTCGAAATGCCAGACATTGCCGCTGGCCAGACGTGTGTAGACGATGCAGTCATGGCCGGTGAGTTCCCGCGGCTGCTGCGGTTCGCCGCGCTGTTCCAGGTAGCTAGGCGCGGCAGCGATGACGCGGCGGGTGACGCCAACCCGCCGCACCACCAGCGATGGGTCGTCTATCTCGCCCACGCGCAGAGCCAGGTCGATGCCTTCGCCGACCAGATCGGCGAACCCGTCATGCATCACCAGATCTAGGCCAAGTTTCGGATGGCGCACTAGCAGGCGGGGCAGGCGGGGCAGCAGGTGCAGCCGGCTGAACACCACCGGCGCTGCTAGGCGGACCATGCCTTCGGGTTCGGCATGCCGGCGGCCTACTGCGCTTTCGGCCTCCGTCACGGCTTCGAGCGCGCGGCGGGCGTAATCGTAGAATTGGCGGCCTTCCTCCGTGGTGTTGACCTGTCGGGTCGTGCGCTGGAACAGGCGGGCACCCAAGTGGTCCTCCAACTGGGCGACCAGGCGGCTGATAGTCGGCTGCGTGGTGTTGGTTTCCCGGGCCACGGCCGAGAAACTTCCGGTCTCAACCACCCGCACAAAGACCCGCATTGCCGCCAGAAAGTCCATTATTAATACCTTTTATGTATCAATAATATTCAAAAACCGCGTGTTCATAAATTTATAGCATATGGCCATTCTCCTGCCCAGCGTTGTCGACGCCCCGCCCCGTCCAGGAGAACAGCATGGTCACCTACCCGATCCACACCCCTGAAACCGCCCCGGCAACTGCCCGGCCGCATCTGGCTTCCGCCAGGCAGGGTTGGGGGTTTGTGCCCAATCTGCTGGCGGTGCTGGCCGAGGCGCCAGTTGCACTGGAGGGCTATGTCGCCCTGTTCGGCGCCTTCGATCGCAGCAGTTTCACGCCCTCGGAGCGGCAGGTCGTCTATCTCGCCATCAATTTCGACAATGCATGCCGCTACTGCATGGCCGGTCATTCGGTGCTGGCCCGCAAGGCTGGCCTGAGCGCGGCGCAGGTCGAGGCATTGCGCAACGGGTTGCGGCTGTCCGATCCGCGGCTGGAAGCGCTGCATCGCTTTTCGGCCCTGATGGTGCGGCAGCGCGGCGTAGTCGATCCGGCGGATGTCGACGCATTCCTCGCCGCCGGCTTCACCCGCGCCCAGGTGCTGGAGGTCATCCTCGGCATCGCCACCAAGGTGCTGTCGAACTACACCAACCACATCGCGGCCACGCCGCTTGATGCCTTCATGGCGGGATCGGAGTGGACGCCACCCGCCCGCGCCGCCTGAAAACCCCATCGCTGAACAGGAAACATCCCATGTCGCTACAGACCGAACTCCGCAACTTTCAGGCCGGCTGGCGCGAACGCGTCGGAGAAGACGTGGCGGCGCGTGTTGCCGCCGCCAACGATCGCCTGGCCGCGAACGGATTGCTAAACCGCGTACGCAAGGCCGGCGACCGGTTTCCTGATGTGGTGCTGCCCGACCATACCGGCCGGCCAGTCCGCATCTCCGACCGCCTGGCCTCCGGGCCCCTGGTGATCAATTTCTATCGCGGCGGCTGGTGCCCCTACTGCAATCTGGAACTGCGTGCCTATGGCGGCGCGCTTGATCTTCTTCATCTGGCCGGCGGCGACCTGATCGCGGTTTCGCCAGAAAAGCCGGATCACGTTTCAGCAACGATTGGCAAGAACGACCTACGTTTCACCGTGCTCAGCGACACCGAGAGTCGTCTTTCCGATGCCCTGGGTATCCGGTTCGATCTGGACGATGACATCATCGCCCTCTATCGCAAATTTGGCCACGACCTGCCTGAGCATAACGGCGATGGCCGCTGGTCCTTGCCGATCCCTGCCACCTATGTGGTCGGCGGCGATGGCCTGATAGCGCTGGCCCATATCGATCCCGATTACCGCAACCGGCTGGAACCGCAGGAAGCGATTGCCATGATCCGCCGCCTGTCGGGGCAGGCTCATTGAGGAGGACGAGATGGCGAACCGCGACATGAGCCTTCCGAATTTCACATGGATGCCGAACCTGTCCACGGCAGCGACAGGCATCCTGCTGGGCCTTATGGCGGCTGCGATATGGGGCAGTTACCTGGCACTTTCCCGGGCGGGCATCACGGCCGGTCTGCATGCCTGGGATATCGCTTTCATTCGCTATGGCGTCGCGGGACTGGTGATGCTGCCCTGGTTGTTGCGGCATGGGCTGCTTTCTCTGGGCGGCGTCGGGATCGTTCGCGCCATTCCATTGACCCTGCTGGTCGGCCCGCCTTTCATCCTGATCGGCGTTGGCGGTTATGCCTTCGCACCACTGGCTCATGGCGCCGTGATGCAGCCTGCGGCATTGACCATCGGCGGCATGGCGCTGGCGATGCTTGTGCTGCGCGACAAGCCGACGCCGGCACGCATTGGCGGCGTGGTCGTGATCCTGTGCGGGCTTGTGGTGATCGCCGGCCCGGGGTTGCTGGATGCCGGTGCCGACACCCCGCTGGGCGATGCGATGTTTATCGCGGCCGGGCTGATGTGGGCCGGTTTCACGGTGTTGCAGCGGCGCTGGGGACTGAACCCTATCCAGGCGACGGCGGCAGTGTCCGCGCTGGCCGCACTGGCCTATGTACCGGCCTATCTCGTCTTTGTCGGAATCGACCGTCTCTCGGCTTTGCCGCTTCCTATGCTTGCGGCACAGATCCTGGTGCAGGGCGTGCTGTCGGGCGTCGTGGCGGTGATCGCCTTCAGCCGGGCGGTGCAACTGCTGGGCGCCAGTCGCGCCTCGGCTTTTCCGGCTTTGGTGCCTGCGGTGGCGATCCTGATCGGAATTCCGGTCACAGGAGAATTACCGACTTTCCTTCAGATCGGCGGATTGGTGCTGGTGACGCTGGGTCTGCTGCTGGCCGTGGGTCTGCTAAAATTGCGTTCCCCGCTCAAGGCATAAGCGCGCGGCTGGCCGGCACCAACCGCGCACTCGCGGTGGCGCGGCAAAGCAGGCGGCCCTCGGCGTCGTTCAGGCGGCCTTCGAGGAAGGCGATGGTGCGGCCATGCTGCACCACGCTGGCCTCGCCGATCAGCAGGCCCGGGCTGGCCGGGTTGAGGAAACTGATCGTCATGTCGATGGTGCTGCAGAACAGCGTGCCGCCGGTCTTGAGCCACAGGGCCGGCCCCATCGTGTCGTCCAGCATCGCAGCCAGCAGGCCGCCCTGGATGAAGCCGGCCGGGTTGCGAAAATCCGGCCGCCCCTCAAAACCGATCCTTACCCAGCCGCGTTCGGCATCATGGTCCAGCAGGTGCCAACCGAGCAGGGCGGCCGAGGGCGGCATGGGCATGAGATCAAGCGCGGTGTCGGGCTGGGGCGGCGGCGCGGCGGCGAGGGGAGCGGTCATGACGGATCCTGATCTGGCATTCTGACGGTTTGCCAGGCTAGTCCGGGGCTGCTGACAGCATGGCGGCAGCAGGCGCAGGAGGCCGCCGCGGAAAATATGCATCTAAAAAATGTATATTAAAAATAAACATTGATAATGAGTGGGAAATTGCAATATCAGCACTGTTCAAGACGGCGGAATCATATTATATGTACACATATGATTTAGGCCGTGAGTTCCGGTCAGCCTTGCTGTATTCCCGCGCTGCCCCAGCCAAATACCGAGCCGAGCCATGACGTCTTCCGCCACTGCCGCCGTCGCCGCAAACCCCGTCGCCGAAACGGCGCCCTCGCATCCGCTGCTGAAGCCGGGCGGGAATCTGCGGGAGGAGACGGTGACGTATGTGCATCACTGGACCGACACGCTGTTCACCTTCCGCACGACGCGCGATCCGAGCTTCC